>NZ_JBDOIO010000004.1:0-1200000 GCF_039831995.1 Paenibacillus pabuli
GGCTCACTTGTTACATGCGCGTGTGGCGGAATTGGCAGACGCACTAGACTTAGGATCTAGCGTCTTTGACGTGGGGGTTCAAGTCCCTCCACGCGCATCCCTTATAAGCGGACGTGGCTCAGCGGTAGAGCATCGCCTTGCCAAGGCGAGGGTCGCGGGTTCGATTCCCGTCGTCCGCTCCAATTATATATGCGCCCTTAGCTCAGCTGGATAGAGCGTTTGACTACGAATCAAAAGGCCGGGAGTTCGAATCTCTCAGGGCGCGCCATTATTTTTATCAATATCGGGATGTAGCTCAGCTTGGTAGAGCACCTGGTTTGGGACCAGGGGGTCGCATGTTCAAATCGTGTCATCCCGATTTTATAATTACGCGGGTGTAGTTCAATGGTAGAACTTTAGCCTTCCAAGCTAATAGCGTGGGTTCGATTCCCATCACCCGCTTATATGAATTTAAGAGCAGTCTCTACACAATGTAGAGACTGCTCTTTTCTTTGACGACAACGTTGATGGGAATGTAAAATAACAAACTCACAGTAAGAAGCCAAGACCACCTATAAATGGAGGTCTTGGCTTTTTTGTTCTGTGTATCACTCAGTACTCAGTACATCAAACGAGCCTTATGACAGCCTAGAAGGGCTTCTAAACACCTTAGTTGTGTTTAGGACCCTTGGGCAGCTATTTAGCGCTCGTGACGATCAGAAACTTTTTTACGCATACCTGCTAAGCCAAGAAGTCCGAGCAAACCGAGCCAGCCCCAGTCCATATCATTGTCTCGGTCATTTGCAGCATTTGCACGAACATTGTTCGTACGGTAGTCACCCGTGTTGTAGTTTGTGCTGTTCATTTGTGTTCCACGGTTTTGATCCATACCTTGGGTTGTTTGACCATTCGCAGCTGCAGGACCAGCCAATGCTGCCACCAAAAGTGTAGAAGCAATAAGTGTCGAAACTTTTTTCTTCATCAGATGTCGCCTCCTTTTTGTTTGAACTATAATTAATCTGCCTTTTACTAAATCAAATTATGTAAGGGTTCTGGCGTTAAAATATCCCTCTGTCTCATAGGTGAATATGCTCCATATAATCCTGCTCTAATAATAGTTGGGAAAGAAATGGACTTACCCCAAAACCTTTAGAAATCCTGCATCAACTTTAACAAAGAGTAAATTGAATAAGGCTTAAACGAAGGACTTCATTATCAAACGGAAACAATCATCAATACAACCTGGATAGGTTACATCACTGAACATCTTTACTTATAACTTCCACGGTGGTCGTTTCCACAAAGGAAATAAGAAATGATAATAATTTTTAAATTGATACTTTAATTTATTACATCACTGTGGTAAAGTATACAAAAGCTTGCTTTGCCGGTCATGTTTTTGCCTGGAGTTGAACTGCTTAAATTATGGAAAGGATATGGTACTCTACTGGTATAAGTTATATTTAACATCGCTGTATAATTATAAATAAAAACGAATAGGTATAAGGTATTTGTTTATATATAGCATGTGAAAAAGTTATCATGTGACAAGCTTTTGTTTATTAAATGAAGCAAATTGAGAAAATGAATAAAAAAGTGTCTTTTTGTGCAGAAAATCGGGGATAATCCCCTTTTTTACTAATAGAAAAATAAAGATTTTCGTACCATTTTATTGTATGATGTTATGAAGGTGTCAAATTTACGTGTACGAATGTGAACGATCAGATGGGAGGATAAGCATGACTGAAACTATGGTAACCGCCAGCAAAAGCCAATCCAACAACCTGCTTCGGCGAGACGTGCGGTTCCTGGGCAATATACTCGGAGAAGTTCTTGTCCATCAAGGAGGCACGGAGCTTCTCGATATCGTTGAGAAAATTCGGGAAACGAGCAAATCGTTGCGTGCAGAATTTTTGCCTGAACTGTATACAGAGTTCAAAACGATGATCCAGGAATTAGATTCTGAAAATCGTCACCAGGTGATTCGAGCTTTTGCAATTTATTTTCAATTAGTTAATATTGCTGAACAAAACCATCGGATTCGGCGTAAACGGGATTATGAACGATCTGCAGGGGATGCAGTACAGCCTGGTTCGATCGAGAAGGCCGTACAGGATCTGAAGGAACGCGGACTGTCTCATACCGAAGTAGAGCAGATTCTGGACGAATTGTCGCTGGAGCTGGTCATGACAGCTCACCCAACCGAAGCTATGCGGCGGGTTATTCTGGACATCCATAAACGGATATCTGAAGATGTCATGCTGCTTGATAATCCTACGCTGACGTTGCGTGAACGTGAACAATTGCGGGAAAAGCTGCTAAATGAAGTTATTACGCTCTGGCAAACCGATGAACTTCGCGACCGCAAACCGACTGTACTTGATGAAGTACGGAACGGGATGTATTACTTTCACGAAACGTTGTTCCACGTACTTCCGGATGTATATCAGGAGCTTGAACGCTGCCTGAATAAATTTTATCCTGACCACGACTGGCATGTGCCGACGTATTTGCGCTTCGGTTCCTGGATCGGTGGAGACCGGGACGGAAATCCTTCGGTAACTTCAGATGTAACGTGGCAGACGCTGTTGATGCAGCGCAAGCTCGCTTTGCGTGAGTATCAGCGGATTATGATTGAGCTCATGGAGCATCTCAGCTTCAGTACGAACATCATCCGTGTGTCGGACGAACTGATTCAATCCATTGAGCAAGATCGCAGCTGTGTCACTTTGAAGAAAGTAGACATTTGGCGCAACGAGAAAGAACCTTACCGGATCAAGCTGGCTTACATGATTGCCAAAATGAATAATGTACTTGACGAAAATAAAGTCGGACAGCCCGATCGTTATGACAGTGCTCAGGAACTGATCGATGATCTTATGATTATCGACCGCAGCTTGCGCCATCATTTTGCGGATTATGTAGCGGATACGACCGTTCGCAAAATGATTCGCCAAGTGGAGCTTTTTGGATTCCACACCGCTTCGCTGGATGTACGTCAGCATAGTCAGGAACATGAAAATGCGATGTCCGAAATTTTGGCCAAGATGAATATTGTTGAAGATTATGCTCGTCTGACGGAAGACGGCAAAATTGATTTGCTGGCTCGCTTGCTGGAAGATCCGCGTCCACTGACCTCTCCTTATCATCAGTACAGTGAGGGCACCAAGGAATGTCTTGATGTATTCCGTACAATCAAGCGTGCACAGAGCGAGTTTGGTGCAGGTTGCATCACAAGTTACCTGATCAGTATGACGCAGGGAGCAAGTGATCTGCTGGAAGTTATGGTATTTGCCAAGGAAGTTGGATTGTTCCGCAAAGGTCAGGGTGGAGAGATTATTTCAACACTTCAGGCTGTACCGCTGTTCGAAACCATTGATGACCTTCATGCCGCTTCGGACATCATGCAAAAGCTCTTCAATCTTCCGGTATATCGCGCAAGCGTAGCTTCCCGGAACGAGCTGCATGAAATCATGCTCGGTTATTCAGACAGCAACAAGGATGGCGGAGTGGTAACGGCTAACTGGGAGCTTCGGGTAGCGATGAATGCCATTACCGCGGTCGGTAATAAGCATGGCGTCAAGCTGAAGTTCTTCCATGGTCGTGGCGGTGCATTGGGACGTGGAGGCATGCCGCTCAACCGCAGTATTCTTGCACAGCCACCGCATACGATTGGCGGAGGAATCAAGATTACGGAGCAAGGCGAAGTGATCTCATCCCGTTATTCCTTGCAGGGCATTGCTTACCGCAGTTTGGAGCAAGCTACATCGGCATTGCTCACGGCTGCGCTGAACGGAATGGAGCCACAAGAGTCGGTATCTGAACAACATTGGGATAGCATCATCAAGGATATTTCCGAAGTATCTCTCACGAAGTATCAAGACTTGATTTTCCGCGATCCGGATTTCTTCAACTTCTTCAAGGAATCAACACCGCTGCCGGAGGTTGGTGAGCTCAACATTGGTTCACGTCCATCGAAACGGAAAAACAGTGATAAATTTGAAGACCTTAGAGCAATCCCATGGGTATTTGCCTGGACTCAAAGCCGTTATCTTCTCCCAGCATGGTATGCAGCGGGAACAGGTTTGCAAAGCTACTACCAGAATAAAGAGGAGAATTTGGCAGTCCTCAAAGACATGTATGCCAACTTCCCATTCTTCCGTACACTTATTGATACGGTGCAGATGGCTGTTGCTAAGGCAGATCTTGTGATTGCCAAAGAATATTCCGCGATGGCTTCCAACAAGGAAGCACGTGATCGAATTTATGGTCAGATTGAGTCCGAATTCAAGCTGACGAAAGAGCTGATTTTGAAAATTACCGGAGAAGCGGAGATTTTGGACGATGTACCGGTAATTCAGGAATCCATTCGTTTGCGTAATCCTTACGTTGATCCATTGTCCTACATGCAGGTGCAGCTACTTAGCGAGCTGAGAGACATGCGTGAGCGTGGGGAAGATGATACCGAGTTGCTGCGTGAAGTGCTGCTGACGATTAACGGTATTGCTGCAGGGCTGCGCAATACAGGCTGATGCATTAGCCGATCCAATGATTCATGTTGTGATTATTTAATGGAATGAGACAATAAAATGCAAGGTTCTCTCCTCAGTCTTGTGTGAGAGATGAAACGGGACTCCGGTAGGAGTTCCCGTTTTTACTGTTTTTGGTGGATATTTTTGGGCACAGTCTTGATTTTTGACCAAAGTTGATTTACGATTTGATTGGTGAATTACAAGTGTGGACGGGTATCAGAAGGCGGAAGACCCATCAGCATGTCTGGGGGAATAAAGGTGGACAATTTGGAGAACAGGCTGATTAAGCTGGTCCTAAAGGGTGATCAGCGGGCCTTTGCAGAAATCGTAGAGTTATACAAGGACAAGCTATTTCATTTGGCATACCGGATGCTGAACAATCGTCATGAAGCTGAGGACGTTGTACAGGAGACGTTTTTGCGTGTGTTTCGCAATATGGAGAAATATGATCCAAACCAGAAGTTTTCAACCTGGATCTACCGGATTGCAACCAACTTGTGCATTGATCGTTTGCGGAGGAAGAAACCATCTTACTCTTTAGATGCCGAGTTGAATGATCAGGAAGGATCAGATGGTTATGCCATGCTTCCGAGTGATGATCGTACACCAGAAAGCGAAGCACTATTGTCAGAAACACAGACTCTTATTCGTGAGGCTATTGACAGTCTGCCGGCCAAATATAAGTCAGTCATGATTTTGAGATATTTACAAGACTTGTCGCTGCAGGAAATCAGTGATGTCACAGGCATGCCCGTAACAACGATCAAAACACGTGTGCATCGGGGTCGTGATTTTTTGCGTAAAAAACTGGAATATAAGTTGTAAATCAATTCAGTATTTTTTTAGGCGAAATTATTTGAAACATATCCGAAACGGATGCGTATGTAATGTATGCAAGTCTTATGCATAGTATCTGAAGATGCATGGACTAAGTGATCTAAGAAAGGATTGGCTCTCATATGGATTGCAACTCGGCCGTCTCTTTAATGCATGAATGTTTGGATGAGTCGTTGTCCCCGGCCCAGAAGGTAGAACTGAAAGGTCACCTTGTTACCTGTCCGGATTGTCGCATGCGCTTTAAAGAGTTGGAACAGACGGAAATGCTGCTCTTTGCCATGAAACATTATTCACCGTCTGCCTCGGATGAGCTGACCAATCGAATTATGAATGCTCTGCCCCAGCCCAAGAGACAGCAGGTATGGCTCAAGTGGGTCAAAGGACATCCGGCGCTGACGGCGGCAGCCTTCTTTTTGGTCGTGATGCTCTTTAGCGCTTGGAGCTTCTGGGATCAGAATAACGAAATGGTCGTTAAGGGTAATAATCTGGACCAGATCGTCATTGAAGGAAACACGGTTATTGTTCCTCAAGGCAAGTCAATTGCGGGCGATCTTACGATAGAAAACGGTACCGCCCAGGTATATGGTGATGTAGATGGCAATCTGACGGTGATCGACGGACAACTGTATCAAGCTTCGACGGCGCATATTTCCGGTCAGGTAAAAAGCATTGATCAGGCGCTGGACTGGTTCTGGTACAAAATAACCAATATGGTGAATGAAGTGGCTTATCGCTAGCATAGGGTGAATTCTTCAATGGTAAATACCAAGCAGGGTACCTCCAGTTTGCATGGGGTACTCTTTTTTTATTGGTGACATTGTAATTTATGGTATTTGTGTTGTTTCTGCGCAGTTTGTGACTGCCGTAACTTGCAACCTGAACGTTATCGTTATAACCTAGATACTAAAGAGAACATACTACTACATATAGAGAAGCATTTTGCATCTATCCAGAGGGCTTCTTTCAATTGCCAAGATATAGGATGAATGGTTCTGTTCTTCTATACGTGGGTTGGACCGGGGGTGTTTCTTCCCGTCCAACTTTTGCAGTTGGAAACGTGTCTGAATCGAATGATGCAAATGCTAAGACAATGGATTATTTAAAATCCTAATGGGTTAATATGAGATCAGGGTTTACTCATCAATGGGGATAGCGGGGGCTGGCTTATGAACTATTTTGCTGACTTAACGTGGAAAGAGTCCATTAAGGACGTTATCGATATATTGATTGTTACCTATATTATGTACAAACTGATTTTGCTTGTACGGGGTACACGTGCGGTCCAGCTGCTTAAGGGTATTCTGTTCCTTGTGGTGATCTGGGCACTAAGTACGTGGCTAAACCTGTATACGCTCAAATGGCTCATGAACCAGATGTTTACATTTGGTGTGGTAGCCGTCTTTATTATATTCCAACCGGAACTGCGCCGCGGACTGGAGCAGCTGGGACGCGGTAAACTGTTCGGACGCTCGACTGCAGCCAGCGATGAAGAATTAACGGTGTTAATTGGCGAGATTATTAAGTCTGTGAACTATTTGTCTCGTCGTAAAATTGGTGCACTTGTTGTCTTCGAACGGGAAACGGGTTTGAACGATTACACGGAATCCGGAATTCAGATGCAATCGCTGGTTAGCTCGGAACTGATGATCAATATCTTCATTCCAAATACACCGCTCCACGATGGGGCTGTTATTATCCAGGGCAAACAGATCTCTGCAGCAGCATGTTATTTGCCATTATCCGAGAATCCATTTATCAGCAAGGAACTTGGAACGCGTCACCGTGCCGCGATTGGTATCACGGAGGTTGCGGACGCGATCTGTCTGGTTGTCTCGGAGGAGACAGGTCAAGTATCGCTGGCGATGAATGGACAGGTTGTTCGTGACATTAAGGAAGAGTCGCTGATTGCCAAGTTATATGAAGAGCTCCGTCCAACATCCAATCTAAACAAAAAGAATAACTGGACTTCCTTCTGGAAACGGAAGGGGGGAACGAAGTAATGGATAAATGGTTTAACAATAATAACTTTGCCAAGGTCCTTGCTCTTGCAGTCAGTTTGCTTCTCTGGTTTATGATTCATCTGGATGAAGTTCCAACAACGCCAACGATTGCTACCGGAACGACCAACAAGGTGGTAGAGCGTACCGTACCTGTTCAGCCTTATGGCCTTGACAGCAATTCGTATGTACTGACTTCATTAAGTACAGATGAGGTACGTTTGGAGATCAAAGGACAGCGGTCCATGTTAACTTCCATATTTACAAATGATGATTATAAGGTACTCGTTGACCTGAGTCAGGTCAAAGATGGCTCTAATACGCTGCCGCTCGTTCCCGATCTGCCTTCTGGCGTCGAGGTGGTTAGCATGGAGCCTTCCATGGTTACAGTCAATGTTGAAAAATTGGGCACCAAATCTTTCAATGTGAATATTGTACCGGAAGGAGATCCATCCGCTGGATACAGCCTAGGGACCCCTGTCGTTGAGCCAACAGGTCCGGTTAAGGTAACTCTGCCGGAAGGGCAGTTGGACGCCGTAGCCAAGGTTCAGGGCAGTGTGAGTGTGAAGGACGCAAAAGATGATGTGACGCAGAAAAGGGTGAAACTACAGGCATATGATGCAGAAGGCAAAGTTCTTGAAAATGCAGTCATCACGCCACAAACCGTTGAAGTTCGCATTCCGGTTAATCAGCCCTATAAATCAGTACCCTTAAGAATCAAATATTCAGGACAGCTGCCGGAGGGATTGGTGCTGTCCAGTGTGGAACCAAGCGTGAAAGAAGTCTCGGTTTACGGTACGGATGAGGCACTTGCGGGTATACAGGCCTACGACCAAGTTACCCTGGATCTCACACAATTTGAGGAGGCGGGTACATCCACAGTTAACGCGGACTTGACGCCGCCTCCGGGTTTTGAGAAAATCGAGCCTAGTTCGATTCAGATCAAGGTTACTGTGTCACCTTATGATGAGACAGAGGAGACAACAAAGGTCTTTCCCAATGTCCCCATAACCCTTACGGGAGTGGGAAACGGTTTGGAAGCTGCACTTGTCACGCCCAAGAGCGGCGGTGTAAACCTGACACTGAAGGGTTCTCCGAGTATGCTTGAAGGTCTGAGTGACGAGGATATCAAGCTGACGGCAGATCTTCATGGGCTTGCCGCCGGGACGCATGATGTGCAGCTGGAGGCTGAATTGCCCCGGTTTGCTGAGCTGGATGGTACCTCTAATCAAATGAGTGCTACAGTCAAGATCAGTGAAAAAGCTGAGGATACGACGGTTCCCCCAAGCGAAGAGCCCACGGATGAAGATAACGTCGGACCGGAGCCTTCGCCTGCAGAAGTGGAGAACGGGGAAACGGATCCTGCGCCTGATGAAGGGGAAACGACAGAATCGAATACGGATAATCAGGAGCAGCAAACCCAGCAAGGTAATACAACGAATCGAGGCAACTCGAGTAACAGCAGCGGTAGCAGCGGTACCAATGGCTCTAATCCGTAATGATTCAGATTTGATTTTGATAAAATAAATATTTGATGCTCTTATATGATGCGAATAGAAGGAGTTAGATCATGGGGAAATATTTTGGTACAGACGGTGTAAGAGGGGTTGCCAATAAAGAGTTAACGGCGGAGCTGGCTTACAGCATCGGTCGATGTGGCGGTTACGTGCTTGCTGGTGGCGTGGAGAGACCCAAAGTGGTTATCGGCATGGATACCCGGATCTCGGGACTGATGCTGGAATCTGCGCTGGTTGCAGGTCTATTGTCCATCGGTGCAGATGTCATTCGTCTAGGCGTCGTATCCACTCCGGGAGTGGCTTATATTACACGTTTGCTTAAAGCAGACGCAGGGGTCATGATTTCGGCTTCTCACAATCCGGTAGAGGATAACGGAATCAAGTTTTTTGGCGGGGACGGTTTCAAACTGTCTGATGAGACGGAGAACCGGATCGAAGAACTGATGGATGCCGAAACGGACCAATTGCCACGTCCTATTGGCGGTGGATTAGGTACCGTAACGGTGGATGAGAAATCTCGCTACAGTTATCTCGAATACCTGAAAACAACCGTAACCGAGTCGTTCTCTGGACTTAAAATTGTACTCGACTGTGCAAATGGAGCAGCTTATGAGCTGGCACCTAAATTGTTTGCAGAGCTTGGGGCGGAAGTCATTGCGATTGGTGCTGAGCCTAATGGCCTGAATATCAATGAGCAATGCGGTTCCACTCACCCGGAGCACCTGAAACAAGAAGTGCTTAAACATAAAGCGGACCTGGGTCTTGCTTTTGACGGAGATGCCGATCGCCTGATTGCCATTGATGAAACGGGCGCAGAGGTCGATGGAGACTTCATTCTGTGCATCTGTGGTGATGCGATGAATCGTGCGGGTAAGCTAAAAGACAGTACAGTGGTATCTACCGTTATGAGTAATATTGGATTTTATAAAGCGACGGAGAAACTTGCACTGAAAACAGCTAAAACGGCTGTGGGCGACCGCTACGTGATGGAGGAGATGCGCCGCGGAGGGTATAATCTGGGTGGCGAGCAATCCGGCCATGTTATTTTCCTGGACTACAATACGACTGGAGATGGCATGCTGACCGCCATTCAACTCGTGGATACCCTTAAGGCATCGGGCAAGAAGTTGAGTGATTTGAAATCACTAATGACTCAATACCCACAGGTGCTGGTCAACGTACGTGTTGAAGACAAGAGCAAATATGAAGGTAATGCTGCAATCGAGCAGGCCATTACTACAGTAGAACAACAGCTTGGTGATAATGGGCGTGTCCTTGTTCGTGCGTCTGGTACAGAATCTCTGATCCGTGTTATGGCGGAAGGACCAGATAAAGCTGAACTTGAGCAGTTCGTATCTCAGATCGCAGACGTTGTGCAAAAAGAACTGGTCTAACTCCTTAGATATACATTTTGTGTACACATTCCCACTGTAGGGATACCGTCATACAATGTTATAATAAAGGGTACATGCTTGAATCTAGACAAAAATCCCACGTCCCGATGGATAAGACCAAAGGTCTGATTATCCGGTCGGGATTGTGGGTAAATATGCTGATTTGGTCACAGGTACTTTGCTCCATTGCAAAATGAACCTGACCTGCATATAATGAGTGGAGTCGTCATTCAGACACAGAAAGTGAGGATCGTAAGGTATTAGTTACACAAGCGCCAGAGCTTGAAGTTGCGCGGGAAGGATTCTGAAGCGGTATGGATCTTGGAGTTCAAAATTCGCTGATCAGAATCGACGGCAATCAAGCTGACGAGGTGGAGGTGTTCGGATTGTTCGGCGGGGACCTCCCGGTGATGCACCATAGCCGTAAACCGGATTGCGGAAAATGGATGGGTGACTGTCCACACAACGCGCCGGTAGGTGCAAGAGTTAACTAAAATTCAAATGAATGTGCGCGAAGAGCATAATGGATGCGCGGAGCGGAAAAATGATGTACATTCATGATTGCATTTATAACATCTTATGATGACTGAGGAGCGGCAAGAGGCCGGTCTGATCATTGATAATTGAATAGGTAACAGGTATTCATGATACGTTTAGGCAATCATTCATTTTTTCGATATGCCGCGACAGCCGGTTTCTCTTCGTGACACAGTATTCATATACAAACGGAGGAACTAAACTATGTGCGGTATTGTTGGATATATTGGTAATAAGAACACTCAATCGGTATTGATCGAAGGATTGAAAAAGCTCGAGTATCGTGGTTATGACTCTGCAGGTATTGCCGTATTTACACCAGAAGGTCTGCAAATTACGAAAGCTCTGGGCCGCCTTGCGAACCTTGAAGCTAAGCTGGATGGTGCACCACTGGTAGGTAATGCCGGTATCGGTCACACGCGTTGGGCAACACATGGTAAGCCTTCGGATGAGAACTCCCATCCACATACAGATGAGAGCCAAAAGTTCTCTGTGGTTCACAACGGAATTATCGAGAACTATCTGGAGCTGAAGGATGAACTGATCGCTCAAGGTCACACGTTTACTTCCGAGACGGATACTGAAGTCATCTCTCACCTGATTGCACGTGAATACGATGGAGATATCGTTAAAGCCGTGCAAAAAGTAATCACGCTTATGCGTGGTGCATTCGCACTGGGTGTACTGACAGAGTATGAGCCTGAGAAACTCGTAGCTGTGCGTCAAGCGAGTCCACTGATCATCGGTATTGGTGAAGGCGAGAACTTTATCGGTTCCGATATCCCGGCCATTCTGGAACACACACGTAACGTGTATATCCTGAATGACGGTGAAATGGCTGTTTTGACACATGATGCTGTCGAATTGATGACAATTGAGGGTAATTTTATTTCTCGGGAAATGATTCATGTCGATTGGGATGCTGTAACCGCAGAAAAAGGCGGATTTGAGCACTTCATGTTGAAAGAAATTCATGAGCAACCAAAAGCATACCGTGATACCATGCTGGGCCGCATCGACAATGAAGCTAAAAAAGTTCAACTTCCTGAGTTGAAAATGACTGAAGAACAAATTAAAAATATTCGTAACGTTCAAATCATCGCATGTGGTACAGCGTATCATGCAGGTCTGGTTGGACGTACAGTAATTGAGCAATTGGTACGTATTCCGGTTGAAACAGATGTTGCTTCTGAGTACCGCTATCGTTCCCCAATCGTGGGTAAAGATACACTCGTTATCGTCGTGAGCCAATCCGGTGAAACTGCGGATACGCTTGCTGCACTGCGCGAAGCACAATCCAATGGTGCACACGTACTGGCCATTACAAACGTTGTGGGCAGCTCCATTGCACGTGATGCAGACGATGTGATTGCAACATTGGCAGGACCGGAAATCGCAGTTGCTTCCACCAAAGCATACACTTCACAGTTGATTGCATTCAACCTGCTTGGTCTGTACCTTGCACAAGTGCGCGGTACACAAACTGCAGAAGAGATTGCACACACCTTGGCAGCAATGCAAGCTTTGCCAGAGCAAGTGGAATCCATGCTGGAGCAAGCGGATGCGATCAAAGGATATGCAGAGCAAATCTCCAAACATCAACATCTCTTCTTCATCGGCCGCGGTCTCGATTATGCGGTAGCTCAAGAGGGCTCGTTGAAACTGAAAGAGATCTCTTACATCCACTCTGAAGCATACGCTGCAGGTGAGTTGAAACACGGTACACTTGCCTTGATCGAAGACGGTATTCCTGTTATTGCCCTGGCAACACAAGAGAACGTACTCGAGAAAACAGTGAGCAACATCAAGGAAGTAAAAGCACGTGGTGCGGATGTACTGGCAATTACGTACGAAGAGCACGTAGCAAGTCTGCTGAAATCCGTAGACCAAGCGTTTGCAATTCCTAAGACGCTGCCACTGCTCAGCCCGGCTCTGTCCGTGGTTGCCCTGCAATTGCTGGCATACTACGCTTCCCTGGCACTGGGTCACGATGTGGATAAACCACGTAACCTGGCGAAAAGCGTAACGGTTGAGTAAGGTTAGACTGTTCAATTTCTCAACGGTTGATAAGAATAATAACGTAGTTGGATGTAACAAAATCCTTTACAAATAAGTAGTTATTCAAAAAAGATGATATGACCAAGTCATATCATCTTTTTTTGTTATCCAGTATACTGAACATAAGAATTTTTCATCATCCATTTATCTAAGTAGAATAACCATATTGCAAAATGAAAGAGGTAAAAATGATGGAGACGTGTGCAGATGTATTGATCGTGATCGATCTACAAAATGGCGTATGTTATGATGGAAATCATTTATTTGATTTGAATAATTTACTCAATAGAGTAAATAGAAGAATTGCTTTGTATAGAGAACTACATAAACCAATCATTTTTGTTCAACACTGTGATGAGGAATTAGTACCTGGAGAAGAATCATGGGCTATACATGCCGATCTAGATGTTCAAGAGCAAGATTCTTTTGTGCGGAAAATACATGCGAATTCGTTTTACGAAACAAACTTGAAAAGTCTTTTGGACCAATTAGATGTGCATCGTATCGAGTTTTGTGGTGCTCAAACAGAATACTGTATGGATGCTACAATTAAATTTGCTCATGGATTGGGATACGACAACTATATGATACAGAATGGAACCTCTACTTTAGATAATCCATGGATGTCTGCAAAAGAGACGATTTCCTTTTATGAACATATATGGAACCAAAGATTTTTGAAATGGATAGAGATAGATGGTGAATCGTAGAAAAATGAATATTCTAAACTCACCAAATGAGGATTCCTCAGCTAAAACTAAACATCTGTATCTTAATAACAATAAAATTGAAGGCATGTAGAAGAGGGTCCTGATGACATACAATACTGTCATAGGACCCTTTTTGTTCTTAAATAAAAGGACGCTTTATCTGTTTTCTCTTCTAACATCAGTATATGCTTCTTTAGATAAGAAGCTCTGACTGACTTGCCAAGCTTGAGATAAACGAACTAGCTATGCAGAGATATTCCTTCTGTCACTCTAATGAAATAACTTTTTATTATGCCCAAGTTGCAATCGTATCGACTGGGAGACGATAGGAAGGATAGCCCTCCTTGGCAGCCTTGCCTATTGAGATCAACATCACGGGTTGGAAACGCCCTTTGTCCAAGCCGAAGACCTCGGCGATCCGGTCTTTATCATAACCGGCCATCGGATTGGTATCATATCCGTGGGCACGGGCAACAAGCATGAGTTGCATACAAATGAGGCCTGAGTCAATGAGGTTCATATCACGCAGTTCGGATGCGTTCATGTTCGCATAATAAGGTTTTACCTGCTGCATCTGCATATCCATGATGTCTTGTGGCATGTATCCAAGCTCCACTGACTTGCTGAAGATCTCTTCCATGTAATCAATGTTGTTGGCATCGTAAAATACGGCAATGACAGCCGAAGACGTTAGTGCCTGTGTCTGGTTAAAAGAGGCCAGTGGTGCAAGCTTCTCTTTGCCTTCAGCACTGTCGATGATAAGAAAACGCCACGGCTGCATGTTAATCGCCGAAGGGGCACGTGAAGCTTTCGCCAGTATTTCGGTCATCTCCTCGCGGCTGATTTTCACTTCAGGGTCGTAGGCTTTAACGGAATGGCGCTCCAGGACGATGTTATCGAAATCATTTGTTTTGTTGAATTGGCCGGTAATTGTATTCATATCGAAATCTCTCCTCATATCTAATATTGGTGAGAGAGGGGTATCGGTTATATCTCCATCCATCTCACTATGAGGATTCTAAACTATGAAGTACACTTTATAGCAAGAGCACGAAGAGGGGCGATCCATGTGAAGATAAGTGAAGTAGCCAAACGAGTAAACCTCCCTATATCAACGATCCGTTACTATGAGAAAATAGGTATTATCACGGATGAGCATGTTCTGAGAGACCAGAATAACTATCGGATTTATGATTCTGGTATCGTTCAGCATCTGGAAGTGGTTAAGCATAGCTTAGCTGTTGGCTTTACAATTCAGGATATTCAATCCATGATCTCCAAAAACGGATTTTCGCGAAATGAACAAAGAAGCATTATCCAGGATAAGATATCCGAAATTGAAGAAGCTCAGAAGAAGCTTGAACATGCGAAACAAGATCTTTACGACATCCTTCATACGGATATTACATGTGAGGATGGATTTGGAAAGCATCAAACCGGTTCAAATTAAACATGCTCCAGTAAATCCAGATAATATTGTCTCAGGGCTTCCTTCAAGCTGGCTGGCTTCATGATCTGAATGGACTTACCATAGCCTGCAAGGTATCGAACGATAAAATCAAGCTCAAGGGGTTCATACGAACCAACAAGATAGGTCTGTTCCGCGTACACTTCAAGTTTCATGGATGGAAAGTGTTCCTGCTGAAAAAGATCCATTCCTGCTTCGTCGATCCGGCATTGAAAGGGAATGGCTTGTTCTGATGACTTCCAGAGCGAATGGGCATCCTGGAGCGTAAGCTCCTTGATATGCACCAAGGGTTCAATATCTGTCACTTCGGCTGAATTAATCCGGTCGCAGCGGAACACACGATATGCCTGCTTATTAAGATCATAGGCCTGGCAATACCAGTAGCCTTTCATCGCATAGAGGGCGATCGGTTGGATGGTACGAGAATTGGAGTAGGTTGTACAAGATGATGTATCCGAATGTTCTGGATCAGGAAGGTTTGCAGAAGACGGTCTTGTATCAGTAGATCTCCGCTGATCAGGATACGTAATCTGGATCACTATATTCTGAACAGCAGCCATCAACAGAAACTCCAAATGCGCACTATCGCGGATCTGTTCCGTATGTCGGAAGGAAACCCGGTTTTGGATGTTCTCAATATCCTGTCGCTGCTTGTCGGATAACGAACTCATGAATTTTTCGTGAATCGTACGGAACGTAGCCTGAAAGGGTAAGCTCGAAAAACTCCGAAGGGCCTGCATGGCAAAATAAAGGGCATGAAGCTCACCCGTATTAAACGAAATGGGAGGCAGCTGCATCTGTTGAAGCAGACGATAACCGCCGTACCTGCCATACTCGGCGTAGATGGGTGCACCGAGCTCTTCCAATGAGGCGATATCTCTTAACGCGGTTCGCTTGGAGATCTGGAACTCCTGCATGAGATCCTGCAGGGTAAACTGTTGTTTTTGATTAATAAAGCGCAGCATCTGATTCATGCGTTCTGATTTTTTCATCATAAAAACCTTTCAATGGTGCCATGTATTGGCACCTTTTATTGTTATGATGATAAGTGTAATCCAATCGAATCAGGGAGGCAAACGATAATGAATTTTGAAGTGATTCCATTTTTGTCGATGAACGGAGATGCGGCAGCAGCCATCGCTTTTTACGAGAAGGTTTTGGGGGCCAAAGTGCTTTTTAAGAAAAGTTATAAAGAGATGAAAGAAATGAATCCGGGCTTCGAATACCCTGCTGGTCAAGATGAGTATATTACGCATTCGGTGCTGGAGATTGGGGTGAACAAAATCATGATTGCGGAGGAGGCAATGGATCCGGAGAGACCGTGGCAATTGGGAAACAGTACGTCACTATGCATCCAATCCAAGGATAAAAGTACAATGGATCAACTGTATGCCTCTCTTGTACAACATGAGAACGTGAAGGTGCTGGTACCTTACGAACAAAACGAATTTAGTCCGGGTTATGGCATTGTGCGTGATCCGTTCGGAATTGCGATTCAGCTCTGTGTGACCGTGCACGATTTCTAAAAAATTCAAGGACGCGGGCCACTCGCCCGGTTCAATAAAACGTAATCCCAAGCATCAAAAAAAGAAGAGCCATTGATAGCCATACCAATGTGCTCTTCTTTCTTTGTTTTCCAAATAAAACTGTTCCCACAATCTGAAGATAGCCTGATCACACGGGATCCAGAAGTCTGTACCTTCTTTTTACTCATTTACCTTGTAAGCTTTACTGCTTGAACTTCATCATTTTTTTCACTGAAAATCAGAGCGAGTGCAGCTAACATCAGCAAGAGGGATACAGCCCGCTGCCAGGAAAATTCAATCAGCTCACTGCCGAATAGCCCCGTTGCATCGATAATAAAACCCGCAACAATCTGACCCACAATTGCCGTAAGGTTGGCAGGCGTTACACCCAATTTATTAACAACAAAAGTAGACAGGAACAGATATCCAAAACCCATGAATACAGCAGAGAGCTGCAATTTGGGTGCATGAAGCAAGTCGAGCAGGTGCCCACTGCCAAAAAAATTAACCAGTATGGCCAGAATCAGCGTACCTGACGCAAATGTGAAAAATACCGTCTCCAGCAGACCGATATTACGGCTAATGGTGCCATTAATGGAGGACTGTGCACTAAGCACGGCTCCACCAATCAAAGTAACGATAACAATCAATAAACCTGTGCCCATGGTAATCCTCCTTTAGAATAAAGTTAGAGCAAGCGCACCCAGCATCAAGACCAAGGCGGCCATTCGTTTGCTTCCCACCGGTTTGCGACTGCTTCCCAGCCATCCATAATGATCAATTAGAATACTGGTCACCATCTGCCCAACGACTATGGCAATCATGGAGATTCCTACGCCCACAATCGGAACACCAATGACTAAAGTCAGCAGGTAGATGACCCCGAGCAAACCACCGAGAAGGTTCCATTTTGGAAATTTGGTGAGGGCAGAGAGGTTTCCTTTGCCGAAGAAAATCAACAGAATCAATGAGATAATCGCACCCATGAAGAAATTATAAAAATCAGCTTCCAACGTGCCGACATGTTCCCCAAGCTTGCCGTACAGTGCCCCCTCAAAACTTAAAAGAGCTCCTGTCGCAATGGCGATGATATAAAAAATCAGCTTTTTCAATCGATTTCGACTCCTTGAAATGTGATTAATGTGCAGGTGCATGACTCATCATAAGGAAATGGAGAGGGGAAGACAATGAAAGATCTTGCTTTGTTTTTCTGAAAAATTATAGATCTTGCTGTGGCAAACAGGGTATATTAATACAGCTAGAGAGAGATCAAGCATGGATATAGGAGGAGACAGCAATGAACGAGACAAGAAAAGAAACGTCCTCCCGGTTGCTGTATATAGGCAAAGTCAATGGCAATCCCAATTGGAATTTCCCGAGTCACATGCATGAGCATATCAGTGAAATCGTCTATGTGTCTGATGGGGAAGGCATTATTAAAATAAACGAACATCCTTATACCGTGCAAAAAGGCGATTTGTTAATCTATAACCAAGGTGTCATTCATGAGCAATGTACCTCTCCGGTCTGTCCACTCAGTCTTTATTATTGTGGAATAGCCCATATCTATTCAGATGGGTCACGACGAGAGCACCTCATTCCCGAAAACGCATCTCCATATATTAAAACTGAGGGGTACGCTGGCAGAATCGGCGAGCTGCTTGACTTCATGTATGAGGAATCGTCCAATCAACAGGCAGGTTATGAGAAGATTTGCGAAGGACTGCTCGATGCACTGCTTGCCTTAATACAGAGGTTGGTTCAACCGAATGTTTCACGAAAGCAAGATTCGGATCATCTGGCTGTGCGGATCAAGGAATATCTTGATGAGAAATACCTACAGCACTTGAAACTGCAGGATATCGCTGCGCATTTTCATATGAACCCGTACTACTTATCCCATGTGTTTAAGCACAAGTATGATGATTCCCCAATTCGCTATACTGTCTACAGAAGAATGGGAGAAGCGAAGTGCCTGCTGACCACGACGGACATGAAGGTGAGTGAGATCGCTCATAGGCTGGGCTATCAGAATGCGAATTATTTTACGATTCTCTTCACCAAGACCATGGGCGAATCGCCTACCCAATACAAGAAAAATGAACGTTCAGAACGTGTCGATCTGCTGGAGACGTGATTCGTCTGTACTTGGCGGTTATCAATTGTTGTTATGGAGCCTAATAGATTTTAGTCATATGGACAAGAAAAGGACCTGCTCTTCGTGAGCAGGTCCTTTTGCGCTATACATTGATCCACTACATGATAAGTTTTCGCACGCACTATTGATTAAACTTCCTGCAAGCTGGCGGCTTCGAGCTTGGCAAGGCGTTTCATGACTTTCTTCAGCATTACCGAGGCTTTGACGCGAAGAGGCAGGTCTGAGGAAACCTCAATGGTGTAATGCCCGGCGAGGATTAGCTGCTTCAGTTCGGCAACAGATACACAAGGACGGTCCAATACATTGAATACACTGCCGTATTGCAGACATTGGTGCGTGTCACTGCCGGCTGTTACGGGTTTGCCAAGGGACTGAGCGAACGATTCAACCTGACTGCGGCAGGTCTGGATGCCGGTTTTGTACATATCTTTCGCGTTTAGATCGAAGGAATCCAGGCGCCCAAGCAGATTGCGATCCAGCTCATACAGGGGAGTGGATTCCCTGAAAGGATGTGCACCAATTTTGAACAAGGGCCAGGCTTCGGCCAGATGAAGCAGGTCCGCAAAGGGAATGAATGACCCCTTGGCTGTATAATTTTCCAGGCCGGCACGAACGGCAAGGATATGTTCTTTTTGACCTATCAGCAAAATGTGCCCTGTCTCCTGAATGTCCACTTCCATCCCGGGAAAAATGCGCAGTCCGTCCGCGTCATAATATTCTCCGTTGTATGGATAGAGACGATCCAGCGTCTCGTAAACATCGTAGAAGTGGCGAGTGTTGAAATGTTCGGTAAGCGCGAGGGCGTCCAGTCCGCTGGCCTTGGCCTCGGTGACCATTTCAGTGAAGTAGTCGACGGAGAAATCAGAGTTTTTGGATAATTTGCCGTGAGTATGAAGATCAATACGCATATAGAGACACTCCTTTTATTCCATGAATGATTAAGTATATGAATTACAAAATTTCATAATGTGCACCCAGCCAGAAGAGGAGAGCAGCATAGATCGCTGACCCGACAAGAAAACCGATATCACGTGGGGTAATCTTCAGATGGGCGAGCTTCAGCCGTTTCGAATCGGCATTCTTCATTCCGTACGAGAAACCACGGGTTTCCAGTGCTTCCACAGTAGTGCGGGAACGCTTGGCGGTAGCCAGCATTAACGGGAAAAAGGATACAACAAACAGTTTCATATAGTAGACGACGAGCCGCCAGTAGAACCAGCCGTGTTTGGAAGGAACCTGACCGCGCAATCTGTAGGACAACATAATGTTGCGGAATTCACCAAACAAGACGGGCAGAATACGGTATGCATACGATAGGCTGAACGAGAATGCCGCAGGCATTCCGAGTGCCAGCAGGCCATCCCCGATTCGTTCCGGGTCCATACCCGAAAAGACGGTGATGCTTGCCAGGGAGACGATCGACAGCTTCAGGGTTAAGAGTAATAACGGAAATGCTGATTCCAGACTACCTCCGAAGAACAGCGAGATAATAAACATCCAGCCCACCTGACCGATCAGCCCCAGACATAGAATGATGATGATGAAGGGAGCAGCGCGTGACAGGATGGTCGTGGTGACCATGAGCAAAAACATGCCAAGCAGCACCGTGCCATTATGAATGAACCAGGGAACGATGGCAAAGAAGAGATACCAGATCAGCATGACACGCGGATCAATTCGTGCCAGGCTCGCATGACCGCTGCCATACACGGTATTCATCAACTCCAGCTGAATGCGTTCAATCGATATTTTGTCAAACCAGTTGCGGACAAGCTGCATCAATGCCTTCCTCCTTGGTAAACGAATGATTCAAAAGGTTCTCCACAAATGTCTCGGGAGTCGCGCATAGTGCGGACATACCCAACCGATGCGAAAGTTCCATCATCTGAGTAAGAGCAAGTCCCGAACGACGCAGAAGCGGCTCATTGGCAAACACCTCCGCAGGTGTTCCATCTGCTTCAACGCGTCCATCATGAAGCACGATGACACGACTGGCCCATTGGGTAACCAGCTGCATGTCATGAGTTGCAATCACGGTTGTCCGGACATGTTGATCCAGTTCATCCAACACGCCGATCAGTTCCTCCCGCGTAGCCAGATCCAGGTTGGCGGTAGGCTCATCCAGCAGCATAAGAGAGGGTTTCATGGCTGCGCCGATCGCAAGGGTAACGCGTCGCTGTTGTCCACCGCTGAGGAGACGGGCATCCCGCTCCTGTAACGGGGTAAGCCGAAAGCGATCGAGTACATGTGCGATTTGCTCATCGGCTCCCTGGATGCGGCGGGTTCTCAAGAAATACGAGACCTCTTTGCGCACACTGTCTTCGATAAACATTTCCGACGAATTCTGAAAAATATAAGCGACTCGGCCGGCCAGCTGTTCCAAGGATGAACGATGTGTGATATCCCCAAGCACACTGACACTGCCTTCCTGAGGCAGACTGATGCCGGCCATGAGCCGGAGTAGTGAAGACTTACCTGCACCGTTGTTGCCTACCAGGGCGATCCGTTCTCCTTCATGGAGTGAAAAGTTAACACCGCGAATGATTTCGTGTTCTTTTTTGCCAAGGCCTCTATACCGCAGACGTGTATCCTTGAATTGTACAATCGGGAGAGCAGCAGCATTCGTATGTTCTTCAGACAGTGACTGTACCTTGCTCTCCGCAGCACGGGGCTGTCTGCCCTGTTCGGCCAGTAGTGCGGATATCGCAGCAGCTTGCTGTTTTTTAAAATAACCCGCGGCTTCCTCCACCGTGATTGGAAGGAGCTGATGATGCAGCTGCTTGCGGTGGGTTACCTGATCTCGCTTCAATAATGGAGCAGCCTGAAGGGCTGCACGGGTTACTTCAGGTGGCTGAATGCCCAGCCGCTCCAGATCTGTGATACGATTCAAACCTTCCTTGACGGGCAGATTCCACAGAACACGACCTTTGTCCATCAGGACCACATTCGCACAGAAGTCGGCGATAAATTCAGTATGATGCTCGATGACAATAATGGTCTTGCCGTGCTCTGTATTTAACCGATACAGGCATTCATAGATGAGTCTGGCATGCTGTGGATCCAGCTGGGAGACGGGTTCGTCCACGATGAGAATGTCTGGGTCCATGGATAGTGCCCCAGCGAGCGCAAGCAGATGCTTCTGCCCGCCGCTCAATTCCCAGATGTACCGATTGTGGATGGAGTCCAGACCGCACATCGTCAGCGCACGTTCACCCAGCTCCTTATAGTTGGCCAGTCCGTAATTCAGCGGAGCAAAGCAAGCTTCATCAAGCACGGTTGGACGCACCAGCTGATTATCAAAATCCTGATAGACATATCCAATTTTTCTGGACAGGTCTGCAACACTTTGACCTTCTGCAGGGATACCCAGCACATGTACTTCACCCGCGAAGTCTCCCGTGTAGAATTGGGGAATGAGGCCGTTGAACAATTTGCACATCGTTGACTTGCCGCATCCGTTGCCTCCAATAATGGCAGTGAAACTTCCGCGGGGAAGCTCAAGTGAAGCTCCGTTCAGAACAGGTTCTTCCGAACCCGGGTAGGTAAAGGTAACGTTACGGATAGCAATGGCGGTAGCTGGTGAAGTAGCAGAGTCAGAAGAAGGTATATTAGGCATAAGGACGATTCTCCGTACCGGAAGCCACTTTGCTTTTGCTCCGTTTCGCTCGCATGATCCATATGGTTACGACCGCGATGAAAGCGGCAGCGCCGATACTAATCCAGATCGAGGCTGAACCGTATTGATCTGCATAGTCCGTTTCCCATACGGCGAAGTTGATGTCCATCTCAGACAAGGATTCTGCACCAAAAGCCAGTGCGAGCAGCAGCAGACCGACCAGGAACAGTTTCGGACGGAAGAAACCGATACCTTCATACTTCATGCCAGGATTACGTGGTTTGATGCCGAGCAGTGGCTCGATTTTGCCATAGAGAAGAGGAACAAGGTAAAGCGTAGGCAGCAGAGCGAACAGGATACCCGAGAATAATACGTCATTCAGGAACCCAACGCCTTCAATCAGCACAACACTCTCGGCAAGCCCGGGAACGGCTTCGAGTTCTTCCACGCCAATCCATACTTTGCCGATATCGACCAATGAACTGAGAAATTGATGAATGATGACCCCGGTCATGGCTGCGATGCCGACTTGCCTGCGATTGCGGGGATCACGGACCATGCGGCCGGCGACATACATCGCGAAGGAAAAAGTAATGAATTTCTCCAGTTCGCCGAGTCCGCCGAATTGCCCCAGCATCAGCTCACCGAAGATGACTTCACCAAGAGCAGCACCGAGAGCGGCAATCATGGGATGGAACAGGATGCAGAGCGTCAGTGGAATAAAAGCAAAATATTCAACGGACAATTCAATGGGTCCAAGCTGCAGCTTGGGGATGAGCTCTGTAAACATGTTGGACAAGCCGTACAGTGACATGGAAAGCACAAACACCATCATTTTCTGTGAAGACGTCAGCGTATAACGCTCAGTCATCTTCTTCATCGATACATACCTCCCTGAATGTTGTTGATCATAGCCACAGTCTAGGGGCAGAGTATTAACGCAAAGGAAGAGATTTGTAAATCGATCGTAATATTTATTACAAGTATAAAATTTAATGAAAAATTTATTACATACTTAAACCACTTGATCTCTACACAGCTGGTATACTGATGGCAGAGCTAGAAAAGGAGTGGATCCGGAATGAATTTATTTGCCCAAAAAGAACAGCTATCACCTGGTCATCTGAAAATTGCCGATTTTGTTGAACGTAACCCCGAAGAGATATTATTCATGACGGAGCAGGAAATCGCCGACAGGCTCGGAGTGAGTATAGCCACCGTTTCGCGCTTCTGGCGTGCTGTTGGATATGACAATGCCAAAGCGTTCAAAATCCGGCTGCGTACCTCCGAGGACACGACACCTGCTCTCAAATTAAATAAAACGATCTCCCGCATGGACACAAGCAGCCTGCCTGTGCAATTGCTGGAAGCCTCGGTGTCCCATCTGCAGAAGACGTTATCCCATATGAAGCAGGGAGATCTGGAGCAGGCCGCTTCCATCCTTGCTGAAGCAAGAAGAGTATATATCTATGCGCCGGGGCCCTCAGCGGGTTTGGCAGAGCTGCTATCATTCCGGTTATCGAGATTTGGTTTAACGGTCATCCATCTGGCCGGAAGCGGACATGAATTGCTGGAATCCCTGATGCACATGCAGCAGGAGGATATGGTCTTACTAATGAGTTTTACCCGTCTGCTGCCTGAAGCAGAAGTCATTCTGGATTATGCCAAGGAAGTAAACAGTAAGGCTGTACTCGTGACGGATCGGGAGGATCTGTTATACGGACTGGCAACGGAATTGTCTTTCTATGTGAGCCGCGGTGAGCTGGGGGAATTCCACTCTATGGTTACTCCGCTTCTGCTTATGGAACAGCTGGTGCTCACTGTGGGGTTGCTGCAGAAGGAGCTGGCGTTATCCAAGCTGGAGAGGCTCGCTGAACTGCGCAGCAAATATGCGGGTAAGCTGCCTCGCGGATAATTCCTGGTATTGTGGATGATTGTCTAATATGTATTTCTCTTTCCATAGAATGTGATGAACGGTACAAATGAGGCAGGTCTCCTTAACAGAGGCCTGCTTTTTTATTACGCCAAAAAAACGGGAATTATTGTGAGCCTTCGGGGAAAGAATACTCAGAAATACATGTAGGTTGTGGTGTACAGCATAGAGAAATGTTGGGGTGAGGGTGATGTGGTCCAAAATATTATCATTTGTACCTGAATGGTCGATATGGATGCAGGCATTTTTGGTTGTGATTATTCCATTCGTCATATTAAAAGTAGCTCGATGGATGAGCTCTTCCATTAGAAAAGGTGCATTCACGAACCCCAATTCACAGCAGAAGCAAAGCTCCTGTGATTCCTCTTCAAATGGTCCTGACCAAGCGCAGGGAATCGAAACCGGGGCATATGCGAACATCAAGCTGACGGGGCACTATACCACAGATCTGATCAGTTCAAAAGAAACCTTTGGCCAGAATGCCGACGTACATATCCGGGAGTTTTTCATCTATGGTACGGATACGCCTGCGGCTGTCATGTATGTCGATGGTCTGGTAGATCAGGAGTTGGTCGATGACCATTTGATCACGCCTCTTATGTTAAGAGGGGTACCCGAACTGAAACAGGATGCCTTCATTCATCCGGAAAATGCTCATCTGCTTAAGGGATATCTGAAAAATCATTTGCTGCCGGTCAGTCAGGTAGAAGAAACGGAATCATTGCAGGAACTGGCCCTGGGTGTTCTGTCAGGTAAAAATGCTCTAATTATTGATGGCATGCCTGGTGCTCTTCTGATCGGATCAGCCAAAGGAAAAACGCGCAGTATTGAAGAGCCGTTGTCCGAAGCCCTGCTCCGAGGTCCGCGAATTGGTTTTACGGAAAGTCTGAGTGATAATACGGGGGTACTACGGCGATATGGCAGTAATCAGAGTCTGTTCATACAGAAATATGAAGTAGGCACACGGATCAAAAAGGATCTGGTTATTGCGTATATTCAGGATATAGCCAACCCCGAGATAGTAGCTGAAGTAAAAAAGCGAATTGAGAAGCTGGATGTGGACGCCATGTTGGAATCTGGGTATGTAGAGCAACTCATTGAGGATGATCAACTGAGTCCTTTTCAGCAGGTGCAAAATACCGAGAGACCGGACCGGGTTATCAGTGCTTTGCTTGAAGGGCGTGTTGCGATATTGCTGGATGGTACACCCTTCGCATTGATTGTGCCGACCACCTTCAGCATGCTGCTGCAATCACCGGAAGACTACTATGAACGATGGATTCCGGGGACCTTTCTCCGCATGCTTCGTTTTCTGGCAGCCATGATTGCACTTCTCGCACCTGCCTTGTATATCTCGTTTATTTCCTTTCATCCGGGTCTGATTCCGACCAAACTGGCATTGACCATTATTGAGACGCGAAAAGGAGTACCTTTTCCCTCCATTATTGAAGCACTCATTATGGAGACGGCCATTGAGATATTGCGCGAAGCTGGCATACGTCTGCCGAAACCGATTGGACCTGCGATGGGCATCGTCGGCGGTCTCATTATCGGGGATGCCGCCGTACAGGCGGGGATTGTCAGTCCGTTTCTCGTAATTGTCGTTGCCGTTACGGCAATTTCGTCATTCTCCATTCCCACATACAGCGCAGGGATAACGCTGCGGATTCTGCGTTTCATAGGCATGTTTAGTGCAGCTATTCTTGGCTTGTACGGGGTGGTTTTGTTTATCCTGTTGCTCTGCAGTCATCTTGCACGCTTACAGAGCTTCGGCGTTCCATATGTCAGCCCAAGTGTTCCTTATAGATTGTCGGACTGGAAGGACTTTCTGATCAGGGCGCCAATGAGCATGATGAAGAAACGCCCTTACATGATGAAACCCAAAGATCAGGATCGCAAGAAATGAGGACAAGGCTATGAAACTGATGAAGAGGTGAAATCAATGAAGCCTTCCTATACTCCCATAACAACAACTCAGGCTGCGATCATGATCATCAACTACATGCTGGGAGCAGGCATCCTGACCTTGCCCCGGACAACCGTGGAAGCAGTGAATACGCCGGATGTCTGGATGTCCATTATCATTTCGGGTTTGATAATCCTGCTCATTGGTTTCATCATGGTTAAGCTGTGCCGAAGATTTCCAGGAAAGACCGTGTTCCAGTTTGTTCCGGAGATTACAGGCAAGTGGATTGCCATGTTAATCAGTATGGCGATTATCCTGTACTTCGTCGTAATATCTGCATTTGAAGTCAGGGTATTGGCGGAAGTGACTAATTTATATCTGCTTGAGCGTACGCCAACTTGGGGGATTGTCATGGGATTTATGTGGATTGGGATCTATCTGATATCCGGCGGCCTGAATGCGATCGTTAGGTTGTTCGAGATTATTTTGCCGATCACAATTGTTATCTTTGTCATAGCTATCCTGCTTAGCAGCAAAGTGTTTGAGATTAACAATCTGAGACCTGTGCTTGGTGAAGGATTTATGCCAGTCATTAAAGGGTTGAAGCCTTCACTTTTGTCATATACAGGCTATGAGATCATGTTTGTCATCATGGCTTATATGAAGAATCCTGAAAAAGGAAATAAGGCGATGATCTGGGGAACGGCTATCCCTATGTTAATCTATCTGGTAACGGTTATCATGGTGGTAGGTAGCCTGTCCATTAATGGCATGAAGACCAGAACCTGGCCTACACTTGATTTGATGAGAAGTTTTGAGATTCAGGGATTGATATTTGAACGATTTGAATCGTTGCTGCTGGTCATCTGGATAATGCAAATTTTTTCGACATTCACCGTCACGTTATACGGTGCTTCCATAGGAAGTGCGCAATTGTTCAAGCGGAAGGAAATACTGGGGGCTATGTTTATATTAGTTGCCCTTATCTATTTTATTGCCTTTCTTCCAAATGACGTCAACCAGACTTTTGCATTAGGTGACTTTTTGGGGAAAGTATCTGTGTGTTTGTTTGCTATCCTTCCTGCCCTTTTGTTGCTGTTAAGTGTTGTTCGTAAGAAAGGAGGCCAGAAGAAATGAATATTCCTTGGAAGAAGCTAATCTTGTTTTCTGTATCGTTATGCATGTTATTCACGCAGACAGGATGCTGGAGCAGTAAAGAGATCGAGGACTTGGGCGTCTACGTGGCTCTGGGGATAGATGTCGCCGAGCAAACGGAATTTGAAAAGGATGTAAACGCTCATGGCGGTTATTATCCAAAAGAAAACAATATTACCGCCACAGTTCAGATTGTACCTAAGGATTCTTCGAAATCCAATAGCCAGCAAGGTTCTCCTTCAGCGGGTAAATCCTATTTTAACGAACAATTAACGGGGGATTCTCTATTAGAAATTTTCCGTCAGTTTGCACTCAGAAGAGACCGCCCCCTTATTGGGCATCACTTGAAAGTTATCGTCGTTTCTCAAGAAATCTCACGGAAATATAGCTTGGAACAATTACTCGATTTTGTATTGCGTGATAACGATATTCGGCCAAGCTGTCTGGTCGTGGTGAGTAATGAAAAAGCCATTGATGCCTTGTACTCCAATGATCCTAGTGAAATCCCGGCATTTTACCTGACAGGTCTTGTGGACAATTCATACTTGTCAAACAAAATCATACCCGCCGTGTCACTGGCTAAGTTGGACGCAACAATGCAGTCTGGCAGAAGCTTTCTCCTCCAAAATGTCATCTCATATAAAGGCGAACATAAATTTTCAGGCGCAGGGATATATCACTCGAAGACAAAACGCCTTATTGGAACGTTAAGCCAAGCAGATCTCGAAGGATTGTCGTGGATACAGGAAAGGCCTAAGGGAGGCGTATTAAAAACATATGAGGAACGAACTGGGAGTACGGTCGTATATGAAATTAAGCATACCAAAGGCAAAATTATCCCTACTGTCAAAGGGGATGATATATCGTTTCATGTTAAAGTGGAATCGGAAGGTTGGTTCATGGAAGATTGGACGGTTCCTGAAGTAGAAGGAGACGAAGAATACATTCACAAATTGGAGAAGGAGTTTAAAAAGATCGCTGAACAGCAGGTGAAACAGGCTCTGGATAAAATGCAGCACAAGTACAAGGTGGATGTTGGTGGGTTTGGCGAGAAACTACGCATTAAATATCCAAAGGTATGGAAAAAGGTTAAACCGGATTGGGATAAGACATTCAGTGAAATCCCGATTACTTACGACATTAAAATCAAAATCAAGAATCAGGGATCATCAACGGAGTGATATCTGGACAAACCATACAGCCTTTCAGACCCCGCGAAGGATCTGAGAAGGCTATTTCATATGCCTATACCCATAAAAAGTTATTCAATAACCAGCATGCGTGGTGAAGTTTCTTGAATGACACGGGAGGAGAACCAGGAGCCGAGGGCTGCTGCAATAATGCCTATGCAAGCAAATATGACAATTCCACCTCCATTCAGAATAAGAGGAAGCTGTACTATACCATAGTCAGCAAGGATCATTTCAAGAAGAATAGGCAGCACATACACGCCAATCAGGATTCCCAGCAGAGCGCCCATGGCGGATAGGGCCGATACTCCCATGGCAATCGACAGCCGAATGCGGCGAGAGGTCAATCCTAGCGATTTGTAGATGCCATACGTTCGGCTTTCTTTGCGAATACTAATTCGGCAGGTACTGAAAATAATAATAAAAGTAACCAGGATAAACAGCAGCCCGAGCAGGCTCATGGGGTAAATTAGAATGTCTGCCGCCTCGGAATAGACCGAATCGAGGAGTGTCTTCTGCGTTACAACGGAAGCGGATTTTTTAAAGTGATTATTCATCTCCTTGGCAACATGTTCCGCTTCCAGCGGGTCATTCAAATTAATGAATATGGCATCGAAATCACCGTAATTCGGACGGATCGTATTCATAGCCTCCATCGTAATTCGTCCGGAGATGGACATATTGGCAATGGCTTGATAAATTCCTGTGATGAGGAATGTGCGCTTTTCCCCTTCAATATAAAGTTCCAGAAAGTCACCCGGTTCTTTGTTTAAGGACTCAGCTACACCCACGCCGATGGCCATTTCATTCTTCTGCTGCGGATTATTTCCCTCTAATGTTTCAAATCCAAGATCCTGATAACTTCCATCCAGTACACTCAGAGCTATACTGCTGATTTGCCCCTTTGCATCTCTCGAAGGGTCCGGGCTAACTACGCCAGTAATGTTTCCTTGCCAACCGGCATTTTTGATTCTTGCATCTTCTTGTAGCCATTGTTTGAAATCCTCTTTAGGGAAGGTGCTTTTATTCACAACTACAGCAGCGATGTTGGCATTGTCATAACCCCATTTGGCAGCTGTCTGAACAATTCCGGTGATGCTGGTTAACAGAACAAACCCCAAAACCAGTACGGAAGAGGCTATTGTTGTCAGCAGGAGCATTAGAACAGAACTTTTGATGTTTTTGATGACATGGCGGACACCGATCACTGCAGCTACTGGCAGGCGCGCGAACCCGAACAGACTGGTCAGCGGGGAGTTCATTCTCCGTGCCATCCGGGTATTGTCCATCTCCGACATACCATAACGGATGGCCTGCACCGGCTGAATACTCCGTGCTTTCTTGGCATACATGACAACAAACAAAAGGATCATGGCGAACAAGAATACGCCTACCGGCATGGCTGAGCCTACCCCTTCGACCGGGATGTTACGATTTGCCACACGAAGAGAAGACACGGAAATATTGATAATGAATTTGGATACCCACACACTGAGCCCAAGTCCTGGAAGGATGGCTATACAGGAAAGTAATGAATATTGGATGACATAAGTACCGATCGTTTTCGCCGAGGTCAGTCCCAGTGATTTAAGGATGCCGATCGTTTTGTAGTTGGCCAGGATGGCATCTGAAATTGTAAATCCGATCGTAATCAGAGCGATGGCAAGCATGACAACCCCTAGGAAAACCATGATGAATCCGATCATTTGATTAATGATCAGGTAGAAAGAGGAGATGCTCTCAAACTCCATTTTGGTTTCCAGAAACGGACCGCCTGCCTCAAGCGAGTACTGTTCCCAATAACTTGAATGTGCACTGTAATCGTCGAAATGGATACCCATCATATAATTATCGTTTCCCGCAAGGGATTGGACATCATCCAAATAATCCGAAGGATTCATCCAGACTCGTGCTGTATTGGTGAATGGTGCCCCATAGGGGACATCGACCACAATGCCGGATACGTTCAATTCGATGGTTGTGGTTCCGGTTTTGAAGCCAATGGCATCTCCTGCCGAGATATCGTAGGCATTCGCCATGGAAGTGGGAATCCAGACCGAACCTTGTTTGGGAACCGTTTGTGATGTTCCGCTTGAAAAAATCAGTTTATCTACAGCCCCCGGAGTTGAAGGGGTGTTTATCATGTAAAGGTAGACATTAGGGATATCCGTGCCATGAAACGAGATGCCCGATAGCGTACGATACGTAAGCAAGTCAGACACATCAACGCCTTCCTGGGAAGCCCACCAGTTGTGAACAGCTTTCGGATCATTCAGACCTTTTTCAAAAGTCAAAATCTGATGTGATCCATGGGTGCGGGTATGCATTTCTCTAAACTGATTACCTGTGTTGGCCAGAATCATGACTGCAGTAGACAACAGCAGCGTGGATAGAAGAATGAGCAGAGCGATAAACGAGTTTTGTATTTTGCTTCTGCTCAGATAGGAGAGGCTAAGTTTCCACATGACAGCCATCGTTATTCCTTCCCCGATACAAAGGCAAATATCATGTCCTCACGGTCATGAACCTGATGCTCACGATATGGTTCGAATTCGAGAATGCCGCCAACCTTGCCATCCCGGATCAATATGAGACGATCGGCACGGCAGGCAGCCTTGATATCGTGCGTGACCATGACAACGGACTGTCCTTTTCGATTAATGTCTGTCAGAATGTCGAGAACAGCCTTACCGTGCTCCACATTCAGACTTCCAGTCGGTTCATCGGCGAAGAGGACGTCCGGTATATTGATCAGAGCACGTGCAATGGCGGCTCGCTGCTGCTGGCCTCCTGAGGTCTGGGAGGGAAGACGGCTGCTCAGACCGTCTATATCCAAGGATTTCATCAATTGGGCTGTCCGCAGCTGAATATCATTCTTTTTGGTCCCGGCGATGTAACCCGGCAGTGCAATATTCTCTCGAATGGAGAGATCCGGCACCAGATTAATACTCTGATAGATATAACCAATCCGGCGAGTACGAAAATCAGACATTTCCCGTTCGCTGTAAGCATCAATGCGCTGCTCCTGAAAATAGACTTTACCAGCAGTCACATGGTCCAGACCACTCAGCAGATAGAGCAGGGTGGATTTGCCCGAACCCGAGTTACCCATGATGACCGTGAAATCCCCTTTGTATATATCCAGATCAACATTACGTATGGCATGGTATTGCTCCGGGCCTGTGCTGTATGTTTTGTATAGGTTATGCGCCCGAATAATGGTCGTTTTGCTCAAGAAGATCACTCCCCACTGCAGTATACGGTTTATTTTAGAGGTGGGATGTTGAGGAAGTCTTATCAAATTATGAATAAAGTATTACAGGCTGGATGCCCGCATTAATGGATTGCGACGAGTCAGCAGATCGGCAGACTGAATCGGAAGCTGGTTCCATGCCCCTCTTTGCTTGAAAAGGATATACGTCCCCCGTGAGCTTCAATAATATTTTTGCATATGGATAAGCCCAGGCCTGTACCCTCTTGCACGTGACTGGACACAAGTGAACCTAGCCCCCGGAAATAACGTTCAAATACAAAAGGCACATCTTGAGCCCGTATTCCCTGACCAGAGTCTGCAATCGTCACAATGAACTGATCGGCTTCCAGCTCTGTATGGACACGAATGATATCCCCATGGCGGGTGTGTTTCAGTGCATTGGATATGAGATTGGACAGAACTTGTTCGATCCTTGTGGTGTCCATGCGGATTAACACATTCGGAACGGATTCAGGCGTTTCATACGTTAGACCTTTAATGCGTACAGCAGGTCCGAATGATCCAAGCATGGCTTCGAAAGCGGGACCACTATAAACTTCACGCGGCTCAACGGAAATCTGACCCAGCTCGTGCAGCGCATGAATTAGCAGATCTTCAACCAGTTGGGCTGTTCTGTCTGTGTGGGTCTGCATGATTCGCATATATTCCATAAGGGTTTCCTCATCTGTGCACATCCCCTCAGTAATTGCTTCAATATACGCCTTAACTGTTGTAATGGGCGTTTTGATATCATGCGAAATGTTGGTGATGAGTTCCTTTTGCGCCTGTTCCTGCTTCGTGCGTTGTTCACTCAAATACTTGATTTCGGTACGCATCAGATCAAACATGGCATATAATTCGCCGACTTCGTCTGCATGTTTATAATGAATTGGCTTATCGTACTGTCCCTTGAGAATAGATTCAGCATGATGCTGAAGCATATTGACCGGTGACAGTAATCGTTTATGTATTTTGCGATGCATGGTTACCAGGAGAATGCCCAGAATAAGCGCGATCAAGATCGAGAAGCCTGCAACCAGATGGGGCAGGGCCGATGAAGGCTGGACAGTAACCATGGCTTCAGGGATGGTAAAGATGGCATTTCCGATCTGAACTCCATCAGCAGCATGAAGGACAGGAAAAGCAATGTCCAGCACATCATCCTCTCCATTTTTGGCATACACCGAATGGTTCAGATCATAATGCAAGGCAGATGCCAGATGGATACGTTCTCCTTCAGAAGATGGGTCTGAAGAGAGCATGATCGTACCGTCCAGGCCGACATAGGATAACTGGATGCCTTGCTCTTTGGCGATGGCACGAACGGTTTCCTGAACCTCCGGGGTGTCGAGTTGATAATGATTCTGCTCCAAAGCGAGCATTACCGGGTTGATGCTGAGCCGGACCTGATTAATGGACAAGTTGGACTCCTCTGTATGACGACCTAACCGATCCGCGGCAAGTGTCAGGCTGCACCCAAGGATAAGAATCAGCAGAATAAGTACGGTGATCAGCCAGCGTTTGGACCCATTGAGTAACGACATTGAGATTGTTGTCTCCCATCTATCTTATTCGTGGTTGAATTTGTAACCGACTCCCCAGACTGTCTTCAGAACAACGGGTTGGGAGGGGGTGGCTTCAACTTTCTCTCTCAACCTTCGGATATATACAGTGACCGTATTTTCATCCCCGTAAGCATCATATCCCCAAACGGCATCCAGTAACTGCGACTTGGAAAACACCTGGTTTTTGTGGCTCGCCAGGTAATACAGCAGTTCGAATTCCTTCGCAGAAAGTGAAATTTCACTTCCGCTTCGCGTAACCTTGTACGCTTTTTTGTCGATCACCAGATTGGACAGACGAAGGAGATGTGTCTCGTCACGCTCGGATGTAAGACGGTCATACCGCCTGAAATGAGCATTGATTCGCGCAAGCAGCTCACTCAGGGAAAAGGGTTTTGTCATATAATCATCTGCCCCAAAGCCCAAACCAAGCACCTTGTCTGTATCACTTCCTCTTGCACTCAGGATGAGAATGGGAATATTGTTTCTTTGCCTTATTTCACGACATACATCGATACCGTCCATATCCGGAAGCATAATGTCCAGAATGATATAGTCCGGCTGCAGCATGTCCATCAGCTGCAATCCATCTTGTCCAGTGGCGGCAACTGCGGCGTCGTATTGATTTTTGTTCAGATAGTCTCTTACAATGCGTGAAATGTCCTGCTCGTCTTCAATAATGAGTATTTTACGTGAATGAGGCATATGTATCGCTCCAATGAAGGTTAATGGAAATTCCGTTAATGATGGTTGATTTTGTAAATGGCTATAATTTTAACTATACAGGGTTATGCGGAAGGAGTCATGAGTAAATTTGGAACTGTGAAAAGTTCAAAGAACCCATATACGTCACCTGTTTACAGGTCGCCATGGGTTCGAGATTCCAGATGGTGTTACACATGTTCCATATCAAAAGAGGGGTGAGAATGGGATTTCAGATATTCCAGGGGAGACATCCCGAAGTGAGCGCGGAATACCCGGTGGAAATAGGAATAGCTGGCGAAGCCGCATGTCTCGGCAATATGCTCCAGTGTCATCTCGCTGTATTTCATGCGTTCCAATGCCACATTGAGGCGAATTTCAATGGCGTACTGAATCATGGTTTTGCCGTAGTGCTCCTTGAACAGCCGTACGGCGCGTGACAGGCTTAGACCGGCATAACGGGCTGCCTCTTCAAGTTTAAAGGTAACGGTAGCATGTTCCTCAATGAATCGCTTTAGCTTCAGGGTGGAGGAGACGCTCCGATCCGTCTGGAGACTTTCATTGATGGCGCGGTCGATGTACAGACAGAGTCCGCGTAATAACGCGTCTTTTAACTCCTCATTTTCTTCAAGAGGTCCCCTGCGCTGCTCCAGCAAAATATTGCGCCAGAGGCTGACCAGCTTGTCATCCAGTCCAATTCGGTTCACGGTAGGACGCTGAATTCGCTTCCACCATTGATCAATCCAGGATCCTTCACAGAACAAATAATAGTCCCCGCTGGACAATCGGCCTTCCTTATGCGGTTCTTCGACCACGAGATGATAGTCATCTCCTGGTTTCAACAGCAGCAAATCCCCGCTGGTCATCGTAAATTCCTCATCCTGCACATATACCTTGCAAGAGCCTTCGGTTTGCAGACGGAACAGGTAGGTCTGCAGCTCGCCCTTCATGTTGTGGTTAAATGCCTTGTAGTGATAAGAGTAGTCACAGATCAGTACTGAAGTCTTCAACGGTTCCAAAGATGCAATCCTCCAATATAGGTATCGTGCATGCACTTTTATAGGTGAAATCATAGTGATGCAAAATACTGGAATAAAAATTCGATCAGATAGTTCATGTTCTGACGATATTGTATATGTTCATTCTAGCCTGTTTTGAGGTAGGATGATACCAGATAGAGCAATGAAAGCAAATTTGAGAGCAGAGGTGTATCATTCATGAAAAAACTTAACATTGGTTTGCAATTGTTCACCCTCCGTGATGAAACTGCAGCAGATTTCCCTGGCACATTGCGCAAGGTAGCAGAGCTTGGTTATGAAGGTGTGGAATTCGCTGGTTATGGTGACATTCCTGCCGAAGAGATGAAAGCATTGCTGGATGAGCTAGGTCTCAAAGGATTCAGCAGCCACGTTTCCCTGCACGCGATGCGCGAAGATTTACAAAAACAAATTGATTACCTCAAAACGATTGGGGCTCAATATATGATCTGTCCTTACCTCATGCCTGAAGATCGTCCTGACAATGCTGAAGGCTGGACTAAGTTGTTCGCTGAACTGCAGCAATATGGTGCGGAAGCAGCGAAACAAGGTTTGATCTTTGGTTATCACAACCATGACTTCGAATTCCATGGCCAAGTTGGCGACAAAAATGCCTTTGATGCCATGTTCGCTGAAACTACGCCTGAGGCTGTACAAGTGGAAATGGACGTATGTTGGGTCCAATTTGCGGGACAAAATCCGATCGAATATATTAATCAATATGCGGGCCGACTGCCGCTTCTGCATCTGAAGGACTTCAGCAAAGACGAACAAGGTCAGATGAAAACATTGGAACTGGGACAAGGTTCGGTTGACCTGCCAGCAGTTATTGAAGCATCAACGAGTGCAGGCGTGGAATGGCTGATCGTGGAACAGGACGTATGTCAGAATCCTCCGCTTGAAAGCGTAGCCAACAGCTATAACTGGCTGAAACAAAACTATCTGAACCAATTTTAATTGAAGCGAATTTGAATCAAACGAAGCAAATGCTGAATCTACTTGTCAAAGGAGACATTTATCCATGAGTAAAATTAAAGTTGCTGTATTCGGCTGTGGAGCTATTGCTGAACGCAGACATATTCCAGAATACGCCGCTAATGAAAACGTAGAACTTGTTGCTTTTGCCGATCCAGTTGTGGAGCGTGCGGAGAAAATGGCCGAAACTTATGGCGGTAAAGCGTACTCCAGCTATGAAGAGCTGCTTGCAAACGAAACGGTTGATGCTGTTAGCGTATGCACGCCTAACTATCTGCATGCCTCCATGGCCATTGCCGCTGCGAATGCAGGCAAGCACGTGCTGGTTGAGAAGCCAATGGCTGTTACAACCGAAGAAGGCGAGCAAATGATTGAAGCTGCCAAGAAAAATGGTGTGTATCTGATGGTTGGACACAACCAACGCCTGATGCCTCCACACGTCAAAGCAAAAGAAATTCTGGATTCCGGCAAACTGGGTAAAGTGCTGAACTTCCGTACTTCCTTTGGTCACCCAGGACCGGAAGCATGGAGTGTAGACGGAGCAGAGAGCTGGTTCTTCCGTAAGGAAGAAGCCATTATGGGCGCCATGGGTGATCTGGGCGTACACAAGTCTGACTTCATCCGCTATTTGCTGAACGATGAAGTGTCCGAAGTGGCTGGGTTCATCAGCACCCTGCACAAAGAAGGCACCCAAGTGGATGACAATGCGACATGCTTGCTTCGCATGAAGAGTGGTGCCATTGGTACGCTCGTTGCCAGCTGGACTCAATACAGAGCTGGGGATAACAGTACGGTTCTGTGGTGTGAAAATGGTGTCATGAAAATCGGAACGGTCGAAGGCGACGAAGTAATTGTTGAGCTGACCAACGGTACGGTTGAAACGTACAAAGTTGGTGCTATGGCAACCAATGAGAAGCAGGTACCAAGTGGTGTAATCGATGCATTTGTGGAATCCATTGTGACTCAAACGCCTCCAACCATTTCCGGTGAAGAAGGTCTTCGTTCCCTGCAAGTCATTCTGGCAGCGTTCGAATCCGAGAAGACAGGCCAAATCGTTAAACTGTAAGACGGGCCTAGCCCAAGTTACTTATATATATATTTACTTGAGGGTACCTCCAGTGTTTCTCTGGCTGGTGCCCTCTTTATTTACTTTAGTAAGGAAAAGAGACGGCCTCCCGCATTGAAAGCGGAGAGTACCGTCTCTTAAACCGTGCTGCGTTTGAAGTGTTTCCGTTTCGTCCAGTCCTTGCGGTTATACAACCGGTTTGGCATCGCTCGCAAGGTCAAGCCAAGCGATTTCGTCCGCAGTCAGGGTCAGGCGAGAGCCTTCGTCGCAGGATAATAACTCATCGCGATTCTGCGCGCCGATCAGTGCACAGGTCGGGAAGGATTGATTCAATACATAAGCTAACGCAATCTGGATGGCCGTTGTATTTTTCGATTCGGCCAATTCTCCGGCACGGCGCAGTCTTTCCCAGTTACCGTCACTGTAGAAGACACGAACCAGATCGGCATTGTCCCGTACCTCCGGCGTGAATCGGCCCGTGAAGAATCCACGTGCCTGTGAAGACCACGACAGCAGCGGAAGCTGTGTCCGTTCATGCCATGCCAGCGTCTCCGCATCTGCCGACACACAGCCAGCCCAGAACGGTTCGTTCGCCTTGGCCAGGCTGAGATTCGGGCTGCTGAATGTGAAGCCCTTCAGGCCATGTGCAGCCGCATACGTGTTGGCTTCCTCCAGACGCTGCCAAGTCCAGTTGGAGGCCCCGATTGCACCAATTTTACCAGACTCAATATGCTCATTCAGTGCTTCAAGAATGGTGCCAACAGGAATATTCGGGTCGTCCCGGTGCAATGCATACAGCTCGACATGCTCCGTTTGCAGACGTTCCAGACTGTCCAAAAGATCACTGCGAATCGCATCGGCATTGACACGGGGGCCGTTCATATCATGGTGCGCGCCTTTCGTCAGAATGACAACCTGATCACGATTGCCGCGCTCCTGCATGTAGCGTCCGAGCACTTCTTCACTCTGTCCGCCGCAATAGATGTGAGCCGTATCCACGGTGTTTCCGCCAATCGCCAGAAATGCGTCCATGTTCGCTGCAGCCTTTTCGTAAGCATCATGCACAAAATAATCCGTACCTTTGATCAATCGGGAAATGGGTTTTCCTGCACCATTAATCGTAATGAATTCCATTTTTCACACCATCCTCGCTTATAGTGTAATTCGTGTACGTTCCTCTGCCGAACGAAGACAAGCTTCGAGCACCTTCATATTGGCTACCGCATCGGAAGAAGCAAAACGCAGATCTTTTCCTTGAAGTACGGCACGTGCCATGTCATCCCCCTGCAGGGAGTAATGATTGACCTGAGGGACCTCAACTTCCCTGCGCTCGCCACCAGCTGTGACGTAGAAGTTCGAGCTGCGGTCCGGATTGCTGATAAATGCGGACGGAACTTCGATAATGCCATCCGATCCCAGCACCTCCAGTGTATTGCGGAATGCAGCCCACATACTGCTGTCAAACGTAACGCCGACATGGTCATTGAATTCAAGCAATCCCGAAGCCATCATGTCGACATGGTCGTGCTCAGGGGAGAACATGCCGATAACCGTAACCGCAGAAGGTTCCTGGCCGAGCAGCAGTCGTGCTGCACTAATGGAATAACAGCCAATATCATAGAGAGCACCGCCGCCCCATTCACGCTTGAACCTGACATTGCCTGATGAGCCGGAATTATTGAACGAAAATGTACTATGAATGCCGCGAATTTCCCCAATTTCACCGCTGGCGATCACGTCTCTGATCTGGTCGTAACGGGGATGATGACGATACATGAAAGCCTCGGCGAGCAGTACTCCGGCATCATCACAGGCTTGCGCCATCTCGTGAGCTTCCTGCTCGGTTAACGCGAGTGGTTTCTCGCACAAAATATGTTTGCCTGCTTCAGCCGCACGGATCGTCCACTCCCGGTGGAGATGGTTGGGCAGGGGAATATAAACAGCGTCAATGGAGTCATCCTCCAGTAGTGCTTCATAGCTGCCGTAAGCCTGGGGGATTCCAAGCTGATCAGCAGTTTGTTTCGCTTTTTCCTCGTCCCGGCTTGCGATCGCAGCCACTTCATTCAACTCCGATTGTTGCAAACCAGGAATGACAGAACCTTTGGCAATGCTAGCGCTACCAAGAATGCCCCAGCGCAATTTTCGATCTGAATTCATGAGTTGTTTCCTCCTGTGGATGAATGTATATTGTGATTATAAGGAATAGATCAATGAATGAAAATGATAATATATTGAGATCTCTTAACACAATATTGCTTGCCAAGGAGATATATTCATGATGAGACAAACCGTATTGCTTACCCTTCAGGATATTCCATATTTTTGTTATCCCGAGTCCGTTGGGCATTATGTGGACCACCCAGAGCATTCTGTATTGCGGGAGACTGGTGCCCTTAATAACTTCAATATTCACTATGTTGCTTCTGGTAAGGGGTATGTGGAAGCGGACGGGATTATACATGAGCTTCGGGCGGGTCAGGCGGTACTTTATTTCCCGCAGCAGCGCCAGCATTATTACAGCAGTGAAGACGATCCGTGGGATGTACGTTGGGTTCACTTTTATGGCGAACGTCTCCATGACTATATGATTGAACGGGGGCTGCATCGCAATTTGCTGTGGACCCTGCGGCAGCAGGCCCCCTGGGAAGAGGCTCATCTGGCTTTGCTGGACGAAGCCGAGCAGAATCGGATGCTGCGTCCGGCCCAGCTGTCCACGTTGACGTATGCCGTACTGGCCGAGTTTGTCCAGCATGCGGTGCCTCTGAAGAATACACGTACCAGCCAAGCGGAGAACCGGATTCTCGGATTGCTCCCGCAGATGCAGCAGGAGGCATGTCAGCCGTTTTTGCTGCAGGATTGGGCAGATTTGGCGGGGGTCAGTTCATATTATTTTTGCAAATTGTTCAAGAGTGCAGTTGAGATGACACCGATGGAATTCGTAACCCGGTCCCGGCTGCAAATGGCGAAGCAGTGGCTGCTCGAACGCCCAACGGCCAATATAGGACAGATTGCCGAGGAGGCGGGATACCCGAACGCCAGTTATTTCAACCGTCAGTTCATGGCGCATGAAGGGATGACACCTACGGAATACCGAGGACTTTATCACAATTAATAAAATAATGAGGTTCGTAGTAACCGCGAAATCACAGACAGTCTGGGTTTGACAGCGAGCCCAATCAAGTCTATTATGGATAAATTAAATCCGTATACAATGAGGTGCCCTCATGAAATATTCAAAAGCAACCAACTATGCCTTGCATACCATGCTTCACCTTGTAATTACCGAACCGGAGCAGCTGGTTAGTGTTCATCAACTGGCTGATTTGCAGAAAGTATCGCCAACCTATCTGTCCAAAATATTAACTAAGCTGGTTAAGGCGGGCATGATTGAATCGACTTCCGGAGCCAATGGTGGCTATCGTCTGAGTCGCAAAAATCCGGATCCTTCGTTCCTGGAGATTATTCACGCCATTGAAGGACAGGCTTCCCTGTTCGAATGCTCTCAGAATCACAACGAGGGCTGTTTGATTCAACAAGTCATGATTCATGCCGAAGAACAGATGGAGAACTATCTAAGCAATAAGAAAATGTCCGAACTGGCTGCTCAGATGAAGGGTGCACATCGGGGATAACCTTGGGGGAAGAGCAGATCAGCTTCTAACGGAGTTCGATCCTTCATGGTTAGTTTGTATATAGGTACAAGTAGATCGGAAAGTCCGAGAGCGGCATTTAAGCAACAAGGCCTAGCTTTCGGACTTTTTCGCAGCTGTAATCAAGCAGTCAAGCGTATAATAAGCCGTTGTGCCTAATACAAACGTGGTGGTACAATAAGGAAGATTAATAGATACATATGTCTTAAACCCATAACATCTCTGGAGGGACAACACATGAGCCAATCAACCATCACAGGACTTGAACAATTGCTTGCACTGGAAAATATCCGCAATACGAAGGCACGCTATTGCCGCTTTATTGATACGAAGCAGTGGGACGCACTGGGTGATGTGTTTGCTCCGGATGCAGTAGCTGATTTCAGTACAGAAGGTAACCCCATTCCAGTATTAACGGGCCGTGACACTATTGTTCAGGTATTCCGCGATCTGGTGGATGTTGCCGTAACGGTGCATCACGTACACAGCGCCGAGGTTGAATTTGTATCCGAGAACGAAGCCAGGGTCATTTCTCCGATGGAGGATTGGGTGACGTTCCCCGAAGGCAATGAGAACAAATCCTTTCACGGATTTGGACATTACCATGAGACGTTTGTTCAGATCGACGGTCAATGGTATATCAAGCATACAAGCTTGAAGCGTCTGCGTTTGGATCTGTTTGAATAGTTATCATTAGGGATAAAAAGTAAAATCAGAATAGTAAAAGCCCCAAGAACATAGAGATCATGTCCTTAGGGCTTTTTGATATTGAGAAACCTAGACTGTCACTCTTACGAGCTTGGATTAGGACGAAGCGGAAGAGGCTTTTTTGCGGGACTGCATGGACAGGTATACCCAAGAGAACATCACGGATGCCAGAGCAACCACGGTCATACCCCAGAAAATATTCGTGTAGGCTGACGATAGGGACAGTTGCTGCATCGCAGTCAGAGCCACACCGGTTACGGCCACACTGAATGCACCGCTGAAGAACTGGCTGAGCTGGAATAGGCCCATGCCTGCGCCCACCTGATCCATCGTCAGGTTATTGGACAGTTCGTTGGAAACGCTGGTTGTGAGAGCAGAGAAACCTACACTCAGCAGAATATAAATGACCATAATGGCATAGATGCTGTTGTCTGCAAACAGAGCGAACAATCCGGCGGCAGCCAGCAGCAGCCATGGTGCAAATCTAAGCAGCAATGTATTGCCGTGCCTGTCAATCATTCGGCCAATCCGGTTGGAGAGCAGCATGGAAACAACTGCACCAGGGAAGATGACAAGTCCGGATTGGGCTGGTGTTAAGGCGTACAGGTGAGCCAAAATTTGCGGCAGCAGGAACAGAGTCGAGAAGTTGTTGATGTAAGAGACGATCCCGAGCGAGCTGAGCATCATATATTTTTTGTTTTTGAACAGGGCTGGCTGAACAAAAGGATCGACCGCACGGCGAATCCGCAGCCAGAACAAAAGTAATGCTGCGACACCAACAACGAGAGTTACCCACTCACGTGAAGTAAGGAACAGAAGAACCCCTGTGGTTCCGATCGCCAGAAGCAGTGCGCCCAACAAGTCGAAGGACCCCTTTTGCGGCATTTCACTCGGAAGCAGTTTGAAGAACACAGGGATCAGGAATAACGTTAACCCCGTTACAATAAAGAGATCATGCCATCCAAGGAATTGGGTAATACTTCCCCCGATGACAGGACCGAGTCCAAGACCAAGGGAACTGGCAGACATAATCACCGCCATGGATTTACCCCGTCTTTCACTTGGAACGTATCGTGTGATGAGCACGATGGCAAGTCCCGGCACGGATGCGGCGCCTGCTGCCTGAATCAGGCGTGCACAGAGCAGGATAATGAAGTGATTGCTGAAGAATCCCAGAACGGATGCTGCACCAAGCAAAGTGAGACCGGTTGTAAACAAGGTCCGAATTGGTACAAAGTCCGATAGGCGCGAAAAGGTAATCGACGATATGGCAAAAACGATGGAATAACCTGTAACGATCCAGGAAGAAGCAACGGATGAGAGCTGGAATTCGGCTGCAATTTTGGGCAGGGCCAGATTGAACATCATCGTATTCATGACGACGAGAACAACTGTGAAACCGAGCAAACTTACAATTAACCCTTCCTGTAGTCCGGTCGTTCGTTCCCCGGATGATGCGGTTGCAGTGTTGTTCATGAAAACCTCCTTGATAAAATGTGTAATTTCGCAATATTTCAGAAACGGTATGTAACATTTGCAAAATGAGATATACAGTGAATCCCATGCCTGACAGCAGGGGAACTATTGACGAAATTAGAATTAAAGTTCGATTGATATCGAACATTAGAAATATATCATGGAATTGTGCTAAAATACAATGGATAGTCTGAAAAAAGGAGACTACATCATGAAAATTTTGCATCATCCTTCAGTAGAGGATATTGAACTTTCTTCCGTGTTGTATGCTTTGAGCGATCCAACCCGTCTTGGCATTGTTGCGGAAGCAGCCAAGAGTGGAGAGCAGCCCTGCAGTCACTTTAATGCACCTGTTGTGAAATCCACGATGTCCCATCATATTCGCACCCTGCGAGAAGCTGGCGTCATTCGAGTACGTGTGCAGGGTACCCAGCATTTCCTTACACTGAGAACGGAGGATCTGGAAGCACGATTTCCAGGGCTCATGCAGCCTTTACTGCAGGCTGCTGATCAGGCGTCCACCCATCATTCCTAAAAAATTGTCCTTTCTTCAGACTGAAGAGGGGGCATTTTTTATTCCCACGAGGGAAATCTCCCTTAATACACCTGCTTATTTCAACCTCTACAAGAAAAAATATACAAATTTTAATTTTGGGGTAATCCGGAGCCCCCATTGTTCCGAATATTATAATAGATGGTCTTTTTTGGGTGATGGATATTGAAGGACAACAGGGGGCGGGAGTATGGTGCATAATCCGGAAACCATTCAGGAATGTATCGAAAAGGCACGGCAAAGGCTCTACCAGATCGCAAATTCACATGCGGAATTAATGCATCCGGAGGTCATTCGTCAATCGATGATTCTGGATGAGTTAATTAATGAATATAACAAAGCCATTCGGTTAAACAGAAAAACACCCCGAGACAAAAGCCCCGGGATGAGATGATGCGACAGTAATTCGCGTTCGTTCTATTCTTTTACCGCCCCAAGCACAATCCCCTTGACGAAGAAACGCTGCAGGAATGGATACACAAGCAGGATCGGCAGAGCGCCAATGAAGATCTGAGCCGCATTGACCGTACGTTGAGACATGTTCTGAAGCTGCGTTGCATCGACGTTCATGTTGGAGAAGTCCTGCTGTACGATAATGGTCTGCATCAACGTAGCCAGCGGATATTTGGAAGCATCATTCATATAGATGAGCCCGTCAAACCAGGAGTTCCATTGGCCTACCATGGTGAATAGCGAGATCGTCGCAATTGCGGGCATGGACACAGGCAGATAGATCCGAAACAAGGTCGTAATATGGTTAGCTCCATCAATAAAAGCCGCCTCTTCCAGCTCTTTCGGAACGTTACGGAAGAAGTTCATCATCAGAATCAGGTTCCAGACCGCAACCGCTCCTGGCAAAATCAGTGCCCACAGCGTGTTGATCAGCCCCAGCTTTTGAATCAAAATGTAGGACGGGATCAGCCCGCCGCTGAACAGCATCGTGAAGATAAAAAACCAAGCATACATAGAACGTCCCTTGAAATGAAGACTTTCCTTCGATAATGGATATGCCGTCAGGATGACCAGCACCATACTGAGCAGTGTACCAAGAACGGTACGCTGAACCGAGATCCAGAGGGCACTGAGAAAGTTGCTGTTCCCAAACGTTTTGGTATAGGCGTCTACCGTAAAATCAATTGGCCAGAGCGTGACCAGATTGGCAGAAGCGGCCGCCTTGCCGCTGAAAGAAACGGCCAGAATATGAACGAGCGGCAGCACACACAGCAGTGAAACGGCCGCAATGAAGAACAGGTTGAAGCCATTGAATATCCGGTATCCGGTCGTTTTGTGATACACCTTGATTCCCCCTTAATGCAGTATGCTGAGCCCCTTAGAAAATGCGGTAATTGGCGATTTTGTAGGCCATCCGGTAGGCAGTAATAACCAGGAACATCGCGACGAAAGACTTGAAGAGTCCAACGGCTGTGGCGAAGCTCATTTTGCCATTGAGGATACCCATCCGGTACACAAACGTGTCGATAATATCGCCTTTCTCATACACGAGCGGGTTGTACAGATTGAAAATCTGATCAAATCCTGCATTCAGAATATTACCAAGGGACAGCGTTCCCACCACGATAATCATCGGCACCAGGGCAGGGAGCGTAATGTGCAGCGTCTGCTTGAGCCGTGTTGCCCCATCCACCTCGGAAGCTTCATAGAGAGCCGGATTAATCCCCGCAAGCGCAGCCAGAAATACGATCGTACCAAATCCGAATTCCTTCCATACATCACTGATGACAACCGTTACCCGAAACCAGTCACCATCTCCGAGAAAGAAAATCGGTTCAATCCCTGCAGCTGCCAAGACCTGGTTCACCAGTCCGCCCTCTGGGGACAGCATGTCGAGCAGAATGCCGCCCAGGACAACCCAGGACAGGAAGTGGGGCAGGTAGACAAGCGTCTGCGAGAAACGTTTGAACGTAGAGTTTCGTACCTCATTCAGCAAAATGGCGAATACCACCGGGGCCACCAGGCCGGCCACAATTTTCATGGAAGCAATCAGTACGGTGTTCCAGATTACTTGTACACTGTCCGGATACTCGAACATGAACCGGAAGTTATCCCATCCCACCCATTTGGAGCCAGTGAATCCGAGCCACGGTTTGAAATCCTGAAAGGCAATAATAATGCCGCCCATGGGTACATAGGCGAACAGCAATGTGAGCAGTACTGCAGGCAGCAGCATCAGGTGCAGCGGCCATGTGCGTTTGAAGTTCCAGCGGGTGCGTTTGCGTGGATTGCGTATCTCCTGCCGCACCGACGTGTTGGTTGTTAATGGTTGTTCCATAGCCATCCGTGTCCCTCCTTATGTATCGTCCAGCCTCCGCATCGTAAGGCATTTTGGCCTCGGCAAAAAGTGGAGCAACTGAATTATAGCAACGGAAAAGGGCGTGCTATAGACCAACATTTCAAGGCGAATGTTGATTTGTTAACCTGTTGAGGCAATTAATGATTTCAAAATCAATATAGATATGAAAGGGTTTTCAATATAAAATAGGACTTCGGTAACGTTCGATCATATTTACGAGACAGGGTGAAATGATGAAATTTACAGTATTTGCAAAAACGGTTATTCTGCTGATCTGCCTGCTGGTGCCCATCTTGCTGCTCTATACATACGCCAATCAGGCGAATGTGGACATGGTCGTGGAGGAAAAACAGCAGTCAAGTTTGAACCAGTTCAATTATTTCAGCTCCCAGGTAGATAAAAATATTGAGCAGCTCTCGCTCTATGGGCTTACCCTTCTGAGAGACCCCAGCATACTGCATTACCGTTACATGACGGAAACGACCAGCCAGTATGAGAAGAACAGCATTTATCTCGACATTCTCGACAAATTATCGCTGTACCAGTCCACCAGCCGCTGGAAGAACGACATTACGATTCTGCTTCCACAGGCAGAACTGGTGTTATCCACCAAGGCAAGCCGAACCGTCTTCAATGAGAACATGCTTAAGTTTCCCCAGCCTGGACAATGGCAATTGGATGACGGAGGATTCACTTATTTCTTCACGGACAACTATGAGTGGAATGCCAAGCCAGCGACGACGGGGGTTCGTACCGTGATGGAAATTAATTTTGATCCGATGAATATTGTTGCCATGCTGGACGACTTCAAGGAGGCACAGGGAGGAGATCCCTTTCTATACGTGCCAGGCAATGACCCTTTATTAAACCGCAGCGCAGACCCTGATCTGGTGCGAGCCATCATGGAGAATATGCCTTTGAACGGGCTGGGCAGCGAGGGGAATCATCAGCTGGAGGCGGGAGGCAAGCAGTATCTGGTCAGTTATGTTCGCTCCAAACAGCTTCATGGCATCTATGTGAATCCCGTCGTGCTGGATGACCTGCTCACCCCGATGGATAAGAGCCGGAACATGTTTATCACGTCCATACTCTTGCTGCTGGCCTTGAGCATTGGGGCCGCATTGCTGCTCTACCGCAAAGTTCAGATTCCCATCTATCGCCTGATGCAGGGGCTGCAGCAGATTCGCAAAGGCCAGCTGTCGACCCGGATTCCGGTGGATCACTCACGCGATGAATTTGCATACCTGACCCAGAGTTTCAATCATATGGCGGAACAAATTCAGGAATTGATCGAGAAGGTGTACGAGGAACGCATTCGTTCAAGAGAAGCAACGCTCAAGCATCTGCAGTCACAGATCAATCCGCACTTCCTGTACAACTGCCTGTTCTATATTAAAAATATGACCCAGCTCGGCCATTCGGAAGCCGTTATTGCGATGTCGCTGAGTCTGGGAGATTACTACCGGTACATTACCCGGGATGAGAATGACATGACGACCGTGGAAGAGGAAATTCGGCTGCTGGACAATTACTTGTCCATACAGCAGATGCGAACCAATCGGTTATCCTACGAAATTGCCGTACCGCAGGAGCTGATGCAGCAGCACATTCCAAGGCTGCTCATTCAGCCGATTGTGGAGAATGCTGTCATTCACGGCATTGAACCAAGCGAGGGCAGTGGCCACATCGTGGTGACCGGGATGTCGGCCAAAGAGCCAATCGATGGCAAATCGTTCATCCGCTACAGTTTGTTTGTGGATAACGATGGGGTGACGTTGACACCCGAAGAGATTGAAGAACTGGAACGGGAAGTGAATGAGCCTATGGGCGAGGAGATCGGTACCGGCACTTGGAACGTGCATCAGCGTCTGGTTACGCGATACGGGCATTCATCCGGTCTTCATTTTGCAGCAATTCCTTACGGGGGACTTAGTGTTGAAATACGATGGTTTGAGGAGGAACAGTCTCATGATGAATTTAATGGTCGTGGATGACGAGCACTCGGCGGTGGAATCCATTGCTTCCTCTATCGCATGGAGGGAATATGGCATCGGTCAGGTATACAAGGCGTATTCGGTCAAGGAAGCGCTGCAGCAGATGGCTGCCCATCAAGTCCATATCATCATTACGGATATCCGCATGCCAGGCTTGTCGGGACTCGATCTCGTTAGTCATATTCGGCAAAAGTGGGAGCGAACCAAATGCATTATTTTATCGGGACATGCCTCTTTTGATTATGCGAAACAGGCCCTTAAACATGGAACGGTAAGTTACCTGCTTAAGCCGGTGCGTGATGAAGAACTGATCGAAGCCGTGCAGCAGGCCTCCGTGCAGATCCGGCTGGAAGGAGAGAAACAGCAGCTGCACCAGCGCGCCATGTATTCGGTAAGGGAACACTTGCCGGAGAAAAGGGCGGAGTTAATGAAGGATGTGCTGCTCGGGAGCAAGTTTGCCGATGATGAACTGGTGAGTAAGCTGGAGCAATTGGAGATCGGCTTTCGTCCCCAGGATAAAATGCAGCTGCTTCTGATCCGCTATGATGATCCGCAGCCAACGCACAAGGCATTTCGATTAATGAAATACGCCATATCCAATGTGGTGGAGGAAATCTTCAGCAGCAGCTACCATCTCTGCCATACCGATGATGCGTATGATGATCTGGTGTTCATGGCCAGTCCGAAACAGGCACAGTCTGAACCGGAACTGTTGATGGGACGGCTTGGCGAACGATTGATTCATAGTGTGAAGCAGTATTTGAATGCCACGATCTCATTATCCGTCAGCAAAACGGGGCGTTTTCCGCATCAGGTACCGCAGCTGTATCATCAGGCTGTAAGTGCCTTGCGGAAGCAGGCTGAAGCAGGGAAAGGATTGCATCTGAATGCTACAGCCAGCTCGCACGGAGCCTCATTGAAATCACTTGCTGCGCTCTATGAACCTCCTGGCCTGACAACGCTGCTGGAAGCCGGGAGAATGGACGATGCACATCGCAAGATCGATCAGATCTTTGCCGAGCTATCGGGAAGTGTATTTCCGGAGCATGTTTACGTTGCTTTTCATTATCTGGCTGCCGCTTTCTCTTACATGGCTCACCGGGAAGGCAAACAGTTATCCGATGTGCTTGGGGAACAATATCAGCAGCTGCTGAAGGATGGTTATGGTGTATCGCTGCGCAGTCTGGAGGCATGGACCCGAAACGTCATGCAGCAATGGACAGAGCGTACCCAAGACTCGGGTCAAGAGAGTGGGTCCACCTTGATTCGGCAGGTGCAGCACTGGATTGACCATCATCTGGGAGAAGACCTGTCCCTGCAGGTCATTGCGGGAGAGGTGCATCTGCATCCGGTGTATTTGTCCAAAATGTACAAACAGTCCACTGGCGAAGGCATCAGCGATTACATTATTCGCTCCAGAATGGAACGCGCTGTACATTTGCTGAAGCATACTGGAATGAAAATCTATGAAGTCGGCCAGGAAGTGGGATATAACAATACCCCTTACTTCATCCAAGTGTTTCGCAAACATTATGGCCTGACACCACAGGATTTTCGGAACGGTTAACAAATCAATATGAACATTGAAATTGTGATATATGTTTGCCTCCCCGGCTGCACTATCCTTTTCATGTAAGGTGCATTACGCATTAAATGATGCGAATTGCAGAAGGGTATTCAAAGTTACCTGAGGAGGGGTTTGTTCATGTATAGAAAGATGATGACGGCATTGCTTGCATTAACGATGGTTGCTGTAACAGCATGCAGTTCGGGGGCCAAGGAGGAGCCTGCCAAGGAAGCGGCTGCGCCGCTTGCGATGCAGGACGGGAAGTACGAACCAGCGGTGCAGATGAGCTACTTGCGGGCCTGGAACGATGATACGAAGTTCAAGAACGGGGAAACGGCACAGAGCAATGTGCATACCAAATGGGCCAAGGAGCGGCTCGGCATTGACCTGACCACACCGTGGGCCGTGTCAGTGACCAATGACGCCTTTTATACGAAGCTGCGTCTGTCCCTGTCGGCCAACGAAGAGCTGCCGGATATCGTCTCGATCCGTGGGGATTACAATTTGGTGCGTGAGTTGATCGAGTCCGGCAAATTTGCTGATGCAGGTGCACTGTTTGATAAATATGCATCCGACACATGGAAACAGGCGTCCGAATCGGCCCCGGAGGAATGGTATCCCTACATGTATGAGGGGCAGCGTTACGGCATTCCGATCTTCGACTATGCCTATAACGGCGATCCGGTGATGTTTATCCGGGAAGACTGGCTGAAGAAGCTGGGACTGGAAGAACCGAAAACGATCGATGAGCTGGTTGCGGTCATGGATGCATTCACGAATCAGGACCCGGACGGCAATGGCAAGAAGGATACGTATGGTTTGACCGTCGGCATGAAGAATGCGCTGAATACATGGATGACGGAGTCCGGCTGGATCTTCGGCATGTACAACACGATGCCAGGACAATGGAATGAGGCTGAAGACGGAACACTGCAATACGGATCGATACAACCCGGAGTGAAGGAAGGCCTTGCTACAATGAAAGATTGGCTGTCCAAAGGCTATCTGCCCAAGGAAGCTGGTGTATACGATGAGATCAAGGCTGCAGAGCTGTTTACGGCAGGAAAGGCCGGGATCATCGTGGGTCCGCACTGGATGCCCAACTGGCCGATTGATGACGTGAAGAAAAATGTGGACGGTGCCACCTATAAAGCCATTGCTCTGCCAACAGGCCCAACGGGTGAGAGTCATCACCATGGTTCCGGGGCAAGCAACGGGGTTGTGTTGATCAACAAGGATATGGCTAACCCGGAAGTGTTCTTCACATATCAGAATTATCTGTTCGATAACTTTGCCAATCCGGAAGTGGGCAGTGAGTTCGAGCATGGATTTGCTCAAGGCTATGACTTTGACATTGTAGACGGCAAAGTTGTTGGCGAGGCTGAAGTGAAAGATGGCGTATCGCCGCTGAAATACACGATTACCTATGACGGTGCGCGGATTCCGGACCTGATGATGGATACGCTCGCAGAGCTGGCGACAGGCAAGGAGCCTGAGACGCCTTTTGAGAAAAATACGAGCATCGCTAACAAACCGGAAGTGTTTGCTGCAGCTCAAGTCGTGGTTGCCCATAAGGATGATGCGATCAAGAACAAATTCACGGGTGCGCCTACCGACACGATGAAGATGAAGAAAGACGCACTCGATAAGCTGGAGAAGGATACGTTCAGCAAAATCATCTATGGCCAGGTTGGCATTGAGGAATTTGATGCCTTTGTAACGAAGTGGAAGTCCATGGGTGGCGACGATATTACCGCCGAAGTGAACGAATGGTTTAAGACCGTGAATTAATACGGTAACTGATTCAACAGCAAGAGGGAGGTTACACTTTGCCACTCCGATTGCAGTACCATCTTTCGATCGCTGTTATCCCCAGATTTTTTTGATTCCTCTATTTAGAGGATAAAATCCGGAGATAAAGGCGAGCGCTTCGCTTCTCCAGATTGGTTCTGCACTCTCCGTTTTCGTGTAATCTTAACTGTCTGAATGGAATCATACTAAAGTATTAAAAGTAGTTAGCGTGTTTCGTGAATACACCGGATTTGGGCGGAAAGTCGCCTGACTCCGGTGTTTTTTGGTATGAGTACAGGATGCACAGACAGGTGCAGAAGGATAGATCATCTATTTTCTTAGCCAACAACCGTGCATAAGTCTCATTGTTCCAGGTGTGCTTGAGAGAGTAAAATAATAGGTGTTATGCGAACATCAATACGTATTTTCACTGGCATGATTTATGGAGCGGTCCTGAATGAATAGAACATGAGCTTAATTTAATAGAGTTCGATTACGAAAGGCAGGAGATTAGATGAGTACACTTTATGATCAGGCAATGGAAGAGATGATCGGGGCCATTCATGAATGGTTTGATGAACAGGGGAAGCGAAGCGATTTGGACAAGACCGTGAAGCGAACTACGCTGCAGATGGGGATCTTCGATGATATTTTACTGGATTACAGACCAGGCCGGACGACGGTCGACAGTTTGGATCTCGGTTTGGATGATGACTTGAAATCCAGGAACGCAGGTCCATTTACGGAAGAACAGGTGCGAAGCGAAATTCAGCCTCAGCTTGCAGATGTGATCCGGAAAAGAGTAAACGAGCTGGTGGATACGCCATTGATCGACTACCGTTTTACCTTTCGCGGGAAGTTTCCAACGACCGAAGGGAAGCTGCAAGTGACGCTGTTTGAATATATGAACGAAGAGAAGAAAGAGCGGCTGCTGGAACGCATTCATACCTATGCGGAACAAAAGCTGGAGAACGGTACATATCCTACGAAGCCGCTGGAATCTTTTTTTCTGACACGTCATTTGCTTGATCCGAAGCTGTTTCCCAAACCGAACATCGCCTGGATTCTTGCTCAATATGATCGTATCCAGGAATTAAATAAAGGCCGTCAGGATGCCCTGGCGGAGCATCGCGGCAATATCATTCGTGCATTGACGGATTGGGCGGAGAATCAATTTTTGCCACAGTATTATGATATCCAGTCATCGGCGTACAGGTCCAATGAATATGCACTCAAGCCAGGCGCCGTTCTGGTACAGAATGAGCCTCATGGAGAGGTTGAGAACCATCAACAGCAAGAGGCGGAGCCTATTGATCTGTTGCTGTATGCAGCAGTCATGATTCTACGTTTTGAGCCAAGCTACAGTAAACCGACAGGTCTTACTTTCCTCGAACTGGCGAAACAGCTGGGAAGCAGCCGCGCAGCTCGGATGATGACGGAAGGCAGCGGCACTTATGCGAAGGAAGACATGTATGTGAAGAATGAACAGGTGGAATGTACGGCTAATGATGTATTCTCTACCATTACAGTCGTTATCCGCAAGGAGGAAGCATCTGCCTATGAGCAGGCGCTGGCTTTCATTATTCGTTTACTGAAGCAAGGCTTCCCGAAAAGCTATAAGATCAAGCTCAAATCGAAGGTGAAACAATACTTGCCGATAAAGGGACTCGCCAAGTCGGATACTCACCGGTTCTTCGCCAATGCACTGGAGTATCCGAACCTGCACCCTCTTCTTGAAGAGTACGCTCGTGAAGCCATTGAAGAATTTGAATGGTATGGTGACACAGAGGGCGAGAAGAACTGTATGCCAGGCAGTTATGCCACGTTTGGACTTGGGCTTGCAGACGAGGGGTATTCCCCGTTAGTTGAATTTTACATGGGAGAAGTGGACGAGGAACACCAGTTGGTGCAGGATAAATTCACCGTTGCCTTTGCCGAAAAGCATGGTGTAACTCCTGGCTCTATACCTGCATTGGTTGCCTGCCTACGACGTTCGACGGATAGCTTGAAGCTGAAGATCCAGCCGGAACTGGAAAATGAGGAGAAGCTTGCTCTTATGGTGCAGCAGATCAACGGATTGGAAACCTATGAAGTGGAGCGTGTGATATATCCGATCTGGGGCAAGGTGGAGAAGCTTGCAGGTTTGGCCCGCAAGGCCGAAGGGAAACGGAAAGAGCTGCTGCTTGAGATCCTGCAGGCCGCAGGTAAATAGGGGCTTTGCCATCAAGGAGTGGAAGAGCAGCCGGAAAGAGGGAGAGCCATGGAAGCATGTACTCGTGGCATATGGGCAGGGCTATCGTTTCAGGAAAAAGAACAACTGCTGCGCGGGATGATCGCCTTATGTCCGTCAGGTATGGAGTATATCGGTGTAAGAATGTTCGAACGCTTCGGTCAGCGAACCGAAACGGGGGTGTTTTTGCACGCAGGACGAGAGTTTGTGTTTGTACCTGGAGACCGTGTTACCTTAGGGTGGAATCGATGGCAGGATGGCATGAATGAAGAGACTTCGGCAGATCTATTCGAGACGGTAAGTGAGTATGGCGTAGAGGATGTGCGTGCTTTTCTGGCGGGCCAAATGTCGCCTGTGAGAGATGCAGCTATCGCTCCCATGCTGGTGGAATGCGGGACTCAATCGCTTGGCTGGATTGAAGTTACCGAAGAAGAAGCATGCGCAAGGCATGAACCTGATTTTGCAGCAGAGCTGGAGAGATTCAAGCATTCTGAACTAAAGAGCTTTGAGCAATATCAGGCGTTTCGCCTGGATCGTCAAGGTGAAGATGTGCGGATACAATTGTACAACGAGGGGGTTACGCTCGAAGCCCTGCTGGAGGAACAGGCTGAAGCGGGTTTTGGCTTGCTCACCGAAGATGAATGGGAGTACTTGTATGGGGGTGGCTGTCGTACGTTATTTCCCTGGGGCGACAGTTTCGATTACACGATGAAGTTGAAGCACTTTGGAAGCTTGGAAAGGCTGACTGTGATGGTAGAGGAATCGGCCGAAACGGATCCGTCGCTTGTAGTAGAAGATAAGAGGCCGTATCATTTGGAACTGCCCAATTTTTTTGGCCTCCAGTTTGCTGGAGATCCGTACAAAGTTGAATTGACGGTGGATCCGTCTGGAGAAGTGCTGCCCAAAGGCGGCGATGGCGGCGGCATGATCTGTGGCGGCATGGGTCCTTTGGTTGGTTATCTCCCTGCCGCTGCGGTATATTATCGTGACGGCAGCGCCGATGAACTGGATTGGGAAGATCTGATTGATTCCATGTATTACAGAAGAGTTATTCGTTTAACCGATCTGGCTCTGTGACGATAAGAAGCAGTGGGGGCATCCGCTCCTTGCTGCTTCTTTTGTTTGTTGCTCCTCATTCGAAATTTCAACATTGAGAAGTGATTCAACCCTGTGCATTTCCACGGCTTAGTGGGTAAATATAATCAGGTTTAACGTCCCAAGAACAGGAGCGGGGGCGCATTGAGCCTGAATGCCTATCCTTTTACAATAAACAGATAGGCTCTTCCATTGGAGTTTGATGCATATATCATGGAAAAGAGGAATGACTGTGCCTACATATACTTCGTTTACCTGTACTGGCCGGGAGGCTCTGTTTCTATTTCAGTTAATGAATATCCCGGAAGCTGAAGTGATCTTTGCACATCTGAATGATGCTGCATTACAGGGTGAGCAGGCCGAGCGTACTTTTGAAAAAATAAAAACCGATCTGATCCAGGATGGCGTTATAGAATCTGAGGATAACGTCATTACCATACATCCGCAAGTGAATCAGCTGCTCCAGGGCTGCAAGCTCAGTAGCGCAGTGATGAAACTTCACCTGCTTACATCCACCTCGGAACAGAGTGAATCATCTCTGACCTATGGCTTCATATCCGGCACGAACATGGTTGAATGGCTCTGGAATCCTGAACAGGATCAGGTGACCCTGACTTCGTTTGAAAGCTTGCAGGACTTGTTCCGGATTATAGGCAATCGGATTGAATTGCCTGATTGTGCCGAGGAATCCATCCATACCCCCATTCGGAAGGATACTTTGCAGCAGCTGCTGGCACTGACGAAACAATCCGGAATGGAAAGGATGACACTCGCCTTGCGACAGGACCGGTATGTGCATACAACTGCAATCCATGAGCTGGCCCAAGCGTTTGTAAACATCCAAAAACAAGGGCAGTTTGAGGTATCTACCCGGGGGATGCAGGACAAACCACAGACGATTCATTTTATTGGCAGCCCTAGGGGCAATTGGTTATTTATCGACAACCAGGAACATGAAGAAAGAGAGACATTTACTGCATTCAAGATAACAGAAGAAGAATTGGTTCAGAGTCTTTTTCTGCTAACGACGCGTTCGTTATCCATCTTGCCTGCCGTTTAGTCCCATAGAACGTAGGTAAGCTAAAGGGGGAGAAACAGTTGTCCAAGATTATTATGAAATCGGAGTACCTGAACTCGCTCGCACAGCAGATTGAACAGGTTACTGCGCAGCTGCAGCAGGTGGATGGTGTGCTCCAGCGCTCCATTCAGGGAGCGGCCTGGCAGTCGGGGAACCGGCAGACCATCATCGGTCTGTACCAGTCGCACCAACAGCGGTTTCAGACCGCAGGACAGAGCATGCAGCAGCTGGCTGCATATGTGAAAACCACTCGTGAACGAATGGAACAGGAGGATCAATCCGGGGGCACATTTGGGCTGACCGGCATTAATCCACTTGCACCATTCGATGGGCCTGGCAGCACGGCGGGGACACTGACGGCTGCTGCGGCTGTTGCCAAACTGGGGTACCGGGTCAGGAATGGTTATATGGTGAAGCAGCAGCTTGATCGGAATACGCCACGAATTTTGGTTCGCGAAAGCTATGATTCCGTCAAGAATAATCCGTTAGTCAATGGCAGACCCCGAGATTACAAAATTCATTACGTTCGTGACATTGAAGCCAAAATAGCCAACGGAACAGCCACGCCTCAGATTAAGGAAATCGCCTCGATGATCAAACCAGGTTATGCGGTCCGGTCAGCATTAACGGACAAGCTGGGTTGGGCCAGCGTCGGCATTGATGTTTTTACCGATACACAGGAGAACATCAGCCAGAACGCATCCACTGACAAAATTGCCGGGGATATCATCGGAAACGTTGTCGTTGGTGGGGCAACGACGGTAGGAGCAACCCTACTGACCGCTGCGATTCTACCCGCTGCGGCACCCGTGCTGGCCGTTGGTGCGGTTGGTTTGGGCGTATCCGTAGGATTGACGTATCTCGCAGAAGGGGTAACCATGAACATGGATCTGGATGGCGATGGACAGGATGATTCCGTGAAAGACGTGGTGAAACACGGAGCGAAGAAGGCCTGGTCTACCGTATCAGGATGGTTCAAATAGATGGCACGTCAGAAACGTTCCACTTCATCGACGAACACTACGGCTGCAAATAGGGTAGAAGGAACCTCCTACCACCAGGACTCGTTTGAGAATTATCTTGCGGTATATGCAGCGGATGGGATTCGTTTCAGTGCAGGTACGCTAGTGCTCTTCTTTCTGAACGTTTTCCTGCTGCTCCCGATATTCAGTGTTCCGTTCCAGTCCCTGTATGCTTATATTCTGCTGCCTCCTCTGGCAGTCATGAATGTGTGGGCAGTAGCATTGATTGTGGCACCACGCAGACTGCAGCTGAATTATGTTTTGTTCCGCGGAGTATTTGGGGTTGTTTGTTCCCTGGGATTCATGATCATCGTGCAAAAGTTTGCCTATGGCATGCTTGGACTGAGAACCCCATGGTATGCAATCGGGTCATTTGCAGTGTACGGCTTCGCCTTGTATCAGTATGCCAGATTTCACCTGCGTAAACTGCAGCAGTCTCCACATCGCCCCAAAGCGGGTGCAAACTCGCGTATGCCTGTCGCTACACTGACCATGCTGACCGGAGCCGGTTATCTGATAGCAAACCTATCGTTGGCCTTTGTAACGCAGCAGACCGTTGCGGTGGTTCTGATGTGTGTATATATTATGCTGGCTTTTGTTGTATTTCACTTTATCATGGATATGCATCGGTATTACTGGCTGCGCCGGGTACTGCATGCCCCGAAGGAAACCACTGCCCATAAAGCGCAGAATAGTTGAAGGAGGCTACATACCATATGGAAAAAGATACATTGACTTTACTGCCCAACGGCTCCGTAATCCGGCTGAAGGAAGGCACCAAAAAGCTCGTCATTTACGGTCGCAAGCAGATGTTAATGACAGAACCGCCTCGTCAGTTCGACTATATTGGATGTTTATACCCGGAAGGATATATTAATCCGGATTATACGTATGTATTCAATCATGAAGATATCGAAGAGATCATTTTCAGAGGGTATGTGGATGAGGAAGAAGAAGCATTTGCTGCAGATTTGAATGAATAATGGGGTTGAGTTGAAAAAATGAACATTATGAACTTTGCGGTAGTATGCAAAGCTCAAATACAACCTAATGGATAACGGATCAGTCCTAGCGTGACTGATCCGTTTCACGGAAGCGGGTTGCCGTCTGCTGCAGGCTGGTGCTGGTTTCCTGCAACCCAAGCAGATAATTGCTGATCGATGTCATACTGTCATTGATCCGCTGCATGAATTCACGCTGCCGTTCACCTTCCCACTGGCCTTCGGCTTGAGCCACCATCGTTCTCAGCTGTGCCAAAATATCATTACCATTCTGGGAAGCCTTGCTGAATTCACCTGCCAGCTGTTGCAGCTCCTCAGGCGAAAGGTCTATCCGTTGGTTCATTGTTTTTCCCTCCTTGTCTGTTCAGGCCTCTGTTAATTGTACATATACCTTTCATTATAACCCCATCCTGAGCGAAATGAAGCTGGACGAAAGCCTTGTTTTCATAACAGTCGAATGGCTTCTATAGGACAAAACACACATCAAATCTGCCCCATTAGAAGGGGACAGCATGATGTGTGTTTGGTATGTTTCGTTTTATTTTATTTCAGTTTTTGCACGGACACGGCCATTTGTTCCAGTTGTGTGTGTGTTAGTGCCTTATTTGGTGAGCTGATCGTAACATAGCAATCATCCAGTTGAAATGTCAGCATATCGGTTTTGTCCGGTGTGTACCACTTGGCATTAACGCCATTAGACAGCTTAACTTCTTTTCCATCATAGCTGAACGAGTAGTCTTTCGGTGATACCGTCACATTCATATTTATGAAAACAAAGTTCACGCCATCGCCTCCGGCACCCACGCTTTTGAATGCATCCCCGGCAATCATATGCTGAGGCGCGTAAGCCGTCTCAAAGCCATCAAATTTCGCAAATGCTTTACGGATGGTAGCTGTTTGCTCCTTGGTGTAATTTACATTGGCAAACCCGGTAACGCCTTGATCGTTGTTATTTACCTTTTGGACAGATACGGCCACCCGTGCAAGCTGTGCCTGACTCAACGTATGGTCAGGGGAGCTGAGCGTAACATAACGATCATCCAATGGGAATGTCAGCATGCCTGTTTGATCCGGTGTGTACCATTTGGCAGTAACACCATTGGACAATTTTACATCTTTGCTGTTATAGCTATCCGAGTAATCTCGCGGAGATACACTTACTTTCATATGGGTGAAGATAAAGCTTACGCCATCGCCTCCGGCGCCTACGCTTTTAAACGTATCACCTGTGATACTTTGCTGAGGTGCATACGCTGTTTCAAAACTATCGAACTGTGCAAATGCCTTTTGAATCGCTTCTTTTTGCGCCGCATTATAGGTTACATTGGACAGGGCAGAAGGATTACTCGTTGCTTCGCCGATGGTAACCTGACCTTTTTTGCCGTCGTACGATACAGGGACATGCAGCGCATCTGCAATGGCACGCACAGGCAGATAGGTTGAATTATTGTAAGTGATCGGTGCAAGTTTATTGCCATTGCCATCCGTTGGTGTATAAGCTGCGCCATCTACATTGAAACTGATACCGTGATTAAGATAAGCGGAGATTTTCTCCAATTGAGTACCGGCAAATACACCTGCAGCTCCAGTTAATGTCATGCCAAGTACCATCATCGTTGCTGCGGATTTTTTCAGGTTTGTTTTCATCATGTATAACTCTCCTTTAGGTTGAGTAGTTGATCTGATAGAATTTACACTTACCACTTCGATTGCAGTACCATCTTCCGATCACTCTTATCCTCAGATTTGTTTACTTATTTTAAAAGGGGAAATCCGGGGATAAAGGTGAACGTTTCGCTTCTTCAGAATGGTTCTGCACGTTACGTTACTGTGTGAAATGTCAGGATCAACTTATATGGTTATCATTTGTAGGGGCTCGCTGTCCCTTATGGCTTTATATTAAACCCGGAAGTTATCCATAATAATTCTGAATTATCTCCAACTTGTAAACATTGCAAATGTATTCATGTGATAGTGAAACCAAAGAAAAGGAGAGAGGAGTTATGACTGACATCGATTTTGTGAGGGAACATTATGATATTGGCCAAGTGCTAACCAGCACTGCCTTGCAACAAGGTAACAGTTCTAAGGCGATACTGATTCATGCAGCATCTGGAAAATATGTTCTGCGTAAGCTCAGAAATGAACAGCAGGCTCAGGCTGAACATAAGCTTTATCAAGTGCTGGCATCTGTAAACATTTCTCCAGACATGCTTCAAGCCAGAGGTGGGCTATCTTATATCATTTACAATCATGAAATTTATAATTTGCAAACCTACATAGACAATACATTTCCGCATCATCAAGCGGGCATTGATTTTGTGCAATTGGGTAACGTAATTTCCCTTTTTCATCAGCTGAGCACTCATCTGGATATTCCCGAGCAGAAGGATCGCTATGCGTTAAGCCAATTATGGAGTGCTGTGTCCAATGAAGTGAAGAATTCATCATTTGAAGGAATCCGGGCTTTAGCAGAACATACCGAGCAGTGAATGGAATATAAACCGAAGAATAATACCATGATTCATGGTGATCTTGGCGCATGGAACATGTTATTTACGAAGGAGTACATCCACATAATTGATATGGGTGAGGTGAGGAGGGGGAATCATCATTTTGATGTGGCGGCCGCGTTGACATCCACCATACCTTCATCGGTAAAAGAAAGAGAACTAGATATTATCGTGGCGGATTTTGAGTGCGGATATGGGCATGGTAATGCAGCTTTGAACAGGAAGAGTCTATATCAACAGATCCATGTATGGATACTGCGAGGGTGCTTGGCGGTGATCAGGGAGAGGGGAATGAATTCCCCAACCATCTTATATGTAGAACGAACTATTGAGGTGTTGAAAAGATTTAAAGTCATACTTTATTGAACCCGGGAGGTCGTTTAGTTCACTAGATAAAGGATTAGTCCGCCCATGCCAAGAACGATTGCACCAACGTATACATAGGTTAATCGGCTCAAATTCTGCTTGGTTCGGCGGTCATATTCGGGGTTGCTGGTCTGATTGGCTTTGGAATTTCCGATAATTAGGGTAGCAATTCCGCCGAACAAGGCAATACCAATAATTAAAATATAAGGCAGCCAGGTCATGAGTGAACCTCCTTCAAAAAGCGCATAATCTTTCTCTTTTATTGTACCCCAGGATAACCTAGGATGTAAGGTTTTATTGTGAGATAAAGGAAAATAAAGCACCCAAATTACAGTGGGTATATACCATTTCAACAACAAATCACATCGAATTTAAATTCTTTTACTCCAATAAAAAGTCAATTGTGACACGCATTTCGCGACTCTTCCAAACGGAGGTCGTGAATTTTTTTTGCCTTCATGGTGATCCAGATTGGGGATCCCTGCGTTACACCCTTGATTAAGGAGTGAATACGTAATGAAGATGAAAATGAAGAAGTTTATTGCACCCATGCTAAGCTTGACGCTTTTGATGCCGGGAATCGCAGGGGCTGCTTCCCTGCCACAGACGTCAATGAATACGATGAAGGCATCCGTGATGTAGCTGGCGATTATAGCGATGCATACAAGGCGTATTGCGAAGGTTTCAAGAGAAACGTTCGATGTAAGTAAGGCGCTGTCCACAGCGATTACAACACAAATGCCAGAGAAATTCGATCACACCAAAGCCGATACCCCAGCGTCGACTCTGCAAATGCAAGAGCAATATGATGGACGTACAGCAGCTTCAAATGCACAAGTTACAGCCGAAGCTGGCAACACATCTGACTTCAAGGCTACCATAGCTTCCATTTACGGTAACGATGGTGCTGATGCATTTGAGAAAATCTGGGTAACCAATCATGTGAATGCACAAAGCGATTATGTAAAAGCTGTTAAAAACAATGATGCAACGGCTCGCGCGGCAGTAGAAAAACGTATTGCTGGATTCACAACCGAATTTGCGACTTACCTGGATTCCGCTACAGCAGGCAACCTGCCTCAAGCAGCAGGCCAACAAGCACTGACTACACATGAAGATCAAGTACAAAACGTATTGGATCAATATGCAGCGGGTAACTATGATGCTTCTTATACCACCAACCGTGAAGGCTTCAAAGTGATGTTCGGTGTGGGTCAAGCTCTGGGTAATGCAATCGTGACCCAATTTAACGACAAATTCAAGGAGCCAACTACACCTGCACCAGCTCCGGAAATGACAACGATGTGGATGCAAGTGAACAGCAACATGCTGAAGATCAACGACAAAACGACCAATATGGACACTACACCTGTGCTCTGGAAAAACACGATGTACATTCCACTTCGCTTCCTGAGTGAAGGAATTGGTGCAACGGTGAAATGGGACAAAAGAGCCCATGAAGTTACGGTTATGGCTGGTGATGATACACTCGTATTCTGGGTGAACAACAAAGTCATGGAAGTGAACGGTATGAAGAAGAACGTAGGCTCCACAGTGTTTGTTAACAAAGACGGATGTACTCAAGTTCCGCTGCGTTTCATTACTGAGTTGTTGAACTGGGACGTTAAATGGGCTCAAAAGGATGGCTCCATCACATTGACGAAATCAATGTAATAGTAAGAATCAAAATAATACAGTCAGGCAAAAAGCAAAAAGCTGCCCCATACGGCAGCTTTTTTATGTTGTTATACTAAAGAGGTGATGGAGTTTCGATACATAATTTTATTTACAGGGTGACGTACCGTTTGATGTCCATTTTTCGTACCTTTGCCAATCGCGATCAGCATGACATCCAAATATCTTTCGGGAATATTCAGGCTGGTTTTTAATTGGGCGGAATCATAACCTGACATGGTAATGGTTTCGAAACCGGCTTCGTTTGCCAGCAGAATAAATGACATTGAGGCCAGGCTTACATCTCGGGTTAACTCCAACTTTAGCTCTTCATCCGATTTATTTGCATAGTACTGTATTGCAGCATTCGCCAGATAATCTCTGAGCGATTCATCAAAAAAACCTGCCTGGAAGCCTTCTTCGTGGATTTTAATGATGTTATCTTGCTCAAATGCCCGGTAATCTCCCAGCATGACCACCAGCGCCGAAGCATCGACCACCTGTTGTTGATTAAAAGCGATAGGCAGCAAAGTACTTCGCAACTTTGGATCATCAATAATAAGGTATCGGGTGGCTTGAATATTATTCCCATTCGGTGATTTACTTGCAGATTCAATGAGGTTTGTCAGAATCTCTGGGCTTATCGTATAACTTGAATCAAAATGTCGAACGGAACGTCTTTGTTCCAAAATGGTTTGTACACTCATAAGACCATCTCCATCGTTGTTATTTAGGGCTCTTTTGAATTATAGTAGGCAATAACAAAAGAGAAAATAACGCACAAAAAGGTGGTATAGCCACATTAAAGTATCTATTGGGGAGTGAAGGCACATTGGTTAAATATAATACTGGAATAAATATTTTTATGGATATCGCCGGCGGAAAATGGAAGTGTCTGATCCTTTTCTTTCTGAGTCAACAATCGGTAAGAACCAAGGAATTTTATGAATTGATGCCTGGAATTACACAAAAGGTCTTAACCGATCAATTGAAACAGTTGGAAGGCGATGGACTTGTCCGTAGGGAAATTTTTAGAGAGGTACCGCCAAAAGTGGAATATAGTTTGACTGAACTTGGACGATCATTTATTCCGGTATTAAACACGATGTGTGAATGGGGGAATACGTACGCAAGTGTCAAGGGAATGGAACCGGATGAACAAATCCAATGTGACCATAAATGAACTCAAATTTATTCAAATATTTGGTATAATAATCATCATGTAACACCCTACATAACGGCTTGAATAGCCCTTGCGTCATGAATGAGGTATTATGATATTTCAAAATGCAGAGGAGGCCAGATGAATGAGTGCATCATCAAAACCCGAGCGTCCGGCAAGAAGTGTGGATACCCGGCTGTTTATCGCATGGGCCGTATCCGTCATCGCGACGGGAGGAAGTCTATATTTCAGCGAGATTAAGGGATATATTCCATGTGATCTATGTTGGTTCCAGCGAATTTTCATGTATCCACTGACCATAGTGCTTGGGATTGCCTACTTCAAGGATGATGTAGGGATCACCAAATATGTACTGCCACTAAGTTTCATTGGAGGTGGGATCTCGTTATATCATGTTACGATTCAGCGCATCTATTCGGCTACTGGCAATTCCGTCGCTTGTGGGCAGATTCCTTGCTATACCGACTATTTGAACTGGTTTGGTTTCATCACGATTCCATTGCTTGCCCTGATTGCGTTTATCATCATAATTGTAATGTTGTGGGGAATTGGCAAAACACCAAAATCTTCTTTATAAGAAAGGACAGATGATGGATGAGTGGACAAGTCCGTTGGTTCATGCCGTTAATTATCATTCTGCTCCTTACGGCTGTGGGCTGCTCCAATGATAAGCAATCCCAGAGCACGGATACATTGGAGATGATTAAGGTGCAGCTCATGGTACCGGATAAGGTGTCAATCCAGGATGATGTTGCCCTGCAGATTAAACTGACGCAGGGAGGTCAGCCCGTGGATGATGCAGACCATGTGCAATTTCAGGTGTGGAATGAAAAAGATGAACCAGCAGCACCAGCTGAGGATCAGGGAATGATGAATCCTGAGGATCTTGAAGCTAAGGGAGCGATTACTGCTCAATCCACAGGGGATGGAATTTATGAGGCCAACTATGCGTTCGAGGAAACGGGCATATATGTCGTACAGGTCCATGTAACCGAAGGGGCCATGCATGCGATGCCGAGAACCAAGGTAACCGTAGAGAATGCTTCCAGCAATTAAAAGAAGAATACTCAGTTAAACGTTAAAACCCGTCAGACGAAAGTACAAGCCAATCAGGGCTGATGTACCACGTATGACGGGTTTTCTCATAATGATTACTTATATGTTCTGTACAAATAATCGAGATATTGCTCCACATCATGCTGGAATTGGGAGGTTACTCATTTCATATGAAGCCGGCTTCCCGCAAAAAGTGATGTACAATTCTCGTCTGGTGCTTGATTCGTACCGATCGCTTCAGGCTCCAGCAGGTTTCAACGGTAACGGAACGGGCCTGCAGCAATCTGGCCGCAGCTGTCCGGGCAGATCCAGGAAGCTCATGCTGCTTCAGATTGAAATGCCGATCACGAATGGCGATGGAACGATTCATGTGTTCAATTATTCTCCTGCATGTCGGAACGGCACGGCTTCCGGGATTGGTAATCAGCGTTTGACCCAATACACGGGAACTGAGCTGGGACAATCCATTGGCTTCATGCAGGTCGATCCACCAGTCTGCTCCATGTTCACGAGCCAGACGAAAGACGGCAGACGCAAGTGGATGCTTGGCTTTGGCAGATATGCGGCGGGGAAATGTTCTGTTCAGATCAGGATTGCCCCTGATTTTTTTGCCATAAGCCTTCTGGTTCACTCGTGGAATGATAATTAGAAGTCCGCGCTGAATGAAAAGCCGACCTGCCGTGCAATCATCTGCGAGTTTTTGTGCAGCAGCCATGCTTGCGGTTTCGTTTCCATGAACGCCGGAAGTGACAACCATCACGGGGCCAGACGCTGCACCACGTACCATGTAGTAGGGAGTGGAGTGTGTGCTGGACGCTGCTAATACATGTTTAGTGACAAGCATGAACTCACCTCCGTTACTACAGTACGTCATGTCCTTTCTGCATGTAACGGCATCCGAACAGGCCCTCATCCAGATCTGTCCAAAATGGGCCCATCAGTATACCTGGTGGATAATATCCTCGAAATCCGGTTCTTTCATCTCCACATCGATAATTTCGCCCCATTGTTCCAGCTGCTTCAGAATATTCATTGTACTCCACTCTTTTCGGTTAACTTGTACAGTAACGACCAGTCCGTCCACACCTGTAATCTGTATGGCAGAAGGTATGGAGTCCTGGATATGAAACGCCCCTCGGTAAGTCACCCGGATAATCGTGGGCAGACCAATCGTGTCCCGCAGAGAGGAGATCGTACCGTCATATGTGAGCTGGCCATGATTAATGACCATCACCCGACTGCATAACTGCTCGATATCATCCATATCATGCGTCGTCAGCAAAATGGTTTTGCCAAACTCTTCATTTAATGTCCGCAGAAACTGGCGGATGTTCCGTTTGGCGTTCACGTCCAGCCCAATCGTGGGTTCATCGAGAAAAAGCAGTTCCGGATCATGCAGCATGGAAGCTGCGAGATCTGCACGCATCCGCTGTCCGAGGGAGAGTTTACGGACAGGAGTGGCCCAGAAGGATTCAAGGTCCAGCAGTTCGGCAAACTGGGACAGCCGTTTCTTTTTGAGTTCAGCAGGTACACCGTACATTTCGGCCAGAATATCATACGAATCCTTCACGGGCAGATCCCACCAGAGCTGGCTGCGCTGTCCAAACACGACTCCCAGTCGTCTTACCGTTTGGCGCCTTTGCTGATGGGGATTCATTCCGGCCAGAAGAACTTCACCCGAAGTCGGGTGGAGGATACCGGTTAACATTTTGATCGTCGTCGATTTGCCTGCACCATTCGGCCCGATGTATCCAACGAACTCTCCTTTCGCAATATCGAAACTGATATCACGTACAGCTTCTTTGGACAGGTATTCACGTGAAAATAGTGTCCGAAGTCCGGAGAACCGGCCTTCGCGAACGACAGGTGTTTTGAATTCCTTTTGCAGTTGCCTCGCTGTGATCATGTTCATGGTAAGAACCCTCCTTAGCTTCCCGTGCTTTGATATTTGGTGATACCGTATTTCCAGAAGCGCAGACTGGCGGCCAGACACAGAACGGCAACAGCCGCAATCGCCGCAAGCACCCACGCTCCTCCTTGACCCCGCAGCAGATAAAGGGAGGGGATATAGTTGACGAATCCAACCGGAATGACGGTCAGCAGAATGCCGGACATCCACTTGGGGTATAACGTTAGCGGATATTGAGCAGCCGTACGGGCTGCATCTTCTGTAATGGTCTGCAGTTCCTCAATGCGTGTAGTCCAGAACCCCAGTGTCGCTGTAGCCAGCCCTATAGAGAAGAGGATGATGGCTCCGGTCAGAATAATCAGCAGGGAGAGAGGAATGACCGTCCAGCCGATCTGCCCGCTGTGCATCATACCCGCCAGAGACCAGCATAGAATAAATCCGCCCTGAAGCACTTCGCCAATCATAATGCGGAAATTCTGCGGCAGCAGTGCGAGCAGGACAGGCATAGGTCGTGTCAACAGTTGATCCAGTTCGCCGCCGACCAAATATTTTTCCAGATGATGAACCTCGTTCCCGAACGTACGGTACAGCGTCTTGGATAATGTCATGATTGCGAACAGATAGCCGATCTCATGGAGAGACCAGCCCTTAATTGCACCGAATCGATGCAGCACCAGAGCAACCATGAGAAACTCGGAGATTTGAATCAGTGCGGCCAGGATGGATGCCAATATGAAATTAAACTTATACTGCATCCGGCTGCGGATGCTCGTTCGAATCAGTATTTTATATAAATGGACCCAGGAAGTTCGTTTCATCCGCCCTGCACCTCCACTTTACGGCGCATCACACGGGTGATGACCAGACAGATCAGGGTCATTAGAGCACACCAAAGCAAGGTTCCCCAGAGCAAGGAGCCATCTTCAAAACCGAGATAGATTCGGGTAGGAACATAGAGCAGGAAAGGATAGGGTGATAACCAGGCCAGACGTTCCAGCCACTCAGGCAGCCATTCGAGCGGGATGAAGAAACCAGCCAGCAAATTCATCAGGGCGTGATTGCCCCAGTGAAGCCAGGATGATTCGGTCGTCCATATTGCAGTGACCCCAATAATGTAATTCATGCAGATGGATAAGTAGGATGCGCCGGCAAGACCAAGCGCGGCAAATAACAGGGTTGAAGCTTCTGTGGGCCATTGCAGGGAAAAAACGATGGAGAACAGCAGGTAGATCGGAATGCTTTTGTACACGAACTGGTAGGCAATCTGTCCCCATTCGCGTGCCATAAGGTGAGTAAACAGATGCACCGGCCTCATAAGATCCAGCGCGATCTGTCCTGTCCTGACCGTAAGGGGGATTCCGAGTCCGTTGGTGAGGAAACCTGAGATCCAGAGAGAGGATTGCGTAAACGCAATGTAACTGACCATCCCCTGTGTCCCGTATTCCCCGAGAGAGTGATCGGCCCCGATGCCGATCCATAGGCAGGCATACATGTAACCGAACATGGCGCTTGCCAGGTTATGTACCATGTGTGCCCCGCGATATTGCAGATTCCGGGCGTAGGCTTTGGAAGCCAGCGTGAGATAAAGCATATGACACCTCCGATAAGTGGATTGAACGGCGGTTCCGTTCACTTCAGTCAAGGCGAAAAAGAGAGAAGGACAACAGCATACCAATTTATTCCTTCACAGGCAAGACATTTTTTTGGGATATCCCGGAAGAAACAGGGCTGTTCAACAATGCGCCACAAGACAGCGGTCTGCCCGGTCCTTTATAATTGAGGAGTAAGGACGTAAACGTTTACAATATGAGCTATTCAAATTTAAAATAATCCGCCGGGCATGTGCCTGACGATGGAGGATACAGCTTCAACAATCCGGCAAGAGAGAAGGTTGGAATGAAAAAAATTGCATGGGTTACCGACAGTACCAGCACACTCGATCCACTGTTTGCAGAGCAAAATCACGTATACATTGTACCGCTGCGCGTCGTATTAGGAGAGGAATGCTATCGGGAGACCGAGGACATCTCATCAGAACAGTTCTATGAAAAGCTTGCGGAGGCTCCAAGGGCAAGCAGTTCTCAGCCGCCTATAGGTGAGTTTATTGAACTGTATGAATCGCTAAAAGGTCAGTATGACGAGATTATCACCATTCACTGCTCAACTGCGCTTAGCGGGACGCTGCATACCTCAATGCAGGCGGCAGAGATTGCTGGAGTATCGATAACTGCAATTGATTCCAGAGCGGGGGCATATCCGCTGCGGGAGATGATTTTGCAAGGTGTGAAAAAGCAGAAACAGGGATGTACAGTATCTGAAATCAAGATTCACATTGAACAGATGATGGATAATATGTCCTTTTACCTCATTCCGGCCAGTCTTCAGCACCTTCACCGCAGTGGGCGCGTGTCAGGCACACAGCTTGTACTCAGCCAATTGTTGAAAATTCACCTGCTCTTACGATTTGAAGAGGGGAAGGTCGTTGTAAACGAGAAGATTCGTACCTTCAAGCGAGCCAAACAGCGAATGTTGGAGGTGCTGAAGGTAGACGTGGAAAAAGTAAAACATGTGTGTATCATGCACGCTGATAATCAGGAAGAAGCAATCACGATCAAGCAGCAAATTGCCGATCTGCTTCCACGGCTGAAGACTGAAATTATGCCTTTTATCCCTGTGGTAGGCATTCATGCAGGCGCAGGTACGATTGGGCTGTGCTGGATACGAAGCGAGACAATATAAATAGAGTACGACAGATCCGGTAGGGGAGCCGCCTTGAAACACAGGTGGCCTTCCTGCCTTTTTTGTACCTATTTCAGATGAAGTTCGAAGAAGTGTTGCTTCACGCATTGCCAATTCAGGTGAACTGTGAGGTAATAAAAGAAAAAAAGTTGGGGGAAATCACGTGTCAAGTCACCGTTTGCTGCTCGTAGAAGATGATCGTTCGATTAGTGAGATGGTTGGGCCATATTTGGAGAAAGAGGGCTACAACGTCACGTATGCATATGACGGATTAGAGGCAGAGCACAAGTTCCAGCAAGCACAGCCTGCTTATGATCTTGTCATACTGGACCTCATGCTGCCGCACCGAAGCGGCATGGACGTACTGCAGACCATCAGAGCTGCCAGTCTTGTCCCTGTATTAATACTATCCGCGAAGGATGGGGAAGTGGACAAGGCATTCGGGCTAGGTTTTGGTGCAGACGACTATCTGAGCAAGCCATTCTCCCTAATCGAATTGACTGCGCGAATCAAGGCGGCGATTCGTCGTGCCAACTATACGGTACAGCCTGTCAATACGACAGCAGCCAAGGATCAGCGTATTGAAATTGGCGGGCTGGTGGTCGATATGGACACCTATGAGGTGGAGCGGGAAGGTGTCCCTGTAAGACTGACATCCAAGGAATTTGGCATTCTTAAGTTGTTTGTTACGCATCCTGGCAGAGTGTTTACGAAGGCACAGATCTATACGTCAGTGTGGAACGATCCGTATTATGGGGACGAAAATATCATTAACGTACATATGCGCCGTCTGCGCGAAAAGATTGAGACGGATCCATCGGCACCACAGTATATCAAAACGTTGTGGGGTATCGGTTATAAGCTGGAGGTGGAACCCAAGTGACCATCCTTTTGTGCATCTTAACCGGTGTTCTCATCATGGTTGTCATCTCACTTGCCGTGAAGCTGAATAAACGCAGCCGGCAATTATCATATATTCATCAGAAGCTGGGAGGCATTCTGGGTGAGGGCACATATGAGCGTCTGCTGGTCTTTAGCAGCGATGCCCAGATTCGCCTGCTGCTGGGGGATATCAACGAATTGCTGGATTACGCACACCGGACTGGTGCACGATATGCCAATCAGGAGAAAGAAATCCGCAATATGCTCTCCAACATTTCACACGATTTGAAGACCCCTCTCACGGTAGTCATGGGCTACAGTGAAACACTGCTCCATAGTTCTTCATTAACCGATCAGGAACGGGAAGTCATGATCCGCAAGATTCAGGATAAAGCGCAGGAGGTGCTGCGTCTGATTCATTCCTTTTTTGATCTGGCGAAGCTGGAGTCTGGGGATACCGAACTTGCCTTGACTCGGGTAAATCTTAGTGAATTATGCAGGGTGAAGATGCTTTCCTTTTATGAAATGTTAACGAATCAGGGTCTGCAAGTGGAGCTGTCTATTCCGGAAGGGGATTTGTTCGTGACTGGCAATGTGGATGCACTTGACCGGGTGCTGGATAATCTGATTACCAATGCGATGCGATATGGTGCGGATGGTAAGGTATTGGGCCTTTTGCTTGAACAACCGAATAGCGGGGAGGTCATGCTGCAAATCTGGGACAGGGGCAAAGGCATTCCGGAAAGGGAACACGACCGTGTCTTTGAGCGAATGTATACGCTGGAGGATTCCCGTAACCGTCTCTATCATGGAAGTGGGCTTGGCCTCACCATCACGAAGCGACTTGTCGAACGGATGGGGGGACGCATTGAGCTGCGCAGTGTACCATATGAGCGGACTTCATTTACAATCTCTCTAAAATCTCGTTAGTTGCCTTTTTTATGCTTCTGACGAACTTAAGTTTTTTGTAAGATTTGATTAATAAAAAAGCAGACTTTTCTCTTTACAATACAGATATAAGAACCCGTCAGGGATCGTAAAGGAGAACAAGAAGAGATGACATATATTGCACGCACCATCGGTGTGACCAAAACCTACGCAGGTACGGAGGTCGTATCCAACGTCAATATGAATATCAAGCAAGGTGAAATATACGGATTTTTAGGACCGAACGGAGCCGGGAAAACGACCATTATGAAAATGTTGACCAACCTGGTCAAGCCCACCGTAGGGGAAATTGAATTGTTCGGTGAGAAGCTTACCCCTAGCTCTTATGAAGTACTGAAGCGAATAGGCAGCATCATCGAATATCCTTTTTTCTACGATAGACTTTCCGCTAGGGATAACCTGGAGCTCCACTGTGAGTATATGGGGTTTCATAATAAAAAGGTTATTGATCAGATGATGGAGAGTGTAGGACTGAAAAATACAGACAATAAACCCGTACGTGATTTCTCTCTCGGTATGAGACAGCGGCTGGGCATTGCTCGGGCACTGATTACCACGCCTGAATTCCTCATTCTCGACGAACCCATCAACGGACTGGACCCTGTTGGAATCAAGGAAATGCGAGACCTGTTCAAACGCCTCAGTACGGAGTATAGAATTACTCTGCTCATCTCCAGTCACATTCTGGGCGAGATTGAGCAAATTGCCGATACGGTAGGGGTGATTCGTGGTGGTCGCCTGGTAGAAGAAGTGTCCATGGAGAGCATTCGCGGCACTCAGAGCGAATACATTGAGCTGCAGGTGATTGATGCCCGCAAGACGATCTATGTCATTGAGCATCAGCTTGCTTTGAGTAACTATAAGTTGGTCGATGAACGTACAGTTCGCATATACGACCCCGGTGTGGCTCCATCCGAATTGACGGGCCGACTGGTTCAGTACGGGATCGAAATTGAATCTATTTTCAAGCGGTCTCATTCACTGGAGGAGCATTTTTTAAACCTTGTGAAGGGGGATGGGGACGTTGCTTAAACTTATTTTATTGGAAATGCGTAAGCATCAATTTGCCCGGTTTTTCGGATACGCAGCAATTGCCAATGTGGGTATCCTCCTGTTCCTGCTTATGATCGGCTTGGTGGACTGGGGAGCTGAGGATTATGCCTTTATGACCTTTCCCCTCTCGTTTATGTTGATTGACACAATTTCACGGGCTACCTTTATCATCTTTGCAGGTGCCTTATTATCAAAACTGGTCATTAGCGAATATAAAAATAAAATGATGAATGTGATGTTTACTTATCCAATCAAACGTCACAAAATTATTGCAGCGAAGCTGATCATTGTGTTTCTGTTCACCTTTTTCATGATTATGTTCACCAATTTGCTCATGGGGGCAATCCTGCTGACGACAAATCAGTTCTATCCTTTCATTGCCAACGAACTGACGGGTAATGAAGCGCTTCAACTGCTGATCAAATACACGATTAGTTCGCTGTCCGCTGCTGCGATGGCATTAATCCCTCTGTTGTTTGGCATGAGGAAACACTCAGCCACGACAACATTGGTATCCTCCATTTTCCTGGTTCTCGTGGTATGTTCCGGTGTTAATGGACCGAGTGTTTCCATCAATTCGATTATCGTAATTCCATTAACTCTGGGCGCTATCGGCCTTTGGATCGCTTCCTTGTCCATGGTGAGACTGGAGACAAAAGATGTGAACTGAATGATCAGGAAAACCGCGCTTCGTATGGCTTCAGATGCCATTGACATCCGCTCGTACAAGGGATAGGATAATGTCAACTGAAACACGAAGGAGAATGCGACGACCATGACGATTCCAAAAACATTGACAATAGCCGGCTCGGATACGAGCGGCGGTGCAGGAATTCAAGCTGATTTGAAAACATTCCAGGAGCTTGGTGTATACGGTATGACCGTACTAACTACGGTTGTGGCGATGGAGCCTGAAACGTGGGACCATCAGGTTTTCCCTGTGGCTCTGGATGTAGTGGAAGCACAGCTCCGTACCGTTTTGGACGGGATCGGGTTTGATGCGATGAAGACGGGGATGCTGGGTTCCGTAGATATTATTGAACTGGTTGCGAAGCATGTTCGCCGCAGTGGCCTTCCGCAGATCGTAATCGATCCGGTAATGGTCTGCAAAGGTACAGATGAAGTGCTGCAGCCTGAAAATACGGAAGCAATGATTGAATTTTTGCTGCCGGGTGCTGACCTTGTGACTCCTAACTTGTTTGAAGCTTCCCAACTGGCTAAGAGCGGACCGATCCGTTCCAAAGAACAGATGGAAGCTGCTGCTGCTGTAATTCACAACCATGGGGCGAAGCATGTTCTGATCAAGGACAGAGGTGTGATTACCCCTGGCAAAGCGATGGATCTTCTCTATGATGGCAAAAACTACGAATGGTATGAGGCCGATGTTGTTGGTTCCGGTTATACGCATGGGGCGGGTTGTACAACCTCTGCAGCGATTACCGCTGGTTTGGCGCGCGGTTTATCGGTAAAAGAGGCTGTACGTGAAGGCAAAGCCTTCATTACTCAAGCGATTGCTGGCGGATTCCCGCTTAATCGTTTTGTTGGCCCGACGTTGCACGCGGCACACCGCTTGGAGCAACAACGCTAATAGCGGATGCGGTAAGCGATACCGGGAAGAGAACATGGATTCAGCTGAAGGGTGGTTGTCAATGGGCGAAGGTGGCTCGTTGGCAACCGCCTTTTTGTGTGGATTGCTGAGATTTCAGTAACTTATAACGGCTATTAATCGTATATAACATGGAGTTCATTCCAGAACATGGATGGACACACGAACGACACACGGAATCGTTATGTTAGCAAAAGAAAGATAAAAGGAGAGTCGGCCATGGTGAGAACAGTGCTTCTCGTGGAAGACGAAAGCCGCATTCGTGAAATTGTGGCCGATTATTTTATAAAGGAACAATGGAATGTAATCGAGGCAGAGCATGGAATTGAAGCCCTCCAATTGCTGGATCTGCATGAAGTGGATCTGGTCATTCTGGATGTACTGATGCCTGAAATGGATGGATGGACGCTGTGTGGGCATATTCGGTCACAATCCACCGTACCTATTATAATGCTGACCGCAAGGTCTGAAGATGATGATAAGATCCATGGATTTAACCTTGGTGTGGATGACTATGTTACGAAGCCGTTCAGCCCTCGTGTGCTGGTTGCGCGTGCGGAGACGTTAATGAAGCGAGTCGAAGGTGCGATCAGCAGGGAACAGGGTGTGATCCGGTTTGGTCACGCATTGCTTGATCCTTGGGCGAGACGACTGGAGAAGGACGGAGTAGAGGTAGAGCTTGCTCCCAAAGAATATGAGTTGCTGCTCTACCTGGCACGTAATCAGGGAATCGTTCTATCCCGGGACGCCATCCTCAACCGGGTCTGGGGATACGACTTTGATGGTGATTCCCGTGTTGTGGATACACACATCAAGAAGCTGCGCAGCAAACTAGGAGATGAAGCCAAGTGTATCCGGACAGTCATTGGCACGGGATATCGATTCGAGGCTGAGGCATGAGACGTAATGGCGTAACGATGAAGCTATTTCTGGTTATGGCTGGTTTTCTGCTTCTCTTATACGGAACATCGGTGACTGCCCAGTTGGTCTGGTTTCCGGACTTTTACCAGCATCAGAAGATCAGCAGCATGAAGAAAAAACTGGCGAAATTTGAACAGCAGTATTCCAGCGGACATTGGGATAGTGTACAACTGGCCAAGGAAACCGGAAAGTTTATGCGTCAGAATCAATCGCATCTGGTGATTTTGACAAGCACGGGCAAACTGGTCAACGATCCGTTTCACATTACGCTGCTCCGCGAGGATGGCAGTCAGGTAAAGGTCTCACTATCCCTGTTCATCAATAGTGAGAACGCGGGCTGGATTGCCACTCACCTGAAGTATGGTCAGGAGCTGACTGTTATCGGTCCGGCCAGCGGATTAAACGAACCGATGGTCTATCCGTTGAAGATCCAGGACACCAATTCTGCTGCCCGTGGTACGGAGGATTTTCAGGAGCTCTCTGAGCCGGTTCAGGAATGGTCTGGTGTATTGACTGAAGTGGTGCTTCCCAATTTGGGAACATGGAGTCAGAGACAGGGACTGCTTGTGCAGGCACTGAACAGCCGCTTCCCGCTCTCAACGGAGGACCAGCTCAGTTTGGCGAACGGCAAGATGCTTAATGAAGAATGGACGGATAGCTGGAGCGGTGTTCGGAACGTGATTACCATTGCCCCAGTCCACAAAAACGGGCCGCAGCAGCAGCTTATTTTCTCCCTGACTTCCCTGCAGGAGATGCGGGAAGCGAATGAAGCAACACGTTTGTTCTATGCATACTTTGGTATGGGTGCGTTTGTGCTGATTCTGTTTCTTTCCCTGTTATTGTCCAGAATTGTCACGAAACCTTTGCTTGCGCTGAACCATGTGGCCAAAAAAATGTCGACGCTTGATTTCTCCGTGAAATCACCGATCAAACGCAATGATGAAATTGGCAGTTTGTCCGATAGCTTGAATGCTCTATCAACCACATTGGGGCAGACGCTGGAGGAACTCAGGCAGGCAAATCGTCAAATGCGGACCGATATGGAGATGAAGCAGCGGATTGAGCAGCGGCAGCGTGAATTTTTTGCCGATGCATCGCATGAACTCAAAACGCCCATCAGTATCATCAAGGGATATTCCGAAGGATTGAAGGATGGGGTCAGCGAGAACAAGCGCGAGCGTTACATTGAGATCATTGCCGATGAAGCAGTCAAAATGGAAACGATGGTTGAAGAAATGCTGGATCTCGTTAGGCTCGAATCCCAGGCCATCAAGCTGAATACTGGTGCAGTTGTCCTTGGAGACATGATCGAGGAGATTGCCGGGCGTCTCGGCCCGCAGCTGAAGGAAAAAGGGCTCGAAATCGTGCTTGTCTCCACCACAGAGCAGACCGTTGAAGGAGATCGAAGCAAGCTGGAGCAAGTGATTTATAACATGATGATGAATGCTATACGTCATGCGCTGCCGCAGACCGATATAATGATTGAGATCAGCAGACTGGAAGGACAGGTAAGAATCTCCATCGAGAATAAAGGCGAAGGGATCTCGGAAGCTGAACGCCAGTATATCTGGGAGAGATTTTATCGGGTAGAGCGATCACGTAATCGCAAAATGGGAGGAACCGGGCTGGGCCTAGCCATAGCGAAGCAGATTCTGGATCTGCACGGATGCAGTTATGGAGTGGAGAACACGCCGGACGGAGTCCGCTTCTATATTATTTTTCCTAATGCTTAGTACGAAAGGGAGTCAAGTCTTATGAAATCTTTACCGTCCATTTTAACGTTGGGCAATTTAACTTCTGGCATGCTCGCAGTCATTATGGCCATTCATGGTGAGTTCGCTCTGGCCGTGACGATGATTTGGGTTGCCATGTTCTTTGACCTGTTTGACGGCTTTGCCGCACGGAAATTGCATTGTGAGGGGGAGTTCGGCAAGGCGCTGGATTCCCTGGCGGATGTCATTTCCTTCGGAACAGCCCCGGTGCTGATTCTGTATCTGAATTCTATGAACGAAGTGAGTGTGCTTGGCATGGCATTGACGGCATTGTTCCCGGTATGTGGCGCCTTGCGTCTGGCCCGTTACAACTGCCAGAAGACAGCAACCACGGGATTTGTGGGAATGCCAATCACGTTCGCAGGTGGATTGATGTCCTTTTTCGCGCTCTGGAGTCCTTATTTCACCCATGGTGTAGCCTATCTTGTTATCGTTGTATTATCCGGTCTAATGGTCAGCCAAATTCGATTCCCATCTCTGAAACAGGTGTTGGCGCCTCATGAGAAGGACATCGTGGAACCGAAATAAGGAGCGAGTCAGTCATGGAAATTGCTAAAGAGTTTATTGGTCAATATGGGTATTTCGCAATCTATGGATTGCTCGCTCTGGGTGTCATTGGCATGCCCATTCCGGATGAGGTGATGATGACCTTTGTCGGTTATCTCGCCTCCATCTCGGTCCTTAACTATTCCGTTTCGATCATTGTCAGCTTTGGTGGTGCATTTACGGGAGGACTGCTCAGCTATGCGATTGGCAAAAAGGCAGGCAGACCTCTCGTCGTAAAGTATGGCAAGTGGGTAGGGGTGAACCCCAAGCGGCTGGGGAGGGTGGAGGGCTGGTTCCTGAAGTATGGGTACTGGTCCATTATCCTCGGATACTTTATTCCAGGCATTCGTCATCTGATGTGCTGCTTCTCGGGCATTAGCCGTATGGCCATCGGAAAATATGTACTGATCTCCGGGATCGGGGCATTCATCTGGTGCGTTGTGTTTATATCAATCGGTTTTTACGTTGGTGTGTTAACTTAAAATGGGACAACTTGTGTAAGTGTCGGGTTGAGGATAAAGACCTCTTGTAGTTAGAGCGGTCTTTTTTTGTTTTTCTAGAAGCTTTATATCAACCCCGACTAAAGTAACCTAGCTTATTAAGGTTTGCGAAGCTAATACAAAAAACCGCCTTGAACATGCTTATTCCTCCGGATTCGAAGGTGAGCAATGGTTCAAAGCGGCGTGTGCTTCACGACCTAAATGGTTAATCTGATGAAATTATAGCAAACTTTAATGATTACAATATTGGTTTATTCCCGTTGGTATTCCCGTAACTATCCATTCAAATGAGCTTCCTCAATCCCTTGTTCAACACGAGCTTCTCCTTTTTTGCGAGCAAAGGTTATTTTGAGCAAAGGAGGAGTAACGAGCGTAGTTACGATAACCATAATGACAACGCTGGTGAAATATTCAGGGTCGAGCAAGCCAGAAGCAAGTCCGGTTGAGGCAATGATAAGTGCAACCTCACCCCGAGAAATCATGCCAGAGCCAATGGCCAGAGACGAAACGCGATCAAACCCGGTAAGCCGTGCGCCGGCTCCTCCGCCCAGCAGCTTCGTCACAATAGCAATTAAACTGATCGCAATGATAAACCAGATTTGGGAACCTACACCGTCAAAAGTAACATTCAGACCGATACTTACGAAGAATACCGGTACAAAAATACTATAGGCAATGGGCTCAACTTTGCTTTCAACTTCATGTTTGAAATTAGTTTGAGAAATGGCAATACCCGCCGCAAATGCACCAATAATTCCGGCAACGCCCATCCATTCAGCGAAATAAGAAAATCCGAAACAGATGATTAATCCTGTAGTAATGACAGTCTCTGTAACTTTGAGAGGTGCCATCCACTTCATGATTCGAGGGACAAGGAACCAGCCGGCAGCGATAATAATAACGAAGAATAATAACTTTTTACCAATAAGTAGGCTGATTGACGTGTCGCCTGCACCCGTACCCAGCAAGCTCATCATGACAGCAAGCAGTACAACCACCAGAACGTCATCGACTACAGCTGCACCGAGAATTGTAGTACCCTCACGTGAACTGAGCTGATCCATGTCCTTTAGTGTCTGGACGGAAATACTTACAGACGTGGCACAGAATAAAAGTCCAAAGAAAAGTGCATGAGTTTGGGACATTCCAAAAGCTATAGCAGCACCGTATCCTCCGATAAATGGAAGAATGATCCCACCGACTGCAACAGCAAAGGCAGCCTTCCAATTTTTTTTCAGTTGATCCAGATCCGTCTCAAGTCCGGCAATGAACATTAACAGCAGAACACCGATCTCAGCCATGTAGTGAACGAAATCGGATTGTTGAACCCACCCCAGAATAGCAGGTCCCAGAACAACACCAACAATGAGCTTTCCTAGTACTGAGGGTTGCCCAAGTCTTACGGATAGATCTCCAGCAAGCTTGGTGAAAATCAGAATTAATGCAAGAACCAAAATGAATTCCATAAGTGTACTCCTCTCCAGCAGTAGCGTTTATAAGGTTGCCATACCAAGGGCGCTTCATTCCTTGCCCAGAACACAAAAAATGGCATAGAAAGGCGCAAATAGCAGTGCCCAAATATGCCATGAAAAAGACAAAGAGGGGCCCTTGGTGACAGGCTCCTCCAGTTTCAACGCGTATGTGATTAATTGCATTAATTATACCATAAAGACTGTTCTGGGTAAACTGTTGACTGGCGACATTCGGATGAAAACAAGCTGTTACGGGCATTTTATATGCATATGAAGCGCTTTTTGTTCAGAGTGTTGTCACTTAACAGGGGGCAGGCCGCGAGATATAATGACATAGAACATAGAAGTTAGCATATGAGGAGGATTTTGCATTGGGCAAACATAACAAAGGGGATTCGAATATTCAATCCAATTCGGCAACCCCGACCAGTAATAAAAATTTTGCAGGTATCATTATTACCATTTCCATTCTCGCCAATGTCATTATTTTATTGTTGTTCTTCGCACCGTCGATCGGATACAAAGGGGATGTGGCCTTTGATATTACCGTTCTGCCGCGGTTCAATGCCGTATTTAACAGCTTCACCTTCATTTTCCTGCTTGCCGCGCTGATTGCTATTATCAAAAAGAACGTAAAGCTCCATAAACGATTTATTCTTGCTGCGTTCTCCACAACACTGCTGTTTCTTGTCACGTATTTGTCATTCCACTATCTCTCTCCGGAAACGTCTAAATACGGTGGAGAAGGCATGGTTCGATCCATTTACTTCTTCATTTTGATTACCCACAGTATCCTTGCAGCCATTATTGTGCCGTTGGCTTTGTTCACCCTCGTCTGGGGCTGGACGAATCAATTGAAGAAACACCGCAAAATTGCTCGCTGGACGATGCCGATCTGGTTGTATGTCAGTTCCACAGGTGTAGTCGTTTACCTGATGATGGCTCCATACTATTAATGTAGTTTGTGTTCTTAGGCATATCCCGCAGTACATGCGGGTAATGGTTTCAAGGAAGGAGGTACGGCAATGTACAGAGTGGTATTAATTCGTCATGGACAGAGTATGTGGAATGTGGAGAACCGATTCACGGGTTGGACCGATGTGGACCTGACAAAGGACGGGTATGGTGAAGCCCGTAAAGCTGGCAAAATTTTAAAGGAACGGGGTTTTGATTTTGACTACGCTTATGCTTCGGTACTCAAACGTTCCATTCGAACGCTGGACATTGCGCTTGATGAGATGGACCGGATGTGGATTCCGATCACAAAGACATGGAAGCTGAACGAACGTCATTATGGTGCTCTGCAAGGATTGAATAAACAGCAAACTGCTGTCAAGTACGGAGAAGATCAGGTTATGGAATGGAGACGCTCCGTTAGCGTATCTCCACCACCGCTTGATGAAACAGATGAACGTTATGTGCAGGATCTGGACAAGTACAAGCGTCTGGGTTGTACGATTCCCCGTACGGAGAACTTGATGGATACGTCCAAGCGGGTTCTGGAGTACTGGAACAGCGAGATCAAACCAATGGTTTCGGCCGGGAAAAGGGTACTGATCTCTGCGCACGGGAATACACTTCGTTCTCTCGTCATGCATTTGGATGAGATGTCGGAAGCCGATGTCATGGCGCTCAACATTCCCACGGGCATTCCGCTTGTTTACGAGCTGGATGAAGATTTACATCCCATCGGACACTTCTACCTGACTGCGGATGGTTCGACCTACAAACACGAAGAAATGACCCATGTAGCACCTCCGTCTGATTGATCTATAGTTAAAGAGCTAATGAAGGTGACCTCTGAAAGTTAGGGGTCATTTTTTTGTGATAACCATAAGGCTGCATACATTCAGGAGCTTATCCTGCATCGTCAAAACGAGATATGACTGGCGTGACATAGCCGTTTCGTTTTTCTCACAAAGGGTAAATTTCAAGCAAGACACGATGTACATCAATCCCTTAAGGAGGAAAAACACATGTCTAAAAAAAGCGGAATTATTATGACGGCCATTGGTGCAGGCGTGACCTATCTGATGAGGAACAAGCAGGCCAGAGATAAACTGTTTTCAACGGTTTCTGGCATGATGAAAGGCTCCAATTCCTCAAATGGAAGCAATAAGGTACAACGAGTAGACATAAATTAGACTCACAGTGTGAGCACACACAAGCGAAGCCCGGGGCTGTTAAGGTTCCGGGCTTTTCTGTGTTTATTTCATTGCACCCTGAGATGCGATTTTTACCAGGAAGAATGATACAATGGATACTTGCAGAACGTATGAAAGGGGATGTACACACATGAAGAAAAACCGTCTGGGCTCATCTGAACTGTACGTCGGAGAAATTGGACTGGGCTGTATGTCGCTCGGAACCGAAGTGGAGCCCGCTGTAGACCTGATTCATGAAGCACTGGATCGTGGTGTCAATCTGCTGGATACAGCTGACCTGTACGATGCAGGACGTAATGAGGAAATTGTAGGGCAAGCGATTAAGGGACGCCGTGAGCAGGTGATTGTGGCAACGAAGGTGGGTAATCGTCGTTTGCCAGGGAAAGAGGGCTGGTCATGGGATCCGTCCAAGGCGTACATCAAGCAAGCTGTCCATGACAGCCTGAAACGCTTGCAGATTGATTATATCGACCTGTATCAGCTGCATGGCGGTACATTGGACGATCCAATCGAAGAAACAATAGAAGCTTTCGAGGAGCTGAAGCAGGAGGGGCTGATTCGGTATTATGGGATATCCTCGATTCGACCTAATGTGATTCGGGAATATGTCAGAAGGGCGTCCATTGTCAGTGTGATGAACCAATACAGTGTCGCGGATCGCCGGGCTGAGGAAGAAGTGCTGCCTTTGCTTGAACAAAAGGGAATCAGTGTCATTGCCCGCGGGCCTGTCGCCAGCGGAGTACTGGCGGATTCCGGTGTTTCCAAGGTAGAGAAAGGTTATCTGGACTATACGCCGGATCAGCTGCTTGCCATTCGTGAAGGCTTGAGCCGGTTGGTTACAAACGAGCGAAGCATGGCGCAAACCGCAATTCGGTATGCCTTGTCCCATCCCGCAGTAGCTGCTGTCGTGCCTGGGGCAAGTTCCCGAGCACAGCTGCTGCACAATATTGAAGCTTCCGAATCTGCACCACTTACGGATGCGGAAATTCAAGAAATACGGAAACATGTTCCGGCCAATCTGTACAAGCAGCACCGCTGATAAGCCAGACTGCCTATTGCAATTGTAACTATAAGAGGTACAATAGAGGTCAACCATAAAGAATTGTACAAGGGAGAGAAGACATATGGAAAGAATTCAAAGTGAACAACAATACCGTGATACCATTAATTCAGACGGATTGACCGTCATCAAATTTGATACAAACTGGTGCCCAGACTGCAAAAACCTCGATCGCTTTATTGGCGAAGTTGTAGATCAGCACACGGACAAAACCTTCTATGCAATGGATGCAGAGGAATTCCAACCGCTGGCTGAGGAGAATGCGGTACGCGGCATTCCAAGTTTGCTCGTGTTCCAGAACGGCAAGAAGATTGCCCACCTGCATAGCAAATGGGCAAAAACGCCTACACAAATCTCCGAATACCTGGAGACGCTGGAATCCAAGGTATAAGAGGAATGAACAAGGCGACACAGGTTCCAGATGGAACGCGTGTCGCCTTTTTGGGTTTACTTTTTACTGTAATTACATCATCAAAATGAAAAAGAACACGGCTGCCAGCACAAAGCGATAGATCGCAAAGACGGTCAGACTGAGTTTTTTCAAAATGGACAGGAACGTCTTGATGGCGAGCATGGCTACGATAAATGCAGCGATAAATCCAATCGCAAAGATAGGGAAGTCACTACCATTCAGGTGATCGATGCTTTTGTAGAGGTCGTATCCTGTTGCTCCAATCATGATGGGAACGGACACCAGGAAGGTGAACTCAGCAGCAGCAACACGGCTTACCCCTGCGAACAATCCGCCGGAGATCGTTGAACCGGAACGGGAGAAGCCTGGCCACAACGCCAAAATCTGAAAAAGACCCACAACAAATGCCTGTTTATACGTAATATCGTCCACATCATGTGTTGTGATTCGATCACTGCGGTGGCTCCAGCGCTCAGCTACAATCATCAAGATCCCACCGATGACCAAACTGTACAATACGGTCTCTGGCCCAAAAAGATGTGCCTTGATCCAGTCCCGAAAAACAAGTCCAATGACTACGGCCGGTACCATCGCCAAAAAGATATGTACGAGGTTCAGACGTTGGGAGTAGCTCCTCTTGCCTCCAGTGAAGCGGAACATGTCAATGAATTTGTTCCAGTAGAGCACAACGACAGCAAGTACAGCACCGAGTTGAACAACCACCTCAAACGTTTTGACTGACTCGTTGTCCTCCGATAATCCCAGCAAATGGGCGGTCAGAATCATGTGTCCGGTTGAGGACACGGGCAAAAACTCAGTCAAACCTTCGATGATGCCCATAATAATGGATGATAAAATGTCCAATTCTCTTCCTCCTTGAAATGCAGATGACAGAACGTGGTCTGCTCTGCTTGACTGACAGTGCTTGTTCAGCAGAACAAGGCTATCATCTATTATGATCAGAAACGTGTCCAACTTCAACTTATGCGTTGAATTGATTGTTTAAAACCATATTGACAATAACCTAGTTATCCAATAGGATATAGTTAACTGACTGACTGATCAATCGGGAGGGTTTTGAAATGTCCAAAGGAAATCCTAAGGAACCCGGGGAAGAACGCCGGGATCAGATTATACGTATTGCGTTGCAGCGATTTGCAACTCATGGGTACCATCAGACCAAAATATCGGATATTGTTCGTGAAGCTGGCGTAGCCCAAGGGACGTTTTATTGGCATTTCAAGAGCAAGGAAGCCATTGCTGAAGAGATTGTGTTAACCGGCAGAGAGAAGCTTCTTGAAGCCATCGGTCAGGGGTATCGCAAGGATGCAGGATCAGTGGAGGATATGGTCAAGGCGTCAGAGCGACTGTTCATCAGCTTGTTCTCTTTTGCCGCAGACAACCGTTACTTTATGGAGCTGCTGCTGAAGGGCATCGTGACCGAAGAGTCGGTACGACGTCTGGTTGAGGATACAAGGGGCGCTGTGGAGTCGGCGTTCCGCCATAACATGGAACGTGCAATCGAACTTGGCATGCTGCCTCCATCCATGGATGTGCCTGTACGGGCTGCTCTACTGGTGAGCATGATTGAAGGCATGATCTCCCGCTGGCTGTTTGGCTCCGCGGAGCTGCATGAAGGCATATCAGCCAAGACAGCACAATCGCTCGCTGCGGAAGCATCAAGCTTTGAATTTTACGGTTTGCTGGGCACGTAACGATGTGCCGGTACCGAGGTCTTTTTTTACATGATTGAGACAGAAGCAGGGAATAATGGGTACAACTATTAACCACATGAATGAGAGGAAGTTAACGTGATGAATAATGGAACACCAAGTAACGGCAAAAAAATGCGCAAAAGTTGGATGCTGACGGCAATTCTGCTTATGGTCGTGCTGGTAGTAAGTGCATGTGGCAGCAAAACAACTGATAGTGGTAGCGGTAATGAAGCAAAAGCGAGTAATGAACTGGAACAGATCAAGTCGGCTGGTACCATGAAAGTGGGGATGATGGGAACCTATGCACCGTACAACTTCCTGAATGATAAAAAGGAAATGGACGGCTTTGATGCGGATATCGCACGTGAGGTAGCCAAGCGTCTTGGGGTTGAAGTTGAATTTGTATCCCAGGAGTTCTCCGGTCTGATCCCGAGTTTGCAATCCAAGAAAATTGATGCCGTAATCAGCCAGATGACGATCACCGATGAACGGAAACAGGCACTGGACTTCAGTGAAGGCTACATCACAAACCAAGTCAAAATCATTGTGAAAAGTGATAATAACGATATTACCAAACTCGAAGATTTCAAAGGGAAAACGATTGGCGTAGGTCTGGGCACGAATGATGAAACTTACCTGCGTAATGAAGTGCTTCCGAAAGTGGGAGACTTCACCATTAAGACCTATGACGATGTCATTTCTTCACTGAAAGATCTGAATGCTGGACGAATTGATGCGACCATCAACAACCTGTATGCACTGAAACCAATCGTGGATGCCAATGGATTCGACATCAAGGCCGTAGGTGAACCGATCAAGAGTGATCAAGCCGGCATCGCCGTTCGCAAAAACAATCCGGAACTTGTTGCTGCATTGAATGATGCTCTCCAAGGTATGAAGGATGATGGCACGTACAATACCATTTTCAAAAAATGGTTTGGTGAAGAGCCTGCGCAATAATGAACCTGCAAGGCGAAGGGAAGTTTAAATCATGGAACTGGTATATCAGAATATCCCCTTCTTTTTGAAGGGGGCATACTACACACTGTATTTAACTGTAATATCTATGTTTTTTGCGTTTATTATCGGAGTGCTCGTTGCCGTTGCACGTCTTAAGGGGCCAATGTGGCTCCGGTTAATCGCAAGATTCTACGTATCGATCATGCGAGGAACCCCGCTGCTGGTGCAATTATTCGTTATTTATTTCGGATTGGTCGATTACGGCGTAACCTTGGGGTCGCTAACGGCAGCGTGTCTGGGATTGAGCTTGAATGCAGGCGCATTCCTGTCTGAGACTTTCCGGGGTGCCATTCAAGCTGTACCGAAAGGCCAGACAGAGGCAGCTTACGCAACGGGAATGACTCCATTCCAAACCATGAAAAGGATCGTGTTTCCTCAGGCTGTCCGTATTGCCATTCCACCGATGGGGAATACGTTTATTGGTATGCTGAAGGAAACGTCACTGGTGGCAACCATCGGAGTAACGGAGCTGCTTCGGTCGGCACAGCTGCTGGTCGCACAATATTATGTTAATATGCCTTTTTATCTTGCAATCGGTGTGATGTACTGGATTATGAGTATCGGCTTCTCGGCCATTCTGGAACAAGTGGAGCGCCGGTTGGCGCGGGCTTACTGATAGGGGGAGAGAACCGATGATTACTACGACAGGATTGAAGAAACATTTCGGGAATAATGAAGTACTCACGAATATTGATCTGCACGTGAATGCAAAAGATATCGTAGTGCTGCTAGGACCCAGTGGTTCAGGCAAAAGTACATTGCTCCGCTGTCTGAATGGACTTGAGGAACTATCCGGCGGAAAGATCGAAGTGAACGGCATTGTCGTGGACAGTACCGATCCGCTGCGAGTTCAGCGCTCACGGGTGCTTGAGATCCGCCGTCAGACCGGCATGGTGTTTCAGCAATTCAACCTTTACCCGCACAAAACGGTACTGGGAAATGTGATGGAAGGCCCCGTGACGGTAAAAAAAATCAAACGCGACGAAGCGGCAGAACGCGGTCGCATTCTGCTGGATCGTGTAGGTCTGTCGGACAAGCAGGATGCTTATCCATCCCGCTTGTCGGGTGGACAACAGCAGCGGGTTGCGATTGCTCGTGCACTTGCCATGGAGCCGGAAGTGATGCTGTTTGATGAGCCGACTTCAGCTCTTGACCCGGAACTTGTAGGCGAGGTTCTTTCGGTCATGAAAGAATTGGCGCAGGAAGGCATGACAATGCTGGTGGTTACGCATGAATTGAAATTTGCCCGAAATGTGGCCAATAAAATCGTGTTTATGGCAGATGGTTCGATCGTGGAAGAAGCCAGTCCGCAGGCGTTTTTTGAGCATCCGGTACATGAACGAACACGGAAATTTTTGCAGCAAATTACTGAATTCTAAGAAAGAAGGATAACATCATGAATGTAACAACCGTATGGAAAGGCAAACGCGCGTTTACTTCCGAAGGACCCTCTGGATATGCTGTAGGCATGGATGCCACCGCTGCTTATGGTGGTGACAGTCAGGGTGCTACCCCGATGGAACTGTTACTTGCAGGCCTTGGAGGATGCATGGGAATCGATATTACGATGATTTTGGATGCCTTCCTGGACAAAATCACCGGCATTGAGATTGAAGCTCAGGGTACGCGCAGTGAAGGGATGCCAAAAGGTTTTACGTCCATTGACCTGATCTTCAAAGTCGACGGAGATATCCCGGATTACCGCATCTGGAAAGCGATCCAAATGGCTGAAGAGAAATACTGTGCCGTATCGGCTTCGTTGAGCGCGGATATTCATCCTAAACTGATTCTGAATGGGGTAGAGACACCTCGTCCTTAAATGATCAGTAGCTCTGCAAAGGGCTGGCGTTGATATCGCCGTTCGTTTGTAATATAGCATATCTGCAAGTTTGGCCGCCATGCCAGTGGCGGCCTTTTTATATATTTTCTACCACGAATACATCTTTTGGTCACTGCAATTGAGCACGAATGTATGCTAATCTAAGGAAATAGTTGCCGGGATCAAGAGCCTGGAAACAGAAGAGCTTTTAGGGGTTGTATGGTATGATAAGTGGAAATGCAGGAGCCCATTGATCTTGCCATATATATGTAAGCGCTTATATGGATGACGGAAGGTGCAGATATGTTAAGAAGGTTTATACGTGTATCGAACAATCTCAAATTGAAGCATAAACTGCTGATTTCCTATGTACTTGTCGTCATGATTCCGGTTCTGATCATTGGTCTTGCCGTGACCGGATACTTCCGGCAGCAGGCACTCGATAATGCCATTGGACAGACGATCAACAACGTGGACAAAATTAAGAGCCAGACAGCCACATTGCTGCGTGTGCCGACTGATATTTCCGATATTCTTATGTTCAACAACGACCTGAAAGAGATTGTGAACAAACGCTATTCCAGCGTAATGGAACTGACTTCCGCTTATTTGGCCTATAAGGATTTTCAGGAATACAAGCGACAGTACCGTGAGATAGCAGGCATTCGTTTTTATTCTGATAATCCCACCCTGATCAACAATCTCGAGTTCATTCCGTTGAATGAACAGACGAAGGAAAGTTACTGGTACCAAAAAGCGCTGTTATCAACGAACACGGGATGGTTCTACATTCCGGACGAGGAAGATAATCCGGTTCATAAACTCAGCCTGGTGCGCAAAGTCCCTTTTCCTGAATATCGCACCGAGGGAGTACTGCTGATTGAAATTAATCAGGATGAGCTCAATGAATTGCTTCGACAGGAACCTTTTGAAACGCTGATTGCGGATGAGCAGGGTTATGTTGTGGCTGCCAAAAATACGGATCTGGTTGGCAAAACGCTGGATGAGCTGGATTTTGGCGTGGATTTACAGAATCAGGCCAAAGGAACACTGGAAGCTGACTTTCAGGGAGAGCCGTCCAATATCGTTATCGATGAGCTGCGTCCTGTGTCGAGTATGAACAGCTTGAAGGTGATCTCGGTCTTTGAGACCAAAGATATCGTCAAGGATGCCAACACAATCAGTTTGATCGGTATGCTCTTTATCTCCCTTGTCTTAATCATTGCCCTTTTACTTGTATATATTATTTCATTCCTTACATCGAACAGGCTGCTTCGTCTTAGCAAGCATCTGAACAAGCTGGCCCTTGGGGATTTGAATGTGACGTCCAGAATCGACGGGGATGATGAGATTGGGCAATTATCGAGACAATTCAATTACATGGTCAAAAGCATAAACGAACTCATGACTCAGGTCGTTGAAACGACCGAGCAGAACAACCAATTGGAAATCGCGCAGAAAGAGATTAAACTGAAAATGATGGCAAGTCAGATTAATCCTCACTTTTTGTTTAACGCTCTGGAATCCATTCGTATGAAAGCTCATATCAAAGGGGAGGCCGAAATTGCCAATATCGTCAGACTCCTCGGTAAACTGATGCGCAAAAGCCTTGAAATTGGCAGTGGAAAGACAACTTTTCAGGCTGAACTCGAAATGGTGAGTTCCTATCTGGAAATTCAAAAATTCCGCTACGGGGATCGGCTTGCCTTTCAGATTCATATCGATCCCGGAGCAGAGAAGATATACATTCCGCCTTTGATCGTTCAACCTCTGGTGGAGAATGCCATCGTGCATGGATTGGAGAATAAAGAGGGAACGGTCCATGTCAATATAGATATTCGTCTGGTAAATGATGTGGTGAAGGTTCGCGTCAAGGATGATGGTGCAGGTATCACGCCAGAGCGCCTTGAAGAGGTGATGCAATTTATCCGCGGGCCGGAGGAGCAAGAGAAGAGCCGGATTGGTTTGCGCAATGTGCATCAACGGTTAACACTGACTTACGGTGAACCATACGGATTACAAATTACGAGTGTGTATGGGGAAGGAACAGAGATTGCTTTTGACTTACCTTCAGGAGGGGAACAGCATGTATAAAGTATTTTTGGTGGATGACGAACCGAGCATACGCGAGGGTCTGACAACGATCATCGATTGGGGAGCGTATGGATTTGAGGTGATCGCTACAGCAGCCAGTGGACGGGAGGCCATTACACGATTTGATGAGCTTAAACCTGATTTGACCATTATAGATATCCGGATGCCCGGCATGACCGGACTGGACGTGATCGAAGAGGTGCGGAAACAACATCCCGGATCACATTTTTTAATTTTGAGTGGTTATGCCGATTTTGATTATGCCAAGAAAGCAATCAGTTTCGGTGTGGATGGATACTTGCTCAAGCCTGTGGATGAAGAGGAGATTATTGGCGAGCTTCAGCGTATTGCTCTAGTGCTTACACGTGAACAGGAGGCGCTGGCACGGCATGCAGGTGAAGATACGGCATATCGGGAGCATCAGATCGAGGCACTTTTGTTTGATAACCTGGAAGGCGTCGGTCCCATCGATGAGGATGCCCTTGGATTGAAGTGGCCACAATATCAGGTCGTGCTGCTTGAGATGCATGCTGCGCCTGATGTCCAGCGTGGAGGTGTAGTTAAACGCAAACTGGCAGAGGCCTTTGATCAAAAAGATCGGGGAATCGTCTTCTCTTACCATTCGGGTCTTGCTTTATTGTGCAAGGATCCGATTACATCGACTTCGTCTGCCGAGCATCTATACGATGAACTGAAGAGGCTGCTCGGAGAATGGAACATTACGATGTACGGGGCAGCAGGTGAACCGGCCAATACCACTTCCGAGATTGTCAGGTCCTATCAACAGGCTAACGGGCTGCTTGCAGAACGTTTTCTATTTACCGAACAACGTATAATGTTATGGAATGAAGAGCTTGCTGCTGAAGGAAAGGCTGCTTCAATGATCGGCGAAGATGAAAGCGCTGAGTCTGGTGAGTCGGAATTGGCAGACAAGCTGTATTATGCGCTCGACATACGCAGCATGGAGTCCGTGATTCGGGTACTGGCCGAGATCGAAGAACGAATTGTTCCTTACTATCGGACAGAGCAGTCAATCAAGACGGCGTTCTCACAGGTGTTCTCCATGGCAATCAACAAACTGGCTGCATCGAACCAGCACATGCAGTCGATCATGCAGGAACATTCTGTCTTGATTAACGAAGTATATCATCAATTAACGGTATCTGATCTCAAGGTTATGGCAGAAGGTCATCTAAGCCGTCTTATTCAGCGCATGGGCGGCGGCAGTAAAGATACGGCGCTAAAACAAATGATTGATTTTATTCGGCGTAATCCAGGGGAAAATCTCAAGCTGGAGGTTCTTGCCGAGGTGTTCAACTATAACAGCAGTTATCTGGGCAAGCTGTTCAAAAACCACACGGGAGAATATTTCAACGCATTCTTGGACAAGGTTCGAATGGAAAAAGCGAAAGAACTGCTTGATGAAGGCTTAAAGGTACATCAGGTCGCCGCAAGAGTGGGGTATGCCAATGTGGACTATTTCCACGGTAAGTTTAAGAAGTATGTAGGGGAGTCTCCTTCAGCATACAAACATGCTAGATCCCAATTCAAAGATCAGCCCGAAGAGCCTGATGGCGTCTAATCGCAGGTCAAACAGGCTCTGTTTTTCTTGAGATGTTAACTTCACATATCTTTTAATATAAAACGTTTTCGCTTCCGACCTTATTCAAGTCTAGTTTGCATCATTATATAATCCATCCTCTTCCTTATATAAGCAATGGTGTCTTCCATTTGTACATCATAAACTGGTGGTATCTTATTCCGGACAAGGAGAGACAATCAGATGAAATCATCGGATGTACAAGCTGTTCGCCATACCTTTGACCTGAAGGGAACCTGGAAGTTCTGTCTTGAAGCAGATCTTGCCAATAACGGGAGGCCGCCCCTTTCTGATGAATTGGTATGGGGAACAATTCAGGTTCCAGGTTCCTGGGAAGAGCAGGGGTATGGGAATGAGCCAGATTATCTCAGGATGGATACGTGGACCAAGATACGTGAATACGAGGGTGCTGCCTGGTATGCGACCACAGTGGATCTGGTAGCGTCAGAGCCGGACTGCCAGTATGTATTGAGACTTGATGGAGTCAGGTGGACAACAGATCTCTGGGTAAACGGACATCATGCCGGGCAGCGTGACAGTCTGCTTGTTGCACAGGAGTGGGATATTACATCCCTAATCCATTCGGGAACGCAAAACCGGTTCGAGCTGCGTGTGGATAACACGATGAAGCTGCCACTGGCCGGAAGTCATATTCATTCCATTCATACGGCAACAGCATGGGGCGGAATTACAGGCGGAGCTTATCTGGAACGGCTGCCACGTTGTCGGATCGAGCAGTTGCATATCCAGCCTAACGCAGAGAAAGGGATTGTAGCAATCCGATATGATGTAAGCGCTAGCGTCTCAACAATATCCAGGACATGTCAACTTCATATTGATATTAGGCACCCTGACGGAAGCTGGCTTCCGAGGCAGAGCCGCACAATTAGTTCAATGTCGCTTCGGACTGAGGATCAACATTTTGAAGGAAGTTATGGCAGTGAGCAATGGGATCTTGATCTTGGCCAGGTGAAGGACATTGTCCTATGGTCAGATAAGTCCCCGGGGTTATATCAGATCATTATCTCCTTGCAGGATGAGGAGCGAGAGCTGGATCGAGTGGAAAAGACATTCGGCATGCGTTCCTTCAGAGCGAATGGAAAAAAGCTTGAGCTGAACAATGTGCCTGTTTTTTTACGTGGATACGTTGATTGTTGCATTTTCCCGTTAACGGGTTACCCGGTCTGGGATAAGCAGCATTATGTACAGCAGTTCCGTACGGCAAAATCCTATGGGTTTAATCATGTACGTCTGCATGGCTGGAGTGCACCTCGTCCATTCTGGGAGGCCGCAGACGAAGAGGGCATGCTTGTCCAGGCTGAACTTCCGCACTGGTCGAGATGGTTTGTAGACCGTGACGTGAAGGCACCAGCGGAGATTATGCTATTCCTGACCCGTGAATTAAAGGAATTATTATACTCGCTGCACACGCATCCCTCCTTTGTCATGTTTTCAATGGGGAATGAGCTGATCGGGGCTAACGGCCATCCAGAGTTGAATGATCTGGTAGAACTCGCTCGTACTCTGGACCCAACCCGGTTATATACGGATAATACAGGCTTTGGTCAGCTGCCGGCTCAAGGCCGAAGTGCAGATTTTTATATCCAGTCACTGAACTGGCATCCTCCACTGGAGTCAGAGTTGTCTGCGGTTCCGGACACCACGCTGGATTACCATGATGTCACCCGGCTTACGGATGATCCGGTCATTGGGCATGAACATGCACAGTTCACCATGTACGTACGCCCTCAGGAGCGGGAGAAGTACACAGGCGTTCTGCGCCCAAGCTGGCTGGAGTCGATTGAGGAGTCCATTGCGCGCAGAGGCATGGCGGCTGATGTGGAAGACTTCCAGCACGCTAGTGGCATCCATCTGATGCGGTCGTTAAAGGAAGCGATGGAGCGGGTTCGCCGCACACCGGATGCTGCGGGCAACCAATTGCTTGATATCCGTGACTTCCCTGGACAAGGACATGCGACAACAGGAGTTCTGGACGTGTTCTGGGGGAGCAAGGGAATAGTGGAACCAGCAGCATTCAAGCAGTTTAACGATAGCATTGTACTCTTACTGGGGGCTCGTCAGCGGACCTACTATGCAGGAGAACCCGTTCATATTGAAGCCAGCATATCCCATTATGGAGAGAAGCCCATAGTAGATGCCTCGATCCATTGGAAGCTTATCCGCAACAATATAGTAGAGAACGAAGGCGAGTGGGCATACGGAGATATTAGCTGTGGCTCCGTTGTTTCGCTTGGGCATCTAACCATTCAGGCGCCCAAGCAGGGGGCTGCGGCCTTTGTGATTGAAGCTGAGATCAGATCAGGCAATTCGCAGCGCATGGCCGCCAATGTCTGGCACGGTTGGTCGTTTCCTCATTATCATCCTCACGATCGAACTGATCGGATCTGGAATAGCGTGGATGAGCTGCAGCCATTTTTAGTGGATTCCCATTATCGTCAGGTGGATCATCTGGATGGAAAAGACTTACTCAGCCAAGGTGAGATGGATCTGGTGATCATTTCTTCACTTACACCCAACGTACTCGATTATCTGATGAATGGTGGCAGTGTCTGGCTTCAGGTCAAACCGGATGAATTATACGATGCGGTAAACACCAAGTATCTGCCTGTATTCTGGAATTATCTCATGTTTGCAACGCAGTCTGGAGCAACGATGGGAATGAACCTGCAGGAACACATGCCTGTGCTCGGCCAGTTCCCTCATGATCAGGCCTCCGATTGGCATTGGTACCATCTGGTTAATGGTACTCCTGCAATATGTATTGATTCGTTGCACGGGGTACGTCCATTAATTGAAGTCATTGATCATTTTCACAGAGCCAAACGTTTGGCATATGCTTTTGAGGTTAGAGTGGGGCGGGGGAAACTCCTAGTATCGTCATTGCCCTTTGCCAATGTTTCCATGATGAAGCGTCCTGAGGTTGCCTTCCTGTTTCAGGAGATGGTCGCGTACTTGTTGGGAGATCAATTCGATCCTGTTGCCACGATATCGGCTGCCGAATTGTTGGGCATTGTCAAGCTGCAGACCATTCAGTTCACATTATGATTGCGGGGACCTGATACAGGTCCTTTTTCTATTCTCTAAAAATGAAAGTAAACGATTACTATAAAACGTTTTCGGAAATTAACATTTTTAAAATATCTCTACCTTTTTATGGCGTATATTGTAGATGAAAGGCCATAATATACCCGATTTTGATCGGATAATGTCGAATTCTATGGGCTAATATCTAATTTTTATATGATTTTCTCTAAAATCCAGATGGTATTTTGAAAACGCTCTATCAGTTATGATGGATCTATAAAACAGAGGAGGGGGAACGGAGATGGAAACGCTAACAAAAAAATCCGCTTCCGCGAAAAGAAGCAGTAACCCCAAGCCGCCAGCGAACAAACGGCGGAACGGAATTTGGGATAGCATCAAGCAGCAGAAGTATCTCTATCTCATGTCACTGCCATTCGTAGTTTGGGTTTTTGTATTTAACTATCTGCCACTATGGGGATGGACGATGGCTTTCCAAAATTATAAACCAGCCAGATCGTTCGGCGAACAAGAATGGGTTGGTTTTAAACACTTTGTAGAGCTGTTTAGCGATGACCGGTTCTATCTGGTACTTCGAAATACGCTTGCAATGAGCTTAATGGGGCTGATTGTGGGTTTTGTCGTGCCGATTTTCTTTGCAATTCTCTTGAATGAAATGAAGGGCATGCTATTCAAGCGGACGGTCCAAACCGTTTCCTATTTGCCTCACTTTGTATCCTGGGTCGTTGTAGCCGGGATCATTACCAAGATGCTCTCCACCGATGGAGGGATTGTCAACGACATCTTGATGGGCCTTAATCTTATTGATCAGCCGATCCAATTCATGGCGAAGGGGAACCTGTTTTGGTACATTGTAACCGCTTCAGATATGTGGAAGGAAACCGGTTGGAATGCCATCATCTATCTGGCGGCAATTACGGGTATTGACCAAGAGCTGTACGAGGCTTCCCGTGTAGACGGAGCAAACCGCTGGAGACAAATGTGGCATATCACACTTCCAGGTATCCGGACCACGATTTCCGTATTATTCATCATGTCCATTGGACACTTGATCAGTATCGGTTTCGAGAAGCAGATGTTGCTGCAAAACAGTCTGGTATTAGACTACTCGGAAGTTCTCGATCTCTACGCACTCAATTATGGTTTGAATATGGGACGATTCTCATATGGTACAGCCATAGGTATATTCAACTCCGTTGTCAGTATCATCCTTCTGTTTACAGCGAACGGGTTGTTCAAAAAATTCACCAAAGAAAGCATTATGTAGGGAGGGGGAAACATTATGGCGAACAAAACATTCAATGCTACACGGGGCGATAAACTGTTCGATATATTCAATTATATCGCGATGGCGCTGGTGCTCGTCGTGACGCTGTATCCATTCCTGAACGTGCTTGCGATCTCACTGAATAACTCAACAGATACCGTACGTGGCGGAATATACTTGTGGCCGCGGGAATTTACGCTGGAAAACTATAAAACGATTTTCCAATATGATGGGCTGCTGCAAGGTCTGCAGATTTCCATTCTGCGTACGATTGTGGGTACACTGCTCGGTCTGATCAGTTCATCCATGATCGCCTTTACACTGAGCCGTCCTGACTTCAAATTGAGAAAATTCGTATCGACTACACTGGCGCTCACGATGTATTTCTCCGGTGGTCTGATTCCGGTGTACATCCTGATGCGTGACCTGAATCTGATCGGTACATTCTGGGTATATGTATTGCCAGGCATGATCAGTGCATTCAACGTATTCATCATCCGTTCATTCATTGACGGATTGCCGTATGCACTGCAAGAGTCCGCTAAGCTGGACGGTGCAAATGACTTTAAGATTTTTTACAAAATCATCTTGCCACTCTGTAAACCGGTACTTGCAACGATTGCATTGTTCCTGGCAGTCGGTCAATGGAACGCATGGTTTGATACGTATCTGTACAACGGTTCCAAGGCACATCTCACAACACTCCAGTATGAGTTGATGAAAGTACTGCAAAGTACACAGCAAGGTTCTGGTGCTGGACGGAATGCCAATGACATGGCACAGCAGATGACACAGATTTCACCAGAATCCATCAAGATGGCCATTACGATTGTTGTTACCGTTCCAATCCTGGTTGTATATCCATTCCTGCAAAAGTACTTTGTAGGCGGTATGACACTGGGTGCAGTAAAAGCATAAACAACATTATAGAGCTGCCAAAATGAGCAGCCGTAAACTAAAAAAAGCATCAGGTGCCCGAGGCGTGACCAACTGGTTGGCGCCTCACCGTATAGGGCTGCGGAGCGGCATTCATGAAGCTATAGACAGGGACAAAAAAGTCCCGGATAAGACAGACATATGAAACAGGGAGGATTACCATTATGGCAAGTTTTAAAATGAAAGGGGCACTGGCTCCTGTACTTGCGATGTCTTTGCTCGCAGGTTGTGGCGGTGGAGGAACTGGCGGTGAAACGTCGTTTAAAGACACAAGTGGTGACACGTCTCCGCTCACATTCAGTTTTTTTAGCGTCGATCCCAGTCCAAACTGGAATGGCATGAAGGATGAGGTAGGCCAGGTTATCACGGAGAAAACAGGAGTAACACTCAACGGTGAATTTGCCGTCAGCGGTGGTCAGGACAAGATATCCTTAATGGCAGCGAGCGGCGATTATCCCGATATCGTGTCACCCAAAGGAGAGCTTAGCAAGCTGGTAGATGCAGGAGCCATGTTGGATCTGACAGATCTGATTGACCAGTATGCTCCCAATCTGAAGAAGCTGTATGGTAATTACATGGACCGGTTGAAATACAGTAATGAGGATCAGGCCATTTATGTGCTGCCGACGTATTATGCGGTAGACCAGAAGTACTTTGATGCAGGCGGTGGATTCGGTATCCAGCACCGTGTATTGAAAGAACTGGGCTACCCTGAGGTACGCACGCTCGAGGATTTCGAAAATGTGCTGAAGGCATACAAAGAGAAACACCCGACAATTGATGGTCAACCAACGATCCCGCTATCACTGGATGCGGATGACTGGAGAATCATGATCACGGTAACGAACCCGGCTTTCCTAGCAACGGGTGCACCGGATGACGGTGAATACTACATCAATCCGGAAACGTATGAAGCCATGCTTCATTACAAACGTCCAGAGGAAAAAGAGTACTTCCGTTGGTTGAACAAAATGTACAACGAGGGATTGCTTGATCAGGACAGCTTCGTACAAAAAACAGACCAGTACAAATCCAAGATCGCAAGTGGACGTGTGCTTGGTGTTATTGACCAGGATTGGGGCTATTCCGATGCAGAGAACGCATTGAAAGCGGCAGGCAAGCCTGAAGCAACCTATTCACACTTCCCGGTGACACTGTCAGAGGACATCAAGGATCATTCCTATCAGGATACTGGCTTCGTATCCGGCTGGGGTGTAGGGATTACAACGACGAATCCAGATCCGGTTCGTACAATCAAATTCTTCGATTACCTGGCTTCTGAAGAAGGTCAAGTGTTGATGAACTGGGGAATTGAAGGCCAGCATTACGAAGTGAAGGATGGCAAACGCGTTATTCCTGCCGATGTTCTGGATCAAAAGACAAACAATGCTGCCGTATTCCAAAAAGAGACGGGTATTGGTCTCTACACGAATATGTCCGGTCACTATGGAGACGGGGTTAAAGATTCGACGGATAACTATTACACCACGAATTTCCCTGAACAGATCGTAGCAGCTTATTCCGAGCCAGAGAAAGAAACACTGAAAGCGTATGGTGTAACAACTTGGAAAGACCTGTACCCGAGTGAAGATGAATTCCCGGTTAAGCCATGGGGAGCGGCATACAATTTGCCAACACCAGGTGATTCCAATTACAACGTCATCTTCCAGAAAACGCAGGATATTATCCGTAAACGAATTCCGGAGGCTATTCTCAGTTCCCCGGATCAGTTTGACGGCATCTACGATGGAATGATTGCAGAAGTTAACAAGGCCGGAGCAGAAGAAATGGAGCAACAATACACTGAGCTTGTCCAAAATCGCGTTAAATTGTGGAATGGTGAAGCTCAATAATGATTCACGTGTGAGACGTTCATTTTTCAAAGAGGAGAACCCAGAAACCTGGGTTCTCCTTTTAGTTCTAAAACGTTTTCTAAAAAACGTTTTCAATTTTGTAAATTCACTATTGACAAGGACTTTCCGAGCGATTATGATTCAAGTATGAAAGCACTTACATCACTGGTGTGACAGACATTAACGGCTTTCCCTTCAAGTCTAAAACAAAGGAATATATCAGGTTTATAAATTAATTAAGGTAAATTTAAACTCATTTAGTAAGCGCTTTTAAAGTAATAAAAACTAAAGATTTACATTGAGAATCACTCACTTTCCGGTATGTGCAGGCCAGCCTGTTATACAATAGATAGCTTCATTTTATCCATAAGGGGGATTATACATGAAGGGCAAAACACCAAAAACATTCGCAATGCTTCTACTCGCAAGTGCACTTGCCATTACGGCAGGCTGTGGAGGAGGAGGTACTACTGCTTCAGAAACACCAGAGGATACAGGGGATACAACGAGTCCAATCACGTTTACATTCTTTGGTGCAGATGCAAGTCCAAACTGGAACAATATGAAGGATGCAGTCGGCCAAGAGATTACCAAACAAACAGGTGTTACGATTGAGGCAGAGTACGATGTGAATAATGGCGGGGATCAGAAGATACCTTTGATGGCTGCCAGCGGTGATTATCCTGACATTATCTTTCCTAAAGGGAACTTATCGAAGCTTGTAGATGCAGGCGCAATGCTTGACCTTACCGATCTGATCGAAGAACATGCACCAAACTTGAAAAAAATCTATGGTGATCAGATGAATCGTCTGAAATATAGCTTGGAAGACCAGGCTATTTATGCGATTCCGACCAACATGGGTGTAGATAACGTTGCTTTTGATGCCGGCGGTGGATTTGAAATTCAACAAAAGGTACTAAAAGAGCTTGGATATCCGGAAGTAAAGACACTTGAAGATTACGAAAACGTATTGAGAACCTACTATGAGAAGCATCCAACGATCGACGGTCAGCCAACCATTCCACTGACATTGAATGCGGATGACTGGAAGATCATGATTACCGTAACGAACCCGGCATTCCAGGCAACAGGTGCTCCGGATGACGGTGAATACTATATCAACCCGGAAACGTATGAAGCGATGCTGCATTATAAACGTCCGGAAGAAAAAGAATATTTCCGTTGGTTGAACAAAATGTATAATGAAGGACTGCTTGACAAAGATACATTTGTTCAAAAAGACGACCAATACAAATCCAAAATTGCCAGTGGTCGCGTACTCGGTCTGATTGACCAGGACTGGAACTATGGTGAAGCTGAAAACGCCCTCAAAGCAGCGGGCAAGGATGACAGCACATATGCTCACTTCTCTGTATCCCTGAACGAGGATATCGTGGATCACACATTCCAGCCAACTGGATTCGACGGGTATGGAATCGGGATTTCAACAACGGCCAAAGATCCGGTGCGTATCATCAAATTCATGGATTGGCTTGCATCAGATGAGGGCCAAGTGCTGAGAAACTGGGGAATTGAAGGTCAACATTATAACGTTGAAAACGGCAAGCGTGTCATTCCTGACGAAATCCAGGAACGCAAAGTCAATGACAATTCAGCATTTACCAAAGAAACCGGGATTGGTCTATATAACATCTTCAGTGCAAGATACGGCGATGGTGTGAAGGATTCAACGGATAACTACTACACAACAAACTTCCCTGAACAGATCCAGGCAGGATACACTCCAGCTGAGAAGGAAACGTTGAAAGCATATGGTATTACAACATGGAAGGATTTCTTCCCATCCGAAGATGAACTGAAGTTGAAAGACTGGGGCGCTGCGTACAATATGCCGGTTCCATCGGATACAGACTACAACGTAACCTTCCAGAAAACACAGGATATCATCCGCAAACGGATTCCTGAAGCCATTCTGGCGAAGCCTGAAAACTTCGACCAAGTCTATGATAGCCTCCTAGCTGAACTCGACAAAGCAGGGGCAGTAGAGATGGAGAAACAGTATACCGTATGGGTGAAGGAACGTGTAGCACTTTGGACTGGTAAAGATGTGAAATAACTCTGAAACTTTCAGAAACCGGGATATTAATTTAAAGCTTTTGATATACAGAAGGAGGCCTTTGCAGAAGGCCTTTTTTTGTTGTTGACGGGACGGTAAGGATAGCATATAATCATTGATGTAAGCACTTTCAGTAAGCGTTTTAAACATAGTTTCGAAAACGTTTTATCCTTGTTAAAAGCATTAAAAATGGTTTGATTGTAACAGCGTATTTTATGTTTACAAAAAGTATGAAATGTTGTTTTGGTAAGCGCATACAGAAATGCGCTTCGAATGTGGTATTCGCAGGCTTAGCCTGTTATACAGATAAAACCTTCATAATAATAGGGGGAACTAGACAATGAGAGGCAAAATGAAAGGCAACACACCTAAGACTTTTGCAATGTTGATGCTCGCAAGTGCGCTGTTGGTTACTGCTGGTTGCGGAAATTCGGGAAGCAAAAGTGCTTCTGAAGAATCAACCGGTACCGATCCGGTTACATTTACTTTTTTTGGTGCTGATGCAAGTCCAACTTGGAACAAGATGCAAGATGCAGTTGGTAAGGAAATTACCAAGCAAACAGGCGTTACAATTGAAGCAGAATACGATGTAAACAATGGTGGCGATCAAAAAATTGGTCTTATGGCTGCCAGCGGTGATTATCCTGATATCATTTTCCCAAAAGGTAACTTGTCTAAGCTTGTAGATGCTGGTGCGATGATTGACCTCACGGATCTGATTGAGGAGCATGCACCGAACTTGAAGAAAATCTATGGCGATCAGATGAATCGCTTGAAATACAGCACGGAAGACCCAGCCATCTACACGATCCCAACCAATATGGGTGTAGATAATATGACGTTTGACGCTACAGGCGGTTTTGAAATTCAACAAAAGGTGTTGAAAGAACTCGGCTACCCTGAGGTAAAAACACTTGAGGATTACGAAAACGTACTGAAAGCCTATTATGAGAAGCATCCAACGATCGATGGTCAGCCAACCATTCCACTGACATTGAATGCGGATGACTGGAAGATCATGATTACCGTAACGAACCCGGCATTCCAGGCAACAGGTGCACCGGATGACGGTGAATACTATATCAACCCTGAAACGTATGAAGCGATGCTGCACTATAAACGTCCGGAGGAAAAAGAATACTTCCGTTGGTTGAACAAAATGTACAACGAAGGACTGCTTGACAAAGATACATTTGTTCAAAAAGACGACCAATACAAATCCAAAATTGCCAGCGGCCGTGTCCTCGGTCTGATTGACCAAGAATGGAACTATCAAGAAGCTGAAAATGCACTGAAAGGTGCAGGCAAGGACGACAGCACATACGCTCACTTCTCTGTATCCCTGAACGAGGATATCGTGGATCACACATTCCAGCCAACTGGATTTGACGGCTACGGAATTGGAATCACCACTGCAGCGGAAGACCCAGTTCGTATTATCAAATTCATGGACTGGCTTGCTTCGGACGAAGGCCAAGTGCTGAGAAACTGGGGAATTGAGGGCCAACACTATAATGTAGAGAATGGTAAACGTGTTATCCCTGAAGATGTGCAGGATCGTAAAACCAACGATAACTCCGCATTTAGCAAAGAAACAGGTATTGGTCTCTACAATATCTTCAGTGCAAGATATGGTGATGGTGTGAAGGATTCAACGGATAACTATTACACAACCAACTTCCCTGAGCAGATTGTGGCTGGTTATACAGCGGCTGAGAAGGAAACGCTCAAAGCCTATGGCATTACAACCTGGAAAGAGTTCTACCCGTCTGAAGAGGATCTTCCACTCAAAGAATGGGGAGCGGCATACAACATGCCTGTACCTTCAGGTACAGATTATGACGTAACGTTCAGAAAAACTCAGGACATCGTACGTAAACGGATTCCAGAAGCGGTTCTGACAACGCCAGCGAATTTCGATAAAGTGTATGATGACATGCTCGCTGAGCTGGATAAAGCAGGTGCAGTGGAAATGGAGAAACAATATACAGTATGGGTTAAAGACCGCGTGTCCCTGTGGACAGGCAAAGATGTGAAATAATACATTTGCGGGGGTTTACCCGCAGAATAGAAGAGGCCCTGAATTAGGGTCTCTTCTTGTTTGTCTTATGATGTTTTACATTGACGAAGAATTATAAATCCAATATACTTTTCTTACTGAAAGCACTTTCACTTTGATGTGAATTGAGCACCGAATTTGAACGTGTGAAAGGCCAGTGGATACATAGTAATAAGATTTCATACTGATGTATTCGAAAACGTTTTAGTTATTTCAGGTAAATAAATAGATGATTCATGAAGAGGAGTTATTTTATGTCCCCATTCAATGAGAAAACAAAGATTAATCGTCTATGGTACCGCCAGCCCGCTACTCGCTGGGAAGAGGCGCTTCCTATTGGGAACGGCCGTCTCGGCGGCATGGTCTACGGAGGTGCGTCCGAAGAGCGTATTCAGCTCAATGAAGACACTTTGTGGTCGGGTTTCCCGCGCGACACCATTCAGTACAGCAGCCAGAGATACTTGAAGCAAACTCGTGAACTAATCATGTCTGAACAATATAGTGAAGCTGAAGCGCTTTTAAACCGTGAAATGTTGGGGCGCGACGTGGAAGCTTATCAACCTATGGGGCACTTCATCCTGCAGCAGGAAGGACTTCTTGAGCTGAGTTATGAAGAGTTTGAACGTGAACTTGACCTAGCGTCCGGTATAGCCAAGACGAGCTATGCCTATGAAGGTATTCGTTATATCCGTGAGGTGTACGCTAGCACACCGGATAATTTGATGGTATGCACGCTTACGGCAGACCGGGAAGGGGCTGTGAACGTTACTGCTCATTTGGACAGTCCGCATCCCTTTACAACTCAGCATTCAGAAGATGGCGTGACGATGTTCAGCCGTTGTCCGAGTCATGTGGAATCGAACTACTTCCGGGACCATCCCGAATCCGTCATCTATGAAGAAGACCGGGGAACCTCATATGCAGTTCGTTTAGCGGTGACGGTGACCGGGAATGAGGCGAAGATATCAACCGTGAATGGCAAGCTTCATGTTCAGGGAGCCAAACAGGTTGTATTTTACTTGGCTGCAGCTACAGCTTTTGAAAACTATGAGGTTATGCCAGTAAAGGATGAGCATCTGCTTGACCAAGAGTGTAGAGATGTCATCACCAAAGCCATGTCATTAGGCCATGAAAGCCTGCGCATCCGGCATGAGGCTGATCACCAGTCTTTATTCTCACGGGTCCGTCTTGACCTTGGATCTACTCCTAATGCAGAGCTGCCTACCGATGAGCGGCTGAAATCTTACCAGACTGGAGTTCAAGATCCCGGGCTCGAAGCCCTGTATTTTCAATATGGCAGATATCTATTAATGGCCAGCTCGCGCCCAGGTACACAACCAGCCAATCTGCAGGGCATATGGAATCATCAGGTTGAGCCACCTTGGCACAGTGATTATACGATTAATATCAATACGGAAATGAATTATTGGCCAGCTGAGGTGTGTAATCTGAGCGAATGTCATGAACCGCTGTTCGATTTGCTGGAAGACCTCAGTCAGACCGGGCGCAGAACAGCTCGGATATTGTACGGTGCTCGAGGGTGGACAGCCCATCATAACGTGGATATTTGGAGAACGACAACACCTACAGGCGGTGATGCCAGTTGGGCATTTTGGCCGATGGGTGGTGTCTGGTTGACATCGCATCTGTGGGAACATTACCTCTTTACAGGTGATCAGCGTTTTCTCGAAGAGCGTGCTTATCCGGTTATGAAGGAAGCCGCACTGTTCTGTCTGGACTGGCTGATTGAAGGACCGGATGGCTATCTGGTTACTGCTCCTTCAACCTCTCCGGAGAACAAGTTCCTGACAGAGAAAGGAGAGGCTCGCAGCATTTCGATGGCGTCGACGATGGATATGACCCTGATTCGAGAATTGTTCACCAGGTGTATTGAGGCAGCGGGGACTCTCGAGGTCGATCAGGCATTGGTTACGGAATTGGAAGGCAGCCTGAGCAGATTATATCCGTTCCGGATCGGCAGTGAAGGTCAATTGCAGGAATGGTTCAAGGATTTCGCCGAATCAGAGCCGGGACATCGTCATGTTTCCCATCTGTATGGTCTGTATCCGGGAGAACAGATCAATCGAATCGAAACACCGGAGCTTGTAGAAGCTTCCCGTGTATCGCTAGAACGGCGCATATCGCAAGGGGGCGGGCATACCGGATGGAGCTGTGCATGGTTAATCAATCTGTATGCACGTCTGCTTGACGGCGGCCAGGCGCATCAGTTTGTGCGTACACTGCTTGCCCGGTCGACTCATCCCAATCTGTTTGATGATCATCCTCCGTTCCAGATTGATGGCAACTTCGGTGGTACGGCCGGCATTGCAGAGATGCTGCTTCAGAGCCATCTGAATGAACTCCATTTGTTGCCGGCCCTGCCAGAACAATGGACACAAGGCAGTGTAGCAGGTTTGCGTGCACGAGGCGGCTATACCCTGTCCATGGAGTGGACGGACAGCAACTTGATTTCTGCTGAGATTAGGGCTGAGCGTAATGGTTCGGTGACGATCCGAAGCGCACGTGTGCTGAGTGTGGAGAACGGGGGACAGCATCCGGCTGAGCTAACACCACAAGGGGATTATGTAATTACTTTATCCATGACCGCAGGGCAGACTGTCCGCGTATCATGAGGAGACGAGGGAGAAACCAATGACTATTTTTCAATTTCCGCAGGATTTTCGCTGGGGTACAGCAACAGCTTCCTATCAAATAGAAGGAGCAGCACAGGAAGGTGGACGCGGTGTATCCATTTGGGATACGTTTGCCCGGACACCAGGCAAAGTTTTCAACGGAGATAATGGAGATGTGGCTTGCGACAGTTACCACCGCTATGAGGAAGATATTGAGCTGATGAAGAAGCTCGGTATCAACACGTACCGTTTCTCTATCGCCTGGCCGCGCATTATCCCCGACGGAGACGGCGAGATCAATCGTGAAGGGCTGGACTTTTACCATCGTTTCGTGGACAAATTGCTTGAAGCAGGTATTGAACCTTTCTGCACACTGTATCACTGGGATCTGCCACAAGTGTTGGAGGATGACGGGGGCTGGGGTAACCGGAGAACCGTCGATGCATTTGTGAAATATGCAGAGGTCATCTTCAAGGAGTTCACGGGAAAAATCAAGTTATGGCTGACATTTAACGAACCATGGTGTATTGCGTTCCTGTCGAACCTGCTGGGGATCCATGCACCGGGGAACAAAGACCTCCAGACCTCCCTTAATGTGGCTCATGGACTGCTTGTGGCTCATGGTAAAGCGGTGCAATCCTTCCGGCGCCTTGGCACTACGGGACAGATCGGTATTGCGCCGAATGTATGCTGGGCTGAGCCATACAGCAAGTCACCTGAAGATCAGGCGGCATGCGACCGCTCTATCGCACTCAATACAGACTGGTTCCTAGACCCGATCTACAAAGGTTCCTATCCGCAATTCATGGTGGATTGGTTTGCCCAAGCAGGTGCTACAGTGCCAATTCAGGAAGGCGATATGGAGATCATCTCGCAACCGATCGACCTGCTGGGTATCAACTATTACACCATGGGTATTAATCGCTTCAATCCGGAGGCAGGGGCACTCCAGTCTGAAGAGGTGGATATGGGACTGACGAAGACGGACATTGGCTGGCCGATTGAATCCCGTGGACTGTATGAGTTCATGCATTATTTGCAAAAGTATGGCAACGTTGATGTCTACATCACCGAGAATGGTGCTTGTATCAATGATGACCTGGAAAGTGGAAAAATTAATGATGATCGCCGGATCTCCTATTACGAACAGCATTTAGCCCAAATCCACCGGATCATTAACGATGGCATTAACTTGAAGGGGTATATGGCATGGTCTCTGATGGACAATTTTGAATGGGCAGAAGGATACCGGATGCGCTTTGGTCTCGTTCATGTGGACTATCGTTCACTGGTAAGAACGCCGAAGGAGAGTTTTTACTGGTACCAGAATGTCATTAAAAATAACTGGCTGGAGACACGTAATTAGTTAGAGTCAGCTATTCAAACATACGCTTAGAATCAGACGGTGGGTTCGGTTTATCCGAACTGCCGTTTTTTTATGGAGTTTTTCTAGGAACGGAGACATGTTCATAAAGCGTTCAAAAGGTTAAACCGCATTGCTGTTATGAAGAGGCTGTTTTTGGGTTATACATAACAAGAATATAAAATAAGTGTTTGTCAACATCAGAATTTAAAATAAAGTGTCCAAATTGCGAAATAAATTTGAACATTTGTTGACTAAAAATCATACTGATGTGGTATATTGGTATAAGGAAAGCACTTACAAAAAGGGAAAAGGAAGTGTTTACTATGGCATCGAAGACAGCAATGGTAAGCCAATTGGAGCGCAAAGACAAGAATATGCGGCGCGCAGTGTTGACGATGACAGTTTTGGCCTGGATCGCCCTCATTACAGGAGTGGTCATGTGCTTGATTAACCTGAATGATTTTAATGACCGAAATCTTGGCTTGATGGTGGGTATTGGTTTTCTAGTAGGTAGTGTGTTTATTTATGTAATCGCCAAATCGATTGGTCTTGTTCATACACGCCGGGAAGACGAAGGAGCGGATTGAATTATAATCTGGCGATCTTTCGTTCATAATAAGACTGGATAAGTACCCGGAATCCAGTCAATAAAGCCCTTTGCGGATTCGTTGATACTGTTCAACGGGACTGCAAAGGGTTTTATTTTGTGACTTGAAGTGTAATGATTACAATGGAAAAATATCAAGTGTGCAAGCGATTTGTGAGAAAAAATTCACACATTTAAGGTGTAAAATCGACAAATTTGTTAACAAGAACAAAAAAGTTGCTCATTTCTGATATCTTTAGAAGGAAGAGAGTAGTATACTGATTTTTCAGTATGAGCGAATTTAAGGAGAGGGGATCAAGATGAACAAGAAACCTAGGTCGCTAACCCGGATTATCATTCCGGTTGTCCTGACGTTGGTTACAATTGCATTGATTGTCTGGCCAATGCTGGCAGGCGGGCAGTACGTTGTTCTGGATCCGAAGGGACCTATTGGCGCTTCGCAGAGAGATTTGATTGTCATTTCGACGATTCTTTGTGCGATTGTTATCGTGCCTGTATTGATTTTGTCTGCTGTAATCGTTTGGCGTTACCGCGACAAGCCGGACAATAAAGCTGCTTATGAGCCGAACTGGGCTCATAGTACCAAAGCTGAGGCTATCTGGTGGACGGTTCCAATTGTAATCATTGGTTTGCTTGCGATCGTAACTGTTCGCTACACCTATGATTTGGAACCTTCGAAGCCACTGGCTTCCGAGAAAGAACCCATTACCATTCAAGTATCATCATTGGACTGGAAATGGTTGTTTATGTATCCTGAGCAAGGCATTGCAACGGTCAATACGCTGAATATTCCGGCAGACCGGCCCGTGAAATTTGAGCTCACCGCGGATTCACCGATGAACTCATTCTGGATTCCGCAGCTTGGTGGACAAATTTATACGATGTCGGGTATGGCGATGACCTTGTATTTGCAAGCTGATCACGAAGGAACTTACTTCGGTTCAGGTGCTAACTTTACGGGTGAACATTTTGCCCAAATGCGATTCGACGTCAACGCAACATCAGATGAAGAATTCGATCAATGGGTGAGAGAAGTGAAAAATCAATCCCAGCCGCTGACGCAAGAGACGTATAATACACTGGCGGAACCGGGAACAAGCAATGTTGCTTATTATTCTTCCTTCCCTGAAGGCTTGTTCCAAGACATTGTGACCAAGTATGTCATTGAAGGTACAGGCGCTCATAACCATGGAACTTCGGAAGAAGCTGCAGGCGCCCAAGACAATGCGTCCACTAAAGTGGACAAGAGTGCTAACTAAAGATTCGAAAGGAGGCCCCCAATGTTAGAGAGACTTAAGGAGTTTGCATCGGAGTTTTTCGTTACCGGTGACCCGCTGATTTATGGTGCGGACGTGGCCATCGGTATTACGATGATTACCATCGTAGCGGTGCTGACTTATTTCAAAAAATGGGGCTGGCTCTGGCGTAACTGGTTAACAACCGTCGATCATAAAAAGATCGGTATTATGTATATCATTGCTTCCATCATCATGTTGTTCCGTGGTGGTGTCGATGCGCTGATGATGCGTCTTCAGCTAGCTATGCCTAACATGGATTTCTTACATCCAGAACATTATAACCAAGTCTTTACGACTCACGGTACCATCATGATCCTGTTCATGGCGATGCCATTTATGTTCGGATTGTTTAACGTAATTGTGCCTCTTCAAATAGGGGCAAGGGACGTCGCATTTCCGTTCCTGAATGCATTAAGCTTCTGGTTATTCTTCCTGGGAGCAATGCTGTTCAACCTATCCTTTGTTATCGGTGGATCACCTGATGCTGGATGGCTGAGTTATCCGCCTCTATCGGAACTGTCACACAGTCCGGGGGTAGGACAGAACTTCTATATATGGGGTATACAGATCTCGGGTATCGGTTCCCTGGCTACCGGTATCAACTTCCTGGTTACCATCATTAAAATGCGTGCGCCAGGCATGAAATGGATGAAAATGCCGATGTTCACATGGTCGGTATTCTCCACTTGTATCATCATCTTGTTTGCATTCCCAATTTTGACCGTGACGCTTGCATTGCTCTTCCTTGACCGATTCGGCGGGGCGCATTTCTTCACGCTTGATATGGGCGGTAACCCGATGATGTATATCAACTTGATCTGGATGTGGGGTCACCCTGAGGTATACATTGTCGTCTTGCCGGCATTCGGTGTGTTCTCCGAGATTGTAAGTACCTTCTCGAAGAAAAAACTGTTTGGTTACAAATCCATGGTATTTGCAATGTTGATCATTAGCTTCCTGTCCTTCTTCACATGGGCGCATCACTTCTTCACGATGGGTTCGGGAGCAGACGTTAATGCATTCTTCGCTGTTACAACGATGTTGATTGCAATACCGACAGGGGTTAAAATCTTTAACTGGCTGTTTACGATGTATCGCGGACGGATCCGCATGGCCACCCCGATGTTATGGACAATCGCATTTATTCCATGCTTTATCGTCGGGGGTATGACAGGGGTTCTGCTGTCTGTCGCACCTGCTGACTTCCAGTTCCACAACAGTTACTTCCTGATTGCCCACTTCCACCAAGTATTGATCGGTGGCGTAGTATTCGGATACTTCGCAGGTCTGTACTACTGGTGGCCAAAAATGTTCGGTTTCCAACTCGAAGAGAAACTGGGCAAATGGGCTTTCTGGACTTGGAATATTGGTTTCTATGTCTGCTTCATGCCGCAGTACGCTGTAGGTTTGATGGGTATGACACGTCGTCTGAGCACCTACGGCTGGGATACCGGCTGGTGGGAACTGAACTTCGTATCCACAATCGGGGCATTCCTGATGGGTGTAGGTTTCTTGTTCCAGGTTGCACAAATCGCAGACGGTATTCGCAAATACAAAACACTCAAAGCATCCGGCGATCCATGGGATGGTCGTACACTCGAGTGGTCGATTCCTTCACCAGCTCCTGAGTACAACTTCGCCATTACACCGCGCGGTGATGATATTGATGAGTGGTGGGAAGAGAAAGAACGTCGTGCCAAAGGCATTTACCCACCAGAGCAACCGCTCGAGCCGATTCATATGCCTAAGAACTCCGCAATTCCATTTATCATGTCTGTGTTCTGGTTCATCGCCGGCTTCGGCTTTGTATTCGGATGGCTGTGGATGGCGATTCTCGGACTCGCTGGCGTAGGGATCTGCATGATCGCTCGTTCATTCTCATACGATACGGATTATTACATTCCGGTCGACGAAATTAAGCGTACCGAAGCGTCGTTAAGGGGGTCGGTATAATGGCTCAAGCAGCCGCTAAACATGGTCACGATCACGGTCACGACCATGGTCACCATGATCCACAAGAATTGAAATTGCTCGGTTTCTGGTTCTTCCTGATATCCGACGTTATCCTGTTCTCCGTATTGTTCGCAACCTTTATTGTGTTGCGTGACAATACGGCGGGCGGACCAATATTGTCAGAGCTGATTAAAATGCCTGGCGTTATCGCCGAGACATTTATCTTGCTCACAAGTTCATTTACGAGCGGACTTGCCGTTCTTGCAATGAACCAAGGTAAAGTGAAGCAACTGATTAGCTGGCTGGCTGTTACAGCCGTTCTCGGTGCAGCCTTTATCGCACTTGAAGTAACCGAGTTTGTTGAGATGATTCACGAAGGATTCAGCTACACTACGAGTGCTGCTTCCGGCGCATTCTTCACCCTCGTGGGAACTCACGGACTTCACGTATCGTTAGGTTTGATCTGGATGATCGGACTCATGTTCCAACTGAAAAAACGTGGTATTACCGATGTTACTCGCGGTAAAATTAACGTCATCAGCTTGTACTGGCACTTCTTGGACGTCGTATGGATCTTCCTCCTGTCGATCGTTTATCTGATGGGGGTGATGTAGATGGCAGAGCATAACTCACATGATTCCCATGCTCACGAACAGCATGGCTCCATGAAGTCCTATGTCATCGGCTTCATTCTGTCCATCGTCCTCACAATCATCCCGTTGGTGGTTGTACTGAACGATATGATGGGCAGAACAGGAACAATGGTTGTTATTCTCGTAACGGCTGCACTTCAGTTTGTGGTTCAACTCTTCTTCTTCATGCATATTCGTGAAACAGGAAAACCACGCTGGAATGTCATGGCTTTGATTTTCGGCCTGTTGATCATGATGACCATCGTTATCGGTTCAATCTGGATCATGCTGAATAACGTCGTTGCACATTAATGTTTGAATAAAGAGGATCTCCCGGTCTGCACTGCAGACTGTGGAGATCCTTTTTAGATTTAATACGGATGGAAAGCAAAATAAACAACTTGGATTAAAATCAGTTTATTTTCAAAAAAAGGTACACAAAAGATACATAATGAACTAAAATGAACTTATATGAACTTTTATAATCAAATCAATTCAAACATCACTCAATTGACGAAGGGAATGGATTAATGATGGAAAATCGTTATGCTGCACACCCCAATGAAGTGAAAAATTATGATACGTCTCGCCTGCGTGAAGAATTTTTGATGGAGCAATTGTTCGCAACAGACGAGCTGGTTACTGTATATTCTCATGTGGACCGTTATATTGTAGGAACTGCGGTACCTCAGAGCAAGGACATTGCGCTTGAAGTGAACCTGAAAGACATTGGAACGGACTTTTTCCTGGAGCGTCGTGAAATCGGTATCATTAACGTGGGAGGTCATGGTACGGTTACGGCGGATGGACAGGGATATGAGATTGGTGCCAAAGAATGCCTTTATATCGGAAAAGGTGTGAAAGAGGTTGTGTTCAAAAGTAATGGTAATGAGCAGCCAGCTCAGTTCTATTTTGTATCCACACCAGCACATCACACTTACCCTACGCAAAAGGCAACCCAGGAACAAGCTCAGCCGAACCACCTGGGCAGCATTGAAAGCTCGAATGAACGGACCATTTATCGCTACATCCATCAGGGTGAGGGCGGAATTCAGAGCTGTCAGTTGGTAATGGGAATTACCGAGCTGGACAAGGGTAACATGTGGAACACCATGCCTGCACATACCCATAACCGCCGTTCCGAAGTATACTTGTATTTCAATCTGCCGGAGGACGGCGTGGTATTCCACATGATGGGGGAACCAAACGAGACTCGGCATCTGGTTGTACGTGACCGTCAGGCGATCATCTCTCCAAGCTGGTCCATTCACAGCGGAGTAGGCACGAGCAGCTATACGTTCTGTTGGGCCATGGCTGGTGAGAACCAAACGTTCGAGGATATGGACGGCGTGGCGATGAAAGACCTCAAGTAAACACGTAAATTCCAAAGAAACAGGAAGTTGATTGTATGAATCCATTGAAAAGACACGAGAAAATTATGGAGGCTCTGCTGGAGCGCCAGGAAGTTACTGTTAGTGATCTGAGCGAACTGCTGCAGGTGACCGGCAAGACGGTTCGAGAGGATCTCGACAAGCTGGAAGCGATGGGGTTGCTTGTGCGTGTCCATGGAGGGGCCATGCTGGCTCAGAATGACCAGTATGGTATCCTCACAAGCCGCGGAGCCACAGAGAAGCATCATTCCGAGAAAACGGAGATCGCCGAGCGTGCGCTCGCTTATATACGTCCCCATGAAATCATTGCGCTGGACGGAGGGAGCACCACACTTGAAATGGCGAAGCGGATGGACAATCAGCCGCTCACTGTCGTAACCAATGACCTCTTCATTATCGCAGAGCTGACCAAAAAGGAGCAGGTCCGACTGGTTGTGCCAGGAGGGGCAAGAGTTCGTAATATGCTGGTGGGAGACGATACGGCGACTTTCATCTCCAGTCTAAATATCCACAAAGCATTTATCTCAACCACGGCACTACATCCGGAGTTCGGACTATCCATTTACACAGGTGATCTGGTTCCACTGAAAAAGGCAATGATCTCGGCCTCCCAGCAGATCTTCGGCGTGGTGGATCATTATAAATTCGGACAGTTTGCGCTGCGGACCTTTGCCCATTGTTCGGAGCTGGACTGTATTATCAGTGACAGCCATCTGGACGAAGAGACAGCAGCACTGTACAACCAACTCGGAGTCAAAGTCGATTATCAAAGCTAAACGCACAGAAGCGCTTAATGTCTGAATCACTAAGCATAAACATAAGAAGTTGATTTGCATCACTTATAGGTTTGCATCTCATAACATGCGGAGGAATCATTCATGAATCCATTTGATCTAAGCGGACAAGTTGCACTTGTAACCGGTACATCTGGTGGTTTAGGGCAGGGAATGGCCATTGGTCTGGCGGAAGCCGGAGCAGATGTGGTGCTCGTTTCCTATTCGAAACCATCCGAGACAGCAGGTGCGATCGAAGCGCTCGGGCGCAAAGCATATATCATTGAAGCGGATTTAAGTCGTGAAGACGAATTGCCGGCGGTATTTGAGAAGGCATTAGCTTTTCAAGGGAAGATTGATATTCTCGTTAACAATGCGGGTATTATTCGCCGTACACCTGCGGCTGACCACGGACAGCAGGACTGGCACGATGTCATCGGGCTTAACCTGAACACGGTATTCTTCTTGAGCCAACTGGCGGGCAGACATATGATTGAACGCGGCAGCGGCAAAATCATCAATATCGCATCCATGCTGTCCTATCAGGGCGGCATTAACGTGCCGGGTTATACGGCCAGTAAACATGGCGTTGCAGGCTTAACCAAAGCTCTCGCCAATGAGTGGGCAGGCAAAGGCATACAAATTAACGGTATTGCACCAGGTTACATGGAGACGGATAATACGACCCAAATTCGTGCGGATGAAAACCGATATCGGGATATCACAGCACGCATTCCGGCAGGGCGATGGGGAACTCCGGAAGATTTGAAAGGTCCGGTCGTGTTTCTTGCATCGGCAGCTTCGGATTATTTGAATGGTCATGTACTCAATGTAGATGGCGGCTGGATGGCTCGTTAATCTGCTCTGCTATCAATGGTAAAGGAGGCAGTGACATGAAACTTGGTATTCTGGCACATACGTTTGGCCAGCAGCCTACAGCCCAGCTGGCGCAGACAGTCGCAGATCATGGATTCAATTCGGTGCAGCTGGCGCTTGCAAAAGCCCTGTCCGATGTTGACTCGGCTAACGGTAAACTCAGTCCGGGACTCGCGAATGAGATCGGGGACCAGTTTGCAAGACGTGGAGTCAAGATTGCTGTTCTGGGCTGCTATATTAATCCGATCGACCCGGATGCTGCACGCAGACGGGCAGATATTGAGCGTTTCAAGGAGCATCTGCGTTATGCCCGGGATTTTGGTTGCAGCATGGTCGCAACAGAAACCGGAGGTTTGGACACCTACCAAGCCACCCATCCAGACGGGTATGAAGAAAAGGCTTGGACGGTGCTGCGGGAAACGTTGGAGGAGATTACGGAGGAAGCGGAAAAATGGGGTGTGCATGCGGCTATTGAGCCCGTATCTACCCATACACTTCATACACGTGAACATATGACTCGTTTGTTTGAAGAGATCCCATCCTCCAATCTGGGTATGTTGTTTGATCCATGCAATCTGATTAAACAGCCCCATGTCGCTGATCAAGGCGCTTTCCTGCGTGATGTGATGGAGTCGCTATACCAGCGGATCATTGTCATTCATGCGAAGGATGTGGCCTTCAATGCACAGGGCGAGAAGATTAATCCGGTACCGGGTGCAGGCATATTGGATTACCCGCTGTTTTTTGAACTGTTAAAAACGTATAAGCCACATATCGATATCTCACTGGAGGGCGTGACTGCGGAAGAAGCGGTTCCAGCAGCCAAGCATTTGCGTGAAGTATGGAATGGTGTGCGAGTCTAGGGATGAGCTGGAGATAAGCTCATATCTGCGTGTATTTAAATAGCCAGGAAACCTTTGCCCTTGCAAAGGTTTTTTGGTATGAGCTTGTCGTCAATACATATAATATATTTCTTATCGGATAAATCGGAAATAACTCTTTTCAAACACGACATCTTATGAGAGAATATGGAAAACATACGCCACCATGTGAGGACATCAGGATATTGAAACGTATAAGCCAAGGGAGGATTCCGATTTATGTCAAACGAACGTGAGCTTTCATTTGAAACATTGGCAATTCATGCAGGCCAGGAGATTGATCCAACGACTCATGCACGTGCTGTGCCTTTGTACCAGACCACATCCTATGGCTTTAAGGACACGGAACATGCTGCCAATCTGTTTGGTCTGAAAGAGTTTGGCAACATCTATACCCGTCTGATGAACCCGACAACCGATGTGTTCGAGCAGCGGATTGCAGCATTGGAGGGAGGAGCCGGGGCGCTGGCTACAGCTTCCGGGCAGGCAGCCATCACGTTTTCCCTTCTGAATATAGCAGGTGCAGGGGATGAAATTGTTTCCTCGGCGAGCTTGTATGGTGGGACGTATAATTTGTTCTCAACAACGTTGCCGAAGCTGGGCCTTGATGTGAAGTTTGTCGATTCCAGTGATCCCGAGAATTTCCGGGCGGCCATTACAGAGAAAACGAAAGCATTATATGCGGAAACGATCGGTAATCCTCAAGGGAATGTGCTGGACATTGAAGCAGTTGCGGCGATTGCCCATGAGCATGGCATTCCTTTGATCGTGGATAATACGTTCCCCAGCCCGTACTTGCTTCGTCCCATTGAACATGGAGCGGATATTGTGGTTCATTCGGCGACGAAGTTTATTGGGGGACATGGTACATCCATTGGTGGGGTGATTGTTGATAGCGGGAAATTCGACTGGAAAGCGAGCGGCAAGTACCCGTGTCTGACCGAACCGGATGCCAGTTATCATGGTGTGGTATACACCGAAGCTGTTGGGCCGATTGCTTATATTATCAAAGCACGGGTGCAGCTGCTTCGTGACTTGGGTGCGACTATCTCGCCATTTAATTCATGGCTGCTGCTGCAAGGACTGGAAACATTACATCTGCGTGTGGAGCGCCATAGCACCAATGCGCTGGCTGTTGCAGAATATCTGGAGAAGCACGAGGACGTGCTGTGGGTGAGCTACGCGGGTCTGCCAAGTCATGCCTCCTATGAACTCGCACAAAAGTATCTGCCAAGAGGGCAGGGAGCAATCCTGACATTTGGTATTAAAGGCGGTGTAGATGCAGGGCGCAAGCTGATCGAAAGTGTGAAGCTGTTCTCACACCTTGCGAACGTGGGTGATTCCAAGTCACTGATCATTCACCCGGCAAGCACAACCCATCAGCAGCTGACAGAAGATGAGCAGACCGCAGCAGGCGTTAACCCTGAACTCATTCGTCTGTCTGTTGGTACGGAAAATATTCAGGATATCCTGTATGACCTGGAACAAGCCATCAAGGCGAGTCAGGGAGCAAGTGTTGGCGCGTAACGAAAGGAAATTATACGAAAGCCGCCGTCCTCAAGGACAGGCGGTTTTTTTGTGTTCCAGTTATAATCTGGAAACTGCCCATTTACAAACGCCGATCCGAGGCATATAATAAAGCCAAAGTTGTATTGGGTAAACATAATTGCATAAATACAAAAATGATTATCATTCTCATTCAAAAACCATGCTGCTGCGGGATTCCCGCAGCAGCATGTGTCATTTTTAGGGCATTAACAATGGCTCTCATTCTCAATACGACGCAACTTTAATCCTCGACAAGAAAGGATTGTGATTCACATGCAAGCAATACATCAACCTATACAGACCCAGGCCAAAGCAGAACGGCGTTCCGCGAAGTCACCTAATCCGAACCGTGGACGCAGACCAAATTTCCGGGCCATGCTTCGAAATAAGGAGATGCAGGCGGCTCTCGGCAGTGGAATTATAATGCTTATTGCATGGGGAATGTCACCTTATTTCAATGCATTATCTGTCATACTGTACATCGTGTCATATGCACTCGGAGGATGGACCAAGGCCAAGGAGGGCATTGAGACACTGGTCAAGGAACGCGATCTCGATGTGAATTTGCTCATGATCGCCGCCTCGCTTGGTGCAGCAGCCATTGGGTACTGGAATGAAGGCGCGATGCTGATCTTCATTTTTGCATTAAGTGGTGCTCTGGAAAGTTATGCGACCGAGCGGAGTCATAAGGATATTTCATCGCTGCTGGCACTTAAGCCAGAGACAGCACTGCGTATCGAGGATGGACAGATGAATTTTGTCGCCATCGATGAGCTGATGCCTGGTGATCTGCTGCTGGTCAAACCGGGGGAGCTGATTCCGGCTGACGGCACCGTTTATCGCGGGAGTTCGTTTATTAATCAGGCTTCCATTACGGGAGAATCCCTGCCTGTGGATAAGGCTGAAGGTGACGAGGTGTATGCAGGTACGGTTAATGGAGAAGGAGCTTTGTATGTAGAGGTAACCAAATCGGCAGAAGGTTCGCTGTTTGGCAAAATCATTAAGCTGGTCGAAGAGGCACAGGCCGAAGTACCGGACTCCCAGCGTTTTATTGAGCGGTTCGAAGGGATTTACGCACGAATTGTGGTGGGTGTAACATTGATGGTTATCGCAGGTGCTCCGCTGCTGCTGGGGTGGACTTGGAATGAGGCTTTTTATAAAGCGATGGTTTTTCTCGTTGTAGCTTCACCTTGTGCACTGGTTTCCTCAATCATGCCAGTCATGCTGTCGGCGATGTCCAGCAGTGCGCGTCGTGGCATTCTGTTCAAGGGAGGGGCTCATATGGAGAATATGGCTCAGACCCGGGTCGTGGCTTTTGATAAAACAGGAACATTGACCATGGGGACACCCCAAGTCACAGATATATTAACAGCCGAGGGCATGACTCGGGCCGAACTGCTGTCTGCAGTAGCTGCGATTGAGAACTTGTCCATGCATCCGCTGGCTCGGGCCATTGTAGATCAGGCGAATGGTGAAGGTATTGCCATTCAAGAAGCTGAACAGGTACAAACGCTGACGGGTTGGGGGATCGAAGGGTACGTGCAAGGTGTTCTCTGGAAGATTGGGAAAACGAATGAAATGCACGTGGATACCCATGCCCATTGGCATGACGTATGTGCCCGTCTTGAGAGTGAAGGCAAAACGGTATCGATCGTGATGGCGGACGACCATTTCGCTGGTCTAATAGCCTTGCGCGATACGGTTCGTCCACAGGCCGCCGCAGCAGTGAAGAGACTGCAAGATATGGGCGTGAAGGTGGCCATGCTGACGGGTGACCGAGCCAAATCTGCAGCTGTGATTGCACGAGAAACAGGAGTAAGTCTCGTCTATGCCGATCTGCTGCCCGAGGATAAGGTGAAGCAGGTACAGAGCCTGCGCAAAGCGTACGGACAGGTGCTCATGGTTGGTGATGGCGTGAATGATGCACCTGCACTCGCTGCGGCTACTGTGGGCATGGGAATGGGGATGTCGGGGAGCGGTACAGCGCTGGAAGTGGCTGATGTGGTGCTGATGAATGATCATATCGAGGAAATTGCCTGGGTGATTGAGCAGGCGCGAAGAGCACAGCGGACCGTGAAGCAGAATATGTTTTTTGCCATAACGGTTATTCTGGCACTGATTGCAGGGAATTTTCTGCAAGGTGTGGCATTGCCACTGGGGGTTGTTGGACATGAGGGCAGCACAATTCTGGTTATACTCAATGGTTTAAGACTACTGCGTTAATGAGATATCCCAGTAATTTCATGGAATCTTCATTTGTGACCAAAAAAAGAACCTGTAGGGCAGAATGATTAACCCTCAGGTTCTTTTCGATATCGTTATCTCCGGTAAAGGTTTGCTCAGAATAGTTCGGTCAAACCAATCATGGTGATGAGTCCCAGCAAAAATGAAACGGTAGCTACACGTGCGTTGCCGTCTCCGTGACTTTCGGGAATCAGCTCTTTGTATACAATGAACATCATCGCCCCTGCCGCGAACGCAAGCCCATAAGGCACAAGTCCTGCGACGAGACTGCTAAGTGTGTAGCCAATCATCGCGGTAATAATTTCGACGGCTCCTGTCAGGGTAGCGATCCCAAGCGCCTTGAAGCGGCCGATGTTCTGATTCACGAGGAACAGGGCAACGAGGAATCCTTCGGGAGCATTTTGCAATCCGATCGAGAAGGCAATGAGATTACCCAGACCGGCATCGGTACTGGCATAACTGACTCCTACAGACAGGCCTTCAGGCAGGTTATGCATGGTGATGGCTGCAATTATCATGAAGGCCTTGGCTTCAATTTTAAAAGGTACCTTCTCTGGATTCTCCAGATCCACATGGGGAATCTTCATTTCAAGTACCAGCAAAACCATGCTGCCGAGCATAATACCAAGAGCAAGAACGAACAGGTTTGACTGTCCCAGCGCTTCGGGAATGAGATTGTACACCGAAGCCGAGGTCATGATGCCTGCCGCGTAAGCAAGCAAGATATCACGCAGACGGTGTGTTACTTTCCGCATAAATAGAATAGGTACGGCCCCAAGGCCAGTAGACATGGCTGAGATAAAGCTGCCAATGAGTGCATCGTTCATGCTTCCATTTTCCCTCCTGATGAAGACTTCTTCATAATCGCTGCCGAGCATTGACACCGTAGTTAAAAGAGATCATAATGAACAACAGATTAGAATGATTATAAATTAGAATTCCATTTCTGCATAGGGCAATTGTCATATCGGGCAGGTCTTGTGGACATGATTTAGGCTTATATCGATCTAGTGTATGCAAGGGCGTTTGCTTTTGATGCCGATGGGCCCAACCTTTTTGCAGAACTCGGGGGAGGAACTATACATGTATAAATCCATTATTATCGGAACAGGCCCTGCAGGGCTGACAGCAGCAATCTATCTGGCTCGTGCCAATCTTAACCCACTTGTTATTGAAGGACCACAACCTGGTGGCCAACTGACAACAACAACTGAAGTGGAAAACTTCCCAGGTTTCCCTGATGGCATTATGGGTCCTGAACTGATGGACAATATGCGTAAACAAGCAGAACGTTTTGGTGCTGAATTCCGCACAGGTTGGGTAAACAACATTGATATGAGCGAACGTCCGTTCAAAATCCAGGTTGAAGGCATGGGTGAACTGGTATCGGAAACCTTAATCCTGTCTACTGGTGCATCCGCTAAATACCTTGGTATTCCTGGAGAAGAAACAAACGTGGGCCGCGGTGTCAGCACTTGTGCCACATGTGACGGATTCTTCTTCCGTAATAAAGAAATCATCGTTATCGGTGGTGGCGACTCTGCATTGGAAGAAGCAAGCTTCCTGTCCCGTTTCGGTTCCAAAGTAACTCTGGTACACCGTCGTGAGGAGCTGCGCGGTTCCAAAATCATGCAAGACCGTGCACGCAGCAACGAAAAAGTGGAAATGGCCCTTAACCGTACACCGATCGAAGTCATTGCTGGCGACAATGGGGTAACCGGATTGAAAGTGTTGAACAACGCAACGGGTGAAGAAGAAGTGATCCCGGCAAGCGGTGTATTTGTAGCAATCGGTCATACTCCAAACACTGGTTTCCTTGGTGGACAGATTACAACAGATGAACATGGGTATATTATGACCACACCAGGCACTTCCGAAACGAACATTCCAGGCGTATTTGCTTGTGGAGACGTTCAAGATACACGCTACAAACAAGCGATTACAGCAGCAGGCAGCGGATGTATGGCTGCTATGGATGCAGAGAAATTCATCGAAAGCCTTGAGCATAGTGCAGTAGCACTGTAAGGTAACTCGTTTAAATGGGTGAATTAACGTTATAACTATATATAAACTATATGAGGTGAATAAATAATGGAAAACGTAATTGTATACACATCGACCAACTGCCCGAACTGCAAATCGGTGAAGACTTTTCTCGCTGAAAAAGGAATTTCCTATGAAGAGCGCAATATCGAGACAAGCGACGAGTTCGCACAACAAGTATGGGATATGGGCGTACGTGCAGTACCTCTGACCGTTATTGGTGAACACCGCATCCTGGGTATGAACAAAACGCAATTCGCAAAAGCACTGGACGCTTAATCATCCTCAGCCCGGGATGCAACCAAGCTGAACTTGAGCTATTCCGGTTCGCGCGAGCCGTTTGAATATAAATGAAAGAAGCCTTCGTCCTGTTCTGGATGGGGGCTTCTTTTTTGAAACAAACTCTCTTCAAAACATTTTGAATAGTTGATATGGAAAATCCCCTTGCGTCAGTGAACAGGAGCACATGGTAACATGAACTCTATAATTCACTGCGGAAGGGGATTTCGTCATTTAAACCAGTTATTCCATCTAAAAAAAGATGCTCATAAACGTCTGAAAAACAACATACACCAATACGCCTGACAGCATATACATGAACCCAGCCTTCTTTTTGCTCTGAAACAAACGAAGTATGCCGAGGCTGAACAGCGGCGCAAGCACGATCAAGAACAGGAGTACGGTGACAAACATTTGCGCCGAGATATCTGAAGTATCCACGTAGGTCACGGGTTTTCACTCCGTTTCGTTATAGGAATTAACACAGCGACAATCATTCCGCCATGACAAAAATCACATATCCTCATTATAACTCTGGATTTCTTTAACAAAAAGGGAGGAAATGGGGCGAAATGATGTCAATTTTCACTGGATATTAGACCGAAACTCTTATTTTACCTAGAAACTGGGAAATAGCTGAGTAAGCGGCACCAATACGTGTAGAACGACTGCCCAGTGCTGCCCATTCAATTTGCAAACTACGACGGTGATAGGGCAATGTACGCTCTTCAACGACTTGTTTGAGAGCCGTTTCAATCCATGGACCTGCTTCCGAGAGAGGCCCGCCAATAATGATGCGCTCAGGATTGAAGCTGTTAACGATATTTGTGATGCCCACGCCCAGTTTACGGCCGATGTTCTCGTATAAATCCAGTACCCCTTCATGGCCTTGCTGTGCATATTCTACGAGCTCCCGGGTTGTGTGAGCAGGCAGATGCAGCTGATGGTCGGGGTGCTCATAGGCTTTTTCGGAAGCATACAGCTCCCAACAGCCATGATTGCCGCAAGAGCAGGGTCTGCCTTCCGCTTCAATTGACATGTGACCTGTCTCCCCTGCGTAGCCCCAGGCACCTTTGTACAATTCGCCATCAACCATAATTCCCGATCCGATACCCATTCCTGCACTGATATAGATCAGGTGACGGACACCGATTCCGCTGCCAAAATTCAATTCCCCATGAGCGCCTGCATTGGCTTCGTTGTCAATCGTTACAGGAAGTTCAAACAACTCCTCCAGCATGGAGCGAAGTGCGACCTTCTCCCAACCCAGGTTGGGTGCAAACAGCACCGTCCCTGCCTCATCTACCATTCCAGGTACACCAATGCCAATGCCAATCACACCATGTGGTGAGGGGGGAGCCGACTGAATCAGATGCTCCGCGGCAAGTTTCAACTGTTCCAATACGGAAGGCACATCGTGCTGCTCCAGCTTGATGGCATACTCCGTTATGATATGGCCCTCCAGATCGGTAAGCACACCCTTCAGATGGGTTACGCTGAGTTCCAGACCTACTGCATAACCAGCCGTACCTCGAAACAGCAGCATGAGCGGCTTGCGGCCACCGCTGGATTCACCCGGACCGATTTCCTGGACAAGCTCATCACTGATGAGATCGGCAACAAGGTTAGATACGGTTGCTTTGTTAAGTCCCGTAACCTCGGATACCCTTGCGCGGGAAAGGGGGGCATGACGGCGAATGGTATCGAGGACGATGGACTTGTTTATTTTTTTGACCAGCATCTGGTCTCCGGTAATTTTCATAAGGATCAGGCACTCCTATTCTGTATATAAAAGGGTTCAATCATTCATCCCGTGCTCAAGCTATTCGACTATTATAGCGTAAACAAACCCGGAAAAAACAATTTTATTTTACTTTGTTTAACCAATAGACAAAGTATAACCGATGTGATAGGATAACGGTGTAAACGATTTCTTTAAAACTATTGAGGAGGCATTTTACATGGCCTATTTTGAATCCGTTAATAAAATCGCATTTGAAGGCAAAGACTCCACCAATCCTTTTTCATTCAAACATTATAATCCGGAAGAAGTTGTTGCTGGCAAAACGATGGAAGAGCACTTCCGTTTCGGCATGGCTTACTGGCATACATTAACTGCAGGCGGCAGTGATCCGTTCGGTGCAGAGACAGCTGTTCGTTCTTGGGATAAATACTCGGGTCTGGACCTCGCGAAGGTACGCGTGGAAGCGGCTTTTGAATTTTTGGAAAAAATGAATCTCCCGTTCTTCTGTTTCCACGATGTGGACATCGCACCAGAAGGCAACAGCCTGCGTGAGTTCTACAGCAACATCGACACGATCGTTGACCTGATTGAAGACCACATGAAATCCAGCGGCAAAAAACTGCTCTGGAACACGGCGAACATGTTCTCCAACCCGCGCTTCATGTTTGGTGCAGCTTCCACATGCAATGCTGACGTGTACGCACATGCAGCAGCGCAAATCAAGAAAGGTCTAGAAGTGGGTAAACGTCTGGGCGCTGAAAACTATGTATTCTGGGGCGGCCGTGAAGGTTACGACACATTGCTGAACACAGACATGCAGCTGGAGCAGGACAACATTGCCCGCATGTTCCACATGGCTGTAGACTACGCGAAGGAAATTGGCTTTGACGCACAATTCCTGATCGAGCCTAAACCAAAAGAGCCAACGAAACACCAATATGACTATGATGCAGCGACTTCCATTGCATTCCTGCAAAAATACGGTTTGGACAAACACTTCAAACTGAACCTGGAAGCAAACCATGCGACTCTGGCGGGTCACACATTCGACCACGAAATCCGCGTTGCCCGCACAAACGGCATGCTCGGTTCCCTCGATGCCAACCAAGGCGACATGCTGATCGGTTGGGATACGGATGAGTTCCCAGTGGATATGTACGATGCAACATTGACGATGTATGAAGTACTGAAAAACGGTGGTATCGGCCGTGGCGGCGTGAACTTCGACGCCAAAGTACGCCGTGGATCCTTCGAAGCAGACGATCTGTTCCTGGCTCACATCGCAGGTATGGATACGTACGCTAAAGGTCTGAAAGTAGCTGCGAAATTGATCGAAGATCGCGTATTCGATGACTTCATCGAAAAACGTTACAGCAGCTTCAAAGAAGGTATCGGTGCTGAGGTTGTTGCAGGCAAAGCGACTCTGGCTTCCCTTGCAGAATACGCACTGAACAACGAAAGCCCACGCAAAAACCAATCCGGTCGTCAAGAATTGCTGAGAGCAAAACTCAACCAATACATCTTGGCTGACTAATACCGGAATCAACTTGTATAAGCTCGGCTGGGGACTCTGTCCCTGTATGCAATAGCTTGTACCATGGACGTTGAACAGGCATGACATTCGGACCGTCCCCGACTTTCCCCTGGGAAGGCGGGGGCGGTTTTTTGATACCCGAACGGAGTGAGCAGAAAGGACCCGAGCAAGCGGTAGCGTTCGCTCAGAGTTTTCTGAAAGAAAACTGGCTTTGGAAGCATAGGCTTATCCCTGGATTTCTCCCTTTTCAAAGGGAATAAAGGAAATCCGGGGATAACGGCGATCCGAGGGTTTTCTGATCACGAAGTGACCTCATGCTCAATAAAGCTTCTTTTATATAATCATGTTAAGAAACGAGGGATACCCATGAGTTACGTAATTGGTGTCGATTTGGGAACCAGTGCCGTCAAAACGGTGCTGGTTAACCGTGAAGGAAAAGTGGCGTTTGAAGCGTCCGAGGCTTACCCGCTGCACCAGCCCAAGGCTGGCTACAGTGAGCAGAATCCGGAAGATTGGGTAGAACAGACCATTGTCTCCCTGCGCAAATTGCTGGAAGTTTCGGGCGTACAGCCTTCGGAGATTGAGGGTCTCAGCTTCTCCGGGCAAATGCATGGACTCGTTCTGGTAGATGCGGAGGGTAAACCGCTGCGTAATGCCATCCTGTGGAACGATACACGTACGACGGCTCAGTGCCGCCGAATTGAGAAAGTATTGGATACTAAACTGTTAAGTATCGCCCGGAACCGTGCGCTCGAAGGCTTCACGCTGCCAAAAATCCTGTGGGTACAGGAAAACGAACCAGAGCTGCTGCAGCAAGCATCCTTATTCCTGCTGCCGAAGGACTATGTTCGTTATCGCCTGACTGGCGATTATGCCATGGATTATTCGGATGCAGCCGGTACATTGCTGCTGGACGTCGCAGGCAAACAGTGGAGCAAGGAGATTGCGGAAGCTTTTGAACTGCCGATCTCACTGTGTCCACGTCTCGTGGAATCGTTTGAAGAAGTGGGCACATTGCTGCCTGAGATCGCAGATCAAACGGGTCTTGCTGCTGCAACCAAAGTATTTGCAGGCGGAGCCGACAATGCGTGCGGGGCTATTGGCGCAGGTATCCTGAGTGAAGGACAGACGATGTGCAGCATCGGTACGTCCGGAGTGGTGCTTTCTTACGAAGAACGCAAAGATCTCGATTTCGAAGGTAAAGTACACTTTTTCAACCATGGAGAGAAGGATGCCTTCTATATTATGGGGGTAACTCTTGCAGCGGGATACAGCCTGTCCTGGTTTAAGGATACGTTTGCAGCGGACAAATCATTTGATGTGCTCTTGCAGGACATTGATCAGGTTCCGGCCGGGAGTAACGGATTGTTATTTACTCCTTATATCGTTGGAGAGCGGACACCTCATCCAGATGCGAACATTCGCGGCAGCTTCATCGGCATGGATGCCGGACATAAGCTGGAACACTTTGGGCGGGCAGTCATGGAAGGAATTACATTCTCCCTGCGGGAATCGATCGATATTCTGCGTGGTGCAGGCAAAACGGTTAATGAGGTCATCTCCATCGGGGGCGGTGCCAAAAATGAAGCCTGGCTGCAAATGCAGGCGGATATCTTTGACGCCACGATTGTGAAGCTTGAAAGTGAGCAGGGCCCAGCAATGGGCGCGGCAATGCTTGCAGCGTATGGCTGCGGCTGGTTCCCTTCCTTGCAGGATTGCGCGGCAGCGTTCATTCGTCCTGCCAAATCCTATGTACCGAACCCGGAAACGGTAGCGGTCTACGATGGACTCTTTGCGCTGTATCAGGAAGTATATGGACAGACACGTAGCCTGAATGATCGTCTGGCAGAGTACCGTTAATTCACAACGTTAACCATCCAATATATGCAAATGAAATAACAAGAGCACTCGCGGAAGCGGGTGCTTTTTTTTGTTGTATATGGACAGGAACTGAAGTCACAGAGAACCCAGTAAGTGGGGAGTAGATGGAGAACGGAGTTCTCAGACATAACCCTATCCGGGATATGCATAGATTTAATATAGAGGGTTGGCATAGGCCCAAAAAGCCAAAAAAAGAAAAATTAAGGTGAGGTCGGTGACAGACCAAGATAAAGGTTTATCTCATAAAAACTTTAGCCTGTTAATATGTTCTGAACCAATCCTATATACCATTCGCATCTGCAGACGGATATCAGAAGTCAGGGATAGTAAAAGTCAGCTTAAGACGCGGGGGTGAGGCTTTGAATGACTGTGAGCAAGACGGCAGACCACATATTACGCTGTCCATGATCGTACGCAATGAAGAACAGCGATATCTTAGCCAGGCGCTGCAAACGCACCGGCCTTGGATTGATCGTGCGGTCATCATAGATGATGGAAGCACCGATAATACGGTTGCCCTATGTAAAGAGCTGCTTGAAGGGATTCCCCTGGTCATGGTGGAAAATCGGGCGTCCCGATTCGCCGATGAAGTGAGTCTGCGCAAGCAGCAATGGGAGGAAACGGTGGCTACAGAGCCTGAATGGATTCTAAATCTGGATGCCGATGAGATTCTGACGGCTGATTTTGGCATGCAGCGGAATCATATCCTGAAAAGTAGCGAGGACGCTATTTACTTTAGATTGTTTGATATGTGGAGTGATACGCACTACCGGGAGGATCAATACTGGCAGGCACATGCATATTACCGGCCATTTCTCGTCCGTTATCGTTCCGATTGGACGTATGAGTGGAAGGAAACTCCGCAGCACTGCGGGCGTTTTCCGGTTACGATCCAGCATTTTGCCTATGGATGCCATTCGCCTCGTGTGAAGCATTATGGCTGGGCTCGCGAGGAGGATCGCGTACGCAAATTTGAGCGTTACCAGACACTAGACCCGGATGCCAAATACGGCTGGAGAGAACAGTATGAATCCATTCTGGATACAGCCCCAAGGCTGCTGCCCTGGTTCGAATAAGGAAGGGGGAGACCTCATTTGAAGAAGGTAAAACCAAAGGAGAAGGTGCTGATTGCCAGTCCGGTTCGCCAGACTGCCGCAGTACTCCGCGAATTTTTGGAATCTCTGGCCTTTTTGGAGCGAACGACGATGGAGACGGACTATTTGTTTATAGACGATAATGAGGAGGAGGCGTCGTCCAATATTCTCCGTGATTTTATATCTCAGCATGAAGGAACCATATTTGATTCAAATAACGATGATGGAACCACTCAGGAAAAAGGGATATACACCAGGGATGAGGGAGGACATTATTGGCGCGACGAACAGATTTGGCGGGTAGCCGGTCTGAAAAACCGCATTTTGCAATATGCCAAGGATCAGAAGTACGACGCTGTTTTCCTGATTGATTCTGATCTTGTGCTGCATCCCCGGACGCTGGAACAGCTTGTCTCAGCTCAGAAGGATATTGTATCGAATATTTTCTGGACGCGCTGGCAGCCGGGGACAAGGGAAATGCCGCAGGTATGGCTGCAGGATGAGTATGCCCTATACCGCAAAGGTGGGAAATCCGAAGCGGGCAAGGAGATCCTGGATGAGAACACGCAAACCGATGCCTTTCTGAACCAATTGCGCGTGCCAGGCTGTTACGAAGTAGGAGGGCTTGGGGCTTGTACGCTCATTCGCAAGACGGCTCTGGAAGCTGGAGTTTCCTTCGACCAGATTCCGAATGTATCGTTCTGGGGTGAGGATCGTCATTTTTGCATTCGAGCTCAGGCACTCGGTTTTCGTTTGTACGTGGATACCCACCTGCCGGCCTATCATATGTACCGATTATCTGAACTTCCTGGTGCTGCTGCATATAATCGCAGGGTCAGACGAGGTGAAGAGACGATTCGTATCACGCTCTGCATGATTGTGAAAAATGAAGAGGCTTCCCTCGCGAGATGCCTGGATTCGGTGAACGGCATTGCCGACGAGATTGTGATCGTGGATACCGGATCAACGGATCGCACGCGCCAAATTGCGGCCAAATATACAGAGCGAATCGTTGATTTTGAATGGATCGATGATTTTGCAGCTGCGCGCAATTTTGCCTTCGATCAGGCAACCACTGAATACATACTGTGGCTCGATGCTGATGATGTGTTCGAACCAAATGATCAGGCGAAGTTTATTGAGCTGAAACGCTCTCTTGATCCTGCCGTGGACAGTGTTACCATGGACTATAACCTTTCATTCACGCCAGATGGGAAGGTAGCCTACAGTCTGAGAAGGAATCGGCTGGTGCGACGGGATCGAAATTACCGCTGGATTGGTGCAGTGCATGAATATCTGGAAGTTAGCGGCAATTTGCTGCATAGCGATATTGCGGTGACCCATAAGAAAGACAAGGAGTACACAGACCGCAACTTGAGGATTTATCGCAGGCGTGAGGAAGCTGGAGAGCATTTCTCTCCGCGGGATCTCTATTACTTTGGCAATGAACTGAAAGATCATGGACAGCATGAGGATGCGATTACATACTACGGGAAGTTTCTGAATACGGGTCTTGGTTGGGTGGAGGATCAGATTGCGGCATGCCAGAAAATCGCGGATTGCGAAGCAGCACTTGGTCGCTCAGAACAGGAAGTTTCAGCGCTGCTGAGGTCATTTGCCTATGACCTGCCGAGAGCAGAAATCTGCTGCCGTCTGGGCGGTTATTTTGCGGACCGTGGAGACTATCGCAAGGCGCTGTTCTGGTATGAACAGGCGACCCTGGCTGTGCGTCCAGCAGATCCGATGGTCGTGCTGAACGAAGCAGCCTGGACGTGGATGCCCCATTTGCAGCTATGTGTATGTTATGACCGGATGGGCAATCGTGTCAAAGCAAAGGAGCATAATGATATTGCTCTGGCATATCATCCTACACACCCCAGCATGCTTTACAACGATCGGTATTTTAAGGATCTGGAAAAGGGAAGTGTACTGGAAGAGGCCTAAACTTCAGGCCCAAACCTCTCTTATGGTAATGGTATGGATGGTCGTTATTCCCCGACATTCGTCCATGATGACAAGAGAGGTTTTTTGCTTTTTTATTTCATCAAGGATAAATTCGTTTTACAATATGAATTAACGGAAAAGCGGTGATAATAATACTGTCTTCGGCTGCCGAATCTATGAAGCAAGGGGAAGCTCGCATGAATTTGACGGAAGTACTATTAGAGTCGAGGCTGGTTGCCATCGTTCGAGGCATTAGCCGGGAAGCAGCAATAACAGCAGGAAAAGGCATGACAGACGGAGGAATTCGCCTGATGGAAGTAACGCTCAATACGCCTGGGGCGCATGAGATTATCGAAGACTGGCGGACCCGGCATGAAGGTCAGGCTTATGTTGGAGCAGGAACGGTCCTTAATGTGCAGATGGCCAAGGAAGCCGTTGCAGCAGGTGCTCAATTTTTGGTATCGCCCAATGTCGATCTGTCTGTCATTGAATATGCTGTAGAACATGGGGTGGAGATTTGGCCGGGTGCCATGACGCCTACCGAGATTGTAGCTGCCCATGAAGCAGGTGCTCGTGTGGTGAAATTATTTCCTATGGCGAGTCTGGGGCTGCCGTATTTGCGGGAGATCAAGGCGCCACTCAATCATATTCCGCTGCTTGCAACGGGTGGAGCTAATCTGGATAATATTACCGACTACTACGCTGCTGGTGCCGCGGCAGTTGGACTTGGCAGTGCACTTTTGCCGAGAGAGGCACTGAATGCGGGAGATCATGAACAGATTGCTGCATGTACACATGCATTTGTGGAAGCAGCGAGAGTCAAAAGGTAAGTGAACTCAATGAGCAATATGTACATTTGGGTATATATAAAAGATGTGGCTGTTTAACAGGGGGTTAATGGTATTGGCGTAGAATAGGGGTATGACAGATGCCGGAGAGGAGAAATGCACAGTGAAAGCCAGAACGATGATTGGTGGGGTTATTGCTGTTGCTGCCGTAACGGCAGGTGGCTTGTGGAAGGCGGCGGTGAAGAGCCAGACACCCAAAAAGATCCCCATAACGATTACCCCACCCATGCCTTTCGAAGATGTAACCTTTGAAAGTGGCGGAGGACGGGTTCACGGATGGTTTATTCCGGCTGGAGCCCACGTTCCCAAACCTTGGCCGCTTATCATTATCGCCCACGGCTGGGGTTCCAACCGATCACGTGTGCTCCGTTACGCACGTCCCATTTGGGAAGCAGGATATGCTCTCTTTATGTATGATGTTCGGAGTCATGGGGCCAGTGATCCGGTAAAAGCAGCGTCGGCCTATCTGTTCCGTGACGATCTGCTCTCGGCATTGCGCTACACTACCTCTCGGCCGGAGATCGATCCGGGTGCCATCGGTGTGCTTGGACATTCGCTTGGTGGTCTGGGAACGATCATGGCGGTAACGGAACATATTCCGGTATCGGCAGTCATCACGGATTCAATGCCATCCCAGTTTGAAGTGATCGTCAGTTCAGAGCTGAAACGTCGACGACTGCCGCTGTTCCCACTGGCTCAGTTGATTCCGCGAATCTGGTTCTGGAGGCTCGGAGAGTCACTGAAAACGTACCGTCAGCGCGATCCTGTTCTGCTGCTGAATGAAAGGCGTAAGGGCATTCAGCTGCCCATGCTTATGGTGCACTCCAAGGGAGATAATTTTATCCCGCCAAGTGAGCTGGAGTACTTCATGTCCAAGGCTGATCCGCCTGTCGAGCATTTGTGGGTGAATAGCGGCGGACACAGCTGCTCAGAGGAAGACCCTGTCTTCTGGGAGACCGTCATTCCCTTTTTGAAAAACCATGTCCAGGTTAAGGCTAAAACGGACGATTCAGATATTGCCTCTAATAAATCCTAATAACCATCAAGCCTGCATGGTACGCGGGATGACAGCGGAAACGCCAACCTGGTTGGCGTTTTTTGTTCTGTTCCAAATCTTTTGCAAAAATTCTCATTTGTAAAATTGTTGGGAAAACGACGATTAAAAAGGAAGCTTATGGTATCATAGTATAGACTGGCAATATTCATGCAGGGTTATTTTCCATGCATCCATGTATGAAATTGAAGGGAGAGGTCCAGATTTGAGTTTTCAGATTCGATTCAAAATGATGACAGCCAGAGCTGCTTCAGCAGCCATGGCGGCATTGCTTCTGGCATCGCAGACTCCAGGGTTTGCAGGCAGCGTGTCAGCAGCACAAGCAGAACAGGTAACAGAAGCTGCACCGGGGGAAAATGAACAACTAGACGTGACTAGCAATGACGTGCCTGAGGGGGCTAAAATCTCCTCCAAGCAAGCCAGTGAGAATATATTGAAACTGTTTCCGATGTTAAAGAAGGCTACCATTACTTCGTCGCAATTTGATCCGAATAACAGATTCCCTCCGCTGGAGTACAAAACATGGGATATCGGATTCCAGATTACCGAGGGGAATCACTCGATGGGGTTTAGCGCATCTGTACATGCAGGGACAGGGGAAGTACTGAGTGTGCATATACCATCCGATCTGCTGAATAAGCAGTTGTCCGGATCGGAAGTCAAATTGACCAAGGATGAAGTCGAAGAACAGGCCGTGGCTTTTCTGTACAAGGCAATCCCTGGATTGAAGGAAGACGCATATGCATCTTTGGGAGACCTATACCAAACGGCGGGGCAGCAATCGTTGTTTGGCAGAACGGAATATCAATTCGCTTATCAACTCAAGCATGATGGTTTGTTATCTGAGGCGGAAACGGTTTACATAAGTGTGGATCAAAGTGGCCTGGTAACAGGCTATTCACGAAATACGACCGCAGCGGAATATCCTTCATCAAAACCGGCTGTGCCTGCAGAGAAGGCAAGGCAGCAATTCGAAGAACAGTTCGATGTAGAACTCGCTTACATTTCGAAAAACCGCCTGTCCTCAAAGCAAGGTCAGCAGTACTATCTTGGATATATGCCGAAGGATTCCAGCATGGTTCCGCTTGAGGCGAATACGTTGGAACGGTTCGAGGCGATGACTGGGAAAGCCATCACCGAGCATACCGTACAGCAGGACAAACCGCTGAAAGGCAGCGTTGCCGCTTTTGTTCCAGCGAATGGACAGAGACTGAATGCCAAACAGGCGGAGAGCCTGGTGAAAAAGAACTTTGATATTCCGGAAGGATACAAGTTGGATTACAGCCAGTTAAATAAAGGAAGCTACTGGAGTCCGAACAATCAGGTCTGGAGTCTGAGCTGGAGCAACCGAAACGCGAATATGTCCTATATGTTCATGCGAGACATTTCAGCACAGGTGGATGCCACCACCGGACAAATTTACAGCTATAGCCTGTATCAGCGAATGGGTCCGGATGCTGAACAAGAGAAACCGGCTGGAGAAAATGAAGGCAAGTCCGTAACCCGTACGCAGGCCGAGAAACTTGCAATCAATTCGGTTATTGCACTTGTGCCGGATGCTGCGGAACAGTTCAAGCTGTCCAGCGTGCTTGAGGTAGAGGACGCCCGTACATTTATCTTTCAGCGCTACCTGAATGGAATTGCGGTTAAGGATGATCTGGTACAGGTACAAGTCCTGAAGGATGGAACGATTAGCGAATTTTATGCCAATCTTGCTGCAACGCCTGAGCAGCTGCCCGCAAGCAAGGAACCGGCGATCAGTTACGAAGAGGCAAAAGCGGCCTACCTGGAAGAATTCAAGCTGGTTCTGGCATACTCCCGTTACGGTGGACACGGTACGAGCAGTGGCCAAGTCACTCCAGCGGGAATAAATCTTGCGTATATGCCTACACGGGATGGCAAAACGATCTACGGCGGCTATGAAGTACTTGATGCCAATACGGGAGAATGGACGTTTTTGTACAACACCTCCAACACGGGAGCCCAAGCTGCACCTGGTGATATTGCAGGTCATGTGGCTGAAGATGCAATACTCAATATGACCCAGCATGGGGTCCTGATTCCTGACGAGCAGGGACGTGTCTTCCCGGATCGGGTAATCACCAGAGGAGATTGGTTTAACTATCTCGCTAGAGCGATTAACCCGAATCTGGACATCTATTACACTGTGAACGGGAATGACAAGCTGTACGCGGATATTACAACCGAGAGCCCTTACTATCCGGCAGTGCGTACATTAATTGACCAGCGCTGGCTCGCGGACGCTGATCCGGAAGTCAGTCTGAATCCACAGGATGAGATGACTCGGGAAGAACTGGCTGTCCTGCTTGTCCGTATACTTCGTTACGAGAAGCTGGCTGGTTTCTACACCTTGCCATCGGATCTGCCGAACCTTGTAGATGCAAATTCGGTTACCAATAAGGGTGCGGTATCTCTTAGCATGAAGCTGGGATTGCTTCCTTCCATTGAAGGACGTTTCATGCCGGCACGCAAAGTGACTGTAGCCGAAGCGTCACAGGTACTGGAGCGGTTGGCCCAGCTACAGGGCAAGACGGATTCGTTTATGACAGGCAGTCGTCTGTATTAAGAAGTATTCTTGCATAACCCGCTCTGATAAGTCATAGGATGGACATAACGGGTGTTATTTGCTGAAGACAAGGGAGACCTTCTGCGGAAGGTCTCTTTTGATTCTTTTCGACAAAACTAGAAGCCTGACGTCAGATCCTTTTGTGATACAATGAGGCATGAGAATGTTGCAAAGAGAGGTGGTATCCTTTCATGGGCAAAAACGGGAAACGAGTGATCACCATATTGCTGGCAGGCTGTCTGATTGCTGTGGCCTTACCGCGCACGGTTGACCTGGATCAGCTGTATGCTGCATCGGACACATCCGATATATCTACGACCACGGATTTACGCCAGACGTTGCTTACAGCCATGTCACAGCGAACGGAGGAGCTTGTATTTACATACAAAGGCGATGTGAAAGGACTCAAAAAACAACTCCAGAGCTCTATTGATGAAGCAATGACCAGTGATCCCTATATCCAATATACCGTCAAAAGTTATGCTTTTAATTATAAAGGTTCCAACGTTTCTGCCGAGGTCCATGTGAATTTGTCCTACCGGGAGACCAAGGAACAGACCGATTACGTTAACCGCAAAGTGACCAATGTATTAAAAGAGATCATCACACCTGGCATGACGAATCATGAGAAGGTGAAAGCGATCCATGACTGGATTGTTCTCCATCTCGCCTATGATACCTCTCTGCAGAAATACACGGCATATGATGGACTTGTCACGGGCAGCACGGTATGTCAGGGATACTCCCTACTCGCTTATCGCATGCTGGAACGGGTTGGTATTGAGAACCGCATTGTGGAAGGTACAGCAGGTGATCAGCTCCACGCGTGGAATATCGTGAAGCTGGACGGGAAATGGTACCATATGGACACGACCTGGGATGATCCCACACCTGACCGCAAAGGGAAGGTTAGTCATAATTATTATTTGCTTAGTGACAACGAGATGGCACGTGACCATATCTGGTCGGGCAAAGGCAAATATCCGACTGCACCAGCTCCCTACCGGGATGCCCTGCAAACCTTGATGCAAAGCGGAGGCAGCAAGGCACCTGCATATCAGAAGCTGTATCATGCGCTGGAATATTCGCTCTATGATGAGAAGGATGCGGTTAGTGGACATTCCGCATTGGAAACCAAGGTGCAGAATGTACTCAAAGAAGGCGGAACTACTCTTACTTTCAGATATAAGGGTACCGAGGCAAGTCTGGTTGAAGATTTGCAGAATTTGTATCAGCTCGGAATGAAATCCATATCGTATTATGTGTCCAAAATGGAAGATACGACAGATCTGCGTGTGAAGATCAATTGGACGTTATGAATTAGGGCGGATGTAATAACGCCTTAATTGTATACAAACAAAATCCCCCTGCTTCTAAACCGTAGAGAACGGTCAGAAGCAGGGGGATTTTCTATAAGTTTAATGCCCGGAGGAATCCGTAGGGGAGAAGTCGCATTCCTGCAGCGGGACCACTTTGGTTTTCTTGATCCATTTGTAACCAAGCCATAGAATCAGGAACAGTGGCACACTCAGGTAGGCAACAAGTGCTCCGCTCCAGTCGATCCGTTCGCCCGTAAACGCCTGGTAGTTCTGACCGATAATGACGATGATGCAGAGTACAAAAGCGAAAATCGGTCCGAACGGGAACCATCGTGCACGATAAGGCAAGTCTTTCAAATCCCTGCCTTGGGCAACATAAGCCCGGCGGAAGCGATAATGGCTGATTGCGATGCCAAGCCAGGTGATGAATCCGCACATGCCGGATGCATTCAGCAGCCAGGTATATACAATACCGTCACCGAACAGGGAGGCGAGAAACGCCAGCATGCCGACAGCTGTAGTTACGAGCAGGGCATTCATCGGAATGCCTTTTTTGTTCAATCGTCCAAGGAAACGCGGCGCCTTGCCATCACGGGCAAGAGCATAGAGGACCCGGCTTGAAGCATACATGCCGGAGTTTCCTGCAGACAGCACAGAGGTCAGGATGACAGCGTTCATTACCGAAGCTGCAATGGCAAGCCCGGCTTTTTCGAATACCAGCGTAAACGGACTGACACCGATGTTGTTCAGATCCCCTTTGAGCAGGTCCGGATGAGTATACGGGATGATCAAACTGATTACCGTGATGGCCAAAATGTAGAAGATCAGAATCCGCCAGAATACCTGCCGAATGGCACGAGGAACATTTTCACGCGGATTTTCACTCTCACCGGCAGCTACACCAATGAGCTCGGTACCCTGGAAGGAGAACCCGGCAGCCATGAACACACCAAGCACGGCGAAGAATCCGCCATGGATAGGGGCATCGCCCACAGTAAAGTTACTGAAACCGACGGCTTCACCGCCCATAATACCGAAGATCATCAGCACACCCACAGTCAAAAAGATAATGACGGTAGCGACTTTGATGATGGCAAACCAATATTCCGATTCACCGTAACCTTTAACAGACAGAACATTCAGAGCAAAAATTAGAACGAGAAATAGCAGGCTCCATAACATGGACGAACTGTCAGGGAACCAATACTTGATGAGTACCGTAGCCGCGGCCAGCTCGGCCGCAATGGTAACAGCCCAGTTGTACCAGAAATTCCAGCCCATGGCGAAGCCAAGTGCAGGATCGACGAAACGAGCGGCATACGTATTGAATGAACCGGAGTCAGGCATAAATGTCGCCAGTTCTCCAAGGCTTGTCATCAGAAAGTAAACCATGATACCAACGGCGGCATATGCAATCAACGCACCACCTGGACCAGCTGTGGAGATGGCGGTACCGCTTGCGAGGAACAGTCCAGTACCGATGGAGCCACCGAGGGCAATCATCGTCATATGCCGTGCACGCAATCCTTTTTTCAGGGAACCGTCTGTTGTTGTTTGCTTGTTGTTGCGGTCTTGCAATGAAAACACTCCTTCACTCAGCGTACTGATGATATGGATCAATGGCGCTATACGCATAAAAGACCGCAGGCTTCAGCCCGCGGTCTTGATATCCATTGTCCGCACCTGTCCCAGATGTTATAAGATAGCTCAACACAGAAGAATTCATACCACCCAAGCAGGCTGGTGTGTATCTCTGTGACAGTTCTGTACCTTTCGGCAGCAGCCCCAACCATACTGGACAACGTAAGGAACCGTCCAGCAGGCTTCGGCGGGTGCACCTTTCGGCTGATCTCATGAGCGGCTCCTTAGCGCCTCCTTCAGCTTACTGATCGCACCCGCGACCTCTACCTCATCATCGTGGATGAGGTGTATCTATTGTCTATGAAATTATTGAATAGCAGAACGTTACATGCCATGTTCTGTTGCTCAAACAGACATTCAGTATACCTTTCCTCGTTTCATCATGCAATAACAAAAGTTGGATGTTCTCTTAACAAGGACTATTCCGTCTTTTTGTTGCGTCCGGCCATTTGCTGCCATACGGTACCGGCAGCCTGTTCACCGGATTCAATTCGCTCGAGTGCCATCTTGGCCTGCAGGCTAACTTCAAACTCGGGATCGTCTGCTGCCTTCCGCAGGGCTTGTTCCGCTTCTTCGGTTCCCACTTCGTATAAGAAACGGGCTGCACGCCAGCGCACCAGTTTGCTGCTGTCGGTGAGCGTAGCCGTCATCGCAGCGGTTGCCGCCGGGTCACCGATATCGGACAATGTGTCTCCAGCGGTACGGCGTACGGCAGGGGAGCTGTCCTTGAGCGCCTCATACAGCAATTCCATGGCTTCCGGCGTTTTGATATCACCAAGATAAACTACCGCTAACCGGCGTATCTGCATTTTACTGTCATGCAGAGCACGGGCCACAAGCGGCAATCGTTCTTCTGTAGGTTCCATGCCGTCAAAAGCTGCGTAACGTACATTCCAATCCTCACTGCTCAGTGCTTCTTCCAGTTCGGCACCTTCCAGCCTGCGGCGGCGTTCCACGAACTCTTCTGCATTGGTACCATGCGCAATGGCCTGTTCGATAACCTGCTTTAGACGCTCTGGTGGATAGGCTGCCTCCAGTTCCTGCTCAACCTCACGGGCTATGTCGGGCAGTTCACCGTACCTTACGCCGTAATCACTCAATTTACGTTCCTTGATCAGAGTTGCGCTGGCCACTTCGGTAACGGCCTTAACGAACCGATCGGAGAGTGAGATTCGTTCTTCCTTCGCACCTGCCTTAACCCGGATCTGCATCGGAACACCGCGGAAAAACTGTATAAATACCTGTGCTTCGCCAAAGTGCTCGCCTGATGCATCTTGTGATTCAATCCAGTCGAGGTCCATTCCTTGTTGGCCAAGTCGGCTCTGGACTTCTCCCAGGATGACGGACCAGTCAGCATTCCCCTTGCGGTCCAGCGCAACGAAGTCCGTGGTATGAAATACACTTTTAACGCCAGGAATATGGAGCATCTGGCGGATAAACGCCGGAGCAGACCGTTCATTATCCAGCGTGTAGGTTCTGCGGATCCCGTCCTCCAGACGCTCATCAAGATGAAGCATCATTGTATTGGGACTGGGTGTTGGTTCAATGGAAACAATATTCATCGGTTCATAACCTCCTGTACCGGATTCGTCATTTAAGTTCCCGTGATAGATACGGGTATATCTCTATTTTACATGAATGGAGGCAAACTGCGAAATGGATGACAAACCTTACATAGTTGTGTGAGAAGTACTAAGATTGTTAACACTTCTTTCATCTTCACTCACAAACATTTTTAAATGAAGATTGGCACAATAAGTAGAATGAGACAACTGGAGGTTACAGCTATGGAACGTATAACAGTACTTTCGGACGGAAGTCGCGGTATTGCTTATGAGAATATTATTGAAATGTTTAATGAGTGGATGGAGGAGGAACAGGAAGAGTGCATTCGAGGCGAAGAACTAAACGAGAAGAGGGGTTCGAGGTCCACTTGGGGCCGGTCGCGTTATTGCATTGTCGATTACATGGATGCAAGCCAAGCAGTCTCGGCATCCAATGCCATTCGTGCCTTTATCCCTCAGCTCCCCCTGCTGGTCATTACAGATTTCCACTCGTTGATTCGCAGACAGCATTTGCAGCAAATTACAGGTAATGGCCTCATTAAGATGATTCTCTGGAATCAACATGAACCACATCAGCTGTATTTGGACATTCAGAAGTGGCTGTACTCCACGCTTCAGGATCAAGAAGAAGCCATGCCCGCTGCCATGTCAATTCAAAAATTCACACGGAGAGGGCATAGCCACTAGCTAAAGGATGTTTGATTAAATCACATATTTATAACCTGTTCCCCAAACGGTCTTGATATAGCGAGGATTTTTGGGGTCGGGCTCGATTTTCTTACGCAAGCTGGAGATGTGTACATCAATGGTACGGTCCAAATAGGCTCGTTCTGAACCTTTGATTCGGTCCATGAGCTCATTGCGGGTAAATACTTTGCCGGGATTTTTGTACAGTTCTTTCATGATCTCAAATTCAATATGAGTGACTTCGATTTCTACTCCGTTGACGAACAGAGTCCGTCTATATTCATTTACGCTCACATGCCCCGTATTTTCTGATGGTTTATCCTCTTTTGCTGGTTTATCGGGATAAGAAATGGCGGATCTGCGCAGCAATGCCTTGATCCTTGCGTCGAGCTCCTTCAGACTAAAGGGCTTACAAAGGAAATCATCAGCACCGTTATGTAATGCTCGGAGTCGGTCGTTCAGCATTGTGCTTGCCGAAATCATGAGAATTGGTACAGTGGAATGCTGGCGAAATGCATCTACCAGATCATTTCCATCCATTTCGGGCAGCATCAGATCAGTCACAACAATATCCGGTCCGAACCGTGGGAAAAGTTGAAGTGCTTCACGGGCGTGATGAACCCGCTCTGTTATGTATCCTTCCTCCTCAAGAAAGAAAGCAATCATGTCAGCCAGATTTTTCTCATCTTCTATAAGAAGTACTTTGATAGACATAGAGGTCACACTCCTGATGAAAAGAATTTGTTAAGAAATTACTAAAAAAAAGATGAGTTTTGTGTAGAAATACCACAAATTTTTTAATGTTTATATTCCAGTATATAGGATGTATATGTAGGAGAGTACAAACCGAAGAAGAACTTCAGTATTTTACCATAGCTGTGGCTATTTTGCCGATAAATCAAATTTTGCCAACGAAAAAAGCTTGTGATATATACAGTATAATGTATCAAGGGGATTTGAGGAAAGAAAAGTAGTTAGAACGGTTTTCATTTATAGGAGGAACCAACGTTGTTGTTAAATACGAATAAAGAAATAGGTCAAGAGGATTTTAGTCCATGCTTCGGATAATAACGACCAAAATGCTGGAATGGATTATAGAGAAACTTCGCATTGCCTGGATCGGAACAGTGATACTGATTGTGCTTGGAACATTGGGGAGCATCTATCCACTTACGTTATTTTATGGTGTCCAATTGATGTTCGGCAGTGCAGCTGCACTTGTTGCCCTGCGTTTGCATGGTGGTGTGTACGGGTTTATTACCATAACAGCAATCAGTGCATTACACCTGTTGTATACGGGGCCAACTGCCCATAGTTTATATATGATCTGTGCACATTTCATTGAATTGGTCTGGATGCTCGGATGGCAGATCCGTTGGAAGAACGGAAGTATTATGAAGGCCAATGCCGTATTTTGGGTCGTTATGTTACTGCCTGTCTTGGGGTATGGGCATTATATCCTGAACATGAATCTGGATGAATTAAAGTATGCATATATGCATATTGCCGTGGTCAGTATGGTTAACGCGCTAATTGCTGGATTAATCGTGGACTTCTGGATCACCAACGGCGAGCATCCATCGAAAAGGACAGGAACCATCCCGCTAAGCCGAATTGCGTTTAAATATGTGGTCGTGTTTGTTGTTGTTGTCTCCCTGTTTCTTTTATCTGCAGATAGCCGCAGGCAGTTAAGTCAAATTCATGAAACGATTATATTAAATATGAAACATGCGGCAAATGCGGTGACTCAGGATCTGGATGAACGATATTTAACAGTTCAAAATATGCAGCAGAGCATGGAGCGTTATCATCATCTATTGGATGTGAACGTAATTATTCTGGATAAAAATGATCGCGTGATTGCTTCCGGGCAGGATAACATACAAATTGGCGAATATCTGAATACAAGCAATTATCGTTACCTGAAGGAGGGAGAGTCCTCCATTATCTTTCGTTCAGGAGATGCTTATTACAGCGATGCACTTACCTATTGGAAAAATGCCTCATTTATCTATAAAGCAGATGTGGAGTCAGATACTTCTTACCATGTCTTCGTGGAAACAAGTTCGGCCAATTATTATCCACGGATTGAATCCATCTATCTGACCACACTTCAAAGTCTGTTTCTCATTTTTGTAACGTCGATGGTTGTGGCTGCTCCATTAAGCAGAAAGGTGGTAAGTCCTTTGATCAGGCTTACTCGGATGACCGGTTTACTCCCAAGGTTATTATTTCGAAAAGGCAAAATGAATTGGCCGACAAGCCATGTCACCGAAGTTCAAATCCTGATTGGCAATCTGCGCAAAATGGCAGATGTTCTGCTAGAACAATTCGAACAGATTCGTCAGGACAAATTGACGCTGGAGGACAGGGTCCGTGCACGGACCAAGGAACTGAAAAATAGTGAAGAAATCAAACGCGCCATTATCGATTCATCCATTGACGCCATTATTGCTGTGGACCCCAACGGATTGATCATTGAGTTCAACCCCGAAGCGGAAAGAATGTTTGGATTGAAACGGGAAGAGGTCATCTGCAAGACCGATGCACCGTCTCTTTTTCAGGGGGCGAGTTGCATGGAGATCAAGGAAATGCTGGAGCGATACGAATATATCCGGGGCAAACGGCATGCCAATGTCGAGGAGATTTCAGGCATCCGTAGAGATGGTTCGGTTTTCCCGATTGAATACAAAATAGTAGAAATTCAGCTGGGCAACAATGAGACGCTCTATAACTTGTTTATTAAAGATATCACCGATAAAACACGAGCAGAAGAAGAGCGTGTGCGTCATGCACTCGCGCTGGAGAAACTGAATGCAGAGCTGTTTAACGAGAAAATCGCGATTCAGGAACAGCGTGATATCAGTGAACACTTTATTGAATCAGTTCGGGAAGGGCTTGTCATGTCAGATCGCTCCGGCACGATTACCATCGTTAACCGAAGGGTTGAGGAAATGTTTGGCCTTGGTGACTTCCTGGGCAGATCCATCGAAGAATTTGCCCAAGCCATGGATAAGGTTGTCCTGACAGATGACTTCAATCTGGTGGATCAAACGAGGGCATTTTTGCACGGGGAACGTGCTTTCGTGGAGACTGAATTCAGTTTCAATAACAAGGAGAAAAGTGTGTTTTCCCTCTATATCAAGCAAGTGGATGTGCCTGGGAAAAACCATGGGTTCCTGCTTGTGTTCCGTGACCGTACGGAAGAAGAACGCCTGAATCGAATGAAAAACGAGTTAATTAGCGTGGTATCCCATGAGCTGAGGACTCCAGTAGCAACCATTATGGGTTATGTAGAATTAATGATGATGTATGATTTACCCGCTTCACAGCGACAGGAGTTTATGGAAACGATCTCGTCGGAGGGCAGTCGTTTAAGCAGCCTGCTTGAGGATGTACTGGATATCCAGCGTCTGGACAACGAAGGCATGACTTATCACATGACCTATGTACCTCTGCTCGAATTGGTGGAGGGGGTAGCAGAGCAATGGAATATCAAATCCATTCAGCGCATTCATGTGCATGCCTTCAACGGCGACTTCTTTGCCTATGCGGACCAGAATCGGATGGTCCAGGTACTCCATAACCTGATTGGCAATGCAGTCAAGTATTCACCTGGAACGGAACGGATAGACATCACCCTTTGGGAAGAAAATGAGTGGATATGCATCGATGTGCGTGATTACGGAATAGGCATTCCGGAGAATGTGCAGGATATGCTGTTTACGAAGTTTTATCGTGTCGATAACTCAGACCACAGGCAGATCGGCGGAACTGGACTCGGGCTGTATATTTCACGCAAAATTGTGGAAGATCATCAGGGGACACTTACGTTTATATCCGCAACGGGCAAAGGCAGCACCTTCAAAGTGCGATTGCCCAAGCAGGAGGATCTCCTCTAAAACAGAGATTTGTTCAGGATGCCCGTAGTCGCGAACTGGATGGATACAACATACTCAGGCCTTTATTTTCAGTGAACCATGTGCTGAAGATAGAGGTTTTTTTTGTTTTTCAAATATTCAGGATAAAAAATCATGATCTTTTGCAAACTGTCTATAGCGCCATAATTTGCATCGGATCAAAAGGAGGATGGCAGGTATATGTTTCGCAAACAGGAGAAAACGCTCATTATTGTCTGCCTGGTCGCAGCAGTGGTCGTACTGTATGCCGTTGTGAAAAGTATTATGCGTATCATGAGTTATTGAGTTGTTTGGACAAGCAGGTACGTGAAGCTGTACATCATGTTGAAGAGGAGTGTAACCCATGTCATCGCTGGACCCTGTTCTGCTCAGCCGGATTTTGACCGGTCTAACCTTGGCTGTACATATTATATTCGCCTCCATCGGCGTAGGCGTTCCGCTAATGATTGCGCTGGCCGAATGGCGGGGGCTTCGAACAAACGATATTCATTACACCTTGCTGGCACGTAGATGGGCGCGGGGGTTTGTCATCACCGTGGCCGTAGGTGTCGTCACCGGAACCTCCATCGGTCTGCAGCTTAGCCTACTTTGGCCGATGTTTATGCGAGTGGCGGGTCAGGCGATCGCGCTGCCGCTGTTTATGGAGACGTTCGCCTTTTTCGTGGAGGCGATCTTTCTGGGAATCTACCTGTATACATGGGATCGGTTCAAGAAGAAATATACCCACATGCTCCTGCTCATTCCGGTAGCATTGGGATCTTCCGCTTCGGCAATATTTATTACAACCGTGAACTCCTTCATGAACCAGCCTCAAGGCTTTACCTTGATAAATGGCATCATGAAGGATATCCACCCGATTGCAGCCATGCTGAACCCGGCTACGCCCACCAAGGTTTCGCATGTGCTGGGATCCTCGTATACGCTCAGTGCCGGTGTTCTTGCAGGCATCGCTGCGTTCAGTCTGCTGCGTGGCCGTGACCATGTCTATTACAAAAAAGCACTTAAGCTCACTACGGTATGTGCCCTTGTATTTGCGGTTAGTACAGTCATGCTTGGCGACTCCTCGGGCAAGTTTCTGGCCAAATACCAGCCGGAGAAGCTGGCAGCGGCGGAATGGCATTTCAAGACCATGAAGGAAGCCCCGCTCGTCTATGGCGGAATACTTGACGAGAATAATGAGGTGAAATATGCGATTGAAATTCCATATGCGCTCAGTATTCTCGCTGGAAATCGCCTGGACACTGAAGTGAAGGGACTGGAAGAGTACCCTGCTGATCTGCGGCCGCCGTTGTCCATTCATTACATGTTTGATCTGAAGGTAACAACAGGTGTGATCATCCTGCTGATTCCTGTCCTGTATGTGTTCCGCCGCTGGCTTCCTGGACGAAAGCCGTATCCCAAATGGCTTCTGCTCGGTATCGTTTTTCTCGGTCCGCTGGCCATGATCGCCATTGAGCTGGGGTGGATGTTCGCCGAGGTTGGCAGGCAGCCGTGGATTCTGCGGGGATACATGAAAGTGTCGGAAGCAGCTACTACCTCTACTTCGGTAGGATGGATGCTTGTTCTGTTCATCCTGTTATATCTGGTCCTTTGTTTTTCTGCTATTCGGGTGCTCAGCAAGCTGTTCCGGAATAAGGAAGCCGAGAAAGAGCTGGAGTCGCTCGGACTTGAGGGAGGGATCGTCCATTGAGCTTTGAAATTGCAGGCATCGCGATATTATGGACATTTTTGTTTGGATATCTGATTGTGGCTTCCATCGATTTTGGAGCGGGATTTTTCAGTTTCTATAGCTTGCTCACAGGTCACGAGAACAAAATCCATAACATTATTCAGCGCTACCTGTCGCCGGTGTGGGAAGTGACGAATGTGTTCTTGATCTTTTTCGTAGTAGGTTTGGTGGGATTCTATCCGGATAGTGCCTTTTATTATGGAACAGCTCTTCTGGTTCCCGGCTCCCTGGCCATTGTGCTGTTAGCTATTCGGGGGGTCTACTACGCGTACAATACCTATGGCAATCATGGTAAAAACAGTCGCATCTACATGGCCTTATATGGTGCAACGGGATTATTGATACCGGCTGTCTTCTCCACGATTTTGGCCATTTCAGAGGGCGGAATTATTGAGCAGGTTGGAGAGCAGGTATTTTTCCGCTGGGGTGAATTTCTGACGAATCCATATACCTGGTCGGTCGTACTGCTTGCACTTGTAAGTGTGCTATATATTTCGGCGATGTTTCTGTCCTATTATGCCAAGAGGGCCGAAGATGAGGCCGCATTTGAAGTGCTGAGGGAATACGCGCTGCTGTGGAGCTTGCCCACGATCTTTGCCAGCTTCCTGGCGTTCTTGCAGATTAACAAACAGAATCCCGTGCACTTTGAGCAAATGGTCAATATATCGTGGATGTTTATTGCTTCGTTTATTTGTTTTGTTATTGCGGTCTCTCTCGTATGGAAGCGAAAGTACCTTGGGTGGTGCTTTATCGCCGTGATGCTGCAATTTGCCTTCGCCTGGTATGGATACGGGAGGTCACATCTGCCATACATCCTGTATCCCTACATTAACATCTATGACAGCTTTACCAACCGGACGATGGGGATTGCCCTCATTACGGCATTCAGTCTCGGTCTGCTGGTGCTGATTCCATCGCTGATCCTCATCATGAAGCTGTTCCTGTTTGATGCGAATTACGTCCGTGGCCAATCGGGTAAAAAGAAAGGATGAACCTCATGAATCTGGAAGGTGCAACAGGCATTCCGGGGATAACGGGTTTGAGCTTCTTTGAAGAATTCACGATCATGTATGCACCGCCGCTAATTATTGTTGCTGCGATTGCGTTTCTGTTCGTGTATCTGGCAGTGTGCAAAAACCCCAAAGATTAATCCGCTCGCTTTTTTCAAAAAGGCTAAGGTTGGGTTAAGATATTAGGAAGGGAGGAGGACCCTTTCATGCCGAAAATCCGTTATAACAACATTGATAATGTAAGTACAGACAAAACGTTGAAGGAATTCAAGCAGTGGAGGGAGCAGCGGCGGAGCAAGGTGAAGGATTATTCGTATACCGTGCCCAAACACCCGCCTGAGCTGGATTATCTGCATGGTAATCGGGATGAAACGACCATCACCTGGATCGGTCACTCCACTTTTTTTATTCAATATTATGGACTGAACATCGTGACTGACCCCGTGTGGGCCGAGAAAATGGGATTTCAACGGAGACTGGGTCCCCCTGGTATTCCGATTCAAGATATTCCACCGCTGGATGTCATCCTGATCTCCCATTCGCACTATGATCATTTGCATCTAGCTTCATTGCGGAAGTTGGTTACCGCCAAAACCTTGCTTATTGTACCGGATGGGCTTAAACGAAAAATGGTACGCAAGGGCTTCCATCGCTGCCAAGAGATGAAGTGGTGGGAGCATATCGTACTCGGCGGCGTCAAAATCACCTTTGTCCCGGCACAGCACTGGACCCGCCGGACGTTATTTGATACGAATACGTCCCACTGGGGCGGATATGTATTGGAGCAGCATCATGCGCTGACGACTTCGTCCGAAGAGAGTGCAGCTGCAAGTGAACAGATCGAACCATCCTCGGAATTAAGAACGCAGACGTCACAGCAACCAGAGGGACCGCCTGTTTTGTATTTTGTTGGTGATACCGGATACTTTCAGGGGTTCAAAACGATTGGTGAACGCTTTGATATCGGTGTTACCTTAATGCCGATTGGTGCCTATGACCCCGAATGGTTTATGACGTCCCAGCACGTGACGCCGGAAGAAGCGCTGAAAGGATTCGTGGAGTCCGGTTCACAGCTTATGGTCCCGATGCATTATGGCACGTTTAAACTCGCGGATGATACACCCAAGGAAGCACTGGATCGGCTGGAAGTCGAGCGTGAACGACTCGGAATCCACAAAGAACGAATTCGGGTGCTTGGACACGGTGAGACCCTGCGTATTCGTCACGAGGATCATAGAAAGAGCTAACAAAAGAGGGCTAAATATGCTAAGGTAAGGGTATATCCGCAGCAATTGCACAATTACCAAAACTTTAACGAGTAAAAAGCGGCTAATTTTCGAATTTGCCGCTTTTTTGTGTTATAATATGGTGCCAGAATAGGCTACGGGATATTGAATCCATGATTGCTATGAATGCAGTAGCAGATTATTAAAATAAAGGATGGTATGCTTAATGATTAGTACAAGCGGCATCACGCTCCGCTACGGAAAACGTGCACTTTTTGAAGATGTAAATATCAAATTCACGCCAGGCAACTGTTATGGCCTGATCGGCGCCAACGGAGCCGGCAAATCAACATTCCTGAAAATTTTGTCCGGTGAAATTGAAGCAAACTCGGGAGAGGTGCACATCACCCCGGGCGAACGTATGGCCGTTTTGAAGCAAAACCACTTTGAATATGATGAGTACCCGGTTCTCGAAACCGTAATTATGGGTCACAGCCGTCTCTACTCCATCATGAAAGAGAAGGATGCGCTGTATGCCAAAGCGGACTTTACAGAAGAAGATGGTCTGCGTGCAGGTGAGCTTGAAGGTGAATTCGCCGAGCTGAATGGCTGGGATGCTGAGCCGGATGCAGCGGCACTCCTGATCGGTCTCGGTATCGATCGTGATATGCATGAGAAGAAGATGACCGAGCTGAGCGGTAACGAGAAAGTTCGTGTCTTGCTGGCACAGGCATTGTTTGGTCGTCCAAACAACCTGCTGCTCGATGAGCCTACCAACCACTTGGATCTTGAATCCATTCAATGGCTCGAGAACTTCCTGATGGACTATGAAGGTACAGTTATTGTTGTATCCCATGACCGTCACTTCTTGAATAAAGTATGTACGCACATTGCAGATATCGATTTCGGTAAAATCCAGCTGTACGTAGGTAACTATGACTTCTGGTACGAGTCCAGCCAATTGGCGCTCGCTTTGCAGCGTGATGCTAACAAGAAAAAAGAAGAAAAGATTAAAGAGCTGCAAGCCTTTATCCAACGCTTCTCGGCCAATGCGTCTAAATCGAAGCAAGCCACTTCGCGTAAGAAGCAGCTCGATAAAATTACGCTGGATGACCTTCGTCCTTCAAACCGTAAATACCCGTTCATTAACTTCAAACCTGAGCGTGAGGCAGGCAAGCAATTGTTGACTGTTGACCGTGTAAGCAAATCGGTTGAAGGCGAGAACATGCTTAATGATATCAGCTTCGTGGTAAACAAAGGAGATAAAATTGCTTTTGTTGGACCTAACGGGAATGCTAAATCTCTTCTGTTTGATGTTCTAATGGGAGAAGCGGAAGCAGAAAGCGGCGAATATACTTGGGGGGTAACGACAACCCAGGCGTACTTCCCGAAAGATAACTCCAAATACTTCGACGGCGTAGAGATGAATCTGGTGGAATGGTTGCGCCAGTATTCCAAAGATCAGGATGAAACGTATCTGCGTGGGTTCCTGGGCCGCATGCTGTTCTCCGGTGAAGAAGCGCTCAAAAAGGCGAGTGTATTGTCCGGGGGAGAGAAAGTGCGCTGTATGCTGGCGAAAATGATGCAAACCGGTGCGAACGTACTCATTCTGGATGAGCCAACGAACCACTTGGATCTCGAATCCATCACGGCACTGAATAATGGTCTGATCGATTTCGACGGCACCATGCTGTTCACTTCCCATGACCATCAGTTCATCCAAACGATTGCCAACCGGATTATCGAAATTACGCCAAATGGCATTATTGATCGCCAAATGAGCTATGATGAATATCTGGAAAGTGACGAAATTAAAGAGCTGCGTAACAAAATGTATCCAGTTGAAGCTTAAATTAAATAGAATGATGGGGTTCTGAACTCCATGATAATAAAAAAGAACCGCAATCCCTGTTGAAGGAGGTTGCGGTTCTTTGTCTTGCATAAGCAGATCCGAGATTTCTCTAGGATCCACCTGTACGGCGGCGCTGATTGTTGGGCTTTTTATTGTTTTGGCTCTTCATCGCTTTGGGTCCGCCTTCAAAATAGGCACTGGATTGGTTACCAGAGTTCGCCTGTTGTTTCTTCTGCGCCAGTTTCTGGCGTATGGCATCCTGCAAACTGATTTTTTTCGGTTCAGTGTTTTCGCTCATCATTGTTTCCCTCCCGGTCTTACAGTTAAGCCGTCCGAATTGGACGGGATGTACCTATTTTATACGTTTTGCAAAAGCCCCACAAGGGCAACATGATAATAAGCAGGGATCTTTCACTTTTTGACTGGGCCAACTTTTTTTCTCTAAGCCTACAGCCATGCAGCTTGGCAACTTTGTTTCGGCTTCCCTACAGCCATGCAACTTGGCAACACTGTTTCTATAGACCCACAAGGGTGGCATTTGGTACCATGGAAAAACCGTAATACGAAACGTAAAAGGAGTGTCGCCCGGTTTGAACGCTTATGAAGAAATACGTAAAGGGGAGCGGGGGGCTTGGGTCAGCATCGCAGCCTATCTGATCTTATCCGCCTTTAAGCTAATCTGTGGATATTTATTCGCTTCCAGCGCATTGCTGGCAGATGGTTTTAATAACCTTACGGATATTGTTGCTTCGGTTGCCGTATTGATTGGACTTCGGATTTCCCAGAAACCGCCCGATTCAGATCATGCTTATGGGCATTTCAGAGCCGAGACCGTTGCTGCTTTGATTGCTTCCTTCATTATGGCCATGGTTGGACTTCAGGTATTAGTTGAAGCAGTACGTTCATGGTATGAGGGGGACTTCGCAGCACCTAACCTGTGGTCTGCAGCTGTGGCTGGGATCTGTGCGGTGGTTATGCTGGGCGTATACCGATATAATCATCGCTTGGCTCTGCAGATTAACAATCAGGCCCTTATGGCTGCGGCCAAGGACAATCGGTCAGATGCCTGGGTGAGTATCGGAGCCGCGGTCGGCATTGTGGGTGCCCAATTTGGATTACCGTGGTTGGACAAGGTAGCTGCAATTGCTGTAGGGCTTCTGATTTGCAAAACGGCCTGGGAAATATTCCGTGATTCTACGCATCGCTTAACTGACGGATTCGATCAAGATCAATTAACTGATCTTAGATCATCTGTAGCCCGGGTTCCTGGAGTGGAAATGATCAAGGACGTCAAGGCACGTGTACATGGGAGTCATGTCCTTGTGGATGTAGTCATTGAAGTGGATGGCGGGCTTAGTTTAATTGAAGGTCATCAGATCTGTGACCAAGTGGAGGAACGACTGAAGCGGTCGCACAATATTATGCATGTTCACGTTCACGTTGAGCCGAGAATGGAAGATTTGGCAGAACATACATGAATGATCAGAGGAAGATAGTTGTTTTTCATAAAAAGAGGACAGTCGCTATGAGCGCTGTCCTCTTTACTTATGTTTAGAACGATTATACGATACTATTGAATGGCAACGTGGATCCAGGCTTTGCCTTTCCAAGTGTAAACTTGCACCCATTCGCCGCCATCGAAACCGTCTACAACTTCACCCGTTGTATCGATAACTTGGGCACCCAGTGCACCGATTGGTTTGCCGTTAGGTGCATCGTAGAACCAAGTGCGCTCCAGAAGGTTGAGCAGCATGGTAGGTACAAGAACCTCGTCACCTGGTTTTACAACAGGCTCGTCAAAGATTTTGTCATCATCCGTGCCATAAGTTGCGCCGGTAACCGTCTCTGCTGTACCTTCAACTGTTTCTACAACCGGTTTGTTCACTTCAACAGCCGGTGTTGTTTCAGGAGTTGTTGTTGTTGCCTCTGTTGCTGTCTCTGGAGTTACTGTTCCAGTAACCGCTTCCTCAGCACCGGCAGCAGCAGCCATTGAACCCATCAAAGTCAAAGCAGCGGCAAAACTTACGATTTTTTTCATTTGTTTTCCTCCTCGAGTTAGGTATGTAATTTGTTGTTCTGTGTTAAAAGTAACCAAGCAACCACACTTATGAATCAATATTTTAACAATATTTTCTTTAATTCTCCTGAGTCAACCGGAGCAATTGTGGGTATAAGGGAAGCTTGTAAATATCAGACTTCAGTGGGAGAAAACCGGGCTGACTATGTAAAAAAAGTCCTGTTTGTTGGATAAATAACCGGTTTGAAACGAAATGCGGATGGAATAGGGAAGAAAGGAGTGTAATACATAATAATTAGATGGGGGACCTTGTGCCCTGAGACAATCGATGCAAAAGAGGCGGACGCATAACAAAAGCCTAACGGCTTTTGCAAGCACGCTAGGCTTTTGTATGTAATCTGATGAAGATTTGATCAAGAGAAACTTGATTCATCGCATTCGGCTGCGTCCGGTAATCAGGGAGATTACAAACAATACAACAAAGATGAAGAAGAGGACTTTGGCAATGGAAGCAGCTGCCTCAACAATACCGAAAAATCCGAAAATCCCTGCAACAAGTGCAATAATCAGAAATAGTACAGACCATTTCAACATGAGTATTCATCCTTTCGTTTTAGGAATATGGGTCAGCGATGTTCATTCCGCCGCCGTGTGTAGTTGTTCTTTAACCTAGGGATTTTGCAATGAAACATCCATACATTTCCCAAAAACAGGAAAGGTTAAAGTTCGTTCTAATTTTGTTTCGCGTCTGAAATGGTCGGGTAACTATAGCAATAACAAAACGATGTATATGAGAAAGCGAGGTTCTTCTATGATCTATCAAATTAGTGTTGCCTTGATTGCGGTGGCGTTTGCTGTGCTGGTTTTCTTTTTGATTCGTACATTGAAATCTGCTCAGGGCTCATTGGACAACGTGTCCAAGACACTCCAGGAAGTTCAGAAAACGATTGATGAACTGAGTTATGAAGTAAAACAGACGGTAAGGCATGCCAATGATATTACAGTTGATGTGCAGCACAAAATGAAACAAATCGATCCTGTAATGGAATCGGTACAGAATTTGGGTGAGGTTTTGAATGAGGTGACCGAGGCTGCCAAACAGGTATCCACTACGATGATCGCTAAATTTCAAACCAAACGTAACCATCAAGAAAAGCAAAACAAACGTGCAGAGGTAGCCAAAGTACAGACAACGCCTGCTACATCTACGGATCGAACCCTGCAAAGTTATCAGGCTACATATAATGATGCACCAAAGGGTGGTAAAAACTGGGTGAAGTACATTGATCTGGCGGCAAATGTTTGGCAACGTATGCGTAAATAACATGACCGCTGTGTAATCCTGAGTGTCTATCAGAGCGGTGATGAACTGAACTTGATGAAAGGGTGAGAATCATGATGAAACTACTGCTTGTTATGTTTAGCGTAATTTCTCCCTTTTCCGTTCAACCGGCAGCAGTACCTGCTGCTCAAGATATGCAATGGACGGTAGTGGAAGAAGAAGTGCCAGAGGTCAATCTGGCTGCTGATCGATCCGGACCGGTTCGGCATTTTCAGACTCTGAATGGCATTTCTCTGGAGGACAGCAAAGGTCATATTTTAGCAGAGAAGGGTCAGCCCCTTCATAAAAAAGCAGATCCATATCTGGGTTGTCCCGAATATGAGTTTGCGGATGTCAAGGTTGGACTCTGTGATGATACCGGAGAGATCCAGTATATCCACATTGATGGAACCGAGGATCGGTTGAAACTCAATCAGCAGTGGATTGACATGAATGTTGAATCCATCCGCCAAGTTTTGGGTGAGCCTTATGTGGTGGCTGAAGATGGAGAAGTATATCTGCGGGGTAATCAGGCCATTAAGGTTTATATCAAGCCCGGTTCCGAGCAGATTGATGGAATCGATCTTTTTGAGGATCATCTCCAGTAGAGGAGAAATGGTTTCTTATTAAAGAAGCGTTTCAAACCTATAGGGCAAGGTTATATATTAGAAGTAGCTCGAAAAGAAGATTATCAGAGGAGAGTGGAGACGATGAATTCAACCAATGCGCAAGCTTATGCAAAAGTGGTAGAAAACGGAGTTCAAGCGGTAGAAGCGGTGAAAGAACTGCAGCATACCGGTTACCTTGCTGATCACATCTTCGTTCTGGCCCACGAGAAGGATCGTACGGATCGAATTGCCGATACAGCCGATGCCAAGGAAATAGGTATCAAGGAAGAAGGCGTATTCGACTCCATGGCGAATTTGTTCCGATCACGTGGTGATGAACTCCGGGCCAAAATTGTATCGATGGGCTTTACAGAAGCTGAGGCAGACTTTTACGAGAGTGAACTCGATAAAGGCAAAGTGCTTGTTATTGCCAAGAAGAAGGATTAATTGGTTCAAATGGTAACTGAAGCATCCTGAACAGGACGAGCTTCAGGTTCAAAAACATAGATAAGGAATGGGGATATCCCCATTCCTTATCTATGTTTTTGCGAGTTTGGAAGCGGGATCAGAACGCAGCAAAAACAGGGCGGCGAGCAGGTGTTTTTTCCTGTGGTGGTGCCATTTACTGATAGAAGTTTTTTGCTTTTACGATTATAGTTATAGTAGGAAATATTATGTCTACCGCTGTATTGATCGCGAAAAATGTATTTTTTGGGTTGTTACATGACTTGATAAAAATCGACAAACCCGGAACGGAACGCCACAGATAAGGGAGATAGAAATGAAAATACTTATTGTTGACGACAATCCGACGAATGTCATTATTATTCGAGAAATTCTGAAAAAAGAGAACTATCGTGACATTTTAACGGCAAGTTCAGCCATGGAAATGTTTGAAGTATTGGGGATAGGGGAGGAAAACAACGAACTTCGTCCCAGACCGTCGGATATTGACCTGATTTTGCTAGATATGATGATGCCGGAAATGGATGGGATCGAAGCCTGTAGTATTGTGCAGAAATTCGAAAATCTGAAGGATATTCCTATTATTATGGTTACAGCAATCGGTGACTCCAAGAAACTTGCCGAAGCATTGGATGCGGGAGCGTCAGATTATGTAACCAAACCGATTAACAAGGTGGAGCTGATGGCTCGAATTCGGCTGGCTCTCCGTTTGAAGCAGGAGAAGGACTGGCATAAGGAACGCGACCAACGCATTCAGGATGAGCTTAAGCTGGCTGCTATGGTGCAGAATGCAGTATTAAGTCCGGCAATTGAAGAGCCGTTGTTCCATGTGAATGCCATCTATAAACCTTCTTTTGAACTGGCAGGAGATCTCTACTCATGGTATCCGCTTGGTGAAGGCCGCTATGGCGTATTGCTGCTGGATATGATGGGGCACGGTATTTCTTCTTCTTTATTTACCATGTTTATTGCTTCGGTATTGAAGGATACGGTTACGACGTACGTAGATCCCGAAAAGGTGATTCAGGAGCTGAACCGTCGCTTTAACCAGCTGCATCTGGAGAAGCAGCTGGTACAGTACTACTTTACAGCGATATACCTGGTGATAGATACCCGAATGAAGCGCATTGATTATGTCAACGCGGGGCATCCGCCGGCACTGTTTTTCCAGGAAGATGGAAGTGTAACGACATTTGATTCTGTATGTTGTCCGGTAGGTTTGTTCGACAAGATGGATATTGAACCACAGACCATCCACTATAAGGGTGACGGGCATATTGCACTTTATACCGATGGTCTGCTTGAGGCCGTTCAAGGAGATCAGGAAGAGCAACTGGACTTCCTCAAAGAACAACTGAAGGGCTCACATGAATGGAATGAAGCTCACATGCAGGCACTGTTCTTTGATGACGAGATTCCCCAAGAGCGAGATGATGATAAATGCTTGGTGTGGATTACATTAAATAAAGGGGCGGAAGCTGAATGAAGATCAGGAATAAACTGCTGATTGGCTTTACTGCTCTTATGGCTATTTTGCTTGTGCTTACGTTTGTGAGTTACGAGCGCATGAATAGTGCCAACGAACAGATCGATCAGATGTATCAGGATCGTTATCTAAAGGTTAGGAACACCTCATCTGTACGTGGAGAGGTCAATGATATAGGCAAACTGCTGACTAACTTGTTGCTTAACCCGAACAATTCGATTAGTGCCGCCGATGGACAACTCAAGGAAATGGAAGAACGGGGAGAAGGATACCTTAAGGAAGTACGTGAACGTGCAGATAGCGCAGGTGAACATCAATTGGTTGACCGTGTAGATGAAGCTTGGGAAGCGTATGGCACGTACTCATCAAGACAGCTGAGCCTCTTATCCCAAGGTCGCCTAGAAGATGCCAATAACTACCGTAATTCAACAGGGCTCGCTGTACAGCAGGAAGCTGTCGATAGTTTAAATTCACTCTCCCGTTTTCAGGATCAGGAGATTGATGCGGAAATCAAACAGGCGAACGAGGAATTCAACCGTGCTGTTCAGATCACCGTAGGCATCATGGTTGCTGGTCTTCTGCTTGCCCTTGGTGTGATCCTGTGGGTACTTCCAAGCATAACACGAGGGTTGAATACGGTGTCTATGATGATTACAAGCTTCGGCAAAGGTCGATATCGTACCATCAGACGTATTCAGGTCAAGTCCACGGACGAGATCGGGCAAATTGCCAGTGTTTTCAAAGATGTATCTGCTGATCTGGAAGAAAAACTGGAAATTGAGAAAGCTTATATGCAGGCACAACAGGATCAGAACTGGATGAGCTCCAACATAGCCAGAGTGCCTGAACTGCTGCGCGGCATTGGTTCAATTCGTCAGATATCGCAAATGTTTATCAGCGAGTTTACTCCGGTACTTGGAGCACAGCTCGGCGTGGCATACTTGATTGATGAAGAGAAACACCCCGATGAATTGAGACGATATGGGGCATACGCCTTTGAAGAGAATGAGGCCATTGGTAAGGAAGTATACCGTGTCGGTGAAGGGTTAATTGGCCAGGTGGCTCTTGATATGAAACCGATTATTCTTGAAAATACACCTGAAGATTATGTGCACATTGGTTCGGCTTCAGGCTCTACTCGTGCGACCAGCATCATGATTTATCCTGTCGTTTTTGAAGATGAACTCATTGGCGTTGTCGAATTGGCTTCTTTTGAAGGTTTTAATGATCTGCATAAACAGTTATTCTCTCAGCTCATCATGAACCTGGGGGTTATTCTCAATAACGTTCGCCGCCGTCTGCGCGTAGAGGAGCTGCTGCGTGAATCCCAGGCCCTCACAGAGGAACTTCAGGTGCAGTCGGAGGAACTGCAGACACAGCAGGAAGAACTGCGTCGTTCCAATGAAAATCTGGAAGAACAGACAGGAGCCCTGAAACGCTCCGAAGAACTGCTGCAGCGTCAGCAGGAAGAGCTTGAGCATTTTAATACCGAGCTGATTGCCAAGACTCGTGCACTTGAAGAGCAGGTTCGTGAAGTCGAAGAGAAAAATGACGAAATTGAGAAAACGAAAACGCAACTGGAACAGCAAGCTATGCAGCTGTCGATGACCAGCAAATACAAATCCGAATTCCTGGCGAATATGTCGCATGAACTTCGGACACCGCTCAACAGTCTGCTGATCCTGTCACAATTATTGTCTGAGAACAAGGAAGGTAATCTGAGCAGCAAACAGCAGGAATACGCTCAGACAATCTACATGTCCGGTGCAGACTTGCTTAAAATGATTGATGAAATTTTGGACCTTTCCAAAGTAGACGCAGGAAAAATGGATATCAATTATGAGACGGTTCGAATGGATGAGCTGACTGCTTTTGTGGAACAAAACTTTGGGCCCATGGCGAACAAAAAAGAATTGGATCTAAATATTGAATTCGACAGCAATCTCCCTGAATGGGTGTATACGGACAGCCATCGAGTGAAGCAAATCTTGCGCAACTTGCTGTCAAACGCCTTCAAATTTACCAATCGGGGATCGGTAAGCATTATCGGACGGAAAATGAAACCGGAAGAACTTCCGGGTTATCTGAATACCAATCAGGAATATGTCGGATTTACCGTGAAAGATACAGGCATAGGAATACCTTCAGACAAAACAGATCTGATCTTCGAAGCCTTCCAGCAAGTCGATGGAACAACCAGTCGCAAATACGGCGGTACCGGACTGGGGTTATCCATTAGTCGTGAACTGGCACGTTTACTCGGTGGTGCGATTCACGTCGAGTCATCTGAAGGTGTGGGCAGCTCGTTTACGTTATACCTTCCAGACAATCATGACGAAGCGGCTCCGGAGGACGAAGGCGTTACCCAGGCTGCCGCATCTGCAGAGTATGATTCGTCTGCAAGGCAGTCCAGAGCTTTGCGTTCGAGCAGACAAACCGTGATTGCTCCTGACCCTGATAGCACATCCCTTATGAAAATGCCGGCAACCGACTCGGCTGTATCCGTACATGTAGAGGATGATCAGGAAAATCTACTCGAGGGTGACAAAATTCTGCTCATTATTGAGGATGACGTGAATTTCGCCCATATTTTGATGGATATGGCGAGAGGAAGAGGATTTAAGGCGATTGTGGCGACTCAAGGGGACAAGGGACTCGAAATGGCCCGTCAATATTTGCCAGATGCGATTATTCTCGACATTCAGCTGCCGGTAATGGACGGCTGGGCGATTCTTGGCGAACTGAAGAGCAGCTCGGCAACTCGCCATATACCGGTACATGTTATTTCCGTGATTGATGATATGAAGCAAGGATTGATGATGGGGGCCATTGCCTACCTAAAAAAACCTTCCAGCAAGGATTCGCTGGATAAAGCTTTCTCGCATATCGAATCCTATACGGAGAATCAGTTGAAACGTCTGCTAATTGTGGAAGATGATGAAGTACAACGCAAAGCAATTATTGAACTCATTGGGCACGATGATGTTGCCATAACCGCCGTGTCAACAGGCGGCGAAGCCTTAACTGAACTCCATAGCCAAAGATATGATTGCATGGTGCTGGATCTGATGTTGACAGACATGACCGGATTCGAATTGCTTGACCAGATCAGGGATGATGAATATCTGAACGATCTGCCGATTATCATCTACACAGGTAAAGAGCTGGATAGCAAGGAAGAAATGAAGCTGCGCAAATATGCAGAGTCCATCATTATCAAAGACGTGAAATCACCTGAGCGTCTGTTGGATGAGACAACCTTGTTCCTTCACCGGGTAGAAGCTAACCTACCGGAAGACAAGCGTAGAATATTGCAGAAGCTTCATAACAAGGAAACTTTGTTTGAGGGCAAGAAAATACTGCTTGTGGATGATGATATCCGGAATGTATTTGCCCTTTCGAGTGTGCTCGAAGGTTACCGAATGGATGTTACGTTCGCCGAAAACGGGCGTGAAGCTCTTGAAATCTTGGATAAGAACCCGGAAATCGACCTTGTGTTAATGGATATGATGATGCCGGAAATGGATGGATACGAGGCAATGACACGTATTCGGCAGATTCCGAGATTTGAGAAATTGCCAATTATTGCACTGACGGCCAAAGCCATGAAAGATGATCGGGGTAAATGTATTGAAGCTGGTGCATCCGATTATGTGAAAAAACCGATTCAAACAGATCAATTGTTATCATTAATGCGCGTGTGGCTGTATTCGTAACCCGATAGTTTGGGTAATGAACAACAATACATCAATTACGCAAGTAACAAATGAAGAAGTGGAGAGAATCTATGACACCGTGGGAACCTACCGAGGCTGATGAACAATCGGTCCGCATGCCGCAAGATGAAGAACGCGAATTGATTGAGATTGAGTTGTTATTGGAAGGTATGCACCGTTTATATGGATATGACTTTAGAAATTACGCATTGCCCTCTTTGAGACGAAGAATCTGGCATTATGCACATTCGGAAGGTCTTAAGACGATATCCGGGCTTCAGGAAAAGGTTTTGCATGAACGTTCAGCATTCGAACGATTTGTACAGAACCTGTCCATTCCTGTGACGGAAATGTTTCGTGATCCTGCGCTCTTCCGGACATTCCGCGAAAAGATCATACCTGTGTTAAGGACATATCCTTATATTCGGATTTGGCACGCAGGTTGCTCCACGGGTGAAGAAGTGTATTCCATGGCGATTATGCTGCATGAGGAAGGTCTGTATGACAAGGCACGGATCTATGCCACCGATATGAATGACCGCTCTTTGCAGCAGGCCAAGGAAGGCGTATATGGCATTGAAAAGATGAAATTATACACCACAAACTATTTGGAGGCAGGGGGGACCAGAGCCTTCTCCGAATACTATACAGCGAAGTATAACTCCGTGATGTTTCATCCATATTTGCGGAAAAACATTATTTTTGCGGAGCATAATTTGGCAACAGACCGGTCGTTTAACGAATTTAACGTTATCTTTTGCCGCAACGTAATGATTTATTTCAATGATGAACTAAGGAATCATGTGCATGGGCTATTTCATGAGAGCTTGAGCCACTTTGGCATCCTTGTTCTGGGATCCAAGGAATCGATCCATTTCACAGAATTCAGCGATGCGTACGAGCCGTTAGACCGGACGGAAAAAATATACCGGAAGATCAAATAGGGGGTTAGGGTTAGCCATGGGGCTCAATGAACCAATCCATATATTACTGGTAGATGACCGCCCCGAGAATCTGCTTGCTCTCGAAGCAGTTTTGGAATCGGAACAGTATAAACTCGTCAAGGCAACTTCTGGAGAAGAGGCACTTCGCTGCTTGCTTAAAGACGAATTTGCGGTCATTGTGCTTGATGTGCAGATGCCTGGAATGGACGGAATTGAGACAGCGAAGTTAATTAAAGCGCGTGATAAATCAAAGGATGTACCGATTATCTTTATCTCTGCCAACAGCAGGGAAGCAGAGCATTTATTTGCCGGATATTCGGCAGGTGCCATCGATTACATGGTGAAGCCGTTTATTCCTCAAATTTTAAAATCCAAAATAGAGGGTTTTGTCGAAATGTTCATTACGAACAAACGGCTGAAAACTCAAACCATGCTGCTTCATCAGAAAACGCAGGAACTCGAAAAAATGAATCAGCAGCTGATTCAGGCGAAAGAGGAAGCGGAAATCGCAGCCAATGCCAAAACCGAATTTCTGGCGATGATGAGTCATGAAATTCGTACACCGATGAACGGTGTTATCGGTATGGTTGATTTGCTGATGGAGACGGAATTGAAGGATGACCAGAAGGAATATATTGATATCGTGAGAAAGAGTGCAGATGCACTTGTCACGGTTATTAACGATATTCTTGATTTCACCAAGATGGAATCCGGGAAAATGGAGCTGGAGGAGCATCCTTTTGAACTCGTAACTTGTATTAGAGAAGTATTGGGCCTGTTTGCTGTGGAAGCGGGCAAAAAGAATTTGGAGCTGGACTACTTCCTTGAGGATTCCGTCCCTGGCTTGGTTTACGGAGATATGGCTAGACTGCGTCAGGTCTTGATGAATTTGATTGCCAATGCCATCAAGTTCACAGACCAGGGTGGAGTCTATCTGATCGTATCCGTTAACGAAGAAAAAGACGGTAGAATGACCCTGGAATTTGCAGTGAAGGATACAGGCATAGGAATATCGTCAGACAAAGCAGATCGCCTGTTCCAGCCATTTTCTCAGCTGGATACATCGATGACACGCAAGTACGGTGGAACCGGCCTGGGACTTGCCATTTGCCGGACGTTAGTGGAAATGATGGGCGGGAGCATTCATCTGGATACGAGCGAAAAGCGTGGTGCTACCTTTGTCTTCACCATTCAGGTTCAACGCTATGTGGAGACGGAGCTGTTAATCGGGAATGGAGAAGAACAGGCGGAGAATATGGAACGTTATGAAAAGCAGCCTTCCGTATTGATTGTCGATGATCACCCCATTAACCAGAAATTGATGGCGATTATGCTGAGCAAGCTGGGCTTCATTTCAGATACCGCAGAAGATGGACAGAAGGCGCTGGATATGGTTCTAGAGAACCCAGGCTATGATTATATATTTATGGATTTGCAAATGCCGGTTATGGACGGTTTGGAATGTACACGTAAAATTCGGGAAAGTCTGCCCAAGGATAAGCAACCTATTGTTTTGGCAATGACTGCAAATGTAATGGAGGGCATCCAGCAGCGCTGCTTGGCTGCGGGGATGGATGATTACATCAGCAAACCTGTTAAGATGGGCAGTGTGAAGCAGAAGTTGTCGCGATTTCAGGAAGAGCGACAGAGCTACAAATCATCTTCATCTGCCATGAATCGAGCCAATTGAAATAATTCCTAATTTTGTTTTTGTTTCATCTGGGCTCAAGTTGGGTTATTAGGTAAGGAAACCATTGATCAGGAGAGAGATGTCTAATGAATACAAATAAAAATGAAAAATTCAATGCAAAGACCGAAACACAAAACGGCGTGTGCACGGTATATCTTACTGGCGAACTGGATTTGTCGGTAGCTCCTGAATTTCGTTTGGTCATGGAGGCGCTTGTGGACAACAAGGAGCAAGATTTGATTATTAACATGAAGGACCTGAAGTACATCGATAGCACAGGGATTGGAATCCTGTTATCTGTTCTGAAGGCACGGCATGGAATGGAAGCACGCTTTGAAGTACAAGAAGTTCCTGCACAGATTCAGAAGCTTTTTGATATGACGGGTATTGCCAAATTCTTTGTCTCACAGAAGAATTCCCAATAGGAAAGGATCGAAAAAGGAATGAATGCAGAAGTTCAAAGAGTCACCCTTAACTTACCGGCGACAGCTGATTACGTGGATATTGTAAGACTGAATCTTTATGGTGTAGCGTCCAAAATGGGATTTTCTTATGAGGACATCGAGGATATGAAAGTTGCTGTATCTGAGGCCTGTAACAACTCTGTACTGTATGCCTACTCACACGAAGGCGGCATGGTTGAGGTTGTATTTGAAGTGGACAGTGAAACGCTGGCTATTACAGTCAAGGATGAAGGTGCAAGCTTCGAAAACGTCAACCCGGCAGTATCTCGCGCTGGTCTTCATGACAAAGAGCTGAGCGATGCCCAAATCGGGGGACTTGGATTTTATCTGATGCAAGCTCTAATGGATGATGTCAGTGTGGAAAGTGAGACGGGCAAAGGTACGAAGGTTGTACTCGTAAAACGTCTTGCAAGAAGTGAGGAGAAAGTATGAACGAAAAAGTGACTCCCCCAGAGTCCATGTCTGAATCCGTAGGTTTGATCTGGGAATATCAGCAGACCAAGGATAACGAAATTGCAACAGTTCTTATCCGCAAATATGAACCGATGGTGAAGATGGCAGCAGGTAAGATTGCCCGGAATCGTCCGGATCTGTACGAAGATTTGTATCAGACTGGCCAAATGGCTCTGATTCGTCTTCTGCAGCAGTACGATATTAACTTGGGCATCCCGTTTGAACCTTATGCCATGAAAAGCATGATCGGTCATATGAAGAACTACCTTCGGGACAAATCATGGTATATTCAGGTACCACGACGAATCAAGGAAAAAGGCGCACTTGTTCAGCATGCCATTGATGAATTGACGGTGAAGTTTGAACGCTCACCAAGTGTGGATGAGATTGCTGAATACCTTGACCTGACTCCAGAGGAAACCATTGAAGTGTTAGCTGGTCGTGAATGTTACCACTACGTTTCACTTGATTCCCCTTTATCTCAGGATGAGAGTGCAGCAACGCTTGGTGAACTGATCAGTGCAGACGTAAACGACTTTGATTCAGTGGAGAAGCGGATGGACTTGCAGCAGGCATTGGGACAGTTGAAGGAACAGGAGCAGAAGGTGCTGATTTTGGCCTTCCAGGATGGTCAGTCTCAACGGGCAATAGCTCAGAAACTCGGCGTATCCCAGATGAGTGTTTCCCGAATTCAGAAAAGAGCTACTGAAAAATTGAAACAGATCATGTCAAATGCTTCAATGCTATGAGATGTGAATCCCGGATGTTGTTAAGTACGGCCTAAAGAAGGACACGTGATTCCACTGGAATACATACGTGTCCTTTTTTGAAATTTGTTTTAGATATCTGTTTAATATGAATCCAGGAGTGGTGTTGTGACTGTGGATCGGGTCAAGCTGGTAGCCAGGCGAGACAAATTGTCATTTTCGGAGCAGTGGGATTGGTTGGACTGGATGGCAGCAGAAGATGAGGATATGGCTGAAGTAATTGAGGGGCTTATTGAAGAGTTCCCTGAGATGCAATACTTCCTTCGTAAGATGCCAGAGGTTCATTCCAATTACCTGTCTGTACGATATTTAAACGGGACAGATCCCGTTATATTTGGTTCACTTCTATATGCAGTCAAGAATGAGAAAGATAGTGCACGTAAGGATAATCAGTTGTTTTTCTATGTCGACCAAAATAGTCTGGTGACGATAAATTTGGATGACAACACGAGAGGAATCATGAATACGGGAGAACGCTCTGCGATGCTGCAACAGTGTAAAACAGCTCGGGACGGGATGTTTGTTTTATTTAGAGCCATATTGCACTACTACCATGTGGGTATGGACCAGTTTGAGATGCATTTGCGTGAACTGGAACGGAAGATGGAATCGCGTAATGCGCGTACACTAATGGACCAAATTCTTGAAGCCCGGTTTGAACTTTTGTATTGGAGCAACCTGTTCATACCTTATTCTGAATTAATGGCTGCAGCTCGTGAGGCCTATCTGGATGATATAGAGAACAGTCGCTTCTTCAAGCAACTGCAGCACCGGATAGAGCGTATGGAGCGCTTGTTTCAGCATTATGAGAAAGAAATTGACACACTCATTTCTATAGATAATGCGACTTCCGGTGTGCGTGGTAACGAGATTATGAAGACACTTACCATCGTTACTTCCGTATGTACGCCCGCAACGGCTGCCGGTGCAATCTGGGGAATGAACTTTGAAAACCTACCCTTGATTGACAAGACATGGGGGGTCGTATTGGTCATCGCACTCATCCTCGCCAGCATGGCTAGCATGTATGTATGGATGATGATGAAAGGCTGGACAGGAGATCTGTTAAAGTTGAAGCCCACGAAGCAACCGGCTGATGACCCCGGGAAACGAGGCAGATCCGTGCGGAAGGAATAATTGTTCTTAAACTAGCTCTTGTAATCCTCGATATATCCAAGCAGATCAGCAATGTACTGTCCCACAATCGGCATGTTCACAAATTGACTGAGTATAAGACCTAAGAGACCAAGGACAACAAAGGTTCCCAGGGTAAGTCCAAGTCCTCTCGCCATGCCAGCCGTAAAATTGGTGATGATGCGTTTTTTGGGATTGGTGTAATTCTCGATAATATCCTTGATCTGTGCCTTTTCCAAACTGTCTGCCAGCTGATCCAGGCGTGTATTCAGCTTTTTGACTTCATGGCGCAATTCAAAAGGATGCTCCGCTGTGTCATACTGCTGTGATGGTTTGTTTCCAGTAACGGGGGTATTTCCGTTTAATGTGACTTTGCTCATGTCAGTCCTCCTCATATTACATTGGATGAAAAATAGCCAGCTGAAACTCAGCTGGCTATTGACCGTTCGCTCAAGCCTCTACAGGCTGGTCGAATTCAGCTCTTTTCGTGCATCTTCCTTCGCTTCCTCGGAAGCGGAAGCAACTTCGCTGGTCGCTTTGGATGCTTCATCAGCCACATCTGCGGAAGCCTTTCTTACCGAATCCATTACGTCGTTACGGCCTTGGTTCACTGTTTTTGCGATATCGGAAGTTTTAGTAGAAACCGTTTTGGCCAGTTCGGTAGCTTTGTCACTGACAACGGCTGCAACTTCCTTGGTGCGATCGGTAACCATACCAACCTTCTCGGAAAGGTCACCGCGAAGTTCGCGTCCTGGTTTAGGTGCGAAGAGCAATGCTGCTGCTGCCCCCAGCAAGCCACCGATGAAAATACCTTTTGCGAAAGTCGAACCACTTTGTACAGGATATTGATCTTCTGCTTTATTCATGTCAAATCACTCCTTTTTCAAATTAAGAAACGAATATGAAACAACGAACACCTTGTTGACCGATCAGGCAGCCTGTCTGAACAATCTGGACACAAGCCCCAGCAAAAAGACAAAGAGTGCTGTACCAATGATCGCAGGGATCACGGCGAAGTTACCGACAATGGGTCCCCAGTTACCAAGCAACAGTGCACCCAGCCAGGCTCCCACGAATCCGGCAACCATCGCACCGATGATGCCACCCGGCATGTTATGACCGGCTAGTGCATCTCCGATGAGGCCGATGATAACTGCCAATATGATGCTGAGAATAATGCCCCACATAACAACCGCCTCCTTTACACTTGATGCAGGATGTTGTCTGTTCGCGTTTGCTTACTTCGTATATAAACGTCGTGCATCAAGCTGAAACAACGAAGCAGATATGGGCACCCTGGAATTTAAAGAAAAATTCAAATCATTCGTTTGATTGCACCAATCATGCAGATAAGCCAGGCTAGTCCGGCAATGAATCCGGCAAATACGTCTGTAGGATAGTGTACACCGAGCATAATCCGGCTGATTCCGATGAGTCCAATAAATCCTATACCGCAGACCATAGGCAGAATGATGGAGCCGGAGCGCGTCTGTCTTTCGATCGCCCAGATAACAAAAAACATGCCGTAAAACCCCATGGAAATCATGGCGTGACCGCTCGGGAAGCTATATCCATGTACCACTAATAAATGTTCAAGTTCAGGCCGACTTCGGCGGAAAATTTCCTTCAACCCTGTGTTAAGCAGCCACATGACAGCAAAACTGCAAAGAACTACATAACCATAGATGGAGTATCGTGAATTGCGCTGTATAAAAAATAGGGCAGCAGCACAGACTGCGGCTAATGCTGAAATTTTGAAAGAACCGATTGCAGTAATGAAGGAAATGACAGGAAGAAGTGCAAGACGAGATTCGGAATGGAGATAAAACCAGTGTTGAATTCGGTCGTCCAATTGAATGATAAAATGAGTGCCCAGCCAGGCACCTAATATGGCCAGAACGATGACTAGAGCAGAACTGAACAGAATACCTACTCCACTCCAGACAAAAAGGGAGCGCCAGGATAAACGCGGGGAACTTCTAAATAAAGAGGAATTGCTTTCACGCAGCATAAATGATATCTCCTTCGATATAGGGTTGGTTAAACATTCCAGTTTGGTATAGGCTTACCCGAAAAACATGTCGAAAAAACTGAAAAAACATTGCATTTGTACTATAATTTAAAGATATCCCATGCGGCGTAATGACGCAAAGCAGAGATGAGACTGGGAGCATAAAGGAGAGAACTCGCATGGAGAGTGCGTTGTTAGTTAAAGAATATCGTGCAGGCGTGATGGAATGCGCCCACTTTGGACACATAAGCATCACGAATGAGAACGGAGATGTCGTTTATTCGGCGGGGAATCCGCATTTTAGAGCGTTTACCCGCTCATCTGCCAAGCCTTTTCAGGCTATTCCTGGCATTCGTGCTGGGATTGCAGCCCATTATGGGTTGACATCCCAAGAAATCGCGATCATGGCATCTTCACACCGTTCGGAACCAGAGCATATTAAAGTGCTGGAGCAATTATCGGCCAAACTCGGATTGGGAGAAGAATGCCTGATCTGCGCGGCGAGTTATCCGCTGAACGACGAAAGCCGGAATCAATGGCTGCGCGCACAGGGAGATAAACGAAGAATTTTGCATAATTGCTCGGGTAAACACCTCGGCATCCTGGGTTACAGTCAGATGAAACAATTCGATCTGGACAGCTATGCGGAGCGAGAACATCCGGTGCAGCTCGAAATTCTGGAAACGATGGCTTATATGGCTGGAATTGCTCAGAAGGAAATTGAACTTGGGACGGATGGCTGCGGCTTTCCGGTATTTTCGTTGCCTTTATCGGCGTTATCGAATGCATATCTTAAGCTGGCTTGCCCGGATTTAATCGAAGATGAACCAACACGCTCAGCGGTGACAACTATCACGTCTGCCATGAATGATCAGCCTCTTATGGTTGGCGGAACTGGACGGGTCGATTCCGTGCTTCTTGAAGACAGCAATATTGTTGCCAAAGGTGGCTTCAAGGGTGTATTCGGTTTTGCCTTGAAAAAGGAAAGACTTGGGATAACATTTAAGGTGCTCGACGGTTCTGAGGATGAATGGGCCTGGATTGCTAAATCGATCTTGGAGCAGATTGGATATTCCAATCGGACAACCATCGAACGATTGGCTAATGTTTTCCCTCCTGAAATTCGCAATGATGCCGGAAATATCGTTGGACATGCGGATTGTGAATTTGCGCTTCACTCACCTGAGGAAAGCGTATAACCTTAAGCTAGGGGCGTGATTAGAATCCCCGGACCCCGGGTAAAGATGAGATACCAACAGGTAGTCATCTAAGCATTCATATACACGCAAGGCCTGCTGTGAGATGTATGCAGCAGCTCTAAACCCTTGGAGGTGGATGAACATGATTAAAGTAGTGACATCGGAAGAAAGGCACACGTCGGATCGAGGTTGGATACACAGTGAGTTCAGCTTTTCTTTTGCAGATTATGACGATCCAAGCAATGCCCATTTTGGCTGCCTGCTGGCTCATAATGACAATAAGCTGATGCCGCAGGAAGGCTTTAAACGACATCCACATCATGACCTGGAAATTGTGAGTTACGTTATATCCGGTAAGCTTAAGCATACAGACAGCATGGGAACCGAACAGGTATTAGAGCCGGGAACGGTACAGGTGATGAGCGCTGGTACCGGTGTGGAACATTCGGAGACCAACCCGTCTGAGGATGAACCGGTACGTTTCCTGCAAATGTGGTTCCTGCCATCTCAGCGAATGCTGAAACCGTCGTATACGAATCGCCAATTCGACCCACAGGAACAGCTGAACCGGCTGTGCCCTGTTGTATCCGGACAGGGAGGGGAGAGTGCCGAAGGTGCACTTCCGATTTCCCAGGATGTGACCTGTTACCTGACCCGATTGGAGTCTGGTAAAAAAATCATGTATCCGCAGCATGAAGACAGACGCACACATCTTTTTCTGATCAGTGGTCATGTGGATATCACCTGTGCGGATGGTAACTTCCATCTGAAGCCAGGGGATGCTGCCCGTATTCGCAAAAGCTGTGATCTGCAAATTACGAGCACAGGGAGCGATATAGCAGAATTCGTACTGGTAGACTTGCCTTAGCTTGCTTTAATTAACTTGCTTTAAATGACAAGTCATGCCGAGTAAATAAGGGTATCAAAAAAGATAAAAAGGACCTGTTCTCCATTGGGTGGAGGCAGGTCCTTTTTATCTGCGTGTCATGAAGATGGGCTGAAACTAAGCTTTACGTAATTTTCCCAGTTCGGATGCAACAGCTTCCACTTCGGAAATACTCAGATGCTCTTTACCCAGTACCATCTCGTACAGATCATACAAATCCTCGTATTTGTCGAGGGGGAAAGCCGAAGCCTGCATGGCAGCACCGCTGGCCATCCGCAGCTTGGTTTTGATCGCTTCAATCATATATTCCATGTTGGCCGCATTCGGTTGTGTCAAATCCATCGTTATGTCCATCCCTTCCTTATCGGAAACTGTTGTCATTGTATCATGATTGGACAGGCACAGGCCAATATTTTGCGGGATTCCCCCTGTATCGGATAAAATGTAAAATACAATGCTTATTCACAATGAATCGTTACGTGTAAGGAGGGAAGAAGATTGGCAGCATACAAGCGTGAAATGATGCGCCACCAGAGTCGTGAAATCCCAAAAGGTGTGCCGGGAGAAGACCTGATATTATTTTTTAAACAAATCTATGAGCAGCATTCAACTGATGAAATAACCTTTGTATGCATTGGAACCGATCGTTCCTCGGGTGATGCACTTGGCCCTTTGACAGGAAGCCTTTTGGAAGAGCGCGGAGTGGGTCATGTTGTAGGGACGCTGTCAGATCCTTGCGATGCAGATACGATTGAGAAACGAATGTCTCAAATCCCGGCGCATCATGCCATTGTCGCCATTGATGCCTGTCTGGGCCCAAAACATGCAACGGGTACATATTATCTCTCGCATCATGCATTACATCCGGCACAATCCGTGGGGGGCAAGCTGCCGCCTGTTGGACAGTATAGTGTGGCAGCTGTAGTAAACGTTAATGGCCCCAGACCCTATTCCATTTTGCAGATGACGTCGCTAAACCTCGTCATGGGTATGTCCCGAACAATCGCTGATGCTGCGTTTGAGGCCTGGAAAATGAGATAAACGTTTCATTTATGGGATGAAAGCTTAATAATATACAACTTGAACAGCAAGAAGTTTGTTATATAAAATGAACCTATTCAATTCAATTCAATTCAAATCGCGCAGAGAGAGGGATTCATATGAAAAAAGTGATATGTGATGGAACGACGATTTGTTATGCCGAACAAGGCAAGGGCGAAGCACTGATTTTGCTTCACGGATACTGCGGCAGTTCGTCATATTGGGATGAAGTTGTGCCGGAACTTGCACGTCATTATCGCTGCATCGTACCCGATCTGCGTGGACACGGCAAGACTGACGCGCCTATGGGCGCATACACCATAGATCAAATGGGCAACGATGTTCTGCAATTAATGGATGAGCTGGATGTGGACAAGGCAGTCCTGCTCGGACACTCCATGGGAGGATATATTGCGCTTTCCATCGCTCAGCGCCATCCGGAGCGACTGAAGGCATTTGGTTTAATCCATTCCACTGCTTATCCGGATAGCGAAGAAGGCAAGGAAAAGCGGCTTCGTGCGGTATCGGCCATTCAGACGGATGGTATTGTGAGCTTTGTGGATGGACTGGTTCCGGGATTATTCGCTCCAGAACATGTGGAGCGGTTATCGGCAAAAGTATCACGTGTTAAGGAAATCGGGTACCAGACCGCACCTCAGGGTGCAGCGGGAGCCGCACTGGCTATGCGGGAACGTCCGGATCGCCGGGATGTTTTATCGGCCACACCGCTACCGGTTTTGCTGGTTGCAGGTGAAAAAGATTCCGTGATCCCGCCGGAACGCACGTTTACGAGTGATAAACCGCATATTGTCCAAGCGGTTATTGCCGGTGCGGGACACATGAGCATGTATGAAGCACCGGAACAATTGATTCAGGTCATTAAACAATTTATGAATGGTTTACCTGAAGCGTAAATCTCAGAATTAAATAACTTTACAAGTTGACTCCATCAGTTAACATCTAACCCTATCTTAAGAGCCCCTGCGATGTCTAAATAAGACGACAGGGGTTTCTTTGCATGATTGTAATCCTAGAGGAAGTCATGTTTTGGCTTTTTGATATGGCATGAATTAAACTAGGAACAATGGACGATGATCCGAATGAGCGAATGAGGGGGCATACTTGATGTTCAGAAAAGACTATCTGCTCCGTATGATTGAGGAGATGACCGAAGCGATAGGCAAAGCTTTGACACTGAGACAGCAGCGAAAACACACGGAGGCACTGTCGGAGCTGGACGAGCTGCTTCGTAGGCAGTTTGGCATGAATTTGTCCTTGCTGAACTCTCTGCCTGCCGAGGATGTCATTGAAATGTTTCGATTTCGCGGGGTTATTGAAGTGGACAATCTGCAGCAAGCCGCAAGGCTGATCGAAGAGGAAGCTTACATTTATGGCGAGAAGGCCGGAGTGGAAGGCATAGATGACCAGGAGAAACAGGATTCAGAGGATGAAGGACTAATCCGGTTAATGAAATCATTACACTTTTATTTATATGCCCTGAATCATGGTGCCAACCCGAAGCTGCTGGATGCACTGGAACGCGTGCAATCGATATTGGAACAAACGAAAGAATACGAACTTCCTGCCCGTACGGAAAAACAGCTCGCGCTATATCATGAACAACATGGGCGGTATGATTTGGCCGAAAACAGCTGGTACAGAGTCCTGCAGGTCGGCGAGGGGAATCTCGTGAATTATCGTGATGATGTGAAGGCCTTTTACGAACGATTGAGCAAGCTTGAAGATGGGCAACTCGAACAGGGGGGCCTGCCACGCGAAGAAGTGGAGGAAGGCCTCGCTGAACTCACCCGCTAAGTGGGTAACAAACCAGGGCACAAATGGAATAAGGCTTGTTAGGTGTCTTCACTTGGAGCGGCACCGGAATTGTGGTATGGTTACGGTTGACCAAACCAAATCGAAAGTGAGATGTACCCCGTGGATTCATTGCGAAAGCTTATACAAGACATCTTTGAACAGAATTCGCTGATTACAGCGACCTGGAGCCAGCTGCGCAGACGGGACAATGTCTCGTATACCAAAGTGCAAGTCAAGCCGGTAACGCTGAAGAATCAGCTGCATTATCAATTCGCATTTCATTATAACAACAAAGTGCTGCACGAGAATTTGACTCCGGCTGAAGCGATAGAACGCATGACTTTGCTATGCGAAGAGACGTTTCGTCAAGGGCTCCTCTGTACGACAGAGGCAGATTATCAAATTTTGATCAGCAAAAAATATAAAGTTTCCATTCTGACCAAATCTCCATCTAAGACGTCAGTAGACCTCTCGCATAACCGCAAGAAGCAATATGTGCTGGAAGAGGGAGTCCCTGTCTCGTTCCTGGTTGAACTGGGGATTATGAATGAAGAGGGCCGGGTATTGGCTCGCAAGTACGACAAGTTCAGACAGATCAATCGTTTCCTTGAAATGGTACAGGATGTCATTCCGTTTCTGCCTGAGGGACGTCCGCTTACCATCGTTGATTTTGGATGCGGCAAATCCTATCTGACTTTTGCCCTGTATCACTACTTGTCGGTACAACAGCGCAGATCGCTGAAGATCATTGGTCTTGATCTGAAGGCGGATGTCATTGAACATTGCAATGATCTCGCGAACAGACTGCACTACGGTGATCTGAAGTTCCTTGTTGGTGACATTGCAGACTATGACGAGCTGAACGAAGTGGATATGGTCGTGACACTGCATGCCTGTGATACGGCTACCGATGCTGCTCTGGAGAAGGCTGTTCGTTGGGGCGCTTCGGTGATTCTCTCCGTACCGTGCTGCCAGCATGAGTTGTTTGACCAGATTGAATCCCCGGTAATGAATCCATTGTTGTCCCATGGTATTCTGAAGGAACGCTTCTCCGCACTCGCGACAGATGCCATTCGTGCGAAGCTTCTGGACCTGATGGGTTACAAAACGCAACTGCTCGAATTTATCGATATGGAGCACACACCCAAAAATATTTTGATTCGTGCGGTACGTGGCCAGGCGGGTCAACCGGCTGATATGTGGAAGGAATACACGGAGTTCCGGGATTTCATACATGCGGATCCGTATTTGGAGCGAGCTTGTGCAGACCTGCTGCCGGGTGGTGCCAATCCAATTGAAACAGTAGAGGACGAAGTAACGGAAAGTGATGCAGATCGTTCAACCGGGAAATCGACAACCGGCGCAGACTCCTGTGAACACTGCTAAATGACGCAAAGCGTTAAACCGATAGGCGCGGGTGGTCTGCCATGTCCAGGAATGGACATACTGGTATGAGGGTCCCGCCATGGAAACGGATAATTAATTGTGTTTTATATGATGGAAATGCCGAAGGCTTGGCGTAAGACAGGAGACCCTATGAGGGTCTTCTGTTTTTTTTATTTGTAATGCGTAATAAATGAGAATGATATGTAAGAGGGGAGATTTCTAATGTGGTTTAACGAAACTAGCTGAAAGGAGGTAGGCAGTTGCAGCAGCAGAGAAACGACAATCATATGGTTGAGCCTCAACGGGGAAAGGATCGGTTCGAGATGAAGATTCCTGTATGCAGCACAGGGCCAATTTCCGGTACAGACGCAGGAGTCTTGGATTTGAGCGACAGGTTTAAACAAATGGAGACGACAACGTTTGATAGGAATACATCGGCAACAACGCTATTGGGTGTGATGGGTATGATCATGTTACTGACTGCATGTCTGAGTCGAGGTCTATATTTCACTGTTGATGTGTACGGAGTCATTTTGTTCTCTTCCGGGAGCTTCCTCATGGGAGTGATCCTGCTTCTTCTGTTGCTTGTACTGCGGAGTAAGACAAATAACTCACTGCATATTCGCTTAAGTGGTGTTTTTAAAAGTAATGAGGAAATGAAGATACAATATCTGCATATGAATCTTAATGGCTGGATCATCTGGCCCCTCATTATGATGGTTTGTTATGGCCTGCATGCCTGTTTGGGTTCTGTAAGCACACAGGGCAGCATGGATGAAATGCTGCGGTGGAGTTTGCTGGCTATATTTGCCCTGCTGGCAGGGACGCTTGCTTCGTGTGCGCACGGCGTGCGGTGGTTCACCTCCTGCTGGCAGGCCGCGGGCGGCCTACTTGTGTTCAGCGGTCTGCTTGCGGTATGCGGCGTGCTGCCGCTGCCTTTTGCGGTCATGCGAACCGCTGACCCCGAGATCAGTTCCGCTGGCGCCAGGCTTGGCGGACTGCTGCAGTACCCCAATGCGTACGGCGCCGTTGTCGGCATGTACGCATTGGAGCGGCTGGCTGCAGTCGCGCGTGCCATGGCCCGTCCGGTGACGGCCGGGCGCCTTATCGCGGCCTCGCTGCCGCTCATGCCCGCGCAAGCTGCGCTCCTGCTGAGCGAGTCGCGCGGCGCCTGGCTGGCGACCGGCCTCGCCGCCGCCAGCGCCTTCGCTTGGCAGCGGCGCGGAGACCGCCTGCCGCTGCTGCTGGCCATGGCCGCGCCCCTGGCGAGCGCGGCCTGGCTGTACCGCCAGCTGGCTGCTGCCCAGCTGGCGCCTGCACCCGTGCCCGGCCTGCTGGCACTGGCCGGGGCATGGGCAGCTGCGCTGCTCGGCACGCTGCTGCTGTGCCGCCTATGGCACAGCGGCGCGAGGGCACGCGCCGCTGCCTTGACGGCCATGGGGCTGGCGGTTACCACCGCCGCTGCCCTGGCCGTGTCCTCCACCGCCGAACGACTCGCGGCAGGTGTCGGCACGGGGGCGTCCCGCCTCCGCATGTGGCGGGACGCCCTGGAGCTCTGGACCGGGGCCGCATGGCTTGGCCACGGGGGAGACACATGGCGCAGCATGTTCCGCGCCATCCAGTCCTCGCCATATGTCGGAGGCGAGGTCCACAATGGCCTGATCGACATTGCCCTCGATACGGGCCTGATCGGCCTAATAATGATCTGCGCCTGGTTTGCTTTTACCATTCGTAATACAATGAAATACGCATCATGGTTGATGCCCCCCATGCTTGTTTTTGTTTTGCATGGGACCATGGATTTTGACTGGAGCTTCACACTCGTATGGATGCTGTTTATATGGCTTGGAGCGTGGTCATACGCATATAAAAATGAACAACGTATAGCCACTGCGGACGTGCATGCCTTAATCCAGGCGAGACAGGTACCAGCAGTTCATACGAACGAACAATCAGTACAACCATCGCCTCTTGCCAATGGGTTTCAATATCAGGCTATGCGGACAATGCGGACAATACCAATGTTGACCGGGCTGGCCATCCTGATTTGGCTTGGAGGAACAGTCTGGCTGGCAGGGCGTAATACTCTGGCGGAAGTACAGTATCGCTTGGTTAGGTCTGTACCGGAAGAAACGATGCAGCACAGGGGAGAATTGACGGCTGCTTATCAGGCGAATCCATATCGGCCGGATATTGCCATCTCTCTTTCACGTACGCTTACAGCACATGATGCAGAGGAACTTCTGCGGAGCAGCTTGTCCCACTCCCCGGTAGAGCCGCGGCTCTACCAGGAGCTGGGGAAACTTGCAGCCCAAGCAGGGCAGGGAGCGCTGGCCGGCACATACTTTGAACAAGCAATTGCATTGAATCGGTATGATACCCCTATTCAGTCAGCTGCCTTGTACTGGATGGTTCAGGCATCACGGCAGGAATGGGCTGCCGGTTACACGGAACGAGCCCGGCAGACCGCCGCCACAGGTGTGCGAATGTATGAGTATTACGAACAGTTGAACGACAAAGTGACTGCAGGGAAGGCGCGCAATGATCGCCAGTTCACCTTAGATGACAATGCCGCCATTTACATTGCTCATCTTCGTAATCTCGCATCGACTGCCGTTCCTTAGTAATGGACCAGACAAGCGACCTCGGTAACTCTTGCTTCTGCTTCTCTTCGACATGAATAATGGCGAGTCTGCTCAAGGAACATTTCCTTGTTTCTGTGCGTGCTTCTTCTTATAGGAAATGCATTGAATTTCCTGTATTTCTACAGACGATATCCGCCAAATGCCTGCTGAAATGCAGCCTGAAGCGGTTCAATGTCCACATTCCATAGAGAAGCTATATCTGCGCTGACATCATTGTTCCACCACTCGCATAATTTCTTTCGATTGTCCCGGTTTTCACCGATCCAGAGCAGATTGGCAATGACTTTGCCATAATAGAGTTCTTCCGCCTGTTTCATCTGATCGGGAGAAATGTAGACTTTCAGCCGTTTCGCTGTCCGGTACAGCTCCTTGCTGCAAGCTCTGCGAATCCCTCTGGCGGAAGGTAACTTCTGGCCGGGGTTGCTATGTTTGACCGGGGGAGTGCCGGGTGTTGACTTGGGCGACATCTTCTCACGCTCCTCTCCCGATACCATATGCGAAGGGTGTCTTGCAGGACACTAACCCGGTTCGGGGAAGTAGCAACAAACTGCAGCCCTGTGCTAAAATAGGGACGAACATCCATGGTGCTGCGGAGCACCGCCAATCAGGATGAAGAAAGAGGGTCGAGATGGACGTTATTCATAACATTGTCGGTCAATTGTTCGACTGGATTCAGAGCCTTGGATACTTTGGGATTATGCTGGGGTTAATGCTCGAAGTCATCCCCAGTGAAATTGTGCTGGCATATGGAGGATTTCTCGTTTCACAGGGCAATATCAATTTCTTAGGTGCAATGATATTCGGTACAGTGGGCGGTGTGATAGCCCAGCTCTTTATTTACTGGATTGGCCGTTATGGCGGCAGACCGGTACTTGAACGTTACGGAAAATACATACTGATCCAGAAAAAACACATCGACCATTCCGAGGAGTGGTTTCGCAAGTATGGTACAGGTGTCATTTTCACGGCGCGTTTTGTTCCGGTTGTGCGTCATGCCATCTCGATTCCTGCAGGCATATCTAAAATGCATACAGGCAGGTTCATTCTGCTGACAACACTTGCTGTTATACCTTGGACTGCATTGTTTATATATTTAGGGATGGTACTCGGAGACCAATGGGAACATATTGACGAGAAAGCAGCACCTTACATTATGCCGATTTTGCTCGTTGCACTCGCACTTATGATTATTTATGTGCTTATTAAATGGATGAATGTTCGAAAAAAGAGAGGAAGTGTCTAGTTATGGGTAAACCAAACTTGTCTCACAAATTCGGTAAAGGTCTGCCGCCGAAGGAATTCATTGAGAGCATGACCAAGAACCAAAGCGAATTTCAGGCAAACTATGACAGCTTCACATGGTCAAGCGAAGAGGATCGCGAGTTTTTCGAGAGCTTGAATCACCGCGATGATTTGCGCGTTTTGATTTTGGCTGCTGACTGGTGTGGAGATGTTGTTCGCAACATACCTGTCGTATTCCAGGCACTGGAGATCTCGGGCATTCCAACCGAAGTTCTTATTATGGAAAATCATCCTGAAGTGATGGATGAATTCCTTACGATGGGCGGTCGCTCCGTACCTATCGTTATTTTTGCCGATACGGGCGGACATGTGCTGGGCCAATGGGGACCGCGTCCTCAGCATGTACAGGAAGTCATGGTTGAATTTAAACGCCAAAATCCGGATCGCGATGCAGCTGACTATCAGGAGAAGATGGCTGTAGTACGTCAGGAAATCGGTAAACGCTATGGGGAAGGAACGGAATCGCATGCAGTCATTATCCGTGAGCTGCGTGAACTGATTTCGGGTTACTAATCCAAGATGCTTAACATTCGTACATTTACACTCGGTCCGCTCCAGACGAATGCATATCTGTTGCAAGGTGAAGACCCGGGCAAAGCCGTTATCATTGATCCGGGCATGAACCCGGGTTCGCTGCTAAAAGCCATTCAAGACCTGGAAATTGAAGCGATTTTGCTGACACATGCTCATTTTGATCATATGGGCGGTGTGGACGAAATCCGCAAATTGAAAGGTTGCCCAGTCTATTTGCATGATTTGGAGAGTGACTGGCTCACCTCTCCCAAACTGAATGGATCATTGAACTGGCCGCAGGCTTCACCGCCTCTTTCGACAGATCCTGCGGAATATGCGATGGATGAAGGACAGACCCTCCATTTTGTTGGACATACATTTAAGGTATATCATACACCGGGACATTCCCCAGGCAGTGTAAGCTTGCTGTGTGGTGATGACTTGTTTGCAGGAGACGTTCTGTTCCGTATGGGTGTAGGGAGAACGGATCTGACGGGTGGACGGGAACGGGACTTGATCGATTCCATTCAAAATAAGCTGTATACCTTTGCTAATGAAGTAAAGGTATACCCTGGCCATGGCCCGAAAACAACCATCGGTTATGAGAAGCAAAATAATCCTTACGTTTCCGCAAGATGATCGACATTAAAGTGAAGAAAGTCTGGACAAGTGACAAATTTTTCATTAGAATAGCAATTAGTTGTTACAAGCGTTAAGGCATCATCTAACTGAAGCTTTGAATAGCAGTACCCTAACTTGCGAAGCACGCAGACTGTGGTCTATACCCGGTTTGCGTTCTTTTTTTGTTTTCAGCAACATTTGCAAGTGAAGAATCATCCAGATACAACTTACATAAGAAGAGTCAATGTAATGTCAGATAGCTTTTGGTTTTAATTAGCAAGTGCATGGTATTGAACCTTAGAACGTAGAAATGAATTTATGAAGCATGAGGAACAGGAGAGCGAGGAATAAGAAGTGGAGAAGAAGCGAGTTATACCTTTTGTACAGCGTGCCAAGTATTCATCAATTGAAGAGACCTGCCGCGTGATGGATAAGGGCAAGCTTGAATTAGCGACAGAGCTTCCTCAATTACATACCTACAGAAGCAAGGCAATGAATGAACCTTTTGAACAGCAGCAAAATATATGGAGAAATCGAGTTCTGAGCAGCGGAGCCCGCAACCAGCCCTGGTTCGACAAGCTGCAGGAATACCGGAATGAAGTCTGATTGCCCGGGAAATTGTCGGCTTCAGATTTTTTTGTGATTCATTTGAACGTTTTTGCAGAGACTGTCGTATTAACACAAGAATGAACGGGAAGCAGGTGATGAGTCAGATGGAAGCAGCCGAACTGGAAGAGGTCCGCAGGGCAGCAGAAGGAGATGATCGTGCGCTGGCGGCACTGCTTCAACGTCATTATGCTTTCGTGTACAAATATCTAGTCAAGGTTACGATGGATCCAAACGCTGCTGAAGAAACAGTTCAGGATACGATGATCCGATGCATGGAGAACATTCACCGTTATGACGGTTCGTCTGCCTTTTCATCATGGATGATTACCATTGCTACACGCATCTATATTGACAAGACAAGGCGCAAGAAAAGAGAAAATGGCTGGTTGGACATGATCCGTAGTGAGGCCATTAGACGATTCCGATGGCAGTTTGAGAGCCGGAATGAAGAATGGACGGATGTTATGGACGCCATGACAAGATTAACGCCGGAACATCGTGTTGCTGTTCTATTGAAGCACTATTATGGTTATGGCTATGATGAGATTGGGGAAATGCTTGGTATTCCAGCCGGAACGGCGAAATCGCGAACGGCCTATGGCCTTCGTCAATTGAGAAAGGAGTTGGGATAAGCATGAGCAGGACGGATGAACAAGATGATCAAGAGCTCCTGGAACGACTGCAGCAGCAGATGAAAGTGCTGGATGATGCATATGAGCCTGTGAGTATACCTTCATTAGCCTCGCTGGAAGTGCAGGTCAGGGAGCGAAGACGAATCAATCGTCGTAAGAACCTGATCGAAATGATTTTGTTCTGGGTTGTCGGGCTGATGGTTATTGCTTCTGGGGCATTGCTGTTCCTGTCTGCTCCAGCTCTTTATTTGGGTATCCAGGCCATTGGTGTAGCGGCAGCGGTGACAGCAGCAATGATATGGGCAGGCAAACATCGGAAGGAGGAAGCTCCTCATGAATAATATGCATTATTCGTTGGATGAGATTTCTCCGATCTGGCTGATTTTGATTGCAATTCTTTTGTTCGTGCAGGGGACATGGATTTTTCAGGATGCACGAAAACGCGGACGTTTCCCCTGGTTATGGGGATTATGGGGGATCACCGGATTCCCGACACCACTTATTGTATATTGGTTCGTGGTTATTCGATCAAGTCGCAGACGGTCCTAGCCTTTATAATGGACGAACAACGTTCTATTGATAAAAAAAGGATTTTGCACAAATATGTTGTTTAATTCTAGTAATCGTAGACATCGTTATTCTTTTCTAGTAGACTATACAAATAAATATGAAAGATAGACTACCAGGAGGTTAGACGATGCTGCGATTAGGAGAAAAGGTTGTCATCGTCGCGGATGCGTTTGAGCAGAATCTTCCTGTGGGGGAATATGGTTTCATCATCGCTTATGACCGGAATCCGGACAATGCGTTCGATTACGTGCTTCGAGTGCCGCAGGTGAACAGGAACTTTTTTGTTCCATCCGGCGACGTCGATCTGGAAGAGGTTCTGCTGAAGCAGGAAGCTGAGCGGGTCGAGCGAGAAGCGTTGATAGATTACGCCCTTGCGACACACAACGAGAAACTGTTTCATCATTTGATGAACGGAGAGGTTCAAGCTGTGGAAGAGGAAGAGGAAACCGCGAACGATGTTATGTCACAGGCGGATTTTATAAAGCAGGTTAATCTGCGTGCATGGATTTAGGATCTAGAGAGTCGGCTGATGCCGGCTCTTTTTTGATTATTGCATGAACTCCGTGGAATGGGGTTATTTTGCTTATTAGACAAGTCAGGTCATTTGCATTGAATTGTCGAACCATCTCCCCTATAATGAAAAAAGTTATCTTGGGACTTTAGCCCGTTAAACGAACGATTCGTTTCAGGCAGTTTCGGGAAGTTGAACGAAATGAAGGAGGCATCCGGAAATGAGTATTTCGAATAATGACGTTCAGCATGTGGCCAAGCTGGCCCGGCTCAATTTGACTTCTGAAGAAGAACAGACACTTACAGGACAGCTGAACGCGATTTTAAAATATGCAGAGAAGCTGAATGAGCTGGATACAGAGAACATTGAGCCAACGACTCACGTTCTGCACGTCAGCAATGTGATGCGTGAAGATGAAACGAAGGAAAGCCTGTCAATTGAACAGGTGATGCGCAATGCACCGGAAGAAGAAGACGGGCAGTTTAAAGTGCCTGCTGTAATGGAATAACGGATAAACCGGAAGGAGGACGAAATACCGTGAGTTTATTTGAACAATCATTGCCTGAGTTACATAACAAGCTGCACGCCAAAGAATTATCGGTCAGCGACCTGGTGGACCAAGCATATCAGAACATTAGTGCACGCGAAGACAAAGTGAAGGCATATCTTGCGCTGGATGAGGAACAGGCCCGTTCTCGCGCACGTCAGCTGGATGATCGGCTCGTCAGTGGTGAGGAGAAAGGTTTGCTTTTTGGATTGCCGGTGGGAATTAAGGACAACATCGTTACGAACGGACTGCGCACGACATGTGGCAGCCAGTTTTTGCGCAACTTCGACCCAGTCTATGATGCAACCGTTGTCGAAAAGCTGAGAGCCGCAGATACGGTGACGATCGGTAAACTGAACATGGATGAATTTGCCATGGGCGGTTCGAATGAAAATTCAAGTTTTTATCCTGTGCGAAACCCATGGGCTCTGGATCGAGTTCCGGGTGGTTCCAGTGGTGGTTCTGCGGCTGCAGTGGCTGCAGGAGAAGCGTACTTTACGCTTGGATCAGACACGGGCGGTTCCATTAGACAGCCAGCTTCGTATTGCGGCGTTGTCGGCATGAAACCGACGTATGGACTCGTTTCGCGTTTTGGATTGGTTGCATTTGCATCCTCATTGGATCAGATCGGACCTCTGACGAAAAATGTTGAAGATTCTGCATATGTACTGCAAGCGATCGCCGGCTATGACGCGAAAGATTCGACATCTGCAAAAGTGGAGATTCCGGACTATTTAAGCGGACTGACAGGTGATGTCAAAGGTCTGCGCATTGCCGTACCGAAGGAATACATTGGAGAAGGTGTTGATCCGCAAGTCAAAGAGACCATTCTCTCTGCCTTGAAAGTGCTTGAGGGACTCGGCGCCACTTGGGAAGAAGTATCCCTTCCACATACCGAATATGCGGTGGCTACGTATTATCTATTGGCTTCTTCAGAGGCTTCATCCAACCTGGCCCGGTTTGACGGCGTGCGTTATGGCGTGCGTGCAGATAACCCGGACAACCTGCTTGATCTGTACCACCAATCCCGCAGCCAAGGCTTCGGTCCGGAAGTGAAACGTCGTATCATGCTCGGGACATATGCGCTCAGCTCCGGTTACTATGATGCCTATTACCTGAAAGCCCAAAAAGTACGTACATTGATCAAACAGGATTTCGATGACGTATTTGCCAAATATGATGTCATTATCGGACCAACTGCGCCTACAACCGCATTCAAACTGGGTTCTCAGGTGGATGATCCACTCACCATGTATCTCAATGACATCCTGACCATTCCGGTCAGTCTCGCAGGCGTACCTGCAGTTAGCATCCCATGCGGCTTCTCGGATGGATTGCCTGTCGGCATGCAAATTATTGGTAAGGCCTTTGATGAAACGACTGTACTGCGCGTTGCGCATGCGTTTGAACAAAATACGGAATTCCACAAGCAGCGTCCGCAGCTGTAGACTGCCCGGAACGGAGGAATATTGAAATGTCTGCATCTAAATATGAAACGGTCATTGGACTAGAAGTCCATGTGGAGTTGCATACAAACTCCAAAATCTTTTGCGGCTGTTCCACGGCCTTTGGAGCACCACCGAATACCCATACTTGTCCCGTCTGTCTCGGACATCCGGGCGTATTGCCCGTACTGAACCGTCAGGCTGTGGATTACGCCATGAAAGCAGCGATGGCCCTCAACTGTACCATTGCTGATGTCAGCAAATTCGATCGTAAAAACTATTTCTATCCGGATTCTCCGAAAGCCTACCAGATCTCACAATTCGATCAACCGATCGGTGAGAACGGGTGGATTGACATTGAAGTAAACGGAGAAACAAAACGAATCGGCATTACCCGTCTTCACCTGGAAGAGGATGCCGGTAAGCTTACTCACGTTGATGGCGGCTATGCTTCATTGGTTGACTTCAACCGTGTGGGTACACCTCTGGTAGAGATTGTATCCGAACCGGAAATTTCTTCTCCGGAAGAAGCTCGTGCTTATCTGGAAAAATTGCGTGCGATCATGCAGTACTGCGATGTGTCGGACGTGAAGATGGAAGAAGGCTCCCTGCGTTGTGACGCCAACATCAGTTTGCGTCCGCATGGGCAGGAGAAGCTGGGAACAAGAGCAGAGCTGAAAAACATGAACTCCTTCCGTGGCGTTCAGCGCGGCTTGGAATATGAGCAGTTCCGTCAGGCTGAAATTTTGGATGACGGCGGTGAAGTGGTTCAGGAGACGCGTCGCTGGGATGAGGCGCAAGGAAAAACGCTGACGATGCGCGGCAAAGAGCAAGCGCATGACTACCGCTATTTCCCGGATCCGGATCTGGTCAAGCTGCATATTGATGCAGCCTGGAAGGAGCGGATCAAAGCTTCAATTCCGGAGCTTCCTGACGAGCGCAAAGCACGTTATACCGCTGATTACGGATTGCCGAATTATGATGCAGAGGTGATTACCTCATCCAAAGCAGTTGCTGATCTTTTTGAAGACAGCCTGAAATATACGCAGGATGCCAAAGCCGTATCCAACTGGATTATGGGCGACCTGCTTGGTTATCTGAACAACAGCAACCTGGAATTGTCTCAGGTGCCTCTGACGGGTCAGGGGCTCGGTGAGATGATCGGATTGCTGGAGAAAGGCACGATCAGCAGCAAAATCGCCAAAACGGTCTTTAAGGAAATGTTGGAGAGCGGCAAGCTTCCACAGCAGATCGTTGAGGAAAAAGGTCTTGTGCAAATCAGTGACGAAGGTGCCATTCTTGCGATTGTAGAACAGGTTGTTGCAAACAATCCTCAATCCGTGGAAGACTACAAGGCAGGAAAACAGAAAGCAATCGGCTTCCTGGTTGGCCAGGTTATGAAAGAAAGTAAAGGCAAGGCTAATCCGGGTCTGGTTAATCAACTGCTTGCAGATGTACTGAACCGCTAATCCATCCGGTGAGGCCGGACAGAAGGAGGCTCGTCCCTGTGACAGCCTCTTTTCTTTTTTATAGGCAAACACATCAGGTAAACATGTACACGTGTAATCGAATTCAGTTGCGTACGAAGGAGATGAGGACGGAGATGAAGATTCAATTACTGTCATTAAATGATCTGGAGACGACAGGACAGCTATGGCGGCTTCAGCATGTAGCTTATCGCCTGGAAGCGGAGATGATCGGTTTTCAGGAAATTCCGCCTTTAATGGATACGATCGAATCCCTGCAAAGCTGCGGAGAGACTTTTTACGGTTGTCTGGATGATGACGAAGAACTCGTGGGTGCCGTTGCAGTGGCGGAGGAAGAGAAGGACACATTGACGATAACACGCATGATGGTCCACCCTGAGCATTTTCGCAAAGGAATTGCAGCCGCATTGATGAGACATGTGTTCGAGCAGTATCCGGATCTTCCGCGGTATATTGTATCAACAGGTACACTGAACCAACCGGCTGTCAATTTATATACCAAATTCGGTTTTATACCCGTGGAGGTTACACAGATTGCACCAGGTGTGGAATTAACGACATTTCATAAGAATAAACATTAATCATGTGAATTTTTTGAAGGAGGAATACCAGTTTTGGGCAATCCTTGGTTTATCGATGAGTGGCACATTTTATTACGTTTATTACTAGCCATGCTGCTTGGAGGACTTGTAGGTCTGGAGCGTGAACGTTCCAATCATGCTGCTGGTCTGCGTACCCACATTCTGGTCTGTCTCGGGTCTGCACTGATCATGATGTTGTCTGTTTATGGTTTTAAAGATTTTGCCAATGAATTAAATGTGCGGATTGATCCCGCCCGTCTGGCTACAGCGGTTATTACGGGTGTCGGCTTCCTGGGAGCGGGTACGATTCTGTTTACCGGAAAGTCCATTACAGGACTCACCACTGCGGCTTCGATCTGGGTTGTAGCAGCCATTGGACTGGCCGCGGGCGCAGGGTTCTTTTTTGCCTCCATCGTATCTACGGTTCTGGTACTGCTCAACCTGTGGGTGTTCAACAAGCTGGAGCTCAGGTATATACGAGGAAACAAGCTGCATGTCGTCACACTGCATACTTTGTCTGAACCTGGCTTCCTGGAACAGGTGTCTTCATTCATGGAGCAAGAGAAGATTAAAATACGCAAAATCACAGTCAATGAGCAGGATCTGGCTTTTGCCGAAGTCATTTCGGTTGAACGAAAGATTGAGATTGTACTCCACGTGCATGTCCCGCATGAACTCAATACAGTGCAGCTGGTAACCAAGCTAAGACAATGGGACCATGTGACCAAAGTATCTATTGAATGAATCAATAAAAACCCTTCACAGGCCTGCTGTGCCGGAGGGTTTTTGGTCATATCCATATTTCTTCCAGTTACTCTCCGGGCTCTTTAGGGTACTATCTAACCAAATGCATGAAGAGCGGGAATGCTATTTCATAAGAAAGGAGCAAGTCATGAAAAGAAAACATCCTTCCGGGAAAAAAGGACAAACGGCCAAAAGCAAGCCGCTCCGAAATCGGACACATAAATTTATTGCCGGATTATTGAGTGCGATCATTCCTGGTCTGGGTCATATCTATTTGCGGCTGTATATGAGAGGTCTGACTTTCATGCTGCTTGTACTGCTCGATCTGTCGGCACTTTTGTATTTTTCGTCTATTGGCATACAGATTAACGTGCCCCTTTTAATTTTGCTCGCTTTGTTCATTCCGGTGATCTACTTTTACAATGTATTCGATGTACTGCAATCCGCGGATTGGGTCATGATGCGGAGGCGTAGAGCTGCAACTCATGGAAATATGGACAAGCCTCTAATGAACGAGCGGGCTGTAGGTGAAGCCTTTATGGTGTGGGAGCGAGGGGTTTCGTTTGGACTGCTGCTTATTGTGGGTGGCGGACTGATGGTTATGTTCTTCCGCAAACCTCGCTGGTTTCAGGAAATGCTCGCTCTATATGGAGGATATGTTTTTGCAGGTTTGCTGATTATTGTAGGGCTGATCCTGTTCGGACGTGAGATTTGGGTTATGCTGCGCAAAAAGAAAGTCTAGATCAGAAGGGTTGAGGAGGGAAAGTGATGAACCGTAAAGTCCGGGTCGGTCGCTATACGGCTGCCGCCTTAATCGTAGCGGTCGGTGTGCTGTTGATTTTGGATAAACGGTGGGGAACTGACTACGTATATGAAATGGTCGACTGGTGGCCATTGCTGCTTATCGCATTGGGTGTGGAATACATACTGTTATTTCTGTGGACGCGCAGCAAGAAAAAGACATCAGCAGATGAGCTGCAGGATGAGAAAGTGAAGATGCGTTTCAGGCCGGATGCGAAAGGCATTCTGGCTTCCCTCGTGCTAACGGCTGCCGTATTTATTGTGACAGAGCAGGACCACTACATGCACTTGTGGAACAGGGTGAGCCTTAATCTGGGAGCAGCCTCCATGGACTATAGCCAGGCAGCGGGGTACATGCAAGACAAGGGTACGATCCGTGTGCCTGTTGGTATGAATACTTCCGATCTTGTCGTACAGGGGGTTAATGGGGACATCTCGGTACAGCGCGGAGATACGGAAGAGATTGAGGTACGAACTGTAGTATGGGTAGATAAGACAACCGAAGTAGAAGCAAAGGCCGTGGCAGATGCATCATTTGTTGAAACGGATGGTACTAAGGTTATTCACATAACGGCAACGGGCAAGACTTACGGAGAAAACGATAAAACACAGCCACGAATGAATATGACGATTACGATTCCGGATGACCGGCGATTTAATCTGGACATTCGCACATCCAACGGAGCCATATTACTAAATCGGCCAGAGGCAATTAGCACCATTTTGGCTGAAACGGGGAATGGACGTATCCGGATTACGAATGCGGTAGGTGACATTACGGGCAAAACGTTGAATGGCGATGTCATTGTAGCCAATGCGATGGGGAATGTCGATCTGGATAGTAACCGGGGAGATATGAAAGCACGCGGAGTTTCAGGGGATGTAGATCTGACGACACAGGTAGGAAGCATTAGCATTACGGATTCAATCGGTGAATTTACCGCTGAAACACGGAACGGAAATATTACGCTGGATGGCGCAAACCTTGCGATCAGGGCTCAATCCCTGAATGGCAGCATCAGCATCGTTTCCTCCAAAGTAGGTGGGGATTGGGATGTATACAGTGCTGTTGGTGCAATCAGCATTTTATTGCCTCATCAGGGGGATTACAGTCTGAGCGGGTCCAGCAGTTATGGTGATCTGAAGACGGACCTGCCGTTTACAGTGCAAAATAAAACGATTGAAGGCCAGCTTGGCGAAGGAGAATATACGGTTAAAATCGAAGGGAACAGCGACCTTACCATTAATCGAAACCCGGATGTACCTTCGGCTGATGCGAACACTTCTAACCCGGAAGACACAGATGACGATTCGGAGCAGAACCAAGGTAACGGGGAGAATTCCCAGGACAATACGTCTGAAGTTCGGTAACTGCCGCGTTGACAATAAACTTACAATCGCCGTACAATAAAATAATATATGGCAAGGTTACACGGCAGGAAAGATTAAAAGTCCTGTTCCTTGTCAAGAATCAACTCTGTTGAATAAGATGATAATGAGTCTTGTTACTTCAGGAGAATGAAAGGTAAGGCGGTGGGTTTTATGGCAACACGTGTCCAACATGCGTTGGAGCATCTGAAAACGACCGGTGTCCGTATTACACCCCAGCGCCATGCCATATTGAATTATCTGATGGAATCCATGGGGCATCCGACTGCCGATGAAATTTACCGTGCGCTTGAACCCCAATTTCCCAGTATGAGCGTGGCGACTGTATATAACAATTTGAAGATGTTTCTGGAGGCCGGCATGGTCCGGGAATTGACATACGGAGATAACTCCAGCCGCTTCGATGCCAATGTGACGGATCATTACCATGTCATTTGTGATAAATGCGGTAAAATTGAAGATTTCAGTTATCCTTCGCTCAAAAGCGTTGAGCTCCAGGCGGAATCAAGTACCGGATTTGAAGTCCACGGACACCGGTTGGAAGTTTATGGTGTTTGTAAAAGTTGCAGGGATTAAGAGAGTTGAATTACAATATTAGCGTGCAGAATTCAGTTTGGATTCTACACGTTTTTTGTTTTTTTAGGGCAAAGGAATACATGCATGATTTTCACGCGGCAATTATATCTTCATGATTCAGCATGATTAACGGAGGTAGGCGTTTGAGTAGAAAAAGCAGATATACACGACAGAAGAAGAGGCGCTCGTTTTGGCCTGGTTTTTTGGGAGCTTGCCTTATTGCAGGGGGGGCTTACTGGTTTATAACGAATGTTTGGCTGAACCAAGTTCACGAAGACCCCGATTGGATCGGAATGAATCAGCCTGTTTTTGTGGATGGTCAGTTGATGGATGGCGAAGCTTCGGGAACAGGGGAACAGCTTAAGCTGCCTGTGAACGTACTGCAGGAGGCCATTGATCCGGGCATACGTTACGAAGCGGACACGGGGGATATTATTATTGCGACTCCGCAACGTGTCCTTCATATGAAGGAAGGCAGCACCAAGGCTGAGCTTAATCATAAGGATTATCCGATGCCAGTTGAGCCTGAGGTTATTGGAGGAGAGGCATACATCCCCCTTAAACCCTTGAAGGAAGTCTACGGGATAGCCGTAGAGGAAGATACGACTACGGGTGCAGTATTGTTGATGCGTGGAGGAGACACCATTCAATATGCGGAGATTGACACCTTGTCATCCAAAGCGGATAAAACCATTCCTTTGTACAAACGTGGGGGAGAGTCTTCCCCGATTATTGCGGATATGGAACAGAACGCCCGGGTACGGGTATGGCAGACGGGTGCTGAGCAGAGTTTTGTTCAGCTGGATAACGGCTATGCCGGTTACGTGGATAATCAATACGTATCCCTTACTGAGAAAAAGGAGCTGGACAAGCCCAAATTCACTCTGACTGCAGCAGAGAAGAAGTGGCAGAGTAAAACGGTAAATCTAGTGTGGGAGGCGGTATACAACCGCCAGCCAGATGTCGGTTCAATAGGCAAGATGCCGGGTGTTAATGTGGTCAGCCCAACGTGGTTCCATATTACGGACGGCCAGGGCAACGTGAAGAGCAAAGCCGATAAAGCGTACGTTAACTGGGCTCACCGTTCCGGAATGGAAGTATGGGGACTGATGGATAACAGCTTCGATCCGGGTATTACAAAAGAAGCGGTAGCCTCCTACGAGACCCGCACGCATATCATCGAACAGATGCTGGAATACGCACAGACGTATCAATTGGATGGCATTAATATTGACTTTGAGAACGTGTATACCGATGATGGACCCAATATTACTCAATTTGTTCGTGAGATTAAGGCAGTGGCACGTATACATGGACTTATGCTCTCCATTGATGTAACTCCAAAATCCAATAGTGAAATGTGGTCCGCTTTTCTGGATCGACGTTCACTTGGTTCCTTTGTCGATTATATGATGGTTATGGCCTATGACGAGCACTGGGCTGCCAGTCCCAAGGCTGGTTCCGTCGCTTCTCTGCCTTGGACAGAGGCCTCTATGAGAAAAATTCTTGAAGAAGATGAAGTGCCTTCAAACAAATTGATCATGTCTGTTCCACTGTATACACGAATCTGGACAGAGGAAAAAGACGAGCAGGGCGAGGTTAAAGTATCTTCGAAAGCGGTCGGTATGGATACCGTTGCTGATTTGATCAAGGAGAAGAAGCTTAAACCTGTGTTGGATCCGGAAAGTGGTCAGAACTATGTGGAATTTGCTGTAGACGGGGCAACCAAAAAGATCTGGATAGAGGATGCTGTTTCCTTACAGGCCCGTGTAGAACTCATTGAATCACTTAAACTGGGTGGTGTAGCTGCATGGAATCGTAGTTTTGCCAACGCATCCGCATGGAAGACATTACAACAGGTGAGTCGTTAGAAAAAATCGCTTACTGAACTTATCATTTTATATATGAATCGATTCATTGTCTGAAAAAACGCAAAAGGCTCGGTCAAGATACCGGGCCTTTTTGTTGTTTACTCATTGATGATAGATGGAGAAGTGAGTGAGTGACGCTAGCCTTTTGGACTAATACGGTGATCCGTATCAGAAACTGATGGAGAAGGCGCTTTCAGATGAGGGCGGTTTGTGTTCGCTTGATTGGGATCCAGAGTGAGGATGGTATGACAGAACATACAACGATCCGTCTTGCCGAGCATTTTGGTCAATTTACCGCATTCAGGGCAATCCACTTGGACAGCGCTCGTAGACAGCATTCCAGCCCAGAAGTAGATGGCCAGACTAGCCATCATGGCAACGAGTCCAATGACGAGTCCCACGGCTGCAAACACCTTGCCTGCATGCCCCCAAAACACGATTCCGGCAGTTCCCAGTACCATTAGCCCCATGCCTAGCATGGTGAGCAACAATCCCCAAGTGCGAAAAGCATTAATTTTAGCTGATTTAAAAATCATGAAAAATGCTCCTATCGTATGAGTAGTATCGGACCTGGAAAAGAAGGAAACTTCAGTCTGCTTGTAGAATTACATTATAACTGACTTGGCGCTTAACTGCCATGAATTGTATGGAGGGAATCGTGGAATTAATGAACCTAGCTTTTTTGTCCGGACAGTCGGAAGAGTCGGGGGCAGTTGGGGCTATCGCTTATTCCCATCCGGGTGAGCGATTCCACGGCTCCCTGATTCAGGATTTCGAATTGCTTGTTCTCATTGTCTGTGATACGGATCAGATTATATCGAAGGTTGGGCATTACCGTTATGGTGATCTGCGATATCAAATGATTTACGCGGGACGCCATCAACTGCAGAGCAGTGTAATAACTGGCGATAATAACAATCTCATGCAATGCTTGATTGAGGGCGAGATCATCTGGGAATCAGACGGTGCTTTAAGTGACCTCAGGAAAGAGTTATCCGCCTTTGGAATGGAATTACGGGAACAAAAGCTGCTGCATGAATTCGCAAGCTTTCTTAGAATGTATGTGGAGGCCAAGCGACACATCCAGGAGGGACATGTAGTAGATGCTTATTACAGCGTACTGGAGGCTCTGGGTAACTGGGCCAGGATTGTGTTGATTGAGCAGGGAGTGTATCCGGACCATGCTGTCTGGACCCATGTGCAGAATTTGGACCGGGCACTCTGGAAGCTCTACCAGGAGCTGACGGTAAGCTCGGAGACGCTGGAGCAACGGGTGGAGCTTGTTCTTCTTGCCTGTGAATTTTCGGTCATGTCCAAAATGGGGGATTGCTCGGAATTACTTCTACGGGTAATTAGAAGCCGGAAGGAAGCATGGAGCGTAGACGAACTGATTCATCATCCACAATTAAAATTTGTAGGAGAAGATCTCCCGTTAATCCTGCGGAAACTGGTATTTCGTTCTATTATAAAGGAATCGGCCGGTTGGCCGTCCCTGATAGGAGGCGAGGGGCGGGAAATCCGATATTGGATTGAAGCCTGAACATGGCCCGCTAGCCCATTGATATGGTTAGGCAAAAGGAGGGGAAACCTTCCTTTTTTGTTTGTTTAATAAATTAATAAAAACAGGTTGACTCTCACTTATGGAATGTGATACATTATATTTCGTTCCCCAAACGGGCTTATCGTAAAAGACTCGTGAGGAACAAGTGAAGAACAAAATGATTTAAAAAAGAATCAAAAAAAAGTTCTTGACGAAAAGGTACAGAATGTGATACATTATTTAAGTCGCCGCTGAAAATGCGGATGACGAAAAAAGAGGATCACAAGAGTCAAGTTTGATCTTTGAAAACTGAACAACGAGTGAGTAATTATCCTGTTTACAGGATGAACGTGAAGGTTTTTGGTACATGCCATCTGGCTGTATGAAAACTGGAACAACAATGAGATTTTTAATCTCGTCAGATTCAAAATGAGCTAATCGCTCTTTTCAATACTTTATTGGAGAGTTTGATCCTGGCTCAGGACGAACGCTGGCGGCATGCCTAATACATGCAAGTCGAGCGGACTTGAAGAGAAGCTTGCTTCTCTGATGGTTAGCGGCGGACGGGTGAGTAACACGTAGGCAACCTGCCCTCAAGCTTGGGACAACTACCGGAAACGGTAGCTAATACCGAATACTTGCTTTCTTCGCCTGAAGGAAGCTGGAAAGACGGAGCAATCTGTCACTTGAGGATGGGCCTGCGGCGCATTAGCTAGTTGGTGAGGTAACGGCTCACCAAGGCGACGATGCGTAGCCGACCTGAGAGGGTGATCGGCCACACTGGGACTGAGACACGGCCCAGACTCCTACGGGAGGCAGCAGTAGGGAATCTTCCGCAATGGGCGAAAGCCTGACGGAGCAATGCCGCGTGAGTGATGAAGGTTTTCGGATCGTAAAGCTCTGTTGCCAGGGAAGAACGTCCTTGAGAGTAACTGCTCAAGGAGTGACGGTACCTGAGAAGAAAGCCCCGGCTAACTACGTGCCAGCAGCCGCGGTAATACGTAGGGGGCAAGCGTTGTCCGGAATTATTGGGCGTAAAGCGCGCGCAGGCGGTCATTTAAGTCTGGTGTTTAATCCCGGGGCTCAACCCCGGATCGCACTGGAAACTGGGTGACTTGAGTGCAGAAGAGGAGAGTGGAATTCCACGTGTAGCGGTGAAATGCGTAGAGATGTGGAGGAACACCAGTGGCGAAGGCGACTCTCTGGGCTGTAACTGACGCTGAGGCGCGAAAGCGTGGGGAGCAAACAGGATTAGATACCCTGGTAGTCCACGCCGTAAACGATGAGTGCTAGGTGTTAGGGGTTTCGATACCCTTGGTGCCGAAGTTAACACATTAAGCACTCCGCCTGGGGAGTACGGTCGCAAGACTGAAACTCAAAGGAATTGACGGGGACCCGCACAAGCAGTGGAGTATGTGGTTTAATTCGAAGCAACGCGAAGAACCTTACCAGGTCTTGACATCCCTCTGACCGGTACAGAGATGTACCTTTCCTTCGGGACAGAGGAGACAGGTGGTGCATGGTTGTCGTCAGCTCGTGTCGTGAGATGTTGGGTTAAGTCCCGCAACGAGCGCAACCCTTGATCTTAGTTGCCAGCATTTCGGATGGGCACTCTAAGGTGACTGCCGGTGACAAACCGGAGGAAGGTGGGGATGACGTCAAATCATCATGCCCCTTATGACCTGGGCTACACACGTACTACAATGGCCGGTACAACGGGCAGTGAAGCCGCGAGGTGGAACGAATCCTAAAAAGCCGGTCTCAGTTCGGATTGCAGGCTGCAACTCGCCTGCATGAAGTCGGAATTGCTAGTAATCGCGGATCAGCATGCCGCGGTGAATACGTTCCCGGGTCTTGTACACACCGCCCGTCACACCACGAGAGTTTATAACACCCGAAGTCGGTGGGGTAACCGCAAGGAGCCAGCCGCCGAAGGTGGGATAGATGATTGGGGTGAAGTCGTAACAAGGTAGCCGTATCGGAAGGTGCGGCTGGATCACCTCCTTTCTATGGAGAATCGTTTCCCGAGTGGAAACATTCAAATAGCAGACTAGATCTGCAAAACGTACTCACTCGTTGCTCAGTTTTGAGAGCTCAAACTCTCAAAACAGCTTGCTTTTGCATGGAGCTTGTTCTTTGAAAACTAGATATCGAAACGAAAAATGCGAATTAGAACATTCCTTTTAGCTGAACTTGTGTTAAACAAGTTTCAAATAATAGCGAAAACTGCTTTGCGATGGTATCGAATGGGAGCGACTTTTGGCTTTGCGCAAGCAAAACAAGGGAAGTGAGCAGTCGAAACCGGAGCAACTGGTTAAGCTACTAAGAGCACACGGAGGATGCCTAGGCGCTAGGAGCCGATGAAGGACGTGGCGAACAACGAAACTGCCTCGGGGAGCTGTAAGCAAGCTTTGATCCGGGGGTGTCCGAATGGGGAAACCCAGCTGGGGTAATATCCAGTTACTCATAACTGAATACATAGGTTATGTAGAGGCATACCAGGGGAACTGAAACATCTAAGTACCTTGAGGAAGAGAAAACAATAGTGATTCCGTCAGTAGCGGCGAGCGAACGCGGAACAGCCCAAACCAGAGAGCTTGCTCTCTGGGGTTGTGGGACGTCTCACATGGAGTTACAAAGGAACCGGTTAAACGAAGAGGTCTGGAAAGGCCCGCCAAAGAAGGTAAAAGCCCTGTAATTGAAAGTCTGTTCCCTCCGAGACGGATCCCGAGTAGTGCGGGGCACGTGAAACCCCGTATGAATCCGGCAGGACCATCTGCCAAGGCTAAATACTTCCTAGCGACCGATAGTGAAGCAGTACCGTGAGGGAAAGGTGAAAAGCACCCCGGAAGGGGAGTGAAATAGAACCTGAAACCGTGTGCTTACAAGAAGTCAGAGCCCGTTTTAGGGGTGATGGCGTGCCTTTTGTAGAATGAACCGGCGAGTTACGTTCCCGTGCAAGGTTAAGGTGAAGAGCCGGAGCCGCAGCGAAAGCGAGTCTGAATAGGGCGAGTTAGTACGTGGACGTAGACCCGAAACCGGGTGATCTACCCCTGTCCAGGGTGAAGGTGCGGTAACACGCACTGGAGGCCCGAACCCACGCACGTTGAAAAGTGCGGGGATGAGGTGGGGGTAGCGGAGAAATTCCAATCGAACTCGGAGATAGCTGGTTCTCCCCGAAATAGCTTTAGGGCTAGCCTCGGAAAACAGAGTCGTGGAGGTAGAGCACTGATTGGGTGCGGGGCCCGCAAGGGTTACCAAGCTCAGTCAAACTCCGAATGCCATAGACTTACTTCCGGGAGTCAGACAGTGAGTGCTAAGATCCATTGTCAAAAGGGAAACAGCCCAGACCATCAGCTAAGGTCCCCAAGTGTGTGTTAAGTGGGAAAGGATGTGGAGTTGCACAGACAACCAGGATGTTGGCTTAGAAGCAGCCACCATTGAAAGAGTGCGTAATAGCTCACTGGTCGAGTGACTCTGCGCCGAAAATGTAACGGGGCTAAACACACCACCGAAGCTATGGCTTGATGCTTGCATCAGGGGTAGGGGAGCGTTGTATAAGGGTTGAAGGTGTACCGTAAGGAGCGCTGGACATTATACAAGTGAGAATGCCGGTATGAGTAACGAAAAGATCAGTGAGAATCTGATCCGCCGAAAGCCTAAGGGTTCCTGAGGAAGGCTCGTCCGCTCAGGGTAAGTCGGGACCTAAGGCGAGGCCGAAAGGCGTAGTCGAAGGACAACAGGTCGAAATTCCTGTACCACCGTAAATCGTTACGAGCGATGGGGGGACGCAGTAGGGTAGTGACGCAGACTGATGGATGTCTGTCCAAGCAGTGAGGCTGGTTAGTAGGCAAATCCGCTAACCATAAGGCTGAGCTGTGATGGGGAGTGAAAATTACAGTAGCGAAGGTCATGATCTCACACTGCCAAGAAAAGCCTCTAGCCAGATGAAGGTGCCCGTACCGCAAACCGACACAGGTAGGCGAGAAGAGAATTCTAAGGCGCGCGGAAGAACTCTCGTTAAGGAACTCGGCAAAATGACCCCGTAACTTCGGGAGAAGGGGTGCCCCGGTAGTGTGAATAGCACGAGGGGGCCGCAGTGAAAAGGCCCAAGCGACTGTTTAGCAAAAACACAGGTCTGTGCGAAGCCGTAAGGCGAAGTATACGGGCTGACGCCTGCCCGGTGCTGGAAGGTTAAGGGGAGCGGTTAGGAGCAATCCGAAGCTGTGAACCGAAGCCCCAGTAAACGGCGGCCGTAACTATAACGGTCCTAAGGTAGCGAAATTCCTTGTCAGGTAAATTCTGACCCGCACGAATGGCGTAACGACTTGGGCGCTGTCTCAACGAGAGATCCGGTGAAATTTTAATACCTGTGAAGATGCAGGTTACCCGCGACAAGACGGAAAGACCCCATGGAGCTTTACTGCAGCTTGATATTGAATTTGGGTACGATCTGTACAGGATAGGTGGGAGCCTTTGAAGCATGAGCGCCAGCTTGTGTGGAGGCACCGTTGGGATACCACCCTGATCGTATCTAGGTTCTAACCTGGTGCCCTTAGCGGGTACGGGGACAGTGTCAGGTGGGCAGTTTGACTGGGGCGGTCGCCTCCTAAAGAGTAACGGAGGCGCCCAAAGGTTCCCTCAGAATGGTTGGAAATCATTCGAAGAGTGCAAAGGCATAAGGGAGCTTGACTGCGAGACCTACAAGTCGAGCAGGGACGAAAGTCGGGCTTAGTGATCCGGTGGTACCGCATGGAAGGGCCATCGCTCAACGGATAAAAGCTACCCTGGGGATAACAGGCTTATCTCCCCCAAGAGTCCACATCGACGGGGAGGTTTGGCACCTCGATGTCGGCTCATCGCATCCTGGGGCTGAAGTAGGTCCCAAGGGTTGGGCTGTTCGCCCATTAAAGCGGTACGCGAGCTGGGTTCAGAACGTCGTGAGACAGTTCGGTCCCTATCTGTCGTGGGCGTAGGAAATTTGAGAGGAGCTGTCCTTAGTACGAGAGGACCGGGATGGACGTACCGCTGGTGTACCAGTTGTTCCGCCAGGAGCACCGCTGGGTAGCTATGTACGGACGGGATAAGCGCTGAAAGCATCTAAGCGTGAAGCCCCCCTCAAGATGAGATTTCCCAGTATGTAAGACCCCTTGAAGACGACGAGGTAGATAGGCTGGGGGTGGAAGTGCAGTAATGCATGGAGCTGACCAGTACTAATCGGTCGAGGGCTTATCCAAATTGCAGGTTTTAGTCGCACATTTCGTTTCGGATCTAGTTTTCAGAGAATAATCTCTGAACAATATTCCCTGATAGCTCAGTTGGTAGAGCACTCGACTGTTAATCGAGTTGTCACAGGTTCGAGTCCTGTTCGGGGAGCCATATGGAGAGGTGTCCGAGTTGGCCGAAGGAGCACGATTGGAAATCGTGTAGGCGCCACAAGCGTCTCGAGGGTTCGAATCCCTCTCTCTCCGCCATAGTAAGGCCCGTTGGTCAAGGGGTTAAGACACCTCCCTTTCACGGAGGTAACAGGGGTTCGAATCCCCTACGGGTCATTATTTTCACCTCAAAAAAAGAGGTTGATTTTAACAACAGTTTTATGTTAAGATCATAAATGTGTTGTTCGGAGGCTTAGCTCAGCTGGGAGAGCATCTGCCTTACAAGCAGAGGGTCGGGGGTTCGAGCCCCTCAGCCTCCACCATATAATTTTATTTTTTATAACGACGCGGGGTGGAGCAGCCCGGTAGCTCGTCGGGCTCATAACCCGAAGGCCGCAGGTTCAAATCCTGCCCCCGCAATATTATACTTTCTTTACAGAAAGTGCTTTGGAACCGTGGTGTAGTTGGCCTAACATGCCTGCCTGTCACGCAGGAGATCGCGGGTTCGAATCCCGTCGGTTCCGCCATTTTTACTCTACATGAGGAATCTGTTCACTAAGTCTGTTATATGGCACCGACGCCTTGGATAAAGTGCAACGTTTCATGATTAGACTTTATTATGGCTCGGTAGCTCAGTCGGTAGAGCAGAGGACTGAAAATCCTCGTGTCGGCGGTTCGATTCCGTCCCGAGCCACCATTTTCATCACAACTTAATACGCCGGTGTAGCTCAACTGGTAGAGCAACTGACTTGTAATCAGTAGGTTGGGGGTTCAAGTCCTCTCGCCGGCACCACTATGGAGGATTAGCGAAGTGGCCAAACGCATCAGACTGTAAATCTGCTCCCGTACGGGTTCGGTGGTTCGAATCCATCATCCTCCACCAGTTTTTAGGGGCATAGTTTAAAGGTAGAACAACGGTCTCCAAAACCGTTGGTGTGGGTTCAATTCCTGCTGCCCCTGCCAATTAACTTTTTTAGTGAATAATGCATATGGCGATCGTGGCGAAGTGGTTAACGCACCGGTTTGTGGATCCGGCATTCGGGGGTTCAATTCCCCTCGATCGCCCCTTTGTTTTTATTGGGGATTAGCCAAGCGGTAAGGCAACGGACTTTGACTCCGTCATGCATAGGTTCAAATCCTATATCCCCAGCCATTATGCGGACGTGGCTCAGCGGTAGAGCATCGCCTTGCCAAGGCGAGGGTCGCGGGTTCGATTCCCGTCGTCCGCTCCAAAATATGGCGCCATAGCCAAGTGGTAAGGCACAGCTCTGCAAAAGCTTTATCCCCAGTTCGAATCTGGGTGGCGCCTCCAGTATATTTTTAGAAAATATACTACAACATGATATGCCGGCGTGGCGGAATGGCAGACGCGCTCGACTCAAAATCGAGTGGGAAACCGTGGAGGTTCGAGTCCTCTCGCCGGTATAACGTATAACCCTGTGGATTGCTTAGACAATTCACAGGGTTATTTTTATTTGATGATTATTCCTCTCGATACTGTAGAGATGTAATATAGGCGGTTGACGTGTGGATAAATTAAATATATTGTAGATAAATAAAGTCTATAATATTAACTAATTTAAGTCCAACATCGTACAAATAAGAGATTGGCTACATGATAATGGATTGCTTCTTTAGTTTTAAAAGTGATCTTTGGTAAATCTACAATCCAATACACAGAACGGAGTGAAACGAAATGTCTGAGGGTAAAGTGTCTGAGAAAATCAATTCAGCTCATTATTCAGAAATATTATTTGATCTGTCCATCTGGGAAGAGGCGTGGAAGCAGCAGCCGAGGAATCCCAAATACAAGAAGAAGAGTGCGCCGTTCGAAACGGAAGAAGCATTTGAACGCTGGGCACGAGATTATCACCATCAATCCTTCACAGAAGAAGGTAAGAAGCGTTCCGAGCGCATCATGAGCTGGATTGAGAACCAGGGTGTAGACTTTAGTGATTTATCCGTATTGGACATTGGAGCGGCTTCAGGCATTTTTACAATTCCTTTTGCAGAAAAGGGGGCAACTGTCACTGCAGTCGAACCTTCTGAACTGCTCATTTCTCTGATGAAAGAAACAATCCCACACGCATTAGCGTCCAATATTGAGATTATTTCCGAACGTTTTGAAGAAATATCGATTCAGGAGAAAGGCTGGGAAAAGAAATACGATTTTGCCTTTGCCTCCATGTGCCCAGCGATGTCTGATTGGGAAACAGTCGAACAGGCGATTCAAAGTGCACGCAAATATGTGTATATTAGTGCCATGGCCGGCCCGAGAGTGCATTCGTTAATTGACGAGTTAAAAGAGGTCCTTAAGGTTAATCCACCATACCGTTCGGGAGATATGGGATACATACAACAGCTGTTATTCTTGAAGGGTTACGCGTATACGTCGTTAATTACAAATGAAGTCAACACCATTGAGATGTCTGTTCAGCAAGTTGTAGATCATTTAAAGGAATGGCTAAACACCTATGGATTGCCTTCGGATGCAGACTCACTATACATAGCAGAGCATTATGTCAGAGGAGCCTATCCAGATGGCGTGATTACCTTCTTACGTGGCGGCAGGTTCGGTAAAATTTTAATTCAACTGGATCAGCAGAACATGAAGGCTGTTCGAACCACTGAAGCTAAAAAATATAACCAAGGTTGATTCGTTAAAAAGGGAGCAGATCACCTGCTCCCTTTTGGCTTACCTACATTAGATTTTATTTCATGGAAGAGCGAGGACCTTTCTCTACGTTCACGATACTGGCCCGGAGTCATTCCTTCCCATTTTCGAAATGAACGGATAAAGTTCTGCGGGTTGTTGTAACGAAGCCGAGCAGCAATATCCTTAACCGTTAGCTCGGTTTCATCCAACCACTTTCGGGCCATCTTGAACCGATACTGTGATAAATATTCACTGAATGCGTAGCCTGTTTCTTTGCTGAAAACAGTACTCAAATAGCTTGCATTATAATGGAGCCTATAAGCACACTCGTCAAGTGTTAGGTCGGTATCGTATTCTTGATGGATTATGGCAATCATTCTTTCCGAGATCTGCTGATGCTGTACATATTGCCTCTCTCTGAAAATGCCAATAACCGGCCTGATGATCCGGGAAATAAACCATTGTTCCACTTCAGCAGCAGTCTGCAGAGCGAGCAGTTCCTTGATCATCGGGCTGTGTCCTGAAGAGATCTGCCCAAGTCGTATACCGGAGTCCTGCATCATTTCTAATATATGCATCAGTAATCGAGTCAAAGCAAACTGATACTCTTCCTCGGTCCATTCCATACGATACACATGCTGTAGCAAGTGTTGTAATAGTACGGAAGTTTCAGCCTCATCTGCAGATTGAATGGAGTGGATAAGTCTATTTTCCAGTGAGTCAGGGTATGGTAGCGTCCCAATGGAAGGATAAATTGCCTCTGCCTCATATTGCTTGACGCCTAACCCTGGTTTCATCCGCTGCTGCAATGCCCTCATGGCTTCACCATATGCCAGGTGTATCTCCGATATGGAAGTGTACGGTTGACTGAAATGGATATTCATCTGAAGATTCAAAACTTCACCAATTTGATGATGTAATCGCTCCGTTATATTGTAAAGTTCTTTTGAAAACACCTTGTTGTCCGTTTCTACACTTCCTATTATCGTTACTACAGTTTCGTCCAAAACAATGGGGGATACTTGTTGCTCTTTATCAATAAATTCCTCCAATATGTTCTGGACGGCAAATAGCAGGAGATCGAGATCGTGATGATCATACTTCGTTTGACTTGCCAAATCGGTCTGCAGGGCTAGTACGGCCATTTGTTGCCATTGAATAAGATGGTCGCTGTATCCTAGTTCGCTCCAACTATGTTGCAGCGTGTCCAGTGAGCTTTTGCCTTGAAGTATATTCATCATAAACTGGGTGCGTGTCTGCAACACATACTGGTTCAATTTGTTTTCCATCTGGGATCGAGAAGCTGAAAGCTGAGTAATACGGGTCTTAATTTGTTCAAATTCATCTTGAGTTGGTAAAAAGGAATGTTGCGAATTCTGATTCGACAAGACTCTGTCACTGATCCCAAGCTGTGATAGCAGATTTCGAATGGGGACATGCAAGCGCCTTGAACCTAACCATGCAAACAATAAGGAGAGTAAAAGGAGTAAGATGCCGATAGTCAAGGTGTATAGTGCAATCTCGACATACTCTTGGGTCAAGACATTCATGGGTGTAATCAAAATATAAGTCCATCCCTTTAACGGTGTCTTAGTGTAGGTTAAGGCATAGTCTGTACCCGTGATCCGAACTTCGTGATATTCCTTTGGTGCAGCATACGTATTTGGAGAGAGCAACTCGCTCATGTCCACTTTAGATTCAATATCTTCAATGTTTATGGCCGATAATGGTTGTCCAATATACATAGGGTCGGGGTGAACAAGAATGCGCTGTTCCCGATTCACGATAATCAATTCTGAAGCAGACATATCCATGTCAACAGATTCAGGTACAACTGAGTGATGCAATGAGCATGCAGGAATTCCGCCAATTAAAGCCGAGTCAGAGGGTGCATTCATAATCGAGATGGATCTGCCGAGCACAATGTGATAGTTACATCCGGACTGTAATTCCTGTTCATTATGTTTAAAGACAGATGAAGGAATCAGCTGCCAGCCAGAGGTTAGGGTCCTGGACAAGAGATCCCGCATGGGAAGAGCCAAAGGGAAATCTGTGTTGAGATACAGCCCCGCATAATCAACCAGCCAATCCTGCGTTTGGTTAACCAGCGTAATATCCATTAAGGGTTCCCAGGATCGCATATGTTGAAATTCGGATTGAAGCTGGTTCGCAGTCGTTAATGTACCTGGAAGTGTAGCCGACAGGGACTGAAGTGTAATTGGAGAGCGAGTCGCATGATCCAGCATGTAACTGACGGTGTTAAGCTTATGCTCGACGCTCGACTGCATTTGTAAAAGAAGTTGCTTATTCGCCTGCATGCGATGCAGCTCCGTTTGATGCATGGAATACAGAATTGTTGCTATTCCGGCCAGCAGAATAGGCAAGGTGCTGAGCAGAATGCCAAACAAGATCATTTTATGAAGATAACTGATGGATCGCACAGCCCCACTCCTAACTTCTGAATTAGGATCGTACTGCTTCTATTTTAGTAAACGCTTACATTATTAACAACATAAATTTGTTTATCTGGATAAAAAAGTATGTGATTCTTGGTTGGTGAGAACCCTTCGTTCAACGTGCATGATCTTGGGGAAACGAATGACGGTTGCAAACGTACATAAGAGTTAAGAGCAGATCGTATCAAAAGCGGTTGCACTAGCTCAGCTAAGGTAAATCGCACTAGTTTGGATAGCGGGAATATGAGGTATCCCGATTTCAGGCTCATGATATGACGACAGAGGTCTGATGCAAGGACAGACGGAGGTCCAACCCCATCCCCGACCTGAGTCTAGGATGAAAAACCGTCCGCGGTCTGTTTTGAAAAGTCCCCGTTTACCCTAGAATAAAGACATAAGGTTGAACAAGAAACAACAAACACAAACGAGCAAATAAACAAATCAAAATACAAACCGAAAGGGTGGTGAAAAAATTATGAGATGGAATAAGGGAAATGGTTGGGCGATTGTACTGATCGCGCTGGGAGCTCTCATCCTTTTCGGAAAGTTAACTCCGCTTCTTGGGCACCTGATGGGGTATCTGATTCCGATTCTGATGATTGCACTTGGTTATTACGGGGTTAAACGAGGAAATGTGATGCTGGGTTGGATCGTCCTAATCATCGGTATCCTGTCATTGATGGGTAAACTGGCTTGGTTAATCGGACCAATTATCGCCATCGGATTAATCATCTTCGGTGTCTCAATGCTCAGCAACAATCGCAGTCGTCGTAGCCGCTACTAAGTTATCACGATCTTGAAAAGGAGGACAGAACATAATGAGTGTATTTCGTCGAATGCGGGATATTACCGTAGCTACATTAAATGAACATCTGGAGCAAAGTCAGGATCCAGTCAAACTGATTGATCAGTTTCTGGTCTCGACCCGCCAAGACATTGGCGAAGCCGAGAAGCTTCGTCATCAATATGCAAGCCATACGAGACAAATGAAGCAGCAAGCCGATCAGGCAGCAAGTATGGTGCACAAACGTGAAGAGCAGGCCTCTATGGCTCTGAAAGCAGGAGAAGAGCATCTTGCGAAACTGGCCCTGCAGGAGAAAATTCTCCATGAGGAAAAAATGGAACAATACAATGAACTGTATGCCCAAAGCAATGCAGCATTACAGGAACTTGATGAACAGATTGACCAACTGAAAGTGGAGTATCAGAATGTGTACAGCAAACGTCAATACTACTACGCTCGTATGCAAACCATTCAGTTGCAGCAACGAATGAATCAAAGAGGTCACTACAATAATCAGAATGTACCCCGGATGTTCAATCGTCTGGACGACCAGGTTTCGGATCTTGAATATGAGGCACAAAGTCTGAGAGATATTCGTCGCATGAGCCAGGATGGTTCAGGAACAGCAGGCAGTATGTCCTCCTCAGCCTTAGATAAAGAGCTGGAGCGCCTGAAGCAGAAGCTAAACAATGACAGAAAGGAGTAGTCACATGAATAGATTATACCGCTCAACGCGTAATCGAAGGCTGACTGGTTTGATCGGCGGCATCTCTGAGAATCTTGGATTAAGTTCTATGCTGCTGCGTCTTATCTTCTTCATCAGTATTTTCGCTACGGGAGGTACATCATTGCTGATCTACTTCATCGCTGCATTAGTGGTGCCGAAGGAACCCTATCCTGGAGATCCATACGGATACGATTCCGTAACAGGATATAAGTAAACGAAAGGAGTAAGCACATGAGCAAATTATACCGCTCAACGCGTGACCGGATGCTAACAGGTTTGATCGGCGGGATATCCGAATCCATTGGAATGGATTCCACGCTGTTGCGGATCATCTTCGTCATCAGTATCTTCGTAACAGGCGGCACAGCGTTGTTAATCTACTTTATCGCAGCCCTGGTAGTACCGAAAGAACCATTCCCGCCTTATGACCCTTACGGTTACGGTCCCGGCCCTGGCCCCGGTCATGGAAGAGGGTACAACAGCTATGACCATGATCCGAACAGAGGCCCTTTCCGGGGGAATAATCAAGGTCAAGGTGGCTTCGGTCCCGGCCCAGGATACAATAACAGACCGCATTCGGGTCCACGTTCTTACGATAATAACAGCTATGGAGCAGGTGCACCGCAAGAAAGTGAACTGGATTCCATGATGAAAGATATTGAGAAAAAAGCATTGAAAAAAGAAGTTGAAGAGCTTCGCCAAAAATTATCTCGTTACGAGAAGGGAGAAAAGTAAAATGGGAGTATTTAAACGGATTAAGGATATGACTAAAGCGTCGGTAAACGATATGTTGGATAAAGTAGAAGACCCGATTGTAATGTTGAACCAGTATTTGCGTGACATGGAGGCCGAAATTCATGAGGCTGAAGTAACCGTAGCCAAACAAATGGCAAACGAGCGTCGCATGAAACAACGTCTGGACGAAGCAGAGCGTACATCGGTACAACGCGAGTCCCAAGCTGAAGCTGCTCTGGCTAATGGTCAGGAAGAAGTAGCCCGCAAATTGCTGGAAGAGAAAATCTACTTTGATCAAAAAATTACGGAGTACAGTGAACTGCACGCACAATCTGAAGCACAAGCCAAAGACTTGCTGCAACAGCTCCATGACATGAAAGACGAGTTCTACAAAATGCGTAACAAACGCAATGAGCTCGTATCCCGTGCCCAAATGGCCAAAGCCAAAAAGCAAATGTCTTCCATCAACAGCTTGCATTCAATTGAAAGTGGTAGTGCATCGCTTGGATTCCATCGCATGGAAGAGAAAATCATGCAACTGGAAGCAGAAGCAGACGTATCCCGTGCACCTTACCGGAACACACAATCTACGTATACCAATCCTGTAGATGTTGAAAAACAATTCAAGGTAGATCAACAACTGCAAGCCCTGAAAAACAAACTGGGCAGCGGATCGAAAAATGAAACGGGCGGTACTTCAAAAGAATAACTGTTCGCTCAGCAGACAATATGATATTCTATAAATCGTGAATAAAGAACGGTTTGTAGAACAAAGGTTAAGCCATACAGGTCATTATCGCCTGGTATGGCTTTTCCATCGAATAGGGAAAATCAACTTGCAGAGGGGGTGCGGCAGAGATGAACAAAAAAGAACAATGGCTTGCATTTGCGATCATTATTATCGGTATAATCATGCTATTGAATCAGCATATTAATCTGCTGACGGCTGCCGCACTGATCCTGTTAACGATTGGAATGGTCCAGGTTCGCAAAGGAGACACGCACAAAGGTCACCGCTATTTGGCGATTGGTGGATGTCTTCTGCTGCTGGGGAACCTGATGATTGTATTTTTAATTGTACTGGCTTCACTAGCTTATTTTTATTCCAAAAACAAAAAGATGCATCTGCATGACGATGTTATGCGCAAACAGAATTTTTTGGCCCGTTACTACTGGGATCAGGTGCCTTGGACGTTACGAAGCATGAGCCTATGGCACGCTATTGGTGAAGTCAATGCAGATCTGTCTCTCTCCATTCCGGAAGAAAAACAGACCATTGTATTGTTACAAGGGGTTATGGGGAATGTTCGCCTGACACTGCCTGAAGATTACGGTGTAGAGATTGAGGCTTCCGTCATGTTTGGACGAATTAGTCTAAATGGGGAAAAAGACAGTGGCATGATGAACAAGTTGATATGGAGAACGCCTGGTTATGAAACCAGTGAACATAAAGCAAAATTTGTTATTTCTTATATTGTTGGCGACCTAAGCATTCGTAATCCGTAATAAGTTAATAAGTGAAGAAAAGGAGGAGACCCGGTTGAAGACAAAACGACATACCGACATGGTAACCCGAAGTATGGGTGAAGGGATCCTCCTTGTTTTCATTGTGCTCGCTGTTATCTTGTATGTATTGTATACATATGGTTATCTAGCTCCGTTTGCTGGATGGAGGCATCTGATTCAGTCTGGCTTAGCACTAGTGTTATTGCTGATTGGCATTGGAGCGGCTTTTGGCTTTTATCAGAGTTACCGGGTCAAGCGCAGGCTTGAATTGCTGCGGGAAACCCTTTTACAATGGGAAAAGGGATCTCTATCGCGCACCGTACCCGATCTGGGGATCGACGATGTAGGCCGTTTAAGCGAACAGCTCGGGCGGATCGGCAAGAAGTGGGAAGACCAGGTTACCTCGCTGCAACGATTATCGACCAATAACGCGCAGCTCGCGGAACAAGCCCGAATAACGGCAATTGTGGAAGAGCGGCAGCGATTAGCACGAGAGCTGCATGATGCCGTGTCGCAGCAGTTGTTCGCCATTTCGATGACAGCCACAGCGGTTGGTCGGAAAATGGAAAAGGACTTCGCACGTGCCCAACGGCAGGTGGCTTTGATTGAGGAGATGGCTTCGGTAGCCCAGTCCGAGATGCGAGCGTTGCTGCTGCATTTGCGGCCGGTATATCTGGAAGGCAAACATCTGGAACAAGGTCTGAAGGATCTTGTCATGGAATTAAAAACAAAAGTACCCATGGACATTGTGCTAGAGATGGATGAAGATATCCATCTGGTCAAAGGCATTGAGAATCATCTGTTCCGTATTATTCAGGAGGCGATGTCCAATACATTGCGCCATGCCAAGGCAGAAAAAATGGAAATTCGGCTGCAGCGCCGGACCGATGCGATTCGGGTGCTTATTCGTGATGATGGCCAGGGCTTTGATCTGGATGATCAGAAGCAGGCTTCCTATGGTCTGGCCAACATGCGGGAACGCGTTACGGAAATCGGCGGAGCCATTCAATTCGTAACGGCACCGGGTAAGGGAACACGTATTGAGATTACGATACCTTTGATGAGCGATGAAAGTGAGGAAGAACATGTCAATGGAACCGGAAGTAGAAACGGAGACGGAAACGTCGATCAAAGTGTTGCTCGTGGATGATCATGAAATGGTACGGATCGGCCTCGCAGCCGTGCTCGATACGGAGGACGGGATTGAGGTTGTGGGTGAAGCGGGAAGTGGAGAGGAAGGCATTCGGCTGGCACAGGAGTATAAACCGGATGTCGTTCTGATGGACCTTGTCATGGAAGGCATGGACGGGATCGAAGCGACCCGGCAGCTGCTCAAAATGTATCCGGAATGCAAAGTCATCGTATTAACCAGCTACCTGGATGATGAAAAGATGTATCCCGTTATTGAGGCAGGAGCCTTCAGTTATCTGTTAAAGACATCAAGAGCCAATGAAGTGGCAGATGCCATTCGTGCTGCGGCACGCGGACAATCGGTTCTGGAATCGCAGGTTGCTTCCAAAATGATGAATCGGTTCCGGCAGCCACAGGCAGCAGCGCCAGCGCATGAAGACCTTACTGACCGGGAGATGGATGTGCTTCGTTTACTGGCGAAGGGCAAATCCAATCAGGATATTGCCGATGATCTGATCATCGGAATCAAAACAGTTAAGTTCCATGTAACGAACATACTTGCCAAACTTGGCGTGGACGACCGTACACAGGCAGCCATCTATGCCTATAAAAATGGTCTGGCAGAGTAAGAAGAACTGTATATGAGCGACTTCATCTAGCAAAATAATGTAGCAAAAAAGCCGCACTTAATGAGTTCGGAGAACATAAATAAGCAAGTGGGAAGGCCTGCTCTACCATGTGATGGTGGAACGGGCCTTTTTTGTGATGTCTAAAGAAGTTTAGCAAATACGGAAAAGGGGCATGCTGTTGATAGATTGATAGAATTGAAAGAGAGAGCGGAGGATATGGCATGTTAAACCGATGGATGACTGCAGGTATAGTGGCCATGGCACTTATTATTGTTATAGGCATGACTAAGGTGTATGCAGAGAAAAGTGAGTCAGAGGGCGTCAAGTTGGAACAGCTAATACATACTTCAAACGCGGCGATGGATCAGGTGGAACGCATGATTATCAAATGGCAGGGACAAGGGACAGGGAGTGCAGAGGAACAAGCAGCTCGGTTGTCGGAGCAATTGGGACTGCCGCAACCGGTTCTGGGTCGGCTGACAGGTCATGATGTGTATCGCAGTGAGATTCAGGCTGAAGGGCAGCATGTAGGAATATTGGTGAATGCGGTCGTGACTGGAGAAAACGGATACTATGTCATTGTACAGTTGGCGGGAAGTCGTTTAACTGAATCAAGTGAACTCATTTCTCTGCACGAACAGGTAGATCAGCTTCTTGCAAGATCTGAGGTGGAAGCGACATGGAACCTTGCAGTCCAAGGCACAGGAACAACGGATGCATCTGTCAGCCATCAACTAGAAGAGACGGAAGTTAAGCTGTCTGGGCGGCTGAGTATGCATGCAGCAGAACGTTACACGGACGACAACACAGCAAGTGTATCCTACAGAGTACCTGAGCTGCCGACGGCAATCCAAAGTGGCTCAGATGTCCTGAACATGCAGATCGCCGTACATCAGGATCATGACAAAGGAAGCAATCGTATTACGTTAGGATTTCCGGTAATCACGATCGAATATTGAGATGATATTTTACGTGTAAATATCATCTTGATTATGAGTATGTATAGGTGAATTTTCCGGGGGGATTTTGGAGGAATAACGAGAACCTTTATCAGGAAAATTAGTGCAACCACTCAGGCAATATGCTAAAATGGCATCACATCCAAGAGGAAGTTGCTGGTAATTGTCGGTTGTATGTTGTGCATATATAACACCATTACATAGCTCGGGAAGAGCCTAAGAAATGAGTCTTCCCGGAAGGAAGAGGAGCCCATGGTCGAAAAACAAATGCAAGATGAGGTGCAGACGCCTGGCGCAGTATTTTTCATTTTTGGAGCAACGGGCGATTTGGCCCGACGGAAGCTGTTTCCGGCAATCTATAGTCTATACCGCGAAGGCAAGCTAGCCGAAGACTTTGCGGTTATTGGTGTAGCCAGACGTCCTAGGACACCAGAACAATTCCGGGAAGACATCCATGAATCTATTAAGGAGTTCTGCCGCTATCCGGCAGGGGAACCTGGTGAGTGGAATGCGTTTGTCGAACATTTTGAGTATAAATCTCTTGATATTAATAATGTGGATGGCTTCAGAGAGCTGCGGGATCAAACAGAAGGCTTGGAAGCGAAGTTCAAAACGCCCGGGAACAGGCTGTTCTATCTGGCCCTGGCACCAGAGCTATTCGGCAGTGTCTCCTATAGTTTGCGTGATGGAGGGATGCTGGAAAGCCGCGGTTGGAACCGGCTTGTCATTGAAAAACCATTCGGGTATGATCTGCAATCTGCAGAGCAGTTAAATGAGCAGATCCGTGAAGTATTCCGTGAAGAGGAAATTTATCGGATTGACCATTATCTGGGTAAGGAAATGGTGCAGAATATTGAAGTGATTCGGTTTGGTAATGCATTTTTTGAACCACTCTGGAATAACAAGCATATTGCGAATGTTCAGATTACGCTTGGCGAGACCGTTGGTGTGGAAGAGCGTGGGGGTTACTACGATCATTCCGGTGCCTTGCGCGATATGGGGCAGAATCATATGCTTCAGATGCTGACGATGATTGCCATGGAGCCGCCAAGCCGCCTATTTCCCGAGGATATTCGGGATGAAAAGGTTAAGGTGCTGCGTTCCTTGCGACCATTCACGTCCGATGAAGAGGTAAGCAGCAACGTTGTGCGTGGGCAGTATACGGAAGGCGAGTACCGGGGAAAACAGCTTCCAGGGTACCGTCAGGAGGACAAGGTTGATCCGGAGTCGAATACGGAGACTTATTTTGCTGCACGTGTATTTGTGGATAATTTCCGCTGGGCAGGTGTACCTTTCTACATTCGGACAGGCAAGCGTCTCCCGGTGAAGACGACTGAGATCGTGGTTGAATTCAAATCCATGCCGAACAATGTATATCTGGGCAAAAAATATAAACTGGAACCGAATCTGCTCGTGATTCGAGTGAATCCGATGGAAGGCATCTATATCAAAATCAATGCCAAGAAACCGGGCTCCGACTCCGAAATTCAGCCGCTTGCAATGGACTTCTGTCAGAGCTGCATGATCGGAATCAACTCGCCAGAAGCGTACGAGCGTCTGCTGCATGATGCGGCAGAAGGAGATTCCACGTATTTTACCCGTTGGGATGAAGTGGCGACGGCATGGTCTTTTGTCGACCGTATTGCTGCGGCATGGGCTGAGAATCATGGAGAGCTGTACACGTATCCAGCAGGCACATGGGGACCGGAAGCAACAGGGAAGCTGCTGGAGCAGGATGGTTTCCACTGGTGGCCTGTAAATGGGCAGGACGAAGATAGTGTTATTTGGCAAGTGAACAACTAATCAAGTAAATCTTGTGGTCAAAAGCCTTGGATAGGACGTGAGTGCGCGTTCTTCCGGGCTTTTTTTTGCGACAGAGAGGGAAGAGAATGATGATGAAATAATAAGTAAAATTAAGTTGTTGACAAAAAGTAAGTGAATAACTTATACTCAACTCAAGAGTTAAAGAATTACGCAAAAAGAAAAACGGACGAAGGAGTTCTAAGGAGTTCTTCGAACCTATAGATTATTCATGAGATGAAATTTGAACCAGGTGAAGGGGTTACGAGGACATTCATGAAGGAACATTTTAGCATAATATCTTTAATCTAAGAATACTATTTTGTAACTATTTGAATGGAGGAAAAGGACATGTTGGATGTAGGAATTTTGTTGATTCGTTTGGTGATCGGTTTGTCGTTTATGGCTCATGGTGCACAGAAATTGTTTGGTTGGTTCGGGGGTTATGGGATCAAGGGTACAGGCGGATGGTTTGAGTCCATGGGGATGAAGCCTGGCGCTCTCGTTGCACTGCTGGCAGGTTTGGCGGAATTCGGTGGCGGCTTGCTGCTGGCTCTGGGTCTGCTGACTCCAGTAGGTGGCATTCTGATTGCACTGACCATGGTGATAGCGATTGTGAAAGTTCATGGTGCGAATGGATACTGGTCTACACAAAACGGTTTTGAGTATAATCTCGCGATCCTGGTGATCGGTGTGGCATTGGCTCTGACTGGTGGAGGACAATACGCGCTGGATGCATTGATATTCTAAGTAAGCTAGGAACGTGAATTAGGAGTACCTGGATGCCAATCTATTGGCTGAAAGGTGCTCTTTTTTTGCGATTGGAAAAGTGAAGAATCCGTTGCAGGTAATCGGTTATTTTCGGTAAAGATTATGGTACAATAGGAGAGTTGGGTAAGAAGCAGGTTAACGGTTTGTTATAGCAGCACAGGAATAGGGAGGATGAACTCCGTTGTAAATGTGTAAAATTAAACCTAATGTGCAAAAATCGAAGGAAACAATCAACCGGTATCGCCGGATTGCATAAAAGATTGAGATTAGACCGGCCAGGCCGGTAATTAACGTTGAATGAACGGACGAAAGGGATAGAACCTATGAGCAAAACAGATAACATTCTTCAACAGGAAGTGGACAAACGCAGGACGTTTGCCATTATCTCTCACCCGGATGCGGGTAAAACTACATTGACCGAGAAGCTGTTGCTGTTCGGGGGCGCGATTCGTCTCGCCGGTACGGTAAAAGCGCGGAAAGCAAGCAAGCACGCTACAAGTGACTGGATGGAAATTGAGAAACAGCGGGGGATTTCGGTTACATCTTCCGTCATGCAGTTCGATTACCTAGGTCATCGTGTAAACATTCTGGATACGCCGGGTCACCAGGACTTCAGTGAAGATACCTATCGTACACTGACGGCTGCAGACAGTGCAGTCATGTTGATTGACGTGGCCAAAGGTGTCGAGGCACAAACCATCAAGCTGTTCCAGGTTTGTGCGAAGCGCGGCATTCCGATCTTCACGTTCATCAACAAGCTGGACCGTGAAGGACAAAGCCCGTTTGATCTGATGGAAGAGCTCGAAAACGTACTGGGTATTCGCTCCGTACCGATGAACTGGCCGATTGGTACAGGACGCGATCTGTGCGGCGTGTATGACCGGATGAAAAACCAGGTGGAATTGTTCCAAGGGGACGACCACTCCACGATTAAAGTGCAAAAAGTAGATGGCTACGAAGATCCGATTATCCGCGAGATGGCGGGAGAATATCTTCATGATCAGCTGTGTCAGGATCTGGAGCTTCTGGATGTTGCAGGAGATCAGTTCGATATGGAGAAGGTACAACGTGGAGAGCTGACACCGGTATTCTTCGGCAGTGCCATCAACAACTTCGGTGTGCAGACATTCCTGGAGAACTTCCTGCAGCTGGCTCCTAAGCCTGAGCCGCGTCACAGTACCGCGGGTGAGATCGAGCCGACGAATGAGAAGTTCAGCGGATATGTATTTAAAATCCAGGCAAACATGAACCCGGCACACCGTGACCGTATCGCGTTCCTGCGGATCGTGTCTGGTAAATTCCAACGGGGGATGAGCGTTAAGCATAACCGTGTGGGGAAAGAGATTAAACTGTCCCGACCACAGCAATTTCTGGCTCAGGACCGGGATATCGTAGAAGAGGCATATGCTGGCGATATCATCGGATTATTTGACCCGGGTATTTTCCGGATTGGCGATTCGCTTAGTCAGGGAAGTGAGGTTATATTTGATGAAATGCCAACCTTCTCGCCAGAGATTTTTGCCAAAGTAACCGTCAAAAATGCATTGAAACATAAACAGTACCAAAAGGGTATCGACCAGTTGACGGAAGAAGGAACGATTCAGGTCTTTAACACCGTAAGTTTCGATGAAACACTGCTCGGTGTTGTAGGTCAGCTCCAGTTCGAGGTATTCGAATACCGGATGAAAGGCGAGTATGGGGTAGATGTACAGTTGCAGCGCATGCCTTATCAGTTTGCTCGCTGGATTGTGGACGAGAATCTGGATCCGAGCAAATTCCGGATTAACTCTACCTTGGTGAGGGATAAAAAGGGGAACTATGTTGTCCTGTTCGAGAACGAGTATGCGATGAGAACGGCAATCGACAAAAACCCGACTGCCCAATTCCTCGAGACAGCTCCATAAGTGAGGCTCATCTCGGAGCAATCTCGTAATTTGAAGCAGTATAAGGCTTAATACACCAATGTTAAAGATCCCTCCGCCGTCTGGCGGGGGGATCTGTTTGCTTCGCACCTTACTTATGTGGCGGGTATGATCCAGCCGAATAAGGGAAAGCTTTCTTTTGCAGACAGAACAAACGTGATGACGGTTACCGATCCCTCTCCATACCTCGATTTAGCGAAGCGGTTGAACGGGGATGGTGTGCAGATGCTCCTGCGCGACTTGAATCAACTCATCCTGCTTCGCAGAATCAGTGTTCTTCCAGATCATTTCAAAAATGGCGCCAAGTCCTGGCAGTGCAGCTTCCGGTCCATCCACAGAACCTTCAATCATCTCCCGGAGCTGATCATCACTCTTGTCATGAACTTTATGAACAATCGCTTCACGCAGGCTTAATGTAATTGGCATCGCAATTCCCTCCTCGTATATTCGGCTGCTCCTATACTGTTCCCTGGGAAGCGTGAGCGCATTCAAGTTTATCCGGCTTTGTGGTATACTACGAAGGATATTTAAGTAAGCATTGACATCCGAAAGGATGCGCAAGAGCTGAAGTGCAGCGGGAGGTTAAGACCCTAATGGCTAAGAAACAGTATGCCGTAATTGGCATGGGGCGGTTCGGATCAAGTGTGGCTAATGCGCTGAGTGGCATGGGATTCGATGTGCTGGCTATTGATGCGGACGAGCAGCGGACCCAGGAAATGTCCAATGTGGTGACTCATGCTGTATCGGCAGATTCAACGGATGAAGAAGCGCTGCGAGCGCTGGGTATACGAAATTTCGACGTTGTCGTTGTGGCAATCGGTGAAGATATTCAGGCGAGTATTTTGACGACCCTGATTTTGAAAGATATGGGTGTACCTGTTCTGATCGTCAAAGCACAAAATGAGCTTCATGGTAAAGTACTGCAAAAAATTGGAGCGGACAAGGTCATCTATCCTGAGCGGGATATGGGGCTGCGGGTAGCCCATCATTTGACCTCCCCAAACATACTGGATTACATTGAGCTGTCTGAAGATTACAGCATTTTGGAGATGAGAGCCTCCGAGCAAATGATTGGCAAAAACCTGTTGGAGCTCAACATCCGTGCACGCTTCGGCTGTAACGTCATGGCGATCCGCAGCGGGAATTCCATGAATATCTCTCCGTATGCCGAGGATCGGATCGAAGCTGGGGATGTGTTGATCATTGTGGGTCACAAAGACCATTTGACGAAAATGGAGCTCGCCTATCCGAAGTGATCTTTCAGAGTTACCTGAAGTAAATTGAACGGCAGACGGGAAGGATGGAAAGATGGATATAGTATCACCGCAAAATTCACGCGTGAAGGAATGGGCACAGCTGCTGGAGAAAAAGCATCGTACCCGTCAGCATAAATATATCATTGAAGGCATTCACCTGGTACAGGAGGCACTGCGTGCACAGGCTGATCTGGAATGCATTGTCTACGATGGGGAACAAGGTGTGCCAGCTGAACTGGCGGGACTTGAAGGACCACTTCAACGTATAGAATGGATTAGCGTATCTCCTGCTGTGATTGCCAAATGTACAGATACGATGACACCGCAGCCTGTTTTTGCCATTGTCCGTAAAGGCCGTGAGTCACTGGAAATTCTGACATCTGGAGCACGCGGGCTTGTTGTGGTGCTCGATGGAGTGCAGGACCCAGGGAATGTGGGGACGATCATCCGCAGTGCTGATGCAGCCGGAGCAGCCGGTGTAGTGCTCGGTGCAGGCTCTGCCGATGTGTATAATCCGAAGACCATTCGTTCAACGATGGGATCTCTGTTTCATTTGCCCATTGTGGAAGGCCAGTTGGAATCCTTGCTTCCGGAAGCAAAAGCAGCGGGCGTGAAGCTCGTAAGTACCTCTTTGCAGGCAGAGTATTCATGTTATAGCTATGATTTCACACAATCGGTTTGGCTTGTGATCGGCAATGAAGGCAAAGGGATATCCAAGTCTACGGCAAGGCTCGTAGATGATGCGATTACGATACCGATGCAGGGACAAGCAGAATCATTGAATGCCGCAATGGCGGCCACCATCCTCTTGTTTGAAGCGATGAGACAGCGGATGGTGTAAGATGTACTCATTATGCTGAACTGAATGCAAGTACCATATAGGACAAGGTTCCAAAAGGACATAATTCGGCTTATTCCTACTTCTGTGAAGAGATAGGGATGAGCTTTTTTTCTTATAGGTAGGAATAATACATAAAACTAACTCAGATACAAAATAGTTGGAGGCGGAGGGCATGTTCCTTCGCTTTTTTTCAATGTAACGTATTCTGAATTCATCCCCTCCCTTGCAGGTTCAACCGGTATTGATGCGGAGTTGTGCCGGTTACATTACGAAATACTTTGCAGAAGTAGGATGGGGTGGACATGCCCACACGGTGGCCTATTTCCGGGACACTGTAAGATGTACGGGCAAGTAATACGCAAGCATGACGAATACGGGTGGCTTGGGTGTATGCGACAATGGTCGTTCCCGTGGCCTTTTTGAATACATGAGACAGATGATAAAGAGACATGTGCAGCTCTGCAGCGAGATCTTTAAGAAGAAAAGGTTCTTGGTAATGTTCTTCAATCCACTGCATGACGGCTTCGGCATGGGGATGAAGGAGACTGGTGGAAGTTGGATGAACGGATTGGGAGGGGCGTTGCTTGCCTTCTTCCCATACATATTTTATCTGAACGAGCAGGTTCAGTAAAAAGAGCCGAATCGCCTCCTCTTCCGCTTCTCTCTCTAATATGTTGGGATGATGCTGCCCAAACTGTTCCATAAATTGAACCAGCATTGAAGAAGAAGGCAGGATGGACGGTGCAATAGGTGACTGCTGTCCCAGCAGTTCCTGTACAAAATGATGCGAAGTGCTAAAATGCTGCCAGGATTCCTTCAGCAATTCCAGATCATACATGAGTACACTGCGGACAAAAGGATGCTCATCCGTAACTTGAATCTGTACCTGATGCAATTGAAAAGGGCGGAAAATCATCAGCGTTCCGGGTTTAAGCGGGAAAGCCTGGCCTTCCGTAATTAACTGACCATACCCATCATGAATATAGGTTACTTCCATCTGGGAATGGGCATGAAATACTTCACGAAAAGTCGTGGTGGCTGTGCGGCGGCAAGCCAGGTTGAACTGCTCCTTGCCTAACATGGACAACGTCATTTCCTCCCTCAGCATGAGCGCAAGATCCTTTTATTTTAACACAAGATACACGCATAAAAGCGCTTAATAATTGTGTATTGTGTAGGAAACAAGGGAGGTATGTTCAGATGTTAAAAGTGGCGATTATAGGAGCTGGTGCAATCAGTGGAGCGCATATCTCAGCCTATTTGGCATTTCCCGATCGATGTCAGATTGTAGCTGTGGTTGATATGTATCCTGAGAAAGCCCAGAAACGAATTAATGAACATGGACTGGAGAATGCACGGGCAGTAGCGGATTACAAAGAATTGCTGAGCCAAAATATTGATGTGGTCTCTGTCTGTACTCCGCCGTATACACATGCTCCCATTGCGTGTGACTTTTTGCATGCGGGTACCAATGTACTGGTGGAAAAACCGATGGCTTCCTCTCTAGAGGAAGCTGACCAGATGCTGAAAGCAGCAGAACAGAGTGGGAAACTTCTATCGATTGTGGCCCAGAATCGGTTTACCACACCGATGATGAAGCTTAAGGGCGTGCTGGATAGTAAGCTTATGGGTCCGATTGTACATGTACAAGTGGATTCATTCTGGTGGCGGGGACTTAACTATTACGATCTGTGGTGGCGTGGCACTTGGGAAAAAGAAGGCGGCGGCTGTACGCTTAATCATGCAGTGCATCATATTGATGCCATGCTCTGGATGATGGGTCCACCCGTGGAGCTGCAGGCCATGATGGCTAATACGTCGCATGATAATGCTGAAGTGGAGGATGTATCAATGGCGATGCTCCGGTTCCCCGAAGGAGCGCTCGGCATGATTACCAGTTCCGTGGTGCATCACGGAGAGGAGCAGCAGTTAATTTTTCAAGGCAAAGAGGCCCGGGTATCTGCACCATGGAAAGTGGTTGCCTCTACAGCACGCAGTAATGGATTCCCGCAACCGAATCCGGAACTGGAACAACAGATACAGAACAAGGCCGACGCATTGCCGGACGTCATTCATGTCGGTCACGCTGGTCAGGTCGAGAATGTGCTAAATGCCATCGAGATCGGATCACCTCTACTGGTAGATGGACGGAGTGGGCGGAATACACTTGAACTGATCGTAGGGATCTATAAGTCCGCGAGCACGGGAGAGAAGGTTACCTTTCCTCTGGAATCAGGGGATGCGTTCTACACACGTGAGGGTATGATGCAGCATGCGGTGCACTTTTACGAAAAGAAGACGGCGGTCGAGAACTTCGAAGATTTGGGTATTACACTTGGGAGCAAGTTGGAATCCGAATGAATAAAGGAATGATTAGCAAAAGGAATGATTAGCAAAAAGATGCCAAGGTCTCATGATAAAGTGAGGCGGCATCTTTTTTTCTAGATCTGTAACCCATACATATATGTTATCTAACCTACCATGATTATGGACAATAGATAGACTACTTAAGTTCTCTTCAGGGATGTCCTGATCTTACATTTGGGAATATTATAAGTGACATGTAATGTGACTTAACTAAACAACATGATATGCTTTGGTGAAAAAATTTATCCTATTCTCGGTTATAGCCAAACCCACTTAAACGAGGAAAACGCCCTCCGGGGATCGAAAGGGAATGTTATTTGCAAGTTTGGCGCAAATTGTCGAAAAGCATTACAGCCACTTATCCGCCCATCGCTCCACGGCACTTAATGCCCTTCCCAGCTCGGTCCCTTTGCGGGACAACATATATTCTGTCCGAACTGGTCGCTCTGTAACCACGTGGCGCACGACCAGACCTTCTTCCTCCAGTTCCTTCATTCGTTCATTCAGGACGCGTTTGCTCAGGTCAGGGATATAAGCGTGAATTTCACTGAATCGTTTGGGCTCTTCCATCAACGCATGAATAATGAGGGCAACCCACTTCCGGCCAATGATCTGATAAGACTGTTCCACCTTTTCGCATATTTGCTTGGCATTCTCATCATCGCTCATAATTGTACTCCTTTGAATTAGTTATGCTTATTATAGCACTAGTATACTTATTGTAACCTGGCCGTCTATAAGCCTTATGTATAAAATATCACATACCAATTGTTTATAATCTTACCACATAAAGCGTTAACATAAAATAAAAACCCTGTAAACACTGGTGTTCACACGTTAGACACGATTGTTGACGAATTGTGACGACAGGTGTAATATGGGTAACGTTAATTCAAATGGTTACAATTTATAACCTTGGTTTAAGGTTGTGGAGAGAAGGAATGTTCCATGGTTAAATTCAGGTATGTTATATAAACGGAGGCAAGGCGGGTCAACGCACCCACTTATTCCGTCTTTTGTCATGCTTGGATTTGAACATTTTGCACCATCATATACTATACTGCACAGATCACAGGAGGCACTCCAATGGACGCAATGACATTTGTCCTGTTCGGGGCAACAGGCGATTTAGCCAAACGCAAGATTTACCCTGCATTATATAATTTGTACATGGATCAAAAAATGCCTAAATCCTTCTCCGTTATCGGTCTTGGACGGCGTGAATTGTCGGATGCTGACTTCCAGGCGAATGTCGAAAAGTCACTGCATGAATTCTCACGGCAAACGCCTGAAGAAGAATCCCAGGTACGTGATTTCATTGGAGCTTTCCGTTATTGTTCTCTGAACAATACGAAGCTTGAAGATTACACCAAATTGCTGAAAATTGTCGAGCAGCGTGAACAAGAACTGAGCATTCCGGAAAATCGAATGTTCTACATGTCGGTTGCACCAGAATTCTTTGAGCCAATCGCATTGAACATTCAGGAAAGCGGCCTGGGTAACACGAAAGGCTGGAAAAAGCTGATTATTGAAAAACCATTCGGACACGATCTGCAATCTGCACGTGAACTGAATGAGAAACTCAGCAATACCTTTGCTGAAGAAGAAATTTATCGCATTGACCATTTCCTGGGCAAACCGATGGTTCAAAATATGGAAACCCTCACTTATGCGAATCCGGTCATTCAGGCATTGTGGTCCAACCGGTACATTGCCAATGTACAAATTACGGCTAGTGAAACGGTAGGCGTTGAAGAACGTGCTGCGTATTATGACCAAAGTGGTGCAGTTCGCGATATGTTCCAGAATCATATGCTTCAATTACTGATGATGATTGCCCTGCATTTGCCAAAACGCTGCACACCGCAAGAAATTCAATTCAAAAAGCAAAAGATCGCTGAAGCTCTTCGTCCACTGACAAAAGAAAACATTGCTTCTGAAGTGGTTCGTGCCCAATACGGAGCAGGTGAGCTGCAAGGGAATTCCGTTGTTGGTTATCTGGACGAGCCTGGTATCCCGGCTGGTTCCCAGAATGATACGTATGTTGCGGCGAGATTGTGGATCGATGATCCATTCTGGAGCGAGGTTCCTTTTTACATTCGTACAGGTAAACGCCTGGCCGAGAAATCCACCCGTATCGTCGTTGAGTTCAAGGCACCGCTCAAAACAGGTCATGAATCTGAAAATACAACAGAGCCTAACCTGTTGACCATTGAAATTGGTCCGGGGGAAAGCATCTCACTGCAATTGAATGCGAAAAATCCATTGAACCACGGTGAAGTGGAGCCAATTAACATGACATTCGCATCAGGCAAACGCAATATTCCGGAAGCTTACGAAAACCTGATCTTTGACGCCATGCGTGGAGATTCCACATTCTTCGCTCACTGGAACGAAGTGGAGCTGGCATGGAAGTGGGTACAACCGATTCTGGAAGCTTTCCAGGATGGCAGCGTACCGCTGGATACGTACAGCGCAGGATCGCAAGGGCCTGCATCCGCAGATCGTCTGACTGCAGAGAATGGCTACCGTTGGTGGTAAGCACAACTAATAACCAGACATACCGTTCCAATTTTGCATAAGTCCTTCCGGTGCTCGCCGGAAGGCCGTAAAAATTTTTGATATAGATAAACTTATAATTGTTCATAACAGGAGGATTTATCATGAAACTTGGACTTATTGGATTGGGCAAAATGGGATTGAACCTGGGCAGAAACCTGATTGACCACAAACATGAAGTGGTTGCTTTTGACTTGAATGCTGAAGCAGTAAACGAAATGAAAGAATACGGCGCACAAGGCGTTTCTTCTTATAAAGAAATGGTTGAATCACTGGAATCCCCACGTGTACTTTGGATCATGGTTCCTCACAATGTGGTAGATGCTGTACTGGCTGAAGTAAGCCCGCTGCTCTCCAAAGGCGATATCATCATTGAAGCAGGTAACTCCCACTACAAAGAGTCGATCCGTCGTTACGAGGAATTGAAACCATCCGGTATCCACTACATGGATGCAGGTACTTCCGGCGGTATGGAAGGCGCGCGTAACGGTGCATGTTACATGATCGGTGGAGATCCTGAAGCTTGGGCAATTGTTGAGCCAGCATTCAAAGACACTGCAGTAGAGAACGGTTATCTGTATGCAGGTAAAGCAGGTAGCGGTCACTTCCTTAAAATGGTGCACAACGGTATCGAGTACGGTATGATGGCATCCATCGGTGAAGGCTTTGACGTACTCGAGAAAAGCGGCTTCGACTTCGACTTCGAAAAAGTGGCTCGCGTATGGAACAACGGTTCCGTTATTCGTTCTTGGCTGATGGAGCTGACAGAGCGTGCATTCTCCAAAGACGCGAATCTCGATGAAATCAAAGGGGTAATGCACTCTTCCGGCGAAGGACGCTGGACGGTGGAAACGGCATTTGACCTGCAAACCGCTACACCGGTTATCGCATTGTCGTTGCTGATGCGTTACCGTTCCCTGGAGACTGATACCTTCACAGGTAAAGTGGTAGCAGCACTGCGTAACGAATTTGGCGGCCACGCTGTAGAAAAAAATTAAGTTCATATATAACTGTTAACATATAAGGTTGTTCGGGTAATGAATATCATCGTGTTTAAAAATTCATCAAGTGGAGGGAACATATCATGAAATTTTTCTTGGATACAGGGAATGTTGAGGAAATCAAACGGATTGAACGTCTTGGTCTGGTGGATGGAGTCACGACTAACCCTTCTTTGATCGCCAAAGAGGGCCGAGTATTTAAAGAAGTGATTCAGGAGATCTGTGGCGTTGTTAAAGGCCCGGTCAGTGCTGAAGTCATCGGTCTCAAAGCCGAAGATATGTTGAAGGAAGCTTATGAAATTGCTGAATGGGCACCGAATGTAGTCATTAAACTACCGATGACCGAAGATGGGCTGTATGCTTGTCATGAGCTCACGCAAAAAGGAATCAAAACCAATGTAACCCTGATCTTCTCGGCAGCACAAGGCCTGATGGCAGCGAAAGCTGGAGCGACTTACATCAGCCCGTTCGTTGGCCGTCTGGATGATATTGCGGTGGATGGCATGAAGCTGATTCGTGATCTGCGTCTGATCCTGGATATGTATGATATGCCGTCCGAGATCATTGCAGCAAGCATCCGCAATATCAAACACGTTGAAGATGCTGCCCTTTCCGGTGCGCACATTGCGACGATTCCTGGATCGCTCCTGCCGACATTGTGGAAACATCCACTGACAGACAGTGGCATCGAGCGCTTCCTGAAGGACTGGGAAACTGTTCCTAAATGATTTTGCGCAGACTTATCTTGCTTATGAAGCATAAGAGTATATATTGGATTATAGCCTTTCACCTTGCAGAGCCATCTGCAGGTGAGGGCTTTTTCTTTTATGAAGAAAGAAGGGAGAAATGGCTAATTCAGAGCCTATCCTATTTAATAAACGGATGATGTCCCTGTCACACGGGTGCTGTCCTTCTTTTTCGGGGCAACAGTGCATAAGGATAACATATAACCCTATAGCTCATCCCGCAGGGGGAGGGACACCCGATGATGAGAAAAAAATGGCGGAGCCGAAGACGACGGAAGCCGCCAAGCGGTAAACGCAAGATGTGGCTGATTATTTTACTGGTAGCGGTATTTTGCTTGATGCAGGGTTTTGCCTATGTGGATAAAAAAATGAAGCCTCCAATTATGCATTTGGCCAAAATCCGGGTAAAGCAGATTGCCACGGAAGCGATCAACAAGGCCATTACCGCACAGGTAGCGGAAGGCAAATCGACCGAAGGATTGATTGACTGGAAAACCGATACTGCCGGTAAGGTCTCCGGTTTCATGCTGAACTATGATGAGCACATGCGAATTACCGCAAGTACGATGAATATTGTGCAGTCCACTTTACAGAATGTGCATATGTTAAAAGAAAAAATTCCCCTTGGTCAGGCCTTGGGGAGTCCTGTACTGGCATCCTTTGGCCCGAATATCCCCGTTCGTATCGAACCTCAGGGAGCGGTAAAGGTGGATCTGAACACCAGGCAGCAGAATGCTGGAATTAACATGATTCTGGTTGAGGTGTACATTCATATCATTGCCGAAGTGGCTGTCGTGGTTCCCTTCGACATGGAGCCCGAGACGGTAGATACCGAAATACCGATATCCTACCTGCTCGTAGTCGGGGATGTGCCGATGTATTATTACGATAACCAGGGCAAGCCTGTAGGCAGCAACGGCAGCAGTGCACCATCCATTGCGCTGCCATCAGGACAGCCTGGCGTTTCCGGGGGTACTGGGGTGACGCCGAACCCTTCCGGGCAGAATCAGCAGCAGACACCAGGAGGTCATCTGCAGGGAGATGAGCTGGAGCTGGAACTGGAACCTGAACCTGATCTTTCAGGTGAAAACGGTGGTTCACCACTTGATACAGACGTGAATCATTGAATCGAATGAAGAAACCAGTCAACAAAAAACGGGATCCTCTTCTAAGAGGTCCCGTTTCTTTCTTTATTTGCTTTTGGCTTTGGCCTTAGCCTTCTTCTGCTCGCGTTCTTCCCGTTCCCAATGCTTTAATAGCGGATATGGGTCAAACGACCATTCCGTCAGTCCGGTATCCCGGTAGATTCCGTAATGCAAATGAGGAGGGAATTTACCCTGTGTGCCCGGTTTACCATAGCCCGAGCTGCCTACCCAGCCCACGACTTGACCGGGGCTTACGACTTCGCCAATATGGGCATTTTTATCAAAGCCGGATAGATGAGCATAGTAGTGATAGTGGTTGTTCAAATCACGTATACCGATCCGCCAGCCGCCAAATGGGTTCCATCCCTTAATCTCCACGACTCCGTAACAGGTACTGCGCACAGGAAGTCCTTGAGGAGCAAAAATGTCCGTTCCCTCATGGATACGATATCCTCCCCAGCTGCGTTTGGTCCCCCATGTGCTGCGATAGGAATAATTGGTTCCGAGCGGAACGGGAAATGCGTGACCAAACAAATCAATGCTGTCAAAATGCTCATATAATTTCGCGAACTGCTGAACACGCTGCACGGCCCGGGTATTATGATAATATTCCCACAGGGCAATGCTGAAGTCCTCCTGACGGGTCCCGAATCTCTGAATCACGTTCGCCATGCTGTATAGCACATCCAGATCATTGTTGGCATCCGCCAATCCATCTCCCGAACCATCACGGCCGTATCCATTAAAAAAAGCGATGGACCCCGGCTGTTGATCCGTCTCATCCGGGTTAAGCCAGCCTCTCCAGGCGGGAGACGTCATGAAAATCCCGGTCAATCGCTCGGGGTGCTTGCGGTCTTTGGGGTGAGCACGCGTCAGCGTCCGTTCATATTGATCGATGGCTGCGAGTCTGAACCAGGGGATGCCGGTAATCTGTTCAATGCTTTCATATAAACTTCGGCGTGCTTTTAAAATCTCCGCAGGTTTCATTTCGGCAGGTTCGGTTTTGGACGGTACAGCGGAGGATTCACCATGAACATCAACAGGCAAGGATGGGAGAAGCAATGTGCCTGCGAGTAGGGTTTTAATCCAAAAAGAGTGAGTGAAACGCGTTCTATTGCGATCTTGCACAGGGAAGCAGCCCCCTTTCCGTTGAGATGATGCACAGAGTGCCCGGTGAACCAAGCTATAACGTAGCGTTCTTCAAAAGTCTTTAATTTATCCGTGTAAGGCAGGATTGCACAAGATGTGATAAATGGGGGTTTTTCCATCGCTTTCATGGTATAATATGTTCCGAGCAACAGCCTAACTTCATTAGAAAGAGGGTTTACGCATTGGCTAAACGTGTTAAGGAACCGAAACCGGACTGGATTCGGATCAAATTGACAACCGGCGATAACTATCAGGAAATGAAAACGATGATGCGTTCCAAAACGCTGCATACAGTATGTGAGGAAGCAAGATGCCCGAATATTTATGAATGCTGGGCCAATCGAACAGCTACTTTTATGATTTTGGGCGACATTTGCACAAGGGCATGCCGCTTTTGCGCGGTGAATACCGGCTTGCCGACGGAACTTGATTTGCAGGAGCCAGAACGCGTTGCAGAAGCAGCGGAGCAGATGAACCTGCAGCACTGTGTTATTACAAGCGTGGCTCGTGACGATTTGAAGGATGGAGGAGCGACCATCTTTGCAGAGACGGTGAAGGCGGTTCGTCGCCGCTTGCCTTTATGCAGTGTAGAAGTGTTGATTCCAGACTTCCTGGGTGACCGGGATTCCCTGAAAATTGTGATGGATGCCAAACCTGACATTCTCAATCACAACATTGAGACGGTGGAACGACTGTCAGACAAAGTTAGAGCCAAGGCCAAATACAAGCGTTCGCTTGAACTGCTTGCTCGTGCCAAAGAGATGCAGCCCAACATTCCGACCAAATCCAGCATTATGCTGGGTGTAGGTGAGGAATATCAGGAAATTCTGCAAACCATGGATGATCTGCGTGCTGTGGATTGTGATATCATGACCATTGGTCAATACCTGCAGCCGTCGGAGAAACATCTGTTTGTTGAGAAGTATTATCCGCCAGAAGAGTTCGCTGCATTGAAGCAGGAAGGACTGAAGCGTGGATTCAGCCACGTCGAATCCGGCCCGATGGTGCGCAGCTCCTACCATGCGCATGAACAGGTGAAATCGGCTGCAAAACATGCGGAACAGGCGGCAACACACGCATAATGGAGGACACTGGATTGGAAGAAGAAAATAGCACTGAGCAGGTTCAGGACACGGTCCAGGACCAGCCTCAGGATAAACCACAAGAAAAAGTACAGGAAAAAGTGATCGTTCAGGTAAACGGGAAAAATTATGAGATCGTGCAGAATCATAAAGAGGGCTGGAATCCGGAAGTCTTCCGCGACCGTTACAGTGAAGTCCTGGAACGCTACGATTACATTATCGGGGATTGGGGCTACAGTCAGCTGCGGCTCAAAGGCTTTTATCGAGACAACCATCCCAAAGCCACGAAAGATTCCACCATCTCAAGCATGGTGGATTATATCAATGAATATTGCAACTTTGGCTGTGCTTACTTTGTTCTTCAGAAGAGCAAAGAGCAGCCCCAAGCCAAAGCAAAAAGCGGCTCCTGAGAAGGGCCGCTTTTTTTTGTGCGTTATTATATCCGTGTGTACTCTTTGTGCATGCAAATTAGCTTGTTTCCAAACCAGGCTAGTCCAAAAAAGCGGTGCGAACCCGATTCCAAAACGGATAGGGACGATAACGGGCAAAGCTTACCTTGTGACGTGCTACCTGACAACGGACGGAGATCAGATCCTCCACCATGACATTCACATGATCGATTGTGAGCAGTAGCCTTTGATCCTTCCGCGAGAAAATGTCACAGTGATGGTGCTTGGGCAAAATAACCGGTGAACCAAGTGTCCGATAGACACGGTTATTGATCGAAGCAATTTCAGCAATCTGAATTGCCTCAATGGTCGGATGCACCATGGCTCCACCCAGGGCCTTATTATAGGCTGTACTGCCTGAAGGCGTGGATACGCAGATCCCGTCCCCCCGGAACATCTCGAAGGTCACGTCATTAATGTCGACTTGAGCTACGACCGTACCGTCCACACCTTTTAACGTAAATTCATTCAAGGCAATATAGGAGGTGTTACCCGATTTTTTACGAATCTCAAGCTCCAGCAGCGGGTACTCTACAATCCGGGGTTTGAGGCGTTCGGGATCTCCTTTGCCGCTCATCAATCTTACCAGTTCCTGCAATTCGTCCTTCTTCCAATCGGCATAGAAGCCGAGATGGCCTGTATGAACCCCAACAAAAGCAATGTCCGGGATCCGGTCGATGAAATTGTGAAATGCCTGCAGCATTGTACCATCGCCTCCGATGGAGATGACGATCTCCGGCGATTCTGCATCCAGCTTGAACCCTTCTTCCTTCGCCAGCGCATGAAACTGCTGACTCAGATCAATCGATAACTGGTCTCCGCGGTCTTGAACATAGTATCTCAAGATGAAAGCTCCTTTGTGGTCATTATATTACCGATGATAATCAATTCCAGAGCAGAACACAACGTTGGATTGATTTTCATTTGAAATATAGACAACCATCGGGGCTTATTTTCGGATCCCTCCAGGGAAGAGCAGGGCACGAAGCAGGGAAAAGAACAGCAGCATGAGCAGTACGCTTCCAAGTATCATGAATCCAAAAAATATAATTTGTCCTGCATCTGGTGAGTATATAGCTGTAGCTACAGGTGAAGCACTGGTCTCACTCATGGCAGGCCATGCGGATTGACCCATTAAAGGTACCCAAAGTAATAAAACAAGTACAGGTGCGATTAGAGCATGTATGGCTCTCGCAAACAGAAACGGTCCATATCTCATCGGTGTATTGCTGAGGATACTCATAATCTGGGCATGTACCGACAATCCTCCCCAGGACAAAACAAATGCAGCAGCAGCAGCCTTATAAACAAGGGGAACGGCTGTGCCTGCTCCTCCGGCTTCTTTGGCTCCAAGCGTTACTTCGAATAAACCGCCTACAAGACTCTGCGATAAAGCCGGCGGCAGGTTCATGAATGTGAGCAGTTGTTCGGTCATTTGATATAACAGGCCAAGCGATCCGGTCTGAACGAGCAGCTCCATCATGACAGAGAAGAATACAACAAGCCCACCTACGATAATAATAAGGCGAAGGGATGAGGAGACAGCCTGACGCAGTAGTTCTCCAAATGCCCGTCCATCCGCCATTCGTGCCTCATGCATGGCATGGATAGCCTGAATGAGTCTGCTGCGTCCGGACTTCTCGGATGTGGTTGAAGGCGTAGCGGATGGAGAAGATGAGCTAGCTGCCCTTCCATGGAAGCGCATGAGCAGTCCAACGATGAAGGCAGCGGCGTAGTGGGAAGCGACCAGAACGGGTGCAATGGCTACATTGTGGAAAAAACCGACGGAAACTGCACCGATCATGAAGATCGGATCTGATGAGGTGGTGAAGGCCACGAGCCGCTCACCCTCTTCCCGCGTAACCAGCTTTTGATCCCACAATTGGGCGGTTAATTTCGCTCCTGTCGGATAGCCTGAAGCGCAGCTGACCGCGAATACAAAACCGCCGCTTCCCGGAACCCGAAACAGGGGACGCATGAGTGGATTTAGTAGGGTCCCAAGAAAATGGACAATGCCGAAACCAAGCAGCAGCTCGGAAAGAACCAGAAAGGGAAATAGAGAGGGGAATAACACATCCCACCAGATGGAGAGCCCTCTTACACTTGCATGCCAGGTCTCTGCAGGGAACAGGACCATAAGAAAACAGAGAACCAGGAGAGCGAGTGTAATCAGGACATGGGTAAGTTTGTATGAAGCAGCCATGCATACCTCTCCTTTATTTTATAATGGTCGATAAGCTTTGCTGCAGTGCGTGTCGCTTGTGCCATCAATATATGAATAAAAGCGGACAAACAGTACAAATTAATATCCGGAAAGCGCTTGCAAAAATGGCTGTATTTTTAAACGATGTATGCTAAAATGATAAAAACGCCTGAACGTCACCTATTTGTCCAATAAGGTGAAATTCAAATCGGATGGAGTGATGATTATGAGTCTTGTCACCGGAATCCTGGTCTGTGCTTTTGTCTATGTGATACGTGCCTCGCTTGTACGCTCTGAAGAAGAGGACTGGCGAAGTTATTAATGGAATATATGGTGCGCCAATCTTGCGATTGGTGCTTTTTTTGTGTCTTCCGAAGTGAAGAGGCTCTAGAGAAAAAGGATCGAAGACATCTTGACTTGCCGATGTTAGATAGGACTTTTGGGATTTTTTTGATAGAATGAAGATAAAGGTGATGGCAACCTGATCTCAATTTTGTTTTCACATTTAAGCATTGATGTGTAAGATGTGCCAAAATTCGACATGACTAGTGAGGGTTAGATGAATGAATCCCAATCTGAGTATTTATGAAAATCTGGGCGGAGAGCAGGGTGTTCGGGCATTAGTTGAAGCCTTTTACCCTATCGTCCAGCAAAATGAACAACTGGCTCCTCTATTTCCGGAAGATTTACAGCCGGTTATGGACAAGCAATACATGTTTTTGTCTCAGTTTTTCGGTGGACCTGCGTTGTTCTCTGAGGCGTATGGTCACCCGATGATGCGTGCCCGCCATATGCATTTTGAAGTGACCGTTGAACGGGCACATGCCTGGCTGGCATGCATGGATCAAGCGTTGACACAGATCGGTGTGGAAGAGCCGTTGCATTCTTTTATCCTGCAGCGTTTGTCGGGGCCGGCACATCATTTTGTGAATACGCCGTAACTCCGAATACAGGTAAACGGGAGAGGGATGGAAACGAGTGGAATTAGAGCCTCTATATAAGGTAAAAATAACATGTCATTATTGCGAAACCGAGTTTGAAACCTCCAGAGTCAGACCGAGCTTGAAGCGGCCCTATCGGACAGATTCCGATTTTTGTGCCTACTATAAGCTGGAGAATCCGGATTTCTATGTTGTGCGAATCTGTCCTGAATGCGGATTTGCTTCAACAGAAAATTCAACAGACAAACTAAGCGACAAACAGCGGCTTGCGTTCAAGGAACAGATCGGCAATCGCTGGGAGAAACGGGACTACAGCGGTGCGCGGACATTGGATCAGGCCCTGGCTACGTACAAGCTCGGGCTGTTATGTGCTCAGGTGATCCAGGAGAAGGATCGCGTCGTAGCAGGACTGCTGCACCATATCGCCTGGTTGTATCGTTACCGGGAAGATCATGAGCAGGAACGGCGGTTTCTGGAATTCAGTCTGGAAGCTTATGTGAGAGTGTTCGAGCGGGAAGGCGCGGGCAGCAATGAAGCAAGGCTGCTGTACCTGCTTGGTGAGCTGAATCGCAGAACAGGCCACTTCCACGAGGCAGTCAAATGGTTCGGGCGTGTGATTCACGATAAACGGATCACGGATGCGGCCATGATTCGGGCATCCAGAGAGCAGTGGGCCGTGCTGAGGGAACAGATGATCTCCGGCAAGATGGAACTGCCTGAAGAAATGATTGAAGTAGATAAAGAGGCTGCTAAGCGCAGCCCCATCTAGGTGAATTTCGATTATTTGCGTACAGGTTTACTGGAGAGCAGATAATCACTGTCGTTATCAATAACGGTCATGCTTCCATTGCAACAAGGAAAGACCAGCAATTTCTTTTTGCCTTCACGAATGCGTACAAGCTCTCTCGGTTTGAGGGGCAGCAGCACATTGCTTGCTTGGCAGAACGGGCATTGCTGTACATAGATGTCCCCCATGACAATATCATAGGGCCAGCTGTTTTCAAAAGGGATCATTCCTGCTCGCCTTCCGAAGGGGCTGGTTTGGATGCTTCTTCTTTGGCCAACTCTGCAATCTTCTGCAGCAGGATGTGCTGGGGCATGTGCATCAGATGCTCAAGCGGTACGCCAAGGGATTCTGCTAATTTGACGGCTGTGTCAGCCGATATTTGTAAAGGTTTCATCACATTTACCTCCTGAAAAAAAGTGGCTTAAACTATTTCTCTAGTATAGAGATAGAGCACTCATAAAACCAGTTTTTAATTGAAGTATTTTAGCTCGAATCCTTGAATCCCAAAAAGAGAGGTGCTTTATTAAATGAAAACACCATTAAAACCCGTATGGGATCTGGAGTCCATTTTTAGTGGGGGTTCTTCCTCCGAATCATTCGCTGCGTACTTGGCCCGGCTGGAGCAGGATGTACGCAAACTCCAAACCCTGTTGATTGAAACTGCTGCACCTAAGACACTTGAAGAAACATATGCTTTCGACGCTATCTTGGAATTACTGCAAAGCTGTTACATTCGGATTTCGGAAGGTTCTGCGTTTGTATCTTGTCTTTCGTCGCAAAATCAGAAGGACAAGAAGGCTACCCAGCTGCAAGGGTCCATCAGTTCTCTCTCGGCCATGCTGAACAGCAGCAAGTCCCGTTTTGACAACCTCCTCAGCCAGACAGCAGATGACGTATGGGAGAAGTGGGTAGCTCGCGAAGATATCAAGCCTCTGGCTTTTGTGTTGAACGAGAGCCGTACACAGGCTCGTGAGAAGCTGTCCCCTGAATTGGAAGGTCTTGCGCTGGACTTGGGCGTGGATGGCTACCATGGTTGGGGCAAGTTCTATAATACAATCGTCAGCAAGGTGAACATTCCATTTGAACAAAATGGTGAAACGATCATGCTGTCTGCCGGACAGGCTGCCAACAAGCTGAGCGACAGCGATCGCAATGTGCGTGAAACAGTTTTTGCCAGCTGGGAGAAGGCATGGACGGACGTGGAAGACTTCTGTGCCGATACATTAAACCATTTAGCCGGGTTCCGTCTCAAGTTATATGAGAATCGTGGCTGGGACGACATACTGAAAGAACCACTGGCCATCAACCGGATGTCTCGCCAAACGCTTGATACGATGTGGGACGTCATTAATGGAGCCAAACCGGCACTGGTGAAGTATCTGGAACGTAAGGCGGAGCTTTTGGGTGTGGATAAACTCAGCTGGAGCGATATCGATGCACCTGTAGGCAAGTCGGGTGGTAAAGTGACTTATGATGAAGCTGCAATCAATATCGTTGAACAATTTGCCAAATTCAGCCCTAAGCTCTCAAAATTTGCAGAGATGGCGTTTGAGAAACGCTGGATTGAAGCCGAAGATCGCCCAGGCAAACGTCCAGGCGGATTCTGTACTTCTTTGCCGCTGAGCAAAGCTACCCGCATATTCATGACGTTCTCCGGAACGCCATCCAACGTGTCTACACTTGCGCATGAACTGGGTCATGGCTACCATCAGCATATTATGGAAGAGCTTCCTGCACTGAATCAACGTTATGCCATGAATGTCGCAGAGACGGCCTCTACATTTGCCGAGCTGATTGTGGCCGATGCATTGGTACAGTCAGCGACGGATGAACAGGAGAAGCTTGCTCTTTTGGAAGATAAGATTCAGCGCAGCGTTGCCTTCTTCATGAATATCCATGCCCGTTTCCTGTTTGAGAACCGCTTCTATGAACAGCGCAAAAAGGGCTTGGTGAATGCAGATGAGTTATCCAAGTTGATGGTTGAAGCTCAGCAGGAAGCCTTCTGTGGCGTTCTTGCATCGGATCATCCTCACTTCTGGGCTTCCAAACTGCACTTCTATCTGACCGGTGTGCCTTTCTACAACTTCCCATACACCTTTGGCTACATGTTCAGTGCGGGCATATACGCCAGAGCACAGCAGGAAGGTACAGCCTTCGCGGATAAATATGATGATTTGCTGAGAGATACCGGGCGAATGACCGTGGAAGAACTTGCACAGAAACATCTGGGTACAGATCTGACACAGCCTGACTTCTGGCAAAATGCTGCCAATCTGGTGATTGCCGATATTGAGCAGTTCCTTGAAATGACCGCATCCGCGAAGTGACAAATGCAGACAGCGGTACCCAAGCATTTTGAATCGATTGCATCGTATACTCATAGATGAAATAAGAGAGCTGCACCACATGTTAACCGATATGTGGATGCAGCTCTCTTTGGTTATTTTAGTAGGGGCCAGATTTGTGTAATTTGTCGTTTTATCAAGAATTAGCTCGTTTTAAAACGACGGATTGGCAATTAATTGTGCAATTTATAGTCATAAATACCCAAGTTTGTTTCATTTTGTTGAATGAGTATATATGTTGTCATATAATGAGTCGTAAGTCCTTGTTTTGAAGGATGAAGTGCATAAAGGAGGAACGTTAATGGTAAATATTAACCAGCTTTCATTAGCGCGACAGTTGGATCTGGTGTTTAAAGAGCTTGATAAGGAACTGTCAGGGTTGGACTCAGGTGTAGTTTTTGTGCAAATACGCAATAATGTAATTGGGAAGTTCGGTATTCGACATAATCCGATAACTGGACGAAATGGACAAATGGAAGCGGAGGATCAGGGGTTAACGGAAAGTCAGCGCTCCTCATTCCGCGCCATGGCACTGGAGACTTTAAAATTTAAGCAGAACTGGACGCATGGAGAAATTTCGTATGATTTCACCGTAAGACAAGGTGTGATTTTGGTCGACGCCACCATGGAATCCAATTACAACATGGCTAACCTTATGATTCGTTACCCTAGAACAAATACATACAAGGATTCAGGAATGGAATCGACATCTTAATTGTGCAGACATGCACAAAAGCGGCACTTCCGGAGAAGGCCGCTTTTTGGCTAATCACCCAAGCATTAGTCCGACTTAAGAACGACCAGACAATTGTTGCTCAGCGATTTGTACCAGACGTTTAGTAATGTATCCACCCAGGGAACCTGTCTCACGGGAAGTGTAGTTACCATAGTAACCGTCTTGTGGAATTGTTACACCCAGCTCTTGCGCAGCTTCCATTTTCAATTGTTGCAAAGCTGCGTTTGCTTGAGGAACAACCAGATTGTTGGAACGGCTTCCGCTACCTCTGTTTTGACCTCCGTACATGTGTGTCACCTCCTTATGGCTTGGTGATGTTAGTATGGTTAGAGAATACGGAAATATACGTGATATGGCGTAAGGGAAAAATTGGGATTTAAATTTAGAAAAACACATGAAAAAGCCGATCCAGACAGGATCGGCTACATTGCTATAAGGAATATTATGTGTGGGATTGTACTACTCGCACAAACAAGATTGAAAGTGATTACTCCTTGGTAGGCGGAATAACCTCAATTCGGGTGAGAAGTTCAACGGGCTGTTCTGGTTCCAAACGAATTAACCCGGTTTGTTCATCCGTCAGGGAGAGGTTCGGGGCATCGGAGAGCCAAGTGTAGGGCTCGATGCACAGAAACTGATCGGATTCACCCTTAGTAAACAGAACCCAGTGTTTAAAATATTGTTCATCCGCTGAGTAGTTCAGCATATATCCATCTTGACGACGGAGCTGGGCAGTCGCCGCCTGACCCTCCGCTGCTTTGAGAATCGTATCCCAGTTGCGTCCCTGCATATTTACGCCTTGGTTTAAGGTGTCCCATTCACCAAGAGGCTCAAGCTCGCCCGTGGGCAGCTGTTCCTCGTTCTGGGCATATACGCCGGAGACGGGCAGTTGGAGTGTCCACTCGGCAGGCTTGCCGTCTAGCAGGAACCATGTATGATATCCCATTCCAAATGGAGCGGGAGTGGAACCCAGATTGGTGACACGAAGACGCTGGCTCAGCACGGAGTTTTGCAGTCTGAACGTCATTTCGAGCTTCAGTGGTATCGGGAACTGTTCCATCCAATGCTCTTCATTTGCAGTCAGTAATTCGGTTGTAATGGCACAGCCATCTTCATCTTCTTCAATGTCACTGACACACCAGGATTGGGTGCGATGGAGACCGTGAATATGGTTGTCATTTGCCGTATTCTGATCGAACTGGTACTGAACCCCTTCGTATTCAAAGCGTCCACGATGTATGCGTCCTGGTGGTACCAGAAGCGGAACCCCAAAATGATAAGGTTTCTGTAAATAAAAAGCTAAATCATCTTCTTCTGGACTGCGGACGACATCACGATCCTGCACCAGATCACGAATCGAGATGATATTGTTTCCTAGACGCGGCAGCAGGGTGATCTCCAATTCACGGCTATGTAGGATATACGTGTCGTAACCATTCCATTGGCCTTTGGTCACTTGTTTCATATCGATGCTCCTTTTCCCACTTGAAATCTGTCTGCAAGCGGCTATCATGCTCCGCTGCAGGCGTGTCATTGAGTACATGCCAGCAATCCTATGCAGCCTTCCGAGGGAGTGCTAAAACAGGATAAGCAATTCCATCATAACAGATTTCGGCTTGGCGGGTAAAAAAAGCTGATTCCATTTTTGACAATCTGCGTGAAGCGGATTAAGATGGAATTCAGACGGCAATAACATATGAATTGAATTAAAACGATGACAGGGACAAGTAAGTCAAGAGAAAGCTCTTCAGAAAGCCGGTGGGTGATGCGAACCGGTGTGAACTCTTTACCGAATGGCCCCTTGAGTGCCGATTGGAACAGGTGAGGTTTGTAGAAAGAAACCATACCCCAGTAGAGTTGGACGTCTCTTCCACGTTACGGAAAATGAAGGTGTTTTTCGCATGGCTGAAAAACACGAATAAGGGTGGCACCACGGTCTCACGTCCCTTGCGGATGTGAGGCTTTTTTGCGTCCGTAGAGCGTTGAAGGATCGGGTAATTAGATCGACAAATGAGGAGGCGCAAGTGACTTATGAAAACTGTATTATCTGGAATCCAGCCGAGCGGTAAACTTACCCTGGGCAACTATATTGGTGCAATCAAGAACTTTGTGAAGCTGCAGCATGATTACCAATGCCATTTTATGGTGGTAGATCTCCACGCAGTAACCGTGGCTCAGGAGCCGGCTGCACTGCGTGAACAATCTGAAGCTGTCGCTGCACTGTTTCTAGCAGCGGGGATTGATCCAACCAAATCAAATGTGTTCCTGCAATCCCATGTTCCTCAGCATGCTGAGCTTGGATGGTTGATGACGACACTGACATCGATGGGTGAACTGGAGCGGATGACCCAGTTCAAGGATAAATCTTCAGGCAAGGACTCTGTTGGTGCGGGTTTGTTCGTATATCCTTCATTGATGGCAGCTGACATTTTGCTGTACAATGCGGACCTCGTACCTGTAGGCGAGGATCAGAAGCAGCATTTGGAACTCACCCGTGATCTGGCAGGCCGTTTCAATCACCGTTATGGAGAATACTTTACAATTCCGGACCCGTATATTCCGCAGGTGGGCGCACGCGTGATGTCCCTGGACGATGCTTCCTCGAAAATGAGTAAAAGTAATCCGAATGCGGGCAGCTACATTGCCCTGTTGGATGCGCCAGATGTAATCCGCAAGAAAATCAGCCGTGCCACGACGGATTCCGGTCGCGAAGTGATTTATGACCCGGCCAACAAGCCAGAGGTCAGCAATCTGATGAGCATCTATGCAGAATGTGCAGGCATTACGCTAAATGAAGTAGCAGAACGTTACGAGGGTAAAATGTATGGTCCGTTCAAGAAAGAATTGGCCGAAGTGGTTGTCTCCGTTATTGAACCGCTGCAGGAACGTTATCGTGAAATTCGCGAATCCGGCGAATTGGCCGAGATTCTGGACACATCGGCACGCCGTGCTGAAACAGTGGCTGCCAAAACGCTTCATGATGTGAAAGATCGCATGGGGTTTGTTCCTAGACGTACGGTATAGGCATCGGAGATAAAATGACTCCATGTAAGCTTCACAAGGTTAATGGTTGCAAAAAGAGAGGAGCCAGTGGCTCCTCTCTTTTTTGCTCTAAATTAGGAAAATGGACTCTTCCTGGTCAGGATGTTGATTCGGACGTGGAGCGTACTTCCTGACGTTCCTTCTTGGCACGAATGACGAATCCCCAGCCGATATTGGCAATGGATAGAATAAACAGCAGCGAGGCTAACCAGCCGTTATAAGAAATCGAAATCGCTGAAACCGTTAACAAAACAATCGAGGAGAATGCGAACCATAAGGACAAACCTTTACTCATTGGGAAAAACCTCCATCACAAATTTAATGAATCTCCGTATAACTTGAAGCGTGCGAGCCATAATAATCTTGCAAGCTTGCAATACATTACAGACACAGATTGAAAGGAGATTTTAAATATGGCTCAAGGATCTCGTTCTAACAACTTGGTGGTACCTCAAGCAACTGCAGCACTGCAACAATTGAAAATGGAAGCTGCACAGGAACTGGGTGTAACAATCCCGCAAGACGGTTACTACGGTAACTACACTTCCCGTGAGACAGGTTCTCTGGGTGGTTACATCACCAAACGTCTGGTACAACTTGCTGAGCAACAATTGTCTGGGTCTGGCAAATAATTCATCATAAAAGAAAGCAACAAAATAAAGGCCCGGAGCGGAAACGCTCCGGGCTTTTAGTCGCGCAACAGTTCCTTACTTGATTGTGCCTTCCCCAGTCCTTCTCGTCAAGACCGTGCAGATAAAAGTTTTTTATCCATTTTTTCATCGCTTAACCAGCCCACGTACGTATCAATCGTTTCAAAATTGCGGTCCATCACGACCACAGCGACAAACGGATACTGCTTCCGGTGTCGATACCGTACATCTGCCCATCGCACTTTATATCCCGCAGGTAGCTCCTCTACCTCTGCAACCGCATAGGAGGTGAAGTAGAGAAAGGCATTTACCTCTGGTGATTTACGTGAGGCAGCTACAGCCGCATGAGTGGAAGACGAGGCATGCAGATGCCAGGTCAGCTCTGCTCCATCCATTTTCCCAATTTCATAACTGTCATCTGCAAAATGCTTCACCACATGCCAGCGGTTCCAGGATATCGTTGGAATGACGATATAACGAAGCGCCGGTTTCTTGTTGTCCAGCCTTTTCACTTTGGCTACGGCCTGGGCATGAGCAATAATTCGCCATACATAGTAGAGGCCTATAACGATATACAGTGTGACAAATAACGGAGCAGGGGCTATCAGGTCAAAGGCCCACAGCAGGATCGCCACCACATGCGAGGCAAAGAGAAACGGATCAAAAATATGAATGATGTTCCAGGCAATCCAACGTTCTGAGAATGGCCTTGCTGCCTGGGTTCCATAGGTGTTGAACAGATCCGTAAAAACGTGAACGCCCACGGCTACAGCTGTCCAAGCAGCGACGTGTCCAATAGGAACATCGGGGAAGATCAGTGCAATAACGCCCGTGATGAGCAAAACCCATAGCAGTAGAAAAGGTGGCGAGTGAGACATGCCCCGATGATTTCGAATGTACAATGAGTTGCTTTTGAGACGCAGCGCCGTATCAATGTCAGGTGCCTGGGAGCCTGCAATGGTACCCACCATCACCGCAGCCGCGAGCATGGGGCTGGAAGCCACGACAGGATCGACATAAGCCAGGCCTGCCAAACCGATACCCATGACAAAATGTGTAGAAGTATCCATAAACGTCTCCTTTGTAGTGTAGCTCGATTTCATCATATTATTGATTCTCTATCTAGGTGATACCCATATATAGTGTATATTATCCGCCTGCCTTGACGCAAAACAGCCAAATCCCGAAAAAGATGTCATAAGAAGCCCATTTCGCCCAGCATTTGTACGAGCATTGTCATACTCTTGGTCATTTTCCTATGATAAACTTTATATCGGAGACAAAGAGAGAAACCTCCAAACCGAGAATTAAGGGGGATTAACCAAGCGTGGACAATCAGTTGGGATACCAGGCTTCTTCCGATTCTGCAACATTGAACTCGCCTCCGACCAAGCCGGGATCGTGGAAAGACTTTATTCACATCACCAAACCAGGAATACTCCGGACCAATCTCATTGCCGTTTTTGGAGGCTTTTGGCTGGCATCCCAGTGGGATATCAACATGGTGAAGCTGCTGCTGACCTTACTTGGAACAGCACTTGTTATGGCTTCTTCCTGCGTGTTTAACAATTATTTTGATCGTGAGCTTGATTTGAAAATGGAACGTACCCGCAACCGGTCCTTGCCGACAGGAAGGCTAACACCAAAGGTGGTTCTGTCGTATGCCATTATGTTGGGCGTGCTTGGCTTATCCGTTCTTTTTGCTTTCTCGGGTATGCTTGCCGGATTATGCGGCATTTTTGGCATGTTTGTCTATGTTGTTATATACACACTCTGGTTAAAACGATCTTCGACATGGAGCACATCCATTGGTGGTTTGTCTGGTGCAATGCCGCCAGTTATCGGTTATGTCGCTGTGACGGGACGTCTAGACCTGGGGGCATGGCTTCTTCTTGCCATGTTGTTCCTGTGGCAACCTCCGCATTTCTGGGCGCTCGCCATCCGCCGGGTAGAAGATTACCGGGCAGGTGGATTCCCGCTGCTGCCAGTGGTGAAGGGCATCGAGCGCACCAAGATTCAAATGATTCCTTATCTGGTGTTGCAGATTTTTGTTCCCATTCTGATGTATGCATACGGTTATGCCGGGATTTTCTATCTGACGGTATCACTGGTTCTGTCGGTACTGTGGCTCTATTACGCACTCAAAGGTTTTCGTGCACAGAATACAGACGCCTGGGCCAAAAAGGTATTCCTTTACTCCATTAATTATCTGTCTCTAAGCTTCATACTGATGATCCTGGATACAGTTCATAAATAACCGGATGAAGTACTGGAACTAGGCAAAATAAATGCTTGGGCATCTGCATCAAGAACGGTTACAATAAGGAAGGGTCCCACCAAGAGCGGGGTTCTTCGTATACATATGCAATTCCAAGAAAAAGAAGCTACCTTAGTTCTTCATAACGTGACATCCCCGCATGAAACGATATTCATCTAAGCTCAAGTAAGTTATGTATGCGTATTCATATGGACAGATCAGAGAAAGGACGAGGACGATGCTGAAAAAGTACAAATGGACCTGGATGCTGCTGGGTCTCGCACTGATTATGGCTGTTTACCTCATGTGGGGCACCGTGTTTGCCAGCAAGGAGAAATTACCCGAGATTCGGGAGATCCAATCCTTCTCCATGGAAAATGTGGATGGAAAGACCGTTTCGCTTGATGATACCAAGGGCAAGGTGCGTCTATTCTATTTTTATTTCACCAGTTGTCCTGACGTATGCCCAATTACGACGTTTACGTTGTCTCAGGTGCAGGATTTGTTGAAGGAAGATGGCACATTCGGCAAGGATGCTTCCTTTGTTTCGATTTCATTTGATCCGGAAGTCGATACCAAGGAGAAAATCAAGGAATTCGCGGACCGCTTTCACGCGGATTATGACGGGTGGTATTTCCTGCGAGGGGATATGGATAAAACGAAGCAGCTCGCCAAGGATTCATTTCAGATTCTGATTGAAGGCGAGAGCAAGGAAGATTTTGCCCATATGAACATGATTGGTCTGGTCGATCAGAACAACAAGCTGCGCAAGGTGTATAATGCATTTAATACAGAGGATGTCGAGCCTGCAGTGATTGCTGAGGATATCCGCAACCTAATCAACGAATAAAGCTGTTTTAATCATATTCGTATCATAGCAAAGGCTGCTGGCCGGGTTGGTAAAATAACCGGTAAGCAGCCTTATGTCGTCGTTTTGACTTTTAGAATGACGGGTACTCGGGGTATTGAATGTACTCTTCCAATCCGGCCTTCTCCAACTGGGCAATGATGTATTCATCAGGTGTTCCTTCTACACCAGCATAACCACGCCTCGTATACATCTGCACTGCATCAGGGAAAGCGTCCCGCAGCACACCTCTTATTTTTTTGCCCGAACTGTCATTATCCATAAACAGATATACTTCATCATAACCAACCTGTTTGCGCAGCGACTCCAGTTTGAGCGAATTCAGTGTGCCGAATGTACATAAAATGTTGATTTCCGGCCCTACGAGACGCTTCAGCTTGCTGCGATCATTCTTACCTTCCACAATGACATGAATAGGCATGATATTCACCTCTTGTTCGAGAGCTAGTGTCGACATTCCCCGGGAAATGTTGCAGCGAAAATCGACTGGATTATATATAGTGTAGCGGTAAATGGGGGAATGATGCAAAGCAAAGGTGAATTTAAGCCATTTCAATAAAAAGGGGACTTACATACGGATTGGATCACGCTAACCCAGCACGCTATTCGGATCGGTTGAGGACAGGGATGCTTCACGTCTGCTGGTGAAGTATGGAAGGAGCAGAATACCCACCATTAATAGAATAAACGCGATGAAATACGGCGAGACACCTGCACGCAGCTGACCTGCGGTGATTGGGCCAATGAAGGACCCGATGGAGGTCGCGATGGACTGCAATGAAAAAATGCGTCCCAGCTTGCTTCCGCCGCTTAAACGAATGAACAGGGTGGCCATGGCCGGGAAAGTAATCCCTTTGGACATGCCGAGTACAAAGAGCACAGCCGCCAGAGGAATGTCCGGAAAGGCTGCCAGCGTGAAGAAGCAGAGAGACATCAGCAGGACACCCGCAGTTAAACGCAGCTTGGGCGAATAGCGGTTAAGAAACAGCATGCTGAGGGTCAGAAGTGCCCCGATACTAATGACCGAAAACAATAATCCCGTAGACATCATGGATGAATGCCCACCGCCCCGAAGAGGCAATTCAAAAAACAGAATCCCCTGCGCACACGCAATGACCAGCGGCAATGCAAAATAACGCCAGGAGACAGGAATAAAGGTACTAGAGCTGCCTCCGAGATTAGCAGGCTTGGGCGGCACGGTTTCTTTCTCTCGCTGAACATCGACCAGCCCCTTGGGCATGGACAGCCAGGCAATCATGCCTGACAGAATGAGAAGGTATCCAAGACTCGAAAATGTAGCTGAGAACCCCAAAGCCCCTACAATCAGTGCTCCGGCAGCCGGAGATACGACAGACGCCAGCGTATGCACGACACCATGGCCGGACATATATTTGCCCTGAGTGACCGGGTTGGTCGACAGCTGTGCAAGCAGGGCCAGACAGGCCGGAGACAGAAAAGCGAGCACAAATCCACTGATGGAACGAAGCGCAAGCAGCTGCCATGGTGTGTGAATATGGGCTTGGAGCAGCAGAATAATGCCGGCCCCAAGCAGACTGAACACGATATAACGCCGGCTGCCGTGTTTATCGATTTGGGTGCCGGCAATCAAATTGCCGGGAAGATGAGTCAAGGAGTAGATACCCATCATCCACCCAATGAACGTGGGTGCAGCCCCGAGCGAGATGGCAAAAGGGGTCAGGATGGGATACTGGGCGTGCAGGTCAAAAACAGCAAGAAACAAAAATAGATAGAGCCAGATGGCCGTTTTCACAAAAGCCCCTCCTTGTTAAACGATGCATGCTCGTGTCAGGTCGTCAAAAACGTTCCCGTTCTTCATGCAAAACCTCATGGTACTACTTGTACGTTCATCTGGACGAACTTAGACCCTTTATTTTTACGAGAGAGTGCTTAGCTGACAGCGGGTTCGGAAATCATGTATAATATTCGGGAAGTGTGATTTCTTAACTCTAATACGGAAGGTGTAATCATGAACATAGAAGTAATCAAAGAGTTTGTGATGCAGAACTGGCTGGTGATCGTCGTAGCGCTGATCATTTTGTTCTTTGTTCTGAATGTGGTCAAAACCGTATTGAAATGGGCGATTGCCATCATCATTATTGCGGCTCTGTTGATATACAGCGGCATCTCCATCGATCAGATTAAACAGACGGTTTCGGATGTGCAGACCAGTACGATGGACACATTGAAAAAGGAAGCGACCAATATGATGGTGAAGGAAGCCTCCAAGGCCACCTATGCCAAAGGACAGGATGGACAGTTCACCATTACGAGTCCCAATGTGGAAATTAAAGGTACAGCCGGATCGAACAAGGTCAATGTGACTTTTCGCGGAATTTCACTGGGTGAATGGAATCTCGACAATGAAACGATACGTACTTTTGTCGATCAGGCCAGAGGAAATGTAACAGCACCAGCTTCTTAGCAAAGGGGGAATGGATACGTGTTGCAGAGTTGGCTGGACAGCCTGAAGGAGTTCAATGGCATCACGATTATGCTGTTATTGATTGTGGCAGCTTCATTGCTTCAGGGTTGGTCCAGAGGGGCTTCGCGTTCTGCAGGAAGACTTTTTGGCTTCCTGATGGATGGCATTATGGCGGTCATTGGCATTTTGCTGTCCATCGGTTTGACCCTTTGGCTGGCGCCGTATGTGCAGCAGTGGTTATCTGCACATGCTTCAGCCATGCCGAATCGGGATCTGAACCGATGGGAGCAGATGTATTATACGTTGGTTACGGCGATTGCCGATTTTCCATTGATGCGGTTTGCCGTGTTGTTTGTGCTTAGCTATGGATTTATTCGTCTGATTCTTGGCTTGTTCTCTTCCCTTTTCTTCAGAAGGAGATATCACTCGGCAGAACAAGAGAGCAGTCCCAAAGGCATTATTAGCCGTTTTATGGGTGCAGTAATAGGTGCATTCATTGGTTCGGCCCGCGGGATGATTGTCATTGCCGTTCTTTTCATGATTGTCAGCCTGTATCCCGGAAGCATGTTCAGCCGGTATGTAGAGGCTTCGCCGATCTATATGCAGGGAGCAAAGTCCGTCATTGAACCGTTATCCGGCAATTTGATCAAGGACAAGCTGCCTGTATTTACACAGGCAGTGCAAAAGGAACTGGGCGGAATTTTGCAGCGGAAGTATGAGGTCATTGACCACAATATTCCGGCAGATATTGAATCTGCCGCTAGCGAGATTGTAAAAGGTCATACGACGGATGAAGCAAAAGCGCGCGCCTTGTATGATTGGGTTGGTTCCCGCATTCAATATGATTACGGGAAAGTGGATGATTATGAGCAAAAGGGCATATGGCATGAACAGACGCCGCAGAACACGTTTGATACCCGTAAAGGCGTATGCATTGATTACGCTCGTCTGTATGCGGTCATGGCTCGTTCACAAGGGCTGGATGTTAAGGTCGTTACAGGTCTTGGGTACAACGGTCAGGGCGGATATGGTCCACATGCATGGAATGAAATTTATTTGAGTGATTCCCAGAGCTGGATTCCGCTTGATCCGACATGGGCGGTGAGCGGTGACTGGTTCAATCCTCCGAATTTTGCCGATACCCATCTGAAAGATCAGACAGCATAACATTACACCGGACAGGGTTCCGGATTATGACGACGTTGCCAGGTTATCATGCCGCGGCTGAACTTCTAAGAGCGGTATGCATCAAGTCATGAAAGAGGTAGGATGAATGAACAATCATTCAAAAGAGAAGGATGAACTTACGGACAAAAGGCGTTTCAGTTACCGGATGAACGTATTTTTCTTCGCTTCCTTTGTTATTTTTAGCGTTATTATCGTACGACTGGCGTTTCTGCAATTCGTGGAAGGGCCTGAGCTCAGTCAGGAAGAAGCCAGTAACATTACCAAAGACGTACCGCTCGCTCCGGTGAGAGGAACCATCTATGATTCAACCGGTGAGGTGAAGCTGGCGTATTCCAAGCCGATTCAGTCCCTATACCTGACGCTTTATAAAAACTATGGGGATGTGAACGGACAACCAAGTCCAAACTTCCCGGAAGCTCAGGATATTGCAACAAGGCTGCATGATGTGTTTGAACAGTACAAAACCAAGGAATCGGAGTCCCTTACCGTTGATCAGATTATTGAAGCGATGGACCTGAATTCCCGCAAGGCGAATGGTTTTATGCCTCGACTTATCAAGAGTGATCTGTCTGAGGAAGAAGTGGCATACTTCCTTCAGCATAAGGATGAATTCACAGGAATTCAGATTGTGGAAGAAAGTGTGCGTTACTATGATCCGGACACCGTGGCTGTTCAGACGATCGGATATTTGAAAAAATTCAAAAGCTCCAAAACACTGGATAAATATAAAGAGGTTGATGAAGCGAACAAAACGCAAACGGATCCTGGACTGGTGTATACGGAAAACGAGTTTGTCGGATTTGACGGACTTGAACTGCAATACCAGGACATTCTGCGCGGAAAAAGCGGTTATAACTCCGTCGACGTGGATTTACGGAATTTGCCTGAGGGCGTCGCAGGATCTACTCCACCTGAGAAGGGCTATGACCTGATTACAAACATTAACAAAAACGTGCAGGTGAAGACCGAGCAGGCGATCCTGGATCAACTGAGCTGGCTGCATACGCATCCGGTTTCCGGCAGACTGCACCCCAATGCCAAGACAGGTTTTGCGGTAGCGATGGAAGTGGACACAGGAAAAATTGTTGCATCAGCCAGTATGCCAGATTATGACACCAATGTTTGGAAAACGGGTGGGATAAGCACCGAAGATTACGATAGAATCAAATATATTTACCAGAATGGTACGATTCGTGGTTTCCCGCCAGATGACTCCGGTAAACGGGCAGAATCAGTTGTATTGCTTGGTTCCACCATCAAACCTCTGAGTGTATTGATCGGTCTAAAGGAAGGTTTCTTCACTACTAATACCGTATATCCAGACAGGGGTTCTACAACTTTCGGTGGGGATAACCGCAGAGTACAGAACTCTTCCGGTCACGTATACGGTCCGTTGACTCCACATGATGCGATTCGTCATTCCTCAAACGTGTTTATGATTGATGAAATCGGTAAGAAGTTATACTCGACGTATGGTGCAAAGGGCGTTGATGTATGGGATGAATACATGGAGCAATTCGGCCTTGGTGTACCTACAGAGGTAGATTTGCCTAATGAGCGGCCTGGTCTCAAAGAATACAGGGAAAGCTCCGAGAGTTCCTTGACCAAGTTGGTATATGCTTCCTTTGGTCAGCAAGGGAAATATACAACCATGCAGTTAGCACAGTACACCACAATGCTGGCCAACAAGGGTAAACGGATGCAACCGCAACTGGTGGATGAGATCCGAGATTCCGAGGGTAATGTTGTTGAGAAAGTGAAACCAAAAGTGCTAAGTACGGTCGATTTCAATGACGCTTATTGGAATGAGGTACAACGAGGCATGGCTACGGAGGTTACGGCATTTAGCGGCTTCCCTTATGATTTTGCCAGAAAAACAGGAACATCGACGCAGCTAGTCGGCGGAAAATTGGTCGACAACGGGGTATTTATCGCTTATGCGCCGCGGGAAAATCCAAAGCTGGCTGTAGCCGTGGTCATCCCTGAAGGGGGATTCGGTTCCAACAGTGCGGCTCCGGTTGCACGTGCGATCTTCGATGCGTATGACGAGGAGTTCGGTCTGGACGGTGTACCGAAGAAAGATAAAACCGAAGAAACAGATGAGACAGCAACGCAGTAATTCATATCGTTAAGAAGAGGGCCCTTATGGGTCCTCTTCTTTTGCTTAATGGAGTTAAGAAATGGAACAGACATTTACATAATTCAGTGTAACTTCAGGGGTACGTAATACGTTTAATAAATTGAGTGGATAGATACACAATATTCCAGGTCAACAATGGAGAAGGGGTTGTCTCTAGTTTACGAAAATGTAACCAAAATTAGGAAGACGTGTTAATCAACCTTTGATAGACTTATAGTGGAGAATTTTTAGAGTTGTGCATTTATTCAGACTGTTAATAACTATTTGATATAGAACGGAGAGGCTTACATGTTTAACCGATGGAGGAGCAAGAAAGCATCCGATGAGGATGCAGCTGTCAACAAACCGTCTGCGGCAAGAATAAACCTGTTTTTTTTCGCTGCATTTGTCATCTTCAGTATTCTTATTTTCCGATTAGCTTTTGTGCAGTTTGTCGAGGGACCTGAATTGACGTACATGGAAACGTCCCGTAATACAAAAGACATTCCTCTTGCACCTGTGCGTGGACCGATCTATGATGCCACGGGGGAAGTGGCGTTAGCGTACTCCGAGCCTGTGCAGTCTCTGTATGTATTGTTGTATGAAGACTACAGTAATGGTTCCCGGCAGGAAGAAGCTCAGAAACTGGCAGATGATCTGGCTGCGGTGTTCAAGGAGTTTAACCCTGGTGACAAGGAACAGCCGGACGCTGAGGAAATTATGAAGCGACTTGATCTGGATTACCAAAAGACACACGGGTACACACCAAGGTTGGTTAAATCCGATCTGAATACGAAAGAAATCGCTTATTTTATGGAGAAAAAGGCTGACTATCCAGGGGCTATGGTACTGGAAGAGAATATAAGAAAATACGATCCTGACAGGGTTGCTGTTCAGGTGATTGGCTACACAAGAGAGTTCAAGGGTCAACAGAATAATCTGGATAAGTATAAAGAAATAAGTAAATCACTGGCAACGGAACGGGATCCAGGTCTCCGCTATACTCAGCAGGAAATGGTTGGAGTAGGTGGACTGGAATTTCAATATCAAGAGGAGCTCCGTGGACGTAGTGGCTACCAATCCATTGATATTAATGCAAGAAATTTGCCGGAAGGGACCATGGTGCAGACACCGCCCGAAAAAGGGTACAGCTTGGTATCAACGATTAATAAGGAAATCCAGCTGGCAGCTCAGCAAGCGATTACAGATGAACTGCGCAAGCTGCCCAAAGCGATCACCGGGTATGCAGTTGCCATGGAAGTGGATACCGGGAATGTTGTTGCCATGGCCAGCATGCCGGACTATGATCCGAATGATTGGGATTATGACAAGATCAAATACGTGTACCGTAATGGGACGATTGCTTCCTTCCCGCCGAATGATTCCAAGCCCAGACATGCCGAATCCGTGGTCCTGCTTGGTTCTGTCATCAAGCCTCTTAGTGTACTTATCGGTCTGAAAGAGGGCTTATTTACAGCAGGCCAGACCTATTACGATCAGGGATATGCCATTCTGGGGAAAGACGGACGACAGGTGAGAAACTCCCACTCAGCCTTTAATGGTCATATCACTGCAAGACGCGCCATTGAGAAGTCTTCCAATGCATTTATGATTGATATGGTAGGCAAACGTTTGCTGAATAAATATGGCTCAGACAAAGGGATTGATAAGTGGGACGAATACATGAAAGATTTCGGCTTGGGGGTCTCTACAGGCGTGGATCTGCCAGGAGAGTACCTGGGCACACTGGAATATAAAGATAAAGATGAATCTGCCTTGACACGTCTGGCGTTTGCCTCGTTTGGTCAACAAGCGAAGTACACGACACTTCAGCTCGCACAATATACCACGATGCTTGCCAATAAGGGCAAACGGATGGAGCCTCATTTGGTGAAAGAAATCCGTGACGCAGAAGGCAATGTCGTTAAAAAAATTAAACCTAAAGTTTTAAACGAAGTGGATTTTGCGGATGCATACTGGAATGAAGTACATCGCGGCATGGTCACAAAAGTAAGCTCGTTTGACGGATTCCCTTACGACTATGCCCGTAAAACAGGTACGTCCGAGCAGGGAACCGGACCGAATAAAAAGGAGAACGGTGTGTTTATCGCATTTGCACCGCGTGAGAATCCAAAACTGGCCATCGCGGTTGTTGTACCGGAAGGCGGATTCGGGTCTGTCAGTGCGTCCCCGATTGCACGCAAAATCTTCGATGCATACGATGAGGTGTACGGTCTGGACGGGACACCAAAAGGGAAAAAGGATCAGGAGAAGGACAAAGAGTAAAGCAAGATTTGAGGAGAGGTACCAAAGTAACGGAGATTAACACGTGCAGTGGGTTATTCCATATCATGATCCTGCAAAACAGCCAGTGAAAAGGCTGATATACGGAACCGGACAGGCAAGGGAAATTATCCCTTGCCTTTTTATTTTGCATCGGCTAAAATTTGCACAAGGGAAACATTATTAGCTTAGTATAAAACTTAATACCTTGTACAACAAAATTAGGTATGGACAATTATGTTAGGAGAGGGAAAGGAGAGATTGGAGTTGTTAATGGTGAAAATGAGGAGTATTCAAAGAGGGTTCATGACGCTCACGGCCATGGTTTTGGTTGTTGTATTGACAGCTTGCTCCAGTTCGGCAGACACGGGAAGCACTGAAGGGAAGATGCAGGTCACGGCAACCACAGGCATGATTGCAGATGTAGCACGTGAGATCGGAGGGGAATATGTTGACGTTACCGGGCTAATGGGTCCAGGCGTTGACCCCCACTTGTACAAGGCATCGCAAGGAGATATCCGCAAACTGGAGCAAGCCGAAGTCATTTTATATAACGGGCTGCATCTGGAAGGCAAAATGACTGACATTTTGGAGAAGATGTCCAAGAGCAAAACGGTAACCGCCGTAACAGACGGCATTCCAGTAGACGAATTGCATTCGGGTCAGGAAACAGGCGGTACGGAATATGATCCACACGTCTGGTTTGATGTAAGTCACTGGATGCATGCGGCCGAAGCCGTGCGCGATACGCTTGTGGAGGCGGATCCGGATCATGCTGAGGCCTACAAAACCCAGGCAGAAGCATATTTGGCGAAACTTGAGGAACTAGACAATGAAGTGAGGGAGAAGATCCAGGAGATCCCTGAAGCGAGCCGGGTACTAGTTACAGCCCATGATGCTTTTGGATATTTTGGAGAAGCCTACGGCATGAAAGTGATGGGACTTCAAGGAATCAGTACAGCAGCCGAGTATGGAGCGAAGGATGTTAGTGAGCTGCGGGATTATCTCGTGGATAACAATATTAAGGCGGTATTTGTGGAATCCAGTGTGCCGGCTAAAGCGATGGAAGCGATTATTGCCGGAGCTGCCGAGAAAGGACATACGGTCAGCATTGGCGGCGAACTGTTCTCGGATGCCATGGGTGCTGAAGGAACAGAAGAAGGTACTTACATTGGCATGATCCGCCACAATACCGAGACGATTGTTGAAGCACTGAAATAATGATTTTATTCAGAGAGGAGTGGAAACAGCATGAGCAAGACAACGTTATCTGAGAATATGATTACATCTAAGAATCCAAATCACATGCAGGGAGCGCAGCCTATAACAGCTCCTCTTAGTGTCCGGGATCTGGCTGTGGCCTATCATAAAAAGCCAGTTCTCAGCGGGGTCTCCTTTGATATACCGGAAGGCCAGCTGATTGGCATTCTCGGTCCGAACGGGGCCGGGAAGTCTACCCTGATCAAGGCTGTACTCGGACTGGTACCGAAAATGCACGGTGAGGTGCGGATTTTTGGTCAGTCCTATCGTGAGCAGCGGCGCCGGATCGGCTACGTTCCCCAGCGGGAATCAGTCGATTGGGATTTTCCAACCCATGCGCTGGATGTGGTGATGATGGGCAGGTACGGTCATCTGGGCTGGTTCCGTCGTCCAGGCAAGAAAGAACGGGATCTGGCTGCACATTGCCTCGAACAAGTGGGAATGGGCGACTATATGTACCGTCAGATCAGCCAGCTGTCCGGCGGACAGCAGCAGCGAGTCTTTCTGGCCCGTGCACTGGTTCAGGATGCGGACCTGTATTTCATGGATGAGCCGTTTGCAGGGGTGGATGCCACAACGGAAAAGGCCATCATTTCCCTTTTGGAACAGCTGAAAAAGCAAGGGAAGACGGTACTCGTTGTTCATCACGATCTGGCAACGGTGGAGGAATATTTCGACTATGTGCTGCTGCTCAACGGGCGACTGGTTGCCGGCGGGCCGACAAGCGAAGTGTTTGTACCGGATACGCTGCAGGAAACCTACGGAGGCCGGATTGCGATGATCGGAAGCCGGACGGAGAAGGGCCAGGTGTAACGATGGGGAACTGGATCCTTTCCATTCTGTCTGACCCCAACACACGCTGGATTTTGCTTGGCTGTTTGTTGCTCGGGTTCAGTAGTGGCATTATTGGCTCATTTACTTTTTTGCGCCGCCAAAGTTTGATGGGCGATACACTGGCACATGCGGCATTGCCAGGGATCTGTATTGCTTTTATGTTGACGGAAACCAAGTCCGTAGGTCTCTTTCTGTTTGGTGCACTCGTTGCAGGAATCATTGCTACCTTCGGGATATCATGGATCACCCGGTATTCACGAATTAAGCAGGATGCAGCGATGGGGATTGTGCTGACGGTATTCTTTGGCATCGGTGTAGTCATGCTGACCCGCATCCAGCACGGGGCCAGCGGAAGCCAAAGCGGGCTTGATAAATATTTGTTTGGTCAGGCAGCCTCCATGGTGATGACGGATGTATACGTCATGGGCGGTGTCTGTCTCGTTTTACTCATTGCCTGTCTAGTATGGTTCAAGGAATTTAAGCTCGTAAGCTTTGACCCTGGATTTGCCCGGGGCATGGGGTTGCCTGTAGCGATGCTGGAACAGCTGATCTTGCTGCTGACAGTCATCGCGGTTGTAGCGGGAATTCAGGCAGTCGGAGTCGTTCTCGTCGCTGCCTTGCTCGTAACACCCGCGGCAGCAGCGCGCTGCTGGACCGATTCACTTGCACTTATGGTGGTGCTTGCAGGCATATTCGGTGCTCTGAGTGGTGCCACAGGCACCATTTTCAGTACGTTCGTTCCTAATCTGCCAACAGGACCTGTGACAGTTCTTGCAGCTACGATATTATTTGCCGGTTCGGCGCTGCTTGCACCGCGTCGGGGATTACTGGCTCGCCGTTTGCGAAGCATGCAGGCCAAATCGGCTTATCTTCGAGAAGAGCGTGCTACGCTGCAGACACTTTCCGCCCAAGGAACACAGCAGGAACGGGGGGAGTTGTAATGGCTACATTTTGGATCATATTAACGGCGGTACTGGTTTCGTCTGCATGTGCTATTCTCGGCTGTTTCCTTATCCTGCGGCGAATGGCGCTGGTTGGGGATGCCATCAGCCATGCCGTGCTTCCCGGGATTGCCATTGCTTTTCTGTGGAGCGGTTCCAGGGATTCCTTATGGATGCTGCTCGGGGCCACAATTTTCGGCCTGTTAACGGTGTTCTTCATTCAAAGCCTGCAGGCCGGAGGGCTGTCTTCCGATGCATCCATTGGCATTGTATTCACGGCACTCTTTGCCGTTGGTGTCATTCTGATCAGTCTCAATGCCCAGCATATTGATCTGGATCTGGACTGTGTGCTTTTTGGTGAGATCGCCTACGTACAGTGGGATACATTAACTCTTGGGGGCACCGATGTCGGGCCAAGGGCGGTTTGGATGCTGGGTATTACGCTGCTGGTCATCCTGGTTGTCATCGGACTGTTCTATAAACAGTTCAAACTGTGTGCCTTCGATCCGGCGCTGGCAGCTGCCTGCGGTATTCCGGTCGTATTGTTTCACTACCTGCTCATGGGGCTTGTTTCCATGACGTCCGTGGCTTCATTTGAAAGTGTGGGGTCCATACTCGTGGTGGGCATGTTGATTGTTCCAGCGGCGACAGCTTATCTGCTCACGGATCGTCTCGGTAGAATGATTCTGTACAGCGTACTGGTAGGTGCTGCTTCCTCGGTTGGAGGCTACATGATGGCTTATGCAATGGATGCTTCCATAGCAGGCTGCATGGTGGCGGTAGCTGGAATCCTATTTGTTTTGGCACTCTTGCTGTCTCCGAAGCATGGTATAATACTCCGCTACGCTCGTCGTAAATTCGCCACACGTTAAGAACTATATACAAACCGTCTGCATACGCAGGCGGTTTTTGACGTTTAGGATGAGTAGGATATCGGGTATGACATTCATATGGACGAGGATTTTCCTCGTTTTGGTCAAGCAGTTGAGTGCATATGATCTGGTCTCCCTTTAAATCGTTGTTTGGATTGATCGTTATTTTGTTGCATCTGGATGATCTGTGGTAAAATGTCGTTAGCTGTGACGTCCGGAGCGTCCGCCTCCTGCGGATACCGGGCGGTCTTTTTGTGAGAGTTTGGATAGGGATATTTAGAGAGAGAGACAACTGAGGAGGAATACTGCATGAGTGAACTTAAATACAAATTGCTGGCGCTGGACATGGACGGAACATTGCTCAACGATAACCATGAAATAACCCAGGAAACCGCCAAGTGGATACAGATTGCCATTCGGCGCGGGGTGCACGTGTGTCTGTCCACAGGAAGAGCCGTATTCCATGCGATGCCGTATGCGGTACAGCTTGGACTGGAAACGCCGATGGTTACGGTGAATGGCAGTGAAGTCTGGAAAGCTCCGCATGACCTGCACATTCGTCATCTGATGGACCCGGCCTTAATCCGTACCATGCAGGAGATTGGTGAGAAATATAACAGCTGGTACTGGGCATATTCCGTAGAGGAACTGTTCAACAGAGATCGTTGGACGGACAATATTGAGGGACTGGAATGGTTGAAATTTGGTTTCAACACCGAAGTTGATGAAGTCCGTCATCAGATCATGATGGAATTGCAGCAGCTGGGAGGCCTTCAAATGACGAATTCCTCACCTGTTAATATTGAGATTAACCCGGCTGGCATTTCGAAAGCGAGTGGCGTGGCTGAAGTCTGCAAACTGCTGGGGATAGAAATGTCCGAAGTCGTCGCAGTCGGAGATAGTCTGAACGATCTGGCCGTGATCGAGGCGGTAGGTTTGGGCGTTGCCATGGGGAACGCACAGGAACAAGTGAAGGAAGCCGCTGACCTGATTGTGGCGAGCAACAACGAAGATGGAATTGTGGAAGTTATTCGTGAGCACATTTTGAAGGGGGAATAACCTTTGCTTGCAACCGTTGGCTGGATTTTAATTGTGCTTTTGTTTGCAGTAGGGATGGCCGGAACGGTATACCCGATACTGCCTGGAGCTATAGCGATCTTTTTCGCCTTTCTGGTCTATGGCTGGTTCTTCAGTTTCGATCCGTTCGGCGTATGGTTCTGGATTTTCCAGATTCTAATCGTGGTGGTATTGTTCGTAGCTGATTATGTGGTTAGTGCATGGGGGGTTAAGAAGTTTGGAGGCTCCAAGCTATCCACAACCCTGAGTACGATTGGTGTCATTATTGGTCCATTTGTCATTCCGGCATTCGGGTTGGTACTTGGACCATTTATCGGTGCATTTATCGGGGAATTGATCGGCGGATCTTCACCTTCCAAGGCTACGAAGGTAGGGTTCGGTTCTGTCGTCGGTTTGTTTACCAGTACGGTAATGAAAATTATTTTGCAAATCGTAATGATTGTTCTGTTTGTTATCTGGGTGGCAAGATTCGCATAGACGTTCGGGATTGGCTTCAACCGGATGCACGTCCGTGTGGGGGAAAGAAGGGGAATTAGTTTGTCTAAGAAGGAAACATTCATTAAGGGTACGCTCATTCTGGCGGCAGCTGCACTCATTGCCAGAGTACTTGGTCTCGTGCAGCGCGTGCCGCTGGAGCATATCCTTGGCGATATCGGTAACGCATCGTTTACCATCTCCAATACGGTATACTTAATGCTGTTAACTGTCGCTACTGCGGGAATTCCAAGCACGCTCAGCAAGATGGTGTCTGAACGTTACGCGCTTGGACGTGCGGGAGAAGCACAGCAAATCTATAAGGCTGCCTTGATCTTTGCTGCGGTAGCCGGGGTTGTTATGTCAGCCTTACTGTGGTTTGCAGCACCTTATTATGCAACGTATGTATCCAAGGTACCGGAAGCGGTTAGCGCGATTCGGGCTCTTGCTCCGGCGCTGCTGCTCTTCCCGGCTATTGCCATGATGCGTGGTTACTTCCAGGGACGCGGCAATATGACGGCAGGCGGCATTTCACAGATTGTGGAGCAGTTTGCCCGCGTAGGTACAGCCATTATCGTGGCGTATGTCATGCTGCAATGGAATTATGATGATAGAACGATCGCTGCAGGAGCTTCATTCGGTGGTGTACTAGGTAGCATCGGTGCCTTTGCCGTGATGCTCTACTTCACCTTGAAGCTGCGCCGCAGTGACCGTGCCGCACAATTGAACGTTGTGCGTGCAGAGCAACTGCCGATGCGAGGGATTTACAGTGATATCTTTAAACTATCAATTCCCATTGTGTTATCGTCTCTTGCGGTTCCGGCGATTAACTTTATCGATTCATCGCTTGTGGTCCCGCTACTCAGCGGCCGCATTGGGCTGGAAGAGGCCACAGGGGTGCTCGCCATTCTTGGTGCGAAAGCTCAAAGTATTGCAGGGATTCCGCCCATTCTGGCCATTGCGTTAAGCCAATCGCTCGTTCCCGTCATTTCGGCAGCTTTTGCACGCAAAGATGAGGCCCATCTGCAAAATCAAATTACGCTTGCGATGCGCATTTCGATTCTGACAGGCATGCCGATTGTCATTGCCCTGTGTGCAGCAGCCTATTCGGTGAATGGTTTGCTGTTCAGTACGCTGGATGGAACACCGATCATTACGTTGTTGACTTTTGGCACCATTTTCCAAATTACCATGATGACCACAAACTCCATTTTGCTTGGTGTTGGTAAACCACGGATTACGATGATCAGTGTAGCTGCAGGAATTATCGTAAAATTTGTGGCAAGTCTAATCCTGGCTCCGATGTTTGGCATCTATGGGATCATCATCGGAACAGCGTTATGTTTCCTGGTGATTACGTATCTGAATCTGCGAGTACTGAGAAAAATCGTAAACTTCTCGATCATGGGTGATCGCTGGATCGGGTTCGTCGTGACCGTCCTGCTTGCTGCAGGTATCGGTTTTGGCGCCAACTGGGCTGGTAATTGGATCTTTGGCTTATTTCTGCCAGCACGAGTTTCCTTCCTCATGACATGTTTGGTTGTCGGTGTGCTTGTTGTAGCAGTATACCTGGTGATGCTTGTCATCCTTCGCGTATTGCGCAGAGATGAACTTGGCAGCTACCCGCGTATTCTGCAAAAGATACTGCGGCCGCTTATGCGTCTCCAGCGTGGTACGGGTCAGAGAGCATAGGTTATAAGCTGAAAATTTTGTAAAATGAGTACAAGCTCTGTCTGCTGCATAAGCGGACAGGGCTTTTTTAATTTTTATTGTAAAAACAACCGAATTCGATCAAAGGGATATCCTAGGACACTTAATGCAGTAAAGCCTTGGCATCATGGGCAACGGCCGTTTTGAGCATCCCATATCGATGTTCATGGCTCATTTCAAATAACCAGGGACGACGCGGTGCGCTGAGGTGTCCAAGACTATCCCGATTCTGCAGCCAGTCCTTTCTCGTAATCGGTTCATATGGCGTGTCTTTCCATACGGTGAGCAGCTCTGGGCTGTATAATCGCCCACCTTCAGACATCCATTCACGTTCCAGCAGTTCCTGACTGTAGAATTTCGAATCTGCTGCTCCCTCCAAGCTCGTTGTGAATAAACCCGGCCAATATTCAGCCCGCGAACCTCTATGGGGAACGGAACGGGCAAACTCCAACACTTGTGTGTACACCTGCTCAATGCCAAATAGCATAGCGTACAGGCTTTTGCCAAACATGATCCGCTCGTCCAGCCTGCCGAAATGTTCGATCACCCTACCGGCGAGTCCTTTCCCGCGGCCAAGTGGAAACACAATATGATTAAGCCCGGCGAGATTGTGCAAGTGAAATGCAGGCTTGGACAATACTTCCTTTTGAAAATAAGGATGCTGTACAACCCGGCTCTCAATATAGTTTTGCTCATTAATAATTAATGCCACACTAAGCAGGGAACTGCACCGGTCCAACCAGAACCGCTCCCAGATCGGTGTCATGAACGCCGATACATGAAAATGGGACAGCAGGTGGAAGCAGCTGCGCCCGATTCGCCTGCTGTTCATGTAGAGCAGAAGCTGAGGATAGGCATCTTGGAAAATGAGCGCATTACAGCGCTCAAGCAACCGATACATATGTTCTCTATCCGTCTGGTTTTGCAGGTTATGCATCAGGTTGCTCTGCAGATCGGTCATATGATAACCGCCATTGCGGGAGACCAAATGGGCAAGCAGGGCCCAATGCAGCTCGGGATATTGGTCATAACACGCCAGATAGGCTGCCGTACGCGTGATGTTGCTCCGATTATTTTCGATCGTCAGGGTTTTAATTTCTTCCAGAATGATGCAATCCTCTTCACATACTGGGGCACTTTTGGCATGGCGGGCCGAAGCTGTCTCCGTACCGGGTAACAGACGTTCAACTTCCCCCTTCAGCGTCTCAGCCATTTCAGCATCCCAAGCCAAATCACGCGAAGGATGACGAAGCTGGCCAGAAGCCTGCCATGCAGCCTGTTTGCCACGCCATACTTCTCTGGCGGCTCCAGGAATGGAACGAACAATACGGAAGAGCGAATCACGGGATAGAGCAGCGTTTCTGGTGGGAGTCATACGCTTGCCATCCTTTCATCATGGTTGGTTTTAAACTAAGTATGTGCTGAATATTTGACTTCCACTCGGCAATTTGCTTCACTAAGGATAAGACAAGGTACAGAAAGGAAGATGTTGTCATGGAACAGATTACATCCAAACCTGCGTTTGATGTGGCCATTCAATCCCCTCGGCTTACCGTAGCGGTATTTAAGGCAGATTGGTGCGGGGATTGCAAGTACATTGATCCATTTATGCCTGAAGTAGAGGAAAAATTTGCTCGCGTTTTAACGCTGGTTGAGGTGGATGTGGACCAGGTGGGTACCGTTAGTGAGGAACAAAATATTTTGGGTATTCCAAGCTTTGTTGCATACACCGATGGCCGCGAACTGGTTCGCTACGTGAACAAACTTCGCAAGTCGAGAGAAGAGATTGAGCAATTTCTGCAGCGTGCAGTTGAAGTGTACAACACGATTCATAAATAAAGGCAGACGAGTGAATTCATCTGTGAATTCCAATGAGCGCCGTTTCTCTAGAAAAGAGGAAATGGCGTTTTTATTTTTGCATTTTCGGGGGACAATAAAAAGGTACATATGAAAGGGATGACTTGCTGGTCAATCTATCGACAGACGTTAACATTTTGTCACAAAGCGAGGCGTCAATGACACATTTATCCGGTATAATGAATTTAGTTGTGAAATAAGTGTCAAAGTATCGAAACAAGCGGAGAGATCGTTCTTCGCCATCTTAAACCAACAGCGGGTGAGAAAAAATTGAAGCACTTAACCTTGTTTAAATGGTTAACCGTATTAACTTGTCTTGTTATGTTCTTGGCTACGTTCGGCGGTGGGGTCGTTACCAAAACGGAATCGGGACTAGGGTGTGGCACGGAGTGGCCTTTATGTAATGGTAAACTCGTTCCTGCACATACTGTAGCCTCACTGATTGAATATTCGCATCGCGCGGTCAGCGCATTGGCAGGATTGCTCTCCATTGCCTCTTTTGTTGCATTCCTACGATATGGCAAATCACGTCGTGATCTGCAATTGTTTTCATTCTTAACGTTAATCTTCGTTATTATCCAGGGAATCATGGGGGCCTTTGCCGTCGTCTTCTCCCAATCATCGGCGGTCATGGCGCTGCATTTCGGTTTTGCCCTGATTGCCTTTGCCAGTTCCCTGATGATGGCTCTCGGTATTAGGCAGGAGGCACGTCATGGTGGCCTCGAAAGGTTAAACAAGTACCCACGGGTTAGCAAAAACTTCCGCAACCTGGTGTGGTTCTCAACCATCTACACATATCTTGTGGTATACACAGGGGCCTTTGTGAGTCATACCGACTCCGCTGGGGGCTGCTCTGGCTTCCCGCTCTGTAATGGCCAGATCATACCTGAACTGTCCGGTGGCGTGGCCGTAGCCTTTGCTCACCGAGCAGCCGCTGCCTCCCTTGTTATTGTGATTGCGATCCTGGGACATTATGCATATCGTAAACATCCGGATAACACGGAACTTCGGGCGTTGGGCGTAGTGTCTGTGGTGCTCATTCTGCTTCAAGTACTGATTGGTTTTGGCATGATGCTTACCATCAACCGTCCGGAAGTGTACATGTTCGTGGCTCTGGCTCACATGCTTGATATCGCCATACTGTTCGGTATACTAACCTATATGAGTTTTCTGGTGTACAAGCTTCATCGGCCAGCTGATCGTTTCTAACATTTTATTGAATGTTCAGCCGTTCATGCGGTTTCCAAATGCAAAGTCCACCATCCAATGATGTACATCATTGGACAGGTGGACTTTGTTTGATGTCAGGCGGGTCAGGGCACCCTAATGTCAAGCAGCGACCATACGTTTACTCTGATTCCGATTAGGTTTAATATTATAAATCATCATATTGATCAGCAGAGTGGAAAGAGGAGGCTGTATATGCTGCGAACGTTGCTGGGTGAATTGCCGCGCCAGAATGAGGGAGTATTGGAAGAAGCGATCGAGTCCATGGTGGAGACGCTGGGACTTTTACAACGACAGCTGGATTTGAATCAGGACCCGACTCACGATTATCGCAAACTTTACGTATGGACGCAGGGATTGATCTCCTCACTGGATGAGCTGGAGCAGGCCTGTTTCGCTGCTTCCCACTTTCGCCAGAAGGTCAGGGCTGGCTCCACCGATGATATGACCATTGAAGAGAAGGCAGAGTATGCCCGTTACGTGTACTTTTACAAAGATGGATTCATTCGTTGTTTTGCGATTCTCGACAAGACGGGCACGGTATTGAATGAAATATTTAATTTGAACACGTCTAATGTAAAATCCCATTTTTCGTATTTTACCGTACTGAGACAGTTTGGCTATGCCAAAATGCATAATGATCTTGCTGTTGAATTAATCAAAATCAAGGATGCTTACCGGGAACCGATGAGCAAACTGCGCAAACGGCGGAATATGGAGATTCACTACATGAACTCCGAGATGCAGGATGATCTGTGGCAGCTCCATCAGACCTTGCAGGGGAAAGTGAAGCTCGAAGATCTGGATCAGCACCTGGAGGAAATGCGTCAGGGCGTCGATATGGTTTGCGAAACGCTAAAAGCGGCATATGGTTACATCAACAGGATGTGGCACAAGCAGGGCATGTCCGAGCTGGCAAAGTAATTGTGAAATATTTACCTTTGACAAAGCGGAATACTTGGATTATACTGAGTTTCTAATTAAGCGTTACATGACATTAACATGCATAACCATTTACATTTTACCACTGAACTTATAAATTTAATATTTCTTATCGAGAGCGGCGGAGGGACAGGCCCGATGAAGCCCGGCAACCGATTTATAATGACATGACAACAAGTCATACTTTATAGATGTTAGGTGCTAATTCCTACAAAATGGTGCAAAGCACGATTTTGGCAGATGAGAAGGTATATTCTTTCGTGTGAAGAGCCCTTTTTGTTTCTGCAAAGGGGCTCTTTTTTATATGTCAGAGGGGAGTTTTCCTTTCATTCGGGTAAAGATACATGTAGGCGGTGGGAAGGAGAAGTCATATTGATCGAATTAAAAGGATTAACCAAGACGTATGGCAGAGGTTCAAAACAAACGACAGCACTAGCCGATTTGGATCTGAAGATCGGCAAAGGTGAAATATTCGGAGTAATCGGACACTCCGGAGCAGGGAAAAGTACGTTGATCCGGTGTATCAACCTGCTCGAAAGACCAACAGCTGGTGAGGTATGGGTGGACGGCGTGAACCTGACCAGTCTCAGCAAAACAGATCTGCAGCAGCAAAGACGCAAGATTGGCATGATATTTCAGCATTTTAATCTGTTATCCTCCGCTACGGTATATGACAATGTTGCTTTTCCGCTGAAGCTGGTGAATACGCCTAAGGCTGAAATTGATCGCAAGGTGAAGGAAATGTTGACTCTTGTTGGTTTGGAGCATCACAGCAGCAAGTATCCAGCACAGCTATCAGGCGGACAGAAACAAAGAGTTGGTATCGCCCGTGCACTTGCCAGTGATCCAGCCGTTCTGCTATGTGACGAAGCCACATCGGCCCTTGATCCACAGACGACAGCTTCGATCCTGAAGTTGCTGCTGGATATCAATCAGAAATACAATCTGACGATTGTTTTGATCACGCATGAAATGCATGTCATTCAGAGCATTTGTGATCAAGTTGCTGTCATTCATCAGGGAGGAATTGTGGAACAAGGCCCTGTAACGGATGTTTTCCTTAAACCGCAGCATGCCATCACGCGTGACTTCATGCAGCGTGATCAGGAGTCTGAGCTTTTATTGGAAGAAGAAGCCCTGATACATGCGGGTGGAACCGTGCAGCAGGATGGTCGTTCTCAATTGGTCAAAATTTCATTTTTGGGTGAGAAGACGTATGAAGCTATTCTGTCCAGAACCGTTCGTCAGACCGGAGTGGACTTTGCCATTTTGCAAGGAACCATCTCAAGGATCAAACAGATTCCATACGGACAATTGACCGTTCGCTTTGAAGGCGATTCTGACGCGATTCACCGGACTGTGCATGAATTGAAAGAGCAAGGGCTTGATGTGGAGGTGCTTCGTTAATATGGATTTTTCATCTGTACGCTGGGAAGAGATCGGCAAGGCCTCCATTGAAACATTGCAAATTCTGGGAGCGTCCGGTTTGTTCACCATCATCATCGGATTGCCGCTGGGTGTTCTGCTATTTATGACTGCAAGATCGGCTTCCATCCAGTCACGAACGATTTACACCGTGTTATCCATCGTTGTTAATATTCTGAGGTCAGTACCATTTATCATTTTGATTGTTGCCCTCATTCCATTTACACGTTCACTGGTTGGTACAGCCACTGGCGTACTTGGAGTCATACCGCCGCTCGTGATCGCGGCAGCGCCTTACTTCGCAAGGTTGGTTGAGACTACCCTGCGTGAAGTAGACCGTGGCGTTATCGAAGCGGCTCAGGCCATGGGAGCATCCACCGGGCAGATTGTAAGACGCGTACTGCTTCCCGAGGCGCTACCCGGTCTTCTCGCGGGAATTACGATTACCATTGTCACGCTGGTATCTTATACTGCCATGGCCGGCATGGTCGGCGGCGGCGGACTTGGAACACTCGCAATTAACTATGGATACTTCCGTTACCAATATGAAATCATGATTATTTCCGTTGCATTCATGGTTATTCTCGTACAAGTTCTGCAAATGTTTGGCGATCAACTGGTTAAGCTGTTCACCCGGAAATAACACATAGATAGCATTTTGCATCCATTCATTACGGAATGAATGCGAAGATGCAACAAAATTTATTGGAGAAGGGGTTTTACACATGAAAAAATGGTCTTTTGCACTGCTTAGCTTGATGCTGATTGCGGTACTTGCTGCCTGCGGAAACAACAAAGATTCGGATAGCGGCGCAGATAATGAAGCGGGCGCACCGCGTACGGTGGAACTGAAAGTTGGAGCTTCACCTACGCCGCACGCTGAAATTCTGGAGAGCATCAAGCCTGAGCTGGAGGCTCAAGGTATTCGTTTGCAGGTTGTAACGTTCAATGACTATGTTCAACCGAACCAGCAACTGGCGGACAAACAGTTGGATGCAAACTTTTTCCAACACCAGCCTTACCTGGATACAGAAAACAAAGAACGTGGTTTTAACCTCGTTACTGTAGCACCTGTCCATGTTGAACCTTTTGCAGGTTATTCCAAAAAGATCAAATCATTGGATGAGCTGCAGGACGGCGCCAAAGTAGCCATTCCAAATGACCCGTCCAACGGTGGTCGTGCACTGCTGCTGCTTGCAAAAGAAGGGATCATTACGCTGAAAGACAATGCGAACATTGCATCCACAATTCAGGATATTACAGCTAATCCGAAGAACCTGGATATTATTGAGCTCGATGCAGCCATGATGCCTCGTCAGCTGGATGAAGCAGATCTGGTATTCATTAATGCCAACTATGCACTTGAAGCTAACCTGAACCCGGAGAAAGATTCTTTGCTTATCGAGGAGCTGCAAGGTAACCCTTACGCTAACATTCTCGTTGCCCGTGAAGACAACAAGGATGCAGATGCCATCAAGAAGTTGGCTGCTGCCCTGAATTCCGAAGCGGTTAAAACATTCATTAAGGAACGTTACCAAGGTGCAGTTGAGCCTGCGTTCTAAATTGCCCATTCAATATTACTTAATTTCGAGTTGAGTAATGTACGAAAAAAGCCGAGCATCTCTAATGAAGAGTTGCTCGTTTTTTTGTATTTGAATTGGTCGTGTCATCCATTCAATCGCTACGGTTTGTTCTCAGAAGATGTTTTTTCCGACTTACGATAGTAGGATAATTCATTCTGATCGGTGTATTGCCGCTCATCTGCTTCTTGAGACTAATCGACATTAACATAAGAGACGGATTCCGATCAAGGTTTTTTAGGTTTAAAAGGGTTTTATTCCCTGAAAGAATAAGCGAGTTGTGAGGGGATGATAAATCTTTTATACTGAATGAGTGACTGCTCTTTGAAGAGGGGGATGGACGTGAAGGGGAAGATTGCCCTCATAACGGGAAGTGCCAAAGGTCTTGGAAAAATGACGGCTCTCCGTCTGGCAGATCAGGGATGCCATATTGCCTTGAATTATGTGCACAGCCGTACCGAAGCCGAAGCACTTCAGGCCCAGATCACGGCGAAGGGTGTACAGTGCATTGCCATTCAAGCGGACATTTCCAAAACGGAAGACATCGCCATGTTGGTAGAACAGGTTGAAGCCGAACTGGGCAGTATAGATATTTTGGTGAATAACGCAGGGCCTTTTGTCCGCGAACGCCGATTGTTTGCAGAGTATACCGAGGGTGAAATTCAGATGCTGGTACAGGGGAATTTGCTGGGCCCGATGCTTCTGGATCAACGAGTGCTTCCAGAGATGAGACGCAAAAAGTGGGGCCGAATTATTCATTTTGGTTTCAGCCATGCGGGAGAGGCGCGATCCTGGCCTCATCGTGCAGTTTACGCTGCTGCGAAGGTAGGTCTGGTATCCTTTACGAAGACGCTTGCTGTGGAGGAGGCTCCTTACGGCATTACGGTGAATATGGTGTGTCCGGGTGATATCCGGGGAGCCAATAAAGAAAAAACCATTGATGAAATAGCTGGCATAACCGATCAGGAAACGCCACGGGGACGTCCCGGCAGCGGTGAAGATATTGCGCGGGTGATTACGTACTTGTGTCTGGATCACTCCGATTTTATAACAGGCAACATTATGGATGTTTCGGGCGGGCTCGATCCCATACGTCCAACTATCCAGCGTGAAGAGGGACAATAGAGGAGACGCACAAAAAAAGAGCCCTCCGCTTCAAATGAAGCGAAAGGCTCTTGAGGTTTATTTCGTGAAGGATTGATTAGAATACTTGTACGACTTCTTCGACACCGTCAACTTCTTCAAGAAGGGCGCGTTCAATCCCGGCTTTTAGGGTAATGGTGGAGCTTGGGCAGCTGCCGCAGGCACCGACCAGTTTCAGCTTAACGATGCCGTCCTCCACGTCGACCAGTTCCACGTCACCGCCATCGCGTTGCAGGAACGGACGAAGTTTGTCAAGCACGTCAGATACCTCATCATACATGGTGCTTTGTGCGTTTTCGCTCATATTTTTCAACTCCTTTCCTCTATATATTATATTACAAATGGCCGTAAAATAAAATGGTCAAACAAAGCAGGTGAACCTACATGAGACCGATTATTGAATTTTGTGCTAACAATATGCATTTTGGCACAGATGAAGTCATGGAGCAACTCGAAGAGAATCCAGACTATGATGTGATTGAATACGGCTGCCTCAGCAACTGTGGCCAATGTTATATGACTCCTTTTGCGCTAGTCAATGGTGAAATTGTCATCACAGACAAAGTAGAGGATTTATATAACGCCATTCTGGCCAAAATTGCCGAAGCCGATGCCTGGGACGAGCTCGATCTCGACTAACCGAGATGGCGCTTGGACATCCAGAGCACGCCGCTTTTCAATATACGAGGCACACGTCCCATCATGGACGTTTTGCCCATCAGCCCAAACCCAGCCTTCTTGCCGAGTGCACCGAGCGTGCCACGAAGCTTGAGCGGCTGCGGGTTGGGCTTTTCGCCTTTCCAGAGGGCATGCTGAATATGAGCGATCTGTTCACCCTGTACTTCTGCAGCCTGACCGCTTGGTGCATAAGGTACACTGGCACAGTCACCGACAACATAAACATCTGTATATTCAGGAATTTGATAATAATCATTCAGTACAACCCGGCCCTGAGGGTCCTTTGTAACGTCAAGATCCTGTACGACTTTGACTGGCTGAATACCGGCTGTCCATACTACAGCATCCGTCAAAATTTCTTCATCCCGGTTAAAGATGGCGTTCCCCTCAAGACGAGAAATTGCGACATGTCCACGTGTCTCCACTTGATGTTCGTTAAACCACTCATGCACGTAAGCAGACAATCGCTGCGGGAAAGCCGATAATACTCGCTCACCACGGTCCAGAATACTAATGTTCAGGTCAGGTCTGCTCTCTCTAAGTTCGGCAGCGATCTCGACACCGCTCAATCCACCGCCAACAATATGCACGTGCCCGTAAGCTTTAACTTCGTTCAGGCGGAGGTAGGTTTCCCGCGTTTTGCTAAAACTTTGAATGGTACAGCTGTATTCTTCAGCTCCTGGCGTATTGTGGAAACGGTCTGTACAGCCGAGTCCGATGACGAGCTTGTCATACTCCAAAGGATCCTGGCCTTCAAATTCTATCTGACGCTGTTCCAGATCAATCGAAGTGACTTCTCCATAACGGTAAGTGACTTTCTCATGGACTGGAAATTGGATGCGCAGGTCATAGTCGGATACGGTTCCTGCTGCGAGTGCGTAATATTCAGTCTTCAATCCCTGGAAGGGGCTCCGGTCCACCAACACAATTTGTGTATCTGACGGAATTTTGCCTTCCAGAAGTTCCTTGATGATCGTGAGGCCGCCATAGCCGCCCCCGAGAATGACGAAATTTTTCATGACTCGGCTTCCTTTCTGCATCAGTCCCGTATGATCGGGGCTGTAACCTGTGGAGCAGCTATGCATTCACATAGCTGCTCCTTCTGTTTTATTTTATTTTAATTATTATATCGAAAATTTTGGAGTTTAAAATTAGAGGTATTATACCAACGTGATGCATCGATTCGAAGGGCCATTCTCCTTTGTATGGATGAAAGATGCTATCGAGACGATGCAGCAGGTTTATTCATATACTTGAATTTCGTTGTAGAAGGTATCGCGTTCCACCGGAATGCGTCCAGCGCCCTTAATGAGCCATATGAGCTCTTTGCGGGTGAGGCCCTCAGGTGTTAACGCACCTGCGGCATGACTAATTCGTTCGCGAACGATGGTGCCATGTGCATCCGAAGCACCGAATCCAAGGGCAACTTGGGTCAATTGTGGGCCGATGTTAATGAAGTATGCTTTAATGTGGTCAATATTATCCAGCATAAGGCGGCTAATCGCAATCGTTTTAAGATCCTCGTACGCCGAGTTGCGGCGCATAATGCTGGCATTTTTGCTCTTAGGCTGCATGGAGAGCGGGATAAATACCATGAAACCGTTGGTTTCATCCTGCAGCTCACGAATTTGAGCCATGTGATTAACACGATCTTCGTACGATTCAATCGATCCGTACAGCATTGTCGTATGTGTACGCATGCCCAGAAGATGAGCAGTACGGTGTACCTCAAGATAGCGATCCACGTTTGCTTTGTCGACACGCATTTTTTTGCGGTATTCGTCTGACAGAATCTCGGCACCGCCGCCAGTCAGTGATTTAAGACCTGCTTTTTGCAATTCCTGCAGCACTTCCTTGATGCTAAGCCCGCTGATGCGGGTGAAGAAATCGATCTCTGCTGCCGTGTAGGCCTTAAGTGTAACATCCGGATATTTCTCGTTTAAAGCCCGCAGGGAATCGACATAATATTGAAAGGGAACATGGTTGTTATGTCCGCCTACAATATGGAACTCGCGTACGCCTGGATGAATATGCTGTTCTACGTACTCAATCATTTCCTCTCCCGACAAAGTGTAGGAGCCTTCTTCACCCTGGTCTTTGCGGAAATTACAAAAAGCACAGTGTGCTTCACAAACGTTAGTGAAGTACAGACTCATGTTTTCAATAAAATACACTTTCTTGCCGTTCTTCCGCAGGTTGACCTCATTGGCCAGTTGGCCGAGAGTCAGCAAATCATCCGTTTGATACAGATATACGCCGTCTTCTACACTCAACCTTACGCCGTTCTGCACTTTCTCAACGATTTCCGCCATTCTTTTGTCTGTGAACGGTGTTACCAATGTAGACATTTTGTTTCCTCCTGTTCTTAACCGGATTTGAGTTGAATGTAGGACTTGCTTGCAGAACTACATAAAAAAGATGCGGTCATCTGCCGCCTCTTTATCGGACTAACTCTCCATTACCCGGTGCAGCATATGCTGCATGTGTAAAGCTGAATTTTTCTTTTAAGGTTTTTGCATCATGGATGTAAAATCTAAAATTGAGTCTGATGACTCTATATGCATTGGGGACTGCGTGGCAGTCTCGAAATGTGAAAAAAATTACAACTCCATATATGATCATCATCTTAAAGAAGTCATGACAAAATACCGACATTTCAGAGCGATCACCTAACCATTATAAACCTCGTGTCCCGGGGGTTCAATACACTGGGAAGAAAAAGGAGCTGAGGAGGGACACGGAAATCGGGATAAACATGGCTTGAGCCTCTTGACGGGGTGGAGTATAATTTAAGGAAGAGTTAATGAAAAGGAGAGTGACCTGGCATGATTAACATCAGCGAGACAGCTGCCGAGCGATTGAAAGAGATGCTTTCACAGCAAGAGACACCTGACATGTTCCTGCGTCTGGGCGTAGCACCGGGTGGTTGTACCGGATTTTCGTACGCCATGGGCTTTGATGATAAAGAATCCGATGAGGATATTTATATGGATATTCACGATATGAAGGTTGTAGTCGAGAAGGAGAACCTGAAATATCTGAATGGTCTTGAAATTGATTTTGAAGAATCCGGCATGTCCGGCGGTTTCACCATCCATAACCCGAATGCGGTCGCGACATGCGGCTGCGGATCTTCTTTCCGCACGAGAGAAGAAGCTGGGGTACCGGATAAAGATTGTTAAGACTATACAAAATAAAACATGCGCAGTTCCAGCGGATTAATCGTTGGGACTGCGCTTTTTTATGTTTTCCTAACGGGCAGATAAACCCATTCCTCACCACAAGACAAAATCAAATTCAACTGCTTTAATGCCTAATTTCTCAATCTACATGCTTCTGCTGCTGGTGAATTTCCATAAGATGCTGTTTCCGATAGGTACCAGGCGAGATGCCAGTTGTCTTTTTGAAAATGCGATTAAAGGAAGTAATGTTCTGGTATCCCACGCGGACACTGATTTCATTGATGGTCCAATTTGTCGTAGCCAGCAGTTCACATGCTTTGCGCATGCGGATTGTTTGCAGATGCTCGCTAAAATTGATGCCGGTTTTATCTTTGATATACACGGACAGATACGTCGTTGACAGATTCAGTTTCGCTGACAAATACTCAAGTGAAATATCCTCCATGTAATGGGAGTTTATGATTTCGTAAAACATGGCGATGGTTGGTTCTTCCGTTGCGGGAAGTTTGCTGTCTCGCATGATGGCAAGGACAGAGCTAACGATGTGCTTGAAAACAGTCTCATAATCATCCTGTGAATGGCAGTCCTGAAGAGCATTTTCCCATTCACTCAGGGGTACGCCCGTGGCTTTATAAGAGAGCTGTTGATCCAAAAATTCAACGATATGACTCGTTATATCGAGAGCTAATTGTCTGAATTGAAGTACACTGGCATCTTTTTTGACGAAGTATGCGAATGCCTGACGTATCCAATCCATACAGTTGTCTTCTTCCAGTGCCTGAAGTGCCTGATCAAGCTCGCGTCCCCGTTTCACCAGAGGCTGGTCCACATTGGGCAGGGGACGGGCTCCGCTGATTAGTTGGGTTTCCTCTAGCAAGCGAGCCGATGAAGCCAGATCCCGTAATTGCTGATAGGTTTCACTGAATTTAGTCGGTTGATTCATAGCCGGAAGGGTACAAATGGTCACGACATAATAATGTTTTTCCTCATCAAGACTTGCTTTGAGCTGTTCAAGCAGTGCTTGAAGCTGGAAGGGAGAGGGTTCCTTCAATACGGAGACAATCTCGTTTTTTTCCATCTGGAACGTATGATTGGCATGGAACCGTTCTTTCGTTAGCAGATGAATGTAATCCAACAAGTGACGCACCGCTCGCTCCCGATCAAGAGGCATACTTCCATTTTCCGAAATCCGAAAACGAATGTCGTAATAAACAAGCTGATAACTTCCTCCATCCGCAAGAAAATCGTTCCACTCGCTAAGATCAGTATTGATGTTCTTCAACTGGTTCATATAGGAGTAGTTGGTTAGAATGGCGTTCTGGCGATTAAGTTTGGCCACGATCGTATCTTTCTCTTTTTTTAGCTCCCCAATCCTGCTCTGAATGAGATCATATTCTAAAATGTGACTCTCTTCCTGCCCGACTTCATCGGCTTTATTCAGTGAAGTACGGTCCAGCAGCGAGGATAGCATATGCTTAACCGGCGTATGTAGGCGTCGGCTTAGATAGAGGGATACCAACGTTGCTGCCAAAAGTGAAAAAACAAAGATAAGAACCATGTAACCGGTCAATCGCTGCAGCTGGTCTGCAATGCGTGTATCTTCCAGTGATGTGATATACATGAGCCCGTCAGCACCTTCTGCCTTGAAATAATATCTCCCATTCTCCTTGCGTGTCGTTTCTCCATCTTGGAAAACGGGTATCGCTTCTTCCCCTGGCGTTGAACCCGAGCGATAAAGGATGTGGCTCTGATGGTCCGTAATGATCAAGGTGTGTCCGTCCGTGGTGCCGAAAAAGGACTGAACTGCTTTCTGGATATCTATCATTGCAATGATCTGATAAGGACTGCCGGGGCTCTTAAACGTATACGGCAGCAGATGCCTGCTCTCGGGAGAACCTGCGTTCATTTGAAAGGATGCTGCAGGCGAGATCAGAAATGTATGGGGCTCCGTGGTGAGTGTCTCCCAATGTTCCAATGGATAGATATTGCTTCGATAGGATGTGTTGAACATGTAATCCGAGCTGCCGCTGCCTGATTTACCAAATGCAAAGTGTTCCTTAGGAAAGTGGACGATAACATCTTCCAGCAAAAACAACGAATTGTATACATATCCCCGAATGTCCTTCATTACATTTTTGGCCTTTAGATAGTCTGCCTCTTGAAAGCCAACTCTCTGCAATTGCCTATTAAAAGATACCAGATCCTGATTGTTGTACACGTGGAACAGCATAATCTGAATTTGTTCCATATGATTAGAGAATCGTTCCGCGGTGTTGTTCGTTTCATTGAGACTGCTTTGAACGATTTCCTCCTGCAGGCTCGTTTTGAATACATAATAAATCAGAATATAGAATAGGCAGAACAGCGAGATAATCGCCAAAAAGCTGACAAATATTTTGAAAAACAGGGTTCGTTTTTTATTCATGATCCAGTTCATAAGACAACCCCTCATTTTCATTCTTCTAGAGAGAACAAGATTATCTGGCCCATTCTACGCGTGAACTGTTAAAACGCAGGGAGCAAAATATGAACGCACTGTAAAAAGGGGCTATACTTTTTTTGCGAAAATGGCTGTTTTTTCAGGAAAAATCACGAATTAGGTAAATTTCGCAAGGATAGACCAGAATCCCAAAAACGGTTTATACCCAATCGCATCGAAGGGCTGTAACATTCGATTTGCAGCCGAGCCCATCGTGATGAGGCAGGCAAAAAGGGGGATTGCTGATTTTGAAACAGACGACATCCGTTAACGAGCAGGCACGCGGGAGTCGAGTGAGTGGAAGCCGTGCGAAGAAATACCGTTTCCATTCGTTTCGTAGAAATTGGGATTTGTATCTATTATTCTCGCCTGTCATCATCTACTTTGTTGTGTTTCATTATGTACCCATGTATGGTGTGCAGATTGCGTTTAAGGACTTTATCGCGAATAAAGGCATTACCGGAAGTCCATGGGTGGGATTCAAACACTTTGAACGGTTCTTTGACAGCTTTTATTTTTGGCGAATCATGAAAAACACGCTTGGTATTGGTTTGTACGAATTAATTGTTGGTTTCCCTATTCCCATTCTCCTGGCGTTAATGATCCATGAAATTAGATCCGGGAAGTTCAGAAGATTTGTGCAAACAGTGACCTATATGCCTCATTTTTTATCTACTGTCGTCATGGTGGGCATGATTATGATGTTTTTGTCTCCTGTCAGTGGATTAATTAATCTGGCAATCACGGCTCTTGGCGGAGAAACCATTTCCTTCATGACGGAACCGGGTTGGTTCAAGAGTATATTTGTGTGGTCAGGTGTATGGCAGACGATGGGGTGGAGCTCGATCATCTATTTGGCGGCACTTGCCGGAGTAGATCCGCAGCTGCATGATGCAGCTAAGGTGGATGGCGCAACCAGGCTTGAGCGAATCTGGCATGTGAACATTCCGGGGATTGCCCCGACTATGGTTGTGCTTTTGATTCTAAATGTAGGATCCATCATGGGCGTCGGGTTTGAAAAGGTATTCCTTATGCAAAACGCGTTGAATATGGAGGCATCCGATGTTATCGCAACCAATGTATACCGCAGCGGTATTTTGGGTGCGCAGTACAGTTATTCTGCAGCTGTTGGTTTGTTTAACTCAGTTATCAATTTTATACTGCTGCTGACGGTGAACCGGATCGCCCGCAAAGTCAGTTCGAGCAGTCTATGGTAAGGGAGGTGAGGGGATGGCGCAAAGTCGTGGTGACCGGGCAGTCGAATGGATGATCTATGCTGCTCTTGTGCTGGTATCTGTAGTGGTGTTGTATCCCGTGTTTTTTGTGGGAATTGCATCGATTAGTAATCCGGAAAACGTGATGCGCGGTGAAGTGTGGCTCTGGCCCAAGAACATCTCGCTGGTTGGTTATGAACGTCTGTTTGCGAATAGCGAACTGATGAAGGGCTATGGGAACACCTTGTTGTACACGGTCGCCGGAACCATGCTTAATCTGGTGATGACCATTGCGGCAGCATACCCGCTATCCAGAACAGATTTTAAAGGGAGAACGGTGTTTACCATTTTAATTGTGTTTACCATGTTTTTCAGTGGAGGCATGATTCCAACCTATCTGCTGATCAAAGACCTGGGTATGCTGGACACTTTTTGGGTCATGATTATTCCGTCGGCATTGTCCGTATGGAACATGCTGATCATGAAGACATTCTTTCAGAATTCCATACCAAAGGAAATTCAGGAAGCGGCCTTTATGGACGGCTGTTCGAACATGAAGGTACTCACTCGTATTGTCTTGCCTCTGTCAGGGCCCGTACTGGCCGTAATGGTTCTCTTTTACGCCGTGGGCCACTGGAACAGTTATTTTAATGCCCTGATCTATTTGTCAGACCGGGACAAGTATCCGCTGCAGTTGTTTTTACGCGAAATCCTGGTTCAGGGGCAGATGCAGGAGATGGTGGATATCAGTGACGATTCCCTGGCGAGAAGCATGATGGATGCGGAAGCCATCAAATATGCTGCTGTAATCATTACGAATTTACCTATGCTGATTCTGTATCCCTTTTTGCAAAAGTACTTCATTAAAGGGGTCATGATTGGTGCGGTGAAAGGCTAAACCATAGTTCATAATTCATTTTATTATAAGGGAGTGCATGAAGGATGTTGTTTAAAAAATGGGGCAGCTTGACCTTATCCATCGTGATTACAGCGGGGTTACTGGCTGGATGTAGTTCAGAAGAGACGCCTGCAGAGCAGGGTCAGGAAAGACAGGCCAATCTGAACGCTACAGGCATGCCGGTCGTAAAGGAGCCAATAGAACTGGATTTTTTCACCGGGAAATCGACCACCAACGGGAGCAAATTCGAAGAAACGCTGATCTGGAAAACATATAGTGAGATGTCGAACGTTAAGGTAAACTTCAACCTTGTTCCTTTTGAGACACTGACCGAGAAGCGGAACCTCGCTCTGGCAGGCGGGGATTATCCGGATGTATTTTACTCTGCCCGTGTGACTTCAGATGAATTGACCCGTTATGGTGCCCAGGGTGTTTTTCTTCCACTCAATGATTTGATTGATGAGTATGCCCCGAATTTTAAAAGATTAATGGAGCAGTACCCCGATATTCAGAAAGGGTTGACGATGCCTGATGGAAACATCTATTCAATGCCGTCCTTTTATGATCCAGCTCTGCTATCCATGCTGATTGGTGCACCGCTCTGGATTAATGAAGATTGGTTGAAGCAGCTGAACATGGAAGAACCGGATTCAACCGAGAGTTTTTATGAATATCTGAAAGCCGTCAAAACGACAGATCTCAACGGTAACGGCAAAAACGATGAGATTCCTTTTAGCGCAACAGGCATCACGGGCATTATTGATCATGTCAAAGGAGCATGGGGCCTTGGTAACCGTGGTCTTGGACACAAGCTGGTTGATGTGGAACCCGGAACAGGTGAGCTTCGCTTCACCAAAACATTGCCTCAGTACAAGGAAGTACTGCAATATGTGAACAAGCTTCATCAGGAAGGACTGCTGGATCCGGAAATATTCACACTGGATGGTGGAGCCCTGAATGCCAAAGGTCAGGCCGGAACGCTTGGCGCGACAACGGTACCCAATCCGGAAACGGTTATGGGACAGAAGAATTTCATCGGTCTTGGTGCCCTCAAAGGCCCGGATGGCGAACAGCTGTATTCCCATGTAAAAGTGCCTATGGTACATGTGGGAGCCTTCGCTATAACGGACAAAAATGAGAATCCGGAAGCAACCATCCGCTGGATGGATCATTTCTACAGTGATGAAGGAGCCCTGCTCTACTTTATGGGTAAAGAGGGAGAAACCTATGAAAAGGATGCAGACGGAAATCTGCAGTATACGCAGGATATCACCGCAAATCCGGATGGCCTGACCCAAGATCAGGCTCTGGCCCAATATTTCACTTGGCTCGGCGGAAGCTATCCAGGCTTGGTCAAGGAAGATTATTTCAAAGGTTCGGAAACACTGCCAAGCTCCCTAGAGGCAGCCGAGAAGGCAAAAGATCATGCCGTGGAAGACATCTGGTACAACTTTAACTTCACACAGGAAGAATCTGAGTTCATGTCCTCTGTCGGCAAAGACATACAGGATTACGTGACCGAAATGGAAGCGAAGTTTGTGAATGGTAGTGCAAGTTTTGATCAGTGGGAAGAGTATGTGAATACCCTAAACAAGATGGGGCTGGAAGAGTATATGAAGGTATATCAAGCAGCTTATGACAGATATAAGACAGAATAGGCACGAAACGAGGGTTTGAACAAAGGATTGTCTTGAGGAGGGAGATACGTGAGAGTTGCTGTACTGGGATGTGGAACAATGGGAACCGTTCATGCCAAAAGTTATGCCAAATTGAAAGAGGTTGAACTCGTTGGTGTCTGTGATGTGGAGAAAGACGATGCAGACAGACTGGCCGCTGCATGCGGAACGAGGGCGTACAATCGATTCGAGGATCTGTTGAATGAAGGGCGCCCGGATGTGGTGAGCATCTGTCTACCTACCACTCTGCACTGTACGTATACGGTTATGGCCGCGGAAGCGGGTGTGCATGTGATCTGTGAGAAACCGGTTAGTTCAACAGCCAAAGAAGCTGAAATGATGGATGTCATTTGTCGTTCGAATAAAGTGCAGTTGTTGGTTGCGCATGTGGGCCGCTTTTTCCCTGCCTATGCTGATGCAGCCCGTCAGATTGTGGCTGGTGTAATAGGAAAACCCGGGGTCGCCCATGCCAGACGTATCGGGCCCCATCCAGGGCTGATAAAGAACTGGTACAACAATGAGAGGGACAGCGGTGGTGTCATTATGGATCTGATGATCCATGACATCGATTATATGCGCAGTGTGCTTGGAGAGGTGCGTTCCGTGTATGCACAGCGCAGAACCCTGACTCATCTGGACTATGCTTGGGTGACTTTGAGATTTGAACAGGGAGCCATCGCCAATCTGGAAGGAATGTGGGGGTATCCGGGGCCTTTCCAGACAGCGATCGAATTCGCAGGGGATCAGGGAATCGTTCATGTAAACTCCGAGGAGTCCAAATCCGTGATGATCCGTCAGGTTGGGGCAGCAACGGAACCAATATTAACGACAGGCACAGATGAGAGAGGGACACATTCACCTATCGTTTCACGGAAAAGTCCAGAATTTGAAACTGCCTATGACCGTGAATTGTCTCATTTCATCCAAAGTATCCAGTCCGGATCTCAGCCCGAGGTCACGTTCCAGGATGCGTGTATTGCGTCCAAAATTGTGCGGGCTGCACTCGAATCTGCTCATAGCGGGCAGCCTGTAAACATGTTGGGTTTTGAGGTAAAGGGGGATTAATCGGATGAAAAAGCTGCGTATTGGCATGATTAGCTTCGCTCATTCTCATGCCTTCAGCTATTATCGGGAGCTTATCGCGATTGAGAATGCGGAGGTCGTTGCCATCGCTGATGATAACAGGGAGCGTGTTCAGAAGCTTCTTGAACATGAGGGCATCTCGTATTATGAAGATTATCGCAGCATGCTGCAGCTTCCTGAGATAGAAGCCGTAATTATATGCTCAGAAAACGTGAATCATGCGAGTATGGTTATGGAAAGTGCCCGCGCGGGCAAGCATATTTTATGTGAAAAACCGCTTGGAGTGGGCATGGATGAAATGAAGATTATGATCGAAATCTGTTCCAAATACGGGGTACAACTGATGACTGCATTCCCATGCAGGTATTTGCCTGCCGTATTGGAGACGAAGAGGGCGCTGGAACGAGGGGAAATTGGGCAAGTGATTGCGGTTAAGGGATACAATCGCGGGACAGCACCAGAGGGGTGGTTTGTGGAGTCTTCTCTATCTGGCGGAGGCGCGATTCTGGATCATACGGTGCATGTAGCTGATCTGCTTCGGTGGTTATTTAAGCGGGAACCGCTAGCGGTATATGCGGAGCAAGGGCACCTGTTTCATGATCTGGAAGTGGAAGATTCGGGGATGGTGCATATCGAATTCGATCAGGGAATAATTGCGTTCATTGATACAAGCTGGTCAAGAAACCGGAGCTATCCGTTCTGGGGAGACGTGAAGCTGGATATCATCGGTACAGAAGGCGTCATACATATGGATGCTTTTGCGCAGACGAATGAGGTATACAGCGATCTAGAGGGTAAAGCGAGGTGGAGCTATTGGGGAGAGCGTATGAATTATTATATGCTGCAGGATTTTGTGGACTCACTCATAGCTGGGAAAAGTGTCCCCGTCCCCGGGGAAGATGGTTTACAGGCCGCATCAATTGCTCTGGCTGCATATGAGTCGATCCGGAAAGAAGGCAAAGTAACGATGAAGTAAGAGAACGGACAAGGAGATCGGCACAGGCAATAATATATTGGTGAAACCTAAATTTTAGACCCGTAATGATGAGGAACGTCTGTAATGGATAACCTATCAGGGTCTTTTTGTTTTGACGAAATGATCATTTTTTACAGCGAGGGATAGTTGACAAAATTAGTTGTAACTAATATAGTTACAATATAAGTTATCCCAAAATCGTTCAACCTCAGAGGAGAGATTATAATGAAAATCGGAATTATTGGCGCAACAGGCAAAGCAGGCAATCTAATCCTGAAAGAAGCGGTGGACAGAGGCCATGAAGTAACTGCAATTGTACGTAACGCATCCAAAGTGGAAGATAAAAGCTTGAACGTGTTGGAAAAGGATGTATTCGATCTTACTGCGCAGGACGCTCAGGCGTTCGATGTTATTGTTAATGCATTCGGCGCACCAGCCGGGAAAGAACATCTGCATGTGGAAGTGGGAGAGGCTCTGATCAGCATTCTGAAAGATGCTCCTCAAACTCGCCTGATCGTAATCGGTGGGGCAGGCAGCTTGTTCACTGATGAGACGCACTCCCTGCGTGTCGTTGATGCGCCAGGATTCCCTGATGCATACAAACCAACAGCAACAAACCAAGGGGAAAACCTGCAGGATCTGCAAGCATCCTCCGGAATTCAATGGACATTCCTTAGCCCGGCAAGCTTCTTCAATCCCGAAGGTGCACGCACTGGGAAATATCAAACGGGTAAGGATCATATCATTCTGAACAGTGAAGGCAAAAGTTACATCAGCTATGCAGACTATGCCATTGCCCTCGTGGATGAAATTGAAAATGCAAAGCACAAAAATGAACGCTTCACTGTTGTAGGCGAAGCGAAGTAAGCCTGTTTAAGAAGCATGAAACCAAAACGGACGCCGATCATTTAATAGATCAGCGTCCGTTTCGTATATATGGAGTTTTTCGGCAAGGTGGTTACAAGACGTATGGATTATCATGTTATATCAAGATTTATTACAGCGAATGAACTTCGTGTATTCTTAACAAATATACAGCGGGTTAGGTCACATCAGTGGGCTCTACAATGGCCGCCGTATTCATATCCTCAGCACCATCAACTGCATCGATGACACCCACGGCGAGTGTAGTCACTGCAGCAGCAGCCAGAAGATGCTTGGCGCCAAGCTTAACTCGGTCCATATCTTCTTCTTTCATGCCTACGACAACGTCTTTGCCACTGTTATACACATATTTGGCTGAAACGGCGACGCCTTTTGCCGTGTTGGTTACAGCATCTCCCAAATCAGCAAGTCCTGCCTCGACCGCGGCATCATCCTTTCGAATTGCACCACTGGCAAGATCATATGTACCACTTGCTAATTGCCCTACCGTTTTCCCTGTATTTATTGTAGCTTTCTCTACACCATTGCCCACTTCCTTGATAAAGGGACTGCCTGCGATCTCACCGACAACCCTCACACTACCGCCCAGCACTTTTCCGGTAACTTCCCCGGCAAACTCACCCAGTCCTTTTAAGAAACTCATCCCTAATCCCTCCTCTAAAAACCTAAAGTGAACACTAGATGCTTATCTTTGTAACTTATTATATTCATATGTAAGCCAAAAGACCAACTGCGTCAGCCCAAGCATTGCAAAAAGGCGCTGCCCAACAGGAATCAGCGCCTTTCTGCCTTGCTCGACCATACGTACTTGATTAGGCCACACTTTCGAAGTAGGCCGCATCAGGAGCAGCATGTAGTGGAGGGGAAGGAATCGATTCTGTTGAAGCGAAGCGTTTGCGTTTGTCCCCGGATTTCCCCCGATAAAGGAGGAATTCAAACAAATCAGGGGACAACCAGCGATCGGAAGACGATCCGCTCCCGGAGCGTCTACCGCGGCCCAAGCTCACTTCAACTCAAAGTGCCTAGTCGATAAATCCTTCCATGACCACCGTCGGCATCATATTCGTCTGCCAAGCGCCTTTGCCGTAACCACCGTTATACCCTGGAGTGGCTTGCGGCTCCCAGTAAAATACGCCTTTACCTTTGCCGTTTGGCAGGTTTCGGATTTGATTTTTCATGGCGGCTACGAAGCTTTTGCCTGCAGCAGCTTGGTTATTGTCCATGCCAATCTCGGAGATGATGATTTCTTTGCCGTAGCGATTGATCAGGTCTTTCGCATTGTTCACCGTGTTCGTCACCGCTGTGTTCCATCCGGAAGCCGAAGGATAGAGGGACATGGCAATCATATCGAAGTTGGCACCGTTATTGATTAATCCGCCGATATTCCATACATACAGCGCATTGTCGTCTCCGCCTGCCAGATGGACAATAGTTTTGGTTCCTGTGCTCATGGACTTCACGGCATTATGCCCCGTGTTCACCAGCCATGCGTAATTTTTCATGTTCGTGGAAGCTTTACCATCCTCCCATAACATGCCGTTGCTGGTTTCGTTTCCGATCTGTACCCAGTCAGGCGTCACCCCTTTGCTCTGCATGGCCGTCATCACATCGCGTGTATGATTCCATACTGCGTCCATCAGCTGCTGGAAGGTGTAATTTTTCCAGGCTGCCGGTTTGGTTTGTTGACCAGGGTCTGCCCATGAATCACTGTAGTGCAAAGTCAACATGACGCTCATGCCCGCATTTTTGGCCCGCTGTGCCAAAGCAGCGGCGCGATCCTTATTCATATATCCGTTGCCGTAATCATTGGAAGGATTAACGAACACCCGAATACGAACCGAATTGATCTGATAATCGTTTTTCAAAATATCAATAATGTCACGCTGTACACCATTTTTGTCTTTCCATTTGTAACCTTGGGCTTCCATGCCCGGTACCCAACTGATATCTGCCCCTTTGGCGAAGCTGGGTGCTGCTCCTGCGTGCTGACCTGCAGGCAGCATAATGGAAGTAAACAATAGAACGAGAACAAGTGCAATGGATGTTTTGTAACCCCTTACAAATCTGGACATTAAAATATTCCTCCCTGAATATTAGAATGAGTTGCAATCTAATTATAGGTGGAAGGTGCCGTGCCCTACAGGGTTTATTTCCAATATTTTGGTTGTTTTTCAAACCACTCCGCTGATTGGTTTAACAGTAATATGAAAGGAAGCCGCCCCGCATTGGGACAGCTTCTGGTATGTTTTCTGCGATCGTAAGGAACCACATTTGTTCATAGGCAGAGTTTTCGTTTTCAACTAACCGGCGTCGTTTGTGGTGCTGGAGTTGGTACATGAGGTGTGATAGGACGTTTTTTACGTTTGAGGTAGCGATTGGTGAAGCGATTTTCTATAACCTCATAAGAAATATGAGAGATTAAGGTTGCGATAATCAGACCGGCCACAAATGTGATGGATACCGATACATAATCAGGCAGATTGAAACGTGCCATTACACGCTGGAAGGGAAATAGGGCAAAGGGATGCAGGAGATAAAAGCTGTAGCTTATCGTCCCGAAGTACTGGAAAAAGCCAGTTCTCATTACATTCGATAAAACCCCGTGCTCCTTGATGATCAGGTAGAAGAAATACACGCCGAAAATGATGGAAAAATAAATATCCCCGAAGTACGTAGCCAGATAAATGATGATTAAGGCTAAAAGCGAGTGTAACTTGGAGGGGAGAAAATTAAACTTTTCACTAGCGTAGTAGGCCAAAACTCCTGTGAGAAAGAACAGTGCTCGCGGCATGCGAATGACGACTGCCAAGCTGATGACAAGACCCAGTATAATCAGAAACCACTTCATGTATTTGTTGTTAAGGGGCCGGAGTGATACGAAGAAAATGACGCTGACCAAATAAAAAGCAAATTCATAGCTGAGTGTTCTCGCATTTCGGACAGCTTCTTCAAGTGGAAAAACACCTGGAAGCATGAACAATCCGTAAATGAAATTCAAAATGTATTCGGAAGCCGTCAAATTGGCCAACCAATCAAATTGAATGACAGGCCCTGCCACAAACATAATGACAAGCAAGGGGAGGTAGACAGGATAAATTCGTATGATGCGATTATAGACAAACTGTCCGATCTTCCCGTGTTTCACTAAACTTTGAACAATGAGATAACCACTAATCATGAAAAAAACATCAACACCGATTTCTGCCAAGACCAAGGTAGCGTGCTCGTTTAAAGTAAGATAACCGCCATTAATCGACATGGATATAACATGTCCGACAAAAACCATTAGTGCACATAATCCACGCAGTCCGTGAATCGTATGGTTCTTACTCACGTCTACACCATCTCCAATTTAAATGATTATTTGTCTATTGAGGTAAGAGTATCATGTATGTATTCACAACCCACCTTTCGTTACAGCCTTTGAAATGAAACCAAGGGTTAACAGCCAGTGTGTTCCGATTTATGATACAAAATGTATCATCGTGATATTTGAATCATAACACTTGATAAATTAATTGACAATATGATAAGAAAAATTTGAAAATTTCATTTTCTTTTCATTCTATTTCGGTCGTACGCAAAAAAAAGACAAATAAAAAAAGCCGTCCGAAGACGGCTTTTCTACCCGTGGCGCTTTTTGAAACCTTGATCCGTATCCCGCGCCTCCACCAGTCTCATTTAATTTGAGCTAGTGGATCGGGTAAGGGACACGTTCAACATGTGATTAGAAATGTTGACGCACCTCCTTTCCTTGTGGCAAGAGTATACAACATCTGATTTCGGAAAGCTAGTCTTTTTTTCGTGTTAATGCAAATTATTTTTCGGTCTGGAACATCGTGATATCCCGTGCGTAATGACTCTTCGTTCCGTTCTCGTTATGAATACGCACGCTATCTTCGCTGATCCGCTCGACAATCCCGCGACCCACTTCACAATATACACCAGCCGGGTCCTCTTGCCATGCCGTTACGACACATTGGGACAGGGCAGCTGTGAAAAATTCTATATTTTTTTGTAACGTTCTAGGTTTATTCGATTTCATTATATACTCCTTTAATAACGACGTATTTGGAATAAGGACAGCAACCGGACCAAATCGCACTGTACCTCACTTTACTCTGTCTATTGCACTTTGTAAAGGGATGGAAAAAGTTATCGTCATGCGGTATCATTTACATAAATTTTACACTACTTTTACACTGCGATGACGCTTGTAAGCATTCACGGATAGTACAATTATAGTAGAACCAACTAAACAGGATTGATATGCAACACATTCGGAGGCCATACATGCATAGAGATATTAAAACAGGCAATTATGTTAACCGTGATTTAAGCTGGGTTGAATTTAATCGTCGTGTGCTTCAGGAGGCTCAGGATCCTACCACACCTCTGCTGGAACGGTTGAGATTCCTCGGAATTGTAGCCAGTAATCTGGACGAGTTCATGAGTGTAAGGGTAGCGGAGACGAAAGAGAAAATTAAAGCAGGATTTACCCAAAAGGATTTCACAGGATACACCCCGTCCGGTTTATACCGGAGATTAATCAAACGAACAGGGGCTATGGTGGCAGAGCAATATAAAACGTATCGGGAATTGATTCGTCTGCTCGCCAAAAAGGGAATTGTTCTACAAGAGTATAACGAGCTTAATGGAACACAGCAACGGGCAATGGATCAATATTTTCATGATATTATTTTCCCGGTATTAACCCCCATGGCCGTGGATCAGAGCCGCCCATTTCCACTGGTGCATAATAAATCGGTCTACCTTGCCGTGATGCTTCAGAAGGAAGAAGAGCAGGAGGATGAGCCATTTTTTGCGATTGTTCAGGTACCATCCAATCTGCCGCGTGTCGTTCCCGTCCCTCTGCGTGCGAACAGCAAAAAGAAAACATTCATTTTAATAGAAGATTTGATTAAACATCATACACATACTCTGTTTAGCGGTTATATCCCGCTGGCTGTCCAGGAATTCCGGCTGACCCGTAACGCGGATCTTTTCATTAATGAAGAGGAAGCGGAAGATTTGCTGGAAGCCATTGAGAAAGAACTGCGGCGCCGGCGCCGGGGAGCTCCTGTTCGGCTTGAAGTCTGCAAGGATTTCCGTTCGGATGCCCTGAATGAATTGCAGGAAGAATTCGAGATTCAGGACCCGGTATATGAAATTGACGGTCCATTGGATTTGAGTTTCCTGGCTGGATTCGTGGACAGCCTTGATGGCTTTACCCATTTGAAATATAGCCCAGTGAAGCCGGTATATCCGCCGGAATTTTTACCGCGGGAGAGCCATTTCGAACTGCTGCGCAAACAGGATGTACTCGTTCATCATCCCTATGAGTCGTTTGAACCTGTCACTGATTTTATATTGGAAGCTTCGGAAGATCCGCGGGTCATGGCCATCAAAATGACGCTATACCGGGTAAACGGGGATTCACGTCTCATTCCGGCACTGGCTCATGCAGCAGAGAGTGGCAAACAAGTGACCGTCGTGGTGGAGTTGAAAGCACGCTTTGATGAAGAACGCAACATTGCGTGGGCCCGTAAGCTGGAAAAGGCGGGCTGCCACGTTGTATATGGTTTGGTTGGATTGAAGACCCATGCAAAGATCATTCTTGTCGTGCGCAGGGAGCAGAGTGGTCTCAGACGTTACGTACATGTTGGAACAGGCAACTATAACGAAAGTACGGCCAAGGTGTATACAGACGTAGGACTGTTCACCTCCAATCCGATTATCGGTGAGGATGCGTCCGAACTCTTTAATGAGATAACCGGTTATTCCGGACCGAAGGCGATGCAGGCTTTCCGTGTTGCTCCGGATGGCATGAAGGATGAACTGTTTTCACTCATACGGAGAGAGACAGAGCATGCGCTTAAGGGTAAACGGGCCCGCATTATTGCCAAAATCAACTCGTTATCTCACCAGGATATGATTGATGAACTATATGTTGCTTCCCAGGCTGGCGTACAGATCGATCTGATTGTTCGCGGGGTGTGCTGCTTGCGTCCAGGTGTTGAGGGGCTCAGTGAAAATATTCGCGTGATCAGTATTGTGGATCGATTTTTGGAGCACTCTCGTCTGTTTTACTTTGAGAACAGTGGGGACCCGGATGTGTATATCTCCAGCGCAGACTGGATGACCCGGAATCTGAAACGAAGAATTGAACTGATGTGCCCGGTATTCGATCCGTCACTCAAGAAGATGCTTGTCGACATCCTGAATCTGTCCCTGAATGACAATGTGAAGGCAAGGGAATTGATGCCTGGCGGCAATTATGTATTTGTGGAAAACGAAAAGCCCCCGCTGAGAAGTCAGACGGAGGCAATGGGCATTATTCCTTGGAAGCCGGCAGAGTGGAGTATATTAACTTAACGTCCCAGGCTTCTTCCAGATCCTTGGTGGCCTCTTCGAGGCCATGCATTTCCAGTAACGGCTCGGCTGAACAGATGAGTTTGATCTGCAGCGAGCCGTTTTCTTTGGTTACACGTATCGCAGCGATTCGCTCTGAACGATGAATGGCTTCGGCTATGCGCAAAATGGAGCCCAATCGGTGGGCGTGTCGTTCATCCGAATCCTTCAGAATGTCCCGGTGCTTATTCAGCAGCTGGGGCGTTCTTTTTTTGGGATGATAATCGGCTGCGATAGCTGTCAGCACGGTCTCCCGGTGTGAAAGTCCGTATATGCCCGCATTCATGATCCAATAAGCCGAGTGCTGGGGATAACGGAAGTAATTGATCTGTTTTCCTGCTCCATGAAGCATGCAGGCGGTATACAGGATTCGTGCATCTGCTGGTTTGGGTGTGTCCCCATCCAATATCTCATAGAGCACAGCTGCATCCTGGTGTATTTGTTTCAGCTTCTTCTCCGGGACTGGTGGGCCAAAATGAATGAAGTTACGGATGCTGTCCTCCAGTGCGCTAGGCGCGGCTGGGCGATAGGGAATCATCAGATCACGCAGAATTCCGTCTCGTAGTCCCGCTCCGCTTACGACATAACGATCTCCTTGAATGATCTCGAAGACCGTTTTGAGAATCAGAACACCGGGCACAATGATGTCAGCACGGTCCTTCGCCAGACCAGGCACTTTTTTGCGCTGACCCGATGTCAGATAAGGCAGTGATTTGGACAGGTTCTCCATGGCTGAAGCACTGATCTCGTAGTGGTGGGTCACCGGTAACGAGTATTGTGTTCTTTTTTGCTCAATTTTGGCCAGAGTACGCATGGTACCACCAAGACCGATGAGCGGAAGACCCGGATACTGACGGACCCAATCCTGATCTTTTAGTGCCTGAATGACATTATTGCACAGCGCAGCAACATTGGCTTCAGACCAGGAATCCTCCCTGCCATACCTTGCATGCGAGTTCACGGCACCGATAGGCAGAGAGATGCTGTGAAGTCTTTTGCGATCCCGAAATATGGTGACTTCGGTACTGCCGCCACCGATATCCACGACATATCCATCCTGCAGATCAATGGATTGAATAACCCCAAGAAAGCCGTAATACGCTTCCTGATCTCCGGACGCACATTCAATCTCAAGTCCAGTTTCCTCTTCAAGCCAGCCAATGATCTGTGCAGCGTTGCGTGCATTGCGAATGGCAGCTGTTGCCGCTGCACGGATCACTTTCGTTTGGAATGCGTCGCAAGTAGCCTTGAACTGCTGCAAGACCGTGATGGCTTGTTCCAGCGAATGACGCAGAATCTGTCCATCCTCTTCAACAACGTTGCTGAGGCGGGCAGCATATTTATCTTCATGAATGATCCGGTAAGCTCCTTCCTGATCCAGTTCGTAAATGACGAGACGAATGGAGTTGGAGCCAATATCGATAATGCCGAGAGTTCCTTTTGAGTTCATATGCATCTCCTTCTAGACAGGTATTCTACCCAAGTTGCAGCAGTGCAGCCATGGCTTCCGGTGAACCTGGAGGGGTGGAGGAGAAGGGCGTGGTCAGCATTACCACAATAATGAAGACAATGAAACAGGCAAACAGTATGCAGCTTACGGCAAAACCGCGATTGCGTTTCTTCATAAACAGCCGAATACCTGTAACGAAAAGAAGTACTGTGACGGCGACCAGCACGATGGACATGGCGACATAGGCTATGCCATACAGTGATTTGAAAAATGCTTCCATATTTTCTGAACGCTCCTTAGATCCTCATATTTAAGCCTTTCCATTACATTCCTTAGTAGCATACGACAGATTGATGCGTTTGAAAAGTAAACCGGGCGTGTGTGCTTTTACTTAAACAAGCCTATGGACGCTTCCAACGGAAAAGGGGCAACCGCCTTGGACAGACATCCAAGAGAGGACGGCTTCTGTTGAGTATGTATATGAAAGGACCATTGTTCAGGAGAGGAGATTAACCCATGTCAAGACAGCTTGCAAGCAAATGGCTGAAGACGGCGGCACTGATGAAATATCCGGTAGCAGCCGTCCATATCCCGCAGACGATGGCATTTAATTCGAGAAATCTGCTGCTCATGCTCAGCCGATATGGAATGGTGTATATCAAACCTGTAGTCGGTGGCGGAGGTTATGGTGTTATCAGGGTATCGGCAAGCGGGGGAAGCTACCGCTATACGCATATGAAAGTTACACGTACATTTACCAACTACGGTCAGATGTATCGCTCTCTGGTACGGGTTAAAGTCAAACGAAGATACCTGATCCAACAGGGAATCCATTTGGCGACCATACAGGGCAGGCCTGTGGATTACAGAGTAAAAGTCGTCAAAACCGAGCGAGGCTGGGTTTTCCGGTCCATGGTAGGGCGGTGGGCTCGTCCCGGATTATGCGTAACCAATCTGAGCAAAGGGGGAACGATGCTGCAAGGCAGAAGGGCCCTTGGTCTATCTCTTCCTCATATATCCAGCAGACACAAACGCCGGGAGATGCGTTCTTTGACGTTGACGTGCACGCAGATTATGGAAAGGCAGTTTCCAGGAGTCGGACAGCTCGGATTCGATTATGGGCTGGATCACTCCGGGAAGATATGGATTCTGGAAGTGAACACCAGACCCCAATAAAAATAGTGAAAAAATATAAAAAAAACCAAGATTACACCGATAAACATATAGAGAAAACCTTTTGGAAAACGTTTGAAATGAAATGAAACTGGGTAATTTACTCGCAATACATCTTAAAACTATGAATTGAAGCTAAAAAAAATTCTCTGACATGCGTTCTAATAGAAACGTTACGATCCTGTGCATAACTAATGTCCACATTATCCACGCTGCTTAATCAACATTTTTACCATTTATCAACAACCTATGCACAGGATTTCCACAAAACCTTGTGGATAACAGAACGCTTGTTCTCTTTATAAATCTCTGATATGATAGTTTTGAGGAAAAAAAAGGAAAGGTTGTGGCGGGAAATGGCTATGTTATCCGATGAGATGTTATTGGATTCCTACCATAAGGCGATTGAGCTAAATCTCGAGAGAGATTTCATCGCGCTGCTATTGGCAGAAATCCATAAGCGCAAACTGGGTACCGACGTATCTGCCATTCTTCACTAGAGATCCTCATTGCAGGCAATTCTACAGGTTTCCGGACATGTCCCATTGTGCTACAGACCAAAGGGTGCTTGTGTGGCAATGGTGACAGTACAACATATGAATGCAACCGTTTTCGTTTCCGTCTTCTTCTAACATGGAAGTCTGTAACGAATAGGGGCTGTACGGTCCGGTGTAATCGTCCAATTTGCCGCATTCTGACAGTCCCTGAAGGCAGTGGGGACAAGCCTGCTCCGGTACAACCAGACCGTTACACAGCGGGCATATATAAGACAAGGGTATCCCTCCTGATATTAAATGTTCAGGAGTAAGATACCCTTTTTTGTGTCATTTATGTGATTGGAACAAAACTATCGTTTCATATTACTGCTGTGTCCTGGGGACAACTTCGCATCCGGATCGAAGTAAACCTTCGCATTGTTAACTGCGGTTGGTGCTTCGCCGAATCCAACAGCGATCAGCTTCAGTTTGCCTGGGTAAGTGGTGATATCCCCGGCAGCGAAGATGCCTGGAATGGACGTTTCCATACGTGAGTCAACGACGATGGAGTTGCTGTCAATTTCGATGCCCCACTCCGCAATCGGTCCAAGCGATGATACGAATCCAAAGTTGACGATAACGGCATCCACGTCAATTTCTTGTGTTTCTTTGGTTTTGACGTGTGACAGCGTGACTTTGGTTATGGTCTCTTCCCCATGGAGCTCCGTGATTTCGGTAGGTGTAACCACGTTAACCTTGGAATTCATCAGGTTTTCCACACTGTGCTCATGAGCACGGAATTTGTCACGGCGATGAATCAGCGTTACCTGTTCTGCGATCGGTTCCAGCATAAGTGCCCAGTCTACAGCAGAGTCACCGCCACCACTGATCAGCACCTTTTTGCCCGCAAAGGCGTTCAGATCACTGATGAAGTAATGCAGGTTCGATTTCTCGAACTTGGCTGCACCTTCAAGCTCCAGACGACGCGGTTCAAATGCGCCAACACCTGCAGTGATAATTACAGCTTTGGCATGATATTCGTTCACATCGGTTTTGACGATGAAATGACGCTCGTCCAGTTTTTCAACGGATACTACTTTTTCTTCAAGACGGATATTCGGGTTAAAGTGGCTCATTTGCTCAATCAGGTTGTTTACCAGTTCCTGAGCCGTTACTTTGGGAAACCCTGCAACGTCATAAATGTATTTTTCAGGATAAAGGGCAGCCAATTGTCCGCCAAGTTGTGGCATGCTTTCAACCAGAGTAACGGATGCCTGACGCATCCCTCCGTAAAATGCGGCGAACAGACCCGCAGGGCCTCCACCAATAATAAGCAAATCGGTCATATCATGACCGGCAGTTTGTGCAGTCAAGAATCAACAACACCTTTCTTATTTTAATAGGTAGTTAACAGAAATAATATAGCCGGACACATCATGTAGCCAGCGTTTGTTGCTGAACTGTCTTTCTCATTATAAACGGTGTAAACTGGGTTGCAAAGTTGGTAACTGGACTAACTTGGGAACAATTGATGAAGATCAGGTGAGAATAGGATGAAATTGGAAATGAAAGGTTATGAAAGATAACAAAAAAAACCTTGATATTTACCAGAAATACAGATATTCTTGACCTGTACTATGTGTTTTTTTGTCTAAATAAAAGCCAATTTGTAAAACGAAGACAAGACCTGCATTTTGTTGATTCTTGTGTATAATTTCACAACTTTAATTGGACATCGACATGCAAAATATTCAAATAAATTCGTGAAGTTAACATTTGTCGTCATAATGGATAAGACCTCATCCATATTTTGTAGTAAGTACAGCTGAAGGTATGCTACCCGAATGATGATGCAAAACGTTGTAAAAGTAGATGATGTGATTGAAACCGGAAGGGGTTAAGACATGAGCAGCATTCCCAAAATCGTCATTCTCGGCGCGGGCTATGGCGGGATTTTAACAGCCCAGCGGCTGCAGAAGGAATTAAACTATAATGAAGCCGACGTCACATTGGTGAATCGGCATGATTATCACTATATTACAACACACCTACATATGCCAGCAGCCGGCACGGATTCGATTGAGCATGCGAGGGTGCCGATTTCCAAGCTGATTGATGAATTTAAGATTGATTTGGTCAAGTCGTCGGTGAAGGAGATTCGTCTGCAGGATCGCAAGGTCATTCTGGAAGATGGAACATTATCCTATGATTACCTGATCATTGGACTTGGCGGTGAACCGGAGACCTTTGGTATTCCGGGCATGCTGGATCATGCCATGACGATTCGCAGCATCAACTCGGTACGACTCATTCGTGAGCATATTGAGTATCAGTTTGCCATGTACAAAAACGATAATAAACGTAACCGCATTCGGTTTGTCGTGGGTGGGGCAGGTTTTAGTGGAGTCGAGTTTGTGGCGGAGCTTGCTGACCGCATTCCGCAGCTGTGCAAGGAATTCGACGTAAACCCGAAAAATGTGCATATCTACAACGTAGAGGCAGCACCTTCAGCCCTGCCTGGCTTCGATCCGGAGCTGGTAGAGCATGCAATGAATGTGCTCAAGAAAAAAGGCGTGACCTTCAAAATCGGCGTTCCGATCAAGCAATGCTTGCCGGATGGCGTCATCGTTGGTGAAGGGGAAAAAATTGATGCAGCTACGGTCGTATGGACCGGTGGAATTCGCGGTAACGCGCTGCTTGAACAGGCTGGCCTTGAAGTGATGCGCGGCCGGGTAAAAGTGGATGAATATCTACGAGCTCCGGGACATGAGCATGTCTATGTTATTGGCGACAATTCACTCGTATTTAATGGGGAAGGGCGTCCATATCCACCAACAGCCCAGATTGCCATGCAGCAAGGTGTGAACTGTGCCAAAAACGTTGTCGCTGCCATTCGCAAAAAACAGCCACAGCCTTTTGTGTTTACCAGCAAGGGAACGGTTGCTTCGCTTGGTAAAGGGGAAGCCATTGCCGTGGTTGGCGGCAAAAAATACAAGGGCTGGAAAGCAGCCCAGCTGAAGAAACTGGTGGATCTCCGGTATTTGTTCATTATCGGTGGAATTCCGCTCGTGCTGAAGAAGGGGCGGTTCTTTGGATGAGACATTGCAGTGTTCAAGTCCGCGGCCTGCTTACGCGTGATGAGCTGGATCGTTATAACGCCCTGATGCAGGTCGGCGGTTATCTGGAGGAGCAGAACCAGTATGACCTCGCTTATATTGTGCAAAAGGAAGTCGATATCCTCATCCTGCCTGCAATTGAACGGCTGAAGGAAAAGGGACGGGATCGTGACCGGGCCACGGCCGAGTTCCTGGAATCGCTCAAGGCAATGGAGGAAGAAGAGGACCGGGATTAATTCGGGTTTTGAACATTTCTGGATAAAATGAATACCATAAAAAAGCACCGGTGACTTTCCCCTTGGGAGTGTCATCGGTGCTTTGTGTTTTACTTACAGTTTCAGCATGTCTTCCAGCGAACCTTCGCCCAGCAGGCTTCCCACATAGAACGAACCGAATTCGCCATAACGTGCGCTAACTTCATCAAACCGCATTTCGTAAACCAGTTTTTTGAACTGGAGTGCATCGTCTGCAAACAGGGTAACGCCCCATTCCCAATCGTCGAAACCAACGGATCCGGTAATGATCTGTTTAACTTTACCCGCATAGCTGCGACCAATCATGCCGTGGCTGCGCATCATGCTGCGGCGTTCGTCCATGGACAGCATGTACCAGTTGTCGGCCAATTCGCGTTTTTTGTTCATTGGGTAGAAGCAGATATACTGGCGCTGTGGCAAAATCGGCTTGAGACGTGCAACGATTTCCGGGTTTTGCATCGGATCTTCGCCTTCTTTGCCAAGATAGTTGCTCAGTTCCACAACGCTGACGTAGGAATACGATTTGGTGGTGTATTGTGCAAACATCGTTTTGTTGAACGCGTTCTCGACTGCCTTGAGATCCTCTAGTGTTTCACGCAGGTGCATCATGACAAGGTCAGCTTTTTGGCCGACTACGGTGTAGACCACAGTGCTTCCTTTTGAGGAATCCTCGACACCCTTCCATTCTTTCCAAAACTCCTGAAGCTCGTCCAGTGCTACGGCACGTTCCTCGTCATCGGCTGCTTTCCAAGCGGCCCAGTTAATCGAGCGGAAGTCATGCAGGGCATACCAGCCCTCCAATGTTGATGCGGCTTCGTTCATTGGTTCTGTTCCTCCTGCAGTTTATATTTCCAAATCCCATGAGGGACGGTTAAGAAAAACTATATCGTTTACATTGTATCCCAACATCAACCACAAGGGCAAATGAAGAGAACATGAATATAGGAGGATTTATCCAGAAAGTTCGTTGCTTCGCCACATTTTTTGCGGTACACTAACTACTAGCCAGAGAAGAAAATACAGTAAGTTATGCAAAATAAGCCCTGAGTTCATAAGAAGAGGTGAATGTCACCCGATGCAGTTTATACCGGTGCTGGTATTGATGGTGTTATTTTTCGTAATGATGTTTGGGATCGGTTTCATTCTGAACATGTTGATGAAGACCACCTGGTTTCCGTCTTACCTGTTCATCATTGTGATCCTGCCTGTCGTGGTGTATTCCTTGTGGGATCACACGGCTTCACTGATGTCCCATCTGGGCTCGTTCCAGATCGTGGATTATCTGACCGGCGTGGCCGGGCTCGCAGGAGCCATCATCAGTGGTTGGACCATCCGCAAACTTCGACTGGGCGGGTATAAAATGTTTTAACAGGCCGGAGCTTCGTATCATGGCCTGACTGCCACGGCTAATTGAACAAAGAGCCTTGCCTTTCTCGTAACCGCTTACGCGAGCAAAGGGAGGGCTTTTTGTCATTGTGATGAAAAAGAGCATAAGCGAACCGCTGAGCTGCATATACATGTGGATAACATTTTCTAAATAGTTTCACTTGTTTTATAGGGCTGGAGCTTTTATAGTAATCTAGCAACTCTGCGAAAACGTGAATGCTGTCGACCTAGGACGAAACGGAGCGAGAACAGGCCGTTTTTTTACCTGTTTTTGAACATTTGAAGATCAGGCATTTATGATAGAATAGATAAACACACTTTTGGGGAGAAGGAGATCAAGCCATGCGCATGAAGAATTTGCTGCATTATACTGAACATCATCGCTACTGCGTATACAGGGAGTTTGGACTTAGTGCTCTGGACGACCGTATGCTTACCGGAGCATATCAGCCCATGGTAGGTGCTTTCGCGATTGGCTTGTATCGGCTGTTGTTTCAGCATCTTCCCGGTGAACAGGTCGGTTACTCGCCCCTTGAACAGCAACGTAAACTGTTCATGACACTTGGACTCGAGCCAAGTGAGAAGGGCCGCAAGTATTTGGTGGAGCAGGCTTCCAAGCTGGAAGCGGTCGGATTGCTTCAGACGTCACGCCTTTACATTCCGGAAAATGATGATTACATCTACGAATATGAGCTGCAGCCACCGCTGTCTCCGGCTGAATTCTTCCGTACACAGCACTTGACACTGCTGCTTCGTGACAAGATCGGCAAGTTTGCTGTTCTCTCTCTTCGTTCCGGATTTTCGGCAGTGGAGAACGGGGACGCACCTTATCCAGCAGCGAGCAAAGAAAATATCTCGGTTCCTTTTTACGATATATTCGAACTGAATACGCATGTTATAGATTACGAGCTGGAGCAGGCGCTCTCGGAAGTATCCACATCCGCTCAGCGGAATGGGACAAGTGTCGCGGCGGAAGAGCTTACGTTGAATTATGCCGACATTATTTTGCGTTTTCCGCGCGAGTCGGTGAACCGTCGTCATGTGGAAAAGCTCCGGTTTGATCACGAGCAGCTGGGCATTGTGAATTATGTGGTGAACAAGTTCAATCTCAGTGTGCAGGACGTGTGCCGTTTACTGGATGAGGATGATATCTTCAGCCCGCAAGGCCAGCTCATGTTGGACGATCTTCAGCACAAGGCAAGCTTGCAGTTCCGTCAGACGAAGAAGCGTCTGGAGCAGCAGACTGTACAGGCAGCTAAAGTGGTAGCGCTAAGGCAGCATCTGGAGGAGCCTGAGCAGCAGAATGATTCCGGGGAACCGCCAGTGGAACATGTGGTGCAGATGGAATACTATGTAGAGGTTCCGCCGCAGTTTGCAACCAAATGCGATATTCATCAATACAACATGATGCTTCGCAATGAGCCATATACACGACTGTTACAGACCTTTTTCCCAGGTGCCGTGCCGGATAATCTGGTCGATATCTTTGAGAAAATTGATCTGAGCTATAAGCTGCCTGGTGAAGTCATTAATGTTCTTATCCATTACTTGATGCAGCTCCTTGTGTCGGGCGGAGAACAGCGGATTAACCGCAACTTCGTTGAAGCGATTGCTTCCAATATGCTGCTCAAGCAGGTCAATTCATATGAGAAGGCAGTCCAATATATTCGTGACCAGGCCAAGGTAAAAGGCAAGCAGGCTGCTGGTGCAGCCGGAACCCGTACCCGTACATACGGCAAAGGAGCCAAAGCCAAGCCCGAAATCCCGATTGTGCAAGATGTTGCAGCTGAAAGCGATGGCGTATCCGAGGAAGAGTTCGAAGAGATGATGAGATTCGCCCAGCAGATGCAGGCGAGCAAGCAAAAAGGAACTTCCTAATAATATTATGGATTAAAAACAAAAGGCGAGTCTCCTTATTAAAAGGAGGCCCGCCTTTTTGCATGTAAGACGATCTGCATTGCAAATATGCTGAAATCGTCTATCTCAAAATGGTGGTTGCCTTATTGCCTGCATAATCTTCAATAACGAGCTTCAGCGAGCTGCTGCTGGATGCAGGTGTGAAGGTCATCTCGCTCAACTTTGTTCTTCCCCGAATGATATACGGGAATTTTTGAGTAACGTAAGTCACCCCGAATTCGCGAGGCACTTCATTTTCATAAACATAGATCTTGTACCAGTCCTCCAGATCAGGCAGGGCAAGTGTGTATTTTCCATCATTTACCGTCACCTTTTCCTTAGCGTATGGTGTAATCTGATGATCAGCCAGTTGTCCAGTATACGTGACCGGTTTTTGGTTACCAATGGCAATGTTGAGCTCGTAATGTTCACCATTCGTTGGCAATCCCGTCAGGACAGCAGAAGATTTCCCTTTTTTGACCTGAATGGTCTTCGTGAAGGGTTCAGTCGTATATTCGGTTTGCAGCGTGAGCTCGATCGCTTCTTTGCCTTTGGTTTTCTTAGGATATTTCCAGCTGACGGTAGCGTCGCCCTGTTTGTTGAATTTCACTTGAATGTCCTGAACGGCTGCATCCAAATTATAGGACAGGGTGGCAGGCTCGCTCTCACGGCCATCTGCGCCTACGGCACGAATAGATAGCTCACCAGAGCGATTTTTCAAAGATTTAATGTAATAGGTGGAATCATAAATTCCGCCAACATAGGACCCATTTTCATATAAATTGTATTGTTTAACCTTCGAATAATCTTCGATATCCCATTCCACAACGAGTTCATCTGTATTGGTCAAAGACTTGGCGATGTGGAAACCTGTAGGGGCATCTGGTTTGGCCGCAGATCCATCGAAGATACGGATTTCACCGATGTTCATCTGATAATTTTCAACCGTTATCCCATTTGGGTCAAATACCAGTCCGAAAGCCGCAATTTTTTGGCCCGCAAAGGCACTCAAATCCAGGGAAGCTGTTGTCCAGCCTTTCGTTTGTTTGCCTGAATTCGGAATATTGACTTTGACCACATGGGATGGATCATCTTCCAGAATTAAACCGACTTGCAGGGTGGACGTATCGCTCTTCGATGGTTTGTTATAAGTGAGTTCCAATGTAGACTTCGCATTAACCGATAGATCAGTTTTGTACAGACGCAGGAAGTTCTCCGCGTTCAGATCACCGTTAACGACGAGAGAACTGCCACCGTTGAAGGCACCAATGGAATCGTATTCGTAACGGGCACCTTTTTCATAAGTTGGACCATAGTCAAAATCAACACTCAGCTTATCACCTTCGCTATCCATCCACCACTGCCAGGTGACAGGGATATCCTGGATGTTGATGTTGGACCATTCGGTATCATTGGATACCTTCCCGTTTTCATAATATTGCAGACCATGTCCTGTATTGAAATTCGTAGTAAAGTTTGAACCATTAATGACCGAACGTTCCGTAAGGTAGGCAGCTATGCCGTCCCAATTGGCGCCGGAAGCATAGACATCCGACAGATCAACCGATGCATTGCGGCGGGCTTCGCTAGGGTCCTGATTCGGTCCTGACCACCAGGCACGATCGCGTACAAAGGTCATCCACTGATATTCGTCTTCAGCCCTGTGATTAGTGCTGCCATCGCCCATCTCTTCATCAAGGGCATTATGGGTAAAGTCTGCACCCAGCGTTGCTATGCTGTTCATCGGCTGGCCGTTCTCATCCAGATTGTTGCGCAGGTCATAGAGCTGTTTCCAGCGTCCAAACCGGTCATGGCCGCCTTCAACTCCGGCGAAGACTGTTTCCAGCGGATCAAGTCCAAGGCTAACGGCATGATCACGTGAATCCTGCAGCATCTCATGGTTCCAGACATAGTTCAGGAAAATGGAATCCGAAACTCTGCCCAAGGCCGTGTCCTGTACGAAGGGGCTATTGAGTTCGTTGAACTCATTCTGGTATTGAATCTGTCCTGTCGTATTAATGGTAGAATCATACCACTGGACATAGAGGCCCTGATCTCTTAAATATTGCATGAATTTTTTGTAGGATGGAATGTCTTCAGGAGCAACGCCCTTCGCTACCTCTTCCTGATTGAAGAAGTATCCATCATAATTATAATACTTGGCCATCTCCGCCAATTTGACAGCGACCGGGAAATTGCCGTCTTCATCCTGTACGAGCATCTGCTTGTACGTTTGAGGACCACGGTCATTGTCGGAGAAGAAAATGTTAGCGATGGAACGAACGCCGTTTTTGTGCGCGGCATTGGTGTAAGCCGGGTTTGGAATGTTCAGAATGCCAAACTCGAAATATCGCTCTGTCCACTCCTTGTTCGGGTCGTACAGCTCTTCCGGCACTCCGGCAGAAGCCATACCATGCCAATAGCTGTAATAGTCTGTATATTGCCAATAATTGAACAGATACTGGCTAAACTCGTTGGTATAAGGGGTACTGTCGAAGAACGCATTGCCGTAATCACCACTCATCGTAAACAGCTGGGTGTCCGGACTAAGTTCGGGGTAGGCCTGTGTGGCGGCAAAGGCGTCATTACGCGGCTGCAATGGGACATGTGCACGAAGCAGTTCTCCATAGATATCACTCTCGGGTGTCCAGTTCAGAATCTGGGCAGAGGTGTAGCCATGCTGATAGGGCTGATTAACGCCTTTGGCACTGTCACCTGTGTAGGGGAGTGTATCTCCCGCATAGACAGATGAGGCGACCAATTGTCCGAGCAGGGCTGACGTAATGGCCAGTGCAGTTACCTTGGGAATGATGCCTTTCGGTTTGAGTTTGCGTGTCATGCTGTTCCTCCTTCAAGTGGACTGAATGTAAGGTATTCGTTTACACAAATATAAACTTATGGTTAACGATAGAGCATGAAAGCATTTTCAAATAGGGCGAAATTAAAGAAAGGCAGGTATAAACTAAAGAAAAGTTCGAGGTGAGAAGTTAATGTCAGAGGGCAAATGATATAATTCAGATAGGACAACCGCATCGGGGGGAACTTGCGATTTGAAAATTGTTAGCGTTTACAATAATTTCTTCAAAAATAATATGTTTATGAAAATGCTGCTTATTTTCTCGATGATTTCGATTGTGACGATTATTACATTGTCGTATATCATTTTCTTATCGGTGTCCGACTCCACGATCCGCCGTGAACTGGCTATCCAAAAGGCAGCGATGGAAAGCGTGGACCGATATATTCATCAGCAGTATGAGTCGGTGCAAAATATGGTGAGAGATATGCATCAAAATGAGGCACTGTCGGCCAATATCTCCTATCTGATGAGCCATACCTATGCGGATTATGTCCAGCATCTGACGAACGGATATTATGCCAATCAGGATGACTATTCCGCCGATGTACTGAAACATTTCCAGAACATTATGGATCGAAATGCGGATATCCATCAGTTGATGTTATATAGTGCAGAGCGCCAGGACATGTCCATGTTCAGCCCCAATAGGCAATTCAAGAAGCTGGACACCAATGCTGCCCATTCCTATATTCCTGACGTGATGGCCATGGAGACACCTAATATCAGTGCACCCAACTACTGGATTCGCAAAGAGATTAATGAATGGAGCCCGGACCTGTACGCGATTCGTGTTCCCATCAACAATACACAGACGCTGCGGAATCTGGGCCAATTCCTCGTATTTTTTGACTCTGCAGGCATTGGTAACGCGCTGGATAGTTATGAGAGTAACTTTAAAGGAGAGATTGTGGTACTGTCGGCAAAAGGTACCGTTTTATTCGACTCCAGCAGCAACTATTACGGCAAGAAATATCCTTATGTTGAAGTGGCGGACTCGCTGTTCGACCAGACCGACATGGACTCGATGAAAATGGAAAAGAACATGTATGTAAACAAGTTTGTCTCGGCAGACCAGGGTTATGTGATTGTAGCCACGGTTCCTGTGAAGGAGATGGCTGAGGCTTATTCGGGTATTCGGAATACGATTATTACGATCAGCACCGTATGTACCCTGTTTGCCGTGCTTGTTCCGGCGTTTTTTATCATTAACTTTGCCAAGCGAACCCGGAGAATTATCCGATTCACCCAGAAGGTGAAGTATGGCAATCTCAGTGCGCGTATTGAAGACACCCGTGACGATGAGCTTGGACAGATCTCGCACAGCTTTAACGATATGCTGGATGAACTGAATTTGTATATTGAGCGGGTGTACAAAGCCGAGATCAAACAAAAGGAGACAGAGCTGGTTGCTCTTCAGGCCAGAATCAATCCTCATTTTCTCTATAACACGCTTGAAGTGATACGAATGAGAGCCATTTCCCAGGGGGCAAGGGATGTTGGTGAGATGATCTACAGTTTATCCGTGCTGTTCAAGAGCCTTGTTCAGCAGAAGAAAAACTATACATTGAAGGATGAGATGGAGGCTTGTCGTCTATATCTGGAGCTCTTTCGAATCCGTTACAAGGATATCTTCACCTATACCATTCAATTGGATCCTGTGCACAATCAACATCCTGTGGTCAAGCTGTCACTGCAGCCGATCATTGAAAACTATGTCGTGCACGGAATCCAGACGGAACGCTCGGATAACAAGTTGTCCATTGTGGTGGAAGAGCTTGGTGATGTGCTGCAGGTGGAAGTCAGAGATAATGGCAAAGGCATTGCTCCTGCCAGATTGACTGAAATTCGTGAAGAGCTCGAGCGTCCGGAGGAATCGGGACAAATGTTTGGGCTGCGCAGTGTGCACAGTCGTCTGCGCTACCTGTATGGACCGGAGTTTGGAATAACGATAGAGAGTACGCTTGGAGAAGGAACGCTGATCAGGGTGCGTTATCCTCATACGGAAGGGACAGGTGTTTAGCATGTACAACGTATTTATTGTGGACGATGAGCCGTTCATCATTGAAGGGTTATACGAGATTGTGGATTGGTCCTCGTTTGGAATGGAAATTGTAAACCATGCCGGCAATGGCCAGGCGGCGCTCCGAGCTCTGTCTGCCCAACCTGTCGACATTCTGATCACGGATATTTCAATGCCCATTATGAATGGATTGGATCTGATTCGGGAAGCAAGGCGTGTCCAGCCTGACCTTAAAGTGATTATTCTCAGCGGATTCAATGAGTTCGAATACTTGAAAGAAGCCATGCAGCTGGGGATCGAAAATTATCTGCTCAAGCCGATCAATGTGGAGGAGCTGGAATCAACGCTGCGCAACACGGCCTCCAAGCTGGATCAAGTGCCAGCCAAAACAAGTTATGATGCCTACGGTATTCAAATTCTGAAGGACAACATTCTCCATCGATGGTTGACGGGGCAGATCGCAACGGCAGAATTCGAGGAGCGTTCTCTGTTCATGAATCTTACACTGGATGGGCCTTGCTATGGCATTGCCATTCTTCGTACGAAAGGAGAAGAGCCGGGCATATTTGAACAAGTGCAGCGTTTACTTGTAGACAAGCCTTATGTGAGTACTTTCCATGATTTGGATGGCGATATCGTTATGATTGCGAGTTTGGACGAGCAGCAGGTGGATAGACAGATGTTCATGGATTGCGTTACATCTTTATCCAGGCAGACCGCAGAAGCGCACCCGTCGGTTTATATTGGTGTGGGGAGCATGGCCCAGGGGATCCATAAGGCTCCCGCGAGTTACAAAGAAGCCAAGCGGGCTCTGCAGTATGTGATGATCTACCCTGATCTGAAGGTGATCGATCATGCGATTCTTGAAACGGGAAGCAGTGCTGGCAGTCGTTTTTCCTTCGACTGGAAGGAATACGCCAAGCTGATGTTATCTCGCAATACCGAACAGCTTGCGGAGCGAATCCAAACGGATTTTGAACAGTATCGCGACGGAATGACCCCTGTGGAACTGCAGCATACGGCACTCGAATTGGTAATTCGCTTCAAGATGGAACTGGAGAGCATCAAGCATACGGACGAGTCTGTCATTTACCAAAAGGGACTAAGGCGGGTACTGGGCAGCAGTACCTTTGCGGAACTGGTGCAGGCCCTTCAGCAAGTGGGGAGCGAGACGATTGAATCTCTGCTGCAGGATCTGAAAAATCCGATCGTGAGCCAAGTGCTTCAGCATATCGACAAGCATTACGCAGAAGAGCTTTCCCTGAAGCTGCTTGGGGCACATTATCATCTGCATCCCGTGTATCTTGGACAACTGTTCCACAAGGAGACGGGAGAGACTTTTGCCGAGTACATCAATAAATACCGGATCGAGCGCGCCAAGGAACTGCTGCGCAGCTCCAATCTGAAGGTGCATGAGATCGCAAGAAACGTTGGATATTGGGAGACGGGGTATTTTTATAAACAATTCCGCAAATATGTAGGCATTTCACCGACCGATTTCAAGGTTTATAGTTAATTCGGTAACTGGGAAATTCGATCTGCTGCCTCAACGTATAAGAGACATATCGGGAACAGCATTGGCATGCGAAGAGTTCGGTGCCAGATGTTACCCGGTATGTCTCTTTCATGTAAGCGATTTATTAAATCAGTGACAAAAACAAGAGTCAGGGAGAATATCTCTTTAATTTGTACCTCGAAAACTTAAGTTTATCTTCTTTTTGAAAATGCTTTCATTCGATAAGGTTATAGCAGTTAGTTCGTTAGTGCTTAAGGGAAAACGAAAAGGGAGGATCTAACAATGCTTAAAAAAAGAAAAAGTTTTTCTCTCGTCCTGGCATTATTAATGGCCGTTACACTTGTATTGAGTGCCTGTGGTGGAAGCGAGAGTGCTTCGGAATCCGGCGGGGCTGGAGATGATTCAGTCGAATTGATCTGGTACACCATCGGTACCCCGCAAAAAGATGTGAACAAGGTCATGGAAGAAGTCAGCAAGTATACCAAGGAAAAAATCAATGCAACCGTAACGATGAAAATGGTCGATTGGGGTGACTACCCTCAAAAGATGCAGGTCAATGTGGCTTCAGGTGAGCCCATGGATATTCTGTTCACTTCTTCGGGCGGATTCGACTATGTACAGAATGCCAGAAAAGGCGCATTTATGGAGCTGGATGAACTGCTTCCGGAATACGGCAAGGAGCTAAGCGAAACAATCGATCCGGCATTCCTCAGCGGTTCCAAAGTGGATGGTCATAACTACGGTATTCCAGCCAACAAGGAGCTGCCGCAGCAGGAGGTATGGCGTTTCAACAAAACGCTGCTCGATAAATACAAGCTGGACATCTCCAATATCCGCACCTTGGATAGCCTCGAACCTTTGCTCAAAACAATCAAGGAAAATGAGCCAAGCGTGACGCCATTTGCAATGGATAAAAACTATGTTCCTTACGTTCCTTATGACTATGTCATTCAAAATTTGCCCATGGCAATCAAACTTGACACAACGGATTACAAACTCGTGAACATCCTGGAGACTCCTGAAATGAAGGAAGCGCTCACAACGATGAACAAATATTACAAAGCTGGCTATGTGTCTGCTGAGGCGGCAACAACGGGATCAACCAATGACCTGACGACATCGGGCAACTGGTTCCTGGATCGTGCACAGACACAACCACTGGCTGACAATCAATGGTCTGCAAGTTATGGATACCCTGTCGTTTCTACACCGGCAAGTGATGCCATCATCACAAACACTTCCGTACAAGGATCCATCATGGCGATCTCTGCCAACTCCGAGTATCCGGAAAAAGCTATGGAATTCCTAAACCTGCTCAATACCGATCCGGTGCTGCGCAACATGGTGGACTCCGGTATCGAGGGCACGCACTACAAAAAAGTGGACGACACACACATGGAAAACTTGCCGGAATCGAAGAACTACGATATGCCATCGTATTCCCTCGGTAACAACATGCTGCTCTATCTGAACAACAACGATCCGGATAACAAATGGGATGAGTTCAAGAAATTTAATGCTGAAGGCGTGAATTCTCCAATCCTCAGCTTCAACTTTGATGCAAGCAACGTTTCTGCTGAATTGACAGCTGTACAAAACGTGAAAGAACAATACTGGGCCGCATTGATGACTGGTACGCTGGACCCGGCGACCAACTTGGATCAGGTCATTGAGAAGTTCAATCAAGCCGGTCTTGAGAAGGTAATGGCTGAAGCCCAAAGCCAGCTTGATGCCTGGAGAGCGGAAAATAAGTAAGGTTACATTCGTAGGATCGGGCGGCTGCATGTAGCGTCCGATTCTTTTTTTTCATTCAAGCCTGAAGGAGGATATCCCAATGACTGCATTTTTGAAAAATCTGATAAAAAACCGAGTCATGCTGTTCATGGTGCTGCCTGGCGCCATTTGGTTTTTCTTCTTCTCTTATCTGCCTCTGGTGGGCACTGTAGCGGCATTCAAGGAATATCGCTTTAGCCGTGAAGGATTCTGGGCCAGTCTTGCGAAGAGCGAGTGGGTGGGCTGGGACAATTTCAAATTCCTGTTCAGCACCAATGACGCGCTGCTGATTACCCGAAATACGCTTCTATACAACATCGCCATCATTTTCCTGGGGCTCGTGTTCGCCGTAGGTTTGGCCATTTTACTCTCAGAGCTTATTAATAAACGGCTCGCTAAACTATATCAAACGGGGATGTTTCTCCCGTACTTCCTCTCCTGGGTCATTGTAGGTTACTTTGTGTTCAGTTTCCTGAGCATGGACCGGGGAATGTTGAATCAGATCATCGGCTGGTTCGGGATGGAACCCATTCAGTGGTATTCGGAAGCCAAGTATTGGCCGTACATTCTGATATTCGTTGCACTCTGGAAAACGATTGGTTACAACAGTATCGTCTATCTGGCATCCATTCTGGGCATTGACCGTTCGCTCTATGAAGCGGCCATGATTGACGGTGCGAGCAAATGGCAGCAAATCCGCAACATTACGATCCCATTGCTATCACCAATCATCACGATTATGACACTTCTGGCTGTGGGCCGGATCTTCTATGCTGACTTTGGTCTCTTCTATCAGGTACCGAGGGATTCGGGGACGCTCTATTCCGTTACGAATGTCATTGACACGTATGTCTATCGCGGCTTGAAAACGAGCGGTGAGATTGGCATGAGTACCGCTGCCGGATTGTATCAATCGGTCGTGGGCTTTGTACTGGTTATCATCTCCAACTATGTAGTACGCAAGATCGATAAAGATAGCAGCTTATTCTAGGACAAGGGAAAGGAGTGAACCACTGTGGCTCAACTCGTAAAAAAACGCGATTTCCATCATGTATCCAGCGGCTGGAACATCATCATGAATATCATGGCCGGTCTATTCGCTCTGATCTGTGTATTTCCATTTATATTTGTCGTCATCATCTCGTTTACGGACGAAAAGGCATTGGCCCGTGATGGGTACCGCCTGATTCCCGCGGAATGGAGTCTTGCAGCATATCAATTTGTCTGGCAGAGCGGAGACACCCTGCTGCGTGCGTATGGAGTTACTATTCTGGTTACGGTACTCGGGACGATCATCAGTTTGATCCTCATGTCCCTGTATGCATATGCCATTTCCCGCAAGAGCTTCCGATATCGAAGATTTTTCTCCGTGTTTGCCATTTTGACCATGTTGTTCAACGGCGGGATGATCCCGACCTATATGGTCGTATCCCAGCTGCTTGGATTGAAAGATACCGTATGGGCACTGATTCTGCCGCTGGCGATGAATGCCTTCTATATTATGATTCTGCGTACGTTCTATTCCACCAGTGTGCCGGATGCGGTCATCGAATCCGCGAGAATTGATGGCGCCGGAGAGTTTTATACCTTTATGAAAATCGTAATTCCATTGTCCCTGCCGGGGCTCGCAACCATCGGATTGTTCAGTACGCTCGGTTACTGGAACGACTGGTTCAACGCACTCTTATACATTGATAATCCCAACCTGGTACCGCTGCAATCCATGCTGATGCGGATCGAGTCCAGCATCCAGTTTATTCAGCAGAACTCCGCCAACAGTTCCATGAGTCTGGCAGCCATGCAGTCCATTCCGCAGGATACTTCCCGGATGGCGATGGTCGTGCTTGCAACGCTGCCGATTATATTTGCTTATCCGTTCTTCCAACGCTATTTCGTACAAGGTCTGACGGTGGGAGCGGTGAAAGAGTAGCCGGATCACTCTATAGGATGGGAGAGTTTCAGGATGATGACGTACAAGGACAAGAACAAACCCGTAGAGGAACGGGTTCAGCAGTTGCTGAGCCTGATGACTACGGAAGAAAAAGTAGGCCAACTCATTCAGCCATTTGGCTGGCAGACCTATACGAATGACGAGGGAAACATCACGCTGAGTGATTCCTTCAAAGAGCAGGTGGAGAATGGCGGCGTCGGCTCTCTCTATGGTGCGCTTCGGGCCGATCCCTGGACTGGCGTTACACTTGAAAATGGTCTATCCGCGAGAGAAGGTGCGGAAGCCGTTAACCTGATTCAGCGTCATGCAGTGGAGCATTCCCGACTGGGGATTCCGATCCTGATTGGGGAGGAGTGCTCTCACGGCCATATGGCCATTGACGGAACGGTATATCCGGTACCGCTGTTGCTCGGCAGCACCTGGAATGTGGACCTATACCGGGAGATGTGCCGGGCCGTAGCCAGGGAAACGCGTGCCCAAGGTGGAGCGGTTACGTATTCTCCGGTACTGGATGTCGTGCGTGATCCGCGCTGGGGACGTACCGAGGAATGTTTTGGCGAGGATCCGTATCTCATTGGGGAACTGGCGGTGGCTTCTGTCGAGGGACTTCAGGGGGATCGCTTTGACCGGGAGGATACGGTAGCTGCGACGCTGAAGCATTTTGTCGGTTACGGCAGCTCGGAAGGCGGACGCAATGCAGGACCTGTACACATGGGCTGGCGTGAACTGATGGAAGTGGATCTGTATCCATTCCGAAAAGCGGTGGAAGCGGGGGCAGCATCCATCATGCCGGCGTATAACGAGATTGATGGCACGCCTTGTACGGTGAATACGGAATTGCTGGATCATGTTTTACGCCAGGACTGGGGCTTTGAGGGTCTGGTCATTACGGACTGTGGCGCAATCAACATGCTGGCAGGCGGACATGATGTCGCAGCAGATGGGCTGGATGCATCCATCCAGGCCATTCAGGCAGGCATCGATATGGAAATGTCCGGTGAGATGTTTGGACAGTATCTGGTGCAGGCTGTTTCAGAGGGAAAGCTCGATGTGCAGGTTTTGGACCGGGCTGTCAGCCGCGTACTGGCATTGAAATTTAAACTGGGACTGTTTGAGCAGCCTTACGTGGATCCCGACCGGGCAGCAGAAGTGATTGGCAGTGAGCAGCATATCCAGCTGGCGCGTCAATTGGCCGCAGAAGGAGTAGTTTTGCTCAAAAATGAGGCAGCCGCGCTCCCGCTATCCAAAGCAGGGGCTGGGCGAATTGCCGTAATCGGACCGAATGCGGATCATGCCTACAATCAGCTGGGGGATTACACGTCACCGCAACCCAAATCCAAAGTGGCAACGGTACTGGATGGTATCCGCTGTAAGCTTGCAAGCATCGAAGCTGTACGTGTGGATGGAACATCTGGAGCCAATCCGTCCAGTCAACCGGAACAGGTACTCTACGCGCCAGGTTGCCGAATTAAAGGCGATTCCAGAGAAGGCTTCGAGCATGCCATCGAGATTGCCGGCAAGGCAGATACGATCATCATGGTGGTTGGCGGCTCAAGTGCCCGTGATTTTGGGGAAGGAACAATCGATCTGAAGACAGGCGCATCCAATGTGTCGGATCATTCCTGGAACGATATGGAGTGCGGAGAAGGCATCGACCGTATGACATTAGGGCTTGCAGGAGTACAGCTGGAACTCATTCAGGAAATCCACAAGCTTGGCAAAAAGCTGATCGTTGTCTACATCAACGGCCGCCCCATCACTGAACCTTGGGTGGATGAACATGCCGATGCCATTCTGGAGGCATGGTACCCGGGTCAAGAGGGCGGGCATGCCATTGCAGACATTCTGTTTGGCGATGTGAATCCATCAGGCAAATTGACGATCTCCATTCCGAAGCATGTCGGTCAGTTACCCATCTACTACAACGGCAAACGTTCCCGGGGCAAGCGTTATCTCGAAGAGGATCTGGAGCCTCGTTATTCATTCGGATACGGACTTAGCTACACCACTTTTGAATATAGCGAGCCGGAACTCAGCAGGGCATCCATGACCGCTGGCGAATCAGTTACGGTATCGGTCAATGTAACTAATACGGGCCCTTGTAAGGGCGCGGAAGTAGTGCAGATGTATGTCACCGACGTGGTTAGCCAAATGACTCGTCCTGCCAAGGAACTGAAGGGATTTACGAAAGTAAACTTGGAGCCTGGTGAGACACAAACGATTGAATTCCGGGTTGGTGCGGAGCAGCTGCAATATATCGGACGGCATCTGAAGCCTGTTGTTGAACCGGGACTATTCCGTATTCATATCGGTGGCAGCGTGAACGATACGCAAGTGGCCGAGCTGACAGTAAGGGAGGCGTAAAACATTGGAACGTATTAGACGATTTATTCGCGAATTGTCCGAACATCAGTGGCTGGAGCAAATGGAGCTTCGCAGCTGGAACATCACCCGTGCTTATTATGACGTGCCGGGAAAATATGAGACTCAAGGGCCTTATCCGGAGGGAGAAGGCCTGGATCGTTTTCCAAGCACGCAGGGAACCACATACTTCTTTCGGACCCGTCTGGAGGTCCCCTCTTCCTGGCAGCATGCGCCATTCGGACTGTTGTTTCAATCGGGAGGAGAAGGATTGCTGCGGGTGAATGGCCGTTCCTATCAGGGTCTGGATCGCAATCATACGTACGTTACGCTTGACCCATCCAGCATTGGAATCCATCCTGAACTTGAAATCGAACTGTTCGATCCGGTACCTGAGCCTGTTGATCCGTTGAACCAGCAGGCCGTAATTCAGCCGCCAATCACATCAATCACTAGTTTGTTGGTGAGACCGAACGAGGCGGTTCGCAGCCTGATGTATACGCTCATCATTGTACGGGATTCGGCTGTACTGCTGCCCGAAAGCGACTTCCGACGTGTACGCCTGCTGGAAGCCATCTATCGTGCAATGGATCAATTTGTCGGCCTCACAGATGAAGAGATTAAGCAGGGGGAAGGCATTCGCCAGATTGAAGAGAGTTTAGCGAATCAAGTACGGGAGATTGGTGGTAACGCCGAAGGTCTTGAACATATGGTGGGACAGTCCCACATCGATATTGCCTGGCTGTGGCCTGTACGGGAGACGGTTCGCAAGACAAGTCGTACATTCTCAACCGTGGATGCACTAATGAACGAATATCCCGATTATGTGTACTCCCAGAGCCAACCTTTGCTGTATGCCTTTCTGAAGGAACATGATCCCGAATTGTATGCACGGGTGAAGCAGCGCATTGCAGAAGGACGCTGGGAACTGGTTGGCGGCATGTGGGTTGAGCCGGATCTGAACATTCCGAGCGGGGAGTCCCTGATTCGCCAAATGTTATATGGCCAGCGTTTTTACATGGAGGAGTTCGGTAAGACATCCCAGATTGAATGGCTGCCGGATACATTCGGGTACTGTGCCTCCCTGCCCCAGATTTTGAAGCATGGTAATGTAGAATATTTCATGACGACGAAGCTGGGATGGAACGATACCAATGTATTCCCATACGATCTCTTTCACTGGGTTGGCATTGACGGTACACCGATCCTGTCCTACCTCAACCATGGTGTCAACGAACACACCTTACCGAAGGATATTCATGATCACTGGCAGTCCTACCGTGAGAAAGCAGCACACCCCGAGCACATGCTCCTGTATGGACATGGTGATGGCGGCGGCGGGGTAACCCGCGAGATGCTGGAATATGTGGATCGCGCAGACCTGATGGTAGGACAGCCTGCTAGTCGCTACAGTACAGCAGCAGCTTTTTTTGCAGGCATTGAAGCAGAGCAACCTAAACTTCCTGAATGGCACGGTGATCTGTACCTGGAACTGCATCGAGGCACATATACGACACATGCACGCAACAAGCGGAATAATCGCAAAGCAGAGGTTCTGTATCGTGAAGCCGAGCTGTGGAACACTCTCGCTCTGCCGGACATGGAGACTCAGGCGGAAAAGGAAGTGCGTTCCGCACTGCATGAGGGCTGGAAGCTGATTTTGCTGAATCAATTCCACGATATTATTCCAGGATCTGCGATTACGGAGTCCTACGTGACTTCGGATGAGGAATATGTACGGGTTTTCGAGTTAGGTAGAGCAGGGCTGAACCAAGGCGTTGAGGCATTGACGGCGGGCATTAATACACAGGGGCCCGAGGGTTCAGAGGCCTATGTGGTGTTCAACAGCCTCGGCTGGAAGCGTAGTACTGTCGTTCAGCTCCCCGTGCACGATGGCTTGGAGCGTTACGCGATAGATGAAGAGGGTCAGCGCCTGAGACTGGATCGGGAGGATCACACGATTTCGATTCTTGTGAACGACATTCCGGCATTAGGGTATAAGACGATTTGGCTGGTACCTGAAAACATGAGGGAAACGAATGTACGAGAAGTGATCAGCTTTACCGGTCAACCAGCCTTTAACGATACATGGGATACCGCGTTCTATCATGCAGAGTTTAACGAACGAGGTGAGATTACTCGTCTGTGGGATAAGGCAGCAGAGCGGGAAATGCTGAAGCCGGGTGAACGGGGCAACCAATTCCACTTTTTCCACGACCGTCCAACGCTCTGGGATGCATGGGATATCGACAGCCGTTATGAAGAGCAGGTTGCCGGGGAAGTGGAGCTATTGGAGAAAAAACTGGTGCTGGCTGGTACAACGAAGGATGTACTGCGTTTCCGCTGGAAACTCCACCAATCGGTAATTACACAAGATATCGTCTTCTACCATGAGTCACGGCGGATCGACTTCCAGACACAGGTGAGCTGGAACGAAAATCACAAGCTTCTAAAAGTCGGTTTTCCAATCGATGTCGTGACTTCCAAAGCGACCTACGAAATTCCCTTTGGCGCATTGGAGCGGCCAACGCACCGTAACACCAGTTGGGAACAGGCCCAGTATGAAGTCTGTGGTCACCGGTTCGCGGATGTATCCGAATACGGATACGGCGTGAGCTTGCTCAATGACTGCAAATACGGCTATGACGTACAGGGAAGCACCATCCGTTTATCCCTGCTTCGTGCACCGAAATGGCCGGACCGTACGGCTGATCTGGGCGAACATGAATTCACGTATTCCCTGTATCCGCATGAAGGGGACTGGCGTAAAGCACACACGGTACGTCATGCTGCAGAGCTGAATCATGAGGTAACCGTGCAGCATGCGGAGCAAAGCGCAGGCAGACGTCCGGCAACAGGGGCATGGATCAATTTTGATAGCAGCCATGTTGTACTGGATACGGTTAAGCCGGCCGAAGACGGACACGGCACGATACTTCGTTTCTATGAATCTTCAGGCAAGCGCGAACAGGTAACCCTGCAATGGCCGCATGCATTTGAACAGGCGTACCTCTCCAATGCGTTGGAAGAAGCGGGAGAGCCTCTGGACAGCAGCAATGGTCAGATTACATTATCTTTTAAACCTTACGAAATCAAAACCGTGCTGCTGCGGTAAACCTTTTTGATATATTCCTTGAGCTATATAGGAGTAACGTATTTACACGATAACGGAGAGGCAGAAAGGATCCGAAGAAGCGAAGCGTTCGCCTTTATCCCCGGGTTTTCCCTTTGAAGAAGGGAATTCAAAAAATCTGGGGATAACAGCGATCGGAGGATATTTCTGACGCGCAGTGGTCCAGTGTAAAATTGATGTTTTATCCTAAATAGCTACACCATTCAATACGTTTAAGGAGTTGCACTCATCCATGGAACAATTCAGATTACCCAAAATACCAATGCCGCCTGTTGCTGTGCCGCAATCCATTCAGGCAGTGCTCGAAGAAGCGGAACAGAAGCTGGCTCACAGACCGAAGCTGCTTCAGTTATTCAAGAACTGTTTCCCCAATACGATCGAAACGACAACGAAACTGATGGACGATGGCACGACTTTTGTCATCACCGGAGACATTCCGGCCTCATGGCTGCGTGATTCCGTGGAGCAGGTGGTGCACTACATTCCGTTTGCGAAGGAAGATGAGGACCTGCAGCGGATCATCGGCGGGCTGATCAAGCGCCATATCCAGTATGTTCATATTGATCCGTATGCCAATGCCTTCAATGAGACAGCCAATGACTGGCATTGGAACACAACGGATGAGACCGACATGTCGCCTTGGGTATGGGAACGCAAATTTGAGATTGATTCGCTGTGCTTTGTTGTGCGGCTCGCCTACTTATATTGGAAGGAAACGGAGCTGACCGACATTTTTGATTCCAGCTTCAAGGCAGCCATGCGCAAAATCGTGGATCTGTTCAAAGTGGAACAGCATCACATGGAACAATCTCCATATCGCTTCACGCGCAATAACGGCATTCCTACAGATTCTCTGCGTAATCATGGGAAAGGCATGCCGGTCAATTATACAGGCATGATCTGGTCCGGCTTCCGTTCCAGCGACGATGTGTGCGATTTTCACTACAACATCCCAGGCAACATGTTTGCAGTTGTCGCTTTGCGCCAGATGCAGGAGTTTGCCGAGTGGGTGTTCCGGGATATGGCACTGCTGCAGGAGCTTAAGGATCTGGAGCAGGACGTGGATCACGGCATTCAGTTGTACGGCATCTATCGTCATCCGGAATTTGGCCCTATCTATGCGTACGAGACGGATGGGTACGGTAACTACTGTCTCATGGATGATGCCGGTACACCGGGACTGATGTCAATTCCATATCTGGGTTACGTTACTGCAGATGATCCGATCTATCAAAATACCCGCCGATTTGCCCTGAGCAAAGAGAACCCGTTCTATTATGAGGGCAAGGTTGCGAAAGGCATCGGCAGCCCGCACACGCCACAGGATTACATCTGGCATATGGGCTTATCCATGCAGGGACTGACGGCACAATCCGCCGAGGAGAAGCTGGAAATCATTCGTATGCTGGAAGCAACAGATGCGGATACAGGTTATATGCATGAAGGTTTCCATGCGGATGATCCAACGATTTTTACGAGAAAATGGTTTGCATGGTCCAACAGCCTGTTCTCCCAGTTGGTCTATAAATCCATGAAGGATGGCCTGTTATGAGCACACATGTGAAGGGAAACAAGCTGATTATCTTCGCTGATCCCGATTTTCCAGTAGAAAGCCAGCGGCCATCACACCAGGCTCTGGATACTTGGCAAGGGTCCAATGAGATCATCGTTGCAAGCGCAGGCGAACTGGCTGAGGTGTTGAATGCAGCAGCAGGTGAGGGTTGTTTGGTGAATCTGCACGCACCCTACTTTCCAAAATTCGCCTGGACTGCAATTGCAGCCTACCTGCATCAGGGAGGAAGCCTGATCAGTGTGGGTGGTTCTCCCTTCAAGCGTCCTGTCCGGGATGAGGACGGAGCTTGGGTTGTAGAGTCAGAGCAGACCGCATACCATCAGGAGCTTTATATTCATGAGGCGTTAAATGTATCTTCAGCGAGTGTACAAACGTACGCTTCATCTGAACAAATTTCACTACTTGCTGGCAAAGAGGACTTGTTTGAAATCGCAGATACGTGGAATCTGGTGCCGCATACCACCAAATCAAGTGATCTGCCTCACCAGATGGGTTCGGCTGGACCGATGAGCACGCAGATCTATCCGCTACTTTGCGGCGTGAGCAAGGATGGGCGCAGCATCGCCGCTCCGGCCGTCCTGTGGGAGAACTCCCGCAGTACATTTGCCGGTTCACGATGGATGTTTGTGAATCTGCCGCTGACCGCCTCATTCTGGGAGCAGGACGGTGCTAACGAGATTGTGAAGTGGGCCCAATTCTGTGCCAAAGGGGTAACCGAGCTGTCCCTGAAACCCAACTATGCGACGTATGAACCAGGTGAACGGGCTGTACTTACGCTTCAGGGTCAGATTTTACAGCGTACTGGCGACAGACGTGCGGTGTCCGAGCTGTGGACGTTCGACCTGACCGTTGAAAGGGAGGATCGGACAACCGCTACGACTGAGAAGGTATGGAGCCACCAGCTGGAGATGGAGCTTTCGGGAGAGCAGCAGTTTGCGCGTCTTACACTCCCGGCTTCAGTAGAAAGTGGGCTGTACCGAATCGTATGCCGTGCGCAAGCACCTGACGGGGAAGTTCGAATTTTGCGCCAAGGTTTCTGGGGTCAGGATGACGCATTGCTTGCTGAAGGGGAAGTGATTACCCGGAGCAGAGACTATTTTGTAAAAGACGGACGACCTCTGCCTGTTGTAGGCATGACGTACATGACCTCCGATGTAGCCCGGAAATTCCTGTTTCTGCCGAACGCCGACGTATGGGATCGGGACATGGCACAGATGGCGAAGGCCGGTATTAACTGGATTCGGACCGGGATCTGGACGGCCTACCGCAATATGATGCAGGTGGACGGACATATGGCAGAGGACGTGCTTCGCGCGATTGATGCCTTCCTGTTAACGGCGAAGCGCCACGGCCTGCAGGTCACGTTTACGTTCTTTTCCTTTACACCTGAGACGTGGGAAGGCACGAATCCCTATCTGGACCCGCAAAGCGTCGAGGCACAGAAGCGTTTCATCCGCAGCATTGTCAGCCGGCATACGCATACCACCCATGTGGATTGGGATCTGATTAACGAGCCATCCATGTTTGATCCGGTGCGCATCTTCTCGGCTGGCCCACGCTCGGCCAGGGATTCGCATGAACAGCAGGCATTTGTCGATTGGCTGCAGCAGCGGCATGAGACCATTGAAGCGCTGCAAGAAGCATGGAACATGTCACCGAAGCAGCTTCCAAACTTTGCAGCTGCAGTTATTCCGGAGCCGGAAGAGATTAACTTTGATGTACAGGACATGCACAAAGCGAAAAAAGGAACCCGCTGGCTCGATTATTGTCTCTTCTCGATGGAGATGCACAATGTTTGGGCAAGAGAGCTAGTAGGTACGATTAAGGATCTGGTGCCGGATCATCTGGTTACCGTAGGTCAGGACGAGGCCCTGGGTGCACAGCGTCCTTCGCCGTTTTTCTATGAACGCGAAGTGGATTATACAACCGTGCACTCCTGGTGGTTAAACGATGATCTGATCTGGGACGGCATTTTCACCAAAACGCCGTATAAACCGAATCTCATTCAGGAAACGGGCATCATGTATGTGGAAACTCCGGATGGACGTGCCAAGCGTACGGAAGCAGAGCTTCGCAGCATCCTTGAACGAAAGTATGCCTATGCTTTCGCCACAGGTGGTGCCGGAGCGGTGCAATGGATCTGGAATACCAACTTTTATATGGATAATGCCAATGAGTCTCATATCGGGGCACTTCGTGCAGATGGTACAGAGAAGCCGGAAGCGGATGTATCCTATGATTTTGGCCGATTCATGCACAAGGTGCGTGATCTCTTCGAGGATCGCGAGCTGGAGGATATTGCGGTGGTGTTCCCGTACTCCAATGACTTCTCCAACCGTTCCCTTGCTTACGATGCAACAACCAAGCTTACGCGTGTGATGTCCTATGATCTGAAACTGCCGTTCCGTGCCGTATCCGAATATCATTTGGAAGCACTGGAGCAGCAGCCACCGAAGCTGATTATCGTACCGAGTCCGCATAATATGGATACGGAGGCATTGCTTCAGCTTCTTGCATTCACGGAGAAGCAGGGTGCATGCCTGCTGATCACTGGACCGCTGGGACTGGACGCGTACTGGAAGGCAAGTGATCGGGCAGATCATATCGTGGGTAAACGCAGTTTGGGTAACGTGCAGCGTGAGGAACTGCTAAATATTAATGGAGTGAATCACCGAGTAACCTATGGAAGACGCCGTATTGCGGAAGTGGCAAAGGAGAATTTGCTTCATGGGGATAAGGTTACACCAGATGAAGTGACTATTGTGCCATGGGGAAAAGGGAAAATCATGTGGACCCCGCTGCCCCTCGAGCTTAACGGACGGGATGAGCCGCTCGCGGACCTGTATCGTTATGCGGCCGAAACGGCTGGTATCTATCAGGAGCTGGAATGGATATCTGGCGGAGAAATCGTAGGGATTTATGGCCGGAAGCTGAGTTTTCCAAAAGGAAATCTATATGTATTTGTGTCAGAGTCTTCACTCAATCATAAGGTTCATGTAAGAGATACCCGCACTGGCGTATCCTATGAATTCCAATTGGAGAAAAATCGCTCCGTGCTGTTTGCCACAGATGCTGCAGGAAAACTGCATACGGTGTATCGCCCTGAAGATGTTGAGATTGTACAACAAGATGGAGAGGTGGGCTAACTCATGACGGAACAAAAGAATAAACCAAAAACCAAAAGAGCCCATATCATTTCGCACACCCACTGGGATCGGGAATGGTACCTGCCCTATGAGAAGCATCATATGCGGCTCGTTCAACTGGTGGATTCACTGTTAGATGAGCTCGATGAGGGAGCGGACTACAAAAGCTTCTACCTGGATGGACAAACGATCATCATCGACGATTATCTCCAGGTTCGCCCGGAGCAAAAGGAGCGGCTGGAGAAGCATATCCGGAATGGCCGGATCGTGATCGGGCCTTGGTATATCTTGCAGGATGCGTTCCTTACCAGTGGTGAAGCCAATGTGCGCAATATGCAGGTTGGACATCGGGATGCGAAGCGTTACGGCACGCCTTCTAAGATCGGTTATTTTCCCGATACGTTCGGGCTGGTTGGACAGACGCCGCAGCTCATGCTGCAATCTGGCATCGATAACGTCTTTTTTGGAAGAGGCGTGAAACCTACAGGTTTCAATAATACAGTATCGGATGCAGGTTACGAATCCAGCTTCTCGGAGCTGATGTGGGAAGGTCCGGATGGATCGAAAGTGCTGGGTGTGCTATTTGCCAATTGGTATTCCAATGGTAATGAAATTCCGGTAGACGAGGCTTCAGCCCGCAAATTCTGGGAAACGAAGCTGGCAGATGCCGAGAAATATGCCTCGACCAATGAGCTGCTGTACATGAACGGATGTGATCACCAGCCTATTCAGCGGGATCTGCCTGAGGCAATCCGAATGGCCGAGCAATTACATCCCGACATTGAGTTCGTTCACTCCAACTTTCCAGATTATCTGACTGCTCTGAAAGAATCAGCGGAACATGAGTTGTCCACGGTAAAAGGAGAGCTGCGCAGCCAGCGTACCGATGGCTGGGGTACCCTGGTGAACACCGCTTCTGCACGGGTTTATCTGAAACAGATGAACCAGCTTGGTCAAGCCATGCTGGAAAAGGTGGCTGAGCCACTGGCATCCTATGCCCATCTCCTTGGACATGCTTATCCGCATGATCAACTGACCTATGCCTGGAAAACGCTGATGCAGAACCATCCGCATGACAGTATTTGCGGCTGCAGTGTGGATGAGGTCCACTGCGAGATGGTCACACGATTCGAGAAGAGTCGTCACGTCGCTGAAGCGATGATTGAAGAGAGCACAAGTCAGATTGCTGCTTCGGTGGATACCTCAATTTTTGCCAGTTATGGTGAAGATCCGCGACCACTGATCACGTTCAATACGACAGGGTGGGAGCGCAGCGGCGTTGTTCAGATCGAACTGGATGCTGCTCGTATCTACTTCCGTGATGGAATTTCATTAGAGGATATGGCTGCCCAAATGAACAACGTAGATCTGTCTGGTCGTGTCCTCGTTGATGAAAATGGATTGCTCGTTCCGTGTACAGTTGAAGATCTGGGGCTGCAATTCGGATACGATCTGCCGGATGACCGATTCCGTCAGCCGTACAGCTGCCGTCGGGTCAGAATTACATTTGAAGCTGGGAACGTGCCAGCGCTTGGCTTGAAGGCGTATGCCTGGGTTCGCAGTGAAGCTATGGTTGAAGCTGTTACGAATGGCTCTGAGCTGCGCCTTGGCGAACGAAGCATGGAAAATGAGTATGTGGCAGTAACGATCGCAGATAACGGTTCCTTTACACTGAAGGATAAACGGACAGGACGGACGTACCAAGATCTTGGCGTTTACGAAAATGTTGGGGATATCGGTAACGAGTACATGTTCAAGCAGCCGGAGAACGAAGTTGCTCTGACTACAAGAGAACTAACAGCTGAAATTCAGATCCTTGAAGATACGCCGTACCGTACCTCCTACGAAATCGCACATCATTGGGAAATCCCTGCTTCGGCGGATGAGATGCTGGATCGTGAACAACGGGAGCTCATCTATTACCCGTATCGCAAGGCGCAGCGTTCCAAACAAACCACCACACTGCGTATTCGTACGATCCTGTCGTTAAGTCGCAGCGGAAAAGGAGTACGTTTGCAAACCACGTTCAACAATCAGGCGAAGGATCATCGTGTACGTGCCCTGTTCCCAACCGATCTGGCGACTGCTGTACACCACGTGGATTCCATGTTCGAAATTGCGACTCGTGATAATGTGCCCGCACCAGAGTGGCAAAATCCAAGCAATACGCAGCATCAGCAAAGTTTTGTGGATGTGAGCGAAGATCAGGCCGGACTGGTCGTAGCCAATCTGGGACTGAATGAATATGAAGTCCTTCAGGATGGGCGCAATACGATAGCCGTAACGCTGCTCCGTGCCGTAGGGGAGCTTGGGGACTGGGGGTTGTTCCCAACGCCGGAAGCACAATGTCTGGGAGAGCATTCGTTCCAAATGGAGATCATTCCGCATGATGGAAGCGGTGCATCATCCGATGCATACATCGAGGCTTACCAGTTCCAGGTTCCATGGACGCTGGTTCAAACGGATGTTCACTCCGGTACGCTGTCTTCAACGCATACACCATTTGCCTGGCAGGGGGAAGGCTTGGCATTCTCCTCATTGAAAGTGAATGAGGAATCAGGGGATCTGATGATGCGTTGGTATAATATGAAGCCGGGCACATCCCTGCTCAGTCTGGATGCGAACGAATTAAATACGAATGTTGAAGCATACAAGAGCAATATTCTGGAGGAGAAGGGCGAGAAACTGGCAGCCTCTTCAGATGTTTCTACTAATCGATCTAGCGGCAAGGAATGGTCCATCCAGATAGGCCCTTGCGAGATTGTTACCTTAGGGCTCGGTCGCTAAAGTAAGCAACCTGGGAGCAGGCAGGCACTGTCATCCACAGAATTCGCGATACGATATGTCACGTAGAAGATCGTTTTTCCAGTCGGAACATGTTGAGTTATGCCCCAAGTTTCTATAGAATGAACAATAGAATTGCAATCGATCGAAGGAACCTTTGCCATCATCAATGGTTATTGGTAAAATTCAGTGGTTCATTCTATATCGAATATATTAAGGGGGCTTGAAGCCATGGAATCCTTGGGAGGACTGCTTCAGCAGCTTAATCCTTCCTTTCGTGAGCAGTCGCGGCGAATTGCGGCGGAGTTGATGGAAGATCCGTACGTACGCGAATTCCGAGCAGGTCACCCGGAACTAAAAGATGCACAGCTCATGACCGATCTGAGCAAGCTGTATCAGTATGCCCGAGATTCGAAAAACTGTGCGAATTGTCCGGGGCTGGATAACTGTCCTAACGATTTCCAGGGTCACTTTTGCAAACTGGAAGTAGAGCATTTTAACGGTAAACCCGAAATTATAGATAAAAAAGCTCCGTGTTCCAAGCATATTGCAAGGCAAAATGAGCATGTGATCAAGAAGAGAATCCGCAGCTTCTATGTGGACGAGCGTGCGCTTAGTGCGGGATATAACGATGTTGAAATCATGGGCAAGGACCGGATGCGTGCTCCGGCGGTAAACCAGGTTCTGCGTTATATTAATGATACGAAGGAAAACGGATTATCTCCGCAAGGACTGTTTTTGGAGGGGTCATTTGGAACAGGCAAGACTTTTCTGATGTGCTATCTATTACACGAGTTAGCCGTTGCGGGATATACAGGCGTCATTATCTACATGCCTGACTTTGTGGAAGATCTGAAATCCATGATCACGGAAGGGCAGAAGCTGAAGGAAACGACTGATATCCTCAAAAGCTGTGACCTCCTCATCTTTGATGATATTGGTGCAGAGAATCTGAATCCTTGGGTTCGGGATCATGTCATGGGCTCCATTTTGAACTACCGCATGAATCGCAAACCAACGTTCTATACGTCCAACTACAACCTGGATGGGCTGGAGAAGCATCTCAGCTTTACGAGCAAGGATGGCGAGGAAATGAATAAGGGTCAGCGTCTGATGGACCGCATTCGTCCGTTTGTCGACGTGGTTTCCGTTCGAGGCGAGAATCAGCGGGGTAAGCGATAATTCATCTATTTATATCAAGTAGTCCACAAAAAAGCCTGGTTTTTCGCGGTGGTCGCGGAAACCGGGCTTTTTTGGTCCTGCTCGGGCCTGACATCCTATTCGGTCAGGAATTTGAAGATGACCATGCCGAAGAAGATGACTGTCATCAGGCCACCCATGCCGGCAACACCCGCAATCAGATCGAATAGATCGTTACGGGGCTCCTCGTTCACATGTTCACGCGGGTCGTTGATCCGCACATTTGCGTCCATGTTATTGCCTCCTTATGTGGATCAACAGCTCGCCCTTCCAGGGAGCTGAAGCCCGGAGTAATTTTAGTATACTTGGAAAAGAAAGCGTTTGTAAAGATTTAGCAGCAATCGTGTCAAGGTCACCAATTGTGAAGATTTGATGGTGGAGAGATGAACATTGCACGTTCATTTCACAAGTTTAGATGTCCTGTGTTATACTGGAAGTGTCGTTCACGACGTTACAGGTTAAAATAAACCGTAAGTATATATAAGGAGGACAATTTCATGGCTATTGTTAACGTATCCGATCAATCCTTTAACGCTGAAGTCGAAGGAGAAGGAACGGTTCTTGTTGATTTCTGGGCGCCTTGGTGCGGTCCTTGCAAAATGCTCGCTCCAATCCTGGAAGAGCTGTCCACCGAAGTTGGCGATGCAGTGAAAATTGCCAAAGTCAACGTTGACGAAAATCCGGAATCCGCTTCCCGCTTCGGCGTAATGAGCATTCCGACATTGATCTTCTTCAAAGACGGCCAACCGGTTGATAAAGTGGTTGGATTGAACTCGAAAGAAGCACTCAAAGGAATCATTGAGAAACACCAATAATTCACTAGGCTAACAAATACGCCTCCGGTTATGCGCCGGGGGCGTTTTGCGTCGATTATCTTTTTATAGGACAATATAGAGGTATACGATTATTATAAGTTGGTACTGAAAATTTACATGTTTAACGGAGAGGACAGAAATGATCTGAAGAAACGAAGTGGTCGCCTTTATCACCGGATTTATACCTTTTAAAAGTGCAATCTAAGAAATCTGGGGGTAACAGCGATCGGAAGATCATTCTGGCATCGGAGTGGCACATGTAAGGTGAAGCTTTCAACTTTCTCAGAATTAATCGGGAGGGAGGGACCACCGAATTATGGATGAATTCATAAATGTTCTGCAAGAACAGGAGCAGGCACTGGAGCAGATTCGGCACAAGCTGGCGCTGCTGCCCGATATGCCTGGCTGTTATTTGATGAAAAACAGTGAAGGTACCATTATCTATGTAGGTAAGGCAAAAGTGCTGAAAAACCGCGTACGCTCTTACTTTATTGGTAGTCATAACGGAAAGACACAGCGTTTGGTATCCGAAATCCGCGATTTTGAATACATTGTGACGGGCAGTAATATGGAAGCACTCATTCTGGAGTGTAACCTGATCAAAAAACATATGCCGCGTTATAACGTTTTGCTTAAGGACGACAAAACCTTTCCTTATCTCAAAATTACGAATGAAAAGCATCCCCGGCTCGAAGTGACCCGGCGCGTGCTGAAAGATAAAGCCAAGTACTTCGGACCCTATCCGAACTCTTATGCGGCACACCAAACGAAAAAGCTGCTCGACCGGATGTATCCGCTCCGTAAATGCGGCGTGATGCCGAAGGAAGTCTGCCTGTATTATCATATGGGACAATGTCTTGCTCCTTGTGTGAAAGAAGTAGGCAAGGAGCAATATGATCAGATTTCGCAAGAAATAGGTTCATTCCTGAGCGGTGGACACGAAGAAATTAAGAAAGATCTGCAGCGCAAAATGCAGGAAGCGGCAGAGGATCTTTATTTTGAACGTGCCAAGGAACTGCGGGACCAGGTCATAGCAATCGATGCCATGATGGAAAAACAGAAAATTACGATGGCGGACGCCAGAGACCGTGATGTGTTTGGGTTCGCCATTGATAAGGGCTGGATGTGTGTCCAGATTCTATATATGCGTCAGGGTAAAATGATCGAGCGCCATGTCTCGACGTTTCCGTTTTATGGCGAAGCGTACAGTGACTTTATATCCTACGTGACACAGTATTATAGCGATAATCCGGCATTGCCGCAGGAGATCTTACTGCCTGAGGTTCCGAAAGAACTGATCGCTGGGGAACAGGCGGATAACGCTGAAGTTATCCCTGCTGATGTGCCGGCTGCTGTGACATCGGAGTCGGATCCATTGTCGTCAGCGTCGGATGATGTTTCTGCTGAACCATTGGTTGCCGAGTCCCGTGCGGCTTATGGGGAAAACGATGTTCCAGAAGGGGCTGCAGCCCAAGCAGAAACGGCAATAACTGATGGTATTTCTGATCAACAGGAGAGTGCTGTTGCGGATACAAACCGAGCAGGACTGGAAGACCCGTTCCAGGCTGCAGCGGCCCTGCAGGAGTGGCTGGAGATCAAGGTTCACATCCCGCAGCGCGGGTTGAAACGCCAAATGATCACCATGGCTGTGGATAACGCACGTGTGGCGCTGGAAGAGAAGTTCCGTCTGATTGAGCGTAATGAGGAACGCACATCCAAAGCATCCGAAGGTCTTGGACGGTGGATCGGTCTGGATCAACTGCGCCGGATCGAAGCGTTCGATAACTCGAACATTCAGGGAACCAACCCGGTATCGGCGATGATTGTATTTACCGATGGCAAGCCGGACAAGAAAGAATACCGTAAATATAAGGTTCGTTCCGTAGAAGGACCCGATGATTATGAAACGATGCGGGAAGTCATTCGCAGACGCTACGAGCGGGTACTGAAGGAAAACCTGCCCCAGCCTGACCTGATTGTTGTGGATGGCGGGAAAGGGCAGATTTCGGCGGCTGTGGATATATTGGAGAATGAACTGGGATTGTTTATTCCGGTATGTGGTCTGGTGAAGGATGCCAAACATAAAACGTCCCAGCTCATGATTGGCAATCCGCCGGAAGTGATTTCACTGCCGCGGGACAGCCAGGAATTTTATCTGCTTCAACGCATTCAGGAAGAGGTTCACCGCTTTGCCATCTCATTCCACCGGGAACAGCGCGGCAAGTCCATGGTCACTTCACGTCTCGATTCCATTCCTGGCATCGGCGAGAAGCGTCGTAAACTGCTGCTCAAGCATTTTGGTTCTTTGCGCAAAATAAAAGAGGCCAGTGTCGAAGACTTCCGGCCTCTATCGATTGGTGACAAATTGGCAAAACAAATTATTGCAGCACTTCGGGATGAGGAGTCGTAACATACGGCTTCTCTTTTTTTTGTGGATTCCATCGGTAAATGACATATCCAACGATGGCTGGAAGCACAATCCAGAAGATCCCTGCGGAGACATTCAGAATATCACCCATAAAGATCAGGCTGAGTCCCATCAGCAGGCTGTCGAAGATGACATGGCTGAACACAACGGCGATAAAGCCGTGGCGCAGCATGATTAGACTGAACAGCAATCCGATGACCATGAGCTCAATGGGACGCGTGATGACCGGGTAGATTGGATAAAGTGTATGTCCAAGCGCCCAGATCAACGTTGGAATGAGACAGGCGATGAAGGTATTGCGCACGATTTTCTGCATCATGCGAATGCCGAACAGCCGGTACACCGTTTCCTCTCCAATGCCGGCCATCCAGGCCAAGATGGGAAAGATCCAGGCGTATGACATGTTGTATGTCGATTGGTCTGCCGAGGTGGTGGACCAGCTACCTATGCTTCGTTCCAGAATGAAGAACAGGATGGATTGAACGCCAAGCAAAATGAACGCCCACAGGTACCCTGAATACATGCTGTGAAGGACATACTTGCCGTATCCAGGCTCTTTTGCGCGCGGCCAAGGATTTAGTCCGATTTTGCGCCACATCCCGTCTCCTGCAACAAGTGAGAGGTAGATCGTGGCACTCATGACCAAGGTGATCCCGGTCTGCATGAGCATGAGGAAGGCGAGCATGAAGCTGGACAGGCCTTGTGCCTCAAACAGCGGAATCATGTTTAGCGTCCCGATTACGGATGCTGCAAAGTACACCAGTGACAGAATAATTCCGCGTTTAAATGATGTATGGGCCCGGGTGAGAATGCTGTAGATAATCGCCAGCACACCAAGTACAAACGTCAGGAATGCATACCCTCCATAGGTCATCCAGTTGGCCTGACGGGTCTGATCCTGTACATAGTTGATATGCTCGTCTGGAACCGAGAAGACAGATTCGAAGGAGCGGACCGCTCCGTTTTCAAAGGTGAAATTCAGTTCAAGCTTGGAATTGCCGATCTGCTTATCCGCATCCGTGTAGGTTAATCCACCTTCACCTTCTCGGGTATCCAGCTGAAGTTTTGGGGCGTCATAGCCGAATTCACCAAGAATTCCGGATGCTAGCTGCACCTTTTCGTCTAATGGTATATTGCCCTCGGCGAGCTGGATCGTTGCATTGCGTTTGTTCTTGTCCTGCTCAACCTCAGCGGATGCATACAGGGAAGAAGGTAGTTCCCGTTTGAAACCGACGACTTTGCCTGTTCTCATATGTACGTCCACATTCAAATAACCGCCGTTGTCCTCATCAGGCAAACGAACGCGGAACACATCGTAGGGATAGGTTGCTTCCCATTTTTGATTATACGTATCAAGCTGTTTGGTTTTGGCCATGTATCCATAGATATCGGAATGGGTTTGGTAAGTGACCAGCGTCCTGCCGTTATCCGAAGGAAGGGTGTAATCGGCCATGGAAGCTGCAAATGATCGTGCGGATTGGGCTGCCTGTTCCTTGCTTATAAAAGATGTAGACTGAATATCTGTGGTTTGTGAAGAAGTAGCAGGGAAGATCTGAAAAACAAAAAACAAAATCAGGCCAATCGCCGCCAGCAACCCTAAACGCTTGAAGTTAGCTTTGAGTTCCAAAGGCTGCCCTAAGGGGTTCATGTAATGGTGTTCCTCCTTTATTAATTTGGATATTAAAGTAAAGATAGCACAGGCCGAACCCGGAATGCCAATGATGAAACGAAAAGGCGTGCAAATCCCTGAAAATGAATGAAAATGATCGAAAGACTCTGATCCGTTCATCGATATATCTGAGTTTTTCCCTTTTTGCCGGAATTCGATCCGATTTACACAAAAATCGTTTTGTCTGTAAAAGCTGCAGCGCTTATAATTTTGAAACAAATGTGCAATAATTGCATGTCTTTAGCCTTGCAAGGGAACGAATAAGAGGATTCCAACCTTAATGCATATGTGGTTATGACTAAAATCATACATGTTTATATGCTCCGATCGGTGCTTATCCAAGGTTCAGCGCGTGAGGCCCTTGTGCCATGGATGAGTGATTCGGAGAAAGGCTCCACATCGTGGAGTCATTTTCTTTTTGGCAGAGGTGGATGATACAGAAGTGAAACTGAATGTTCAATGGGTGCGGCTATCGCCTCCACGAATTCTTGTACTGGGGTTTGCGGGAATTATCCTGCTCGGAACCTTGCTCCTCATGCTTCCGGTTTCCAGTCGCAGCGGGGATAGTCTTCCTTTTATTGATGCCTTATTTACCGCTACATCGGCAGTCTGTGTTACCGGTTTGGTTGTTGTGGACACGGGTACTCATTACTCTGTGCTGGGCCAGGTGATCATTGCCGTTCTGATTCAGATCGGCGGACTTGGCTTCATGACCATGTCCACGCTGGTGGCGATTGCGTTCAAGCGGCGGATTTCCCTGCGGGAGCGATTGATTTTGCAGGAAGCGATGAACCAGAACACGATGGAAGGCATTGTGCGGCTTATCCGTAAGGTTGTGGCCTATTCTCTCATTCTGGAAGCCGTATGCGGTACGCTATTCGCCATCCGCTGGTCATTTGATATGCCTGTTTGGCAGGCCATCTATTACGGATACTGGCATGCGATCTCCATGTTTAATAATGCAGGATTTGATATGTTTGGAGACTTCCGCAGTCTGACCGGGTATGTCTATGATCCACTGGTGAACTTTACGGCCATGTTTTTGATTGTGGCTGGGGGCGTTGGCTTTGTCGTATTATCCGATCTGGTGGATTATCGTAAAACACGCAAACTTTCGCTTCACTCCAAGGTGGTGCTGCTAACCACAGGCTTGTTGATTGGATTCGGTGCGTTGGTCATTTTTGTGTTTGAATACAGCAATCCGCAGACATTGGGCAGTTTGAACTGGGGCGGTAAGATTCTCGGTTCGTTCTTTCAATCGGTAACCCCGCGAACGGCAGGAGCTAATACGCTGGATATTGCCGGTCTCAGACAGGCAACGCAGTTTTTCATCATTATTTTAATGTTTATTGGGGCTTCTCCAGGTTCCACCGGAGGCGGGATCAAAACAACAACATTTATCATTATGATCGGAGCTGTCATCGCGATGATGCGCGGCAGGGAGGATATTGTTTTTTTCAGATATCGGCTTCAACAGGAACGTATCTTCAAGGCGTTGACGGTTACGCTCCTTGCGCTGTTGCTGATCATTGCAGTTACTATGCTGCTCACCATGACGGAAGATAGCGGTTTTCTTGTGATTTTATTTGAGACGACATCCGCCTTTTCTACCGTTGGGTTATCGATGGGGTTGACGTTGAAACTGACTACATTCGGGAAGCTCATGATCTGTTTCATGATGTTTGCGGGACGGCTTGGACCGATTACGCTGGCGTATGCACTTGGGCAGAAAAAGGGTAAAGAACTGTATAAGTATCCTGAAGGAAAAATGATTATTGGATAGGGGTTCGTGAAGAACAATGAAAAGACAGCAGTTTGCGGTGATTGGGCTGGGTCGCTTCGGCTCGAGTCTGGCACAGGAATTAATGGAACTTGGCTACGAGGTGCTTGGCATTGACAAAAATGAAGAGGTCGTTGAAGACATGAGTGAACTGGTCACTCATGCGGTTGTGGCGGATGCTACGGATGAGGAAGTGCTGCGCTCACTGGGTATCCGTAATTTCGACTGCGGCATTGTGGCCATCGGAGACGATATTCAGACCAGCGTTCTTACCGCAATCCTGTTGAAGGAACTTGGCGTGAAAACGGTCGTTGCCAAGGCGATCTCCGTCTTGCACGGGCGAGCTCTGGATAAGCTGGGCATTGATCGCGTCGTTTATCCGGAACGGGATATGGGCATTCGGGTTGCCCATCAGCTCGTCACACCGAATCTGCTGGACTACATTGAACTTTCCAATGATTACAGCATTGTGGAAATGAAAGTACCGGCATGTCTGCATAATACAACGCTGTCCAGCCTGAATGCGCGTGTACGCTTCGGCTGCAGTATTGTAGCGCTGCAGAAGGAGACCGGAGTCATTATCGCTCCGACTGCACTGGACTCGCTTCAGATGGGCGACATCATGGTCATTATCGGAATGAATGATGATATCGACCGGTTCGAACAAGAGGTAATCAGCCAGGAGGGCTAATCCAATCCTGGCGTTCAGGCAAGGGTAGGCGAAGATAAAGTTCATTTCTATTCATTAAGGCGTCGTAGTCCTCCTGGAGGGCAGTGGCGCCTTTGCTGTAAAGAGCGCTGCCGTTTCTTTGACCCACTGTCTGGACGTTTCGCTGAGATCTTCCTTTTCCCCGTAGATCATGCAGGTTGTTCGGCGGGTCTGCTGCAGCTGAGGGAGATACACGGAGACCAGATCATTGTCTGCAAGCAGCTGAGGACGGAGATAAGACTTGGGCAGCAGAGCAGCGGCCTTACAAGTGGGCAGGAGGCGGACGATGGCTTCAAACGAATCAATCTCCATCCGAATATCCGGCATGACGGCACAGCGCTGAAACAGATCGTCTGTCAGTTTGCGATACCAGGTGCCTTTGGAGAAGGTAATCATAGGCAGATCCTGCAAGTGCTCCATTCCGGCCTCTTTGCCGGACAAAGGGTGCGTAAGCGGCACTACCAGCTCCAGATGATCATCGAAGAGAGGCACACAGTTCAGCCCGGCTTCATTAATGGAGGAGGCAACAATGCCAACGTCCGCTTTTTTGTCCCGTACAGAGGAGACGATCTCATGTGTTTTCCCAGTCACGAGCTTGATCTCGGCGTTGGGATGTTTCTCCATGAAAGCATTAACCAAAGGCGGTAATGTGGTTTGGAGTGTAGTAAGGGATGCTCCAAGCGTAATGGCACTCTGCTCCTCGTCCTTATACTGGGCAAGCATGGTCAGAAACTTTTGCTGCTGCTGCTTTTGTTCCACCGCAAACGTGTAGGCAAGCTGGCCGACACTGGTCAATTCAAGACGTTTGCCACGGCGGTGAAAAAGCGCCACCCCCAGTTCATCCTCCAATTTCGCGATTTTGCGCGAGAGGGCAGGCTGAGACAGATTCAGCAATTTGGATGCACGATTCAGGCTCGATTGCTCCACGACTGCCGCAAATGCATTTAAATCCTCGAACATAAACACTAACCTCTTTTCCATGGGGTGTGATTGTTGTCCTTGATAAATCGTTTTCAATGCGATATGCCTGCCCATCTGATGTTTCAGCTCTTATACCTATAGGTTATAACATTTAATAATTATATTGCAATTCCATTATAAGAAAAAAAGGAGTAACATGAATTGTGACACAAGTTGTTCACACCTGATGAAAACGGAACAATTTGTCGAACCTTTCCATGGGAAAGGTTTGTGTCATGATAAGCGAATTATTTTATGAAAACGTTGTATTTAGCGAAAGGGGAACGACATTTTATGAAAGGGTTTTACTCCAGAAAGCTGCACTCCTTGCTTGGCGTCATCCCGCTCAGTTTGTTTTTTCTTGAGCACCTGGTGACGAACTTCTCGGCAGTTGAAGGCGGCAAAGAAGGTTTTGACGGTGCTGTTGCCTTCCTGAACAGTCTGCCTCTTGTTATTGTCTTGGAAACGTTTCTCATCTGGTTGCCGTTGTTCTATCACGGTGTATACGGTCTGTACATTGCTTATCAGGCCAAGCCTAATGTCGGACGTTACGGCAATGAACGCAACTGGCGCTACACATTGCAGCGGATCAGTGGGGTCATTACGTTTGTTTTCGTAATCTGGCACGTTTGGGAAACTCGGGTGCAGGTTGCATTGGGTAATGTAACGCATGAAGAACTTGGCGGTGTCATTCATGACGTCGTGATGAACCCGGTAACGTTTATTTTATATCTGATCAGTGTGGTTGCGGCCTCCTACCACTTTGCTAACGGCTTATGGTCGTTCCTGGTTAGCTGGGGGATTACCGTTGGACCGCGTGCGCAGCGTGTATCCTCTTATGTGTGCATGAGTCTGTTCGGTATTGTGGCTATTATGTTCATCGCTTCGTTGTTTGCTTTCCGGAGCATTGACTTCCAGACGGCAACAACGATGATGGATACGATTAAGGCAGTTCTGATTTAAGCATTTGCGATAAATGCTGACTTATAAGGGAGTGAACAGCAATGGCATCATCTAATGTAATTATTGTGGGCGGAGGTCTCGCGGGCTTGATGGCGGCGATCAAATCGGCTGAGGCCGGAGTCCATGTTCATTTATTTTCACTGGTTCCTGTCAAAAGATCCCACTCCGTATGTGCCCAGGGCGGCATTAACGGTGCGGTAAATACCAAGGGGGAGGGCGACTCCCCGTGGGTTCACTTTGACGACACCGTGTATGGCGGCGACTTCCTTGCGAACCAGCCACCCGTTAAAGCCATGTGTGAAGCTGCACCTGGTATTATCCACCTGATGGACCGGATGGGCGTTATGTTCAACCGGACACCGGAAGGATTGCTTGATTTCCGCCGTTTCGGGGGAACCAAGCATCACCGTACAGCATTTGCCGGAGCAACGACAGGACAACAATTGCTCTATGCATTGGATGAGCAGGTTCGTCGCTGGGAAGCAGCGGGTCTGGTTACGAAATATGAGAACTGGGAGTTCCTGCAGGCAGTTATTGATGATGAAGGCATCTGTCGCGGAATCGTGGCACAGGATCTGAAAACGATGAAGGTGCAGACGTTCCCTGCCGAAGCCGTTATTCTCGCAAGCGGCGGCCCTGGTATCATTTTCGGTAAAACAACGAACTCCGTTATCAATACAGGTACAGCAGCAAGTGCGGTGTACCAGCAAGGCGTTAACTATGCCAACGGGGAATTCATTCAGATTCACCCGACAGCCATTCCAGGGGATGACAAGCTTCGTTTGATGTCCGAATCGGCACGTGGTGAGGGCGGCCGGATCTGGACGTACAAAGACGGCAAGCCATGGTACTTCCTTGAAGAGAAGTATCCATCCTACGGTAACCTCGTTCCTCGTGATATCGCAACGCGGGAAATCTTCAGTGTTTGTGTGGATATGGGACTTGGAGTCAACGGTGAGAACATGGTTTACCTTGATCTGTCTCACAAGGATCCGAAGGAGCTGGATGTTAAGCTCGGCGGTATCATTGAAATTTACGAGAAGTTCATGGGTGATGATCCGCGTAAAATCCCGATGAAAATCTTCCCGGCAGTTCACTATTCCATGGGCGGCATGTGGGTGGACTACAACCAAATGACCAACATTCCAGGCTTGTTTGCCGCTGGTGAATGTGAATATCAATACCATGGTGCAAACCGTCTGGGCGCGAACTCGCTGGTATCGGCCATTTATGGCGGTATGGTGGCTGGTCCAAAAGCGGTTGAATACATCAAAGGACTCAAAAAATCGTCTGCTGATGTGAATTCTTCCGTATTCGATGGCTATACCAAACGCCAAACGGATAAATACGAAGGAATCCTAAAAATGCAGGGCAACGAAAATGCCTATGTCATTCATAAAGAGCTTGGCGAGTGGATGACAGCCAATATGACGGTTGTACGTTATAACGATAAACTTGAAGCCACTATTGGCAAAATCAAGGAATTGAAAGAGCGTTACGGCAAAATCAACATGTACGATACATCCGGTTGGAATAACCCGGGTGCAGCCTTCACACGTCAGCTGTGGAACATGCTTGAACTTGCTGAAGCGATGACACTCGGCGCACTGCTGCGTAACGAAAGCCGCGGGGCACACTACAAACCGGAATTCACGGAGCGTAACGATGAAGAGTTCCTGAAAACGACCATCGCCAGCTGGTCGAAGGAAGGCCCGCAAATCTCGTACGAGCCTGTTGACGTTTCCCTGATCCCACCACGGATCCGGGACTATTCGAAGGATTAAGTAAAGCGCCTGCTTTTGCTGTCTAGCACGAAGAGGATTTATTTTATATTTATTAAGATTAAAAGTTAACATCCGAACTGAAAAGCCAGAAAGATACTGAAGAAGCAAAGCATCGCGAAGCTTCAGAGGTTGACTAAGGCAATCCAGAATGAAATATTGCTACTTTCAGTAAAGTGATTCAGTAGCACGACGTAGCGGAGGAAGCGGAAATGACCTTAAGAAGCGTAGCGTCCGCCTTTGATACTCCATTTTAACCGATAAATAATTCATTCAGTAAAATGGGGGAGCAACAGCGGTCGGAAGGACATTCCGCTGACGGAGAGCCTACCGTGCATACAACGTCTCTTTACGCATCAGCAATCAATCATCGTCACCAAAGGAGGGGACAACGATATGGCGGAACAAGCTACAGCGAACAAAACCGTCAAGTTTATCATCACCCGTCAGGACAGTCCGGAGTCGTCTTCATACAACGAAGAATTTGAACTTCCGTACCGTCCCGGCATGAACGTTATTAGTGCCCTTATGGAGATTCAGCGGAACCCGGTCAACAAAGACGGCAAGTCCATTGCCCCTGTCTGCTGGGAATCAAACTGTCTCGAAGAAGTCTGTGGAGCATGCTCCATGGTGATCAACGGTAAGCCACGTCAAGCGTGTGCAGCCCTAATCGATAAGCTGGAACAGCCGGTTCGAATCGAACCGATGAAAACCTTCCCGGTTGTACGTGACCTGGTCATCGACCGTAACCGGATGTTTAATGCCCTGAAACGGGTAAAAGCCTGGATTCCGATCGATGGTACCTATGACCTCGGTCCAGGTCCGCGGATGCCGGAGAAGAAGCGTCAGTGGGCATATGAGCTCTCCAAATGCATGACATGTGGCGTGTGTCTGGAAGCTTGTCCGAATGTTAATGAGAAAACAGACTTTATCGGCCCGGCAGCACTTTCCCAAGTCCGCCTGTTCAATGCTCACCCAACAGGAGAGATGAACGCCGAGGATCGTTTGGAAGCCCTTATGGAAGATGGAGGAATCGAGGGCTGCGGTAACTCGCAGAACTGTGTGCGCTCTTGTCCAAAAGGCATTCCGCTGACAACCTCCATTGCGGAAATGAACAAACAAACAACCAAGCATATGTTCAAACGCTGGTTGGGCGTATAATCTCGTCATATCCGTTGCAGATGTGAAATTTGCGACATTAGGAGAAGTCGTGACCTTCGGCAGCTTGCTGCTGAAGATCATGGCTTCTTTTTCTTAGGCTGCGAAGGAACCGGGCTCGTCATGCAGAATATGGTATACTATAGAGATGCATGTAGAGCGGAGAAGGAGGGGAAGACATGGCAGAGACACCGCGTAAGGGCAGCTCATGGCCACCGCCCCGGCGCTCAGACTCTGGACCGGATCAAGGGTCCGTTTTTCCCGGTGAGGAGAAGGACCATGATCCCTCCCGGCGCAGTTTCTTGCTGCGAATGGTCTTGATGACAGCAGGAGCAGCTCTTTTCACAGGGGGATATGCGTGGCTCTGGGAACCGCGCCGCCTGGAAGTGAAGCCAGTTCAATTGGAACTGCCAGGATTTCCGAAGTCATTCGAAGGGCTGCGTGTTGTACAGTTTAGCGATGCACATCTCGGCTTTCATACCGGATTGAAGGAAATGGAGAAGCTGGCCGAGACCATACGGGAGCAGGCCCCGGATCTGATTTGTTTTACCGGAGATATGGTCGAACGGGAAGCCGAACCGATGCGGGAGTGTATACCTGTGCTGGCATCCATGCAGGCGAAGTATGGCAAATTTGCCGTATTAGGGAATCATGATTATCGGGGCAGGCAGCAGAAAGAAGTGGAAGCCATGTTCAAGGAAGCCGGCTTCACGCTGCTTCGCAACAGTCATGCTGTCATTAAACAAGGGAACGAACAGATCGCGGTGACAGGTCTGGATGATGCCCTTACAAGCCAGCCGAATCCCTTGGAAGCAATCGAAGGCTTGGACACAAACATCTGGAAACTGTTGCTAATGCATGAGCCGGATTATGCCGATATGGCTGAGCAGTTCGGATTTGGACTACAGCTATCTGGTCATAGCCATGGTGGGCAGGTTCGTTTTCCATGGATTGGAGCTGTCACGACACCGCGGGGTTCACGCAAGTATATTCAGGGGTTATATTATGCAGGCAAGGCACGTATGCCTGTCTATGTGAACCGCGGTTTTGGCATGACCCAGCTGCCAATTCGTTTTTTGTGCAGACCGGAATTAACCGTGTTTGAATTAAAGGGAACACGAACATAGCGTTTGTGCAGGATGAATTTAAGCATTTAAGGATTAAACGAGGAGGTTGGCCAGATGGAACGAATTGCGATTGTATCCGATATTCATGGCAACATGACAGCTTGGGAAGCCGTACTTAGAGATATCCGGAGTCGCGGGATTGAGCGTATCTTTTGTCTGGGCGACCTCGTGGGCAAAGGTCCGGATCCGGTGCAGGTGGTTGATCGGGTGAGAGAAACGTGCGAATACGTGATCCGGGGCAATTGGGATGAGCTGGTTGCGGTCAATCAGGATAATGAGAATTTTACTTGGCAGGCCGAAAGACTGGGAGCGGAACGGCTCACATACTTGAAGGGCCTTCCCTTTAGCCACCAATTTGAACTTAGTGGGCGAACGATTCGTTTGGTGCACGCCTCGCCGCAGAGTGTGTATCACCGGGTGCAGCCATGGGACGAGATGGAGAAGAGAATAGCCATGTTTGATGCTCCGGCAGATGATCCGGATTTTGGTGAAGCTGATATCGTGGGATACGGCGATGTGCATAACGCTTACTTGCAGCATTTTCATGGGAAAATGTTGTTTAATGCCGGAAGCGTAGGTAATCCACTCGATATGACGCAAGCCTCTTACTGCATTCTTGAGGGAGAGAGTGGCAGTGATCGAAACAAGGCATTAAACCTTCAATTTGTCCGGGTTCCCTACGATATCGAACGTGAAGTGCTGGCTGCACAGCAGGCGAATGTACCTTCATTGGATTTTTACATCCGGGAGATTCGTACGGGGATCTACCGCGGACTGCAAGAATAAAGCTCGGCAGAGGAATAAATATTGGCAATGAATCGACATACTAACGTTCAAATACCAAAACCGGAATGTTATCCATCATTATCACTTGAGCCGGATCATCCCAGAGCTTGCTTGTCTTACCGGACCAGATCCCGATAGACAAAAGGAGCGATTACTATGCTGACCCGTAAAATGCTGGACCAAGGACTTCCTGTGTTATGGACAGAGCGACTGTTACTTCGATCTTTGCGTCAGAGTGATTTTAGCACATTATCGGAACTGTTCTCCGATCCGCAGGTCATTCAATATGTGAACAGGGGAGGCCAGCCAACGCCGATTCGAGCCCGGCGACTACTGAATCAGATCCGGAACAGTAGTGCGAAGCTGGACTCGCTGCATTATGGAATCTGTTGGAAAGGCAGGGAGCAGATCATCGGCATCACGTCTTTTCAGCACTGGAATGAGCAGAGTGGCACAGCCCAGATTGGCTATATTCTGAACAGATCCTGCTGGGGCATGGGTGTAGCGACTGAAGCTGTACAGCGTTTACTGGATTTTGGTTTTACGGAGCTGAATCTTCGGAAAGTGGAAGCACGCTGCTACGAAGCGAATGTACCATCCGAACGGGTGCTTCGCAAAAGCGGGATGGCTTACGAACGCACTCTTCCTTCATTTGGCTTGAGTCAGGAGGATGGTCTAACACCAGACACTCTACTGGACGTCAAAGTTTATGCGTTATATCGGGAAGAGCATATACGATCACAAGAGGGCAAAAGCCTGCAAACCTAGGTATCCAATCAGCAAACGTAACATAGAATAAGATCGTAAACCCATTGAATCGATCTTCAATCATTTGTTACACAATTGAAATATAGCTGCAATTGAACTCTAACAGACAGCGGGTAAACTTATCTCATGACCCCCTTTTTGATAAATAGATATGCTGTTGGGACCCGCCGCGAGCGGGTTCATTTTTTTGTCCAAGAGAAAAACCCTACGATACGGATCATCCCGCAGACAGTAGGGTTTCAGGCTTGATATTCTGTTTTCGTTACAAGGGAACGATCTGCATCTGTTTTTGTTTGAAATATACCCATTCCGTAAACCCGATCTCTTTCAGGCGTGTCCGAACGTCTTCCAATTCGTCCGCTACGCGAGACGGTTTGTGGGCATCGGATCCAAAGGTCACCTTTACCCCGTAATGATTGGCTCTCTCCAAAATGGCATCAGAGGGATACCAGCCACCGCTTAGCTTCGTTTTGCCGGAGGTGTTGATCTCAATAGCCACGCCCGCCTCCCCAATAACCTGCAAGGTTTCATCTATGGCATGATCGGCAACAATCTCGGAGAATGCAGGATAATTGCCTTTCATCGCATCAATGTGTCCAAGGATCTGGAATATGCCACTCCGGGCAGACTGTGAAATCAGTGAATAGTAGCGTTCCTTCACTTCGATCTTCCGTGCTTCACTCAGTCCTTTCCACCGGGTTTTATTGAAAATACTGACATCTTCCGTGTGGTGAACCGAACCAATAATATAGTCAAAAGGATGCTGTCCCAGCGTACTGCGATACAATTCGGCATGGAGAGGGAAATAATCGGATTCGATGCCAAGCAGCACGTCAATTTTCCCTGCATATTCCGCTTTCAGTGCAAGCACCTCATCCACATAATGGCGCAATTCGGACTTGGCCATCGCAATGCGGGGGAATGCTTGCTCTTCCCCACTGGCGAAATAAGGGGTGTGATCGGAGATTCCAATGGCCTGAAGACCAGCCTGAATGCCAGCTTCGATGTATTCCCGAATGTTGCCATCCGCATGACCACAGCGGAAATGATGTGTATGAAGATCGAATTTCATGAAAGATCCTTCCTTTCTCCTGCCTTGTTTGTCATTCTGAACTGATAAATTGGGTTTCCGGCATGCCTTTGAGGTCACTCAGGAATTGATGCATGGCCGAATTAAGATAACGACTGGATTTGTAAATGACGCCTACAGGATGACTAACCTCAAGTTCACTTAGCGGAATCATCCGAAGTGTGCCCTGACGCAGTTCATGTGCGACGGATTGCTTGGATATCACTGCCGCTCCGAGATTAATCTCGACCATCCGTTTGACTTCCTCACTGCTTGACAATTCCATCACGATATTGGGCTCAATGCCATGTTTTTTGAAAATGCCTTCTGTAAACCGTCTGCCGACCGTATCTGGCGACAGCATAATCAGTGGGGTGCTGCGCAGTACATCCACCGCGGCATGCTTCTGCTTCGCAAGGGGATGGGCAGGAGAAACAACAAGTTCAAAAGTGTCGTAATAGAGCACGGAGGTGTTCAGATTAGGATTGCGCTCGGTAAGATAACCGATACCCACGTCAATCAACCCATTTTCGACCTGCGTGTAGATCTGCGAGGAAGGCAGGGACTGGATACTGGTTTTGATCAATGGAAACTGATCCTGGAAGTAGGATAGTACCCGAGGTAAAATCTGAATCGCAATGGAGGTTGTCGTGCCCAGTACGATATGTCCTTGAGGTGTTTCATCGAGATCGGACAGCTTCTGTTTCAGCTCGTCTACGATATCTAGCATGCGCTCGGCATGCTCCAAAAACACCTGTCCGCGATCGGTTAATGTAACGGGTTGGTTGCGATCTACAAGAACGGTGTTGAATTCATCCTCCAGACTTTTAATCTGGGCCGAGACGGCAGGCTGGGTTAGGTTCAGAAGTTCTCCCGCTTTGCGGAAACTCATCGTTTTCGAGATCGTAATCAGCGTCTCCAGTTGGCTGATATTCATGTATGGCCTCCTTGCGGATAAGATGTCGTGTCATGGAGTGTTCCTGTATGAAATGGAATCCCGTAACTATTTTTTTGTTTTGTTATCTTAAATTATAGGTGATTCGAGACGGCAGGGCAATGAAGGAGACGCGGGGAGTTTTAGAAGAATAAATAAGCGTAAATTAAACTTAATATCAAGATTTTTAAAAATTTAACATCCGTTAAAATTCAGTAAAAAAGTCCTAAATATCAATGGGTACCTAACTGAATCAAAAGTCTTCCTACAAAAGGAGTGCAGAGCTCTGTTATTTCGTCAAAAACAGCTATAAACTATTGCCCCGCGTATGACGATAAATTATAGTACACATGTCTTACCGAATTCATGGTGAATTCTTGTACGTGATAAAGTATAATAAAATTATTGAATATGGGACTTTTGGTATGTGACCAATAACCCAGTGTAAGGGGGACATTAGACAGTGAAAGCGGAAGTGATTAATCCTTTCCTGGAATCCGCACGCAACGTATTCGAACAACTCATCCAGGTTTCGCCTTCCACCGGAAGTCTTGGCGTGAAGAATGTAGAGTACATAGCAGACCATGTCTGGATCGTGATCGGAATGACGGGCCAACTGAGCGGAAACATTGTTTTCGGAATTCAGGAACAAGTTGCACTGCGAATTGTCTCTGCCATGATGGGTGGTTTTGTAATTACCGAAATGGATGAAATGAGTAAAAGTGCCATCTCGGAACTGGGCAACATGATTAGCGGCAACGCGAGCACGATCCTGTCAAACCAGGGTGTCGTGGTGGACATCACGCCTCCGCAAGTGTTGAAGTCCGAACATTTGACCGGATTTAATGCAACGAAGGCACTGAGTATTCCACTGTTGATGGACGGAATTGGTGAGATGGATATTCAGGTAATGATCTCGTAAAATAGAACCATAGCCTGAACAGGCGATTGTGTTCAATACGGGAGGAACTTCGGGTATGCTGAAAGATCAGGTTGTATTCATCACAGGTGCGTCGAGCGGAATTGGTGCGCTCTGTGCACAGATGTTGATTGAAGAAGGAGCTATTCCCATTCTCGCTGCCCGATCTCGGGACAAGCTCGAAGAAATTGGTGCTTCGCTAAAAGGGCCGCATGAGCTGCTTACGCTGGATGTAACCGATGATGAGCAGGTCCAGACAGCATTTAACATGATGCTGGAAAAATACGGGCGAATCGATATTTTGCTGAACAATGCAGGTTACGGCAAATTTGCCGCAATGACGGAGATGACGGTGCAGGAATTCGAAGATATGATGGACGTCAACTACATGGGAATTGTTCGCTGTACGAAGGCAGTGCTGCCGCACATGCTGGAACGTGGCAACGGACAGATCGTGAATGTGGCCTCCATGGCTGGCAAAATCGGGACGGCAAAATCGGCTTCCTATACAGCAACCAAACATGCCGTACTTGGATTCAGCAATGCCTTGCGTCAGGAGCTACGCAAGACCGGAGTGACGGTTACGACCATTAACCCGGGTCCCATTGATACACCGTTTTTCAATCGCGCAGATCCTTCCGGGAATTACGTTAACAATGTGCGCTGGATGATGCTGAAGCCGGAAGACGTTGCAGGGCATATGATCCGGGCGATGAAGAAACGCACGGAAGAAGTGAATCTGCCACGACTCGCTTCGGCAGGCATATGGCTGTATCAGCTGTTCCCGCGGCTCGCTGACCGGCTGTCGCATGGAGTCATGAACCAGAAGTAGAAATGCAGCAATCGAGGCATTATATAGGGAATGAGAGAAAAGCTCCGCCGAGGGGCTTTTCTTTTTTTGCGCGCAAGATTAGAGCTGCCGAATAAGATTTGGTCCACAGCCTTTTTTCGCATATAATGAAAGATAATGTGATGACAGGCTTATGCTTCAGAAGTACAAGCAGGAAATAGCATCGTAAGAATAAATTTAAAGGATGGACATACATGACGAATCAAACATTTGCTTCAATTGGAGTGGCACAGGATCTGGAGGCCCTTCTCGCTTCGCACGGGATTAACGAACCTTCTCCGGTACAGGCTCAGACCATACCCATTATTTTGGAAGGCCGCGATGTGGTTGCCAAATCCCAGACAGGTACAGGCAAAACGCTTGCTTATCTTCTGCCATTGCTGCAATCCATCAAAAGTGATGTCAAAGGTACACAAAAGCTTATAATAGCCCCTACGCAAGAACTTGCGATGCAGATTGTGCGCGAAGCTCAGCGGTATGGGGAGGAACGCGGTATCGGCGTACTTGGTCTTATTGGTGGTGCAGCTGTCAAACGCCAGATTGAGAAACTGCGTGAGCATCCCGAACTGGTTGTGGGTACACCGGGACGACTGAAGGAACTGATTACGCTGAAAAAGCTGAAAATGCACAACGTGTCCACGATTGTCATTGATGAGGCTGACCAGGTATTCCAACTGGGGGGTGTGAGTGATGTGGATTTTGTGCTGCGCAGTGCCCTTCGGGACCGTCAGCTGATCTTCCTGTCTGCGACCATTGATGAGCATACCTCGGGACTTGCCAAGCGTGAGATGAAGGAACCTGTCCAGATTGGAATCGAACCGGACCGGGCAACCGCGGCGGGATTGGAGCATTATTATTTTGTGGAAGAGACCCGAAACAAAATCGATATGCTGCGCCGTCTGGTCAGACAGTATAACCCTGATCGGGCCATCGTCTTTGTGAATGCTACGGAAGACATCGGCGAGGTTGAAGCGAAAATGAATCATTTGGGTCTTTCTGCAGCTGCATTATATGGTGATGCGGATAAGGTAACCCGGAGCAACGTACTTTCTGCTTTTCGCAATGGCAAAATCAAATTGCTGATTGCCAGCGAAGTCGCGGCAAGAGGATTGGATATTGAAGGTTTGCCAATGGTCATCAACTATGACCCTGCTTTTGACTCGGAGCACTATGTTCACCGTGCGGGACGCACCGGACGAATGGGACGCAGTGGGATTGTGTTATCGATCGTGGATGAAACGCAAATCTTCATCATGCGCAAATTCGCGCGTGAACTTGGCATCGAATTGCCGGAACGCGTCTTGTTCGGCGGTAAAGTACTTGAGGCTGAACCGCGTCCGGACACCCGGCCTGAAGGTCATTCTTTCTCGAGAAAACCGGGACAGTCCCGAGACCGCAAGCCAGGTCAGACAAGCCGTAACGGCGGCGCAAGAGCAGCTGTGTCGAACCAGCGAGGAGCGAGCAGCAAGCCTGCTCACAATGCTGGAAGAACGGAGCGGGATCAGGATCGCAAAAATAAGGGTGCACCCAAATGGAGCAAGGGAAATACACCGCGTTCCGAAGAATAAAACCTGACGAAAGAGGTGCAGGGATTGATGGATAACGGACAATCGCCCGTGCTTAAAATCAGCGGGCTAAGCGGAGGATACAGTGCCAAACGGCCGGTCCTCCACGGTATCGATCTCGAAGTTGGACGCGGAGAGATGGTCGGACTGATCGGATTAAACGGTGCCGGAAAAAGTACCACAATGAAACATATTTTAGGCTTGATGACTCCCCAGCAAGGGGAGGTTCGGGTCATGGGTAAGAAGCGGGACGAGGACGCGCAGATTTATCAATCGGCGATGGCATTTGTCCCGGAGTCACCCGAATTGTATGACGAGATGACCGTAATGGAGCATCTGGAGTTCACGGCCAGGGCATATGGCGTATCCGAAGCGGATTTTAAACACCGCACGGAGAAATTGCTGGACTTGTTCCGCATGAGGGAGAAAAGCACAAGTCTGTCGACCCACCTATCCAAAGGGATGCGGCAGAAGGTGATGATCATGTGTGCTTTTGTTGCAGGACCCCCGCTATACATTATCGATGAACCGTTCCTGGGGCTGGACCCGCTCGGGATTCGTTCTTTGCTTGATTTCATGCTGGAAATGAAGGCATCCGGATCATCCATTTTGTTAAGTTCGCACATTCTGTCCACGATTGAAAATTACTGCGATCGCTTTATTGTATTGCATCGCGGACAGGTTATCGCTCATGGGACATTGAATGAGCTGCGTACCCAGTTCGGAGACTCGGATGCAGCGCTGGAGCACATGTTCTACTCTCTCGTGCAGGGCAGGGATTAAGCATGGATCTCAAGCTGTTATGGAAGCAAAGACGCACGGGATTCTGGAACGGAATTCTTCCTTATCTGGGCTATGTCATACAGAGCGGCGTGGCCATGGTCTTTCTATTTCTCGTCATTGCATTCTCTGCCTGGTATACCTCATTTGTACAAAACATTCCTGCAGGGTTTCCGATTCGCTGGATTGCCTTGCTGCTGCTGGCACCGCTGGTCCTGTTCAGCAGTTATCGTACATACCTGCATCCTGCCGATATCGTATTTCTGAGACCCCAGGAGTACCGGATGCAGGAGTATCTGAAGAACAGTTTTGCCCGGGGAATTATCTACAAAAGTCTGGGCATGCTGCTCGTATTTATTACGCTGTGGCCTCTCTATGTTCGGGCAGATCAGGATGCACGGCCATTTGGCTGGTTTATCGTGCTTTTGCTCCTCTGGAAAGGACTGGCGAGCTACGGTGCCTGGCAGGAGCTGCGGATGGTTCAGACCGGGGCAGCCAGGGGTTATCGTTTACTGCGCTGGGCGCTGACTATACTGGCGATTGCCGCATGGTTGTGGCAGCCTCCACTGCGTAGTGTCTGGTTCCTGTTGTTACTGGCGGTCCTCTATATGGTCGCATTGCGCTTCCCGGTGAAGCACCGGATTGCCTGGGAACGACTGATTCAGGTGGAGCGGGGCCAGGCCGGCCGGGTCATGCGGACATTAGGCTGGTTCGTGGATGTGCCGTCATCTGGCCAGAAAGTAAGTGCTCGCCGCTGGCTCAGCAAATGGGGAAGCGGACTACCCTGGAATGCAGGAAAAGCCTATCGTTATCTCATTACCAAAACATTCATACGAACCGAAGTGTTCTCCATTGTTTTGCGACTGATTGTAATGGGCATACTGCTCAGCTGGTGGACAGCGGGAAGTTACTTTGGCGTGGGTGTGTATCTGTTCTTCCTTCTGCTGGTTGGTGTTCAGCTCGGCGCATTACGCCGCAGTCTTGGTGAATCCTTCTGGATCATGATCTATCCCATCTCTGCAGAGAGCCGCCGTTCTCAGGTGCTCGGGTTCATCTTCAATCTGCATGCCATTGCTGCTCTATTGATGTGGCTTCCGATGTGGGCTGCCGGAATGAGTGGTTTGAGCGTTACAGGCATAGCGCTGGTGCTCGGTGCGCTGGTGATCTACGTCATGAGGCGTTCACAGGGCAATAAATGGTTGAAGGAAGAAGAGGACGAGTGAGCTTGACCTTGTTGATGCAAACGCGAACTGGAAGAAGTTTGACCCAGTAGCGAGGGTGTTGCTAATATATGAGTGCCGAAAGAAGACGGTTATGTTGGGGCTGAGTCCCCAAATAACCGTCTTTTTGTTGTGGTCAGACCAACTGTCTCTCCCGCATAGCGGAGGTTGGAACTAACAGAGGAACGATTTAGTGATGATTACGAGCAAAATGAACAGAACGAGAATCGCGCCTGTATTTGTAAATCCTCCGAATCCGCCGCATCCATAACCGCCTCTTGTATCTTCAACTCCAGACATGGTCATTCCCCTTTCGAGTGGTGTTTGGCACGCTCTTGCGTACATCGTATATTATGTGCCTTGGGTTTATGCTGATTGGGCCACTGCCCGGGATCATTGAGAAATAAATGGATTTCAGGTGAAGCAAGCTCTAACGCTGAAAAAGAAATCATACCAAACAGCCCTCAATGGGAAGTGAGTGTACATACTTCCCATTGAGGGCTGTTTATATTGCAGGACATGGCAGAAGCCTGAGAACGTCCTGAGTTATTCATTTTTTACAAGAGCGAAGCCTGATTGGAATCAGTTCGTCTTCAGATCGGTGATGCCACGGTAGATGGTATCAAACAGATCTTCCAGTCCGGACTCTTCAATACAGGAGAAGGCGATGCGCAGGTCAGCTTCACCCAGTGCAATGGTGCCTACCCCGTACTTGTGCAGCAAGTGGGAACGAAGTGTTTCTGCATCAACGTCTTTTAGCTTCAGACACATGAAGTAGCCGGAGTTGAACGGATAGTAATCCCAGCCATCTCCGTATTTACCGCTATCGAGAATGGCTTTCACCTTGTTCGCACGGCCTTTCATGATCTCAAACTTCTCCTGTTTCTGTGCTTCAAACTCCGGTGCTTTCAGTGCATCCAGGACAAAGGTCTGTGATGGATGCGGACCACTGGAGATAGTAGCCCGAATAATACCAAGTGTTTTTTGCTCCAGCGCATGCAGAACCGCAGCATTTTCATGTGCATAAGTGATGAAACCAACACGGAAGCCCCATACGAACTCTTCCTTCGTCGCACCATCCACTTTGACAGTGAGCACGCGTGGATGAATATTGGCCAATTTGCCAAACAACGATTCGTGAATGGAATCCTCGAAGAACAGACCAAAGTAAGCATCGTCTGTCACGGCAACCACGTCTACACCTGCTTCCGCAGCCTGACGAATCGTGTCCACGATCGCATCGGCTTCTTTACCTCCAGGCGTGTAGCCTGTTGGATTGTTCGGGAAGTTGAGCAGCACGATGGCTTTGCCTTTGCCCTTCTGTGCAAGAAGTGCTTCGAGCAGTCCGCGACTATTAAAGTTCAGTTGGTCATCAAACAGGGGATAATGAACCAGCTGGCCATGACGACGAATTCCGAAAGTCAGCTCGTAGTTTTCCCAGTTTTTATCCGGATATATAACAGCGTCCCCTTCTTCAACGAAGAGATCGGCTACAATACTGAGTCCATGAGTCAATGCATTGGTCACAATGGGGTTGCCAAACGTTTTGCCTTCAAGTGAAGGGGTCTCCTTCAGCATCTTGTCTCTCCATACCGTCCGCAGTTCGGGCTTACCCGCAGGCGGAGCGTAAGGATAGAGGTCCTTCGGTTGGAATGCAGACAGCTTCTCCTGAATAACCGGAAGATGCATCGGCACACCGCCCTCCAGAGCAATACCAATCGTAGCATTATAGGTCTTGGCCAGGCTTGCTGCTTCAGCAGACTGACTCAGGATACCTTCTTTTGGGAAATAGATCTCTTTGCCGAGCTGCGACAGCATGGAGTAGACGTGACTGCTGCCTGCCTGAATACTTTCGTTCAACTGTTCAGCCAGTGGATTCATTCTTTTCATCCTTCCAAGTCTTTGGGATTCAACTGCCTAACATTATATCACCTTGACATCCCCCCGTCACGGAAATTACGCAATATGACAGTTATATCACTTTACCGCGTTGTTGCATGAGGTCATCAGATGGAATTCGGGCACGTTCTCCCATGGTATCACAAGAAGAGTAAAATTTTATTGCTGATGAAAAGGGCAATATTTCCGCATCATTTCGGCTGTTTCTGCATCTCTTCCCTCATTGCGCTGTTTCAGCTGCCCGCTGATATGCTCGAAACGTTCGGTGGAGAGATTCTGTCCGAATTTGAACTTGGCACTGAGATGTTCCGGCACGATTCGAACGACAGCAACAGCCTTTAATCTACCCGTATACCGGGAATCGGCAGCGTCAATGGGGACATATCCACCTTGCGGCTGAAGCTTTTCCATGAACCGCTGCAGTACCTTGCCCTTGATTTCCAGATCCTGAACAGGCTCTGCCTGTCCGGATGCCATGACACTTTTGAAAAAGGAGGTTGCGGGACAAGCCAGTTCGGGATCACTGAAGTAAGAGGGGATCAGAGAAAACTCTTCAGCCACCGTAAAGCTGACCGAGGAATTATGCTTGATCTGTTTCATTTTCTCCCCGGCAAGACTGCCATGGAAATAAAAGCATCCGTCCATATATACGAAATTGAGCGGGGTTACCCGTGGTTGCCCATCCGGACTGACAGTTCCCAGAAATCCGAAGGAGCACTGATCCAGAAATGCAGTAATTTCTTTTTCTTCATCTACCGTAAATTCTTTGCGTCTCATATATTTCCCCCTTGGTTGTGATTGGTCATGAACTTGAATGGCAAGCTGCACCGTTGACCTAACGATAAAACATGCATTGACATAAAAATAGATCCAATTTACATTCATTTTTATAGGCCAATTGCATACTTGGAAAGTTAAAGATTCAATGAACCTGGAGTAAGAGGCATCGAGACGCACGATTTAAAAATAAAGGAGCGAGAGACATGGAACTGTGGCTACCCTTGGATTCCTATGAGCACCAGCATCGTTATAAATACATGGCACTTTACCATGCCTTGCGCGATGCCATTCACGCGGGAACACTCGTTGGCGGAACACGTCTCCCTTCCACCCGAGAACTTGCGAGCCAGTATGCCATGTCACGCGGTTCTGTAGCACAGGTATACGACATGCTGCTTGCGGATGGTTACGTAGAGGCACATCGGGGCAGAGGTACATTCGTTACAGGCACGTTTACGGCAGAGGAAAAAGGGGAGCAGGAAGCAGTTATTCACCTGTCTCCATGGGGGGAACGCGTGAGCACACTGGATACTCAAAAAGCTGTGGGATCTGTCTCTGTCCAGGATCAGCACGTCATCGATTTTCATGTCCATCGAATGCCCGCAGGCCACTTCCCCACATCGGAGTGGAAAAGTGCACTCGCCGCCGTACATCGGAGTGATTGGCGGGAGCAGAGCGGTGCAGCAGGGGACCCTGAGCTGCGTGAGGCCATCGCTTCACATCTGAGATGGACGCGGGGGATTCAGGCGGAAGCATCCCAGATCGTGCTGTTCAGCGGTTCGATGCAAGGCATTACATTGCTGGCGCAGCTGCTTATTCCGGAAGGGGCGCAAGTCATATTGGAAAATCCGGGCTACCAGGGAATCGCGCATGCGGTGAATGCCTGTGGGGGCTGTATCGTCCCGGCAAGTGTGGACTCGCAGGGCATCATCCCTGAAGATTGGAACGCACAGACGTTGTTCGTCACTCCAACCCGGCAGTTCCCGACTGGTGCCGTGTTAGGACTCGACAGACGCAAGACACTGCTTGCATGGGCTTCCAAGCGTAATGCCGTCATTATTGAAGATGACTATGACAGTGAATTCCGCTGGGGCGGCAGACCGATTGAACCGCTCAAAGTATTGGATCGCGAGCAGCGGGTAATCTACGTTGGATCATTCTCACAGACGATGATTGCTTCCTTCCGGCTGGGCTATGCTGTCTTGCCACCAAGTCTGGTGTTGCCGCTACTGGCAGCGAAAGCCCTGTACGAACCGGTCCCTCCTGCATTATTGGAACAGCGAGCCCTGGCTAAATGGATGAGCAGGGGAGGATACCTGCGGCATTTGAGACGGTTAACCCGGCTATATGGGGAGCGACATGCTTTTTTTGTTCAGGAGATGCTGCATCAGTTACCAGAGGCATTCACCATGCAGCCAGGGGATGCAGGACTTCACATCTATGCCACCTGGAATGACAGTCCGGACAGTTTCCTGAAATTCAAATCGATTGCACAGGAAGAAGGCGTGTTATTTCGGGATGCCGCGCGTTATCAACTTATCCCCAGTCCTCCTGCCGTCTGTTTTGGTTTTGCACATCTGGAGAAGGAGGAAATTACGGAAGGGATCAGGAGACTGCGGCTGGCATGGGAGAAGAGTACATTTTCGTTTCACTGAAATTCGCTGTATAATGGATGAAGACATTTCGCTCCGGGAGGAGCAAAAATCACATACAAGCAATTTGCATCAGATCCAGGAAGCGTACTGAGTTTAGGGACAGGCTGAACCGAAGGATTGTGTTCTAATTCTACGGCCTGTTAACCGTAAGCGATCTATCGGCGATTGGAATTCAATGATGCAACATGCGGAGAGATTAACTTTCAAGGGGGAGTGGCGACATGCTGCAGGCATCGCCGTCATCTTTTGTTATTTTGCCCGCCGTCGCCAAAATTGTCTGCGAACCGGGATGGAAGTGGCAGAAGCGGGAAAAACCGATGCAGAACTATGATTTATTTTATGTATGGAGTGGTGAAGGGACCGTTGTGCTGAATGACCGGTCGTATGAAGTTGGGAAGGGCAGCTGTTTCCTGTTCAGACCAGGCGACCATCCTACTGCAACGCATAACAAGCAAAAACCGTTGGTACTTACGTATATTCATTTTGATGTAGATATACCCGTTAATGACGTACCCCAGTCTTATCGTGAGGTACTGGAAACGGTGGAATTTGAGCATTTGCTGGCCCGGTATGTAAGACTGTTCCTATCCGATGTATATGGGCGGGATGAAGAGAGCCGACTTATTTTGAAACAGCTGATGATTCATTTGCTGCGTGCGGATACGGAAGCACCTGTGGAGAAAAGGGTCAGCAACCAGCTGTCGGATGTGATTCAGGAAGTGGCGAATTATGTACGCCAGCATCCGGGGATTACCCATCGGGTAGAGGATCTGGCTGCACGTGCGGGCTTGTCGCCCCGGTACTTCTCCATCAAATTCAAGGAATTGATCGGTTCTTCTGTCCAATCGTACATCATTCGCATGCGCATTGAGCGCGCAGAGCATTTGCTGGTACACACTGGCATGAATGTAACCGAGGTCGCGGATGCCCTTGGGTATCGGGATATCTTTTTCTTCAGTCGTCAGTTCAAGCAATACACCGGCAAAAGTCCTTCCGAGATTCGTTAGGTATGGAGCCGGAGATCAGGTAACGTTTCAAGTCTGGGGGCCAGGGGTAAGTAAGTAGCATTCCAGACGAAACGAAAGGGGGAACTTGTGATGAACGGAAAACGGCGGATCCGCAACCGGGGATGCTCTATGAAGGGATGCACTATTTTCCGGAACCGTCTGCGTCGCTTCAAACCGGCGGAGGAACTGCAGGACGTGTGGTTTTGAAGAAAAGTCAGAGGGCTTATACATACGGAGCGATGTTTCGTATTGAATGTATATAAGGAATCTCCAGTGACTACTGTAAAACGATAAGGTTTCAAACCTAAAGAGGATGGCGCAAGCACCTGCAATCAGGTCTTGCGCCATCCTCTTTATTTGGATCCGGAGTATTCAGCGATTTGGCTTCAGGCGGCCGAGCAGTGTACCCATTTTGACGGAATCCCCCGGCTGCAGTCTGGGGTCAGGCTCAAATGTGCCGCTCTGCGTCAGCAGTACCACGGTGGAACCGAATTCAAAATAAGCCAGATCATCGCCTTGTGCCCAAGTACTTGCGGCCGTATCCGCGTACTGAATGCTGCTTACATTCATGGCACCGACTTTGACGACAGCCACTTCTCCATAAGCATGACCGATATACGTAATCAGACGCTCATTTCGACTTAGCACCGATTTCATATGGGTCAGACCAAAATCATTAACAGGGTAAACCTTGCCCTTGATATGCTCACTTTCGATTCTGCGCCCGCTGACGGGTGCATGAATCCGGTGATAATCACGAGGGCTGAGGTACAAGACGAATGCATAGCCGTGCTTGTACTTCTCCAGATGCGGTGAGTGGTTTAATAGTTCAGCAAGTGTATAATTTTGTCCCTTAACATTCAGGATGGTGCCTGCAGATACCGGCCCGGCTGCCGTAATTTTGGCATCAACAGGGCTGATGAGTGCATGTTCCGAAAGATCCAGCGGGCGCATGCCCGGCTTTAGTTTGCGGGTGAAGAAATCATTCAATGAACGATATTCCTTCCAGTCTTTCTCGGCTTCCTGAACAGGGATGTTGTAGGTCCGGACAAAATAAGGGATAAATGCCTTGCTTCCTCTGCTCTTGGAGAAGGCTCCCACAGTCCGGGAGATCCATTTGCGAGAAGAAAGCTCGGTCATTAACCGCAACAGCGTTTTTGCCATGAATATCCCCCTTAGGGTTAGTGCGAACTTCAAGGCCGGCAGGACCGGCCGTTCTGCATAATATTGACACAGAATGCCAGCGAAATCAATACGGGTACTTACGGTAGGTTTGCGGCTGACGCGGAATCTGCGAATTTTGCTCCGTCAGCAGACGTCCATATGCCATGGGCTCACGGTAGCTGGCTTTCCAGTGTTCAGGCATTCCCGCCTTGCGAAAACCGTAGCGCTGGTCCCGTCCATTGCATTCTATGAAGTAAATCTGTCCGTTCCTGGCAATGCCCAGATCAAGACCGAGGTCGGCAAGATGCGGCAGGCTGGAAGCCAGTGTGCGGGCGACTCGCAGTCCGACTGCACTGATCTGGGCTTCGAGCTCTGCAATGCTGAGGCCCAGTTCTTCTTCATCCAAGGCTTCTGCCAGGGTCATGACTTTGCCCCCTTGGGCAATATTGGTGACAAAGGTGTGGGCTGGTGCTGCCTTGGCGAACATGCCCGTGATGCCCCATAGTCCGTCAATCCCCCGCTGTACAGATACACGCAGATCTACGGGTTTTCCTTCGTAACGAACCAGCGGAATCCGTTCCTCGATGAGATACGCATGGCGAAAAATACGTCTCAAAGTGGCTGAGGGCAGTTGCCCCCTGCTGAGCCGGAATGTGGCCCAGCCTTTGCGGGAAGCCTTGGTCTGGCAAGTCAATTTCCAGTCCCCGTCTCGTTTATACAAACGCATGATACCGTGTCCGATACTGCCGCTGCACGGTTTGATGATCAGATCATTATAATGTTCCATCATATAAGCCAGAGACTCCGGTGCAGCTTTGGCTGCATGAGGCAGATGTTTCTTCAATACAGGGTCCTGGTGAAGCATGTCATGAATATGATCCTTGCGATACCGATTCCGAACGTTAAATACCTGAATGCCCTGCAGCAGCAGCTTGGTCACCTCATGCTGATCTGCCCGGCGAAGCTGGAGCGCACGATTATGGATAACGGGAGGTAAAGGCATTTTTTGACGAACGTATACTCCATCCTTTTTGACATATGCCAGACAGGTCTTCGTCTCCGAATCCACATCTTCAAGCCGCAAAAAGCAAGGAATTAATCCATAACAGGCTGCTGCCTGCTCATAATTCGCGAGCGATTCCTGACCGGTCCTTCCGGCCGGTATCCCCCGGTACATGCGTGAATCGAACATAATGCCGATCGTTTCTGGGGGCATGACCGTTCCTCCTTCAATATTATCGCGACATGGATCGTCCATATATGGGATGCCGGCCTGTCAACGCATGATTGGACATCACGATCACGCAGACCGGAATCATGATGCACCTTCATGCACCGGCGTGTTGTTATTAGCTCTACATCCATTGAACTCGGATAAGGGAAGACTAAAAGAGAGCATTGGAAGCCGTTTTACGGATGTATACGGAAGGCTTATGTAGTATCGTATGACATTGTCGCAGCAGGGGCGTGGACAGCCGCCTTTCATCTATAGCCGAGCACAGCCTATTTCACCATGGACAGGTACATCACTTGCAGTTTGACTCGCTCCTTCATTCAATCTTGCCTTTAAAAGTCGTGATATGAAGTGGCAGATGCCCATATCGGAGCATATGATGCCGGAGATGAACGTTAGAGGAAGGAGCAAGCTGCATGAGTAAAAAAGGCAATAAGAAGGTTCCTACGCCGAAACTGCGGCATGTGAGTCCCAAATTTAAAGAACTGGAACTGACCGAACGCCGTGCAGGCACCATGAATTCAGGTCTAACCCAGAATAGGGAAGAGCGCTTGAATACGAATAAACTGGATTCGAGAGCGAGTCAGGCATCGGAAGAATCCATATATGAATCAACGGAATTCCCTGCTTCTACGAACGAGCTGGAAGACCTGGATATCGCAAACGAAACGAAGGAGCCGGAACCCGTAGCATCGGATAGCGAGGATATCCAGATGCAAGATAGCCCGGAAAAGCAGATTCAGGTTAGCAGTGTGGCTTCGCTTGCTCTGGAGGAGCAAAATATCATCCAGCAGGAGACCACAGGCAAAGACCGGTTGGAGATTCTGAACCAGAACCAGATGCCGGGCCATACCGGACACTATATCTACACGGATGATCTGAGTGATTTTGCGGTTACGGAGAGCAAGCTGTCTCCATTCTCCGTGGATGCTTCCAAGTTGAAAGCAGGTGCAGTCGGCAGTGAAGCATTGCAGGATTATGCAGTGACGAGCATTCATATTGCTGATGGGGCGATTGTCTCCGCCAAACTTGCAGAGGCTTCGGTTTCCGAGGAACATCTGATTGATGGCTCTGTGTCCGGTCACAAAATACGCAATGCGTCCATTGCCGGCGAGAAAATCAAAGACGGCAGCATTACTTCGCAGAAGCTTGGCAATCAGGTCATCGATTCGTCCAAGATCGCCGATGGTTCCATCGGCACAAGGCATCTCAGCCGCATGCTGGTTACGGAAGACTTGATCAAGAATCATGCCGTAACTGGAGATAAGATCGCCATCAGTGGCGTGGATACCCGGCATCTCACGGGTGGCGCCGTGCATACGTCCAAATTGGCTGACGATGCAGTGACTACATCCAAAATTCGTGAAGGTGCTGTCACAGGCAGCAAGATCGAAGAACAATCCATCGAGTCTCACCATATTCAGGATGGTGCAATTAAACAAACACATCTGGCAGAAGGAGCGGTCGGTCGTTCACAATTGTCTATTGGAAGTATTGGAAGTGACCAGATCGAGGATGGATCCATACAAACCAGACACTTGGCTGAGGGTTCGCTCAGTGGAAAGCATTTGCTGGATGGTTCCATCGGTTCGAACCAGATTCGTGCTCAGGCGGTGGGCAAGGATCAGCTGGGCAGAGGGGAAGTCGGCAGTGAACACTTGGCAGAGGGAGCCGTAACCAGCAGCAAACTGGCAGACCAGTCAGTTGGAACCGCGAAATTGCTAGAGCAGTCGATTACGGCTTCCAAGATCTCAGACCAAAGTGTCATTGCGTCCAAAATTGCGGATGAAGCTATACAGGCCAAACATCTTGCCAAAGGCTCCATTCGTGCAGAACATATTGTTAATCGGGGAATTACACCGGTCCATGTGGATAATGCTGCAATTCACTCCATTCACATTGCAAGTGGAAGCATTGAGGCACCTCATCTGTCTACCGGAAGTGTGTCCGGGGAAGCTCTTGCAGATGGCGCGGTATCCGAGCGGCATCTGGCTGAGGCTGCGGTGGGTACGTATGAATTACAGGATGCTGCAGTGACAGACGTGAAGCTTGCGGATGGAAGTGTGACAACAGAAAAATTGGGAACGGCATCGGTTAGCAGCAGAGCGCTCGCTCCGGGAAGCGTCGCATCCTCGCATCTTGCAGGTGGTAGTGTTACGGGTACACATCTGGCTCCAGGAAGTGTGGGGTCCGAGGCCCTGAGACCTTATGCCGTGAAAGCGGAGCATCTGACAGAACATGCCGTAGGTGTCCCTCACCTTCAGCCGGGCAGTGTTGAAACGGATGCCATTGCACGTGCGGCAGTCACAACGGACAAATTGGCTCCTGGCAGCATAACTTCGGCCCAGCTGGCTGGAGGGTCCATTTTTCCGCCGCATCTGACAGATCATTCGGTTACCTCCCCGAAGCTCTCACCAGAGAGTGTTGCTACGGATAAATTGGCGGACTTTGCTGTCACTTCAGCCAAACTGGCAGATGGCAGCGTGACTTCTTCCAAGATCATGGCAGAAAGCATTAACGCCAAGCATATTCCCGCCGGAACCATACGTGGTTATCATTTGAAGCAGCATGCTGTCTCACTGGAACATTTATCGGAGGAAATACGTTCGCCGGAGTTGTTTGCCGATGGCAGTATCACAGGCAGCAAACTGCGTCATGGGTCCATCACTGCAGACCATTTAACCGCAGACTCGGTATCGGGGACAGAATTACAAGAGGGTGCCATAGGCAGTGAACATCTGCAGCCATCCATTGTGCTTTCCGAGCATCTGGCAGACGGCAGTGTGAAGTCTGACCATCTGGATCATCATGTCGTGAACTCACAGCATCTGAAGCCAGACATTATTCATGCGGAGCATATTGCTGAACAGGTCATTACCTCCCATCACCTGGCTCCGGGGTCTGTCGAAACAGACCATCTGGCACCTTTATCCATCACAGCGGCTCACCTTCAACCCGGCTTGATCAGTGGGTTACACCTTCAGGCAGAGTCGACAAGTGCGGTTCATCTGCAGCAGGGGGCTGTACATTCCCGCCATATTCAAGATGGTGAAATTCTTCCACATCATATCCATGAACGCAGCATCGGAACGTCTCATCTGGAGGAAGAAGCGGTAAGTACAATTATACTCCAGGAAGGATCCGTAACAGGCTCCAAACTGGCAAGTGGCAGTGTCGATGGCAGCAAATTGGTCGCAGGAACGATAGAGGCCACTCACATTGCAGACGAAAGTGTGCAGTCCCGTCATATCCAGGAGGGAGCCATCCTCGCGAATCATATTCAGGAGAGCAGTATTGGCACAACTCATCTGGAAGAGGAGTCGGTAAGTGCGGTTCATTTGCAAGATGGGTCGGTAACGAGTGCCAAGCTGGCGGACGGCAGCATAAGCGGCAGCAAATTGCTGGAAGGTACGATCACTGCAGCTCATATCGCAACGGAAAGTGTGCAATCGGAGCATATTCAGGCAGATGCGATCCATGCAGATCATATTCAGGAGCGCAGCATCGGCACAGTCCATCTGGAAGAAGAAGCCGTAAGTGCAATTCACCTGCAAAATGGGTCTGTGACGAGTGCCAAACTGGCCGACGGCAGCGTGAGTGGAAGTAAACTGCTTGAAGATGCGGTATCCGGTATCCATATCACCTCCGAAAGTATACAGTCCCGTCATATTCAGGAAGGAGCGATCCTTGCTGATCATATCCAGGAGCGGAGCATTGGTACACCTCATCTGGAAGAGGAAGCGGTAAGTGCGATTCATTTGCAAAATGGATCTGTAATCAGCACCAAGCTGGCCGACGGCAGTGTAAACGGAAGCAAGCTGCTCGAAGGAGCGGTATCGGATCTTCACATTGCTGATCATAGTGTGCAATCCCGCCATATCCAGGAGGGGGCCATCCAAGCCAGCCACATTCAAGAGTGCAGCATTGGAACAACCCATCTGGATGAGGAGTCGGTGAGTGCAATCCATTTGCAAAATGGATCTGTAACAAGTGCCAAACTGGCCGACAGCAGCGTGAGCGGCAGCAAGCTGCTGGATGGAACGATATCCGGAGTTCATATCGCATCGGAAAGTGTGCAATCCGTGCATATTCAGGCAGGTGCCATCCGTGCAGATCACCTTCAGGAGCGGAGCATTGGCACGGTCCATCTGGATGAGGAAGCCGTAAGTGCGGTTCACCTGCAAAATGGGTCCGTGACGAGTGCCAAACTGGCCGACGGCAGCGTGAGCGGCAGCAAATTGCTTGAAGATGCCGTATCGGGAGTTCATCTTGCATCAGGAAGTGTGCAGTCCCACCACATTCAGGATGGAACCATCCTCGCTGGTCATGTCCAGGAGAATAGTATCGGCACAGTCCACCTGCAAGAAGAAGCCATAAATGCGGTCCATCTGCAAAATGGGTCTGTAACAAGTGCCAAACTGGCTGATGGCAGCGTGAGCAGCAGCAAATTGCTTGAAAATGCCGTATCCGATGTTCATATCGCAGACGGTACTGTGCAATCCCGGCATATCCAGGAGAAAGCCATCCATGCCGATCATATTCAGGAGCGGAGCATTGGAATTTCCCATCTGAAAGCCGAATCGGTAAGTGCGATTCATCTGCACAATGGTTCGATCACCAGTGCGAAACTCGCCGATGGCAGTGTAAACAGCAACAAATTGCTTGAAGGTGCAGTAGCGGCTATCCATCTGTCAGACAAAAGCGTGCAATCCCGGCATATCCAGGATGGAACGATTCTGGCTGATCATATTCAGGAACGCAGTATCCGCACTGCTCATTTGGAAGAAGAATTGGTCAGCGGGATTCATCTGCAAAATGGATCCGTAACGAGTGCTAAACTGGCCGACGGCAGCGTAAACGGAAGCAAATTGGCTGAACAAAGCATCACCTCTAATCACTTGAACGCAGGCATTGTAGGCCCGGCGCATCTGAGCGAAGAGATCTGGAATGCAATTCGTCAGTTTAGTGGAGAAACGCTGGAGCAGCTGGCAGCGATCAAACGGCAGGAAGCGCTGCTTCAGGGTGAACGTGAGGCTGTACAGCCAGCACAACCGGCAGCTCTCGAGGAGCTGCCGAGTACGGATCTGAAGGAAACTCCGACATTCCAGACTTTGGGTCAGGAGCTGGGACAACAAGAACAGGAACAGCCATCGCAAGTCAACCAGCTTGGAGAGACCGTGACGGATTCCTTGATGGCAGCAGATGTGGTCCAGCCACAGTTACAGCAGCCACAACCTGAACTTCCGCAGGAAATCGATAAAATTGCGGAGTTTAAACTGAGCGAGCAAGCGGTGAAGCAGGAGCATCTGGGAGAAGGTGCTGTTGGAAGCAGCCAGCTGCAGCATGGAGCAGTCGGTCCTGAACACCTGTCATTCCAGCCGGTTCGCAGTGTCAGTCGTCAGCCGGTCGTTCAGCAGTTCGGCATGGAAGCCTTTATCCTGCCCGAAGATGAAGAATGCGTTGAGGTAACCGTAGCATTTGAGCAATCATTTGCATCAGAACATTATGTGATCGTAGGAATGAGTAATGATCGCGGATTCCAGGTGTCACTGCTGTCCCAGAGTGAGGATGAAGCGGTATTGGAAGTGTTCCGTACGGCTGGATGCAAGCACACCTATGGTTTGTTATCCTGGATTGCAGCAGGTCCTTTGAATTAATAGGATGCGTCAAGCCGTCAAGCCACGGAGTAAATGCACAAAAGCGGTTCCTGGAATTGTCCGGGACACCGCTTTTGTTCCTATATAAGCCGGTCGGTCCTCTAAAAAGGGAAGGAGGAGACGTACGAGTCTTATTTTGACGAATATGGACTAAAAGACGAGGCTGAAAAATCTTTTCCTGCCAGAAGCTTGTGGAATGTAAGGACAAACGCCGTTTCCACTATTCCCTAATTACATAGAATAACGTGTACTCCCTTGGCATGTTGAGTATTTATGAGGGTGGGAGGTGACCGTATTGCAACATCGTCGTCGTACTGTTCATTCAGCTGCCAAACTGGTGACCCGAAAGAGGAAGCAGTTGAACAAACGACGTGTAAAGTCTGTGAGTAAAAAGGGTGCTGGAATCCGCAGATACGTCATGCCTCCAACACGGGAGGAAATCAACCCACACATACCCATGCTTTCGGTGATTATACCGGCAATGAATGAAGAAAAGACGATTAGCAGAGTCATCAGGCAGGCGCTTCGCATCTGCAGGGATTCGGAAGTGATTGCCGTTGTCAACGGCTCAACGGATGGCACGGCAGCAGCGGCACAGGCTGCAGGTGCAAGAGTGCTTTTGTATACGGAGGCATTGGGTCACGATGCAGGAAGACGAATGGGTGCAGCGGCTGCTCGCGGGAGGGTCCTCCTCTTTACAGACGCAGATATACCCATACCTGCAGAGCAGCTCGCTCCCTATGTGCAGGCCATATTGGATGGGACAGATGTTGCGCTTAACGATTATGACGGTCCCGTTAAACGAATCCCTGTACATCCAGTGGTGGAGGCCAAGCATGTCCTGAACAGCATCCTGTCCCGGCCGGACCTGCAAGGAGCTTCCATGACAGCCATTCCGCATGCGTTAAGCCGCAGGGCACTTGATGTTATAGGCGTTCCTTCGCTGGAGGTTCCTCCGCTTGCATTGGCCAAAGCCGTGTCGGGTGGATTAGAGGTACGCGCCGTTCACCATGTGCCTGTTGGTAAAATGAATGCGGTTCGTGTGAAACGGCGAAGCGGGCCAGATCCGCTGAGCCAAGTGGTGCTGAATGATCATCTGACAGCGATCAGGTGGATCACCGACAAGCTTGGTCCACGCGGAGGATATTCCGACCTGCAGCGTGTTCGCTGTCTGACGAGGTGAGAAGATGAAGGAACGTACGAGAGCTGTCCGCCATCGTCGGACGATGAAAAGACAACTGGCGTCCAGGCGGAACATTCCCGGGAGAAGGCGGAAGAAGGGTTCGATAGCCAAAGCTCCAGAACCCAGTCTGAATGCCGTATGGAAGTCAGGGCATCAGGCAGGACTTCATGCACCTGAAGATAGAGCGATGGCTCCCCAACATGCACGTCTTGCCTGGCGTGAGCACTGGCAGTCCATCTCGGGAAATATCGGAAGTTATGAAGCTGCCATGCAGGCAGGGAAAGCATATATGCAAGGATACGTGCAGGGTGCCGGATATCCAGTGGATATCGTCCCGCTCCCTCTCCATCATTCCGCTGCCGCTGTTGTCTGTGCATGCAATGAAGAACGGACACTGGGAAAAGTAATGGCACAGTTAAAACGGCTGCCACTGAAGGACATCATAGTTGTGTTGAATGGAACAACGGACGACAGTCTGGATCTGGTGCTGGCTGAGTCCGGTATAACTCTTGTGTATGAACCGGATCGTGCAGGACATGATGTAGGCCGTGCACTTGGAGCCAAATTGACCGAAGCGGAAGCGATTCTTTTTGTGGATGGGGACATGGTGCTTCCTGCAGAACAGCTGGCCCCTTTTCTATACGCTGTGGACCGGGGAAGCGATGTGGCCTTGAATGATCTGAACTCATTGCTGCCACCGTTTGCCCGGCAGGATGATGTGAGCCGAATTAAGGCTTATCTCAACCGTACACTCGGAAGATCTGATCTGGGGTCTAATTCCCTGACCGCCGTCCCGCACGCTCTTTCCCGCAAAATGGTCCTGACCGTTAAGCCGGAATCTCTGGCTGTCCCGCCGAAGGCGCAAGCCCTGGCGATCCGGCACGGTCTGAGCGTAACGGCCCCTTGCCAGGTGGACGTGATTCGCTCCAATCGTCTGCGTCCCACGAATACAGGCAGCGGCAATGAAGTTGCGGGATTGATCATTGGGGACCACTTGGAGGCGATTGCAGCCTGGATGGCAACAGCAGAGCATGAGACGGATTCGCGGATGTTAACCCGGGCCGAAGTGGCTTACAGGAGGAACGCCCGATGACACTGACGAGTATCGTTATTCCGACGTATAACGGACTGGACCTGCTGAAGCCGTGCATTGCTGCCATCCGGGAGTATACCGGAGTTGGAACACCTTACGAGATTGTAGTTGTGGATAATGGCTCCGTCGATGGTACGGCAGCCTATTGTGCACGTGAACGGGTTCGATTTGTTCGATTACCGAAGAACCGGGGCTTCCCCGCAGCCTGTAATGCCGGGCTGCGTGCGGCTTGCGGTGATGAGCTGCTGCTGCTCAACAACGATGTCACGGTAACCCCGCGCTGGCTCGAGAATCTTCGTATCGGACTCTACAGTGAAGCAAATATCGGGATCACCGGTCCGGTGACCAATTATGCAAGCGGGATTCAGCAGGTTGACCTGGACTTCGGGAGCATGGAGCAGTTCCTGCAATTAGCGGAAGCCAACAATGTCTCGGATCCAACCAGGTGGAAGGAAGTCAGCCGCATCGTTGGACTGTGCATGTTGTTTCGGCGAGAGGTCATGGCGTCCATCGGCTTGCTTGACGAAGCCTATTCTCCTGGACATTATGAGGATGATGATTATTGTTATCGGGCTCGCATGCAAGGGTATCGCCTGCTTGTATGCAGGGATGTGCTTGTGCATCATCGTGGCAGCGCGAGTTTTCAGAAGACGGACCCGGCTGCATGGAAACAATTGCTTGAACGTAATCGCTCGATTTTTATGCATAAATGGCATGTCGATCCTCTTGAATATATTGAGACATCCGATGAGGGAGGGAATGTGGAATGAAAGGTGTAATTCTTGCTGGCGGAACGGGAACACGGCTGTATCCTCTGACGCGGCTGATTAACAAACATCTGCTTCCGGTCGGTAAACATCCGATGATAGTGTATGGCATCGACAGACTCCGTCAGGCGGGGATTGAAGATATTCTGATTGTGATGGGCAAACATTCGGCAGGACTGTATACGGAGTATCTGGGCGGCGGAGCTGATCTTGGGGTTCGGTTGACATACCGGATTCAGGAGCAGGCGGGAGGCATTGCTGAAGCACTGGATCTGGCAAAGTCCTTTATTCTTCCTGGCGAAAAGTTTGTCGTACTGCTGGGTGACAACCTGTTCAGTGATGATCTGAAGCCATATGTTGACCGCTATGTGCAGCAGCCTGCGGGAACAGCACGGGTGCTGCTGAAAGAGGTGGATGATGCCAGACGTTACGGTGTGCCGGTCTTTGACGTGAACCATCCGGAGCGCATATCGTACATTGAGGAAAAACCAAGCCAGCCGAAAACCTCTTACTGCGTAACCGGTATTTATATGTACGATGATCATGTATTCAATCTGATTGACGGCATTACGCCTTCTGCACGCGGAGAACTTGAAATTACGGATGTCAATAACCACTACGCCTCTGCTGGAGGCCTGGAGTATGATATTTTGCAAAAATACTGGAGCGATGCAGGTACCTTCGAATCGCTGCAGGAGGCTGCAGTCCGCATGAAGGGACAACTGCCATAACATCATGCGCCTGATGCTGCCGCTGTGCGGTGCCCCATGGGACCCGATATAACCTGCGCCGGAGCTGGAAGGAGGCTCCGGCGCTTTGTTCAGCGGCGCTCCCGTGCATGCCGAGGGAGGGAATGCCATGAGAGTAGCGAAACGGACCGGGCACACGGAAGCCAAGGTGACAGGTAAGCCGCGGGGTACTCACCCGGCAGCATTTCAAGGGCAAGGCGTTCTGATGGTTACGGGAACCCCAGAGACCGGGACCCGGCGGGCTGCCGTCAAGCCTGGGCATCGCACTGCGCGGGCCAAGGCGGGTGCGCGTGCTGGCGTGCCGCGTAAGCCTGTCGGCAGGAAGGCCGCCGCACGCCGACGTACTGCTGGCAGGCGCGGGCATGCCGCCGCTCACGGCCGCCGCAGCGGCGCAGCAGCCAAGCGCACGCCGCGTCCGGCTGCGCGGCGTGCGCCGGCGCCAGCGCCAGTACCGCAAGCCAGCACGCCGCAGGCGATGCCTGCCCGCGGTACTGGCACGGCCCCGCTCCAGGCGAAACACCACCCGCACGGTGGTGTCGCCCCCGCGGGGCAAGCCGGCGCTGCTGCACACGCGGGCAGCGCCAAGGCCCTGCCGCCTGCAGAGCCGGCAGGCGCACCCGGCGGCTACGCCGAAGGCTACCGCGACGGCGTATTCGCGGGCGGTGAGGCGCTGGTGGCGCAGCACATCCCGCCGGACCACATTCTGCCTGCCGTAGCGGCGGCAGATCTGATCGCGGCGGGGTTCCGCCAATACACGCCCAGCCTCACCCGTCTGGCCAGCCCCCACGAAGTGGCGGGCCAGATCCGGGGGGCGCTGGATGCGCAGCGCCCCCTGTCGGTCGTTCGCCTCGGAGATGGCGAACTGCTGACGCTGGCAGCCGATACGGTGCTGCCCGGCGAGCAGGTGCAGGAGCTTGCCCCGTTCCTGCCTTACGCAGGGGTGCCACGCTCCGTTCCCGAGATTCGGGCTGCGCTGGCCGAAGCCATACAGGGGGCGGATTGGGTAGGCGTTCCGATCTCGCGGGCACCCACATTTCAAGGCTTGTTGTTCCCGGTTATGCGTCACTTCGGGATTGACTGGTCCCGGTTGAAGCTGACCAGTTCCACAATTAATTACAGTCTGCATCAATCAGGACTGCTGCTGCCTATCCTGCAAGGCCGCCGCGTACTGGTGATCGGCAGTCAGGCGAGTGGGCTCGGTGCACTGCTTCTCAGCCGCGGGATACATGTGACGGGCATTATTGATTCGGTTGCCGGGGTTATGGATGTTCCCAGGGTGGTGCAGGAAACGGCAGCGCATTCCTTCGATATCGCTCTGGTAGCTGCAGGCATTCCGGCGGTGATTCTATGTCGGCGCATTGCCGGCGAACTTGGCAAGGTTGCTCTGGATTTTGGGCATTTGGCTGATAAATTGGTCACAGGAGAGCTTCATCTCTAATGGAGTCTGGCGGGTGGTTCACGTGACGCATCCGGACGAGGGGAAATGGAGGAAGCAACATGAGCAAACCAGGTATCATATCCAAGCATCGGGGTGCTTCCGGCCCCGTTGAAGTTAAACTGCATTCCGCTGGAAAGAGCTCTGTGCGGAAGACGGGACGCAGAGGGAAAGGCAAGCGGGGGGCCAGAGCGGCCAAACTGTACAAACAAGGGTACAGCAGGGGATACGATGAAGGTGTAAGACAGGGACAGAGTTCATTTGGACTGTTATTTGAAGGGGTCAGCATCATTATTCCGACCTATAATCAGCGGGAGTATGTCCTTAAGTGTGTATCCAGTATCGAGAAACATACGCCTGCTCCATATGAAATCATCGTAGTGGATAATGCTTCGAAGGACGGCACGGCAGAAGCGATGCTGCGTAAAGGCGGCATGGTGAGAGTGGCTGCACTGGACGTCAATCGCGGATTCGCCGGAGGTGTCAATCAGGGTCTAATGATGGCAAGAGGCCGTCATATTGTGGTGCTGAATAACGATACGCTGGTCACTCCAGGCTGGCTTGATAACATGATGGCCTGCCTGGACAGTGATCCGGAGATCGGTCTGGTCGGTCCAGTCACCAACTATATAGGAGGCGATCAGCAGATCGATGTTCCGTATTCCGAGGTACAGGATATGTGGTCCTTTGCTGCCAGACACAATCGGCCTGACCCTGGAAAACACCGGGTGACCGAACGGCTCGTCGGATTTTGCTGGCTGTTCTCACGGGAACTGCTGGAGCGGGTGGGATATCTGGATGAAGGATATGCGGTGGGCAACTTTGAAGACGATGACTGGATGATTCGGGTGAAGCTGGCAGGATATAAGCTTGCGGTCGCAGGAGATGCCTTCATTCATCACTTTGGCAGCGTCAGCATGAAGGCGCTGGGTGAACAGGATTTTGCGGCAGTGAACAAGGGGAACGAACAGTTTCATTCCAAGAAGTGGGGAGATCCTCACGCGCTGGTCGCGAAAACATTGCAGCTGGCGCACCATACGGCACAGGCGAATTCATCGGCAGCGCAGGATTCCGCCCATTCGGGCAAAACCGATCCGCGGCAGCAAATGTCCACGAAGGGCAGTCAGGACGGGGGACCGAAACCAAGACGCAGCAGCGACTTTTATCCGGAAGGCTGCTTCGTGTCTGATGCCAAAGGGGATGTATACCGTCTGGCGGGAGGACTGCGGCGCAAACTGAATATTCCTGTACCGCGAGGGATATCTCCTGTTCAGGTAGCCAAACCGGATCTGCTTGGGATCCCTGCCGGAGATGCTGTGGTGTCAGCAGGCGAGATTCGGGGCTGGCCGCTTGAAGTCAGGCATGTGCATGTTCCATCGATTCATGATTCGGCTACCGGTTGGACGGAAGGCTGTATCCTAGCTGCAGCTGATGCGCCAGAGGTCCGGTATCAGATCAGCGAGGGCAGACGAAGAAAGTTCGCAACGGTCTATACAGCAGAACGATGGGGCGTACATTCCGGTCATGTCATGAGCGTGTCTCCGGAACAACTGCATGCGATTCAAGAAGGCTTGCCCATCATCGCCCCGCCTCAGCTCTTAAACGAAGATCTGTAAAGATGAAGCTTGCTGTGAACCGGTTCGGCATGATGCGAGATGTAATGTGCAGCGCACGGCTCCATTTCATTTCGCATCCAGGCTTTCCATGCGTTACATAAAAGGCAATCTATTTTTAGAGAATGATTGAAACGTAAGCGATTTCATTTTACACTATGACCAATTGAATCATCGCAGAGCTAACTTAAGCAGCGATATAGGGATGGTGCATAATGAAGGATGAAGTCATCGTACTGGCCGAACGAATAGCTAGTCATTTTCTGCAGGAAAAGGTCAAAGCAGCACATCAGATCATGGGGAAGGGTTTCGTTAATCAGGTTTGCCTAGTCGAAACAGACCGTCATAACGTTATTGTGCGCATGAACCATAAAGACAATTATCCGATTTTTATGAAGGAAAAATGGTGCATTGAGCAAGCAGCAGCCGTGGGGATTCCTGGTCCAGAGACGTTATCCGTTGGAATTACGGATGAAACAGCTTATATGATTCAAACGGTTGTCCAAGGAGATAACGGACTGGATGCAGCGACAGGCACGATTGAAGTCTGGAGAAAACTCGGCGAGTACGCAAAACGGATTCATTCCATCCCGGTGACTGGTTTTGGAGAACGGATGGACCCTGTCTCGGGTACATTCTATTCCCCACCACATGCGGGATCAGATGGCAGTTGGCAGGGATATGTTCAGTACAATATCAATAGCTTGACGGAGCACGACCCCTTGATTGAGCTTGGCGTATTAACGAAAGCAGAGTCGAGAAGGGTAAGACAATGGTTCGAGCGTCTGAAAATGGAAACATTCCGTTTTGGCCTGTGCCATGGCGATCTCTCATTGAAGAACACGATGGTGGCTCCAACAGGCCAAATTACGTTGCTGGATTGGGGAAATGCAGAAGTCACTGTGGTGCCGTATGGCGATATCATCCATATGATACGATGCCAGATCCACGGAGAAGGGCCAGATCATGTACAACTGGAAGCCTTTATAGAAAGTTACGGGCTGAATGAGCAAGAGCTGGATCAGATGAGACTTGTGATGGTCCTGAAGACCTTTGATAACCTCAGATGGGCGATCGATCAAAGTCCGGATGAGGTTGATGATTACGTTGGAATGGCCCGGAAAGTCTTTGCTTTGGTCCAAGAGGCAAGCGGAGATGGATTGATCTAGTTACCTTTTAAAAAAAAATTAAATTTAATCTTTCTATGTTGCTATAGGTTTATTCTATTAGCAGCTCCATTGACGCTTGAAGATGCGAAGAGTACATTAATAGCCATAATTCTTATTTAACAGGTAGGAATTAAAAGGTCTGAGGCGTGCCTCGGCTTATCCTAGAATTCAATCAGGAGGGTTATCGATGTCTACGTCACCCAAAAAAGTAGTGCTATGGAGCAAAACAGGCTGTCATTTCTGTGGAGAGGTCAAAGCGTTTTTGACGTCCCGGAATCAGCCTTTTGAAAACATTGAAGTGGAAGGCAATGATGTGCTGAGGGATGTGCTTGAAGCAAAATACGGCATACGGCATGTTCCTGTCATTGAGGTTGGAGGGGAAGGCAAGTATGAGGCTTTGCTGGAACCGGATCTGGAGAAGCTTGCTGCGCTTCTGGAGCAGCCGGACGAGGCAGCAGCTGTCTGATTGTCCTTTACACAATCGGATTGAATTCGTCGTTTCCGGCTGTAGAAAGCTGCCGAGGCAGTGGACCGGATCCGGGAACGCACGACTTATTTTCTCTTATTCAGATCTCTGATTTATATATAGAAAAGTTCTATTAGTCCCCCCGTTGACCCTTTCACAGGGCAATGTTAAGATTTGTGAAATCATAAAACTGACCAAACTCATAGGAATAGTTACTTTTGAGTTTCGGAATTGTAAACTTCGTGTCTTGGACCTTGATGTATCATCCTAAATCCAATATGAGGGAAGGCGGAATGTATATGACAGCAAAACGCAGTTTGAAATTTGGAGCCATTGTTCACGGTGTCGGAGGCAGCATGACCACATGGAGACACCCGGAGATTCAACCGGATGCGAGTGTGAATTTTGAGTTCTACAAGCGGCAGACGCTGAAAGCGGAAGAAGGCAAGTTCGATCTCGTTTTTATTGCCGACGGTCTGTACATCACCGAAAAATCCATTCCCCACTTCCTGAATCGGTTTGAACCGATCAGCCTGTTGTCCGCCTTGGCTGCCATTACATCCCGGATCGGCCTGGTGGGAACCCTCTCCACGTCCTATAGCGATCCGTTTACGGTTGCCAGACAGTTTGGTTCGCTTGATCTGATCAGCGACGGCCGCGCAGGCTGGAACGTGGTGACCTCTCCGCTTGAAGGATCAGCCAAAAACTACAGCAGAAGCAACCACCCTACCCATCCGGAACGATATCGCATTGCAACCGAATATTTGCAGGTGACCAAAGGCCTGTGGGATTCGTGGGAAGATGATGCATTTGTCCGAGACAAGGAAAGCGGTGTTTTCTTCGATCCATCCAAACTGCATACACTCAACCACGAAGGGGAGTTCTTCTCCGTACAAGGACCACTGAACATTGCCCGTTCCCGTCAAGGTCAGCCCGTTATCTTCCAGGCAGGCTCTTCCGACGATGGCAAAACCCTTGCAGCGAAAGAAGCCGATGCAGTGTTTACGGGACATGATACGATCGAGGATGCACAAGCCTTTTACAAGGATGTCAAAACGCGTGCCGCTTCCTATGGACGTTCCTCTCAGGATATCGTCATTCTCCCAGGCATTAGCCCAATCGTAGGACGGACCGAAGAAGAAGCCGAGCGTAAATACGAGGAGATTGCCAGTCTCGTTACGATTGATAAAGCGCTGGATTATCTGGGTCGTTTCTTCGAGCACCATGACTTCTCCCAATATCCGCTGGATGAACCGTTCCCTGAACTGAACGGCATTGGCAGCAACAGCTTCCGCAGCGGCACAGATAAAATCAAGAAGGATGCCAAGGAGCAGGGATTGACGCTGCGCGAAGTGGCATTGCGTGCGGCTACGCCGAAGAGCAAATTCCTGGGTACACCGGAACAGGTAGCTGACAAAATCCAGGAGTGGTTTGAAGCAGAGGCCGCCGACGGCTTCATCATTCATTCGGAATTGCCAAGTGGCCTGTCTGATTTCGTAGAACTGGTCGTTCCGATTCTGCAGGAGCGCGGCATTTATCGTACGGAGTATGAGCACGATACACTTCGTGGCAATCTCGGTGTGCAGATTCCAGTGAATCGTTATACGGCAGCCCGGGAGCAAGTGCAGCAGGCATAAGAATCAAGAGCGCTTGGAAACGAACATTACGTAATCACACTAAAATTTGATAGTCGCGCATCTTAAAACCGACTTATCTCATAGGTTATATACAAAATAAAAATGACACCTGTATACACAGAGGGGGAAATGATATGAACAGGTCTATCGCATGGATGAAATTTATGGCATTGGCAGCAGTATTGGTACTGGTATTGTCCGGTTGCGGAGCGGGCGGCAGCTCCAGCGGTGCGGCTCAGGCATCAGGTGGTGGGCAGGCCAATGAAGCGGAGGGCGGGAATCTGACGTTCGCTCTTGCGACTTCACCGGATACGCTGGACCCTCACCGGAGCGGCCTTGCCGTCACGGTACGTGCCATCCGGACCATTTACGACAATCTGGTGGTCCAGCTGCCTGATGGTTCCATTAAACCGTGGCTCGCCACCGAATGGAGCGTATCAGAGGATGGCAAGAGTTACACGTTCAAGCTGCGTGAAGACGTGAAGTTTCACGATGGCACGCCGTTTAACGCTGAAGCCGTAAAGTACAACCTGGATCGTGTCATCGATCCTGCCACCAAAGCTGCCAATTCCCTTGCGTTGATCAGACCCTATCAATCTTCCGAGGTCATTGATGAATACACCATCAAGGTGAATCTGGAATCACCATCACAGGCCTTCCTGGGTAACTTAAGCCAGGCTCTGCTGGGTATCGTGTCACCTACGGCTGCCAAGAAATATGGCGATCAACTGGGCAAAAATCCGGTAGGCACTGGGCCGTATACCTTCGTGAAATGGGATGAAAATGCGGATATCGTTGTCACCAAAAACAAGGATTATAAATGGGCCCCAGAGACAGTCGAAAACAAAGCTGCACCTCATCTGGATACAATCACGTTCAAAATTGTACCAGAGGAAGCGACACGGATCGGAAGCGTACAGAGCGGTCAGGTACTCGCTGCAGAGACCGTCCCACCGCAAAATGTTGCAGCTCTGAAGAATGATCCGAACCAGCAATTGCTGCAGGCCAATACGGTGGGACTGCCATATACACTCTTCTTCAATCTGCGCAAAGCACCTTGGGATGATGTGAAGGTCAGACAGGCGGTACAATCCGCTGTAGACGTGGAATCTATCGTCAAAACGTTGTATCTGGGCAACTACGAACGAGCGTGGTCTGCATTGTCTCCTGGCATTTTGGGTTACGATGCCTCGCTGGAAGGAAGCATCAACCCGGACATCAACAAAGCCAATCAGCTGCTGGATGAGCAGGGCTGGGTCAAGGGTGCGGATGGCTTACGTGAAAAGGATGGTCAGAAACTGACGCTGCGTTATGTTGATGGTTCCCCAAACCGGGAAAAGCGCAATGATATCGCTGCCATCATTCAGCAGCAGCTGAAACAGGTTGGCATCGCGGTTGAAGTTGAAATCACGAAAGACATTGCCACCGTCATTTATCAGAATTGGGACTATGATCTGTATGGCAACAGCCAGGTCAATTCCGATCCGAATGCCCTATACGCCTTCTATCATACGAGCGCAGAAGGGGAGCGTCCGACGTTGTCCGGGTTGTCCGATCCGAAGATCGACGAGCTGCTGGAACAGGGAGCGGTGGAGACGGATCCCGAAAAACGCGTGAAGATCTATAACGAGATTCAGCAATTTCTGATTGATCAGGCGGTCATTCTACCGATCTATGTATTCCCTTATACGGTAGCAGCATCCAAATCCGTTCAGGGAGTCAAGTTTGATTCGCTTGGGTACCCCTTGTTCAACGACGTGCGAATTCAGCCATAACATGAGCAGCCCATCACGCATTCAGGAAGGAGACGACCCGGTATGGTTCAAACGATACTGACTCGGCTTGCAACATCACTATTTGTAATATTCGGAGCTTCGGTGCTGGTGTACTGCATCATGTATCTTCTGCCGGGTGATCCGGTCCTGCTCATGCTGGATCCATCCTCGGCTACACCGGAGATGATCGAGAATTTGCGGGCGCAGCTTGGTCTGGATCAGCCGTTTTACATTCAATTTGCGAACTATTTCGGAGATATGCTGCGCGGCGATTTTGGCAAGTCCATGATTAACTCGGATCCAGTGCTTCCCAAAATTCTGGAACATTTCCCGGCCACCCTGGCACTGACGGCACTGAGTTCCATCATTGCGATTACCATCGGTATCACGCTTGGCGTGCTGTCCGCCATCCACCGAAATGGCGTGATTGATTTTATTGCCCGTCTTGTTGGACTGTTTGGCATCTCCATGCCAACGTTCTGGACCGGCATTCTGTTGATCCTGCTGTTCTCGGTTCAGCTCGGCTGGTTCCCGGCCATGGGCTCGGAGGGCTTTGGTTCATTGGTGCTTCCTGCAGCCACCCTTGGTCTGGTTGGTGCAGGTTTCATCGTACGGATGGTACGTAACAGTATGCTCGAAATCATTAATGAACCGTTTATCGTCGCATTGCGCGCCAAAGGGCTCACGGAGCGAACGATCATGTACGTTCACGCACTCCGCAATGCACTGATTCCGGCTGTAACGGTCATTGGCATGTTGGTTGGGGATCTTCTCGCGGGAACCGTCGTGGTAGAGACCGTCTTCTCCAGACAGGGAATCGGGCGAATTATTGCCGATGCCTTGATGGCGAAAGACCTGCCTGTTGTACAGGGTGTTGTCTTTTTTACGGCGATTATCTATGTTGTGCTGAATTTGCTGGTGGATATATCGTATGCCTACATCGATCCAAGGGTCAGACGTGCAGTCCGCACATGATCTGCGAGGACCGTCTGTACTTGAGGGATGAGGAAGGAGGATTCTTATGAGCATGAAACCATTGGTGGGTGACAAAAAGGCATGGACCGGCAGCAAAGGGCGTTTACGCTTGTGGAATCGCCGCTTGGGAGGTTACCGCTTCTCGTTCGCGGTTTCCCGGTTATTCTTTTATGCAGCGCTGCTGGTCGTGTTATTCACCATTACCTGTGCCATTGTTCCGGGCTGGATTGCTCCTTATGATCCAACTCAGATGATGACGGATGCAATCCTGCAGGCACCTTCTGCTGTGCATTGGTTCGGGACCGATTATTTCGGAAGGGATATTTTCAGCGTCGTCGTGCATGGCAGCAGGGATTCACTGCTGATTGGATTCGCCTCGGTGCTTGTCGGTGGCCTGGTGGGAAGTGCCTTGGGGATTGTCTCCGGGTATGTAGGCGGAATGGTGGATACAGCTATCATGCGTACCGTCGATATTCTGATGGCTGTCCCGGGCGTACTGCTGGCCCTGTCCGTAGCCGCGGCACTGGGTCCCGGACTGCTTAACATTGCACTGGCCGTTGCGGTAGCCTCCATTCCGGGATATGCACGGGTTATGCGCGGGCAGGTGATGTCTGTCAAAAGCCTGCCATTTATCACAGCGACACGATCGCTTGGCGGCTCGAACGGACGTATTTTCTGGCGGCATGTCCTGCCGCATTCCCTGTCTCCTCTGCTTGTGATGGCAACATTGGGGGTGGGTACTTCCATCCTGACGGGTTCCGGTCTCAGTTTTCTTGGACTTGGGGTATTGAAGGAAATTCCGGATTGGGGAGCACTGCTCTCGCAGGGACGCGGTTACCTGACCGTAGCCTGGTGGATCTGTACCTTCCCTGGTCTTGCCATTACTATGTTTGTACTCGCAGTGAATCTGATTGGAGACGATATCCGTGACCGGCTTGATCCAAGAGTAAAAGGAGCGGCTTGACCGCTATTCCAAGGAGGAGATTAATGATGTCTCATGTCGTTATTATTGCCGGAGCACCTTCCAAACGTTCGCGTTTGACCGGCCTAACCGATTATAGCAGCAATAAATTAACCGAAGCAGGTATTACTGTTGAGGTGATACATGTAGCGGATCTGCCAGCTGAAGACCTCGTGCAGGCCCGGTTCGACAGTTCGCATGTGCGAGATGCGCTAGCCGTAGTTGAAGCAGCAGACGCGGTCATTGTGGCTACGCCTGTTTATAAAGCATCTTACTCCGGTGTACTGAAGCTGTTCCTGGATCTGATTCCACAGGAGGGGCTTCGCGGTAAAGTGTCTCTCCCGCTTGTCATTGGTGGCTCCATTGCCCATCTGCTGGCTATCGACTATGCATTGAAGCCTGTAATCACTGCACTTGGAGGAAGACATATTCTGGGCGGTGTTTACGCGATTGATCAAGGGGTAGAGCGTCTGGAAGACGGGAAATATGCGCTCTCGGCGGACATTACAACCCGGTTGGACCGTTCGCTGGATGAATTGATATTGACACTGGAAAAGGATGGTATTACGATTGCTTAAAACCGAGTAAGTTGATTGGTTAAATTGATATAAGGTCAAACGTCTGTGGACGTGGATGCGGAGGCGCTTATGAATATTGAGAACATTGAAGCGTTTGTATATATCAATCATTACGGAAGCTTCAATAAGGCTGCCGAAGTACTCTTTTTGTCCCAACCATCTGTAACGGCTCGTATTCAATCGCTGGAACGTGAGCTCGGCTGCAAGCTGTTTGATCGGCTGGGCAAACAGATTGTGCTCACGGATGAGGGGAGAAAGTTCCTTCCGTACGCCCAGCAGGTGCTGCAGGTCATCCAAAAGGGCAGACAGAAGATTCAGCAGCGCCGGACTACACCGGACGCGCTGCGTCTCGGCAGTACTGTATCGGTATCCAATTATGTCATTCCAGACTTCCTGCCCAAAATCAAGGAAGCCTATCCTGAGGTCAGCATCAAGCTCACCACCGCTACGACAGATCAGTTGATCGCGAAGCTGCTTAATCAGGAGATTGATCTGGCGTTTGTACGCAAGGTCATGCACCCGGCCATTCGTACCATTGCTTTTTATGAGGACCCGATCCAACTGTATGTTTACAAGGGACATCCATTTATTGAACGCGGACACGTCAGCATGGAGGCGATTCGCCATGAGCGGCTGGTCTTCTTCGAATGCGGTTCCCTGGACTGGCTGCGTATTCACCGTGCGTTCGACTCCCTGGACCATCCGCCGGATATTACATACCATGTGGATCATTCGGAAACGGCGAAGAAACTGGTTCTGCAGGGAGCAGGTATTGCCTTTCTGCCAGGACTGACCGTGCAGAAGGAAGTGCAGGACCAGGAACTGTTTCCCATTCAGGTCCATGAAGTTGCTGGTGTATCGTTGCAGATTAGTGTCGTGACGCTAAAAGAAGAACATTCACCGTTTGCAGAGCCCTTTGGGGAGCTGCTGCGGCAGTTATAGAAGCAAGAACGGGCTTGGCAGCCGAATACGGCAGCACAATTGGAGGAGGAGAAACGTATGGGGATTCGTCTTGGCATATTGGATCAGACCCCAATCTATGAAGGGGAGACGCCGGTGGATGCATTCCGGCATACCATTGAGCTGGTGCAGCGTGCAGAGCAGCTTGGATTTCACCGGTTCTGGGTATCGGAGCATCACGATTCAGGGCATGTGGCAGGTTCTTCGCCAGAAGTGCTGATTTCTCATTTGCTGGCACATACAGAGCGGATTCGTTTGGGTTCCGGCGGGGTGATGCTCCAGCATTACAGTCCTTACAAGGTTGCTGAGAATTTTAATGTGCTCGCAGCGCTCGGACCGGGAAGGATCGATCTGGGTATAGGACGTGCGCCAGGAGGACTGCCCCGTTCAACGCAGGCTCTTCAGCAAGGAATCCAGGAGGCAGCCTCACTGAAGGAGAAAATACGGCAAGTGAAGCAGTTTATTCATAATGAACCGCATGCAGATGAATCCCATCCACTTGCCGGCTTAAGTGCTGCACCTGTATCCGAGATACCTGCAGAGCTGTATGTACTCGGAGCAAGTGTCGATAGCGCTGGCATGGCGGCCGAACTCGGACTCCCCTATGTATTTTCCTTGTTTATTAACAGCAATATTGAAGTGGCACAAGAAGCCCTCCGTGTCTATCGCGAGCAGTTCAACCGTTCAGCGGGCCGGGAGCCTTACGCCGTTCTTGCCATATCATTAATTGTGGCAGAGAGTGAGGAGGAGGCTGAAGGGCTGGCGAGTGAGCACATGCTGGTCAAGATCCACCTGGAGAATGGCAAAGTGCTGACGGTTGGTTCGGTGGAGCAGGCAGAAGAATTCGGACGGCAATCGAACGAGAAATATCGCATTGAGGTTCTGGAGCCAAGTGTAACTCGCGGAACGAAGGAAACGGTAGGTCAGGCTCTGCAGAAATTTCAGGATGATTTTGCCATGGATGAACTGATTGTCACGACAGCCACGCGTGATTTCGCGAAACGCATTCGCTCTTTTGAATTGCTGCGCGAGGCACTGGATGAACAGGGACTGGGTGAATTCTGGAGTGAATCCGAACCTGCGAAAGCCGCTATTGGTTAGAAGAGGATTCAGACCTGCATGTTTTCTGTACATGAATGACGATGAAGGAGGCAACGTTGTGAAGAGTGAGCTGGAACAGACCAAGCCGCAGGCAGAGCAAGAAGAAGAGAGACGCACGCAGATCATCCCTATTGTAACGGATGAAGCATTTGCAGAGCGGTTAATTGCGATTCGGCGACATCTGCACCGCCATCCGGAATTGTCAGGCGAGGAAAGGGAAACAACGGCTGCTATTCGTGGTTGGCTGGAGGAGGAAGGGGTACGTATTGCAGACGAATATTCACTTCGTACGGGCCTTATTGCCGAGATTGGTCAGGGCGACGGCCCAGTTGTCGCCCTAAGAGCAGACATTGATGCTCTGCCCATTCAGGAAGAGACGAAGCTGGAATTCGCCTCACAGGTTGCAGGCAAAATGCATGCTTGCGGGCATGATGCACATACGGCGATATTGATTGGTGCTGCACGATTGTTGAAACAGCGGGAGTCCGGGCTGCCGGGCAAAGTAAGGCTGCTGTTCCAGCCTTCGGAGGAAAAAGCCACAGGCGCGCGGCAGGTTATTCAGAGCGGAGCGCTGTCTGACGTCCGTGCCGTGTTTGGTCTGCATAACAAACCGGATCTTCAGGTCGGCACAGTCGGTATCCGGGAAGGAGCACTTCTGGCAGCGGCAGATGGTTTTGTAGTAAACGTCGAAGGGGTGGGCACACATGCTGCGGTACCGGAAGCGGGAATCGATCCGATTGTTGTTGCCTCGCATATTGTAACGGCTTTGCAGGCGATTGTGAGCCGCAATGTAGGTGCACAGGAGAGCGCCGTGATCAGCGTGACTAAGATACACAGCGGTACAGCCTGGAATGTCATTCCGGATCAGGCCATATTGGATGGCACGGTGCGAACCTTTGACGAGAAAGTCCGTGCACGTATTCGTGAACGATTTAACCAGGTCGTGGCTGGTGTAGCGGCAGCATACGGTACACGTGCGACGGTGCGCTGGATTCAGGGACCGCCTGCGGTGGTTAACGATGCTTCGCTGGCCTCCGCGGCAGAACAGGTGGCGGTTGAAGTGGGATTGAACAGTGTCCGACCGCTGCCTTCCCCGGCAGGTGAGGATTTTTCCTTTTATCAGAAGGAGGTTCCGGGCCTCTTCCTCTTCCTGGGTACATCCGGACCGCATGAGTGGCATCATCCTGCTTTTGATCTTGATGAACGGGCGCTGCCGCTGGGAGCGCATCTGCTCGCTGCTTTGGCGGAGCAAGCGCTGCACAACCTGCAGCTGCAGCGTGATTGATGTGATGGCGTAAAAACCAAATAGTATGCTTTCAAAAAGACGGTTACCCTCCTGGGGTGACCGTTTTTTGTCTAGTAGGCAGAGAATGAATGCAAAATAAATAGATGGATTCAAAACAAAGAAGCATCAACATCTCCAGTACATTAAGACATCTGCACTCTGGTACAGGAGGGAGATGAAGTTCTCTTGAAATGGAAAAATATTGTTGACGACCTCAATTTTGTATGCTATATTTTTCTCGATTATTAATCGTAAAAATTACTATTAACAGAAGCGGGCCGTGCACAGGTGAAACTCATCCGAATCTGAATGAACAGGAATAGAGGTAGCTGGGATGAAACAGGAGATCGAATTTATCAAGTTTAATCCAACACAGAACATGACGGTTTTGGTGAAAACAAGTCATCCAGCAGAGGAGTACCAACATATCGCTTCAACCATCATGTCCTACGATCATGTATATGCGGAGCAGGTCGGATTTATTGTGCCATCGCTTCAGCGCGGAGCTGCAGCACGGTTGCATATGGCCGGAGGAGAGTTTTGTGGTAATGCCTGTATGGCTCTGGCAGCCTACCTTGCATCTGAACAGGAGATGGATTCTCAAGATTACACTGAATTGCTGCTTGAGGTCTCGGGTACAGATCAGTTGATCACCTGCCAAGTGAGGAAGGAGCTGAATGAATACTTTTGTCAGGTGACCATGCCGATTCCCAGACAGATTGGACGGCAGACCATAACGTACGAAGGCATCGATCTGGATATGATTATTGTCCGGTATGAGGAGTTCATTCATATCGTGGTGGAGGTGGACGGGTTCGATGATGGGATCCGAAAAAGAGCACAAAACCTCGCGCGTCTGCTTGGACTAACCCTGGGAGACAAACTGATTGGCATTTTGTTGTTCAATCCACGTTCCAAAGAGTTGGCTCCGCTGATTTATGTTCCGGGACTGGATAGCCTGATATGGGAACGGGGATGCGGTTCAGGCACGGCTTCGCTGGGCGCCTATCTGGCCTGGAAGACAGGAAGAGAAATTGCTGCCCGAATTAAACAGCCCGGAGGTTCGATCAAAGTTGTAGCCCAGATCGATGAACATGGGCTGGGGAGCATTCACATTGAAGGTTCTGTCGGCATTGTGGCACAGGGGAAAGCATTTATTGATGCACAACAGTTGGACATGAATAAGGGGGAAGCACATGAATACGGTCGTGGATTTTACCAGACAGTTGAATGATTTTCTGAGTAGCTTTGAACAACTTGCCCGGAAATACGATCATTCCGTTCATCATGCGGAACAGATGGAGCTTGCCATCAATGCCTATTCCCACTGGATCACCGATAAGCATCACGAGTCATTCTGGGCAGAGAAGGAACTTGAGGGAAGCGCCGATTTTGAACAGCTTGTACTGGATTTAAGGTGTCAATCTTCCCGCTGTGTAGCGATCATGGAGAAATATCGGGCATTGAAGCTGCAGCACGGAGATGGGGAGATCGCGGATTATTTCAGAAATATTGAGGAATGCATTGAGAAGGAATTCGGCAGCTTTCATGTCACTTCAGAGTCCAAGGTGCTTCTGATCGGCTCGGGTGCATTTCCAATGACTCCCCTGCTTATCGCCAGAAGGACGGGGGCACAGGTGGTAGGCATTGATATTGATGAAGAGGCAATCGGATTAGGTCAGACTGTGGTGAATACATTGGGGGCTGGTCTCCGCATCCATTTGCAGAAGGCGGCTGTTCAGGAACTCGATTTTACGAAAGAAGCCACGCATATCATTTTCAGTTCCACGGTCGCTATAAAGTATGACATCCTGGATCAGCTTCATTCACTCACGAATGAAGACGTTGTTGTCGCAATGCGATATGGCAATGGATTGAAGTCCTTGTTCAATTACCCTCAGCAGGAGACAGACCCGCTAAAATGGCGACTCGTTGACAATATTTTGCGACCGCACGATGTGTTTGACATTGCACTGTATCAGAAACCTTCGTATGTCGGATAAGGAGAAGGAGGCACATATGATTGGTTTTGAACGAGTCTTAATCATGGGAACAGGGCCTGCATCCGTTCAACTAGCTGTATTATTCAAGAAACAACGAGGCTCAACCATTGGCTTGGCAGGAAGGGAATCGCTTCGATCCAATGAATTCTTCGGCTCCTTGAAACGTCATGACCAGCACATTCAGGTAAGCGTTCAGAATGAGAAGCATCGGAGTGTGGCAGGCGAGTGTAGAGTGGATCGGATTTTTACCGGGTACAGTCGGATTGATGGCAGCTGGGATACGCTGATTCTTGCTGTGACGACGGATGCTTATGTTCAGGTATTAAGTCAGGTGAATCCGGATGTCCTGAAGCAAGTGCAGTGCATCGTGCTGATCTCTCCCACATTTGGATCGAATCGCCTGGTTCATCAGTATGTAAATGAGTTAGGGTACAATCCCGAAGTGATCAGTTTCTCCACCTATTGTGGGGATACGCGATGGGCGGATCGTCAGCCCTCGAATCATGTCGTGACAACCGGCGTGAAGAAAAAACTATATATCGGTTCCACGCAAACCCCTTCAGAACGAATGAACGAATTATGCAAAATGGTTGAGCAGCTCGGTGTGGTGATGGAAGTGATGGCCTCCCCGTTGGAAGCGGAGACACGAAACATCTCGCTGTATGTGCATCCGGCATTGTTCATGAATGACTTTTCTTTGAACGCGATTTTTGGTAACGCTGATGTCCAGACGTATGTTTACAAGATCTACCCGGAAGGGCCTATCAACCAAGATCTCATTCGGAATATGCTCGCAGGATGGAAAGAAATCATGAGGATTACAGACCGGTTGAACATCCGCCCACTTAATCTGCTTCAATTCATGACAGACGATAATTATCCGGTTCATTTGCAGAGTTTATCTCGCCGTGATATCGAAGAATTCACAGGGTTGCAGGACATACATCAGGAGTATTTGCTGTACATACGGTATACCTCGTTACTGATTGATCCTTTCTCGCAGCCGGACGAACAAGGGAGATATTTTGACTTTTCAGCCGTACCATTTCGGAAGATGTTCATCAATCGGGAAGGACAGCTTGAGATCCCAAGGATGCCCCAGGAAGATTATTACCGCATCAAAATCATTCAGGGCATTGCAAGGCATCTCCGGGTGGACTGCCCCACTATAGACAAATTCATCGCTACCTATGAGAACAAACTACATCAAGTGGTACAGGAACAGAGAGAACTGCCGTTATCCAGCGCATTTCAGATCCAGACGTTTGCTGGTGATCTGAACATGATCTGTGAAGGACTTGAAAACTATCATCAGGAGGACATGTTGTGAAAAAGGGAAGATCCAGTATGGGCTTAAGTATTGTATTCGCGCTGGTTTTGGTCGTATTGGCCGGTTGCGGCGAGAAGGGAACTGCACAGACGGGGGCAGCAGATGGGGAGAAGAAGACGGATCTGATCTATGCCTCCGCCAAGGATATTAATGATATGAATCCCCATTTGTATACAGGTTCCATGCCTGCTCAAGGGATGGTATATGAGTCATTGGTAGAGAACACGGCCGATGGCATTCAGCCCTTGCTTGCGGAATCATGGGATATTTCCGAGGACGGTAAGGTGTATACCTTTCATTTGCGAAAAGACGTGAAATTTCAGGACGGAGAACCTTTCAACGCCGAGGCGGTCAAGGCGAACTTTGATGCGGTTCAGGCCAATAGTGAGAAACATGCGTGGATTAAGCTGTCCACCAAAATTGTGAGTACAAATGTCATTGATGAACATACCGTTGAATTGGTGCTGTCTAGTACCTATTATCCGACATTGGTGGAATTGTCCATGACCAGACCCTATGTGTTCATTTCCCCGAAAGACATGATCAATGGCGGGACCAAAGATGGTGTGAATGGTTACCATGGAACAGGGCCATACCTGCTTACAGAGCACAATGTGGATGAAAACGCGACGTTTGTTGCAAATGAAAACTATTGGGGAGGCAAACCCGAAATTCAAAAAATCGTAGCCAAAGTTCTCCCGGCAGGAGAGACAACGTTTCTGGCCTTGCAAAAGGGTGAAATTGACTTCGTGTTCACGGATGACCGGGGTGCCGACAGTATTGATGTCCATGCCATGAATCAACTGGCGGAATCAGGAGAGTATCAGGTCGTACGAAGTGAGCCGATGAACACGAGCATCATTGCGGCCAATAGCAGCAAAAAGGATAACCCGGTCAGTGAAACAGCCGTTCGGGAAGCCATCTGGCATGCCATCGATCGGGATACGATCAGCAACGACATTTTTGAGGGGACACAGACACCTGCCCAGACCCTATTCTCTTCCAATGTGAATTACGCCGACGTGGAATTGAAGACACGACTTTATGATGTAAGTGCTGCAGAGAAGCTGCTGGACGAAGCGGGCTGGACTTTAGCTAGTGGTGCTGCTGTACGAACCAAAGAAGGGCAAGAGCTGAAGATGGATTTATATTATGACAGCAATTCCTCTACGCAGAAAACACAGGCTGAATACATTCAAAATGAATTGAAAAACATCGGTATCCAGCTATCCATTATCGGGGAAGAATCTTCTTCCATCGCAAACAGAAGATCTACGGGAGAGTACGATCTGCTGTTCAATCAAACCTGGGGACTGGCTTATGATCCTCAGAGCACCATTTCCGCATTTGCCTCAAGCTCAGCCTATCTGCATACGACAAGCGGAATGCCTGACGCCGAGGAAATGTACGCCAAGATTGAAGACGTGATGGTATCCACCGATGAGAATACAAGGAAATCACTATACGCCGACATCATGACCATGGTTCACGAGGAAGCCGTGTTTATCCCTATTACGAACGGAAGCATGACCATCGTTGCACCAAAGAACCTGGATGGCATTGCATTTAAGCAGACCCAATTTGAGCTGCCATTCGAGCGAATGAAATTTCAATAGGGCACATTGGATTTCGTGTTGAAAAGGAGAAGGATATGGGGAGTTTTATCGTCAAACGAATTCTGCTCGCAATACCCCTGCTGTTGATTATTTCGTTTATAACCTTTGTTCTGATCAATCTTTCACCGCTGGATCCTGCCGTTGTGGTGTTACAGGCGCAGGAAGTTCCGCAGATTACGGATGAGCTGGTTGCCCAAACCAAGGCGGAGCTTGGCATGGATCAGCCGTTTTTGATTCAATACGGGAACTGGCTGCTGGCTTGCCTGAAGCTGGACTTTGGCGAGTCCTATGTGACCGGGAATTCCGTCTGGTCCATGATTGGCCCGGCATTTGTGAACACGCTCAAATTAACGCTGATATCTTCCGTGTTCATTATTCTCTTCTCGATCCTGTTAGGTGTTGTCTGTGCGATGAGGGAAGGGAAAATGATGGATAAGTCCGTACGGGGCTTCTCCTTCCTGCTGACGGCGATACCTTCCTACTGGCTTGCAGCTATGCTGATCTGGTACTTCTCCGTCAAGCTTGATCTGCTGCCCACCAGCGGAATGGATTCGCCGCAGAGCTATATTCTTCCGGTCATCGTCATTACGGTAAGTTATGTAGGTATCTACTTCAGGAGCGTCAGAAGCTCCATGCTGAACAATTTGAATGAAGATTATGTCCTTTACGCGCGAGCCAGCGGAATTCCCGAGAGAAGGGTAACACTGCATATTTTGAGAAATTCACTGCAGGTGTCCGTTTCCATCTTCTGTATGGCCATACCCATTGTACTTGGAAGCACCGTTGTGATTGAGAATGTGTTTGCCTGGCCAGGTCTCGGGCGGCTAAGCGTCAGATCCATACTGAGCAGGGACTATCCGATTATCCAGGCATACGTGCTTATTCTGGCTGTCACTTTTGTGCTGTTCAATACGCTTTCCGATATCGTGAACGCAGCAATGAATCCCAAACTCAGAAAGGAATTCGAATGAGAAACCTTCGTAATTTAAGCCAGGATAAGCTAGCCATGGCGTCCCTTGCCTTTATCGTTGTGATGATCGCTGCTGGCGTTCTTGCTCCCTTGTTTGCACCGCATGATCCCGAAGAAGTGAACATGAAGCTCAGGTATGCGTCAGCATCCTGGTCGTATCTTCTCGGCAATGATCATCTGGGCAGATGTGTGTTGTCGCGGCTGATCTATGGCATTCGGCCAAGTGTACTGTGGGTTTTGGTTGCTCTGCTCGCCTCTGTTCTCCTGGGGGCCATCGTGGGGTTCATTTCCGGTTACTTCAAAGGGAAAACCGATGCGATTCTCATGAGGGTCTGTGATATTATGCTTTCGTTTCCGGGATACGTGATGACGCTCGCTGTGGTTGGCATTTTGGGCGCCGGTCTTGAAAATATTCTGATCGCCTTTGTAGTCATGAAATGGGCATGGTTTGCCCGGGTCATTCGTACATCGGTCATGCAATATTCCGAGATGGATTATGTGAAGTTCGCCAGGGCTTCCGGAATCAGCCACCTGCGCATCATTCACAAGCACATTGTGCCCGTCACCTTTTCCGATATTGCTGTCATTTCGAGCAGTTCCATCTGTTCCATGATCCTGCAAATATCCGGGCTGTCATTTCTCGGATTGGGCGTTCAGGCACCGCAAGCCGAGTGGGGCATGATGCTGAATGAGGCCAGAGAAGTCATGTTCTCCAGGCCGGAGCTGATGCTTGCGCCAGGTCTTGCGATCGTTTTGGTCGTATCGGCATTTAATTTTCTGTCCGATGCGCTGCAAGTGGCACTTGACCCCAAATTGATGACGTCCAAACCGGGCAGCAAGCTTCGCGGAAGGAAGAGAGGTGAGCAGGTCGCTTATGAATATATTGGAAGTTGAGCAACTGCGGATATGGGATGCACTTACGGAAGAGGTCATTGTGCACAACAGTTCATTCCAGCTGAAGCAAGGCCAGTGCCTCGCCATTGTAGGAGAAAGTGGAAGCGGCAAGTCGATGACATGCAGGTCCATCATGCGTCTGAATAAACCGGCCATCCGGCAGTCCGGCCGGATTCTGTTTCAAGGGGAAGATCTGAACAAGCTCACGGAACAGGAAATGCGCAAAAGAAGAGGGCGGAATCTGTGTATGATTCTCCAGAACGGAATGGGTGCATTTGATCCCTCCTGTGTGATCGGCGTTCATCTGAGGGAGACCCTTCAAGCACATTACGGATGGAATGCCAAGGAAGTGGAGAAGAACATGAAATCCGCCATGGAACGGGTGATGCTGAGAAATCCGGTGGACATCATGAATCAATACCCTCACCAGCTGTCAGGAGGCATGCTGCAGCGGATCATGATTGCTCTTGCTCTCGTTTTGGAACCAGATGTGATCATTGCGGATGAACCTACAACGGCACTGGATACGATTTCTCAATACGAAGTGGTCGAGCAGCTGATCCAACTGCGGGAACGAATGGGATGCTCCATGATCTTTATCTCGCATGATCTGGGAGTTGTACGGAAGATCGCGGATGATGTTCTGGTCATGAAGGATGGGCATATTGTGGAGTCGGGCAGCATTCGCTCCGTCTTTACAAAACCGCAGCATCCGTACACACAGTTTTTGGTATCCACCCGCCGGGAGCTAAGTAATCATTTCAGGCAATTGATGCAGGAGGAACAGCATATTGCTAAACGTTGACCATGTTCATAAATCCTATCCGCAAGGCGGCTTGTTTACGGGAGGCAGGCAATCCGTTCTGCACGATGTCAGTTTTGAATGTTATCGCGGGGAATGCCTGGGTATCATCGGGGAGAGCGGGAGCGGAAAATCCACCTTGGGCAGACTGATTTTGGGGATGGAGCGCCCGGATCAAGGGACGATTTCGATCGAAGGCAGATCCGTACTGGACAGAAAGGCAAGAAGGGGCAGGATCAGTGCCGTTTTTCAGGATTACAAGTCATCGATCAATCCGTTTTTTACCGTGGAGGAAGCCATCATGGAGCCACTACGCCTGCAAAAAAAGAACCCAGAAGGCAATGCCCATTCGCTCAAAATTGATGTTCTGCTTAGCCAGGTTGGACTGGACAAATCATACCGATCCAAGTATCCGCATGAATTGTCAGGGGGAGAAGTTCAACGGGTCTGCATCGCCAGGGCAATTTCAACAGAGCCTCAGTGCATTGTGCTGGACGAAGCGATCAGTTCGCTGGATGTATCGGTTCAGACTCAGGTGCTCCACGTGCTGAAAGAGCTGAAGGAAATCTATCAGATGACTTATATTTTCATTACCCACGATATACAGGCAGCTGCTTATATTTGTGACAGAGTGATCATTTTCAGAGAGGGCCGCATGGAAGAAATGGTGCCTATCGAACAGCTGAAAACCGTGAAATCCGAGTATGCGAGAAAGCTGCTGGATCATTTAATTACTTTCTAAAGGAGAACACACCGTGAGCGGAGCATTGTCATGGCCATTTCTGCGTTTATATCTATTGACGCTCTTTTACTTCAGTGCTAACGCCATCCTCAATGTCATTATCCCTCTAAGAGGTGAATCACTGGGGGCAAGCAGCACAGTCATTGGTCTCGTCATGGGAGCGTACATGTTCACAACGATGTTTTTCAGGCCATGGGCAGGTCAGATTATCCAAAAGCATGGACCGATCAGGATCCTTCGCATCATACTGATTCTGAACGGGCTGGCGCTGATCCTGTATACCTTTACCGGATTGGGGGGCTATTTCGTAGCCCGTGCACTGCAAGGCGTGTCTACCGCCTTTTTCTCCATGGCGCTTCAGATTGGCATCATTGATGCATTGCCCGAGAAGGATCGTTCACAGGGGATCTCATACTACTCCCTCTTTTCCTATATCCCGGGTATTGCCGGACCTGTGCTTGCTCTGGGACTGTGGAATGCGGGCGGGATGGATTATTTCTCGATCTTCATGATTGTGATTGCCATGGTAACAGGACTGTTTGGTTACAGTGTCAGGATGGACAAGACGAAGGAACGAGAAACTGACACAACACAGGATGAGACAGGACAGAAGCTCCGAATGCTGGATTCCTTCGGGGAGCTGATCCGAAATCCGTTTTTGTTCAAATGCAGTGTCATTATGCTCATCTCGTCGATTGTATTTGGCGCCATAACGGCGTTTATTCCGTTGTATGCTCCACAATTGAATCACGGGAATGCAGGAGTGTTTCTGATGATTCAGGCGGCGGTCGTCGTGGTTGCCCGTATAATGCTTAGAAAAAAAATTCCATCGGACGGAACATGGCACTCTTCGTTTATGATGGGTACGATGCTGCTTCTGACACTCGCTGCTGCGTGCGTGGGATTGTCCATTCAGGCAGGTGCCATCCTGTTGTATCTGGGCGCTGGACTCATGGGAATTGCGCAGGCAATCGTATATCCGACGCTGACGACTTATCTGTCCTTTGTCCTGCCACAGACGAACCGCAATGTGCTGATTGGTTTATTCATTGCAACGGCAGATCTGGGCGTCTCGCTTGGAGGTGTCGTTATGGGACCGGTTGCGGATCTGTCTTCCTTTTCATGGATGTATATGATCTGTGCAGTACTTGGAGCGCTGATGATTATTTTTGCGTATGACCGTAGGGGACTATTGTCAGTGATGAGATCGAAGGAAGGCTGATGCGGAATGCGTCAGCTTTTTTGTTCTGTTGGTCATTGTACACCTACAAATTCATTGACAATACAAGCAGTATACGATAAATTGTCCTTTTAATCATAATGATTACGATTATTCGACATATCTGCTCCGGCAATAGTGAGAAAGTGGGTACAAATTAATGGATGCTTCTGCAAACAATCATGGCAAATTAAATCCGGTCTCTTTTTCCTTTATCCGGTTTTATATGCTGGCTTTTTTATTTTTTGCCGCAAATTCGGCCTTAACGATTATTCTTCCACTGAGAAGTGAAGCGGCAGGATTGAGTCAGGCCGAAATTGGCCTCATGATGGGAGCTTACATGCTCACGTGTATGCTTTTGAGGCCGCTGGCTGCACAGCTTCTGGGGAAATATGGTCCTCTTCGCGTCATGCAATGGCTGCTGCTTCTGCATGCCGCAACACTGGTGCTCTTCATGATCGGTGATGTGGAAGCATACCTCTGGCTGCGAGCATTGCAAGGTGTGGCGACTGCGTTTTTCTCCATGACCATGCAGGCGGGTATAGTGGAAAAGCTCGAAGACAAGGACCGGGCACAGGGGCTGTCCATGTATACGCTCTTTACGATGGTTCCCTCTCTCATCGTTCCCATTCTGGCGATACAAATTTGGGAAAGTGCCAGTGATATTTGGTTTACGGTACTCCTGATTGGTTTGGCGGCACTGCCACTTCTGATCGGATACCGCGTGGATCTGCCCAAGCATACAGTACAAAATAAGTCATATACGCTAAGGGATATGATCCGCTCTTTTCGTGGTATTTGGCGCAGCACGCCCCTGTTGATCAGCAGTGTAGTCATGCTGTTTGCTTCCTGCGTTTTTGGAGCCACGGCGACGTTTCTTCCGCTCTATATGGTATCGACGGGACTTGCGAGTGCCGGGGTGTTTTTAACGATTCAGGGACTGGTTGTGATTCTATGCCGATTTATGTTGCGCAAAAAAATACCGTCCGACGGCAGCTGGAATACCTGGCTGATCGCAGGATTGCTGCTGTGCGCGGCACTGGGAACCCAGATGCTCGCGCTGCTGGAGTTCATTGGACCACTGGTGTACTTGTCCGCGGTGTTTAGTGGTTTTGCCCTGGCTCTCATGTACCCGACGTTGACGACATACCTGTCCTTCGTGCTCCCTGCTGATTCCAGGTATGTGCTGATGGGCATGTTCATGTCCTCCTACGATCTGGGTTTCTCCTTGGGCGGACTTGCCATGGGGCTGATTATTCAGAACAGCTCCTATTCCACGATGTTTACGATCTGTACATTTCTTTCCGTGGCGGCCATGGTGCTGGTCGTCATATGTAGAAAACGGATGGAATCAGGCAATAGAGAAAGGCTCTCTACTGCAAACTGAGGAAGCTCTCTGTATAGGCAATGTGTTGTTGTGTGCTGGTTTTAACGACTCGTGCTGGCTGACCTTAGATTGCTATTTAGATGCAAAAGTTAATAGGCTTACGGACTGAATTTCCGGGACGTATCATGATGATGTGAACAACCGGAACCAGACCGTAGGTCTTTTTTTTACAGAAATGATTTGACAACAGGAGCCAACAGGATTATAGTCATTGTTGTTAATCGTAATAATTACTAATAAGGCCAATAATATATTGGCTGTCACTATAAGGAGTAGATACAAATGACACAAAAGCAAGTTCCGGTAACGGTCCTCAGCGGTTACCTTGGTTCAGGTAAAACGACGGTGCTTAATCATGTACTGCACAATCGGCAGGGCCTTAAGGTCGCTGTCATTGTAAATGACATGAGTGAGGTGAACATTGATGCAGCGCTGGTTAAGGGAGAAGCTACGTTGTCCCGAACCGAAGAGAAGCTGGTTGAGCTGTCCAATGGCTGCATCTGCTGCACGCTGCGGGATGATCTGATGCAGGAGATCGAGAAACTGGCGAACGAAGGCCGGTTCGATTATATCCTGATTGAATCCACGGGCATCAGTGAACCTGTCCCGGTAGCGCAGACCTTTACATACGCCGATGAAGAATCGGGTATTGATCTGACCCGTCTGGCGAAGCTGGACTGCCTGGTAACGGTGGTGGATGCCAACCGGTTCTGGCATGATTTTGCCTCAGGACAGAGCCTTTTGGATCGGAGTCAGGCAGCAGGAGAGGAAGATACCCGTGACGTGGTGGATTTGCTGATTGACCAGATTGAGACGTGTGATGTCCTGCTGCTGAACAAATGTGATCTGGTCGATGAAGTGGAGCTGAACAAGCTTGAAGGCATCATCCGTAAACTTCAGCCCCATGCCAAGATGATTCGGACCGTGAAGGGGCAGGTGAATCCTGCTGAGATTTTAAATACAGGTCTCTTTGATTTTGAAAAAGCAAGCATGTCAGCCGGATGGATTCAGGAGCTGGAAAAAGAATCACACACCCCCGAGACGGAAGAGTACGGAATTGGCTCCTTCGTGTACCGTCGCAGGAAGCCATTCCATCCCGCACGTCTGGCTGAGTTCATGAGCTACTGGCCGGAAGAGGTCGTTCGTGCCAAAGGCCTGGTTTGGCTGGCGGCTGAAGGAGATGTAGCAGCAAGCCTGAGCCAGGCGGGGCCTTCCATTCAGTTTGGACCTGCCGGACATTGGGTCGCGGCCTTGCCGGAAGCGGACAAGGAATTGATTTTTCGCACCGAGCCGGGTGTCCTGGAAAATTGGGACGCCCAGTGGGGAGACCGTCAGACCGAGCTGGTGATGATTGGGATCGAGATGGAGCGTGACATGATTGAGGATGAGCTGGACCAGTGCCTGCTCAGTGATGAGGAGATGCAAGCCGACTGGGGACGATTTGAGAATCCTCTGCCGTGGCCTGTTGAAACCGTCTGATCGGAAGAAGGTTCTGTATTTGGAATTATAAGGTGTAACATGTTCAAAAAAATCGTAAAGGAGCTGTAAATGATGGCCAAAAAATCAAAAGTTGTTCGTGAAAAACAGCGTCAGGCAACGGTAGCCAAGTACGCAGAGCTGCGCCGGGAATTGAAGGAAAAAGGAGATTACGAAGCACTGCAGAGATTGCCGCGTAACGCCTCCCCAACAAGGCTGAAAAATCGCTGCGAACTGACAGGGCGTCCAAGAGGATATTTGCGCAAATTCAAGGTTTCACGGATCGTCTTCCGCGAACTGGCCCATCAGGGACAGATTCCGGGCGTAACCAAGTCCAGCTGGTAAGACAGAGGACGTTCATTTTGGCAATGAAAGGCTGTGGATGATATGCTGGACTCATTTACCATTCGAAGAATTCAATCGCTCATGAATGGGTATATCCACGAGAAGGTGCCTGCACCGCTCCGCACGATGGTTAAGCTGACTTATGTGATGAATGGTGACGAGCTCATTCTAACAGAGGAAAGGCCAGCCGAAGTAAGGTATCGGTGGGACGTGATGCCGATCGCCCGGTTTCAATGGGAAGGTGAACAATGGAAGGTATATGCCCGGGATGAACACAGCAGTTGGCATGCCGTAGACGTTATTGAGCCTTGTCCCGACTTTGAAGATTTGCTCGAACAAGTTGAACGGGATGAGACCGGCATATTCTGGCGCTGAGTCCAACCGAACGCAGAGCTGAAGTAGCCTACTTCTGGTTTTACGAGATGACTCTGGATTGATGGTGGAGAAGCAGGCTCTATTATAGATGTAGTAAATAGAAAAGGCGTCGTGCAGATGTAGCGGCGTCTTTTGCTTTGGGGATCGCATGAACAAAGTGATATGTGACTTAATACATAAAGTGACCTGTAATTTTCCGTTAATGGGCTTATCAAGGTGTATGATGTGACGATAATGTCACACTGAAATGAACATTGTTATGTTAATCGATGGGAATATATAGTCATTCACCCTTATACTTGAACTTGCTAAGCGAGTTTATTTCGTAAAGGGGGCATCTTCTAATGACTGATCCAATAAAAGCAATCATACTTGGGATAATAGAAGGGTTAACTGAATTCTTACCCGTATCGTCTACTGGACATCTTATTTTAGCAGGAAATTTACTTGACTTTGAGGGAGACGCGGCAATAACCTTTAAAATTGTTATACAGTTGGGTGCAGTGATGGCCGTTCTAATTCTTTATTGGAAAAGGTATATGGAGATTGGGTCAAACTTAATTAAAATGGATTTTTCAACAAGTAAAGGATTAAACGTAATACATATGATTTTGGCTATGTTACCAGCATTAATCGTATATCTTCTACTAAAGGACACTATAAAAAGCCAATTATTCGGCCCTAAACCTGTCTTATTTGGTTTAATTGCAGGTGGTTTGTTAATGATCATCGCCGCAAGGAGTAAGAGAACTACCAGCGTAGATACAATGGATAGGATTAGTTACAAACAAGCTTTTGGGATTGGCTTATTCCAATGTCTGGCCTTGTGGCCAGGTTTTTCGAGATCAGGTTCGACGATTTCAGGTGGCCTTTTGCTTGGTACTAGCCAAAAAGCTGCCGCAGATTTTACGTTCATTATTTCTGTACCTGTTATGTTTGGTGCTACCTTGTTGGACTTATACGATAGCATCGATTTAATTCGTTTAGACGATTTATATCTGATGTTAATTGGATTTATGACATCCTTCCTTGTGGCTATGATTGCGGTAGTAACGTTTATTAGATTGATCAAGCGACTTCGATTGGAGTGGTTTGCTCTATACCGTTTTGTATTAGCAGCTCTTTTCTATTTTATCGTCATACTGTAACTGTAAACTTCAATCTAACCGGGAAACGTTAGTCCAAAAAAGAAAGGAGCAGTTGCCGGTTGGCAGCTGCTTCATTTTTCGTTAAGCTAACGGGCAGGTTAGTTGAATGGATGATAGTATAAAGGAAACCCAGATACCAGGAGGATACACATGTTGCCTTTTCCAGCTGAAACTAGTCGTAAAGAAAAATTAGATTTTATAAATGAGATAAAGAACAAGTTATTAGAAAAATACGATAAGGACATCGAGGCTATTGGTATTTATGGTTCAATTGCTCTAGCAAAAGAGGGGCCTTATTCAGATATAGAATTGCACATCATTAGTAGAGATGGAGCGAATATACCTAACCGTGAATTAATTTTTCATCCTTACAAACTAGAGATTTCTACAAAACAGAAATCCGAATGGTTTCATCAGGCTAGCATGGTGGACGACGGATGGGCGATTAGAACAGGGAGCTTCGTACATATTACCTCCCTTTACGATCCAAATGGCATATTTTATAAGGCTAAGGAGATTGCGCTCTCAGTACCTGACGAAAAGTTTAGAGAAGTAATTGCAGAATTTATGATTTGGGAGCCATATGAAACGATGGGCAAGATCCGAAATGCCAAAGTTTCGAATAACCTCTCTTATCTTCCCCGTGCTGTGTTTGATTTCACATGGCAACTTGCTAAATTGATTGGATTGTTGAACAAACAATATTATACTAGTAGATCCGTAACTCTGGAAGAATCTATAGAACAACCTATCAAGCCAGAAGGATATGTTGAGTTAGCAACAAAAGTAATATGTGGTGAGCTGACTGATAAGGATGAGCTTTATCTATTGTGTGAGAACTTATGGTTTGGTTTGAATAAATTGCTTGAGGACTTAAGAATAGAATATCGTAGTGATATTCTAGAATTGTGAAAGTCTAATATACAAAAATTACTTAAAGCGTAGAAATACCGTGAGTTGACAGAGTAATAATGCAAAGAACGCAGCCAGCCGATCAACTTGATTGGCTGTTTTATTGAACTAACGGGAAACGATAGCTCATTAATACCAAGCAAGCAGCTGATCGCTTTGATCAGCTGCTTTTTATTAAACTAACGGGCAGGTTAGTAGAGCGGTTTAACAATTGTAAATTATGTGATATAACCTTATAGGAGTGTAAAAACACAGATCGGTTGGTAGTCCGGTCGCACAGGGTTAGCCCTCGTGTCAGTGACCTTCCCCCCTCGGGATGTCCATCACTCCAGTATAAAACAGAGGGGGAGTAAGTGTGAAGCTTACCGTATTGTTTGATGAAAGTTGTAAGTACTGGATCGGTGTGATTGAGCAGGAAGAGCGGGGACGTCTAAAAGCTTGTCGTCATATTTTTGGTAACGAACCGAAGGATTCGGAAGTTTTAGAGTTCGTTAGCGAGAAAATGATGGAATTGATGAGCCTCACGAAGGTAGGGACGAATGCTAAACGAAGTAAAAACACTCGAGTAAATCCGAAAAGACTAGCTCGCCAGGCGTCTAAGGAGATTGCCCAGAGAGGTTTAAGTAGCCATGCTCAGGAGGCAATAAAGCTGGACCTCGAGTCTAGGAAACTCCAACGAAAAGTGCATGAACGACAACAAATTCTTGAAGAGAATGAAAGAAAATATCAACTTAGGGTTCAAAAAGCTAAGAAGAAGCACAGAGGCAAATAGTCAAGAAACTAACTAGCGTCTCAGAGGAAGCACGTCTTTATAGACTTGCTTCTTTTTTTCTTACTGCTCTAAAAGCCAGGCTGCGAATTTGATCGTTCATTTAACTAACGGAAAACGATAGCTCAACAGTACCAAGAAAGCAGCTGATCCATGTGATCGGCTACTTTTGTTTAACTAACGGGCAGGGTGCAACTAAAAGTAAATATGCAAAAATAAATGGATCTTCTCGGTGAAAATGTTCTACTACCTTTAACGCTGTATGCACAATGAGAGCTTAATTCTGTAAGCTTATCAAAAATAGCAATTGGGCATCTAAGCTATCCCATACAGCACAAAGGAGCATGATTTGTGATCTCAAACGAAATATAACACCGCAGATGACATGGAGGTCAGGAAAGAAAGCCTTTCTTCGGCGGGGCTGCTGGTGTTAGCGGTGGCGGGATTTATTGCACACTTATGGAAAGTTTTCCTGCTGGCCTACTACCACAGATTGCGAGTGGTCTTATCGATACGCAGGCGCTGGCCGGACAACTGGTTACGTTATATGCAGTTGGTTCCCTGCTGGCAACCATTCCGCTGACCACGGCGACACAAGGTGTAAACGCATCCGCCTTTGCTGCTCTGTATCATCTGTATCATAGGTTTTCTGGTATTTAACATGTTGACTGCCTTATCTTCTATGTATGCGATAACGCTATTCGCACGTTTCAGTGGGGAGTAGCGGCGGGGTGTTATGGGCAATTACTGCAGGTTATGCACGCTGCATGGTGCCAGAGTCGTTAAAAGGAAAGGCCGTGGCTGTCGCTATGGTAGGCACGCCTTTGGCACTTGCACTTGGGGTTCTGTCGAGGGACAAGAACTTGTAACGATTGCCGATTAAACTGACATCTTAATAAGAAGCGATGTAGTTAAAACCTGTCCTGAGGGCAATACTCTAGCGAAGAGGATGGCTCCCACAACGCTGAACACAACGCTAGTAACCACCATGAGTAAAAGAATGTCACGTCCGTTGCGCCGAAGTTTCTTGACGAACAAGATCAGTACGGCCGCGAATGGAAGCAGATAAAAAAACTATGAAATAGATTGTATTCAAAGGTATGATAATAAAATGTTACATATCAACCATTATTCCTTAGCCAAGATTCTTTGATGTAAATAAATTTAAAAATCCATTGCTTTGTAAGCAATGGATTTTTAAACAAATAAAAAGAAAGGAGTATACTAGTTTCTCTGATTTCTTAAAATATGGACTTTGCATCAAGGTACTTTTAATATTTTGTCAAGGTTACTGGTATACTTTTATTTAATCCAGGATCAGAAACGAATACTTTAGCACTAACCTGGTAATACATTAAGTTACCTAGAACACTATCGTTATCTTGATATTTATTATAGTTCACGTTACTTTTAGGATTTGTATACGTTCTATCCACTGTAATTCCGATTCCATCACTTCCAAGAAGGCCATAACCAGCAAATTTAATTTCGTTATCAAATTTGCTATGGTATTTCTTGTTTATGTCGTTAGAAGTCATACTAAAGTTAATACTTTCGCTCACCAAACCAAGTTGAACTTCAATGTATCCTACAGTTTGAACTGTACTATTTTGTCCTACTGCCCCGGAACCGCTCAAAGAGAACTTTGTGTTTCCATCCCAGAAACTTTGAATTGATACTTCTGGTTGTTCTGATGGTTGTGCTGGAATTGCATATTTTTTAACAAATTCTGCATCTTCATCACTGAATCTCTCGTTAATTTTATATTTTGAGTTAATTTCCTCAAATCTTTGAGCAATTGCTTGACTATCTAGCTGTTCATCATTAGATTCAGCACTTGCAGAAAGAACTGGTAGCATTGTTAAAGCCAAAGTTAGTAACAATAAAATAGCCTTTTTCAATTATTTAATCCTCCATATAACTAATATTTACGTCTACGTTCCATTATTATACAATAATAAAGTAATAAATGGAAGTTAATTTTATTATTTTATCTTTTATGGTATAAAGTGTATATTAATTATTTACCTTTTTTAATATTATGTGAAAGGAGGATATTAGTGCTTAAAAAGACAACTGGTTTTCTATTTGATATTATTGTTTGTGGTATTCTTTATTTCTTTGGGGTAACGGCTCTATGGAATTTAGAATTACAACTTTATCCTATGGTAAAAGTGAACCCTAAGAATTATATATTGATATTCTTTGCGATGAATTGTTTAATTACTTTTCTTATCCACTCTAGATTTTATTACTTCGGCGAATGGTTTCATTCAAGAAAGATGAATTTAAAGCAACGTACAAAAAAAATTATAATTTCAGTTTCAATAGTTCTTGCTCTATTACCAGTAATACTATCTATAGTTTTTTAAGAAAATTGGATCGGTTTCAACTAGTTTAGAGTTACCCACACTTGATCCACGGGTAGCTCTTTTTTTGTGGATTTATTTCTTTTTTTGTTATGGGCAGGAAGTGAATGTTGCCTTCGGGGTTGATGATTGGCTCAACAGTGCTAAGGGTTTCCTTTTTGTGTTGTTCAGTTGTATGCTTCCATAGAGTCTATTCATAGTTTATACATTGGTTCCACTTGCCTGCTTCCAGCCTGACCATACCTCGGAAAAAACGGTAGTATACCAATCGAATTTGCACTCTAGAGAGCGTAGCCGACGAAATCCGTTTGTTTTCTTGAATCATATGGAATTCACGTCCCTAATGAGCTGTATCAGTGGATTATTCAATGATTGACAACGATGTGTGATACGTTGAGGAATGGTGCTGCGGAAGGAAATTTGGCCTTTCAAAAGATGGTGGATGAAGGACACTTGGCTCACTATGAGAACGAGACTCGATTTGTAGCAGATCATTTCAATGATTGGATTAAAAATTAAGTATTCTGCTAACGGGTAACGATAACTCAATAAACTAAGAAAGCAGCTAACAATCGGAGGTGCAGTTTTTTTGTCAAAATTTAATTTAGACTTGAAGATAGAGGCTATTCATCAATACTTATCAGGAAATGAAGGGATTAAAAGCATTGCGAAATCCTTAGGAATTAACCATGAAATCCTGCGACGCTCGAAGGCACCCACGACTTGTTGGCATGGAATAAAGATTACAATTTGACGAAGCTTCCTAACTTGATCGGACATTGGGACTATAAAGACAAAACGATCCTTGTTCGCGATAATTTAGATCTTCTTGAACTTCAATAGAAGTGACGTGCTTTTCTTGTTAAGCTAAAGGGAAATGTTAACTCTATACAATAAAGAAAGCAGCTGATTCATTGTGATCGGCTGCTTTTTGTTCACTTAACGGGAAACAATAGCTCAAGAAAAACAAAAGAGGCAGCAGGAGATTATGGTCGGCTGCCTTTGTTCACTTAACGGGCAGATAAGTTGATTACCAGGAAGTTCAAGCGTAATTATAATATAATCTAAATCTCTGTACTGATCCCTAATGTTTGGATTCGTGGGTTTTTGGTTGTAGAAGCGAAAGAGTATTGTAGATAGGAGCAATCTCATTTGTTTGTTTATTTGAATAAGTTCCTATTGCAATAAAGGCATTCATGAGTGATTCGACGGTCGTAATGCAAGTCTATAAAAATCTGCCCAACCATAAGCGTTGGTTTGCATTCCTATTAAACGATTATCGTAGTACGTGGCCTGGTTTAGATGGTACAAAAAGAATACAGCACGTGTATTTCTAAGCCACTGTTCCGTTTCCCGGGTCATTTGAATCCGTTTGTGTAGTTCAGGCTCGTTCTCGATCTTACGCAATCGAGCACTTAGATGCTGATATATCTCAGCGGAAAGATGCCTACGTACAACATGACGATCATCAAGCATAAGACGTAAGAAAGAAATGACCGGATAATCATCAACAACAGCGTTAGCTAGTACAAGATCTGCGGCATCAATTATCTCTGGACGTATAAAATCTTCATATTCTCGAACTTCTACATTGATTTTTATCCCATGTTTAGCGCATTGTTCGCTAAACCAGCGTGCATTTCTCTCCAAGGAATCATCCAATATATGATATGTCAGCAACGATAGTGATTGTTCTGGGTGATAGGGAGGTGGTGCTAAAAAGGTAGATTCTGTTTTTAAATAACTGCGATCATCATTCCTATATTCATTTTCTGATATTCGGTCCGCTGTTATACTCCATTCGGGAAAAAAGCTGTACGCTTCGCTATAGGTATGATCGCTTGAACCATCATTCATATGTAGCGGATTAGCTGCATGACAAAGCCAGCGACGAAAATCGCTAGATTGTAGAGGTCCCGGCTTGTTGAGCTGAAATGTCATATATGTGCACCCAGCTTCAACTTTTTCGATGTCAGGTGGTCGATTGTTTCGTGTGTGGAGTTGAAAAGGATGAATATAAGGGAGTGAATCGCCTGCCATTTCCTGTAACGGTAATGGACGATAACGAGTTTCCGGTATGATCCAGAGTTCCACCCGGTCCAGCTGAGCTCGCCCCCAAAAATATGCAGGGAAGGCCTCGAGAACAATTTGGACGTTATTGTTCTCGATCACCCGGAACGGCCCACTTCCAATAGGAAAACGTGCAAATTCCCCAGGCGAAAGTATTGAGGAAGAAAGGGGAAGGATTGAAGCACGCGGAGAAGCAAGCAGTTGGGGAAGAAGATGGTAAGGTCGTCTAAGTCTAATCTCAACACAGTAAAGGCCTAATGCTTGAATACAATCCAAAGGAAGCTCAGTCCATTCCGTTCTTCCAAAATTTGTAGACGTTAAACGCTTAAGAGTATAGACAACATCCTTGGCGTTCAATTCGGTATTATCGTGGAAAAGGATCCCTTTTCTTATGTAAAAAGTCCAAGTGGTTCCCTTGTTATTCGTTTCCCAATAATAGGCCACATGAGGAATGATTTCTTCGTCCTCATCGCTCTTCGTAACAAGCGTGTCAAAGAGTTGGCGAGCCATATGCCACTCCGTGCGCCGTAGGGTAAATACAGGATCTAAATTAGGCATATTTCGATAAAAAGGGAGGCGCAGTGTATCTAGTTGATAATTCTCATTCTTATCGACGCGGTAACCATACTGTCCCTCTAGCCAATGTGCAAAACGACCGCGCATTACATCATCTAAGTGATGCTTTTCAAGTAATCGTATTCCATCATGAAACTTTCCTTTAGTCGTTGCTTCCTGGGCGAGTGTAAGCACCACCTCCGCTTCGGAAGTTAATATCGTCAGCGTGGAGTGATTACCTCTTCCACGTCCTGGGGACCAAGTGATCCACCCAGCCGTACACAAACGACGTATGATCCACTTCACATTACGTGGTGTACAGTTCCATATTGTTCCCAGCTCTTGTAAAGTCGTCTTCTGTGAAATCTGCGATTCCAGCTTACCAAATAATTTCTTAAGATTGAAGAAATGTTCTGATAACTGCAAAATATTCACCTCCAAATAAAAGGGGAAGTTTCAGATCGAAAAGTATACTCTTTTTATATCCCTTATTTCAACTACAATCATAGCATACGAACTATATGCGTAGCTGAAAAGGAGGAGCTTATTATGGAAATTGTTTTAGCCACTTGGAGTCCAAGGAAAGCCCAATGGATAAAGGAAGGACTGCTTAAATTACCGATCCCAATGAGGGCGTTATTTGAAAATGAAGTGGACGAAGTTGATGAGAGTGGAAATACCTTCGAGGAAAACGCGCTTTTGAAAGCCAACGCAGTTCAGATTACATCAAATAGGATTATCGTTGCGGAAGACTCAGGGTTATGTGTAAATGTTTTAGACGGAAATCCAGGTGTTTGTACTGCCCGGTGGGCTCCCGGTACGGATGATGATCGAAGTGTTAAATTGCTTGAGGAACTAAAACATGTAACCAACCCAGCACTTCGTACAGCACGAATTAAGAGTGTAGTCGCAATCCGGTTTCCGGATGGTAGTAGTTCCTATACATATGGAGAGTTAGAAGGGAGAATTTCATTCAGTCCACGTGGCAGACTAGCGAGTGGTTATTCTCGTATCTTTGAGCTACCAAGGGGGCTAACCATTGCTGAAAATGGATTACCTACTGTTAAAGTCAATGATCATCACTTACAGGCTTTAGCAATGGTAACCGAGCGTATTAGAGAGTGGATCATTGCTCACGAATCAAGAGGTGACTCTCTTGACTAAGGATGATGCAAGTCGTTTTAGTACAGTCAAAGATCAATATATCCTCGCCATGGGTGCAGCCCTATTAGTCACCATACTTTGGTCGACCTCGTACATTTTAAACAAGATGGCGTTTCAACATCATATTGGGCCTTTTACGCTAGCTGGTTTACGTTACAGCGTTTCAGCAATCACATTAGTGCTCGTTCGGTTGATTCTGCTAAATCGAAGTAGTATAGTACCAAAAAAGCATGTTCAAAAGGGAAAAGTACGTATTCAATTACGACCGTATTATATCGTTGTACTTGGAGTAACTGGATATCTAATGGCACAGGGGTTACAATACGCGGGGCAGATGCTGATTACACCCACACAAACGAGCATGATTCTCTCCGTTGGTAACACTGCAGCTTTAATTGTATTAGACGTTTCCTGGCTTAGAGAGTTACGTGGTCGCATATCATTTTTAGGGATCGTAGCAGCACTCGCTGGAGTTGTCGTTTTCTATTTCCCTTGGGATTTTAGGGGAGGGCATATTAGTGGGATTTTACTAATCCTCGCTTCATGTGCTGGATATGCTATCCATCTTGCACTAACGAGGCACTTACTAAAGAACGGAAAAGCAAGTTCAGGTGATCTCGTTCTAATGCCCATGGCAATTGGTGCTTTTGGGATGTTAGTTATTGGGCTGATCTTTGAAGGTTTACCAAGGTTCTCATGGCCACTTGTGGGGATCATACTGTGGCTAGGAATTATTAATGGTTCATTTGCATTCTCTTTATGGACTTGGAGTCAAAAGCACTTGCGGGCCTATGAGAACAGTCTAATCAACAATTTAATGCTGCTAGAGGTAGCTGTATTGGATATTCTCATTTTCCACCGCAATCTGTCGGTTGCTGAACTGTTGGGACTACTGATTGTAGGATTAGCTATATTATTCGTACAAATATACTCTCATTTAAAAAGACCTACTTAGTAAGCTTCTTAGTTAAAATTTCTTTCATAACTTCTGTGGCCTCCGTGAATAAAGCATCTTTTTAGACTGCCTATTAACCAGCGAGATGATGATTGCTTAAAGAACTGGAAGGCAATATCAGATAACTTACAAGGTTTAACATTGCGATCTTTTTTTTCAAAAAGTAAGAACATATTGAACTAACGGGAAACGATAGCCCAAATGAAATGTGATCAACGGCAACCGGTATTGTTGCAGAAATGCTGACGATCCTTTTTGGTATACCTTTACGGAGACTACGGAGTATATTCTAGAAAAATTGCTCCAGGGGCTGGTTATACCCAGCGTTTTTTTGTTAAACAAGATGGAACAATTCAAATGTAAATATCGTTTAAGGATTAAGTGGGGGATTATGATGAAAAAATATTCACTTTACACCTTAATGTGTGCTTCATTGTTGACCTTGATTCTTAGCAGCTGCCAAATTTCTAATCAGTCGGATCAGTCGGGAGTAAGTAAGGAACCAAAGGGATTAGAAACCTTCTATCCTGGCGACATTACACAAGTTGATTCTATTGAAATAATGAGTGGCAGTGATGGCACAAAAAAAACGACTACAGATCAAGCACTAATTCAAGAATGGATTGAAAAGGTACGGCACTTAAAAATCGCACTTGATCCGGGGCAAGAAGATACAACAGGGGTTTTGTTTCATGTCACTATGTTTGAGCAGGAGAAAGAAATGTTATATATGACGCCTACTGATATGAATCATCAGCGGATGGAGCCGCAATCGGAATTAGCATACCGGATGACAGAGCTTTACGATGCTATAAAATAAGGTAGCGCCTGTAGATGGAGGCGCTACCTTATTTCCATTCCGGTTATTTGTATTTTGGTTTTCCCAAGATCAACTGCCGACACTCCCGTTCCAATTACTCTTCGCCTTCTGCACTCTCATACAAACCTGGTTAGTTTCCCAACTGGGATTTTAATATCATTAAAAATTTGGGGCGCTCCTGGTCTGGGGAAAGCCCTTTTTCGTGATTTAAATACTCATACGATAAACATATACCTTTAGGGACAGTAGAGACGGAGGAATTTATATTAGAAAGACGAAGCTACATTAAGCTAACGGGCAATTTTGCTGAATAGATCTGCTGAGTAGTGGAGCATCTAGCCTCTCACGGTTGGTTGCGGACAAGAAGATTAAAAATAGTAAGGTAAGGAGAAATCCGGCAGATACGATTGCGATCAAAAACTACCCATGACGCATGTCCATCATGGGTAGTTTTTGATCATTTCCATACGTTCAGGAGGGGGCCGTGTGAAATAGCGATGTCCTAATCACTTCGTTGGACAGACAGAGTTATGTGTAAAAATGGCCACCGTCCGGGAACGGCTTTTCTTCATATACATTTCCGAACTGACTTACTTGACCGGCCCCATCCAGGTTGAGATCGTCTTCTGCTGGTGCGGCAACGGCGGTTTCAACTTCCCGTTATCGACCAAATGCTTCAAAATATAAGCGACAAGCCGGCCTCCGCCGGTGTTGCCTCTCACCATGTAAGCAAGCTGCGGCTCCAAATGCTTCGGCTGATTTTGTAGGAACAGGTTGAGCATTTTGTCGTAGAGCTTGCCGACAGCAGGCGCATACAGAGCGGACAAATCCGGCATTGCCTTGTTTAACCGATCCAACGTTTGCGGGGAGTCGATCCAAACCGCATTGAACTTGTACCCCTCCTCCGTCTTGCGGATGTACCCCTTCTCCAGCAGGAACGAATATTGCTCGGCGTTCTCTTCGTTGTCGGGCAGTTCCCCTTGTTGGAACGCATGACAAATCTCGACATTCCGGTATTCCAGGAAACGCCAATCCATCTGGCGGTCGCTCCAGTAAGTATTGAATTGCCACAAGTATAAGGGAGTGTCTTCGACGTAGCGGAGCGACGGACCGAAGGTGACGTAACTACTCAAATCAAAACCCGGATCGGCATTGTGGCTCCGGTTTAACGCCGCATAGGCAATATACTGACCTCCGTCCTTTCGCATTGGTGCGACCACTTCGAAGGTTTCGCCCGCCGGCATGCTCCGCCAAGATTGCTCCTCGACGTTCTTGGGCAGCAAGGTCCAGAGCAGGAAGTTATAGTCGCCGTCCGGAACGTACACTCCGCTATCCTCGACTTGCCGGCGAACTTCCATTAACGCGTCAAAATGAACATCGGCCACTTCGGCGGCGCAATCTTGCCAAAATTGATGACCGGCTACGGCCAACTCGAAGAGGTCCCAGACGATGGTATTGCTTTGATATTTGCCGGGAGAGGTTTGGATGAGGAAATTGTAATCGGCCAGGTGCCGAACTTCGCCTTCCAGCAAAGACGGCGGCATTCCGAGCTCCTCCGCAATTTGATGTACGGTACGCGCCTTGTGATAAGCCGCGTAAACGATATTTTGCGCCAAGGCGCGTCCAAGAAAATCGTTGGTTTCGCCCAGTCTGCCGGCCGAACCGGAATGGCCCATTTCCCCCATGCTGACCGGATTGACACTTAAAGTTCCTGTTGCACGCATACGTTTCATCCCTTTCCGTAACTTCTTTTTAGCCTCGCTCAAATGCCACTTCACCGTGCCTACAGGAATGTTCAGAGCAATCGCTATATCGCCGATTTTAAGCTCGTCGTAGTAATGCATGACCACGATTCGGCGATGGATGTCGGACAGAAACGCGACTTCTCGGCGGAGATCGCGGTAAGCTTCGGTTACCAACAGCCGGTCAAGCGGCTCCCGAGAAGGGGCGGCCGACAGTTCGGACATGCCGTTGATTTCGATCGCTTGGGGAGCGTGCGCACGCTTTTTCAACCAATTCACCCAAGTGTATCGGGCAACCGTCCAGACGTAAGCGTCAAGGCTTCTAATGTCCCGCACCCCAGAGAAGGATTTCAACAACTGCAGCATAATCTCCTGAGCCAGATCCTCCGCCTCGGCCCGCTGCTTGACCCGGTTTAAGGCAAAACCGAAAATCGGTTTGACATAGCTCCGAATCGCTTCCGCCGCTTCTTTTCCGTTTTTACTAATTGAATCCATTTTTTGCCTCCATAGTTGCATCTGTAATTCCTGACAATTATATAGTGTGCCAGGCGAAATAAAGGTTGGGATTATTTCAAAAAAATTTGGGCGTCCTACCGGATCACTTCATACATGTATAATTACAAACATCATGAGTAGGTCATTTAAATGGTTAAAGAGATGTTATAAACTTTTTGTTAAACAAGTTGAAGTTTGCTTTAGATGTAAAGGTCTCACTTTTAGTATATAAAGATACTTCTTTTCCGTTCAACTATGGGAGTATACAAACTAGGAGCACGAGACGAAGTTCTACTTCGGGTACTTGGGGTACTCCTTCGTTCCGTAGTTAACCAGGAGTGGTCTCGATTAATTATTCAAATGCATAATAGAGGTTCATTAAACTAACGGGAAACTATAGTTAATCTAATAAGAATTTTAGAGGGGCTTGGTATGAAAAACATTTTTCTGATTGGCGGTACAATGGGCGTAGGAAAAACAACAACTTGCCAAATTATGAAGGATAAATTGAGCAACAGCGTATTTCTTGATGGGGACTGGTGCTGGGACATGCGTCCATTTCAAGTGACCGAGGAAACCAAAGAGATGGTTATGCAAAATATATGCTTCCTTTTGAATAATTTTATCAAGTGTACTGTTTATGAAAATATTGTCTTTTGCTGGGTAATGCATCAGCAAGCTATTGTTGATGAGATTATTACACGTCTTGATACACAAGGTTGCAAAGTGCATCTCATATCCTTGGTATGCAGTATAGAGGCATTGAAAGAACGACTGATTAAGGATGTAGATGTCGGAAATCGTACGGAAGATATATTATTAAGAAGCCTAGAGCGCATTCCTCTATACGAACAACTGAATACAACTAAAGTGGATGTCTCGAACATCACCGCCGAGCAAGCAGCAGACTTTATTATTCAGCGGTTCTCAATACCAACTAATTGAATGTGTAGTCTGGTTTTGCATGGAACAAATCTATAAGATAAGAATGCTGAATTGCACTGAACCGGTCTGGAGAACAGGTTGAGAAGTTAGAGTTACCGTTTGAATGTACAATTAAACAAGGTAAGTAGCATAGAGAACGTACTGATTCAATATAAAGAAGAAGCACAGTTTGATGGTATTACAATTGTAAATTATTACTCAGGGTATTCCACTAACGGGAAACGATAGCTCAATAAAACCAAAAAAAACAGCTGATCGCATTGATCAGCTGCTTTTGTTCAACTAACGGACAGTTTAGCGCAACTCCCACCTTCTAGAATCGTAGTAAATACAAGGATTAAAAATGACTTTATGGAGGTGGTATCACTTGTCTTAAAGCATAACTAAACGTATTTCTTTTTCTTAATTGCAATCGGAGTGTTGTTGATTATCTTTGGCCTGTGGCAATACATGCCGAAGTCATTTTCATCTCAAACGCCAGATAGTGTGATTATGTCAAAGTTGGATATTAACCGTTTATTGGCTACGCGTTTTTGAAATTCGTTCGAGAAATTGAAGAAGAGATTCAATTACTTAGAGATGAGCTAAGTCGGTTAATTAAGGTGGTCGAAGCGCAAGGGAAAGATACAAAATAACATTATTCATTCGATACCACTCATCCGCATACATGTATTTTCATGTTGGTTTTACCAATTGACGAAGTTACAAGAAAGCAGGTGATGACGACATGAAAGCAATGACAGAGCCGCCGGCCTCACGATTAGGGAAGATGCGTAAAATCTGCGGATATGGCGCCGCCATAGCGGTGACACCATATCTGCTTATAAAAATTGTCTGGACTTTTGGTCTCTTTCTTCCGACCGAGCAAATGGGCGACCCCAGTTGGCGAGCGATCAACGCAGCAACCGCGGTGATTGCTGCGGTGGGTATCCTGCTGGCGATGGCGTTCTGCAGGCCGTGGGGCGAACGGCTGCCAGCGGGGCTGGTTGCTTTTCCCGTATGGATGGGCACCGGTCTGCTCGTACCCATGCTGTTGTTGGCACCAGTGCTCGGCCCGGCCGCTATGACCCGGGATAAGGAGGCTGGCGCCGCCGACTTCTGGGCATACGAGCAGATCTTCGTTATGATCTCGCTGGCCGGGGTCGGCATTTGCCTGCCACTTGCCTTGGCAGGTTACGCCAAGGCGCGGTGGCCCGAGGCGATGGGCGGACCGATCGACTACGCAGAGCTGCCGGGACACACCCGACAGCTGCAAGTTTCCTCGGCTAGGCTCGTCGCTGCCGGCTGTATCCTGCTCGGCGTCATCAAGGTGTTCTGGGCGGCGGGTGGCACCCTCGGCATCGACCCGGCCATGCTGAATCACCGTGATCTATGGTGGCGCCTCCTGACTTTGAGTACTGGCGTGTGGGCCATCGCGGGGGCGTTGGGCCTGATGGCGATAACCTCCCGCCGTGGCACTCGGAGATTTCTACCCCCTATGGTGGCGGTATGGATTTCGTCGGGAATGCTGTTCTCTTATAACCTCTTTTCCGCCATTCGCCCCGATTCACAGTACTCCCCGGAGTACCCCTTGGCACGAATTTTGACTACAGAGGCCGGCATCGTCTTGGGTGTGATGATGGGGATGATCATCCTGCTAGTGCTGCATGACCGCCGGCGCGCTCTGCGCGACATTTCGGATTGAGGCGTATACGCTAACTAGAATGAGGGAGCTGCAGCGGTAGCTCCTTTTACATCTTCATAAAATAAAGGATTTTGTACATCTGCACTGGCAGGCGTTAAGCTAACGGGAAACGATAGCTCAATAAATCTAAGAAAGCAGCTGATCATGTGATCAGCTGCTTTCTTTAACTCACGGGCCCTACAGTGTAACGTACTGGAAGCATAAGTGTGTATTTTGGCAAACGTCTAGATTAAGTCACACTATACTTCATACAAAATCTCACCAGTACGGGATACGTCATAACCTTCAAAGGATTGCAGCTCCTGTCTGAACTCCGAAGATTGAAGGATGCGCAGGACCGAATCGGTCCACATCTCATTGCCCGGTTTCTTTAACATAACCAGATCATAGCGCTCCTGAGTCAGTGGAATGAAATCAACCTGACCAACAAGACGTGCAGCCTTCTCAATGCCAATGCCGACATCGGCTTCACCGGAGCTGACTTTGGCGGCAACACCCATATGACTGGTCTCTTCGAGGTTATAACCGATCAGGCGGGAAGAAGGAATGCCATGCAAACGAAGCTGCTCATCGAGCAGGACACGCGCCCCGGAACCCCTCTCGCGGTTGGCGAGTCGCAGATCAGGCTGATCCAGGTCTGCCCAGCCTTGTAAGCCGCGCGGGTTACCGCGCTTTACATACAATCCTGCGGGTCTTGAGAGCAGGTTTACGACGACATACGACCAGCCAATCAGAATTTTCCGGATGTAGGGCAGATTATACTCGCCCGTATCTCCATCGAGCAGATGAGTGCTGACCAGGTCGGACTCGCCGCGGTACATAGAGATGAGCCCATCCAGGCTGCCCATGAAAGAGCGCAGTGGACGAATGTTACGCGTTTGTTTCTCCATATGGCGCATGAGAATATCCAAGCTCACGTCCTGCCCTGTAATGACGATATGCCGAGCTGCATGAGGGACAGCAGATTCTCCCTGTACCAAGCTGGAAGCCTCGGATGCCGGTCTGGATGGGGCATTAGATTGGTCATGTAGAGGTGCAGCCAAAGGTTTATCGGAATCACTGCGTTCGGTCACCGGAGCCGTTGCTGCGGGATGGGCGGAAGTGGTGAGCTGGCCGGTTGGGGACTGCAGCTGCTTGGAACGCCGCTTGTATGCCTCCAGATCGGTGGCATCAATCCTCATTTGTTTGCCGACGCGATAAGCGACGAGGTCTCCCTTTTTAATCAGGTCATACACGGTTAGTTTGGATATTTTGAGCAGCTTGGATATTTCTTCGGTCGTATAGGATTGCTCCTCTGTCATGTGTGAAGATCCTCCTTCAGGATGGCAAAAGCATATATGATTAAGTTCATCAACATCATGTGTAAGTTTGCTGAAGTTGCTTGATACAGTCCCTTGTACTATACCATTAACTGCAGGAGTGCATAAACAAGCTTCCCATTTGACCGATCTTATGTATAATAAAATATAATTAATTATAACTAGTTATATCTAAACATAACATGTAGGAGGGTCAGGGGGAGAAGAGATGAGAAAAAGAATAGGATACATACTGGGGAGCATGTCTCTCGGAATGGCACTTGTGTTCGCAGGGTGTGGTGCAGGTACGGACAGCACGGATTCTTCTACAGCCATTGAGCCGGTGTCCTCGGCACCAGCGACATCGGGAGAAACGAATTCAGCAGCGAATACCGAGCCGCAGGAAACCGTAGAATTAACGATCTCCGCAGCAGCCAGTCTGACCGATGCAATGAAAGAAATCGAAACCAATTATGAGCTTGCCCACCCTTATATCGAACTTAACTTTAACTTCGGGGCATCGGGAGCACTTCAGCAGCAGATTGAACAGGGTGCACCTGCTGATATTTTTGTATCGGCGGCAACGAAAAATATGAATGCTCTGGTAGACGAGAACCTGATTGCATCTGCTGACCAGAAGAATTTGCTGCAGAACTCACTTGTCGCAATCATTCCAGCAGGTAGTGAAAATGCGGTATCAAACGAGCAGGATCTGACAGCGGATTCCGTTAAAACCGTAGCCATCGGGATTCCGGAAAGTGTGCCGGCAGGAACCTATGCGAAGGAAGCGCTGACCAATGCAAGTCTGTGGGATCAGCTTAAAAGCAAGCTTGTGCAGGGTAAGGATGTCAGACAGGTTCTGCAATATGTGGAGACTGGGAATGCAGACGCGGGATTTGTGTACAAAACGGATGCACTGACCTCGGATCAGGTAAAAATTGCGTTTGAGGTGGACAAGAACAGCTATACGCCGGCCAATTATCCGGTAGGCATTATTGAAGCCACGAAACACCGGACAGAAGCAGAACAATTTTATGCGTATTTGCAAACCCCTGAAGTGCTGGATGTATTTGCGAAGTACGGATTCTCTGTTCCAGAATGAGTGGTAATGAGATAGACTGGACCGCATTCTGGTCACCTGTTCGCCTGTCACTTCAGGTTGCTCTGTTGTCCAGCGTAATCGCAGCCGTGCTCGGCATTGCTGTAGCCTGGTGGATGTCACGCCGCTCTTTTCGGGGCAAAATTGTGCTGGAAACCGTGTTTATGCTGCCGCTGGTGCTCCCGCCAACCGTGGTTGGCTTTCTGTTACTCGTTTTGCTGGGACGCAAAAGTCTGCTCGGACAATGGATTGAAGCGATCTTCTCGGCGCCGGTCATCTTCTCCTGGTGGGCTGCGGTAATTGCTTCAGTGGTCGTGGCCTTCCCCTTGGTTTATCAGACCATGAAATCCGGTTTCAGTGGTATTGATAGGGATCTGGAGGATGCGGGCAGATCGATCGGGGCGAATGAGTGGCAGGTATTCCGTTACATTTCGCTGCCGCTGGCCGGACGTGCGCTTATGACAGCCTTCATATTGGGTTTTGCTCGGGCACTGGGGGAATTCGGGGCCACACTGATGATCGCTGGAAATATTCCTGGCAAAACCCAAACCGTACCTACCGCAATCTACGTTGCAGTGGATTCGGGCAATCAGACCATGGCATGGGCATGGACAGGTTCCATCATTATTATCTCATTTGTCATGTTGCTTCTAACGAGGCAGCCTACCCATGAGAAGGCTTGAACAGATGCAAGCTAATGCAGAAGTTTAAATGACGAAGACCCGCCAAGGAATATGCCTTGAAGCGGGTTTTATGCTGTATAGGTGGATATTGCCGTGTAAGTGAACCTTCTTTGAAGCAACTCATTTTGGAGTCATTTTATCGTAAATCAGACTTTAGGAAAAGAATGCTCCAATCCAAACGGTCTATACGATAACTGAAAACTTTTATGCACAAAAAAACCAAAAAAATTTCCAAATTTCGTTCTTTCAACCCTCGCCTAAAGCAGCCCTTTTCCTGTAAAATAGAAGTAACTGATTCCAGCCAAGCACTGAAATAAGGAGAGAGACGACAATGAATACTAAACCTGATTGCGGCGTATCGTTGCAAATCGACGATTATCTGGATCTTTTGCATTTTGCCATCCAAATTCAGGATCAGGAATGGCAGCAGTCCCTTATCCACCAGCTCAAGATATTTCAGCCGGCAGTGGAGCAGCAGCGGTCCCCAGAAGAGGAATTGTGGACACGGCTGGATTATATCAACAGTAAGCTGACGGGGCTGTGCAACCAGCTGCATGCAGCACACACCCAGGATGAACGCGACAAATTTGAAGAACGAATTGGCCTCCTGCAGTCCCAGCGGCTGGAAGTCGCACGTAAAATTAAGTGGGCCAGTCGCAGATAGATAACATCATGAATCAAAGAAGCCTTTTCTCCGCCAGATCGGTTGGGGAGAGGCTTTTTTTGGGTTAAGGATTGCAAGTGAATGTCCACATAGAGAAGTTCTATAACATTATCAGGATGTCCTATTAGGCTTCATATTGCCTCAGGATGACCCAGGGTGATATTCTTTGATCAACCTAATTCCGACTATACAAGTAAGAATGGTTAGTTAAGTATCGGTGAAAGGGAGCACACATCATATCGGCTGGGTACAGCCTCGTGGAGGAGATCGGGAATGGCTAAAAAATGGGGGATTCATCAATTTCGGACAGCGCTCTTGTTCGTAACCATGCTCGCGGTGCTGGCAGGATGCAGCACAGGCAATGCTTCAAATGAAGCGGAGACCACATCCGCGTCCGGTCAAGATACAGTGAAGAAGATTATTGTAGGCACAGGTACGCAATTTCCGAATGTATGCTTTATTGATGAGAATGGCAAATTGACAGGATACGATGTGGAATTGATTCGCGAAATTGATAAACGGCTGCCCGAATATGAGTTTGAATTCAGTACCATGGAGTTCAAAAACCTGCTGCTCAGCCTGGAGACGAAAAAAATCGATCTGATTGCTCACCAGATGGAAGTGAATGAAGAGAGACAGGCAAAATTCCTGTTTAATGATGAAGCTTATAATATTTTCCCGAATAAAGTGGTCGTGAGTCAAAAAAACCAGGATGTGAATTCCATCGACGATCTGAAAGGGAAAAAGCTTATTGTAGGTGCAACGAGCAATGCGGCTGTGCTGGCTGAGAAGTGGAATGCGGACAATGGCAACAGCATCGATATTGTATACTCGGGAGCCGGTGAAGACACGATCACTCAGATCAAATCCGGCCGGGTGGATGCAACGATCAGTACGCCGTTCGCTATCGACTATCAGAATAAGGCCGTGGATGCCCAATTAAAAACGGTGGGAGATGCCCTATCCAACTCCAAAGTCTATTTCATCCTCAACAAGGACGAGCAGGAACTCAAAGCCAAAGTGGATGAAGCCCTCAAATCAATCAAGGAAGACGGGACATTAAGCAAACTGAGCACAGAATGGCTTGGAGCGGATTATACGGTTGAAGAGTAGCGGGAGAAAGGTGTGCAGGCGGTATGGGAAAAGCATTCGATATAACCTTGGTTCTGGATTTTATCCCGGAACTGCTACGGTATCTGCATATAACTCTGATCGTGCTGGGCGGATCCATTGTGCTTGGTCTGGTAGGCGGTTTGCTGCTGGCGGTTCCAAGACTCTACCAGATTCCGGTACTGAGTCAGCTCGCCACCCTGTATGTCTCTTTCATGCGGGGCACACCGATTCTCATCAAGCTGTTTCTGGTCTATTACGGCCTGCCCGAATTGCTGAAGCCGATTGGCATTGACCTGTCCAGAACCGATCCGCTGGTATTTGTCATCGTGACCTATGCACTTAGCGATGCTGCATCCTTTGCGGAGATCTTCCGCGGAGCCGTTCGCAGTGTTGACAAGGGCCAGACCGAAGCGGCTTATGCAGCAGGGATGACTACGTTTCAGTCTTTTCGGCGGATCGTTGTTCCCCAAGCACTTATTTTGGCGTTCCCCAATATGGCGAACACGCTGATCGGTTCGCTCAAGGACACGTCCCTTGCTTTCTCCATCGGTGTCATGGATATGGTGGGCAGAGGACAGACGCTGATCTCGGCTACGTCACATGCGCTTGAGGTGTATATCAGCCTGTCGGTTGTTTATTATGTCATTGTTATTGTCCTTGAAAAAGGGTTTACTCTTGCTGAACGCAGACTGCAGCGTCATGAACGCAAAAGCACGGTGCCTAAGCCAGCGGTCAGAGCCGAACGACTGAAACGAATAGCGGGGTGAGCATATGTCCATTGATCTCCAGTTTATTTATACGTCCTTTTTTAAAATTCTGACGGCATTGCCACTGACACTCGTGATTACGATTGTGCCGCTGATTGTAGGCTTCGGGATCGGTCTTGTCACTGCGCTGATTCGAATCTATCAGGTGCCATGGATTCACCGGGTCGCAGCCTTCTACGTCTCTTTCTTGCGTGGTACGCCGATGTTAATGCATCTGTTTCTGATCTATTACGGTATACCGATGATTATTGACAAACTCTCTGAAAGGTACGGATGGGCCTTTCAATCGGCTTCCATACCCATTCTGGTGTTTGTATTGATTGCCTTCTCGCTGACAGCCGGAGCATATATGTCTGAGATTATCCGTTCGGGTATTCTGGCTGTGGACCGTGGACAGATGGAGGCTGCGCATGCCGTAGGCATGAGCACCTCACAGGCCTTGCGGCGCATCGTTCTCCCTCAGGCCATCGGTGCTGTATTGCCCAATCTGTGCAGCATGTTTGTCGGATTTCTGCATGGTTCGACGCTTGCCTTCACGGTTTCGCAGATGGATATCCTCGGAAAGGCAGATGTCGTTGCATCCGTCAGTTTGAAATTTCTGGAGGCCTTCATTGCTGCGGCAGTCATCTATTGGGGACTGACAGTTATCGCCGAACGGATCACTGCTCTGCTGGAACGACGGGTTGCCTTGTATCGCAAAGGAGGGGTTTCATGATTACACTAAGCAATATACACAAGTCTTTTGGCAAGCAGGAAGTGCTGAAAGGCATTGATCTCACCGTAGAGCAGGGGGATGTCGTCGCCATTCTTGGACCCAGCGGGTCGGGCAAAACGACATTGCTGCGCTGTGTAAACTTTCTGGAACGTGCGGATGAAGGCAAGGTCCAGATCAGTGGATTGGGCGTAGACTGCAAACATGCGCGCAAACACGATATCGTGCAGATCAGACGGAAAACGGCCATGGTTTTTCAGCATTATAATTTGTTCAAACACAAAACGGTGCTGGATAATGTCACCGAAGGGCTAATCGTGGCGCAGAAGATGTCCAAGGCGGATGCCCGTGCACGTGCCCTGCGTGTACTTGAACAAGTAGGGCTTTCTGACAAAATCAATGACTATCCGAGCATGCTGTCTGGTGGACAGCAGCAGCGGGTCGGCATTGCACGTGCACTAGCTCTGAATCCAGAGGTCATTCTGTTCGATGAACCGACCTCAGCTCTGGATCCAGAGCTGGTCGGAGAGGTATTATCCGTCATTCGTTCGATTGCCCAGGAGGGCATCACGATGATCGTTGTTACCCATGAAATGGGCTTTGCCCGTGAAGTGGCGAATCGGGTTGTGTTCATGGATGGTGGAAATGTGGTGGAGCAAGGAACACCCGAGGAGATCTTTTTGCGGCCCAAACAGGAGCGAACCCGCCAATTCCTAAGCCGATACTCCTCGGACTGGAGTTATGTCATTTGACGATATAGGCGCAAGCTGGAGTAACTGACGATCCCGGCCCGGCATATGCTGTAGCAGGCAAATGCTGATAGGCCGGGTTTTTCTATGGGTGAAGCAGGCCGTGACCGTAAGGAGGAGGACCATGCAGAGCAAAGTTGATGAAATACTCACACATATTGCACACTCACACCAGCAGCTTGCACGAGTATTGGATGCCAAACGCCAAGTCGCTGTGCGGATGTCTGAAATTATTAATCATTTGCCGGATATCGAACCGGAGCTGGATGGCGTTGAGGGTCTGCTGGATAGCTCTGGGCAAATCAACAAAAGCATCATCTCCTATTTGGGGGGCCTAGCGGATCTGGAGGAAGCTGTTGCCGAAACACTGACCCAGGTGATGCGGGAGATGGCTGGTCAAGAGGAAGAATAAGCCCGGAAGGCGGGTGAGAGGACATGAGCAGAGAACAAAGTCTTATACTGATGCTGGATGCTGCAGCCAAGATGCAATGGAACATTGCACTGATCTTGGAGGCCAAGGCGATTGAAGCCGAGAAAGTTCGGAATTGGGCGCTGAATCACCTGAACGGTGAAACATTTCTAACCCACGGTGATCAGGTGGCAGAACCACTGAAAATGCATGATCAACTGGTCGAAATGCTGGAAGGGTTAACCCGGATGGAAACAGGGCTCTGCAACAACTTGAAAGCTGTCATGGTTGATAACAGTGCTGAAGAAGGCGGTATGGACGGAGGCATGTTTGGCGGCATGGATCTTGGAGATTTGGGAAAATGAGTCTGCTGCAGCGTGAGCAGGAAGTTAAACTGGCTCTCATTGAATCCATTGCACACAGCCAGCATGCCCTGGCTCGCATCCTGGACAGTGTAGCCAGTGTAACCGCTCATTCAGAAGTATCTGCCCGCAATCTGGCCGAGAACATTCGTCTGCTGAGCAGGTATCAGGAAGAAATGTCTCGTATGGTTACGGGGATCAGGCTGGCTCGAATCCAGCAAGGGGAGCCTGGCTTGCCGTGGCTCAAAGACCCCGAATATGCGGTACGTATCGTTCGGGACTTACAGGAGGAATGTTGATATGTTGAGAAAGAAGAAGTTGAAGCTTAGAACGAAAAGAGCTTTGCTTGCTCGGGGTGCCCGTCTGCGCAAAATCCGCAAGCTGCGTGCCATAAAAGGCAAACGTGTACTGCATAAACGCACGCTTAAAGGACGTAGTGCGTGGCTCAAAAAAAAGAAACGCTCGGTACGGCGGCACCGGAGTCCGAAGCCCGTACATCCAGTCGTCCCGGCTACCCCTACCGATCCGAACCCGGACACTGCATACAGTCAAGGGTACAACGAGGCGTACAACGAGGGATTCAACGCGGGTTTCGCCAAGGGTTTCGAGGACGGACATCAGCTGGCGTACAAAGCACAATAACCGAATAGACCGGGTTAGCGGCAAACGGATCGCTGCAGGTCCAGCACATATGATCACCCGGGGGGATATTTCCCTCCGGGTGATTTGCATGGCCGCAGAAGCGGACATGCCCGTACAGGCCGATGTGGAGGGCAGACGCCAATTTTGCGCCTTGCAGGACACCCGTCCATGATGCATCTGACCCCGGGGCATATCCTTTAGAGGGAAGACCAATCTCGGGGAGAGACTAAAATGGAATCTCCTGAAAGGAAGACAGGGTGAAGGATGTGGCAAAAAAACGACATCGACCGCTCCCGGAAGCGAAGATAGCTTACCGCAGCGGATATGCTGAAGGCCGCAGATTTGGCGGCTGTCAGGCCATGATGGAGCGAGTGCAGATGTTTGAGCCGACCATGCGGGACATAAAAGTACTGTACATTCCGCAAGGGTTTGATGCCATTGATGAAGGTGTCATCTTAGCACTGCAGCAATCTGTGCGTGAATGTGTTGTCGGATCGCCGGCAACCATGCTGCAGGATGCAAGTCAGCACAGGCCGGATGTCGTGTTGGTCATGAACGGATTGCACGTGTTTCCTGCGGATCACCTGGAGCAGGTAGACGGGATACGGGCCCTCGGTATTCGGACAGCGGTGTGGTTTGTGGATGATCCGTATTTTACCGAAGATACGGCGAATATCTGCAGGCATTACGATCTGGTGTTCACGCATGAAGAAGCGGCGGTTCCGTTTTATGGAGGGAACGGAGCGAGCAGAGTCATTTATATGCCACTCGCGGTTAATCCCGGCATGTTCCAGCCTCGTCGCATCGAGCCTCAGCACCAATATGATATTTGTTTTATCGGCACAGGCTTCTGGAACCGGATCGCCTTGTTCGACGAGCTGGCCCCTTTTCTGGCGAACAAAAAAGTATTTATTGCCGGCGGCCAGTGGCACCGGCTGACACGGTCGGATCTACTCGGCCCTTTTATCCATGAGGGATGGATCGATCCAAGCTCAACTGTTAATTATTACAACGGCGCCAAGATTGTCATTAATGTTCACCGGACTTGCGAGAATGGCGAGGACAATCGCAATACGCATCATCTGGAAGGGCGATCCATTAATCCAAGAACGTATGAGATCAGTGCCTGCGGCACGATGCAGATTACGGATGCGCGTGGTGACCTGCCCCGCTTTTACCAGCCGGGTTACGACATTGAGACGTTTACAACAGCAGCCGAACTGGAGAGCAAAATCAAATATTACCTGAAGCATGAGCAAGAACGGCAGGCAATGGCTTGGCGGGGGCTGTTGACCACGCTGAACCAGCATACGTTTGCCCGGCGAATCGCCCAGCTGCTGGAGCATGTGTAGAACAGCAAACCCGCAATACGGCGAACGTTATCCCAAACAGAAGGAGTGGCGGTATGTCTATCAAACACCGTAAAAAGAGGAATTTTCATACGCCTGTGCTCAGCCTGGCTGAGCAGGCCCGCAAAAACGGGCAGCATGCCGGTTATGATGCAGGTAAGGAAGAAGGATACCTGCGCGGGCGTGCCAACTATATTGTCAATTGCGCACAGGAGCCGCTGCCTTTCCGGCAGATCCACATCCTGTACGTCTCATCAGGTAAAGGATTTCCCTATTCTCCGCTGGATGAGGCGATTATGGCCACCCTGCAAGGCATGGTTGCTCAGGTGACGCTGACCGATCCGCGGCAGCCGGTTTCCGAGATTGCGCTGCAAAATCGCCCCGATTTGGTTCTAGTACTGGATGGCATGGATATTCCACTTGAGCATATTGATGCGATTCGCCAGGCAGGCATTCCAACAGCAATCTGGCTGACGGATGATCCGTACTACACGGATATGACGATGGAGCGTGTGCATCATTTCGATCATATTTTCACACTGGAATTGAACTGCGTAGAACTGTACCGTCAGAGCGGCTGTGCATCTGTACATTACTTGCCATTTGCTGCATTCACCAATCATTACTTCCCGATCACAACGCCATCCCCTCTGCACCGGGACGTCAGTTTTATCGGATCTGCCTACTGGAACCGGGTCTACTTCTTCAATCCAATCATGGCACAGATCATGTCGCACAATACCGTGTTTAATGGCATCTGGTGGGACCGTCTGCCTGGCTATGAAGCCTATGGCGAGAAGATTGAGCATGGACGCTGGATGAGTCCACAGGAAACCAATGATGTATATAACGGGACCAAAATTGTCATCAACCTTCACCGTTCCCACGAAGATGATTCCGTCAATAACAACCATCTCAAAATACCACCAGCTTCGCCGAATCCAAGAACATTTGAAATCTCGGCTTCCGCTACACTGCAGCTGACGGATGCGCGTGATGACCTGGCGCGATTCTATAAGCCGGGCGTGGAGATTGAAACGTATTCTTCGCCCCAAGAGCTGCTCGACAAGGTTGAATACTATCTTACTCACGAGAAAGAGCGCCGTGAAATCGCGCTTCGCGGATTGGAACGGACGCTCAAGGAACACACGTATGGCAGAAGAATTAATGAAATGCTGACAATCATATTCCCTTAATTTCCGGTCGGGAGGAGGTGTGCACAGACCTGCATGCAAGTTCATGCAGTGGTCCGTGCAGCCATGGCGACTAAACCGAAACTCATGTTATTTTCCCATGTATGCAATACCCGGAGTATTACGGGGGCGGAGAAACTTCTGCTCCATTTTATGAGGGAAATGGGCTCTATCTTCGACTGCGTGCTTGTTGCTCCCCAGGAAGGTAAGCTGGCCGGGCTTGCGCGGAGATTCGGCATTCAGGTCAAAATATGCTCTCTGCCGATGCTTCACGGTGTGTACACACCCTACCAGGGCATAGCAAATGATGCAGAACAGCTTCGCCACACACCTGCTTACCAGGACGTGGTTTCCCTCATCAGGGAAACTTCTCCTGCGCTGGTGTTGACCAATACCTGTGTGAATGTGATGCCTGCTGTTGCAGCAAAGTCTCTGCAGATCCCGGTGATCTGGAAGATTACGGAGATTATTCAGATCAATGATCATACAGACGAGGCTGTACAGATGATAGACCGGTACTCGGACTGGATTATCGGTATATCCGAGACGGCTGCAGCTCCGTTCAAACATGCGGGCATGAGCGGGAAGCTGTCGGTCCTTCCCCCAACCTGGGACCCGGCGCTGCCTGCACCGGACCGCTGGCTTCACTTGCGTGAGCGCAAGCGCAAGGAGCTCGGCTTCAGGAACTCGCATGTCTGTATCGGCTATATCTCTTCATTTATATATGATGCCAAAGGGCTGAGACCTTTTATTGACATGGCCCTGCAGCTCTGTGAAACCCACTCGAAAGCCAGGTACTGGATCATTGGTGCGCCAGCAGACAAAAAGTACTATGACGAATGCGTCGCACGGGTGAAGAAGTCAGGATATGCCCGCAGATTTACCTTTACGACATTTGAAGAGAATGTTTCCCTTGCCTATACGGCGATGGATATGGTGGTTATTCCGAGCATGGTCAAGGAAGGCTTTGGCATGACTGCGCTGGAGGGCGTTTATTTTGCCAAACCGGTTATCGCTTTTGCCCAGGGTGGTTTGTCGGAGCTGCTGGAAGGGGTAGGCAGCGGCCAATTTCTTGCTCCTCCGGGAGACAGCAATGCGCTTGCCGTCTTGGCGACGACCCTGCTGGACGACTCGGAGCTGGCGTCCGATACCGCCTGGCGGGGCCGGGCAGAAGCGGAACGATTATATGGAATTGAAACCTACAGAGCCGGCATGCATACGATGGTGACACAGTGGTTGCTGCAGTACCCCGGCTGGTTCCCTTACATTCAGGCGCCGAATGGCCCGGTGTACACCTGGGGAGAAGGCGGATTGCGTACAGTACTTGCTCTGGATCCCGGGGCAGTTAGAGCACTTCTGTTCCCGCTGTCGGTTATCCAGGCATTACCACTCTCTCCACTTCCTCCGATTGCCGTAGGTCATCCTGTTTCCGCTGAAGTGGTTGAGAAGCGTCCGGCGAGCAAGATTAACAAACGGAAAACGGGAGCAAAAAAGCGAAACCGGAAGGTAACTCGGCAAAAGAGAAAGCATCTGTACAGGGCAAAACCAACGGCTCGCAAGCGTACGACTGCCAGGTCAAGGCGCCGGGCGCGTCGGAAAGGTTCCAATACACGATGAAGGCGGGATAACGATGAAGATCATGACGGTGCTGGGCACGAGACCGGAGATTATTCGACTCAGCCTGATCATTTCCAAGCTGGACCAGTACGCGTCCAAGCATATTCTTGTGCACACAGGACAGAACTTCACGGAAAGTCTCAGCGGTCAGTTTTTCAAGGAAATGGGCCTGCGTGCGCCAGACTACGTCCTTCAGGACGAAGCGGCCTCGCTGGGCCGCCAGCTATCCTCCATGTTCTCTCAAATGGAAGATCTCTTGCTTCAGGAAAGGCCGGATAAAGTGCTGCTGCTCGGTGATACCAACAGCGCACTCTGTGCCGTGCTGGCTGAACGCATGGGGATTCCGGTCGTTCACATGGAGGCAGGCAATCGCTGCTTCGATCTGGATGTGCCTGAAGAGAAAAATCGAAAGGTCATCGATGCCATATCGACCATTAATATGCCTTATACCGAACAGAGCAAGAAGCACTTGGTTAATGAAGGTGTGCCCAGCCGGCGAATTGTGCTCACGGGCAATCCGATTTATGAAGTCATGCGTCATTATGACGCACAGGTGAACGCCAGCAAAATACTGAAAAAGCTAAAGCTGAAGTCGGGGCAGTACTTTTTGGTAACCGCCCACCGGGCAGAAAATGTAGATCATCCGCCTCATCTGCTGGAGATTATGAAAGGTCTGAACCAGGTTGCGGAAGAACACGGCCTGCGCGTGATCTGCAGCATCCATCCCCGAACGGCCATCCGAATTGCAGAACATTTGCAGCTGGTGATGAATCCGCTCGTGGAATTTCACGAGCCGTTCGGATTTTTTGACTTCGTCATGCTGGAACGCCATGCGCGCTGTGCACTGACGGACAGCGGTACCGTTCAGGAAGAATGCTGCATCATGGGTGTGCCCACAGTGACCATGCGGCGGACAACCGAACGTCCGGAGACGGTGGACTGCGGCAGCAACGTAGTCTCCGGTCTGGATGCAGCCCGCATTGCGGGATGTGTGAAGGTCATGACGGAGATGGCAAGTGACTGGGAGTGCCCGCAGGGTTACAAAGCAACAGATGTATCCGGTAAAGTGGTCAAATTTCTGCTTGGAGGGAAAATACATGTTTGAAAATAAACGTATACTCGTGACAGGCGGTACTGGATCATGGGGGTATGAACTCGTGGCCCAACTGCTGCCCCAGCAGCCTAAGGAAATTATCGTTTACTCCCGTAATGAATCAAGCCAGGTGGCGATGAGCCGCGAGTTCGAGGATCCCCGTCTTCACTTCCGAATTGGGGATATTCGTGACAAGGAAGCATTAACGGCTGCTTGCCAGCAAGTGGACTATGTATTCCATCTGGCGGCGCTCAAACATGTCCCGGTATGTGAAGATCAGCCTTATGAAGCGCTCAAAACCAATGTAATTGGTACCCAGAACGTAATTGAGGCTGCCATCGAGAACCATGTTGAAAAAGTCATTTATATCTCGACTGACAAGGCGGCCAACCCATCCAACTTCTATGGCATGACCAAGGCGATCGGTGAGAAATTAATCGTATATGCGAATCTGCTGCACAGCAATACTCGATTTGTGACTGTACGTGGCGGCAATGTGCTTGGCACTAACGGCAGCGTTGTGCATCTCTTCAAGAATCAGATTCGCCAGAAAGGTCAAGTGTCCATCACGGACATGAACATGACCCGTTTCTTCCTCACACTGAAGGATGCCATCACGCTGCTGTTCAAGGCCTCCGTCGAGAGTGTAGGCGGTGAGATTTTCGTCATGACGATGCCTACGTGCAAAATTGTGGATCTTGCGGAAGTGCTGATTGAAGATTCCGGCGTGGAGAACGTGGCTATCGTGGAGCGCGGTACCCGGCCTGGTGAGAAAATTCATGAAATTCTGATGAGTGAATTCGAAAGCATGACAACCGTCGTTTACGACGAACAGTACCTAGTCATTCTCCCAACACTTGGCATACCGGGACTGCGTGAACATTACACGCACTGCCCTCCTGTTTCCTTCAGCAGCTTTAGTTCGGAACATCAGTTGATGACGAAAGAGGAGATTCGCGACATTCTGAAACGCGGAGGATTCCTGTCATGAAGCTCCTGATACTTGGGGGGAACGGAATGGCGGGCCATGTTATGGTCGACTATTTCCGCCGTCAAGGTGTGCACAGTGTCTTCTACACCACCCGGGACGTGTCCGACCCGAACGGTCTGCTGCTGGATGTGAATGACAGCTATATGGTGGATCGTCTGGTGGAGGCTGTGCACCCGGATGTTATCGTTAACGCTGTAGGTGTGCTGAACAGCTTCGCAGATGAAGATAAAATTACCGCTTATCACATTAACGGCTTCCTTCCGCATCGTTTGCGGAGGGTGGCTGATACCATTGGTGCCCGTTTGATTCATATCAGCACGGACTGTGTCTTCAGCGGAGACCGTGGCTCATATACGGAGAATGATGTCACGGATGGGACATCAGCATACGCGATTACCAAAGCACTGGGTGAGGTTCATGATCCAGGACACCTGACGATCCGCACCTCCATAATTGGACCTGAGATCCGCCAGGGCGGCATTGGCCTGATGCATTGGTTTATGTCCCGCACGGGTGAAGTAGGCGGATATACGCGTGTATTCTGGAATGGTGTAACTACACTGGAGCTGGCAAAATGGGTGGATCATTATCTGGCGTCACCCGTCAGTGGCCTGATTCATCTGGCGCATCCTGCACCTGTTAGCAAGCACGATCTGCTGCTTCTTTTCCAGCAGACCTGGAACAAGCAAGATGTGAATATTGTGCCTGATGACAGCCTTGTGCAGGATCGTACCCTCGTATCCACACGCGAGGATGTGAAGACAGACCTTCCGGATTATTCTACGATGCTGAAGGAGCTGGCATTATGGATGGAGCAGAACTAACGGGCAAAAACGTGCTGATTACGGGTGCCTCCGGTTTTACCGGACGGCATGCTGTGGCCTATTTCAAGAGTGTCGGTGCCAAGGTTGCCGCCGTGGTGCGGCGAGCAGGCGTGCATGCATTTGGCGAAGGCGTAGCTGTACACGTCTGTGACCTTAACGATAAACAGCAAGTGCGTCAACTGATTGATGAGGTTCAGCCGGATTACGCGCTGCATCTCGCGGGGAAAAATTCGGTGCCCGACTCCTGGTCGGACCCGCTGCTTGTACTGGAAACGAATGTAATGGCCGTCCTGTATTTACTGGATGCTCTTCGAAGCTGTCCATCAGCACGGACGGTCATCGTGGGATCCCGGTTGAAATATACGGTCGAACCAGGCCGAAAACCGGAGCCTCCTCATCCTTACAGTCTCAGCAAAGCGCTGGAAGAAATGGTGTCTTTGTCATGGATGTCCCTGTTTGGGCAGCAGATCATGCTAGCTGAGCCCGGGAATTTGATCGGTGCTGGCCCCTCTACAGGGATCTGTTCACTGCTTGCGCGGCATGTGGTTGCCTGTGAGCAGGAGGGCAAGCGTGAAGCTTTCCGTCTATCCGGACGGGATAATACACGGGATTTCCTGGATGTACGGGATGCGGTCAGAGCCTATGCCACACTTCTTGTGCATGGAACTACGGGGACCGTCTATCCGGTGGTTTCCGGGACGGAGCGCAGTCTGGGCGAAATCGCGGATACATTGCTTTCCATGACGGAGGCAGAAGTGCCTGTCCGCTGGGACGGAGCCTCTTCAGGACCGGATGGGGCCGGCAAGGAGGAGGAGTTATCCTTGCTGTGCAAACTGGGATGGCAGCCTCTGATTCCGTTTGCCCAATCCCTTCAGGATATTCTGAGCGATGTTCGAAGGCAGCAAGGGGGAGAGGCTAAATGAGTCCAAAAGTGTCGGTTGTCATTCCATTCTACAACTGCCCTTACGTGCCGCAGGCGATCCAAAGCGCGATAAACCAGACGTATACCAACGTAGAGATCATTGTGGTGGACGATGGCTCCACAAGACATGCGGAGCTTCTCCAGCCCTACCTGCCCCATATCTATATTCTTGGCAAAAGCAACGGCGGCACAGCCTCGGCTCTCAATCACGGCATTCGTCATGCTTCGGGTGATTATGTGGTCTGGCTTAGCTCAGATGATGTTCTCTATCCGGATAAAATACGTTATCAGGTAGAGTTCATGCAACGGGAAAATGTGCTGGCCTCCCATACCAACTTTCATTATATTAATGAACATTCCGCGGTTACCAAGCTGCATGGCGGAGCAGAACCGATGGCCGATATTGACTGGCTGCGCCGCTTCGTGGACGGCAATCCGGTGAATGGTTGCACCGTCATGATCCGCAAGGATCTGTTCGGTGCGGTAGGTCTCTTCAATGAGCTGCTGCCTTATACACATGATCTGGATCTCTGGCTGCGAATCCTGCTGAATGGATATCGTTTTCCATACCTGAATGAACCCCTTACGGCATATCGTTGGCACGGGGGGATGGGATCGGTACGTCATGCGGAGACGATTGGCAAGGAGGCCGCCATGGTCTGGTCCAGATATCGTGAACCTTTGCTTCAGCGAATTGCAGCCATGGGTGGCTAAATCGTCTGTAAGAGATTGAGGGGTTATGGGAGTGAGGTGCCATAATACCCTCTTTTCTATGTATCCGCTCAAGCGTAATTCTTGATCTTTCTATCACAGATGCCCGCGAACTGAAGACAGCTCCATCATATGATAAGGGTAGATGTTTTACAGAGACAGGCGAGGAAAGGGGAGGCCCGGATGGAACCCAAAGTTTCAATTGTCATCCCGTTTTACAACTGTGCTTATATTGAGCAGGCTGTTCACAGTGCTCTGAACCAGACATATCCTCATATCGAAGTTATTGTGGTGGATGACGGATCTACGCAGCATGTGGAGAAGCTGGAACCAATTATGGATCGCATTACGTATGTTCGGAAAAAGAATGGTGGGACCGCAACAGCCCTGAATGCAGGTATTGAACGGGCGTCGGGAGACTATTTCGTCTGGCTCAGCTCGGATGACGTAATGCTGCTGGACCGTGTGGAGAAGCAATTAAAATTTATGCTTAAGGTAAAAGCCTCTTTTTGTCACGGAGCCTACCACTATGTCAATGCAAACAGTGAATGGATGGATACGGTACAGCCAGAGGTAGGCAGCCGTCTGGAGATGCTGCAGGTGCTGCTCGAAGGCTGTCCTATTAACGGCTGCACCGTGATGCTGGAGATGGATGCATTTCGGAAGTTCGGCATGTTTGACACGGAGTTCCGCTATACGCATGACTATGAGATGTGGCTGAGATTATTTCCGGTCTACGAGCTGTTCTATTTCAACGAGCCCTTGATGTGTTACCGGGTTCATGATTCGATGGGAACCAAAAAACACTTTGAAGCATTAAAAGCCGAGATGGAATTGGTTCAGGCCAAACATCGGCCGATTCTGCTCAACCTGCTGCAGATCGGCGGTTATTGGCAGTAATTATGGAGGGGATTCGACGATTTAAGGGTGAAAAAGCACGTAAAAGAGAGAGCATTTCATCTGGATCTCCCCAGTTGTGGGGCCAGTGGGGATGCTCTCTTTTTGCATTATTCAGATTGTTCTTCAACGGAAATAACCCTCTTGTACCAAGAGGGTCAGCATCCCCGATATCATCAATCATTAGAAGACATAATAGCCATGGCTTCCGGGTCAGGCAAAGTGTACTCCTTGGGAAGCCTTTCTACCAAGGCATTCATGATCTCGTAGTTCACTTCAATGTGCGGCGTAGAGACAGGGACGGAAAACCAGCCATTATATAAATCACTCGGTACGAGCAGGGTCATAGCGGATGCCCTCCTTTTTGGATCGCTTCTTGATATACCTGTAGCGTACGCATGCCCATTTCTTCCAGGGAGCGGTATTTCTCTGCCCAAGCCTTAGCCTGTTCACCAACCCGCTGACGGGTGGCATCATCCTGCAAAAGGGCGTTCAATAGTGCACTCAGGGAGTCCACATCCTGCGGCGGAACGACCCAACCGGTATGAGCAGGCTCAACCATCTCTGGCATGCCTGCCGTGCCGCTTACGATGACAGGAAGTCCGGCAAGCTGGGCCTCCGTAACCGAGAAGGGCTGCGTATCCTGCAGGCTGGGCTGAACATAAATATCGGCGCGGCGCAGGAACGAAGGGATGTTGTCCAATTTGCCCCAAAATACGATGTCTCCTCCGATGCCAAGATCATTGGCTTGGGAACGCAGGTCTTCCATTAAATTTCCTTCTCCCGCAATCCAGCAGACCCAATCGGAGCGCGCTTGCTTCAGACTGGCCAAAGCCCTGATCAGCACATGAACGCCTTTGATAAACTCCAGTCTGCCTGTGAAAGCAATGACTTTTTTGCCTGACGGTGGGCGCTGACGGAACTTGACCGCGGCCTGGGCACGGTAGGCAGGAAGGTCGACTGCATAAGGAATAAGGCGGAACTTCTCTTCAGGAACCTGCAGTGATGTCAGTGTACTCTTGATCCAGCGGCTGGAGACCAGAATCAGCTCGGACTGTGCGGCGCTGCGCTGCTCCAATGAGAGGAAATAGCGTCCGCGTCTGGACTGCAAATACGCTGGAAGAGTGAGCTGCGGATTGGAATTCTGCTCATCATAAAAGGCTTCTCGTGCAAGTGCACCGTGATAGCTGGTAACCAGGGGGGTGTTATTCTTCAGAATCCGTTTCATCGCCACCGCTGCAACGGGATCCTGTGCGTGAATGATATCGTACTGATCTACACCCAGATAGGCAGCAGCCATTTCAAATGCATATCGGTTCAGTTCGTAGTACGCCAAAAGAGAGTCGGCTGTGAATTGCGGCAGAGCGGTTGGATTGAGCTTGGCTTGCAGCATGGGCCAAACGTTATCCTTGGAAAAGGTCCGATTCAGGTTACGGATGTAAACCTCATTTTTCGCGCCGTTTGTTCCCATAATATCGACTTCGACGCCAAGTGCCATCAACCTGTCAGCGAGCTGTTTTACATAGGTCCAGATACCTCCCATATGTGTAAGCTCCCAGTAGGTCACGAGCAGAACTTTCATAAGTACCTCCTTATCACGGCCTGCACAGGCGGTTCTGCTATCCTTGTATTCTATGAAATAATCTGTGCCAAAGGCCGGGCAAGGCGGTACATCTGTCAAAAATGGGTGAATACAACTGGCATAGGATGTAGGGCAGCATAAACTATTTATAGGTCGTACAAAGCAGAAGGAGGCACAAGTGTGGGCGCATATGTAATGGAAGTTCATGAGGGCATGCTTCAAACGGCTGTTCCAGTTAAGTACGTAGATGTGGAGGTTGCATTCGTAGGGGATGATGGGGCAGATGTATATGTCGGGGGGATCAGCCCAACCAGTGGAGAACTGTATCGGCATATCTTTCATATTGGAGCAGAGTCGACCGGCAGCAGCCATAACCACATTATTCATGACCTTGACGTTTCATCCTCCTTGTGGGAACTGCGAATTGTCAGCAACAAGAGCAGGCCTTATCATCTGGCGGTGCGGGTGTATTGCAGAAGCGCTTGTGGGCAGACGCTGGGTGTGCTCTCCGAGCACCAGATGATTAAGCTGGCGGACTAGTTAAGCGATTCCCAATTTGGAAAACGAACCAAATCGAAGGAGCAGGAAATAAGCCTGTTCCCTTTTTTGGTGTTCTTTTATACTGAATTTTACATAATAAAATAGCTTGACAGTAAAGGTATTTTCATTAAAATAAAACCATGATTAAAACAAAAGTTTAAAACGATGGTTTAAAACATATGTTTGAATCAGTCGTGATTATAAGGCTGCTCGCGAGGGAAAGTTGCCTCCAAGCCGGAAAAGAGAGTGGACAAATGAAACAACAAACAGCAGTCAACCAGAATCCGGAGGAGTTTTCGATCAAAGCGATTATCCTTCCGCTCTTGGCCATTATTGTAGGTATGATCATGGTCATTCTGGACAGTACTGTCGTGAACGTCGCCATTCCGAATCTCGTGCAGTATTTTGAGACGGATCTGAAGACAATTCAGTGGACTGTAACGGGCTATACCTTGGCGCTGTCGGCAGTTATCCCATTAGCTGGATGGCTCACGGACCGTTTCGGTGCCAAAAGAGTCTTTTTGTTCACAATAGCCATGTTTACACTGGGATCGGTACTATGCTCGATTGCACAGTCCCCCGAACAATTGATTGTGTATCGGATTATTCAGGGTCTTGGCGGAGGAATGGTGGCTCCCATTGGGATGGCTATGGTTTTTCGTCTGGCTCCGCCCGAAAGAAGAGGCTCGATCATGGGCATGCTCGGAATTCCAATGCTGCTGGCTCCTGCACTGGGACCGGTATTGTCCGGCTGGTTTATTCAATCCCTCAGCTGGCATTGGATCTTTCTGATCAACCTGCCAATTGGAATTGCTGCTTTTATTCTATGTATCAAATTTCTGCCTGATACGGACCGTGGAAGAACTCCTGCGCTGGACCTGCTTGGCATGATTCTTGCCCCGATTGCATTCTCTATGCTCGCCTATGGTGTGAGTGAGGGAGGCACAAGTTGGACCTCCACTTCAACACTGACAGGTGTTATCGTTGGAGGAGTGGCGTTGATTCTATTCATCATTGTTGAGATGCGTCACCAAAATCCACTACTGGAACTCAGGGTATTCAAATCATCCGATTTCACACGAGGCATTATTTTGGCATGGGTGTCACAAATTGCTTTGTTTGGGGCCATGATTTTGATTCCTCTTTATCTGCAACAGATCAAAGGCTACACCGCTTTGGAAACAGGATTAATCCTACTGCCACAAGCTTTGGCATCTGGTGTAGGCATGCCGCTTGGTGGCCGTTTGTTTGATAAAATCGGGGCGAGACCACTCGCTTTCGTGGGTCTGGGTATCATCTCGGGGGCACTGTTCATTTTGTCTTCCATTACTTCTGAGACGGGCCTGGGTCTGATTATTCTTAGTCTCGTGATGATGGGACTCGGTATGGGTCTGTCCATGATGCCGCTAAATACGCATGTGCTAAACGCTGCTCCGCGCAAATTGGTTGGTCGGGTCACACCACTTACCGCTGCTGCGCAACAAGTGGTTGTGTCTTTTGCAGTCGCTGGCTTGACCGGATTCCTGACCTCACGAATTGCGACCAATACAACGGCTACGGATGGTGCATCGGTCATTAAGGGTCTCGTGTCTGGATTCAACGACACGTTCTTCCTGGCTGCGTGCATTGCATTGTTTGGTTGTTTGCTCAGTCTTATTCTGCGCAAACCAAAACGCATGCAGCAAGAAACGCTTCAGACTGGGGATGATCCGGATCCGGCCATGATGATGGGGCACTAATGGAGCATCTGATTTCATAAACTTAATTCCAGTCTCTGTGTTGGAGGCAGTTCAGAACCTGTTCTGAACTGCCTTTTTGCGGTTCATGAGAAGATGCTCAAGGCTGTCATCATTTCCCGGAAGGAGGTAGCGTACCGATCCGGTGAGAATGAGGCGGCCATGTGTTCTCTGCCCTGTGCACGGATATATTCACGTAACTTGTGATTATGCATGAGTTCGACCGCTTCATCTACTGCGGCATTTACGTTGCCCAGAGGATAGAATTTTCCCGTTTTGTTATGGGTGATAAAGGAACGTACCCCGTCCGAATCGGTGCTGAGTACCGGGCAGCCGCAGCTGATCGCTTCTGCAACGGCATAACCAAAGCCTTCAAGAAGGGAAGTTGAGAGCATAATTCCTCCAGAAGCCGCAATCATGGAGTAAAATGTGGGCATCTGGGAGTGAGGAACATTAACAAATATGCCGATGCGATCCTCTAAACCATATTCAGCCAGCATATGACGAAACATCGCTTCGTCTTCAGGATTGGCCAAGCTGGGATCATGAAACAGCCATAGTCTGGCTTCCGGGATTTTTTTGATGATTTTACTGGATATGCTCAAGTATTCGCGCCAATTTTTGTTGTGTTCCAGCCGCCCGACCCAAGCCAGAACGGGGTAGGGTGGAGAGTCTACGGGAACGGGAGCAAACGTATCGGTGTCGAGCATATTGGGGATAACAAACCGGTGCAGCCAAGGACAAATATGAATAAACATATCCAGCAAATGATCGGTAGGAGGCAGAACAGCAGCATTACAATGTGCCTGGAGGTAAGGAATCGCCATCTGAACCGTTTCCAGTGCCTGATCTCGCGTTCCGAGACCCTGGGCTTCAAATATAATTCGTCCCGTATATCCGAGCCCTCTCAGTCTTCCAGGCATGGAAATATCCGAAGTCACAATAATGGCGTCATAACGCTGACTGTGTATCAAAAAACGGATTTCTTCATCATTGGACGCGGTGAAGACCGGAGTGCCGCTGGTGTTCTGCAATCCCGAGCCTGTGTAGAGATACAATACATGCGCTTCAATGCCATGACGTTGCAGAACGGCTGTCCGCAATCGGTTCAAGGTATCCACGCCACCGCTTGGTACAAAAAACGTGAATAATACTTTCACACGGTTCACCCTCTGACTTTTGTGCAGGAACTCAACCTCCTGTACTCTATGGTACGTTGCCCCAATGCACAGGGTGTGGGTGAAACCTAAGTTGTTCACACTTTAGACACATTTTTTTAATCTTTCTTTTAAGTGTCATTAAGCTGGGTTTAGGATAGAACCCGTAAGATACAAGGAACTTCCCGTGTAGACCATCTGGATGCTTGATGGAACACGGGTATTTTAACGGGAAAGGATGAATAATGTGCTCGAAGTGAAACAGGTCAGCAAAGAGTATGATGGACGGCGCGGCGTGCATCAACTGGATTTCACAATGGAGCGCGGTGAGATTGTTGGTTTTCTGGGACCCAATGGTGCCGGCAAAACCACAACGATGCGCATGATTACCGGTTACCTGCAGCCCACTGCCGGTTCGATTGTGGTGGATGGCCAATCTGTGCATGATCAGGGCAGGGCTGTTCGTTCCAAGATTGGTTATCTTCCGGAAACTCCGCCGCTATATCCGGACATGACGGTCCAGTCCTATCTGAAATTTGTCGCGAAACTGAGAGATGTTCCAGCACGCGAGATTAAACTGCGGGTCAGTGAGATGGTCAGCAGGCTGGGTCTTCAGGAACGGGAAAAACAACTGGTGCGCGGATTATCCAAAGGTTATAAACAGCGCCTGGGACTGGCAGGAGCCATTATCCACAAACCTGATCTGCTCGTACTTGATGAACCTACATCGGGCCTGGACCCGAATCAGATTATTGAGATTCGTGATCTGATTCGGGAACTCGGCGAAAATCATACCGTGCTGCTCAGTACGCATATTTTGCCTGAAGTAAGCACGTTATGTAACCGGATGCTGATTATTAATCAGGGACAGCTTGTACTCGACGGCTCACCACAACACTTCGGTTCTTCGATGGGGGATCAGTTTAAGGTATCCATTGAAGTTAAGGCAACGGAGCAGCAACTACAAAACTTGCTGACACCTTGGGAGAAGGTGAGGAGTGAAGTCATTCAACCTTCCGACGGAAACGGCGGCACAGAGCAGCAGGAAACGGTCAAAATGCTGCTTACCGGAGAGTCACCCGACGATTTCCGGGAAGAGCTGTTCTATCTATTATCTGGAGCGGGACTGCCCATCCTGGAAATGAAGAAGGAAAATCTCAGCCTGGAGCAGATATTCCTGAAGCTGACTACAACGGAATCAGACGCTGAGTCATCCGGTACGAATGACCTGGTGATGGAAGAATCTGCGGATTCTCCTACAGAGGAGGAATCCAAATGAGACGAATGATGGCTATTTGCAATAAGGAACTTCAGGCCTATTTTTTGTCACCCACATCCTATTTCGCCTTCGCGGTCTATGTGCTGATGACAAGTTTATTGTTTTACTCCAGTTTCGTTTATTACCAGCCAAGTATTGTGGATTATCGCCTTGTCCTGGGTGATACGTTATCCATGCTGCTGTTTGTGGTGCCTTTATTAACCATGAGACTGGTTGCTGAGGAATTCAGGCAGGGAACAGATGAGCTGCTGCTGACCTCTCCGGCTCGGGTGACGGAAGTGATATTTGGTAAGTATCTGGCCTCTCTGGTCATTCTGATCGTGCTTATTCTGTGCAGTCTGGTCTATCCGTTCTTTATGTCGTTCTTTGGAACGTTGGATCTGACTTCAGTTTGGCTGTCAGCGCTGGGGCTCTTCTTCTTGGGTGGCAGCATGATGGCGATTGGATTGTTTGCTTCAACCTTATCCCAGCATCAGATGGTGTCTGCGGTGGCCGGTTTTATTATTTTGCTCGTATTGTGGATGCTTGATTCATTCGCAGGCAATACCGGGTCTGCGTTGCAGCAATGGCTTGATCCATTTGCACTGACGAACCGTTTTGACAGCTTCACGAAAGGTGTACTCAGTGGTCCGGATATCTTGTATTATGTGACGCTATCGGGCGTATTCCTGCTGCTGAGCATTCAAATCGTGGAACGGAAGCGGTGGAGGTGAGAAGATGAAAAAATGGTTAAGTCATACCAATAGTACGGTATTGTCTGTAGCGGTCATCGGTATTTTTATTTTGCTTACGCTGTTTCTGAATTCACTTAGCGGATTTCAGCTGGATCTGACGGCAAACAAACAATACACGTTATCAGATCAGTCTCTGACGGCGATCAAAGATGTAAAGGATGACGTGAGTATTAAGGTATTAACGGTGGAGAACGCCAATAATACTGTCTTAAATCGTGAAGTGACAGACATGGTTCAGGAGTATACCAAACGAAACAGCAAGCTGAAGATGGAACAATATAATCTGACACAAGAACCAACGCTTGCTTCGAAGTACGGCATCACAGGCAGTTCCATCGTACTGGAGCAGGGAGATCAGTATAAAGTCATTGATATCGCAAGCCTGTTTACAGCGGTCGGGGATGGCAGTGATGGGTCATACCAGTTTACGGGGGAGGAAAAACTAACACAGGCTCTGATGAATCTGTCTTCCACCAAAACGAAGAAAATGGTATTCCTGACAGGACATGAGGAACTTGGTCTGGATCAGTTGACCACACTTCGTTCCTCCCTGGAGCAAAACAATATTACAACAGAAGAACTGCAGCTCAATCAGGCGGGAGTGGTTCCCGAAGATGCGGATCTACTCGCGATCATTGGCCCGCAGCGTGATCTCAGTGATGCTGAATTAAAAGCTATTCGAACCTATCTGAGCAATGGTGGGAAGTTGATGTTGTCCCTCGGTTTTGTAGAGGATATGAAATCCAGCTGGAAAAACATTGACACACTCATGGCGGATTATGGTGTTGTCGATGAACATGCCGTAATGGTGGACAACCAGCAGGCAAGTACGATGGGGCCGTTATGGGTTGTACCGGAGTACGGTACGCATGCAATTACAGATAAACTGTCCGCAAGCCAGTTGTACCCGATGTTATCCCTGTCGATTGCCCTGACGAGCAAGGAACAGGAGAAATATACACTGTCACCTCTGATTCAATCTTCGGATGACAGTTATGGCGAGACGAATATTGAAGGTTTGCTGCAGAACGAAACAGCGAATGATCCGGATCAGGATATACAGGGACCTGTGGAGCTAGGATATGCAGCAGATACGACCGAAGGCAAACCGAAAGCCGTGATCCTGGGGTCATCCATTTTCATGCAGGATTCGGAGATCGGAAATGGCGGAAACCGTGATTTCATTTTGAATATCGTCAATTATTTAAGTGAAAAAGAAGACGGATTAACCATTCGTCCGCGTGTGCAGGCTGGTTATGAAGTGGCTTACCTGAATGGTGAGCAGGCCAGAACGATTTTCTTCGTTGCCATTGTGGGTTTCCCGCTTATCTTTGTTATCATAGGTGTATTCTTATGGTGGAGGCGCAGACGCGTATGAAGAAATGGATTCCGACGATTCTGGTCGTATTGGTACTGATTGTGGGCTGGATTTATGCGGCCAATCAGAATTATTTTCGCGAAGAAGAAGCGGTGAAGGCCAAGTTGCTGGGCATTCAGTCAGAGGATATCCAGTCCATTACCATTCATGACCCAAGTGAAGACAAGACGGATGCTCCAGCTTCCTCCTCTTCATCTGCACAATTGGAGCTGAAAGATGGCGTATGGAGCATGGTGGAACCCAAGGCGTACCCGCTCAACGGTTATACAATCAGCAGCTGGCTGGAAGCACTAAGCGGAGCAGAACAGGAATTGATTGTGGAAGAGACGCCGACCGATCTGGAGAAGTATGGATTGGGTGCGAGTGCTGCCCGTCTGGATATCAAAACCAAGGACAGCCGTGACATCACATTGACGATCGGCGGACAGCTGCCTGCAGATGACGCCCGTTATGTACAGGTGAATTCGGGTCCCGTCGTTGCTGTGCAGTCGGAGACGATTGGCAATATGGAGCTGACAAGGCGTGATCTGCTCGATACGACACCGTTTAATCTCGATGAAACAAATGTGGTTTCTCTGGACTGGGAAGGTGAAGCAGCAACCTGGATGTTGAAGTCGGCTTCGGAGGACGGTGCGGCTGAGCGGACATGGACGATGAATGGTGAAGCGGTTGAATCCACAGATGCCGGTTCCCTTATTGGCAAAATTAAAAATCTCTCCACTGCGGAAGATGTCCGCAAAGCTTCCGAGCTTAAGGATGCTGTGCCGCGCTTCACCTTGTCTGTGGAGCAGAATGTAAATGGAGAGAACATAACAGACGTGTACCGGGGACTTACCCTTGCATCGGAACCCGATATCATCTATGTGATTACACCCGATGGTCAGTGGGCATATTCCCTTCAGGCAGATGCTTTGCAGGATGCGGAGAATTTTCCAGATACATTGAAGGCGTCTGATACATCAACGGAAGCCACAAATGAAGAAGATTCAACCTCATCCACTGAGTAGTATTGGAAATGTGGATATACGAGTTAGGTAAACCAAACCCCTATGTTAATCCGGAAAGAAGCGGTGCTGCACATAATGTGTTAGCGCCGCTTTTTTGTTTGTTTTGACTAGGGACAGGTTCCATATCCTTTCAGCATATCGGGTACACCAGAAGCGCATCCTATCGTTGTGACCTAAACCATACACATTGGAGGATGAGACATGCCAGCAGCCAAAAAGGCGAAAGCAATCAGCTTATCATTGTCTACTGCAATTTTTGTAATGGCCGGACTGACAGGGTGTGGTGATGGCCGGGATAACAACAATATGCAAACCAATAATGCGGGTCAGGAAGTTCGAGGACTGAACCGTTATGGTGTGGAGACCAATGGAATGGATGGCATTCGTGCCAAGAGTTATCGCATGCACAATGTTACTGACCTGAAATCCAGTGACGAACTGGCAAAACGCATTACCGAAATGAAAGAGATCAAGTCGGCCAATGTGCTGTTAACCGACCGCAACGCTTATGTTGCTGTTCGTTTGACAGACGGCCACAACGGTAAGATGGATAGCCAAGCGAATCACAACGATAACGCTGGTCGTAACACCACCATGAACGGTACCATGCGTAATCGTGCGAGCGGAACCATGCGCACCGAGAGCATGAACCAAGATCTGGGCGGTATGCGTGTACATGCTGGAGATGGAACCATGTCTCCATATACCACAAGTGGCATTGCCCCAGGGCTTAACACCGGTTCGGCAACGGATCGCAGCCATATGGGTAACGACCGCAGCATTTACGGCACCATGGGTACCGGATCATTCGGCATGATGCGTGGGTTGACGAACACGGGCAGAGAGCGCTCCATGAGTGATGGTCACTATGGTATGCAGAGTGAGGGGCAAAACGCGGGGCAGCGCCAGGATAGCTCGGATGACAACACGTCCGAAGAGATCAAAGGCAAAGTTGCTGCAAAAATCAAGCAATTTGCTCCAAACGTGGAGAATGTCTATGTATCGGCCAATCCGGATTTCGTTGATCATGTGCAGACGTATGCCGACGATATTCGTAACGGAAAGCCGGTTAGCGGCATGATTGATACGTTCCAGTCGATGGTTGAACGGATCTTCCCGACCAATGCCATGGATCAGCGCCGTGATGGTATTCTCGGTGATGGCCTGATGAACCGCAACAATAATAACAATGATGGCATAATGAATCCTAATAATCATCGGTAAAAGACAGCTAAACCAATATGCCTTTGCGCAGATGGTAACATCCGTGGCAAAGGCATGTTTGGTTTGTTGCCAAACCTAAAGAAATGCTCAACTACATAAGCTCAACTTACGTAACGGTGTTTCTCTTCCATTACGAATCATCAACAAATGACTGCCCATTTTTTTCATAAAACTGAACCATCGCCCTTGACCTGACATAAGATGAGTTGACTGTATCCCCTTAACCTTGTTACACCAACACAACCCGAGCAAGGAGGGGTGAACATTGAAGGGTATCGATCATAAAAGCAAATTTTTGTTGACCCACCGTGAACGCGAAGTATTCGAATTGCTGGTTCAGGACAAAACGACGCGTGACATCGCAGGGCAGTTATTCATCAGCGAGAAAACGGTGCGTAACCATATTTCGAATGTGATGCAGAAACTCAATGTTAAGGGTCGTTCGCAAGCAGTTGTAGAGCTGATTAAGCTCGGAGAACTGAAGATCTGACGCGAATAACAGTTAGAATGTTGAAGCAGCATGAAAGCCTTTCTCTATTCTTTAAATGATGAAGAATGGGGCAAGGCTTTTCTGCTTTTTTACCCGAGGGAAAAATCCTAAGTGACAAGGGAGAACCCGAACGGATTGGCTTGTCTCCGATGTTAAGATAAACCATAATGAATTTATAGAACATCATTACATAAGAAATGAGAGGACAGGAGAATGGACCGCTTTTTAAAGGAATTTGAAGACCAGTTCAGAGCAGGCTTTCTACCCGATCTGGAGCACACGCTGCAAGAGATGCAGCATGAGAAAGTATATGCTTGTGCGTTTGGAACAGACAGTGACTGGATTACGCTGTTTATGGCGGCAAATACGGAGGAGTCACTTGCCAGGCATATTGCCAGAATGGAAGAAGAAGGCCTGTGTGAAAGCGAGCAGGACGAAATCTACTATCGATGGGGCTGCTCTGAATATCAGTATGGCGAAGATACGCATTTTAACCATATCAGCCGGTTGCTGTATGCAACAGAAGAGGTTCAGAATTATAAGGATGAGATGATTCAGATTATTGCTAAGGTCGTGAATGAAACATCCGATGAAGTTTTTGCCCGGTACGGGCAATCCAAGGCAGACATTACATTCTTCATATCCATGACAGACGATGATGAGGCCGAAGAGCTGGAAAATCGATCGGTTGTATGGATGACGGAAAGCAGCCTGGCCAGCGAATTTTTGAAGCGATATGATGGTCTGGAGTGAAGTGTGATTGATTTAGACGAGTTGAGCTGGAATTTATTTGATTAAGTTATAGAAATGAAAATTTATATATTTGAGTTCATCAAAGTCTTTCTCTGTTCTTGAACAAGAATCAGGGAAAGGCTTTTTTTTATATTTTGAAAAGAAATGAACCTCCTACATAGAGTTACTTTCTCGAATAAATGATCTCCATTTTCTCTTCGAAAAAGGTTGATAAAAGAGCTGCTCCAACGCCTCATACCGGGTTTCATCCAGATGCAGGTAGAGTGCTTTTTTGGCAATTTTCGCGGCCGGTTGAGAAACGGATTTCTGACTTCCCGCTTTTCGCCTGGTTGGGATGTGAAACTGTAACAAATCCTCAAGACGGTCCCAGCCTTCCCAGCCGAGTCTTCGGCCACGCTTACAGTCGATCGCATACAGGGCATAATAGTCCCGACCTTCGCTTTGCTTCACAGCAATAATCCATGTGGAAGGAATGATCTTTTGACGTTGTCGTTGATTCACTTGGAGGTACTCCTTCGTTGATCTATAATCTGCATTCATCTTAACTATATGCCTTACGTCTTGTCTGCTTCAAGGAGTGCTGCAGTAAAATTTTGATTACAATAAGGGTGTAATTCCCCTTGATTTGCAGATGAAGCTTGATTAAAATGAAATTATAAAAATTATTTTCTTTAATTCATATAAAAATATAAAAATTATTTTCAGAGGAGCATGCACATGGCAGCCATCATACATGCGTTACAGCAAGAGCTGGATGGACTTCCATCGCAGGAACGACGAATTGCAGAGGTCATTTTGCAATCTCCGTCAGATATCCCCGGCTGGACGATTAATCATCTTGCAGAACAAAGTGGTACCAGTCCGGCAACGGTCACCCGTTTCTGCAAGTCGTTTCACTTCAAGGGCTTCCCGGATTTCAAAATGAAGCTTGCTGCAGAGCTGTCTCATTCGACCGACAAAACGGCTTATCAGGATATCGTGGCAGGCAATCCGCTGTCCAAGATAGTGGAGGCCATAGAGGCCAATCACATTGCCTCCATTGCGGATACCACCAGGTTACTGGATTTGGGCAGATTGGAGCATGCGGTTCAGTTATTATGCCATGCCCGCCGCATCGACCTGTACGGTGTTGCCACTTCGTCTATTGTGACGCAGGATTTCTATCAGAAAATTGTGCGAATCGGCAAAAGCTGTACCGCTTTCTCGGATTCACATATGCAGATTACGTCAGCCTCCTCACTGGGTGAAGGGGATGTAGCCATGGCCGTGTCCTACTCGGGGGAAACGCCCGAGACCATCGATGCCCTGCATTGCGCCAAACAGGCCGGAGCTGCAACGATCTCGCTAACGTCTTACGGTAACAACAAGCTCGCCGCAGTATCGGATATTCCGCTATTTACGTCTTCACTGGAAGAAGGCATGAGACGGGGAGATATGGCTTCCCGGATTGCACTGCTGCATGTCATAGATATTTTGTTCACAGGCATGATGAGTGCCGATTTCGACCGATTTATCCCCAAACTGGAGCAATCGTATCACAATGTACAGTCCTACCGAGTTCAACAACATGGAGGTGCCTGAGATGAATATTCGTATTTTTGAAAATGAAGAAGATCTGAATGCTACAGGTGCTGGCCTGATTGCCAGCTTGCTGCAAACGAAACCACGGGCTGTGCTCGGACTTGCGACGGGAAGTTCTCCGGTGGGCATATATAAACAGCTCATAAGCTTGTATCAGAAGGGTCTGGTGAGCTTCGCGCAGGCTTCATCCTTCAATCTGGATGAGTACGTCGGGCTTCCGGTGGAGCATCAGGAGAGTTATCGCAGCTTCATGAATGAGCAGCTGTTTCATCATATTGATATCGACCTGGCCAAAACCCATGTACCGAATGGGAAAGCATCCGATCTGGGTGAGGAATGTGCCATGTATGAACAGTGGCTGGATGATCGCGGGCCTGTAGACCTTCAACTGCTGGGTATCGGACACAATGGTCACATTGGCTTCAACGAACCGGGGAATGAATTGACCGGACGCACGCATGTGGTGGATTTGAAAGAAGAGACCCGCAAGGCCAATGCCCGTTTTTTTGCAAGTATTGATGAAGTGCCTGCTCAGGCCATAACGATGGGCGTAGGTACGATTCTGAAAGCCAAACAAATTTTGCTGATCGCCCGAGGTGAGGAAAAGGCAGAAATCATTCGCGAAGCCTTCATGGGGCCGATCACAACCCAGTGTCCTGCGTCCTTGCTGCAATGCCATCCAAACGTAGTTGTACTGCTGGATCGCGCCGCCGGGAGGTTGGTAAAATGAACAATACAGGCATAGCCCATTTGGGAAAAGAGAGCGGCAGCCCCATTTACCTTCTTCGCGGTAAAATGGTGCTGCCTGAAGGTCTGGCGCAGGATGGGCTCCTCGCCTGGAACGAAGGTAAAATCATATACGCCGGATCACCGGAAGGTCTGCCGGCATCTATTCGTGGTGAGGCGGTATCCTTGCCTGTACCAGATGGGGGCGTTATTGTCCCCGGGTTCATTGATATCCATGTCCACGGTGGTTATGGAGAGGATTTCATGGATGCGAACCAAGAAGTGCTGGACAAGATTACTTCATTTCACAGCACGCAGGGTACAACCGCCATGCTTGCAACGTCCATGACTGCTCCGAAGGACAGACTGGATCAGGTGCTCGCTGAAGTGAACCGTTATCGTTCCGAGCCCATGCCATACGCCCAGCTTGAGGGTGTGCATCTGGAAGGACCATTTTTCAGTCCGAAATGGCCTGGTGCGCAGAATCCGGAGCATATTGTACTGCCCAATGTATCGTGGCTGGAAGCGTGGGAAAAAGAGTACCCCGGCCTGATTCGCCAAGTTACGCTGGCACCGGAACGGGAAGGAGCGCTTGAAGTCATTGCATGGCTGCGTCAGCAGCGAATTACGGCCGCGCTCGGTCACACGGATGCGACTTACGAAGAGGTGGAGCAGGCAGTTGAAGCCGGACTGCATCACGCGGTACATACGTTCAATGCAATGACCCCGCTGCATCATCGTAATCCCGGAGCTGCAGGAGCTGTGCTGAGTGATCCGAGGATCAGCGCCGAAATCATTGCTGATGGCATTCACGTACACCCAGCGGCAATCTCTATCCTTGCCCAGCTCAAGCAGTCTGACGATCAGCTCGTTCTGATCACAGATGCCATGTCAGCTGCCGGGTTGGAAGACGGAGAATACAAAATCGGCGACCTGCCCGTAATCGTGAAGGACGGCGTAGCCAGATTAAAGGACGGCGGCGCACTAGCGGGAAGCACACTGACGATGATTCGTGGCTTCCGCTATTTGGTACAGGAAGTAGGCATGTGTCTGAACAATGCATCTCGCGCAGCCAGTCTCACACCAGCACGCCTGCTGGGAATCGACCATCGCACAGGTTCCCTGGTTCCAGGGAAACAGGCAGATATCGTTTTGCTTAACCAGGAATTGGGTATTGAGGGTGTATGGGTGAAGGGCAGACTGATCGGACGTTAAGCCAGCGGATGGGAAAGGCTCCCCTGAGAGGCAATTGCGTTTGTAATGTGTTAAAATAGTCTCAAAAAAAGACGGGATCTGCGGATCACGCATAACGGAGGCGTGAAACATGGAACGTAACGCTATGCTCGACTTCGATCCATTCCTCACAGAGCTGGCGGAAAAACTGCACGTGCACGGATATTATGCCTTTTATGGTGAGCATTACAATGAAACCGATATGGAGCAGTACCGCAGACACCTGTTCACCTCATTCAGCAATATCGTATGGGTAGAGCTGGATGCACGCAAAAAGTATATGATTGTCGATCATCGTGGACGCAACACCGTCATTAAATTGATCGATGGCATGCTGAATACCCGCAGAACGCTGCGGGCCAATCAGGCGATGGCGGGTACGGATACCTCCAATGTTCAGCAGGAAATCACCCATCTGACGCAGATGGTGCACATGCTGAGATTTACGACGTTTAGAACATAGGTGATTTAACAGGAGAGACTTCCCAAAGGGGAGTCTTTCTTTTGTATTCCACGAGTCCTATCCTAACGAATCCAAGCCAACTTATGGCGAGGATGCACGCAGAATGCAAAAGTTAACGAACTCCATTCACGTTATCGCACTGTTTACGTATTCAAAATCTCTCCACAGCCAGGAATAACGCATCTCTGATTCATTACGCCAAAAAGAGTGTCCCGTCATAACAAAATGGGACACTCTTTTTGGATTTCACTTAACCACTATCCACATGTAAAGATAGCTCAATCTTAAAATCAGTTTGGGAAATGCTGCACAGTAGTGAAGGGAACGAAATCGACCATAATAAAAGCGACAGCCGTTAGGGCCATCGCTTTTATTTATTATTCCGCTACCTATATTTAAGTTGGATAACTATTTACACGATTAACGGAGCGGGGAGAAAAAAGCTGAAGAAGCGGAGCGTTCGCGTTTATCACCGCGATTTCTCCCTATGAGGGAATCAAAGAAATCCGGGGATAACAGCGATCGGAAGCTTGTTCTCCCTGCGCAGTGTCTTCGTGTAACGAGTTCTTCAATTTTACAAACTTTTTAAAAACTGAACGATCGTCAACAACCCTTTATCAAAGTTCTCCAGGTTGAAGTGTTCATTCGGTGCATGCAGGTTCTCATCCGGCAAACCAAAGCCCATCATGACAGCAGGGATGCCAAGAACGCGAGACAGCTTCTCAACGATCGGAATGGAACCTCCATCTTTGGTAAACAGGGCGCGAACGCCATACACTTGCTCGTAAGCGTCAGCCGCTTTTTGCAGGATCGGATCAGTCGGATCGGTATTGAACGCAAAGGCTTTCTCGATTTGTTTCACATGCAGCGAGGCACCTGGCTGTACGTGTGCACGCAGGTGTGCTTCAATGCGGTCCAACACTTGTTGTGGGTCTTGGTCGGCAACAAGGCGGCATGTAATTTTGGCATGAGCCTCTTTTGGAATGACGGTTTTGGTACCTTCACCCTGGAAGCCGCCCCACACACCGTTCAGCTCCAGCGTTGGACGTGCGCCAACACGTTCCACGAACGAGTAGCCTTCCTCACCATACAATTGCTCCAGTCCAAGATCCTGGCGAAGCTGCTCTTCATTGAAGCCTTGCTTCACGAACTCTTCTCTCATTTCCGGAGAGAGGGGGAGAACACCATCATAGAAACCGTCCACGCTCACGCGGCCTTGCTCATCATGCAGCGAAGCGAGCAGGGATACAAGCGCATGCAGTGCGTTTGGTACACCACCGCCGAAGGAGCCGGAGTGCAGGTCGGTGTTGGCCGTGTTCAGATCCACCTCGAGCGAGCAAAGGCCGCGCAGACCGGTGGAGATTGCCGGTTTTCCTTTTTCGAGCAGGGAAGTATCAGAGATCAATACCATGTCTGCACGAAGCTTGTCCGTATTGTCATTCAGATAGATGGGCAGGTTCGGGCTGGAGATTTCCTCTTCGCCTTCGATACAGAACTTCACGTTAACCGGAAGCTCTTTGTTTTCTGCGAGAAGCGCTTCTACTGCTTTGATATGTAAGAAGATCTGACCTTTGTCATCTGTCGCCCCACGTGCGAACAGTTTTCCATCCCGAACGGTAGGTTCGAATGGAGGCGTTTCCCACAGGTTAAGCGGATCGACAGGTTGTACGTCATAGTGTCCATAGATCAGTGCTGTTGGTTTGCCAGGGGCATGCAGGTGGTCTGCATAGACAATGGGATGTCCAGCCGTTTGAATAACCTCTACATTTTCCATGCCTGCACGGGTCAGTGCATCTGCCGCCCACTGTGCCGCACGGTTGATATCCTCTTTATGAGCGGAAATGGCCGAGATACTGGGAATGGACAACCATTCGTTCAGTTCTGCCAGATGTTTTTCTCTATTTTCCTGGAAATAATTCTGTTCTTTCATTAAAAAAGCCTCCTTCATGTTTTGCTTTATCCTATTGTAATCCATTTTGTCGTCTTAATAAAACATTGGTTAAAAAATGATCGGCTGCGTACCGTTTCATTCCACCGGAAATTGAGCGTATAATACAGGAAACGGATTTCATCCATATTTTCTCATGAAAACCATTCAGCAGGGGAGTTGAGGAAGTTCCCATGACAGTCAGACCACATGCAAGCAGGCAGGTGAGTGATGATGGAAACGACTAAGAGAGAGAAGCCGCCAGGTCGATTGGTGCGTTTGCCCGGGTTTACTCCTGGACGTCATAAAGGACGTTTTTACCGGAACAGTCTGATGATTATTTTGCTCATTGCCAGCATTCCCGGATTGATTACAGGTATCGTGTTGTACCAGCTGGTTGTTGGCAGAATGGAAAATGAATTCAATCGCATGCATCAAAACCAGATCGAGAATCGGGCACGCAATGTGGACGACCAGCTGGCCTACCTGGAGTTGACCCTGTCACATTGGGCCTTTGAACCGCGGTTTGGCAATGCACTGCGAACACTGGACTTTGTATATTATTTTAATGAAACGCAAGAGATCGTCACGACACTTTATGTGCTGGAAGGGTCGCACCCCCTGATTAAATCTGCACAGCTGTATTTGCAGGAACCGAAGCCGATCCTGTTTAACCGGGAATATAACGAATTAAAAGATGATGCGAAAATACAAGCCTATGACCGTTACTTATCCATGGGCAATCAAGTGTACTGGACAGACTGGGTATCCAGCGCAAGTAGTGAACCAGCAGCTTCCATGAAGAGCAGCCTTCTGCATACCGATGCAGGCAGCGCGCTGGTTCTGGTACATAAAATCCCGGGTGAAAATAATAACCCGTTTGGTGCACTCATTATTACCCTGGATAACGAGAAAGTCGCCAGTCTACTGAAAACGCTTACTCCATATGATGAAGGCTTAACCTTTCTTATGGATCAGGAAGGCAATACGCTGGTTACTGGTAATCCGGGAGGAGGCCAGCAGAATTCGGCTTTTGAACAGCAGCTTAAGGAAGCGGTTGCACTTCATGCTGACAGCACGTCCTTTTTGTTCAAATATGAAGATCAGACCTACTCCGTATCCTACGGTTCCTTGAGCCGAATTGATTCGGATTGGACCTATGTCTCGGCTGCACCGCTGACATCTGTGACCTCACCAGTGAAGCTGGTATCCAAAATTATCGTTATAGCGAGCGCAGGCAGCCTGCTGCTGGGGCTCCTGTTATCGTGGCTTGCTTCACACCGGATTTACTCTCCTGTTGCAAGAATGCTCCATCTTCTGACACCAGGCAAACAAGAGACACAGGCCAATCCGAAGCTGGATGAATTCCAGCTGCTGGAGCAGCAGTGGAATGAGCTGACTTCCCGGAGTCTTACCGCCCACCGTCAATTGCAGGAGCAGCTTCCGCATTTGCGTGACAGTTTTGTTTTGCAGCTGATTCAAGGACACTTGTATGCCTACAACGAGGAAGACCTCCAGAAGCGGATGAAGAATCTTGGATTCGAAGTGGAAGGCCAGCAATTTTTGTTGCTGCAAATGTATTTTACGGGATATGCCCGGCTGCAGGGACGATTTGGAAGCCAGGATACCGGCCTGGTGACCTTTGCAGCCGTAAACATCATTGAAGAGGTTGCCAAAAGCTATTTTGGCCAAATTAGCGTTATGAACTTTCATGACCTCTCTTCAGCCATGCTTGTCATTGCACCGAAGGATGAGCAGCTCAAGCCGCAGACGTTGCTCTGGGGACAGGAGTTGGTAGAGGTTATTGGGCGGACACTTAAAATGAATGTCACGGTTATCATTAGTCGTTCAGCCGATTCCTTGCATGAGCTGCCCGGCATCTTTGTTGAGATGGAACAGGCGGTGGCTTACCGCAGCATAGAGGAAGGAAGTCAGATACTTGATCTGGAAGATGAGCAGTGTTTTCGCAGAGCGGAAGAAGCAGCCTATCCGCTGGGCTTGGAACGCGAGATGATTCAGGCGATCAGGCTCGGCAAGCAGGAGGAAGCCGATCGGGTGTTGGACCAGTTTATGAGCGAAATCGCCCGGACGGGCAGTACCGAGTTCCAGGTGCAGCAGATGATGCTGCAGCTGCTGGGAAGTGTTCAGCATATGATGCTGCAGACGGGTGTAACACCCTATAAGCTGTTCGGAGGCTGCAATATGTACGAACGATTGTCTGCAATCCGGGAACCTGCTCAGATGAAGCAGTGGATGATGAGTAAGGTACTGGCGCCCTATGTACAGGAAATTGAGATGCGATCGCAGGAGCCATTGAAGCAGGTGGTGGAACGCACGATGCTGTATATGGATGAGCACTATAGTAACGAAATTTCCCTGGAAAGCTGTGCAGATGCAGAACAGATGACACCCTATGCCCTCAGCAAAGCCTTCAAGCAAGTATCGGGCATGAACTTTATTGATTATTTGACAAAGGTCCGAATGGAGGCGGCCAAACAGCTGCTGCGTGAGACAACGATGAAAATTAATGACATCGCCGCTGCGGTTGGCTATCAGCACAGCTACTTTAATCGCATCTTCAAAAAACAGGAGGGTGTAACGCCAAGCCAGTATCGGGATCAGTGGTTTGGCAAATGAACCTGTTTACCACCTTGCTGTCTCACCGGGATCCGCACCATCGGATTCCGGTTTTTTCTTGTTGGGAATAACAAAAAACAAAGAAGGATAAGGCTGCAAAAATGTGCAATGGAGTGCTGTACAAAATGTCCAAATCGAAGAAAAAATGGCGTCATAGCGGGCTTATTGACCTCGTCCAGTATGTAAGCAAAAAATGAAGGTTGCCGGAAAAGGAGGCTCTGTATAGTCTGAATTACAAGCTTAATTGATAACGCTTACATGAATAGGGAGGGGAGAGATTATGAACGGGAAGACCAAATGGAATGGAAATACCGCAGCGGCAGCCCAGGCGGAAATGGCCACCATGCCGCTGAAGCGGGAATCCAACTGGAAGAGGCAGATCAAGCGGAACAAATGGCTGTACGTGCTTGTGCTTCCCGGGTTTCTGTACTTTGTTATCTTTAAATATTTGCCAATGTGGGGGATTGTCATTGCCTTTCAGGACTATCAGCCTTTTCTCGGTATTAAGAACAGTGAATGGGTGGGCATGGAGAACTTTACGACCTTTTTCTCCAATCCGGACTTTTTCCGGCTACTGCGCAACACGCTGGTCCTTGCCATATATGATCTCATATTCTTTTTCCCGGCACCGATCATTATCGCTCTGTTATTAAATGAAATCAGGGTAGCATTCTTCAAAAGAACGATTCAGACGCTGGTGTATGTACCCCATTTTGTATCCATGGTGATTATCGCCAGTATCACTTACGTATTCCTGACCCCTCAAGGCGGGGTACTGTACGACCTGATTGCCTGGATAACGGGAAAGCCCATCGATGTATTATCCAGTCCGGGTTCGTTCCGTCCGCTCATTATTATTCAGATGATGTGGAAGGAAATGGGCTGGGGAACGATTATTTTTCTGGCAGCACTTGCAGGCGTGGATACCGAGCAATATGAAGCTTCCATTGTGGATGGGGCGGGACGATTACGACGCATGTGGCACATTACGCTGCCGGCGATACGCACAACCATTGTTATTCTGCTCATTCTCCGACTGGGGAACTTTTTGGATACGGGATTTGAACAGATCTATCTGATGACCAACTCACTCAACCGGGACGTGGCCGATGTATTTGATACGTATGTTTATACGGTGGGGATTACGCAAGGGGCATTCAGCTACAGTACCGCGGTAGGATTATTCAAATCGATCGTGGGTATCATTCTGGTGCTCGGCAGCAATAAACTTGCCAAAAAATTTGGCCACCCGGGGATTTATTAAGCAGCATGCTGCATGAATTCATAAGGAGGAAAGCCCATGAACAGCCGCTTATACAACAGCCCTGCCGGCAAAGTATTTGATATTTTCAATTACGTCATGCTCGGCATTCTGGGCATACTGACTGTCCTTCCTTTCCTGTATATTATAGGGAATTCGTTCGCGACCGAAGCCGAGATTACGGAACGCAGTTTCTTTCTTATCCCGAAAGTGTTCTCCTTCAGCGCGTATGAGTATATTTTTTCTTCGTCCACCATCTTTCGCAGCATCGGCGTCTCCGTATTTGTGACGGTAGCAGGGACGCTGGTCAATCTGTTCTTCACACTGACGATGGCCTATCCGCTATCGAGAAGCGACTTCTGGGGACGCAACGTCATGATGAACATGGTGATCTTCTCCATGCTGTTTGGCGGAGGAATGATCCCGACGTATCTCGTCATTCGTGGACTTGGATTGCTCGATTCATACTGGGCCCTTATGCTTCCTGGCGCAATTAGCGCTTTTAATTTAATAGTTGTCAAAAACTTTTTTCAGCAAATGCCGCCCGGGCTGGAGGAAGCGGCCCGCATCGACGGATGCTCGGATCTCGGGGTACTCTGGCGAATTGTCCTGCCATTATCCAAACCGGTGATCGCTACGTTTGCGTTATTTTATGCCGTAGGGCATTGGAATAACTTCTTCTCGGCACTCCTGTACATTTCGGACAGTGACAAATGGCCACTGCAGGTCATGCTGAGACAGATCGTTCTGCTCTCGCAGGCAAGCGTTGGTGATATGGCCAATATGGACCCCAATTTTGTGCAGCCGCCGGAACAGTCCATTAAAATGGCAGTCATCGTTGTAGGTACCATTCCGATTTTGCTGGTGTATCCGTTTTTGCAAAAGCATTTTGCCAAAGGTGTCATGTTAGGCTCAATCAAAGGCTAGAAGCCAAGGGGGAGAACGTATGGGACAAAAAGCGGGAATCAAAAAAACAGCACTTATACTTTCTGCAACATTGTTATTGAGCACGGTTCTGGGGGCATGCTCCACGGACAAAACCAACGATACGGGCGAAGCGGCTGCAGGTGGAACCGATCAAATTACCATCATGCTGCCGAACTTTGAAGCCGAGAATCCGCCAGAAAACAGTCCAGTCATCCAGAAGCTTGAGGAATTAACCAAAGTGGATGTGAATCTGCAGTGGGTGCCGAGCAGCTCCTACGAGGACAAATTCAACATCACTCTGGCCTCGGGCAAACTGCCTGACGTGATGGTCGTGCTCGGCAAATCCCCGAGCTTCATTAACGCTGCACGTACCGGGGCTTTCTGGGAGCTGGGGCCTTATCTGAAAGACTACCCGAACTTGAGCCAGATGAACGAAATTATTACGAACAATGCCTCTATTGACGGCAAAACCTACGGCATCTACCGGGGAAGGCCGCTGGGACGTAACGGGATAACGATCCGGAAGGATTGGCTGGAAAATCTGGGTCTGGAAGCACCCAAAAATCTGGACGATCTTTATAATGTGCTGAAAGCATTCACTACAGATGATCCGGACGGCAACGGCAAGGATGATACGTACGGTTTGGTAGCGAGCAAATTTAACGGGCCGTGGGACAACATGCAAATCTGGTTTGGTGCACCCAACAAATGGGGCGATGATGGCAGCGGTAATTTGATTCCAGCACATGAAACACCTGAGTATATGGAGGCACTGAAGTTTTTCCGTCAGATTTACAGCGAAGGTTTGGTGAACAAGGACTTTGCCGTGATGGATGCGACCAAGCTGCCTGATCCGTTTGTCAACGGACAGGCGGGTGTCATGATTGATGTAGCGGATAACGCACAGCGGATGGAGCAGAAAATTCTGGAGAAGGACCCATCGGCCACAGGGCGGGTGGATGTGCTTCAGGCGGTGGAAGGACCCAAAGGGCTGCGTGACATGCCAACCTCAGGTTACTCCGGTATGATCGCCGTCTCCAAAAGTGGTGTGAAAACGGAAGAAGACCTGAAAAAGGTGTTGGCATTCCTGGATCAATTGAACGAGCCGGAGCTCCAGGCTTTGCTGTCCAATGGCCTGGAAGGCAAGCAATATGAGAAAAAAGGAGAATATGTTGTTCCGACCACCGACAAGCTTGCACTGCGAGATCTACAGGGTCTGAACCAAATATTGATGTTCCTTCCGGAAGACCGAGCCTTCCGGGTTGAACCGACGCCGGTTCGTGAAAAGGTAGCCGAAGTTCAGAAGGCCAACGAGGAAATCGTTGTTCCCAATCCGGGTGAACCGCTGATTTCAGACGTATATGCACAGAAAGGACCCCAGCTGGACAACATCATTAACGATGCCCGTATCAAATTCATCGTGGGACAGATCGATGAGAAGGGGTTCCAGGATGCCGTCGCACTGTGGAAGAGCAGCGGTGGTAATGATTACGTGAAAGAGGTCAACGAACTGTACGCTGCATTGAAGTAGAATGAATTCCAGAGCCCGGCAGCCGTACATGAGTACAACAGATGCTGCCGGGCATTTCCATCTATATCAATTTTATAAAACATTTTGTAATTAGAGCCTCCCTAGCACCACTTTTTGAGGTATAATCATAGCCAAACAAACGTATTTGAACACAAATGAACCATAATGGAAAGAAAAAAAGACTCTTTTTAACAGGGAGGAAAGCGACATGTGGAACGGGGAGGCATTTGCGAATCCCGCCGCGCAGTACCGGATTCATCCCTTCTGGTTTTGGAATGGGGATATGGAGGAAGAGCAGATCAAACGGCAAGTGAATGAAATGTCAGCACAGGGTGTGGGCGGCTTTTTCATCTGTCCGCGTCAGGGGCTGCAGATTCCCTATCTGTCTGACGCTTGGTTTGACAAGGTCCGGATTGCGGTGGAAGCTGCCGAGACCTGTGGCATGCAAGTATGGCTGTATGACGAATACCCATATCCTAGCGGTATGGCAGGCGGCGAGGTCACTCTTGATTTCCCTGAAGCCAAGCAGCGTAAGCTCGTGCACCACCAGATGCATGTGCAGGGCGGAGAGACTGTCAATCACGAGCTGCCGTGGGGACGAATTTTGGTCGCCAAAGCCATTCCGAGAGACGCAGAGGGTAACCGGTTATGGGATGAGTCTATCGAATTGCGGCATCACATCGGTAATATCCAGACCGATCAGGTATATCAGGAGACAGGCCTGACGTCGTATAATCGCAAGCGATTTTTTACATATCGGACGGCTTTCCGCCTGGTGTGGGATGTACCAGCAGGAGATTGGGACGTCCTATTGTTCCAGGAAGAGGAGATTGGCGATTTCAAATATTACGGCAATTTCGTGGACCCGTGCCACCGGGAAGCGATGAGCCGTTTTATTGAACTGACACATGACCGATATGCGGCAGCTGTTGGAACTCATTTTGACAGCGTTATCAAAGGCATGTTTTCCGATGAAATTGCCCCGCTCGGACGTATTCCCTGGTCTCCTCAGCTGCCTGCATATTTTCGCGAACGCTGCGGATATAGTCTTATTGATTCGCTTCCTGCCCTGTTATATGGCGATGTTCCGGACTCGGCCCGTATCCGGTATGACTATTATCAATCGCTGCATCTGCTTCTCAGGGAGTCATATCACCAACAGGTTCATGACTGGTGCGAGGCTGCTGGGATCCAGTATGCAGCAGAAGTTCCTGGCGTACGGATGACGACTCAGTTATTCAGTCATATGCCTGGCGGAGACTCCGCGCATGAGAAGATCGGGCGACCCTTATCCTGGATTTTGGAACGGTATGGCAAAAGAATGCGTGACAATCCGAAGATGGTCAGCTCACTGGCCAGACAGCTGGGACGCACCCGCAATCTGATCGAGTGTTTTCATAGTGTGGGCTGGTCGATGACGCTGCAGGATGCCAAATGGATGATTGACCGGATGGCGGCCATGGGCACGAACTTTTATAATTTTCATGCATTTTTCTATACGATTGGCGGGTTAACGAAGCATGATGCCCCACCATCCCAGTTTCTGCAGAATCCATACTGGCCACATTTCCGTCAGCTTGGAGATTATACGGGACGTATAAGTTATCTGATGAGCACGGGGACAGCCGATATCCGGATTGCCGTTCTTGATCCGACGACGACTTTCTGGAGCCTGATGGGCAATCCGCTGCATGGGTTTGAATACAGCGGTGAGGATGAAGCAGAACGGGCGAGACTGGAGCGGCTTACGAATGATTGGATGCGAATCGGTGTGCATTTACTGGAGAACAGACGTGACTATGATCATCTGGACCCTGAGCTGCTGGCTGAAGCGGAACTTGCGGGTGGAACCATTCAGATTGGTGTTGCCAGGTACGAAGTACTCATCCTTCCACCAATGCTGAATCTGGAGGCTGATGCCTGGAAGCAGGTTAGGCGGTTTGCTGAACAAGGAGGGACCGTCATATCGATCGGGCTTCCTCCATACATCGCAATCCAGGAAGGAAGTCCAGTAGGCAATGAAGCAGCAAACTTCTTCGGTGCAGGGGAAAAACCAGAGGAAGAGTACTGGGGCCATGCCGTGGAAACAAGACACGGCAGCAATGAGTTAATGTGGCAGCAAGGGGAGGGAGAAGCCTACTTCCTTCCGGTTGGTACAGGTCGCGGGGATGATTCAACTCTTGAACTGATCTCACTGCTGCTGGATCAGGTGCTGCCCGAGCCCATCTGCTGGATCATGGAAGAAGAGAGCGCTTCCTTGCTGATGCAGACTCGTCAATTGTCGGATGGAGAGTTTATGGTGTTCCTATCCAACCAGGAGAAACGCGAATTGGAGGGACAATTAAAAGTCGTTGCCAAGCGGTTATGGATCGGTGTGGATCTCTCAACAAATACACGTCTGCTGGCAGAGCGGCTTAATCTGGAGACAGGAGAGCGGGAAGTTTTGCCGCTGACCAGCAGTGGTGGGGAATGGTGTATTTCACTCAGGTTTGCCGGGTATGAAGCCCATGCTGTACGGCTTACTTTACAGATGGTAGAGGCTTCTGAAAGCATTTCCGATGCCATGGGTAAGCCGGGAGTAACCGCACCATTGACGCCGGCTGCTGCGGATAAGCCATCTGAACCCATTATTTTACCTGTGGAAGGGCCGTGGCGACTGGAAACCATTCAGCCCAACACCCTCCGGATTGGACAGTTCCGTCTTACAGCAACGAATGATAATGGTGTGATTTTGGAAAACAAGCATGCGGGTGTTAAGCCTTTTATCGATCAAGCGGCTGAATTGTCGGAGCAGCAACACTTGCCTGTTCAGTTTAATCAGGTATTTGGCACGCCGAAGAAAGCGTCTATTGCCTATCCGATTCAATGCCAATACACTACTGCTTTTGAGCTGGGAACGGCTTTGCAGGAGTGCAGAATATTTATGGATCGGGCAGCCATTGCAGGGGCGTGGATCATGGAGATCAACGGCAAAACGATTGGGCCAGATCAATTCGAGCCCATTGAGATCACGGATTATACCAACATTGGCTGCGATATCACAGAGTGGCTCCGCACAGGCTTGAACGAAATAACGATTACGGTACAGGTCACGAAGGATGAGGAAGGAATCCTCGATCCGCTGTATTTGCAGGGACGGTTTGGCGTTGCGTTTCATCACGAAGGGATGGTCTCCTTGGTTCGTGAGCCAGATACGGCCATTCGGATCACACCTGAGCCTCAGCCGCTGTACCCGCATTACGCAGGAGACATGAGTTATAAACGCAGCTTCTGGCTGGATCCGCCTAGCGCGGATGCCAATTCCTTTGAACTCGAATTCAGCGATTGGCTGGTGCAGGATGTGGCCGAGGTTTTGGTCAACGGTCATAGCCTTGGGGTGCGATGCTGGTCTCCGTATCGCTGGAGTGGAGAAACGTCCTGGCTCCGTTCAGGTGACAACGAGATTGAAGTGCGCATCACCAATACGTTAATCGGTCTGCTGGAAGGCACCTATTTTGATTCGGATAGCCATAGCTTGCATGAGACCGGTAATTGGATCGGTTGAAGAATAAATTTGGAAATGTGGAGGAGGAGAATATGAGTACAACTCAATCAGGACAGAAAAAAATGGCTCCCGTCTGGGTCGCGGATCAGGGGGACGGGACATATCGTAACCCCATATTGCATGCCGATTACTCAGATCCTGACGTCATTCGTGTCGGCGAAGATTTTTATATGACCGCTTCGAGTTTCTCGCATATCCCCGGACTGCCCATTCTGCATTCGAAGGATCTGGTGAACTGGAAACTGGTGCAGTACGCCATTCAGCGGCTGGATCTGGCAGGGTATGATGTACCGCTTCATGGCAAGGGGGTATGGGCACCAAGCATCCGGTATCATGACGGGAAGTACTGGATTTTCTTCAGCACGCCGGATGAAGGCATCTTCATGACAACAGCAGATCATCCCGAAAGTGAATGGTCGCCACTTCATCTGGTCCATGAGGTGAAGGGCTGGATTGACCCTTGCCCGTTCTGGGATGATGATGGTCAAGCCTATTTGGTTCATGCCTTTGCCCATAGCCGCGCTGGCATAAAAAGCAAGATTAAGGTGTGCCGCATGGCTCCGGATGGAAGCAGGCTCCTGGATGAAGGGCAGATTGTTTTTGACGGCACAGCCCATCATCCTACGATTGAGGGGCCTAAGTTCTATAAGCGGGACGGGTACTACTACATTTTCGCCCCCGCCGGAGGGGTGAAGCCGGGATGGCAGACCGTTTTGCGTTCCAAGCAGGTATTTGGCCCTTATGAGGACCGGATCGTTATGCATCAGGGAGTTTCCAACGTTAATGGTCCTCACCAGGGGGGATACGTGGAACTGGAATCAGGAGAGTCATGGTTCATTCATTTTCAGGATCGGGATGCTTACGGGCGAATTGTTCATCTCCAGCCGATGAAATGGAACGAAGACGGATGGCCTGTCATTGGCGTAGACCGTGAAGGAAATGGGACAGGTGAGCCCGTGGATGTGTACACGAAACCGGATGTGGGCGCTGCCTACCCGATCACCGTGCCTGATGTTTCGGATGATTTCCAAAATGAGCGTCTAGGAGTTCAATGGCAATGGCAGGCCAACTCCCGTTCCGAATGGGCAGATATTGTTCCGGACAAGGGACTTGTGTTACATATGCATCCTTACCCGAAAGACATCCAATCCTTGTTCGGCGTACCGCAGCTGCTTATGCAGAAACTACCTGCCTCCGCCTTTGAAGCAACAACCAAGCTGAACTTCTTGCCTAAACAGGAGGGTGACCGAGCGGGGCTCATTGTGTTTGGTGATGACTATGCTTGCCTGAGTCTGTCTCAGACTGACGCTGGAGCAGTCAGGTTGTCCCTGCTCCGCGGAGCCAAACAGCCAGACAATCATTTGCATGCGGATGAATGGGAAGAAACCGGACTGGATTGGAGCGAGTATGGTTCACCGGAAACCGGTTGGACCATTCATTTACGCTTAGCACTGGAGGAGCCTGCCCGCTGCCAGTTTAGCTGGAGTAAAGACGGAGAGGACTTCCAGCCCATGGGGGCACCGTTTACAGCGACAACCGCACTCTGGGTTGGTGCGAAGATGGGGGTGTTTGCTGTAAACACTCTATCTGCGAATCGTGGAGGCCAAGGCGTTTTTCGATATTTTGAGGTGAAAGAAACGGTCTAATCTGTTCTCGGATTGAACCGTGTGAAAATCAACATGGCTGTGACAGAAAAATGGTAGAGGAACAGGGTGAGGAGGAGGTCCAAGATGGGACAGCGTATTCAGTTTGATCGATATCCTGGTGGTGTGATGAAGGCACTGACGCTCAGTTATGACGACGGTGTGGTCCACGACCGCAGGCTGGTGGAGCTTTTTAATCGCTATGGACTACGAGGTACATTCAATCTGAACTCTGGCACGCTCGGGAAACCGGGGCGAATTGAGCCGGAGGAAGTGGCCGAACTGTACGCTGGGCATGAGGTGGCTGTACACACGGTTACTCATCCTACTTTGCCTTATGTACCGGATGAACTGTTGAACGAAGAAATTATGGAAGATCGGCGAGCGCTGGAACAGCTTGTCGGGTATCCGGTGAGGGGAATGGCTTACCCTAATGGAGGGTACGATCGTTCTCTTAGCACCAAACTGGCGTGGCTGGGTCTGGACTATGCCCGAACGGTTGAATCCCACGGCAGATATACGCTGCCTGAGCGTCCGCTTGAATGGCATCCGACCTGTCATCACAATAATGACCTGGCAGCGCATGCCGAGCGTTTTATCCAGCATTCCAAAACAGGTACACCGCTCCTGCTCTATGTTTGGGGACACAGTTATGAATTTAATGATAACGACAATTGGGAGATCATCGAACAGTTTGGCGAGCAGATCGGCGGCAGGGACGATATATGGTATGCGACGAATATAGAGATCATTTCCTATTGGAAAGCGGTCAAACGTCTGGAATGTTCAGCAGACCGATCCATCATCCATAATCCGTCAGCCATATCTGTCTGGTTCACGGCAGATCAGCAGGTGGTTGAGGTGCGTGCAGGGGAGACCTTGCGTTTAACCGAAGAAATCAAGGTATAGGAAGGGGCTGTTGATCATTCGTTATTTTCATGAAAACGAGGCGATTGCAGGCAAGGTGCATCATTCAATTCCGGATATTTTGACGACGGTGGCCCAGCGTTATATCGGTGATCATCCCAAACATTCGTTTCTGTTTAGAGCCTACCACCGGGGAGGGTTCCGCAGACATGGGGATTACCGTTATGATCTGAACCTGGACGACAAGTGGCCAGAAGCGCGTGCAGGACAGTACGTATACGTATGGGGCAAGTTATGGAGCCAGCAGGAGGCTACGCTGAACACAGGCCTGAACTGCTACAGTCCGGTAACGATCTATGTCAACGGGGAAGAGGCCTTCAAATCCGAACTGCTGCAGGAGTTATTTCCCGAGCGAAGAACCCAGATTCCGATCTCCGTAAAGGTTGGCTGGAATGACGTCTTGCTTTGTTTTGTCAAAACAGAGGTCGGGTTCGGCAGCATTTATGGTACCGCTTCCTTCAAGAATTTCCCACTTCATTTCCTGACTCCGGGAGTGGACCGGCAAGGTCAGGAAGGCTGGCTATATTCAGAGCCTCTTGATGAACCTGTAACTTCAATTCCCCGTGACGGGATGACGGAAGAAGAAACAGGGCTCTTCTGGTATCCACGAAGAGAATGGACGGAAGAAGAGCGGGAAGCTGGTTCTTTCGCAAGGATCTTTGGTACAGAGCAACCGGCCGTGGCCTACGCGTGGACGAAGTTGGATGTCACATTGCCAGGATCATCTCCTGTTGTTTTACAAGGTCAGCATGAAGGTGCTCTTCAGTTGTATGTCGATGATAAGGAAGTATACTCCGCTGACAGAAGTGGGCATTATCGTGTGGAGCTGCCGCGCCGCTATGGATTATCCGATCTGGTCGCACGAGGGGAAACCCAAGCTGGGGAGAAGGGCTGGGGATTTACGCTGGATTCAGCAGAGATTTCCGGATCAGATGGCTGGAGATTGAGCTCTCCGCATCCTGTTGCAGGCAGTCCGGACGTATGGCTGTATACCGGAAGATTTGCACCGGGTTCCGAACCAATACCTACGGATATTGTCGTGACCGATACTGTTTTTGATGATGGCTCGAAAGGTGTATACTGGCATGTAGATCAGCCGGATACAAGCGTTCGTCCTTATCTGGAGAATACACATTACGGAAAATGGAATTACCCACTAGGGGTTACCCTGCTTGGACTTCTGCGGATCGGACAGGAGCTGAATCGTGACGATATAATCCAGTATGTCCGGGATCATATCGAGCTGAGTACTTCGTTTGACCGTTACGGTCTATGGGATCGGGAAACCTATGGTGCAGCGGGAATTAACAACCAGTTGTCAGCGATCGACAGCCTGGACGATTGCGGTTCGTTCGGATCAACGCTGCTGGCAACGATGGAACTCGGGGACATTCGCGGGGGCCGAGATACGGCAGATCGCATTGCCCGTTACATTACCGATGAGCAGGAACGGCTGGAGGACGGAGCATTTTATCGTGTTCGCGGAAGCGGAGAGATGCGTCACGAAACAATGTGGTGCGATGATCTGTACATGAGCACGCCATTCCTGATGCGCTATGGTCAACTAACGGGCAATACGGCGTATTGGGATGATGCAGTCAACCAGTTTCTGTTGTTCCGTCAATATCTCTATATTCCTGAGCAGCAGATCATGTCGCATGTGTATGATTTTGTGCGTGGACGGGCAACAGGCATCCCGTGGGGGCGCGGTAACGGTTGGGTCCTCTTATCCCTGACGGAACTATTAAGCATTCTGCCTCAGGATCATGCAAGGCGTTCGGAACTGCTGGGTTTCTACCGGGATCTGTGTCAGGGGTATCTGGCGCTGCAAGGAGAAAATGGCCTGTGGCATCAGGTGCTGAACCGCTCGGATTCGTATGAGGAAACCTCGTGCACGTCAATGTTCATCTACGCCTATGCCCGCGGAATTCGCGAGGGCTGGCTCGAGGAGCCTGCACCATATCTGGAAGCTGTCCGCAAAGGATGGGAAGGTATGACCAGACTGTCCATCGACCATAAAGGCAATGTATATGGCGTATGCCGCGGATCAGGTTACTCCTTTACTGCACTCTATTATCGGGACGATCTGGGCTGGATCCTGAACGACACTCATGGGATCGGCATAGTACTCCTGGCAGGTATCGAAGCGCATAAAATGAACCAGCAGCTCAGCCAGATGAACGTTACTGAAGAAGAAGATACGATGCAGAAAGCTTGAAGAGTTAACAGAAGCTTCAGAGTGATAGAGGCTATTTTAGGGATTGCCTGAAATAGTCTTTTTCTTTCACATTTATTAAACATTCAGCTATGTGAATTTCTGAAACGAATAAAGGGGATTTGATTTTAAGCTATAGAATATATCCAGAAATACTCAGAGTATCCTGGACTTAGGAGCTTGAATCATTAAAATAATTTAGAAGGAGGGATATTTATAGAACTACAGAAGAAAATCAGGGCTTTAATTCAAGAGTTGAACTTTGAAAAGGCTATGGTAAATGGCAACACATTGTTATTTCACTCTGGTATCTATTACAAAATAACCTTTGTTAAAGGACTGAACTCTTATGTCTTGGAATTTGCAACTAGTTACGATGACGCAGTAAAGAATATGTTTGAGGATGGTGAAGTATATCCTATTTCATTAGGTGAAGATCAACTAGTTAATGAATTGCGTCATGATCTATTAAAATACTATATAAACATGTAGTTTACTGCGTATTTATATTTTTGTGAAAGTTCTAAAGAGGCCAGGGCTCAATATAAAGAGAATGGTTCTAGGGAGCACATATCAATCATCTGGAGGGATTCGCATGTCTATTTCATCTTCTATTGAGATAGCTTTATCAAAGCCAATCTTGAGAATGACTATTCTCCAAAAACTTGAAGCATTCGGTTGGTCATATAACGATCATTTTAATTAGAGAGAGCGGTACCATAATAATGAGTCCCGATATCAATCGAAGAATCCTAGATGTAGAGAGTTTCAACAAAATAACGGATATAAACTGGTATATGACTAAACTAGTACCTGTATTTGGCCCATCACTTGAATCCATTTCTTACGAAGAACATGTGTAAAGTTCAGGAGGAATAGTATATGGCTAGATTTCAGTGTAAATGTGGTGTAACGCTATCCAATTCAAAAGCCCCAAATGATGTTGAGTTGACGGTATACACAGATAAGGAATGGGACGACATTATTAATCAAGGTGACTTCATTGATCCTATATCTATACCATTCCCTCGGTATGATGTTTGGCGATGTAATAGTTGTGAAAGGATCTATGTTTTTGATGGGAATACAGTAGTTAGAACCTATATTTTAGAGAAGGGCGATCTTAGTACTCTTAATTAACTAGGGTAAGTGTATGGCATAAACCTATAGTTAGACTACGTACTATGCTGCATCATTGAATCCAGGTTAAAAACTTCACCTCCAATCGTATATATCATGTAAATAATGTTCGTGCCTAGATTCTTAAAATAGCTCCAGCTGCTCAGGCCCATCCTCATCCTCGTCTGTTGTTCGATCGGGGAATGGCCGGACAGGCATCTCCAGCAGCTCCATCATCATCTGCGCATTGGCTGCAGCGTCGCCACCCGAGTTGTTATTGAAAATCACATAGACATCCTTACTTTGCTCGTGCAGCTGTTCCAGATAACCTTTCCATTCCATCAATTCTTCCTTGTTGTATCGATACAAGTACCGAGTCTCCCGCCAATTGGGTGCACCGTTCTGGTGCCAGCCTGACACATTGCGTCCGTGCAGCCGTACGAGCGTCATCTCCGAATCCGTCGCCTGCGGCACAATCGGAATGGAGCCTGAGCCTGCCTGCGGCTCGTCACAGACACTGTGAATCCAGCCTTGTTCCCGCAGAAAGGCAAGCGTCCGCTCTCGCATACCATCCTCGTACCAGCTGCGATGGCGAAATTCAAGCACACACGGAATACCTTCCATACGCAGTCTCACCTCACGCAGCTCGTTGACATTATCACGATTGCAGTCAAACCATGGTGGATATTGAAACAGGGCAGCTCGCATTTTACCGGCTTCCATCACCGGCTCCAGTGACTCCCGAAAAGCCTTGTACATGTCTGTGATGCTGGTGAAATAGGGTTTGCCCCGAAGATGCCCAGTCATCCCCTGATACGCTTTGACGATAAACGAAAAGTCATCCGGCGTTTCAGCTGCCCAACGTGCCATCCGGTCCCGGGGCTGAACGGCATAGAAGGAACTGTCGACCTCTACGGTTGAGAAGTACTGTCCATATAAACACAGCTTGTCCTTGGCTTTGGTACGATCGGGATACAGATCATCGTGATCTCCCCATCCCGTGAGTCCAATGTGAATCATAAATAACACCTCCTACTGTTCTGTCTCTAGGTAGTCCTATTACGATCGAAGTGTGCACCTGTCCGTATAGCAGGACTGTACAGCCGTCGTCAGGTGAACCATTTGAAAAGCTTATATATAGTTAACCGGTTTGCGCGCACGTGACTATGTTTAACATTATATAGGGCGAATCCAGGCCGTTCAATGAACGGGAGCCACTGGAAATCTTTGAGTTTGAAGAATAAAGAAGATACAATTACTACAAGCTTAGGTATGATCAGCCCTATAAAAAGTACGTGACAGAGAAAACGGGGCCATTGACCAAGTGGAGGGCGATACGAATGACGGAATGGTATGAAGAGAGTTTTGGAGAAGACTACCTTCTCGTATACAAGCACAGGGATGTGCAGGGTGCATATGAAGAAGTACATAAAATGATCAATTGGTTAAAACTTGAGCCACAGGCACGGGTTTTGGATCTATGCTGCGGTATGGGACGGCATTCCTTGGCTCTGGCAGACGCAGGCTTCCGGGTAACCGGGATTGACCTGTCCGATGTGCTTTTGCGTGAAGCACGTCAGATGGACACCGAGAATCGAGTGGAATGGGTTCATGCCGACATGCGTAATCTGCCGCTCGAAGGTGGATTTGACGCAGTAGTCAACCTGTTTACATCGTTTGGTTATTTTCGTGAGGACGGTGAACAGCTCAAGGTGCTGCGTGTCATCCGTCACATGCTGAAGCCTGGCGGCAGCTACATTATTGATTTTATGAACACGGCTTACGTAACCCGTCATTTGGTTCCGCATTCCAAACGAGAGACGGAAGGTCAGCGTATTGAAGAGTTTCGCCAGATCAAGGACGGATTTGTGCAGAAGGAAATTCACATTACCGACTCCGGTTCCAGTGATAAACCCCGGATTCATAAGGAGCGTGTCAAGCTGTACACCCGTGAACAACTGAGTGAGCTGCTGCAGGAGGCGGGGCTTGTGGTGGATCAGGTTCATGGAGGCTATGATGAAGAGGAATATGAAGAGCAGGCTTCCCCGCGCATGATTTTTGTTGGTCATCGGCCTGTAGAGTGAGAAGAGCATGGAGGAGAAGAAAATGAAACGTACGGAAGCGATCACCATGCCGGAGGGCATGCATCGGCTCCAGATCACGATGTCTTTCCCGCTGCGCTGGGTAAACAGTTATGTGCTCTATGAACCGGATGGAAGAATAACCGTGATTGATCCAGGCCCGCGCAACCCGGGAACGGAGCAGGAATGGCAGGAAGCTCTAACCGGTCTGGGATTGTCTTTTCAGGACATTGGCCAAATTGTGTTGACCCACCATCATCCCGATCATCTCGGCTTATCAGGCTGGATGCAGCAGAAGTCGGGTGTACCTGTACGAATGTCTGCCAGGTCGCGTCAGGAGGCAGAATACATGTGGGGCCCGAGTGCAACCATTAATGCTGTACTGCCTGAATTTTATCGTCAACATGGAATGCCGGAGGACAAGACCATACAGATCCGTGAGCATATGAAGGGATTTGTCTCTCAGATCACTCCTTTGCCGGAAGTAACGTTCATTGAGGATGGGGAAGAACTGTTTATGGGCGGCAAAAGGTGGGTAGCCGTCGAGACAGGTGGACATGCCCCAGGGCATCTATCCTTTTATGCACCAGAATCCAGAGAGATGTTGTGCGGCGATGCCGTACTGCCACAGATTTCACCCAATATCAGCTTGCAGCCGGAAAGTGATGCCCAGCCATTGTTATCTTATCTTCAGGGGCTGCATCGTCTAGGGAGTTTGGATGTCGAGAAGGCATATCCGGGGCATCGAAATCCGTTCAGCCATTTTACGGACCGAACCACTCATCTGCTGGCTCACCATGAGGAGCGGCTTCAGAAGATGGCTGAGCATATTGCTCAGCGCCCATCGAACGGGTATGACGTTTGTGTTTCCTTGTTCGGTGATCGATTGGGCACACATCAGCTGCGCTTTGCCATGAGCGAAACGCTCGCTCATCTTCAGGAGTTGATCCGGCGGGGGCTTATTGTGCAGGAACAGGAAACAGATGGATCATTTTTTTTCAAAAAGTATAACTGAGTTCGTACGAAAATAGGAAAGCAATCATTCATAAGGCAAAGGCTCTGAAATGGGAGAACATCTCCGGTTCAGGGCCTATTTTGTGTATACGGAATCATAGGAAATGGAAAGCTTTAGCCGTTCTTAACGGTTCATTCATCTGCTTTTAATCCAGGAACCCTAAGATAGGAGCATGAACTTCGCCAGAGAAAGTAGGGAGAGCGATGAACAGAAAGAAACGAAATCAATGGAGAAAATGGCAAGCCTCAGCAATTGCAACATTAACGGTGGCGGCACTCTTTCAATATGTAAGATCCTCTGATGCCTTTGATGCCGCATATGCAGCAGCAAATGGAACAGATACCGATAGCTTATCTGTAAGTCAGTCGAATACCCGTGACGATGTAATGGATGAATGGGCGGGTGGCTTTGTTCCGAACCAAGAAGAGGAACAGCGTGATCGGAGCAGATCCTATGGCCGGGATTTCAGTCAGTCTGATCAGGAATCTGACTCCGGAACTGGCAGTGGCAGTTACCAGTCGCGCACAGGTACATCATGAGCCTAGCTGCAAAGACTACGCGTCCGCTTAAGTTCAGATTTCGTGCAATGAATACGGATGTGGAGGTTCAGCTGGTAACCGCCCGACGTGAGGAAGCTGAGCATGCAGCTGTACTCGTGAAAAACTGGTTTGAAACACAAGAGCAGCGCTTCAGTCGGTTTATAACCAATAGCGAATTAAATCGTCTGAATCGTTCGGTGGGATGGATGTCCGTTTCCGCTGCCATGGACGAGGTATTAAGTTTGGCTTACGGATATATAGGTCAGACAGAAGGGATTTTTCAACCGGGCATTTCAAGGGCTCTTCGGGAACAGGGATATGATGTCAGCTTCGAACAGATCGGGCAGTATGAGCGAGGCAAGACGCAGTCCTCGCAGCATACCTCAACCTCAATTGCCTCACTAATCCCGGTAGAGGAACGCGATTATACCTGTCCTGGATGGATGCATAGAGAGGGCAGTCGGATGGTCCATCTGGATCCCGGACTTGAACTGGACCTGGGCGGCATTGTGAAAGGCTGGGCAACGGAACGCATTGCCGATTGGCTGAAGAGCACGCTTCACATTCCTGCAGGCATGATTAATGCGGGAGGAGATATTCAGGTGTGGGGTACTCCTGCGTCTACTGCATGGACTGTCTATATAAAGGACCCTTTGCTGGATAAACGCAATCTGATAGGAAACATTCAGTTAGGTACTGGTGCGGTGGCGACTTCAGGGATCGCACGTAGACAGTGGCAGCGGGCCGACGGCAGTCTCTGCCACCACTTGATTGACCCGCGGACAATGGAGCCTGCTGATACGGATGTGGTGCAATGTACCGCTGTAGGCCAGCATGTCTCGCAATGCGAGATTATCGCGAAGACCGTCTGTATCCTGGGGAGTGCTGAAGCGATTGGCTGGTTAAACAGGCATTATGACCGGCATGATGTCTTATGGATAACCCGGGAAGGTAAGTTCTGGTTCAGAGGGGATATGGATGCACTGGAAGAACGGTGGCCAGGCTTTGAGCCGGACCACTGCTTCAGCTTTATTTAAATCAGCATGTTGCTAAAACTTTAATGCAACATGCTGAAACGATAAGTTTATCAGATATGGGGGAGCTGGTTATGGCACAATGGATTGTCGATAATGTACCCACGTGGAATATCATTCGTATTAGCGGGGTAGCTGCTTATCTGCTGCTCTTTGCTGGTGTCTTTCTGGGAATCGCCCAAGGGATGCCTGCCGCCAAAGGCAAACCCAAAGCGGCCATGTACCAGTGGCATACCCGGACGACCTGGCTTGCCTTTGGACTTGGTATCGTGCATGCACTAACCCTGTATATCGACCATTACAGTCCATTTACCTGGAGTGAACTGCTTATTCCGTTTAGTGCCTCAGTACATCCGGTTGGCAGCGGGCTTGGGACGTTATCCTTTTATGCCTTGCTGATTGTGCTGCTCTCCAGTGATCTGCGTAATAAACTGGGCCGCAAATGGTGGTTTATATTCCACATGCTATCTTATCCTGCGTTCATCGGTTTACTGGTGCATGGCATGGTTACAGGTACCGATTCAGGGAATGTACTGATGCGTTTAATGTACGTTTTTACCGGTTTGTCCATCCTTGGCATTACGGTGCTGCGGGGGCTTCTGCGTGAACGCAAAGGACCGCAAATCACAATTGGATCCAACCGTTCGCAGTCACAGCCTGCCATGGAACGAGCATGGGGCGAAGCTTACGGACTCGCGGGAGCGGGGAGACCGGAACGGTTGAAATAGGCGTAATAACACCTGATGTATATACGAAAAAGAGCGGCCCAAGGGCCGCTTTTTTTCATGAGCTCGTCCTTTATAGACATGTCTCATTTCCATATAACAAATGTTCCTTATACGACATCATCACTGACCGGCTTCTGGCCTAATGCTTCTTCAAGCTCCGACTGTTTGCGGTGCGCGATTCGGCTGCTTGCTGCCGATGCAATGGCCCCGACGATATCATCCAGAAACGTATGTACAGGTCCCAGGCTTTTATCATTCAGCCGTTCAAGTACACCGGGTTTAAGCTTATCTACATAACCGTAATTCGTGAATCCGATGCTGCCGTATACATTGACGATGGAGAATGCGAGAATCTCATCCACGCCGTACAGCCCTTCATCATTCTCGATCATCTCCTGCAAAGGCGAAATGAGCTGACCCTGCTCTGCCAGCAGATCCAGCTGAATGCCTGTTAGAACAGCGTTCTGCACTTCGCGCTTGCGGAGAACCTTCTCCACGTTATCGATACATTCTTCCATCGTAAGATCCGGATAGTACTTTTTCTGCAATAACATGACCAATTCTGCGATCTCAGGGATCGTTACGCCCCGCTTTTGCAGCCATTCCCTTGTTGCATCCGCTACTTTGCGGCTGTTTAGGCTGTAAGGGATTTTTTCCTGTTCTGGATGTTCCATGGGCGATTCCTCCTCTGAAGTTAGCAATGTCCTTACTCTTGATTCCTAATACGTATTAACCCGTTTTGTGTTTCTTTCTTTCAATATCATTTTTGCTTGGTGTATCAAGGGCTTGTTTAAAAAGTAGTTATTTTTTGGACGAAGGCTCGTATACATGGTAGTACAAACTGTAAAAATGATGAGGGGGAACGTGATCATGAGTAAGATCCGATATATGCGTACGGCATCAGCAGCAGCGCTGCTGAGCATTCCGATGGTGTTGTCCGGCTGCGGCATGTTTAATGCACAGTCATCCGAGGCTATCGATCCACCACCGCCCATCCAGGAGGCAGCTATGATTCAGGCAGCCGAGGGCAATGGGACACTCGCAACCCTTCCGCTCACGACGGTTTATTTACAGGATCAGCAAGGATTGCTTGCTCCGGTATCACTGACGCTTCCGGCAGGATCGGACATTAGCAGTCCGAAGACCGCTCTGGATACACTGATAACAGGTGGTGCGTATGCAGGTATGCTGCCTGAAGGATTTCAAGGTGTCCTTCCACAAGGCACGGTGGTGCAGAATGTGACTGTTCATCCGGAAGATAAGCTTGCAGTCGTAGAGTTCTCAGGTAACTTTGCCAAATACGATGCCAAGGATGAGCGAAAAATGCTGGAAGCCGTAACGTGGACGTTGACAGGTACACCGGATGTGGAGAACGTGCAGATCTGGGTGGATGGCAAAAAGCTGACTCAAATGCCGGTAAACAGCACACCGCTTCCTGAACCGCTAAATCGGGCGGTAGGTATCAATCTTGATTTGGGAGACACGTTCACGACCAACAGCAGTCCAGTCACGGTGTATTTCTCGGCTGCTTCGCCGGCAGGCATTCAATATTATGTTCCGGTTACACGCCTGGTCACACCAGGTACGGATCGGGTGCAAGCCGCGCTGAATGAGCTTATTAAAGGGCCGGCCAAGGGTGGTGAGCTCGAAGAGGTTATGACAGGCGGCACGGAACTGCAATCCGTCAAAACGTCAGAGGATGGAACCGTTACGGTCGCGCTCAAAGACGATATGTTCGTAGAAGGAGATGTCGTGCCAAGCGAGCTGCTGCAATCAGTCGTATTGACCACTACCGAAAATACAGCTAGCAAGGACGCCAAAGTTCAAATTGAGTGGAACGGCCAAAAAACAGTTATGGGTGACGATAATCGGGATTATAGTTCGCCGGTCTCCAAGCCTGAGTATATCAACGAAATTCCGATCTAGGATTTGGACAAAACCTGGGGAAGTTAACAGAGTCTTTGGCGGATAGATGCTTTTAACAGAACTCTTTGGTAAAATAAAAAGGATTAGTAAAGTGTGACTCAGTTCAACAATTACAGGATGCTTAAGTCGTAGGAGGCAGAAATGATGAGATCTAACGGACGAACCAGCGAACAGCTGCGGCCGATGAATTTAACAATTAACACAAATAAATACGCCGAAGGTTCTGTACTGATTGAAGTCGGGGATACCAAGGTTATTTGTACAGCAACGGTGGAGGAACGCGTTCCTCCGTTCATGAAAGGTCAGGGCAAGGGATGGGTTACCGCAGAATATTCCATGCTTCCTCGTGCAACACATACGCGGAATCAGCGTGAAGCGAATCGCGGGAAGTTGACTGGACGTACGATGGAAATCCAGCGTCTGATCGGCCGTGCACTTCGCTCTGTTGTAAACTTGCAGGCGCTTGGCGAGCGGACCATCACCCTGGACTGTGATGTCATCCAAGCGGACGGAGGCACTCGTACAACGTCCATTACCGGATCGTTTGTGGCGCTGGCACTGGCTGTGAACAAAATTGCCCAGCAGCATCGCCTGCAAACATTCCCGATCACGGATTTCATTGCCGCTGTAAGTGTAGGTGTAGTTGGAGAACAGCCTGTTCTGGATCTGAACTATGATGAGGATTCCAAAGCAAAAGTAGATATGAACCTGGTGATGACAGGTGGTGGAAAATATGTAGAACTGCAAGGAACAGGTGAAGAAGCCCCATTTGACCGCCGTGAGCTGAATGCCATGCTGGAACTGGGTGAGCAGGGAATCCTGGAGATGATTGAGCGGCAAAAAGAAGTGCTTGGACCGATTGCGCTCAAGATCGGCGCTAGTGGATTAGGGGAAGCCTAAGATGCGTCTGGACAGCCCAATTATCATTGTTGCAACCCGGAATCAGGGTAAAGTAAGAGAGTTTGCCCATGCATTTGCGCCGCTTGGCAAAGAGGTCAAAAGTATGTTCGACTACCCCGAACTTCCGGATGTCGTGGAGGACGGGGTAACCTTTGCCGAGAATGCCTGGAAGAAAGCAAAGACCGTAGGTGATGCGCTTGGTCTCCCGGTATTGGCTGATGATTCCGGACTTTGTGTGGATCTGCTGGATGGGGAGCCGGGTGTGTATTCGGCAAGATATGCTGGCGAAGGAGCAACGGATGCCCTGAATAATGCCAAGCTGCTTGCAGCGCTGGAATCCATCAAATCCGGTGAGGATACGCAACAGCCATTGCTCAGTCCGGCACGCTTTGTGTGTGCCCTGGTTCTGTATGATCCGGCAACGGGGGACAAGTTTGAAGCGGAAGGTACAGCAGAAGGCTGGATTACGAGTGAGGCTGCCGGTGGTGGTGGCTTTGGATATGATCCTCTGTTCTATGTACCTGAATATGAGATGACGATGGCTGAGCTTACGCTGGAACAAAAGCAGGCTATTAGTCATCGGGGTCATGCACTTCGAGCGCTTGTATCCCGGCTTGAGGGCTGAATCCTGGTTAACAGGAGCCTTATAAATCAGGTATAGCACCATATGTAAAGAAGAAGGCGTTAATGGAAGGATGCATCATTCCTGTGGATTGTGGAATGGTCTCCCGCTATTAACGCTTTTTTTCATATCACCAAGAAGTGTACAGGACCAAGGTGCACATTGGTGAGCTGTATTTATATCGATCAATATACCTAAGGGAATCTCCGTTTCAAAACAAATGAATTGAGAACATGCGTTCTTATTCCTAGTTGGAAATGTATTGCAATTTCGCGTTTGAGAATCAACTTGGGACTGAAGTTGGAAGAAGTTGCAAGCCTTGTACGGTATGGGGTAACATTCAAGTTAACAAATCAAGAATGAACTCAATCGGAGGGATTAACAGATGCAGGAAGTGAAGCTTACGGTATCTTATGATGACTATGAGAACGATATCCGTATGGAGAATTTGATCAAGGAATTGGCTGCCAAACCCGAAGCGGGTTCACTGGAAAGTCTGATCATTGGAGACTGGGGACAAGCTTACGAGAATTCTCCGGACGAATTCATGAATGCTCTTATTGAGGGAGCGCCGAGTTTCCCATCATTGAAAAAGCTGTTCATTGGAGACATGGGCTTCGAGGAATGTGAGGTCTCCTGGATTATTCAGACAGATCTGACTCCGCTTTTGAAGGCTTTTCCAAAACTGAAGTCCTTTGCGGTAAAAGGCAGCAGTGGATTGAGCCTGGAACCTTTGCAGCATGCCAACCTTGAAGAACTGGTCATTATCTGCGGAGGACTGCCGCAGGAAGTGCTTGCTTCTATAACCAATGCCCAATTGCCTGAACTGCGCAAACTTGAACTGTACCTGGGTGTAGATGATTATGGCTTCGACGGTTCACTTGAAGATGTGCTTCCCTTGCTGGAACAGGGACGATTCCCCAAGCTTGTATACCTTGGCCTGAAAGACAGCGATATTCAAGATGAAATTGCCAAAGCCGTAGCACAGGCTCCCATTGTGGATCAGCTGGAAGTGCTGGACCTGTCTCAAGGCACATTGTCGGATGAAGGGGCAGAGGCGCTGCTTGCCAGCGACAAAATCAAGAAGTTGAAGCATCTCGATCTCAGCTACCATTACATGACGGACGAAATGCTCATTCGCTGGAAACGTTCGGGCGTATCTGTAGATGTCAGCGATCAGCAGCAGAGTGATGAAGATGACTGGCGTTATCCGTCATTAACGGAATAAGGGGTGTCAGGCATTACAACGAACAAGACAGATCACGGATTACAATCCCAGATCAATGAGAGGCACAAGGAACGGCCGTTTTGGTTAATCGGAAACCCGGATAACCGCAGAACCAAAGGCCTGCAGCAGGCAAGGCTGCAATGTGGCTTGAAGCCTGCTGAGGTACTGCCATATGCTGACTTGCTCAAGATTTGGAGACAGGGCGGATCCTTGGCAGAAGTAGTCAATCAAAGTTTACAACGTAAGGTTACAGCGGAAGCGGCACCCTTGATTCGAATCGATGCACCTGGAGAGCAATGGGATGTGGAGCGCGAACTGTTATCGCTTGGTGCAAAAGATAGCGATTCCCACGCTGAACCATGTAGCAGAGAGTGGTTTGCGGCAGAGGAGGCGCTTAAGCTGCAGCAGGATTGGGGCCGCATCTATGCACCTGCACAGTGGTTTAATGGCTGGAAATGCTGTCTGGAGCGAATCAAAAGGGAAGTTACTGATTTCTGGCCTTCTGCCAGATTCCTGAATGATCCGGAAGATATCGCTACCATGTTTGACAAAAGAAAGTGCCAACAGCATTTATCCGCTCACGGAATTGATGTTCCTCCCGCTCTCCAATCTTCGGGGCGGATTATGAGTTATTCGGATCTGCGCGCTGCCATGCAGGATGCCGGCATGTACCGGGTATTTGTCAAGCTTGCCTGTGGCTCAGCGGCATCAGGTGTTGTTGCCTATCAGATCAACCCGCGAACGGGTGCAGAGATTGCTGTTACCACCGTGGGGATGGCAGTGGTTGAGGGCAGGCCGATTTTTTACAACGAAGGCCGCATGCAGAGGTACACCCGCAGAGAGGAGATTGAGATTCTGCTGGACTGGTTATGTGCTGAAGGGGCTCAAGTCGAGCGCTGGATGGCCAAAGCTGCCTATGGCTCACGCGTATTTGATATTCGTCAACTCGTAGCTGGCGGTCATGCAGGCCATGCGATTGTGAGGTTGAGCCAGACTCCCATAACCAATTTGCATTTACGCAACGAGCGGATGCTGCCTGAGGAAGCAGGAGTGGACGACTACAGGCTGGGTTTGGTCCATACCGCTGCTCAAAGAGCCATGGATGCATTTTCGAATTCATGGTCTGCCGGCATTGATGTCATGCTCAGTGGAGGAGACCAACCGCGTGCCTACGTTCTGGATGTGAATCCGTTCGGTGATTTGTTGTACCACGTACAGCACAACGGACTTGGAACCTATGAATGGGAGATGGATATGTTGCGAAAGGAGCCCTACGAACATGCCTGATATGAACACCATTGTTGGCTCCCATGATCTGTTAATGATTACCCTGGATACGTTAAGGTATGACGTAGCGAAGCTGGAGGAACCGAATTGTCCCCATCTGTGTGGATCGGGTTCCTGGGAGAAACGCCATACGCCGGGAAGTTTTACATATGCAGCACATCACGCTTTTTTTGGCGGCTTCATGCCTACGCCTGCGAATACGGACAAAGCCTCGCATGTTCGGCTGTTTCATTCGCGAAATACCGGATTGAAGACTCATCCCCATACCTGGCTGTTTGATACACCGGATATCGTATCCGGTTTTGCGGCAGAAGGCTATCGCACAATCTGTATTGGCGGAGTCATTTTTTTTACGAAAAAAAATCCGCTGGCCAAAGTGCTGCCTGGTTACTTTCAGCAGAGTTATTGGCGAATGAATTTCGGGGTAACGAATCCTCGCTCAACAGAGCATCAGGTCCAGCATGCATTGAAAGTGCTTGATCAGATACCACAGGATGAAAAGGTATTTCTGTTTATGAATGTGTCCGCTATTCATGGCCCCAATCGCTATTTTGTGGAAGGGGCAAGGGAGGACTCTGTCCAGACGCAACGGGCTGCCCTTCGGTATGTGGATCAGGCTCTGGGGCCATTGTTTGAAGCCATGCGGCAGCGCTCGCGGCCAACGTTCTGCCTTGCATTTTCCGATCATGGAACGGCGTATGGCGAAGATGGGTATCAGGGACACAGACTGGCGCATGATGTCGTCTGGAATGTGCCTTATCGTGAATTTGTTTTATAGAGAGAAGTGCAGCCATTTTAATTGTTCATTAACGAAAACAACCGGAGACAGGGAGGAAACCGATGGATAATCAGTCTGAGATCACAGCAACAGGTCATTCCGCAGCGTCCGGATCCCATACAACAACAGGTCTTAAGGAAGTACTGACCTTACCTTATCGCTCTTATTTATACTCTTATCCACATAAGACGGCATATCGGGAATTGGACCCGCCGCTACCCTTGGGGCCAATGTGGGAACGTGAGAATACCGACACGTATTTTTTATATATGCATATTCCGTTTTGCGCTGCCCGCTGCGGATTCTGTAATTTGTTCACTTTGCCGGACCGGCGTGACGATACGCATGAACGTTATGTGGATGCACTGGAACGCCAGGCGAAGCAATGGGCACCCATTACCTCTCGCAGACCGTACTCCAGGTTTGCTATTGGTGGGGGGACGCCAACATTGCTCAATGAGATTCAGTTGAATCGGTTGTTTGACATTGCGGAACATGTGATGGGGCTTGATCCTGCACATGCTTCCATTTCAATAGAAACCTCGCCTGACACCGTGACTGAAGCGAAGCTCGCGTTATTGAAAGAACGTGGCGTGGACCGTGTCAGCATGGGGATCCAGAGCTTTATTGAAGCGGAGGCCGCAGCGATTTACCGCCCGCAGAAACCACAGGAAGTGGAGCGCGCACTGGAAAAGCTTACACGGTACGATTTTCCACTGTTGAATTTGGATTTGATCTATGGTTTGCCCGGTCAAACGGTAGAGTCATGGCTGTATTCGCTTGAATGTGTTCTATCTTATGAACCTGGAGAGATTTTCATTTATCCGCTGTATACCCGCGAGAATACGATCGTGAAGCCGGAGGATATTCAGCGTCAGGGGCCGGATATCCGCATGCAGCTGTATACTGCCGCAAGAGAAGCATTAAAAAGCCGGGGGTATGTTCAGTATTCCATGCGCAGGTTTGCAAAAGTGTCATCCTCACTTGCAAGCAAAGAGCTGCTGCCCTACAGCTGCCAGGAAGAAGGCATGGTTGGCCTTGGGTGCGGTGCCCGTTCGTATACCAGCGAAGTACACTATGCATCAAAATACGGGGTGAGTTATAAGGCTACGCAGAGCATTATCGCCGATTATGTGGCTACCGAGAGATATGATGTAGCTGATTACGGTATTGTGCTGAGCAGGGAAGAGCAAAAACGCAGGTTTATATTAAAGGCACTGCTGCATCGGGAAGGTCTGACTTTGGCCGATTATCTCCAGCGGTTCGGAAGTGAAGTTATGACGGATTACGTCTGGCTCTCAGAACTGCTGACAGAGGGAATGGCTGTGATCGAGCAGGAAAATGAACGCCAGGTCCTGCGTTTAACAGAAGTAGGTCTGGGATATTCCGATGCCATTGGTGATTGGTTGATATCTGCCGAGATTCGCGAACAAATGGAAGGGTTTGTGTTCTCATGAGAGCCACCTTGTATTATCGGGGGAAGCTGTCGTCCTGTAATTATGATTGTCCCTATTGTCCCTTTAGCAAAACCGTGGATTCCAAGGAGACGCTGGAAACAGACGAACAGCAGTTGCGTCAGTTCGTGGAATGGGTGAAGGCTCAGGAAGAGGCTGGACACGAGTTGTCCATTTTTTTCAATCCATATGGCGAGGCTCTGGTCCGGCGCTGGTACAGGGAAGCTATGGTTAAACTGTCGCATATGCGCCATGTCCATAAGATTGCTGTGCAGACCAACCTGTCTGTGAAGCTGGATTGGGCCCGTGAACTGAATTCCGAGACAGCTGCCTTCTGGGCAACATACCATCCTCGTGAGACCAAAGAATCTTCTTTCGTGAAACAATGTCTTTCTTTACGTGAGATGGGTCTTGAATTCAGCGTGGGAACGGTGGGACTCCGCAGTGCATTTCCTGCCATTCAATCCATGAGAGAGGCGTTGCCGGACGATGTCTACATGTGGATCAATGCCTTTAAGGATAAGCCCCATTATTACGAGCCAGAAGAGGTGGCCTATTTGCGATCCATTGATCCGCTTTTTGAGGGGAACTTACAGGACTACGAGAGTTATGGCAAGGGCTGCGCGGCCGGCTCGGAGGTATTTTATGTGCAGGGATCGGGGCATGTAAAAAGATGTTACAAGGATCGCCGGATCATTGGGCATTTGTACCGGGATGGTTTGGAAAAGCTGTCCGCGGATCGACCCTGCAGGATGAAAAAGTGCGGCTGTTATATTGGATACGTCCATATGACGGACTCTCCATTCAGGGATATTTATGGCCGTGGCTTGCTTGAACGGAATCCGGAATCTCTTGTGATGAATCGATGATGTCTTGACGTAAGGTGGAGATTTATAAACGCTCATGAGGATGACTAAGACGCGATAATAATGTTCATAAGAAATAATATAGAGGGGTGCCTGGTGAATGCATACATGCTGTTCACTGGGCACCCTTCTTTTAAACTACATTCTTTTAACGAATAGCAACCTTATATGTTCGTAACCAGGAGTTAATCTGTGTCAAGTAAGCAAACAGCTGTGGACCAGACATCAGCTGCCCAAACCAGGGGAGATTGGAGGAAGCATCAGGTGACGAAGCCAGTTTGCGGATTTGAGCCTTGTCAATCAAAGGCAGAATCGGCGAAGAGGCATCATCAAGGATATCCAATACCTGCTGCTTAACAGCAGCCAAATACTGTGGATTATGTGTTTTGGGATAAGGACTCTTTTTACGATACAAAACATCGTCAGGCAATACACCCTCCAACGCTTTTCGCAAGATCCCCTTCTCACGGCCGCCTGTTATTTTCATTTCCCAGGGAATGTTAAACACATATTGGATCAGGCGATGGTCACAGTATGGCACCCGAACTTCGAGCCCTGCCCCCATACTCATTCGATCCTTCCGATCCAGTAAGGTAGGCATGAATCGGGTGATGTTCAGATAGGACATGACACGCATTTGTGCCGCTTTACCGGTTTCCCCATCCAGTAAAGGAACCTCAGCCACAGCATCCGAATACCGGTCGGCAAGATAGTCCAGCGGTCTGATCCACTCCCGAATGTCTGCCGATAACAACCCTGCACGCATGTCAGGTGCTACCGACCAAGGGAAGGTTCCGGAATTCAGCATCTCGTCCCGATGGAACCAGGGATATCCTCCAAACACTTCATCGGCGGCCTCTCCCGAGATTGCGACGGTTGCCCCTTTTTTGATTTCTTTACAGAACAAATAGAGTGAAGAATCCACATCAGCCATTCCGGGCAAATCCCGTACTAACATCGCCTGATTCAAGGCTTGAACCAATTCTCCATTCTCAATCTCGATCCAGTGATGGTCTGTCTTCAGTTCATCCACCATACGCTGGATCCAGGGGCCATCTGCGCCGGGCTGGAACGAGTGCGCCTGGAAGTGCTTGGCATTATCCACATAGTCGACGGAATACGTACTAACTTGACCTTGACCGGTTCGGTTGTAATAGTCCACGGCCAGTGCTGACAGGGCGCTGGAGTCGAGGCCCCCTGACAGAAGGGAACAGACCGGAACGTCTGAAGCAAGCTGACGCTCGAGTGTATCCTGCAGCAGGCGCCGAACCTCGGCTGCAGTCGCATCCAGATCATGCTCGTGAGGCTGGCTTTCCAGCTTCCAATACGCGTAGGTTCGGATTCCATTCCGGTTGAAGATAAGCGCGTGTGCTGGTTTGAGCTCATTCAACGAAGAGTAGACACCGTGTCCAGGAGTCCTGGCCGGACCTACAATAAATACCTCTGCAAGACCCTCTGGACCGACCGCAGCTTCGACATCCGGGTGAAGCAAAAGGGATTTGGGTTCGGAGCCGAATACGAGAGCGTCTTTTGCGTTGCTGTAAAAGAGCGGTTTGACGCCAAGGCGATCACGTGCCATGAAGACCTGTTCGCGTCCTCCATCCCAGATGGCAAAAGCAAAAATACCATTAAAACGGTCTACACATGCCGGTCCCCATTCGATATAAGAGGCGAGCAAAACTTCCGTATCACATTGAGTACGGAAATGGTGCCCCCGCTGAAGCAGTTCTTTTTTCAATTCGGGTGCATTGTATAGTTCTCCGTTATACACGACGGTATAGGAGGTGTCTCCCTGTAACGCATGCATGGGCTGAGCGCCGTTCTCCGGGTCCATTACGCTGAGCCGGCGATGTCCAAATGCACAAGGATTGGAGATCCATGTACCTGAAGCATCGGGCCCCCGGTTCGACAAACTGTCCGTCATTCGGACCAGCAGCTCCGATTCCTGGGTCAAATCCCGATTCCACTGTATGAAGCCGGTTATACCGCACATGGTTGTTCATCCTTTCTTAGTCGAGTCGTTGATCTGTGGAGTATTGCATGGCATGGAGCCAGCAAATGTTGTCTTTTTCGTCAGAAGTCGTAACAAATATATGCCGAAAGCAGGCATAAAATGTCTGTCCTCTTCGGAAACTATATCTAGGGACAACGGCCTCAGCATGCCTGTGAAGGAGAGAATTGGACTGTGGACAAAACAACCTATTATGTCTCTGTGGGTGGACGTTCCGTTTTGCAGGATCAGCACGCAGCTGCTTATGAATGGGTTATTCAGGCGACACCTCAGGAAGTGGACCATTTAACGGGACTCCTCAACCTGATGCAGGAAAAAGAGGAAGAGGCTTTTCCAGGAATGGTATTCCCGTGGCCGGATACGCCAGAAGAATCTGTGAATCGGGCATATGAAGCTGTTTTACAGCAGGTGTATCACGAAATTTACCGTTTGGGAACGCCGGAGACAAGACAAGAGATCGAACAAAGTACATGAAACGATAAGGAGCGATTACAATGTATGCAATTCAGGATGCCAAGATCCGCAGATTAACCGAGGTGGATGGATTGTCTTGTGCTGAAGTGGAGGTACAACCAGCGAATGCAGGAGATCCTTCTTTATTAGTATATGTAGCGGCAACTCAGCCTGGAAGCACATTGGAAGTGGTAAGGATTGTACGCAACCATTCGGATGCTGTTCTGGACTGGTACAACAACAATATGCACACTGCCTTTGAGGATGCAACGGAAACGGCATTTGAGAACAGTGAAGGTGTAACGACAGGAGAAGATAAAGCCCGGTTTCAAAGTGAATTGTTTGCGTTTGGCCTGCTCGGCCCAACCCTTCAACGCTACTTAATTGGTCAGGCGTAATCATCTTCCAGCATGGATAACGGAGCTAACCCGGAGCATACTACAACCAAGTTCCGGGGAGGTGATTGCAATGGCTTCCAAGTTTAAGAAAAACAAAGGAAACCTTTACGCGCATCATACCGAGTTTGCCGGGGAAGTGCTCGCCGTTAACAGCAAGCGTCCTACGCTAAGAAATCCATGGCGTAAGGGAAACAAGTAACCGGAATGAAGAACCCGCCGTTTTTTGGAAACGGCGGGTTTCTGCATGTAATCAAACGTGCGGACAATGTAGAAGTTACGCATACTCACGAAGGACCTGAATCCCTTTAACGATGTTATATATAAAGCTTAATCCATAAATCACAAAGAACAGAATGACAAACCCGATGGCGCTACCGATGCTCTGGGAGGTAACGAAGAAATAAAAGAGGGGTATGGCAGCAAGAAACGGGAATACGTGTGAGAACAAGGCTCGCTTGGCATGTCCCTCAATATAGGCGTCTCGCGCAACAATCCAAATAATGATCGGGAACAGAAAAGGAGCGAAGAAAATACTGAAATAGGATAGGGCGGACAAAAGCTGTCTCATAACAATTCTCTCCTTCTTTGAATGAATTCAGGTGTAAAGGTATGTATGCAAAAGATTACCCAGCCACGCTGACAATGAATAGTCTGTGTTCAGTTTTGGTTGTACCCCTGGCATCAACAATAGTGCCTGCTAATCCAGATCATATTCGATCGGGGAGCAGCGTATGAAAATAATACGTAAAGGAATGAAACGGGATGCAATTTATTAATTTTTTATAAAAGTATTGAAAAATATAGAAAACCGAGTATAATAGAAATCGCGCCAAAAATTTTATCTATACATACTTGTCTCAGTAGCTCAGCAGGATAGAGCAACGGCCTTCTAAGCCGTCGGTCGGGGGTTCGAATCCCTCCTGGGACGTTCAAAGAAGCTTCCTTCGGGAAGCTTTTTTACGTTCAAGGGATGAGAACCCCAAAGGTTCGTCGGAGTGTATATAGGTTTTACCTATGAATGAAATAGAAACTATATATTTTAATAATAAATAAAAATATGCCACAATAATTCTATTCATACGAAAGCGACGGTGGTGCAGATGAAATCAATTAACCAATGGCGAGCAGATGAGTATGATCACAAACTGGCATTTGTATCGGGATACGGAAAAAGTTTAATTTCATGGCTTCAACCTCAAAAGGGAGAACGTATTCTTGATTTAGGCTGTGGAACGGGTGACTTGACACATGAAATCGCTAAGTCACAAGCAGAGGTAGTTGGTATGGATGCCTCTCCGAACATGATACAACGGGCGAGAAAGAAGTTTCCTGAAATCACATTCGTGGAAGGGGACGGACACCGATTCGAGGCAAGCAAACCCTATGATGCAATCTTCTCCAATGCGGCACTGCACTGGATGAAGAACCCTGGTCTTGTCGTAGAAAGCATATGGAAGGCACTGAAGCCTGGCGGACGTCTGGTAGCGGAGTTCGGTGGAAAGGGGAACGTGCAGACCATAGTAAATGCACTGGAAGCCGTGCTCGAACAAAAAACAGGAATCCATGCTGCAGATCGCAATCCGTGGTACTTTCCAACGATCGGTGAGTACAGCTCCATTTTGGAGGGAAGAGGATTCCTGGTTCGTCAGGCCTATCTTTACGACCGTCCTACCCAACTTCAAGATGGAGAAAAGGGTGTTGAGGGGTGGTTGGCTCATTTTGGAGGAGACTATTTTGCTGGTTTAAGTAAGGAACAAATCGAGGAAGTTTGTCTTGAAACGAGTAAAATAGTGTTACCCAAGCTGTGGATAGATGATGCAATCTATGCCGATTATAAGCGTTTGCGTGTGGAGGCTGTAAAACCAGAGTGGTGATATCTAGTGTTTATATACCTTGTTAAATGAAACTAAAATGAATATCACTCTTTAAAGTTAGTGTCTTGGAAGGATCATAATTCTCATACTTCAATGAGGATTATGGTCTTTTTTCCTATGAACTATTTTTTAATTCAATATCGTCATCGACAAATAAATACAAATCCGTTATTTTTCTCTTACTCAAGAACCATATAAGTAATTTTTATATCATATCTGTAATTATTTAGAAGGAAAATTCGATATTTTAGTAGAATAATTTACCAAGGGTCAATCTTCTTGCGGATGGGATGGTGACTTATACAAGTATTGCAGTACTTGTTCAGGCAAGGCCCCAGCGATTGGTGAGGTATTCATATTAAGAAGGAGGGGCATAGCCTTGAATAAACGATTGATATCCATGTTATTAAGTGTCCTCATGATCTTTTCCATTATTATGCCTGCGGCTGGAGCCGCTCCAGCAGATGTACAGCTTGACAGGAATTTGCCAACCAAGGCTGAAGCCGAGCAATGGAGAGAGATTCTTGCCCAGCGGGAAGAAAAACTTGCGGCAGAACCTTATTTGGATCAGAGGCTGGAAGGTCTAGGTGGAGAGAAAACAAGAGTAATCGTTGAACTCTCAAACAAACCCGTAGCTGTAGCGCAAGGCGAATCAACCCTCTCAGGAAAGTCATTTACCTCCTCTATGGAAACAAATGCTGTGACGAAGGTCGAACAACAACAACAGTCATTTGTACATAGCCTCACTCAGAATAAAATCAATCACGAAGTATTGGGAAATTACGCATATGCCCTAAATGGTGTAGCCATTGAAGTGAATGGAAGCCAAATGGGACAATTGCTTCGCATACCAGGCGTGGTCAGTGTGTATCCTGACCTTGAAATCGCGTTAACGCCGGAGAACGATGAAGTTAACCCTTATATGAAAGATACAGCTCCGTTTATTGGTGCTCCGGAAGTATGGGATTTGGGATACAAAGGAAATGGTATCAAAGTCGGTATTATTGATACAGGAATCGATTACGAGCACCCTAACCTGATAGACGGTTATAAGGGTGGATGGGATTTTGTTGATAACGATGAAGATCCTTATGAAGCAACAAGAGAGGAATGGAAAGTGTCTGGACAGTCCGAGTTTAACGAAAGAGGCAGTTCCTACTACACATCTCACGGTACTCACGTAGCAGGAACGATCGCAGCGCGCGAAGCTGGAGATTACGGGGTTGTTGGTATTGCCCCTGAAGCCGAAATCTATGCTTACCGTGTATTGGGGCCCTATGGCAGCGGACAAACAGCTTGGGTACTGGGCGGAATTGATCGCTCGGTTAAAGAGGGGATGGACATCATTAATCTCTCGCTCGGTAATACAGCAAATGATCCAAGCTACATTACTTCGGTTGCCCTCAATAATGCCATGCTATCAGGTGTGACTGCAGTTGTAGCGAGTGGTAACGAAGGCCCGAACCGTTACACACTAGGTTCTCCAGGAGCATCAGCTATGGCGATCACGGTCGGTAACTCTACGGGGCCTAGTCAGATGATCACAGCCGACACACATTTTTGGATCGGTGAGGAAGGGGAAGGAACACTACCTGATGAATTGCCGGTACCTGAGGTTGAACAATCGCCTGAACTGGGATTTGTACCAGGAGATGTAGCTCCAGAAACTCAAGAGCAAGACATACCTGCGAGTACGCCAGATGATAATTCATCTGTAGGTGATTTCGAAGAGGAGACGATCATTGAAGAGTCTGAGGCAACAGGTGAAAGTGAGCTGCCACAATCAGAGCAAGCGGAAGCCAATTCGGATACAACTCAGGATATAGCAGTCCCAAGTACAGAAGAAGCTGTACCTGCCGAAGAAGAGGAAGCTGCAGCTCCTACGGAAACGGAGAACAATCCACTGACTGTCACAGAGTCGGTTTATCGTCTGGATGTGATGGGATGGAATCTGGCGGAAGATCCAGAGACGGTATTGAATGGTCAATATGACTTGGTGTACGCCGGCTTGGGCAAACCCACCGACTTTGATGGCAAGGACATGAACGGCAAGGTTGCATTCATCCAACGCGGTGAACTGGCGTTCGTGGAGAAGATCGCCAATGCCAAAGCGGCTGGGGCGATTGCTGTAATTGTGTACAATAACATTCCTGGGCCGATTGGCGTTAGTCTGGGGGATGACTTTGAATTTATCCCTACCCTGAGCATGAGCAAGGAAGATGGAGAAGCCATCAAGGCGCAGCTCGATGCCGGTCAAGGTGTTGAAGTCAGCTTCAGTGATTTCGTCAAAGACATGACAGAGGGGGATGAGATGAACTCCTCGAGTTCCCGAGGACCAGCCAAGGTGACACTGGACATTAAACCTGACATCGTTGCACCGGGAACAAGCATCTTGTCAACAATTCCTGCGTATGGCAAAGATGAGCCGGAAGCGGATTACGTACAAGCGTATGGGCGCAAAACGGGGACAAGTATGGCTACTCCGCATGTAGCCGGGCTGATTGCATTGCTGATCGAAAAACATCCGGATTGGACGCCTTTTGATATCAAAGTCGCTCTTATGAACAATGCCAAGGTGCTGAATACAGAGAATTTTGATGTGTTCGATCAAGGGGCGGGGCGCATACAGGCAACAGAGACGATTGATCCTGAAGCTTTCGTTAAAGTCATGGATGTCACGAAATATACTGAAAACGGCGAGGCAGTAGAAAAGGAAAACATTACGGGCAGTGTCAATTTTGGCAACTTCCTGAGTGCAGATGAAAAAACGGTCAGTAAAACGCTCAAGGTACAGTCACTAAAAGGGACGGGCGGGGAATACTCTGTATCCGTTAATCCTACGCGAACCATTAATGGCGTCTCGGTTTCCGTAGATAAGACGTCCTTCGAACTGAATGGAGAAGAAGAGGTACAGGTAACGATTACCGTGCCGAAAGGCGTGGCCACTGTAGGAGAAGCTCAAGGATATCTGCAATTCAGTCATGGAACGAAAACGTACAGTGTACCTTACGTGGCTCACTTCAATGTCACAGAATCCGGTGTGAAATACATTGAAACGAAGTACGGTAATGAGACAAACCCATTCCATTATCCATTGAAGGAAGACGGCACGCTGGATACGTTGAATGTAGCGATGGAGTTCCACAATCCAATGAACTTCGCACTTATAGAGATTTTTGATGGTCTGAACCCGGATGGTGGTTTTTATCAGGATGGGTACATTGGAAGTATATTTGGAGATTACTACGACTTCAATGCCAATACCCGATATAACCTGGCTTGGACCGGAAATTACTTGGATTACGAAACAGAAGAAGCAACGAAAATACCGGATGGTTTGTACACCGTTGATATCACAGCTTTAGGTACAGACGGAAAAACGTATGTAGAAGATACTCCTCCTTTTTTGGTGAAAACAGAAGCACCAGTGGTTACTGCTCCAGAGAAGCTGGAATTTAAAAACGATGAGTCTGCAGTTATTAACGGAAACGTGGAAGATTTGTACTTCGTTGTCGCTCCTGCGCTCCAAGAAGGGTGGAACGTTGAGTTTGACCCTGCAGCATCCCTCGAAGCATCGTATGTTGTGAAAAAAGAGGATGATTCGATCGTTAAAGAGGGTGACTTTGAAATACAACAGGATGGTAGCTTTGGTCTTGGTTTAGAGGACATTGAATCCGGAGAATATGTCGTTGAACTGACGGTGAAGGACCAGCAGGGGCTGTCGGGTACAGCCAACACATTGTTGAGCTTGGAATCTACGGAGCCTGAACCGGAGACTCCGGCAACTAAAGCACCTAGCACTCCTGTACTTTCTCACAATAATGGACATGCTAATGGTCTGCTCGAAGGCTCTTATACCGTGAGCATGAACTTATGGTGGGGCGAAAATGCGACCAGCTATAAACTTTATGAAGACGGAGTATTGATTGACACACAGAAGTTGACATACAATGCGCCTATGGCACAGTTTGCTCAGACGAAGATTACAGGAAAAACAAACGGCACATATACGTATGTAGCTGAGCTAACGAATGACAAGGGAACAACACGGAGTCAAACGCTAACTGTGAGGGTTACCAATGCATCTCCTGGCAAGGCAGTACTTTCTCAGGACAATTGGGATGGCGATGGTAATTTTAAGGTCACCATGAACTTATGGTGGGGAACCAACGCTACGGAGTACCGCCTTTACGAAAATGATCAGTTAATTGATACCCAAGCACTCAATGCGGCTACACCATATGCGCAAAGTGCGGTTAGTACGATATCTGGACGCTCTTCAGGCACGTATAAGTATCGTGCCGAGTTAAGTAACTCAGCTGGTATTACCAGTACTGAAACCATTACTGTAAAGGTCAAGTAAGTCCAAATATAAGATTCATGTAAGATAATAGGTTTAATAAACTATCTGTACACGTTGAGTGAAGTATTGCATAGAACGTTGTTCTTTCTCTTAAGAGGCCTTCATCCTGATTTAGTAGGGTGAAGGCCTCTTGTTTTGGATAAACTGTAGGTTACCTGAAGTATTTATTCTGATTGGCAATACTGCATATACTTGTTGATATAAAAGACTCCCCTTACAGTGACTGGTGTTTTATCCTGTCATCACAAGGAGAGCAAAAACAAAAAGATCTGCACATCGAATCAAAATTTTATTTTGAATCACCAATTAATCGATTTTTACTTGCCATGATACCTGTAATCAGCAAAACGATAGCGAGTGAAACCTGCAAAAGCAATGGAATGGTCCAGCCATGAGTCCAGTCATGAATTAGTCCGAACAACAAAGGGCCTCCGGCTGCCAGCATATATCCGAACGATTGAGCCATTCCCGATAACCCTGCCGCTTGTCTCGCGTCCGCAGTACGAAGCACAAAGAACATCGTAACCAGGCCGAATGAAGCCCCGCCACCAATACCAGCGAGTACTACTCCAACCGTAACCAGTGATGAGATGCCGCTTAAGAGGAATGCATACCCCAATATGAGGCACGTACAGGTGATGGCTGTCAGCACGCGTTGATCCTTCATTCGTCCAGCCAGAATGGGGATAATGAACGTCACTGGAACGCTGACCATTTGCATCATGGACAACATCAATCCTGCGGAAGAAGGGTTAAAACCCTGAGTAGACAAAATCTCGGGCAGCCAGGTAATGGTCGAGTAAAAAATCAACGACTGTAATCCCATAAACAGCGTGATATACCAAGCGAGTGAAGAGGAGCGAAGTCGTACCGGTTTCTCGTTATTCCGGGATGCGATATAGACTTCTCCGCGGCGTCCATTACGAACGTGAGGCAGCCACAAGATAAGAGCCAGGATGGAGAGCACAGCCCACATTCCAAGGGAGGCATGCCAACCCATCGAGGTAAATCCTGCTGCCGGAACACTAATTCCCGAGGCGATGGCACCCCATATATTCATCGATACCGAATATAGGCCAGTAACCAGTCCAACTCGTAATGGGAAATCCCGTTTAATCAGACTGGGTAGTAACACATTACTCAGTGCGATTCCGCACCCGAGGATGGCCGTGCCAGCAAAAAGTGCAGGGACTGACGGCAAAAAACGCAGTGCAATGCCAAACGTTACAATAATGATAGCGGTCAGCAGAGCTGCTTCCAAACCGAATCTTTTTGCCAGCTGAGGGGCAAAGGGAGAAATTGCTGCAAAAGCAAGCAATGGCAGTGAAGTGAGCAATCCGGCCATGGTATGGCTTATCCCTGTATCGGCACGAATTAATTCAACGATAGGACCTGCCGCAGTAATCGGTGATCGCATCGTAGCTGCGATCAGGATGATGCCTGTAAGGAGAAGTCCGAGCTTCACGGACGCTGTAGAGTTATCCGCAACTGTATGATCAGGCGAATGTTGATGTAATGAGGATGGCATAGGTAAAACTCCCGTTATTTATTTTTCTAATATGTATACTTTGATACATACGTATACCAATAAGCATAACATTCGATGTCAACATCGGGCAAAGAAGCTGGATGAACATATCCCAGTACGCAAAAAAAAGCTTCCCGAAGGAAGCTTTTATTATACGTCCCAGAAGGGATACTCTCATTGCAATCGAGACTGCGAAGCGGTGCTACCGAAGATGATGCTCCGACGAACCATTGGGGTTCTCATCCCCAGTACGCAAAAAAACTTCCCAAAGGAAGTTTTTCTAAATACGTCCCAGAAGGGATACTCTCATTGCAATCGAGACTGCGAAGCGGTGCTACCGAAGATGATGCTCCGACGAACCATTGGGGTTCTCATCCCCAGTACGCAAAAAAACTTCCCAAAGGAAGTTTTTCTAAATACGTCCCAGAAGGGATTCGAACCCCCGACCGACGGCTTAGAAGGCCGTTGCTCTATCCAGCTGAGCTACTGAGACATGAAATTTTTCAAGCAAAAATGATTTTATCATAAACAATGATGAATATCAAACATTTTATTTAAATATGTTTTTCGTATATGATGTTTGGCGGCGGTAGACGTTTTTTTCATTATATTTAAGGTTATGTTAGAATATCAGGAGAACTCAGAAAATAGATCGACTTTCGTTTAATATACATCTATTTATGGTTGATTCCGACTGGAGATTGAGGATATAGAGGAGGTGCTCCTATCAAGGAATCCACGACCCCGGAAAACGAGCACAGTAACAATATTGTTCTGTTTCCTAAGACGCTGGACTATTACCAGATTCAATTAACTGTCATGCTTGAAAATGAGCGATATGGTGAAGCCATGAATCTGCTCCGCTTTTTACTGCAATGTCAGGGACAGGAAGAACGTCATTATGATGAGTGGCGGGCCTTGCTGGAGTGGCTTGAGGCTGCCTTTCCTCATTATGCGGAAGATTCCTCAATTGCCGATGATGTACAAGAAGAAGAGGAGATCAGTGAGGAAGATATGGCACGTCAGCACGCCAGGTCCAAGCTGGAGCAAGACCAGGGATACGCGGATAAGCTGCTTCGCACCGTAATGGAAGAGCCGTTATCCGAACAAACGATGCTTGCATTAGAGCAGCTCGCCTATCTTGAACTTCCGGAGATCGACGAAGCACTCAGTAGCTGGTTGACCGATAAGTCTCTTCATCCACTGTTGCAGTTCCGAGTGCTGCAAACGCTGCGACGTCGGGGCACACAGGGTTTCATCACGTTCACAAGAGGGGAAGAGCAGGTTGAAGTTGAGATTGATACGGTGCCTCTGCGTCCGGAGGATTTCCCGCTTCAGATCGTGCGTATTCTCGAGAGAGTGGCTGATCAGACGGAAGTTCACGAACCGACACTTTTTTATTTTGCACAAGAACTTTGGATTCAGTTTGTCATGGCAGTGTACGGAACACGTGACTACGAATCCATGCTTGAAGAAAATGAATCCATGACAGACATATGGGCAGCAGCACTACATATGACCGTTGCAGACAGTCTGGGAGGCTCCCACGACGAAGAAGACACCCGTTCAATGTATGCTGTAACAGGAGCGATGCGCTTCCGTCTGGAGCAGGCATACCGTTCGATGAAGCAGTTTGTTTCTGCAGGTTTGGGGGGCCAATAAGGGCCGGAAACGTTTACCTCAAACCGCATCAAGGGATTCCCCTTGAAAAAGAATGTAATCTTGTTTATACTAAAATGGTTATTTTGTACGTGATCGCCTACGTGAACATGTGAATTTTGGAGGGGAAAGTATACAATGAAAGCAACTTGGGAAAAGATAGAGAAGAACCTTGGGGTTCTTGAAGTTGAAGTTGGTGCAGATCGTGTAACTGCAGCACTCGACAAAGCTTTTAATAAAGTAGTAAAACAAGCGAACGTACCTGGATTCCGTAAAGGTAAAGTTCCACGTCCAATCTTCGAAGCTCGTTTCGGTGTAGAAAGCCTGTATCAAGAAGCAATCGACATTTTGCTTCCTGAAGCTTACACAGAAGCTATCGACCAAACAGATATTTTCCCGGTTGATCGTCCGGATGTAGATATCGAACAATTCGCTAAAGGACAAGCATTCAAGTTCAAAGCAAAAGTAACAGTGAAACCTGAAGTTACCCTGGGTGACTACAAAGGAATCGAAGTTGCTGTAGCTAAAGGCGAAGTAACAGATGCAGAAGTAACTGAAGAGCTTGAGCGTCTTCAACAACGTCACGCTGAACTCGTTGTTATCGACGAAGGTTCCGCACAAAACGGCGACGTTGCAGTTATCGACTTCGATGGTTCCGTTGATGGCGTGCCATTCGAAGGCGGACAAGCTGAGCGTTATTCCTTGGAACTGGGTTCCAACACATTTATTCCAGGATTTGAAGAGCAGGTTGTGGGTCTGTCCACAGGCGACTTCAAAGACGTAGAAGTAACTTTCCCAGAGAGCTACCACGCAGCAGAACTTGCTGGCAAACAAGCGGTATTCAAAGTGAAAGTACACGAAATCAAACGCAAACAACTGCCAGAACTGGATGATGAGTTTGCAAAAGATGTCAGCGAATTTGATACTCTGGAAGAGTACAAAGCTGATCTGAAAACACAACTCGATTCCCGCAAAGCAGATGAGTTCAAAGCAGCTCAAGAAAATGCGGTTGTAGAAAAAGTAGCAGAAAATGCTGAAGTGGACATCCCTTCTGCAATGGTTGACAGCGAAGTGCAAAACATGATGCGTGATTTTGACAACCGTCTGCGCAACCAAGGCATGAACCTGGAAATGTTCCTGAGCTTCTCCGGTCAAACACAAGCTGACCTGAGAGGACAAATGCAAGACGATGCTTCCAAACGCGTTCGCAACAACCTGGTTCTTGAAGCTGTAGGTAAAGCGGAAAATATCGAAGTATCTGACGAAGAAGTGAATCAAGAACTCGAAAAAATGGCTGAATCCTACAAGCGTCCTGCTGAAGAGATTCGTGGCATTCTTGAGAGCAATGGTTCCCTCGACAGCCTTCGCGATGAAGTTAAACTGCGCAAAACGATCGATGTTCTCGTTGAGAACAGCAAAGTTGTAGAGCCAGTTGAAGCTCCTGCTGAAGAAGCTGCTGCAGAAACTGACGAAAAATAAGACAAGCTGTGAAGTAACATACAGCTGAATAAACGATAAGGCACGTGAATCATTGCGTGCCTTATTTTTAAATTATGGCATCCATTTTATAGATGATTCAGTAATAATATGGTTGGTTATAATGTGTGGTAGGGTTGTACTGCTTCAAGCTCCTATGTACTTCATGCAAATAAAATAAAGGTTAAACGGCATAGGATTCCTTCGATTTGCACATACATAGAAAACATGGTTAAATATGATCAGGCTAAAAAGTAAACTAACTTATGCTTGACACTACTTGTGAAAAATGACATTGTCACAGGAACGTGTTAGAATGAATTTGGGTTTGCTTTACAGGTAGCCTATGTCTAATTACATGTAGAAAAGAGGTTGGTCTCATGAGTCTGGTGCCAATGGTTGTGGAACAAACCAATCGAGGCGAACGGTCTTACGATATATATTCGCGTTTGCTGAAGGATCGCATTATTTTTCTAACCAGTGCGATTGATGACGATGTAGCCAATCTTGTCATAGCACAGCTTTTATTTTTGGCAGCCGACGATCCTGAGAAGGATATCAGCTTGTACATTAATTCACCTGGTGGTTCTGTCACCGCAGGGATGGGTATATACGATACGATGCAGTATATCAAGCCGGATGTATCTACCATTTGCGTAGGGATGGCAGCAAGCATGGGTTCGTTGTTGTTAACGGCCGGTGCGCCTGGTAAACGATATGCGCTCACCAATAGCGAAGTGATGATTCACCAACCGCTTGGCGGCGTTCAGGGACAGGCTGCGGATATTAAAATCCACGCCGAATGGATTATTAAAACACGTCAGAAACTGAATCAAATATACGTCGATCGTACAGGTCAGCCCCTTGAGAAAATTGAGCGGGACACGGACCGTGACTTTTTCATGAGTGCGGAAGAAGCCAAAGCGTACGGCATTATTGACCAGGTGCTCAGCAGACCGATCAATTCCTAAAGGGGTGGTTTCATGTTTAAATTTAACGATGAGAAAGGGCAACTGAAATGCTCTTTTTGCGGTAAATCTCAAGAACAGGTGCGCAAGCTGGTCGCTGGACCAGGGGTGTACATTTGTGATGAATGTATCGAACTTTGCACCGAAATCGTTGAGGAAGAGCTCGGTCATGACGAAGAATTGGACCTCAAAGATATACCGAAACCAAAAGAAATCCGCGATATTCTGGATCAATACGTTATTGGACAGGATCAGGCGAAGAAGTCTTTGTCTGTAGCGGTTTACAATCACTATAAACGGATCAATACACAAAGCAAGATCGAGGACGTTGAATTGCAAAAGAGTAACATTTTGCTACTTGGACCTACAGGTTCCGGTAAAACGTTGCTTGCGCAAACGATGGCCAAAATCCTCAATGTTCCTTTTGCTATTGCTGATGCGACTTCATTGACTGAAGCCGGTTATGTCGGCGAAGACGTAGAGAACATTCTGCTCAAGCTGATTCAGGCTGCTGACTATGATGTGGAAAAAGCAGAGCGCGGTATCATTTATATCGATGAAATTGATAAAGTAGCCCGTAAATCCGAGAACCCGTCCATTACACGTGACGTATCGGGTGAAGGGGTACAACAAGCATTGCTGAAAATCCTGGAAGGAACGGTTGCTTCTGTACCACCACAAGGTGGTCGTAAGCATCCACATCAGGAATTCATCCAAATTGATACAACGAATATCCTGTTCATTTGTGGCGGTGCCTTTGATGGTCTGGAGCAAATGATCAAACGCCGGATCGGTAAAAAAGTCATTGGCTTCAACACCGTTGCGGAACAAAAAGACCTCAAACCGGGCGAATACCTGGGTATGGTCCTGCCGGAAGACTTGCTGAAATTCGGTCTGATTCCGGAATTTGTAGGCCGTCTCCCAGTAATCTCCACATTGGAGCCACTGGATGAGGATACACTGGTACGGATTCTTTCCGAACCAAAAAACGCGCTTACCAAGCAGTATCAAAAATTGCTTGAACTGGACAATGTGAATCTGGTGTTTGAACCAGGTGCATTGCTCGCGATTGCGAAAGAAGCAATCAAACGTAACACAGGTGCGCGTGGATTGCGTGCCATCATTGAAGGCATTATGCTTGAAATCATGTATGAAGTGCCTTCACGTGAAGATGTTACGAACTGTGTGATTACCGAAGAAGTCGTTGAGAAAAGAGTCGTGCCTGAATTGGGCCAATCGAAGGACGATAAGCAGGAAGAAAGTGCCTAACTAAGGTGAAATTCCTGCTCAGCTCTGAAATATAGACTTGTCAGTTCTCCACTTTGGCAGAAGGCGAATTCATGTCTCTGTCAGGGTGGAGCTTTGACGTTGTGGGGAGAGAAATCACTCATGTATTTAAGACAAGATACACGTCCCGTAAAAGTAGGGAATATAACGATTGGTGGCAGCAACGAGGTCATTATCCAGAGTATGTGTACTACAAAAACGGCAGACGTTGAGGCGACCGTTGCGGAAATTCTGCGACTGGAAGAAGCAGGATGCCAAATAGTACGTGTAACAGTGAATAATGAGGAAGCTGCCGCAGCCATTAAGGAAATCAAGAAACGCATCAACATTCCGCTTGTAGCAGACATTCACTTTAACTATAAACTGGCGCTTCTTGCGATTGAGAACGGCATCGATAAAGTTCGGATCAATCCAGGAAACATCGGTAAACGTTCGAAAGTGGAAGAAGTCGTGAAAGCATGTAAAGAACGTGGTATTCCGATTCGGATCGGGGTTAACGCGGGTTCACTTGAAAACCATTTGCTTGAGAAGTACGGATACCCAACTGCTGATGCTATGGTAGAAAGTGCATTGTATCACATAGGTATTCTGGAAGAACTGGATTTCCATGATATTATCGTTTCGCTGAAAGCATCGGACGTACCGATGGCGATTGAAGCGTATTCCAAGGCGGCTCAGATCATTAAATATCCGCTGCACCTTGGGATTACGGAAGCAGGGACACTGTTCTCGGGAACGATCAAGAGCTCCGCAGGTATGGGTGCTCTGCTATCCATGGGTATTGGTTCGACGATGCGGATCTCGCTCAGCGCAGACCCGGTGGAAGAAATCAAGGTTGCCCGTGATCTGCTCAAAACCTTTGGGCTCATTTCGAATGCTGCCACGTTGATTTCTTGCCCCACTTGCGGTCGTCTGGACATTGATCTCTTCTCCATTGCCAATGAGGTGGAAGAGTATATCTCCAAACTCAAGGTACCGATCAAGGTGTCTGTACTGGGATGTGCGGTGAATGGTCCAGGTGAGGCCAAAGAAGCGGATATCGGGATTGCCGGTGCTCGTGGAGAAGGTCTATTGTTCCGCCACGGTAAGATGATCCGTAAAGTTCCTGAAGAAATCATGGTAGAAGAATTGAAAAAGGAAATCGATAAAATCGTCGAAACCTATGAAACGACAGGAGTAATTCCTGGACGCTCGCACTGATTGATTCATATATGCTTAGCAGGGAGCCCGTCAGCAATGACGGGCTCTTGGTGTCTTAACATCCATAAATTCTGACTGGACCGTTTACCTGTTGGTGAAACGGCTATACTACCATGTATTAGTATGATTCCGTAGGGAACAGTCAGAAGAACAGGAGGATGTTGAGATATGGGTGATTTAGGCATGGTCTTCATGTTGATACAGTTATTTTTCGGTGTGGTGATTGGTTTGTATTTCTGGAATCTGCTTCGGGGCCAGAAAACCAATCGCAGTGCCGTCGAGCGTGAGTCTCGTAAAGAGCTGGAGAAGCTGCGCAAATTGCGTTCAATTTCACTCACAAAACCACTCGCAGAGAAGACGCGGCCAGCTAGCATCAATGATATCGTGGGGCAAAAGGATGGTTTGCGTGCTCTCAAGGCTGCCCTGTGCAGTGCGAATCCGCAGCATGTCATCATTTATGGGCCTCCCGGGGTTGGGAAGACAGCGGCTGCCAGGGTGGTCTTGGAAGAAGCCAAAAAAAATCCATCATCACCGTTCAAGCCAGATGCCAAGTTTACGGAGCTGGATGCGACAACTGCCCGTTTTGACGAGCGCGGGATTGCCGATCCCTTAATCGGTTCGGTCCATGATCCGATATATCAGGGAGCAGGTGCCATGGGGGTTGCAGGTATTCCTCAACCGAAACCGGGAGCCGTGACCAAAGCACATGGCGGCATGTTGTTTATTGATGAAATCGGTGAATTGCATTCCATTCAAATGAATAAATTACTCAAAGTGCTGGAGGATCGCAAGGTCTTTTTGGAAAGTGCGTACTATAACTCGGAAGACACGCATACTCCTGCTTATATCCACGATATTTTTCAAAATGGCCTGCCGGCCGATTTCCGCCTTGTCGGAGCGACGACACGTTCGCCTCATGAGCTGCCTCCAGCGCTGCGTTCACGTTGTATGGAAGTATATTTCCGACCATTGTTGCCGGAAGAGATCGGGAAAATTGCGGAGGACGCTGTGCAGAAGATCGGCTTCAATCCTTGCCCGGATGCCGTTGAAGTGGTCAAGCGATATGCCACGAATGGACGCGAGGCGGTAAATATTATTCAGCTGGCTGCCGGACTGGCACTCACTGAAAAAAGGGAAACCCTGCAAGCCTCGGATGTCGAGTGGGTGGCTGGCAGCAGCCAAATTCAGCCGCGTCCGGATCGCAAGGTGCCTCAGCAGCCGCAGGTCGGTTTTGTGAATGGCTTGGCCGTATATGGTCCGAATATGGGCACGATACTTGAGATCGAAGTGTCTGCAGTGCCTGCGCTCAAAGATCAGGGCCGGATCAATATTACGGGAGTTGTGGATGAGGAAGAGATTGGAGGCGGTTCGCGTACACTCCGGAGAAAAAGCATGGCTAAAGGTTCGGTTGAAAATGTGATAACCGTGTTAAAAGCCATGGGTTTTCGTCCAAATGACTATGATTTGCATATCAACTTCCCGGGAGGAACACCAATTGATGGTCCATCGGCTGGTATTGCCATGGCCACAGCGATTGCCTCTGCTATTGAGGGACGTCCTATTGATCATGAGACCGCGATGACTGGGGAGATCAGCATTCATGGCCGGGTGAAGCCAATTGGAGGCGTGCTAGCCAAAGTAGAGGCTGCTTTTCAGGCAGGAGCCAAAACCGTTATTATTCCCGCCGAAAACTGGCAGTCCATATTTGAGAATCTGGATGGATTACGCGTCATTCCGGTAGATACGGTACAGGATGTTTTTCGTGAAGTATTTGCCTGGGTGCCTGATTCGGGGCAGGCTGAGCAATTGAAGCACGCAGATGAGCCAGCAGCACCCGCTGCAGAGATTTTCCCTCCAGCATCTGCTTCATTCTTACGTGCAGACCTGACCCGTCCGGGACAGGTTACTGATTCGGGAAGCTGCTAAGCGCTTCCCTTCATTGGTTTTTTATGTGAACATTTGATAGAATAATGAATGACTACAACCTGAGAGCCATTGGAGGTGCGAAAGCGATGGGACCGAGCAAAGCGAAAGGTCGTCGTTTTCCTTTACTGCCTTTAAGAGGACTTCTCGTCTACCCGAGTATGGTACTGCATCTCGATGTGGGCCGGGAGAAATCGGTCAAGGCTTTAGAAAAAGCGATGGTAGAAGAACATTTGATTCTCCTATGTTCCCAAGCCGAGGTTAACATTGAAGAACCGACACAAGAAGACATTTTCAGAATCGGAACCGTAGCCAAGGTTAGACAAATGCTGAAGCTTCCAAACGGAACGATTCGTGTTCTCGTGGAGGGCTTGGAACGGGCTGAAATCATTGAATATACGGACAACGAGGAATATTACGAAGTACTGGCACAGGAACTGCCTGAAGAGGAGAACAATCATCCAGAGACGGATGCACTGATGCGCACAGTTCTGAACCAGTTCGAAAATTATATTAATCTGTCCAAAAAGGTAACACCCGAGACACTTGCTGCTGTGTCCGATATTGAAGAACCGGGCCGACTGGCAGATGTGATCACGAGTCACCTGTCCTTGAAAATCAAAGATAAACAAGAGATTCTGGAGACCATCGATGTTCGTGAACGTCTGGAGAAACTTCTCGACATTCTCAATAATGAACGGGAAGTGCTGGAGCTTGAACGCAAAATCAGCCAGCGTGTGAAGAAACAGATGGAGAAAACCCAAAAGGAATATTATTTGCGCGAGCAAATGAAGGCCATTCAAAAAGAACTCGGTGAAAAGGAAGGCCGTGCGGGCGAGGTTGAGGAACTCCGTAACCAGATGGAGACTCTCGGCCTGCCGGACAAGGTCAAGGAGAAGATCGAGAAAGAGATTGACCGACTGGAGAAAATGCCTGCCAGCTCCGCTGAGGGCGGGGTCATTCGCAACTATGTGGATTGGCTGCTGGCTCTGCCTTGGAGCGAGATGACAGATGATGATCTGGATATTCAAAAAGCCGAAGATGTGCTGAATGCCGATCATTATGGTTTGGAAAAACCGAAAGAGCGTGTGCTTGAATATTTGGCCGTCCAGAAGCTGGTCAAAAAACTTAAAGGGCCTATTCTCTGTCTGGTTGGTCCACCAGGGGTGGGGAAAACCTCACTTGCCCGTTCGATTGCAAGATCGCTGGGTCGGGAGTTTGTAAGAATCTCCCTCGGTGGCGTGCGGGATGAAGCAGAGATTCGTGGACACCGCCGTACGTATGTAGGTGCCATGCCGGGCCGCATCATTCAGGGAATGAAAACGGCGGGTTCACTTAACCCCGTCTTCCTGCTGGACGAGATCGACAAAATGGCTTCTGACTTCCGCGGGGACCCTTCTGCAGCGCTGCTTGAGGTACTTGATCCTGAACAAAACAGTACGTTCAGCGATCACTTTGTGGAACTGCCTTTTGACTTATCCAACGTCATGTTCGTTACAACTGCCAATACGGTGCACAACATTCCTCGTCCGCTGCTCGACCGGATGGAAATGCTCAATATTCCTGGGTATACGGAGATCGAGAAACTGCAAATTGCCAAAAACTACCTGCTGCCGAAGCAGAAGCGTGATCATGGTCTGGAAGAGGAGCAGCTGGAGATTGGCGACGACAGCCTGCTGCGTGTCATTCGTGAATATACCCGCGAGTCCGGCGTACGGAATCTGGAACAGCAGATGGCTTCGCTATGCCGAAAAGCGGCTAAAAATATCGTATCGGGCGTGGAAGGTCAGATCAATATTACGCCGGATGAAATCAAGGACTATCTTGGACCTGGCAAGTTCCGTTACGGCATGGCCGAACTGGAGGATCAGATCGGTACCGTAACCGGGCTTGCTTGGACCGAAGTTGGCGGAGATACGCTGGTTATTGAGGTCACGGTTGTGCCTGGAACAGGAAAACTGACACTGACGGGTAAACTGGGCGATGTGATGAAAGAGTCTGCACAGGCTGCATTCAGTTATACCCGCTCCAAAGCGGCTCAGTTAGGCATTCCAGCTGACTTCCATGAGAAGAATGATATCCATATCCATGTACCTGAGGGAGCTATTCCTAAGGATGGACCGTCTGCAGGGATTACGATGGCTACAGCTTTAATTTCTGCGTTGACAAATAAACATGTCTCTAAAGACATTGCGATGACAGGTGAGATCACACTGCGTGGTCGCGTACTGCCTATCGGTGGTCTGAAGGAAAAATCACTGGCAGCACATCGCGCTGGTTACAAAAAAATATTATTGCCCAAGGATAACGAACGGGACCTGCGGGACATTCCGGACAGCATCAAGGAAGATGTGGAATTTGTTCCAGTAGCCCATATGGATCAGGTGCTGCAGCATGCACTCGTGGAACAGACAGGAATTCACCTGTAGATCCGGTTAACCAAGGGAGCGTATGAAGAATGAACCGTTCTGCGGAGGCTTCGGCGTCCGCTGGAACGGTTTTTTTGGTATGATAGAACAATGATCCAAGGCATAATACCTTCATCAGCTTCTAATGAAAGCACAAGAGATCCAGAGAGGACAGATATATTATGAAAGTAAATCAATCCGAATTTATTATCAGTGCCGTTCGGCCTGAACAATATCCCGATGATGGCCTGCCGGAGATTGCTTTGGCCGGACGCTCAAACGTGGGCAAATCATCCCTGATTAATCGTTTGATTAACCGCAAAAATCTGGCACGTACCAGTTCAACACCTGGTAAAACTCAGCAACTGAACTATTATAAAATTAACCAGGATTTATACTTCGTCGATTTCCCGGGTTATGGCTACGCCAAAGTCTCCAAAGAGCAGCGCTTTGCCTGGGGTAAAATGATGGAGAAATACCTGCTCGGACGCAAGGAATTGAAACTTGTTATGCAGATGGTGGATATGAGACATGAACCATCTAAGGATGACAAGATGATGAATGAATGGCTTCGCCATCACGGATTGCCTTTGGTTTTAGTCGCAACCAAAATGGACAAGATTCCAAAAACACGCAGAGCCAAACATATCAAAGTCATCAAGCAAGCGCTGGATTTACGTCCGGGGGATCTGTTTGTACCCTTTTCATCAGAAGAAGGATTGGGTAAAGAAGAGTTATGGGACATCATCACTCGCCATGCCCGCATAGATAAATATGCACCAGAAGTACTGGATGCAGAAAGTAATCCAGAAGAGGATGAAAACACCGAAATTCACGGATGATATAGAGATTGTGCCATGTCAATGCGGAAAAGTGAGTAACCTGTGTGATTTATGATTGAATCATCAATTAAACCGTATTTTTATGGAATTTCATGAGAATTTATCGTTTCGTTCTGAAGCATATTGGTTTCGCGGTGGTGTATAATGAATATAGGTGCACTCATGCCACAGGACCCAAAATACCGGCTTTGCCGGCCTGAAGAATTTTGAGATGACTGCCCATGAGCAGGAAGGCAAAACAATCGGGAAAGAATTGAGGAGATTTGTATGGCTCAGCGGTTAGCCACAGAGTATGTTAAAGCCACTTTTAAATTGTCAGAACCCCAGATGCATCAGTTTTTGCGCATGTCAGACGATGGCCGGATTCATCACCGGGTTAAGGTGCTTGATAACGGTTGTCAGGAAATTGTACTTGCGGATGTGAGTGGAGAGGAAGTTCATTTTCCTTTTGACCGTCAGAAAGGGTTTTACATCTGTGAGTTGTCTTGCCGTCTGGTAAACCATCATTTGACCAACGTTGTCCGGAAACTCTTTATGACCTTTAAGGGAGACGGCGTTGTTCATCGGATTTATGAAGAATTCACCATGACGTATGTTTATGCCCAAGGCTCTGTTCGTAAAATTGTAGAGCAAAACGGGGAAAATACCCGCCTGATTTATGAATACAAAAACACAGTGCTCGAATTGCAGCGTCTGTTCCAGGCTCGGGATGTTGAGCGTGAAATTAACCGATTATATGCAGAGGTGGACACACTTCTGGATACCAGGATTCATACATCAGTTCCTGAAGAGCTTCATCAGATTGATGCAAGGCTTGCTCAGCATCAAAAACGGCTCTTTGAGCTTGAAGCTTAATAACCTGGAGATACCAGTTAAGCCGATATAAATGCTTTAAATGTTTTATCCATCCCCTCATCGATTCTGATCACAGGCCCTAGCCGGTTCAGTATCCGAAGGGGATTTTTTTGTTGAAGGATGCGTTCATTTTGGCTGGCAATCATTTATTTTTTTAACTGTAAAAAAAGGGTTGCATTCCTTTAAAATAGATGTTATTTTTATTCTCGTTGAAAAGAATATAGGAACCAGGATTCACTCAGGACATTATATGTTGCGAGAGGCTTTCCCTCGGGAAGTGAATGACGTAGGTCCTAGCGGATGAAATTTTTCAAACATTTTATTCCTAGGAAGGGGGAACCGAAGGATGGAATATTCAACTTTCGGAAGACACGTTGCTGTTGATGTTTGGGGTGTCGACTTTGATCTACTGAACAGTGCGGAGTATTTGCAAGCCCAACTGGTTGAAGCTGCAGAGGCATGTGGTGCGACAGTGATGTCCGTGCAATCCAAGCAGTTTGAACCACAAGGAGCAACAGTGCTCGTACTATTGTCAGAGAGCCATCTCTCCATTCATACGTATCCTGAGAGAGGGTTTGCGGCGATTGACTGCTACACTTGCGGCGAGACGGTAGACCCGCAGCTGGCCATTGACTACCTGGTATCCGTTTTGAAACCGGAGAAAACGTACGCGAAGAAATTGGTGCGTGGATTAGGCGAACTGCAAGTCGTAACACCGGAAATGAAGCCCGTCGAACTGGTCTAATTGATTTAGATAAACATGAACAATGTTCACATATTGGGATGGATTTCAATCATCCCTGAATTTAAAATAGTCATGGAATTATTCCATGACTATTTGTTTTAATATTCGAAGAAATGGATTTAAACGAATAACGGTGAAGATTGGTGAGACACTACAATAAATGACAATGCATAGGATGAACTACATGGGGATTTCATAAACATTTCATAAAAATGGCCCGGTCACGGACATGATGTGTGATATAATTAACCATGTCCAGCATAAATGGATGGAGATATGTAGAAAACACTTTGATTGGAAATTTATTAGGCAGGTGAACTTGCAATGCACATCGTTGTAGTTGGTTTGAATTATCGCACGGCGCCTGTAGAGGTTAGGGAACGATTCACATTTGCAGAAAAGGACTTGTCTGAAGCGCTGCAGCAGCTCAAGCTGACCAAGAGTGTATTGGAAGGTGTAATCGTAGCCACATGTAACCGTACCGAGTTGTATGTTGTGGTAGACCGTCTTCACATGTGTGGTTATTTTATTCGTACGTTTATGGAACAATGGTTTAATGTTCCGCGGGAAGAATTTACGCAACACTTATATATATATGAAGATGATCAAGCCATTCGCCATTTGTTCCGTGTCATTTGCGGGCTGGATTCAATGGTGATCGGTGAAACACAGATTCTTGGACAGGTGAAGCAGGCCTTTTTCACTGCTCAAGAGGAGAAATCGACAGGCACCTGGTTTAACATGTTGTTCAAACAGGCAGTAACTTTGGGCAAGAGAGCACATTCGGAGACTTCCATTGGAGAAAGTGCGGTCTCGGTCAGTTACGCAGCGGTTGAACTGGGGAAACGTATTTTTGGCATGTTTACGGACAAGAAGGTTCTCATTCTTGGAGCAGGCAAGATGAGCGAATTGACGGTTAAGCATCTGTACGCCAATGGAGCCTCAGAGGTCATTGTAGCGAACAGGACACTTGCAAGGGCTCAGGAGCTCGCTGCCAAGTTCAGGGGAACCCCTTGCACGATGGAGCAAGCTTTGGAGAGACTGAGTGAGGTTGATATTGTCATCAGCTCGACGGGCGCGGACCGATATGTTCTGGATGCTTCGGTTGTTCGAGAGAGCATGAAGCGCCGTCAATCACGCCCATTATTCCTGATTGATATTGCGGTTCCTCGGGATATTGATCCGGCCATCGGAGAGTTATCCAACGTATTCCTCTATGATATTGATGATCTGGAAGGGATCGTGGAAAGCAATCTGGAGATGCGCAAGGTGGAAGCGGCCAAAATCGAAAAGATGATTGAACTGGAGATGGAAGACTACTATCACTGGCTCAAAACATTGGGTGTTCGCCCGGTGATTCGGGCATTGCAGGAGAAAGGAGCTTCCATTCATGAAGATACGATGGAGAGTCTCTTTAATAAACTGCCTGAATTGGACGAACATCAGCGTAAGGTTATCCGACGTTTAACCAAAAGCATCGTGAATCAGATGACGACTGATCCGATTAACCGGATCAAGGAAATGGCGGGCGGCAAGCATGGAGATGAAGCTCTGCGCATGTTCACCCAAATTTTTGCCTTGGAGGATGCAGTGGAGACGGCCGCAGAAAAAGTAAACCAAAGCGATGCCTCGGCCTTGGGGAAACCGGCCGCCGTTCATCTTAAAGACAACCGGCAAGACGCTATGCCGGCTTATGCTCCGGCTAGTGTATAAGGGCGGGTGAACAGCTTGACCCTTGCTGAACAAATCTATGAAGCTCTGATCTATATGTATGCCCTGAGCCTTCTGTTCTATTTCTCGGACTGCATTCGACGGAATGCGGGGGCGAAGCGAACGGGCACAGGGTTTCTTGTTGTTGTCTGGCTGCTTCAGGTCGTTCATGTAATTTTGCGTATGTGGACCGAGGGCCATTTTCCGATCTATACCACTTTTGATTTCCTGTTCATTTTCTCGTTTAGTATCGTATTGATGTCTCTTGGGATGATACGTGTCCAGCGTTCGGAATTTGTCATCCTGCTATTAAATATCGTTGGTTTCTCCGTTACTGTACTGAATCGATTGTGGTTCACGGCTGGGGAGATATCGCTGCATAACTGGCAGACCGTTCACGGGCTGCTGATCATGCATATCACGCTGGCAAATTTGGGTTTTGCAGCCCTCACGGTAGCTGCTGTGTTCGCGATGTTGTATCTGTTCCTACACCGCAAATTGAAAAACAAAAAATGGAATGATACGATGCGGCGGATGCCGAGTCTTGAAGTCATTGGCAAGTACATGGATGGCGCAACACTGATTGGAACACCGCTACTTGGTGTCTCCGTGGTGCTGGCCGTTCTATCCATTGTCGCTGAGACCAGGTGGTATCTGCTTTTGGATCTGAAAGTCATTGCAACAGGTCTCGCTATCGCGATCTACATCGGTTATTTCGTTTCCAAGCATAGAAAGCAGTTTTCCAACATTATTATGGCAAGATGGACATTGATTGGATATGGTTTTGTCATTATAAGCTTTTTATCCAATGCGTATTCAGCGTTTCATCGTTGGACAGGAGAGTGAAGACCATGGATTGCTATACGCCGTTATATGTAAATACTTCAGGCAAAACCTGCTGCGTGATTGGGGGCGGACGAGTCGCCGAACGCAAGATTAAAGGTTTGCTTCACGCCGAAGCGCATATTAAGGTAATTAGTCCGGAAATCACATCGGAGCTGAAACAACTGCATCAGGATTCCCGAATTGAGTGGATAGCCCGGTCCTACCGCAAAGGTGATTTGCGGGGGGCCTTTCTCGTATATGCAGCAACGGATCACGTTGAAGTCAACGCATTGGTAGTACAGGAAGCGAGCGATGCGGGCATACTGGTCAATGATGCGATGTCTTCCGAGAACAGTGCTTTTATTACCCCCAGTGTGGTTAGGCGTGGAAGATTGAGCATTGCCATCTCAACGGCTGGAGCAGGACCGGCAGCAGCTGCAGAGATTCGGTCTACACTGGAGCAACAATTTGGTGAAGAATACGAGACATATATTGAATTTTTGCATCAGATGAGGATTCAAGTGAAGGCACGTGTATCGTCTTCGCGTGAGCGAAGCATCTTACTGCGGCGATTGACTGAAATGAATGTACTGGAGGACATCCGTGCAGGGCAATTTCAGTGGTGGACAGAAGAAGAAATCGGGAACTGGATATCCCGTAATCAGGAGGAGCTGTAGACATGCGTACAATTAAAGTGGGAAGCAGACAAAGCGCACTTGCTTTGACACAGACAGGCCATGTAATTCAGGATTTACGCAGTATTTGTGAGCGGGAAGGTTTAGCATTTGACTTTGAAGTACATAAGATCGTTACGAAGGGAGACTTAATCCTCGATGTAACGTTATCCAAAGTCGGTGGCAAAGGACTGTTTGTCAAAGAGATTGAACAGGCGATGTTGGATCATACCATTGATATGGCCGTGCACAGCATGAAGGATATGCCGTCTGAATTGCCGGAAGGATTAATCAACGGCGCTGTTCCACGCCGTGCAGATCCGCGTGATGCACTGATTTCCAATGGAGGTCTCACTTTGGATCAATTGCCGGAAGGAGCGAGAGTGGGGACAAGCAGCCTCCGTCGTTCCAGTCAGTTGAAGGCATACCGCCCGGATCTGCAGCTTGAATCCCTGCGTGGTAACATCGATTCACGTCTTCGCAAGCTGGAGACTGAGGGTCTCGATGCTATTATTTTGGCTGCTGCAGGGTTATATCGAATGGGCTGGCAGGATCGGATTACCGAGTATCTGTCCGAAGAGGCTTGTCTTCCTGCGGTAGGTCAGGGTGCACTGGGTATTGAATGCCGTGAGGATGACGCGGAGCTGCTTCATCTGTTGAAGCTGTATAATGATCCGGAGACCGCTTCTCCCGTTTTGGCAGAACGTCGCTTCCTCAGCGTGTTGAATGGGGGATGCCAGGTTCCTATCGGTGCTCATGCTGTCTGGAATCGTCAGCAAGATACCGATTCCCCGAATGGGCAAAACACGTTACAATTAACGGGTATGGTCGGCACGCCGGATGGCGGACTGATTCTGAAGGAAGCTCTGACCGGCACAGATCCGGTACGTCTTGGAGAAGAAGTGGCTTGGAGATTGATTGAACGGGGAGCAGAGCAGATACTGGCAGAAGTTAGGGGATGAGGACATGGTGGGAAAGGTCTTTTTGGTAGGAGCAGGTCCAGGGGATGCGAAGCTGATAACGGTAAAAGGATGGGAGTCCATCGGCAAAGCGGATGCTGTAGTCTATGATCGTTTGGCCAGTCCGAGATTGTTAAAGCAGATGAAGCCTGGCGCAGTGAAGATATACGTAGGCAAGCGGCCTGACCGGCACACGATGAAACAGGAAGAGATCAATCAACTATTGGTGGATCTGGCCCTTGAAGGGAAAGTGGTTGTCCGGCTGAAGGGCGGGGATCCGACGATATTTGGACGCGTGGGCGAAGAGGCAGACCTGCTACGCAAAAACGACGTTCCTTTTGAAATCGTGCCAGGCGTTACCGCAGCCATAAGTGTGCCTGCTTATGCCGGAATACCGGTGACCCATCGCGACTATGCATCATCCATATCCATTATTACGGGGCATGAAAGCCCGGACAAGCTGGATCGCAGCATTCATTGGGATAAAGTGACGAACGCAACGGGAACACTGGTATTTATGATGGGTGTAGCCAAAATCGGCTATATCAGTGAACAGCTCATCCGTCATGGCCGTCCGGCACAGACACCTGTCGCATTGGTTCGTTGGGGAACAAGAGCGGAACAGGATACCCTTGTGGGTACGCTTGAAAATATAGAAGCCAAGGTCATTGCTGCCAATTTCCAACCGCCTGCAGTCATTGTAGTTGGTGATGTGGTGAACCAGCGTGAGCAATTGAAGTGGGCCGAGGCACTGCCGTTATTCGGCAAACGAATTCTGGTGACGCGGGCTCGCAGTCAGGCGAGCGAACTGGTGAATCGCATCGAGGAACTTGGCGGAGAGCCGTATGAGTTTCCGGTTATTGAGACTCTTATGCCTTCGAGTGAAACAGCCAAACAAAGCGTCAAAAATGCCTTCGATGCGTTAAAGACATTTGACTGGGTATTTTTCACGAGCGTAAACGGCGTGGAGTTTTTCTTCCGTCATCTGGAGGATCAAGGCAGGGACATCCGGGCGATCCATCAAGCAAGAGTCGCCGCGGTAGGACCTTCAACTGCTGAGGCCCTGCGCAAGCACGGTATTATTGCCGAAGTGGTCAAAGGACCTTTTCAGCAGGAAGGCATGCTGGAAGCTTTTGAAAGTGAACTGAAAGAAGGTCAGAAAGTGCTGCTTCCCCACGGGGACTTGGCGCGATCCTGGTTGCCTGATCAGTTAAAGGAACGTGGACTCGAAGTCACGGAAGCGATCATCTATGACACCGTACTAGCGGGCGAGGATGATGACGAACTACTGAAGCTGCTGGAAGAAGGCGGAATTCACGCGGTAACGTTCACCAGTTCTTCGACGGTTACTAATTTTATGGAGATGCTTAAACGCATGGGACTCCAAGATCCATTACCTTTGTTAAAGAATGTCGAGGTTGCTTGCATCGGGCCAGTGACTGCCAAGACGGCAGAAGCAGCTGGGATGAAGGTGACACTGATGGCTGCAGAAGCAACGATCGAAAGTATGATCTCTGCACTGTGCGAGTGGAAACGGAAGCCTTCTCCAGAAGGGGCTATGCCTCGTTGATTGCAGGAATTATATGTTATTGTAATAGATCGTATCCATATACAAAAATGCAGATTGATGAAGCGTGCTGAATTCGTAAGGATACCGGCGCGCTTCCCTTTTTGCTCTACTTTACTTTCAGAGAGGATGTATCTATATGAGTTTTCCAATTGTACGACACCGTCGCTTACGGCAATCCGCAGGTATCCGCAACATGGTCAGAGAGACTCATCTGACAGTGGATGATTTTATCCAGCCGATTTATGTAACTTACGGTGAAAACGTAAAATCCGAAATCAAATCCATGCCAGGCGTATTCCGTTTTTCCCTTGACCGTCTGCAAGAAGAGGTAAAAGAGATTGCTGATCTTGGAATTCCGGCCGTGTTGTTGTTCGGTATTCCTGAGACAAAGGATAGTATTGGTTCTTCTGGTTTCGCTGAAGATGGTATTGTGCAGGAAGCAACGAAATTGATTAAGTCCTGGTATCCCGACCTGCTGGTTGTGGCCGATACCTGTCTGTGTGAATTTACGGATCACGGCCACTGCGGTATGGTGCATACCGTTGAAGTAGACGGGCATATCTGCGGAGATGTTCTGAATGATGAATCGCTGGATCTGCTTGTGAAAACAGCTGTATCCCAAGCCAAAGCAGGCGCGGATATTATTGCCCCATCCAATATGATGGATGGATTCGTCCAGGCCATACGGGCCGGACTGGATGAAAATGGCTTCAGCCATATTCCAATCATGTCATACTCCGTTAAGTATGCATCTGCTTTTTATGGTCCTTTCCGTGAAGCAGCGGATTCCACGCCGCAGTTCGGAGATCGCAAATCGTATCAGATGGACCCGGCCAATGCCCGCGAGGCACTGCGCGAAGCCGAAACGGATGTGCTGGAAGGAGCAGACATGCTGATGGTAAAACCGTCACTCTCCTATCTGGATGTGATGCGTACGATCAAAGATCAATTTGACCTTCCGCTTGTGGCCTATAATGTAAGTGGGGAGTACGCCATGGTGAAGGCAGCAGCAATGCAGGGTTGGATTGATGAGAAAAAGGTCGCCATGGAAATTCTGCTCAGCATGAAACGCGCGGGTGCCGACATGATTATTACGTATTACGGAAAAGACGCTTCCCGCTGGTTGGCTGAAAAATAATAGTTCGCTGTATCCCCTATACGTTTGCTAAGAGAGTCGATATAGAAATATAAATATGTACCAAGGCCCTGCATGACCCTAGAATGTCGTTGTGTGGATCAGATTACTGTTCATATACAAGCGGGGCCTTTATATTAAGGAGGATGTTCATGACTGCACAATCAGGAAAAAGACGCAACGATGAGCGCTCACGCAGCGCATTCGAAGAAGCCAAGCAGTACATACCTGGAGGCGTAAACAGTCCCGTTCGGGCTTTTAAATCGGTAGGACTTACCCCGATCTATGCAGAACGCGGAGAAGGATCCAAAATTTACGATATTGATGGCAACGTATTTATTGATTATGTAGGCTCATGGGGACCGCTTATCATGGGACATGCCCATCCTGATGTCGTTGAAGCACTGCGTGAGACAGCTCTGAAAGGAACGAGCTTTGGTGCTCCAACGCTGCTGGAAACAGAGATGGCTAAGCTTGTTTGCGAACGCGTGCCTTCCATCGATATTGTGCGGATGGTGAACTCGGGTACGGAAGCGACCATGAGTGCCATTAGGCTGGCACGTGGTGTAACGGGTCGCAGCAAAATTTTGAAGTTTGAAGGTTCATACCACGGACATGCGGACAGCTTGCTGATCAAAGCGGGTTCTGGTGTCGCTACCCTTGGATTGCCAGACAGCCCTGGAGTTCCAGAAGGAGTGGCTACTAATACGATCACGGTACCTTACAATGATTTGGAATCGGTTAGCCTTGCCTTTGAACGTTATGGTGAGGAACTGGCTGCTGTCATTGTCGAGCCTGTGGCTGGGAATATGGGCGTTGTACCTCCGGCGGAGGGCTTTCTTGAAGGCTTGCGCAGTCTGACCAACCAGTACGGCAGCCTGCTTATCTTTGACGAAGTAATGACCGGTTTCCGCGTAGGCTTGAACTGTGCACAGGGTCGATTCGGTGTTACGCCCGATCTGACTTGTCTCGGTAAAGTTATCGGCGGCGGCCTGCCGGTCGGGGCTTATGGCGGTCGTCGGGATCTGATGGAGCAGATCGCTCCAACCGGTCCGATTTATCAGGCGGGAACACTGAGTGGTAACCCACTGGCAATGGCAGCAGGCTACACGACACTCAAACTGTTGACACCGGAAGTCTATGATCGTTTGGAGACGTTATCGGCACGTTTGCAGGCTGGCTTCGAAAAGAATGCAGCAGAGACGGGCATTGCAGTAACGATTAACCGTGTTGGCTCCATGGTATGTCCGTTCTTCAGCGGTGTACCTGTCACCAATTACGATATAGCCAAAGCAAGCAATCTGGATCAGTTTGTTCGTTACTTTGCAGCCATGATTGATCAAGGTGTAAGTGTGGCACCTTCGCAATTTGAAGGCATGTTCGTCTCTGGTGTGCACACAGAGCAGGACATTGACGATACGATTGAAGCGAACCGTAAGGCTCTTCAATCTCTATGACGATCAAAAGTTGGAAACGTCGTGGAGAATGGCTTGAGCTGATGCCAGGCAAGGTGGTAACAGGCAGTTCAGACAAACAGCTTGCAGCAGAGCAATGGCTGCTCACTGAACTTTCGTTTCCGGAAAAACTGCTTCGTCAGCTCAAGGCAAATCACGGAATTCAATTGGCAGGGGACCGGCTTCGGCTGGCCCTTTTTGCATCTCAGCCCATTGATGTTGAACCCCGGTGGGCTGATATCGATGTGCTGTATGAGGATGATTTTAGTCTGGTTGTGCACAAACCTGCAGGTATGAAGCTTCACCCGGATGGAACACGTGCCGATCATGCCATTACACTGGATCATGCCGTCGCTTCTTATTATGAGATCAATGGTATCGACACCTGTGTGCGCCACGTTCATCGTCTGGATGAAGATACAACGGGTCCCGTTTTATATGCCAAAAATGCCTTTACCCTGGCCAAGCTGGATGAGGCGATGCGTCGCAAAGACATTGGGCGTCAGTATGTAGCCATTGCTGAAGGTCAGGTTTCTCCAAAACTCAGCAAAATTGATGCTCCCATAGGCAAGGACAGGCACCACAAGCAGCGCAGACGTGTTTCCGAGAGTGGGCAGGAAGCAGTAACGCATGTAGAGATTGTAGACGTATGGGAACAGGCGACACTTGTGCGTTTGATACTGGATACAGGACGTACGCATCAGATCAGGGTACATCTGAGTTATGCCGGACACCCGCTTGTTGGCGATCAGCTGTATGGAGGCCGGGCTGATGCAATTGGACGCCAGGCTCTTCATGGAGAAGTGTTAAGGTTTAATCATCCGCTTACCGGGGCACTGATTGAAGTTCATGATCCGTGGCCTTCCGATTTTGAACAGCTCGCACAGCGGGAACGCAAGGTCCAATAAAAAGGCAAGGTTTGAACAAAGGTGGCATGCTCATCTCATCCATGGCATATAGATGGGGTAACGAAGGATTTGGACCATGGATCAGTCCCATGAGAAGGATCATGGTGAACATATGCCGAAAGGAGGACGCCACCTTTGTTGAATCAACCTTATGGTTTGCGGTTCGATATTTATGAGCGCGTTCATTTGTCCGAGGGAGTCCCTGCCATTGAGGAACTGGAGGAAATTGAGTTATACCCGCGTATTCAAGTCATCGGTCAGGATGATCATGCAACGTTGCGAGGCCATCTTTTGCTTACAGGTGCGTATCGGGGAGAGAACGAGATCTCGGAGGAATTGAAACATTTTATTCCGGTTGAGATCACGGTTCCCCTGAATCGGGTAAGATCGCTTGAGGATATCTCGATTGAGATTGAAAACTTTGATGTGGATTTGTTATCCAGCCGAAGCTTGAATATTACAGGCGTGTTGTCACTGCGTGGCATAGAGGGCTTTCCTGTCGAGGAGCCGCAGGCTTGGTCAGCAGAAGAGTTTACCGTGGTACACTCCCCTGATCCGCAGCAGGGTAACCGCTCCCCGGAAGAAGAGTATGCAGATGCTGGGTTGAACACCTTTGCACAGGAATATCTGCTTCAACGCAGCGAAGAGGAAGGGCTGCCTATAACGGCCGATTCGCTGTACGCAGAAGAAGTCCCAGGGAATCTGCAGCAAGCCGCTGATGAAAGTACTCGTTATGAAGATGATACGCAGCCGGTTACACCGTTAAACCCTGCATCCGAACAGCTCTATGCTGATACGATCGAAAATCAAAATGAGGAAAACAGTCAGAATAGACCACCTGCTGAAGAAAATGCCCCTTCTTTAATCACCCAAGAAGATGAAGCAGCCGATAATGAAGTACCCGGCTCGCCTTCACCAGTCTCTTCTTTTATGGCGGAAACTGCAGACCGACTGGCTTCTTATCCGGAGTCAGAGCCATTGTTACCATTGGCCGAAGAATCACCATCTGTCTGGGCCGAGCCTTCCGTGGAGACCTTACATACTAACACGGAGCTGAACCAACAACCATCGGAAGACTTGGCTGTATCGAATGTTTGGAATTTTGAATCTTCCAGGTCGGGTTCGCCGCAGGAAGATCAGGCGGAGGCTGAGACTCCGGCAGAGAATTGGCAGGATGTATTTGCAGCGTCTGAACTGGAGTCTGCCGAGGGAGAAAGACCTTCTACACTGAAAGCAGTGGATGCCGAGGAATCTTCGGAGCCTGTTTCGTTCATTCCTGAACCTGTGGCTGAGACAGAAGACAAGCCAGAGCTCAAAGTTGCGTTTGGCAGCAAAAAGGAGTCTTCACCAAGACAGGAAGAAGGGGTTGGCATCTCGTCCCTGTTGTCCTCGGGCAGATCCGTCCGGGATACAGAAACGGATCGGGAGGACGAGTCGGTCGCTGGCTCCGTACAGGAAGAAGCTTACCAGGCTGATGATGTCCAGTGGAAGAACCTGTTTTTGGGCACGATTGTGGATCAGACGCCATTCCGCAAAGTGAAACTGTGCATTGTCCAGCGGGAAGAGACATTGGATACCATTGCTGACCGGTATCAATTGAGTACCAGGGAGCTCCAGTTATACAATCGTTTGTCTGAACAGGTCGTTGAAGAGGGGCAGATTTTATACATCCCCTGACCTCTGACTTGTAAAATAACGGGCGTACCAACCCGCAATCTCATAAGGATTGCGGGTTTTTGCAGCTTTTTAGACCAAGATGCAGGGCTGACGCCCGTTTCCGCTGTTGTCAGGTTGACTATCGGGCACGGTCAGGGTATGATGTCTTTAGGTTTTTTGAAGAACAACGTCGAACGGGAGTAGTAGACAGCAAGGCCTTTCAGAGAGCGGGATTGCAGCGCTGAGAAATTCCGCAGGAACCAACTGATCGAAGTCGCCCGGGAGTTGCCTGTTTGAATATGAGGAACGATGAAATATGTCATCGTGATTTGTTCCTGAAGTAGGATGGGCCGGTAGCAGCCGTTATCTGCTTGAAGTGTCACGATAGCCTCAGAAAGGCATGTTGTTTCTTTCTGTCTGCGTGAAACAAAGGTGGTACCGCGAAAGCTAACCTTTCGTCCTTTGATGGATGAAAGGTTTTTTTGTTTTTTGGCGATGATGATTAAGTAACGGAGGAATGACACATGTCTGAAGAAAAAAAATCAGCTGCAACAGAAATGCCGACTACGTATGATCCGAAAGCTGCGGAGCAGAAATGGTATTCCACCTGGACAGAGCGTGGATACTTCAAGGCTGGACAGCGCAAGGATGCTGAGCCGTATACCATTGTAATTCCACCCCCGAACGTAACAGGTATGCTTCATATCGGGCATGCACTGGATTTTACCCTGCAGGATATCCTGATCCGGACCAAACGGATGCAAGGGTATGATGCACTGTGGCTCCCAGGTTCCGACCATGCAGGAATTGCGACTCAAACCAAAGTGGAGCAAAAGCTGCGTGAAGAAGGTCTGACCCGCTATGATCTGGGACGCGAGAAATTCCTGGATAAAGTGTGGGACTGGAAAGACCAATACGCGACAACGATCCGTCAGCAGTGGGGTAAAATGGGGCTGTCACTGGATTATTCACGTGAACGCTTTACGCTCGACGAAGGGCTTTCCCAAGCTGTGCGCAAAGTGTTTGTTCAACTATATGAGAAAGGCCTGATTTACAGAGGCAAACGTATTATCAACTGGGATCCCGTGAACCGTACTGCATTGTCTGACATTGAGGTGGAGTACAAAGAAGTTCAAGGACACCTGTATCATCTGAAATATCCACTTAAAGACGGAAGCGGTTATGTTACAGTGGCGACGACTCGTCCGGAGACGATGCTCGGTGATACTGCGGTTGCTGTTCATCCAAAAGATGAACGCTATGCAGATATGATTGGCAAAACGCTGATCCTGCCGATCATTGGCCGGGAGATTCCGGTTATTGCCGATGATTATGTAGATAAGGAATTCGGAAGCGGTGCTGTAAAAATTACGCCTGCACATGATCCGAATGACTTTGAAGTGGGTCTTCGCCACAACCTGCCTCAGATCACAGTAATGGATGAGACAGGTACCATGAATGCTGAAGCAGGCAAATATCAGGGTCTGGATCGCAGCGACTGCCGCAAGCAGATTGTTGCCGATTTGCAGGAACTTGGTGTATTGATCAACATTGAGGATCACACACACCAAGTTGGACACAGCGAACGGACGGGAGCCGTGGTTGAGCCTTATTTGTCCACACAATGGTTTGTTGAGATGAAGCCTCTCGCAGAAAGAGCCATTCAAAAACAGCAGAACGGTGAAGGCGTAAACTTCGTTCCGGATCGTTTTGAGAAAACGTATTTGAACTGGATCGAAAATGTTCGTGACTGGTGTATCTCACGTCAGTTGTGGTGGGGACATCGCATTCCTGCCTGGTACGACGATGAGACTGGTGAAATTATTGTATCTGCTGAAGATCCAACAACGCTGCCAGAGTACGCTGGTCGCAAGCTGAGACAGGATGAAGATGTTCTGGATACGTGGTTCAGTTCTGCATTGTGGCCTTTCTCCACGCTCGGCTGGCCGGAAGATGCAGAAGATCTGAAACGCTACTATCCGACAAGTGTGCTTGTAACCGGATATGACATCATTTATTTCTGGGTTGCACGGATGATCTTCACAGCTCTGGAGTTCACGGACGAAATTCCGTTCAAAGATGTTCTGATGCATGGTCTTGTTCGTGATGCGGATGGCCGCAAAATGTCCAAATCACTCGGTAATGGTGTGGATCCGCTGGATGTTATTGAGAAATACGGTGCAGACGCGATGCGGTATATGATCTCCACCAGCAGCACGCCAGGCCAGGATCTTCGTTTCCGCTGGGAGCGGGTAGAACAGGCACGTAACTTTGCCAACAAAATCTGGAATGCATCACGTTTCGCACTGATGAATCTGGAAGGATTTACTTTCGAAGATCGCGACATCAGCGGAGAGCTTGGAACAGCCGATTATTGGATTTTGCACCGTCTAAACGAAACTTCCCGCGATATTACGCGTCTAATCGAAGCATACGAATTTGGGGAAACAGGACGATTGCTGTACAACTTTATCTGGGATGACCTCTGTGACTGGTATATTGAATTTGCCAAGCTGTCCTTCTACGGTGAAGATCCGGTTGCCAAGAAAAAAACACAATCGGTACTCGCTTACGTCCTGGATCACACCATGCGCCTGATTCACCCGTTTATGCCATACATCTCGGAAGAAATCTGGCAGCATCTGCCTCATGAAGGCGAGACGATTACACTTGCTTCTTGGCCAGTGTATGATCCTGCGCTGGAGAATACGGAAGCCGTTGCCGAGATGAACCTGCTCATGGATACCATTCGTGCCGTACGGAACATTCGTGCAGAAGTAAACGTGCCGATGAGCAAAAAGATTGAACTGATGGTAAAAGCGAACAGCACTGAGACATACAGCATCATAGAACGCAACAGCCATTACATCCAACGATTCTGCAATACATCCGAGTTCGACAGCGGACTGGACCTGAGTTCACCGGACAAGGCAATGAGTGCTGTTATTACGGGAGCTGAGTTGTACTTGCCGCTGGCAGGACTGATTGATATTGAGCAGGAAGTGGCTCGCCTGGAGAAAGAGTTACAGAACCTTGAAGGTGAAGTACTCCGTGTAGAGAAAAAGCTGGCGAATGAAGGCTTCGTAGCCAAGGCACCAGCCAAGGTTATTGAGGAAGAACGCGCCAAACAAGCGGATTATTCGGATAAACGGGATAAAGTTATCGCCCGGATCAAGGAACTGAAAGGTTAATATTTCTGGGTCGGATGGAGAGGAAACATGCCATCCGGCCGCTTTTTTCAATCAAACTCGGGACCGAAGGTGAAACATATGACGGAACTTAATGGCACGGGCTTACATGCCCCTCTGCATACCTATGACGAGGCTGTGAACTGGATCAATGGCCTTATTCCTTTTGGCATCAGACCCGGATTGGAAAGAATCGTGGAGTTGATGTCACTACTCGGTAATCCTCATCAGCGTCTCAAATTTATTCATGTCGCGGGAACGAACGGAAAAGGTTCGACTTGCGCTTTTTTGACGTCAGTGCTGCTTCAGGCGGGATATGATGTCGGAACGTTTACGTCTCCGTATATCACGAAATTCACGAATCGTTTTCAGTACAACGGTGAGGATATTCCGGAAGAGACACTGCTGAAGCTGGCGAATCGTCTCCATCCTCTGGTCGCCGATATGGCCTCTACTGCTCTTGGATCACCTACCATGTTCGAGGTGTCTACAGCCCTCGCACTTCTGTACTATGCAGAAGAGTGTTATCCGGATGTTGTAGTATGGGAGACTGGACTGGGGGGAAGGATGGACGTAACGAATATCGTCACACCAGTAGTTTCGGTCATTACGAATATCGGTATGGATCATACGGATGTCCTGGGAGATACCATCGAAGCGATCGCAGGAGAAAAAGCAGGCATTATCAAACCAGGCGTACCTGTTGTCACCTGTGTTACGCAGCCTGAGGCTGTTAAGGTAATTAAGGAAAAGGCCCAGCAGGTCCGATCAACTGTGTATTTGTCGGGAGAACAGTTCTCTTACCATAGACTCCATAGTGATGAGAATGGTCAATCCTTTCATTTTGCAGGACCGTTCCGCGAGATGGATGCTCGTATTCGAATGCAGGGCATTCATCAGATTGATAATGCTGCGGGTGCTCTTATGGTGCTTGAATTGCTCAGGCAGTACATGGCATTTATGCTGGATGACAGAGATATTGCTCTTGGATTGGAGCATGCCTTTTGGGCTGGCCGATTCGAGAAGGTCGTTGACGAACCCCGAATTGTACTGGATGGTGCGCATAATCCGGAAGGGGCGGAGTCACTGGCCAAGAGCATTGTCGACGTATATCCTCACAACAAGTTAAATTTGATGATGGGCATGCTGGCGAATAAGCATCACGAAGCGTATTTGCAGCATATACTGCCACTAGTGGATACGCTGATCCTGACCGAGCCAGATTTCCGACGCAAGATGGATGCAGCAGAGTTGCTGCAAATCGTCGAGCGGGTACGTCCCGCCATTGCGAAGCAGGATCTGGAAATCATCGTCGAGCCCGATTGGGCGAAGGCACTTGATCTATTGAAGTCACGGACGGAAGCGGAAGATCTGGGGGTGGTGTCCGGCACACTGTATCTCATTGCAGATGTGAGGGCAGCCCTTTTGCATCAAACCGATTCTGAAAAAGGTTGGTGAAAGTTTTGTTAAATACATCAGAACATGTTCATTTTATAGGGATTGGCGGATACGGCATGAGTGCCATCGCACGAGTTATGTTGGAGATGGGATACACCGTTACCGGATCGGATGTTGCTTCACAGGAATTGACTGAGAAGCTGGCAGCCAAGGGAGCGAAAATATATATCGGACACACGGCAGAACACGTAAATGGAGCAGATCTTGTGGTCTACTCTACAGCAGCTCCGGCGGATAACGTGGAGCGGGTGGCAGCAGAGCAGCTTAATATTCCGATTCTTCACCGTGCACAAATGCTGGCGCGCCTGCTCAATGAGCGCAAAGGCGTTGCGGTTGCTGGTGCCCATGGCAAAACGACAACTTCCTCGATGATTGCACTTGTCATGGACAAATGCGATACAGACCCGACCTATATCATTGGCGGAGAAATCATGAATTTGGGAACTAATGCGAAGGCGGGCCAAGGTGACTGGGTTGTGGCCGAAGCGGATGAGAGCGATGGATCGTTTTTGCAATATCATCCATGGCTTGGAATTGTGACCAATATTGAAGCCGATCATTTGGAGAATTACAATAGTGACTTTGAGGAGCTCAAAAAGGCGTATGTACAATTCTTGAGTCAAATTCGTCCGGAAGGTACAGCGATTGTCTGTGCGGATGATGAGAACGTTCAGAGCATTCTACCTGAGCTGAAATCCCGAATCACGACATACGGCATTGATCAGAAAGCCGATTATATGGCGTCGGATATTGTACTGGGCGATCGTAGAATCTCCTTCACCATGAGCCACCAGGGTAACGTACTGGGAACGGTGGAGCTCTCTGTTCCAGGCAAACATAATGTCTACAATGCCATGGCTACGGTCATTACCTGTCTGGAAGCAGGTATTCCGTTCGAGAAAATCACGGCAGCCATCATCCAGTTCCATGGGGCAAAACGCAGATTCCAGGTGCTGGGTGAAGCACGGGATATTCTGGTCATCGATGATTATGCTCATCATCCGACTGAAATTGAAGCGACCATCAGTGCTGCGAAAGCGACAGGGAAACGTATTATTGCGGTGTTCCAACCGCAGAGATATACGCGTACCTTTTTCCTGCTGGATGCGTTTAGTCGTGCTTTTGCGGAAGCAGATGAGGTACTTATCACCGATATCTATTCTCCGGCTGGAGAAAAACAGATTGAAGGTGTGCACTCCGCTAAACTGGTTGAACTGATTGTTCAGAACAGTAATGCTGCTGCTCGTTATCTCCCTACCAAAGAAGAAGTTGTAGCAGATTTGCAGAATCGTCTGCAGCCGGGAGATCTTGTACTCACGATGGGTGCAGGGGACATTTGGAAAGTCGGCGATACACTCGCCAAAGGATTGAAATAAGCTATTTTCTGACCCGCTTGTCTTCGTCAAGAAGCAGGCGGGTTTTTGAATTTCTAGGAATCTTTCATTGTCTCCAAGCATATAGCTGATATAAATGGGACAAAGGAGAGGGTACGGGGTGAGCAATGCTAGAATGACGTTTCGTTTTGGGGAGAACGAGTCGGACAAGCCGGATCATAAGGATGAGAAGGTGGTTGGAACCTTTCCATCCTTATCGGATGAGATATCGCAAAGTACAGCAAGGATGGATCCTACGCCTTCATGGACACCGGAGGATATCCCTGTAGATTGGGGAGAGACCACGCTGAGCGGGACAAGCATACTGGAGTCTGAACAGAGAAATGAACGGAACTCGGGTCCTGTACAGTCGACGTATGTTTATTCGGATCAAGCGGTGTATCCTGACGAAAACGAGAGAGAGCTTCCCGATGACAGTAATGATGTGGGCCATGACTGGATGGCGGATCGTGATAATTACTCCTACAAGCGAAATCGCCCTCCGAGGGGCTGGAAGATGATTGGTTCGGTCACGGGAGCGCTGGTCACCGGTGCCCTTTTCGGTATGGTTATTCTTTCGTTTTTTAATCGGGAAGGAACAGGCCCAGAGGTACTTCCTCAAACCAATCAACCAGTATCGAGTGTAACGGGAGTGCAGGGTCAATCAGGGACGGACCAACAAGCACAGTCAGCGCTTAGCGGAGGCAGCTACTATGCGCTTCAGTATGGCGTTTTTAGTTCACCTGAACGTGCTGAACAGGCTAAGCTTGAACTCTCACAGGCTGGAATTGCCGCAGGAACGGATCCGGACGATGGGAATCGGGTGTATGCAGGCATCTCTTCTGACCGTGAGGAAGCTAAACTGCTGAGCTCCCGTCTCAAAGCAGAGGGCGTAGAGTTGTATGTCAAAGAGATTGCATATCCTGCAGTGGACGCTGCTGCTATCGGTATGAATCAGGAGGATGTTCAGCTTTTCTTCAGCAGCAGCAACGCATTGGTGGAGCAGCTATCCACATTGTCCATCGGGCAGCTTGGTCAAGCAAATCCTGAGCCTGTAGGCGCGGAAACGATGACCGCATTACAGAATCAGCACCAGGCTTGGACAACAGGGGTGGGAAAACTCTCGGCAGGTCTCGGACAAGAAGCGGTACCGATGGTTTCAGCCATGGAAAAATCGATGAACAGCGCAATTACGGCAGTGGCCGAGTACAACAAAAATCCCTCCGATGTACACATGTGGGCTGTACAAGCGGATCTGATGGATTATGTCCTGCAACAGAAAAAATGGCTTGAGGGGATTAAGCAATAAGATTTTCTTCCCCTAACACAGCCCCGAAATCCCTGTCCGGCAAGGAACTGGAAATAGTTCCCCTTGCCGGATTTGTGTTTGTATTGACGTACAAAACCCCGTATAATAATGTGGGTGTCAAAAAATGGCGAGGGAAGATAACCGATGAAAAAAAACTTCGGCATGTTAATACTGTTTCTTCTGCTCGGCTGGATGGCCGGAGCGTGGATCGCCAAGGCACTGCAGCCAGTCAAGGCTGTTGCCATTCTAACCAAAGCCACGACCATACGTTGGTCACCGCAGGCTGATCTGGATATTATCAGTTATGACATTTCATTTCAATTTCAAATGAGCCTCCTCAGTTTGATTGGTATTATTGCGGCTGTATGGCTGTATCGTAGACTGTAGGAGAATGACGATTTTTGACGACGAAACTAAGCGAATGACATCTACTATGGTGATTGGGACAGATGTCGCCGTAGCATAAGGAGCCGTTTATTTTGAATAAATCACAATCGCGCCCTATTATTCTGGCCTCCACTTCGCCACGGCGCAAGGATCTGCTCGCTTCACTTCAACTAGCTTTCAAAGTAATACCAAGCCATGCGGATGAAGATACACCGCCGGAATGGACACCAGAGCAGACGGTTCAGGAACTCGCCATGCGCAAAGCGATGGCCGTCTATCGTGCTCTTGAAGGTCAGGAACAGGACGCTATCATTGTAGGCAGTGACACTGTCGTTGTGCTGGATGGAGACATTCTGGGCAAACCTGTGGATCAACAGGATGCTGAACATATGCTAGCAAGACTCCAGGGACGTACACATCATGTGTTCACTGGTGTGGCATGTATTGATGCCGGAAATGGAAAGTCCGTTGTGCATTATCGGCAGACGGAGGTAACGATGAAGGAGCTGTCCGAGGCAACGATCGGGGCGTATGTCCAAACAGGCGAGCCTATGGACAAAGCAGGATCGTATGCGATTCAAGGAATTGGCGCTTCACTGATAGACCGCATTGAAGGATGCTACTTTAATGTAGTGGGCTTGCCTCTTTCCCTGCTCAGCGATATGTTGGATGGATTCGGAGTCCATGTGCTGCCGCGAGCCTGATGGTAGGAAATGACGATGTGAAAAGAGGGAATATATGGAGTCGCCTCAGTACATGATGCGCGACATCCCCCATGAAGAACGCCCGAGAGAACGCATGATGGAATATGGGGCGGGCGCTTTAAGCCATGCAGAACTGCTGGCTATTTTACTTCGGACGGGTACAAGGCAGGAATCAGCAGTGCACATGGCACAGCGTATTCTCACCGAAGCAGGTGGCATTCGTCCGTTAATGGATATGAGTCTGAACGAGATGACTGCAATGAAAGGAATTGGTATGGCCAAGGCGGTTCAGCTCAAGGCTGGTATTGAACTTGGTCACCGGATTGCGAAGAGTAGACGGGTACAATCTCCTTCCATCCGTACACCTCGTGATGCAGCAGATATTCTGCTCGAGCAGCTGCGTTACTTACAGAAGGAACACTTTGTGTGCCTTTTCCTGAATAGCAAAAATCATATTATTGCCCAGGAAACACTCTCCATGGGCAGCCTTAATGCTTCAATTGTACATCCACGTGAAGTGTTTCGTGCTGCCATCAAATGCAGCAGTGCCTCGATCGTATGCGCACACAATCATCCGAGTGGTGATCCAACGCCCAGTCCTGAGGATATCCAAATAACCAAAAGGCTGATCGAAGCAGGTTCAATCGTGGGAATAGATGTGCTGGACCACATCATTATCGGCGATGGAACATACGTAAGTTTGAAGGAGAAGGGCTTAGTATAATATAATGGTTGGCGTTGATGTTTTCCTATGAATATTGACGGCGTTGTCCGTAGAAGATAGGTTCACTTTACAGATGCAACACATTTAAATGAATGATGAACCCTGCTGTATTGCAGAGGAAATGAAAATGAAACGCTCTGAACGTTGATAGGGCGGCTATATGAGGCAGAAAAGGAGATTACGTCATGTTTGGTGGTTTTACGAAAGATTTGGGTATTGATTTGGGGACAGCGAATACGCTGGTTTATGTACGTGGAAAAGGAATTGTGGTGCGGGAGCCTTCGGTGGTTGCTCTGCGGACAGATACCAAGAGCATTGAGGCTGTTGGGGAATCTGCAAAGAAAATGATCGGACGTACTCCTGGTAACATTCGTGCCATTCGTCCGATGAAAGACGGCGTTATTGCCGATTTTGATACAACGGCAACGATGATCAAATATTTTATTCGCCAGGCGCAAAAACAGCGCTCGATGTTCCAGCGTCATCCGAACGTTATGGTATGTGTGCCATCCGGAATTACAGCAGTAGAACAACGTGCGGTTGAAGATGCAACCAAACAGGCCGGTGCGCGTGAAGCATACACGATTGAAGAGCCATTTGCAGCTGCCATTGGTGCAGATCTTCCGGTATGGGAACCAACAGGCAGCATGGTTGTGGACATCGGTGGCGGAACGACAGAAGTGGCAGTGATTTCCCTCGGGGGGATCGTAACAAGCCGTTCCGTTCGTGTAGCTGGTGATGAGATGGACGAATCAATCATCCAGTATATTAAACGTCAGTACAATCTGATGATTGGTGAGCGTACATCTGAACAGTTGAAAATGGAAATCGGATCAGCTATGCCACTGGAACAAGTGGAAACGATGGAAATTCGCGGTCGCGATCTCGTAACAGGCCTGCCTAAGACCATCACGATTACATCGGATGAAATCAGCGAAGCTCTGGCAGATACGGTAAATGCTATTGTTGAAGCTGTTAAAGTAACTTTGGAAAAATGTCCTCCTGAGCTTGCGGCAGATATTATGGACCGCGGTATCGTGTTGACTGGCGGCGGCGCCTTGCTCCGCAATCTGGACAAGCTGCTGGCTGGTGAGACAGGTATGCCGGTCATCGTAGCTGAAAATCCACTCGATTGTGTAGCAATCGGAACAGGTAAAGCTCTGGAGAACATCCATTTGTTCAAAAGCAGAAGCAGTTCGGCAGTTCGTTCCAAACGTTAATCCGGCACTGATCGCTTAATCACGTTTGAGTTAAGCGGCAGTAACCAACGAAGAGGACCCGACCTCAGTCGGGAGAGCTATTACCCGCATACCCGGGGAGATCAGCGAATATTCTCGAAGGGACTATCAGTCTGAACGTCTCCCCGCCGGGCATAGCTCGGAAGAGAATATGGATGTTAGAGGGTGTTCGAACTGTTTAAGCTGCTGGGCAACAAAAGACTTTTTGTTTTGCTGGTGGGCCTTGTTACATTTATCGCGTTGATGGGCTTTACGCTCGGTCCGCGAACCGCTCTATCCTGGCCGGAAAAATTCCTGAAGGATTCAGTCGGATTTGTACAATACGTATTTTACAAGCCCGCTTCTGCTGTAGCGGGCTTTTTCAAAGATGTGGCGAACATGCGTGCGGTTTATCAAGAAAATGAAGAGTTGCGAATTGCTATGGGGCACTATACCCGGGATCGTTTGAAGTATAACGAGATGGAGAAAACAAATGATCGTTATAAGGATTTGCTTCAATTTACGGCTGAACAGAGAAATCGGTACAATTATGAGTATCGTATTGCTCAGGTTATCAGTGCGAATTCGGATCCCAATAGCAGAACGATTAATATTGATATTGGGGAAAATGCGGATATCAAGCCAGGCATGGCCGTCACTTCCCAGGAAGGTCTGGTTGGGGTGATCAGTCACGTCAGCGCGTATACATCAACAGTGAATCTGCTGACCTCGATGGATGCGAATGATCCCAATTCCAATGCCATCGCAGCAACAGCGGTGGGCAAGGAAGATACTGTTTTCGGTATGATCGAGAGCTTTGATCCGAAGACAGGCATGTTCAAGATGACCAAGATCTCGGAAGAGTCTGATATCAAAAAAGGTGACGAAATTATCTCATCAGGCATTATCAATAATTTTCCGAAGTATATGCGAATCGGGGAAGTCAAGAAAATTGAAGTTGGCGAATACGGGCTGACACGCACAGCAACGATTGAACCCTATGCAAGCTTCTTGGATTGGAAAGAGCTGATGGTGGTTATTCCTCCCGAGGTGAAGGAGTAATGGTGACACGCAAGCAAGTCTTGTTCCTGTTGCTGTTCGTTTTGTTCATCGCGGAAGGAACGATTTTGCCGCTGCTTATTCCTTCCGGATGGCAATTGCGCATTTCGGCCAATCTGGTCTATGTCGTCATTCTGTTTATCGCTGTATATCATCATCGCCACACGGCTCTGGTGCTAGGCATATTTTTTGGACTGCTCCATGACGTTGTATTCTATGGAGAGATGATCGGACCTTATGGATTCGCAATGGGGTTATCTGCTTATATGATGGGGCTTATATTCCAGGCACCGCGTGCACCGCTTCCAGTTATGGTTACGGTCGTCATTTTGGGAAGTCTGCTTAATGACACCATGTTGTTCTTTTTATATAAGCTCTTCCGCCTTAATCACGTGACCTTTGACTGGGCATTGCTTGAATACATGATTCCCAATCTGTTCATCCATTTTGTGTTTGCCCTGATCATTTATACTCCGCTGCGGAAGCAGCTGGAGCGTATCGGCAAGAGAAAGAGCAAGGTGCAGGAGGCATCCTGATACATTTGTTGGAGCGGAAAGCAGGAACTTCGAGGCCCGGGCACGAAATGTAATGAGATGGGAGGGACAGGCTTATGACGGTAAAATCGAATCACGTAACGATTAAAGGCATCCGAGACGGCTTGGTTTTCCTGTTGGACGATCAATGTGAATTCGAGGAATTGCTCTATGAGCTCCGCTATAAGCTGGAACACAGCCATCAAAATATTTTGACCGGACCGATTGTTCATGTGGATATCAAGCTGGGCAGCCGCGAAGTGACAGAGGACCAAAAAGATGCGATATTGGACATTCTGAAGCAAAAAGGGAATCTGCTCATTCGCTCCATCGATTCACCAGCCCTTAAACCGGAGGTTAAAGGGCCACCGCCGATTGTTACGATGTGTGGCATGGTGCGTTCAGGTCAAGTGCTTCATCACGAAGGTAATCTCCTGTTTCTTGGGGATATCAATCCGGGGGGCACGGTGACGTGTACCGGAGATATATATGTTTTGGGTTCACTCAGAGGCATGGCTCACGCTGGAATCGGCGGGGACGATGAGTCAATCATTGCGGCATCGGTATTTGCACCGACGCAGCTTCGAATCGCTGATATCATCAGCCGTCCCCCTGACGAATGGGAGAGCCGGGATACCGGGATGGAATTTGCTTATTTACAGGACAATCAGATGCAGATCGACAAGATGAGCAATATCGTTCGGTTGCGCCGAGATTTTAATGTGTTTAAAGGAGTGTAGCTCATGGGAGAAGCGATCGTGATCACTTCGGGTAAGGGCGGCGTTGGTAAAACAACCACCTCAGCAAACATCGGAACAGCGCTGGCGCTGCTCGGAAAAAAAGTTTGCCTGGTAGATACCGATATCGGCCTTCGCAATCTGGATGTTGTGATGGGACTCGAGAACCGGATCATTTACGATCTGTGTGACGTGGCAGACGGGCGCTGCCGTCTGAATCAGGCGTTGGTGAAAGACAAACGCTTCGAAGAACTGTATATGCTGCCTGCAGCACAAACAAGAGACAAAAACTCTGTGTCACCGGAACAGGTTAAGGACATTATTCTTGAATTGAAGAAAGATTTTGAATATGTCATTATCGATTGCCCTGCCGGGATTGAACAGGGATTCAAAAATGCGGTCGCTGGAGCAGATCAGGCCATCGTGGTGACTACACCTGAGAATGCCGCTGTACGTGATGCGGATCGGGTCATCGGTCTACTCGAAAGCTCGCATATCCAATCACCGAAGCTGGTTGTAAACCGTATTCGGAACAACATGGTCAAATCGGGCGACATGCTTGATATTGATGGGATTTTACAAGTCCTCAACATTGATCTGATTGGCATTGTGCCAGATGATGAACTTGTCATCAAAGCGGCTAACTCTGGAGAGCCTACGGTTATGAATCCGGATTCTCTTGCAGCGATTGCATATCGGAACATTGCCCGTCGCATTCTGGGAGATACCGTTCCGCTAATGCAGTTAGAGCAGAAAAAGGGCGCGTTTTCACGCTTTAAAAAGTTTTTTGGTATGGGTTAATACGATTGTCCTCATAGATTAATACTTACAGCCGTGGCCTTTGCAGCCCGGCTTTTTTAATGCCTCAGCACACGGAAATCCACTATCGATTTTCTCTAAATTGAACTCCACTTTTGCAGGTTAATCTCACTGGGTGGAGTTATTTTGCTTCGACCCGGAAGCTTGTTCATATTATGAAAGAGCTCTTCATAGGATGTATTAAACAAGCCTCGGCGGGAGGATATTCCATGAATACGAAACTTCGAATCAAGCAGAGAAGAGAAGAACGCATTCGGCGGTTGCTGGATGGTGCTGCGATGGAGCTTATGCAGGAAGCGAACTCTGGGTCAGGCAAGAAGGTTTCCGAAAGCCCAAGACCTACTACTTCTTTTGATATACAGGGTCAGACAAGACATGTTGGATCACTCATGTCAGATCAGGAAAGGGATCCCGAATGGCTTTGGAAAAAAGAGAACGGACATTACGGTCCAGGTGGTCATGCACGTTTTAACTTGATGAAATCGCTGGTGCGAAGAACAGTAGTTAGTGCATTGGTTTTTGGTGCGGTGTGGGGACTGTTTCAACTCAATGCGTCATGGACATCATCCCCCAAAACGGTAATTGCAGATGCGCTGCACCGGGATATGGACTTTGCCTCGGCAGCTCTCTGGTATGAACGGCACTTTGGAGGAACGCCGTCTTTCCTCCCGGTGTTGGGCCACACGACAGATGTTGTTAATGGTTCCGGGGTTAGATCATTATTGGGTAAACCCCTCTCGGGGACAATTGTTCAACCGTTTGCGCTGAGTATGAAGGGCATAGAGATCGTCCCGGATGCAGAGGGGACTGGATTGGTACAGGTAGTCAGTTCGGATGCAGGGCGTGTCCTGCAAGTTCTTGGTGATGCAGAGAATGGGATAACCGTAGTCATCCAGCATACCGGCAACTTGACTGCGATATACGGCCGGCTGAACGAGAGCGAAGTCGAAGCGAATGATTGGGTAGAGGCCGGAAATGTCGTTGGAACCCTTAAGTCCACAGGCGGAGAACAACCCGCCACGCTATATTTCGCTGTAAAAGAGGGCGAAGAGTATGTAGATCCTGCGGAAGTGGTTGCCCTTGATTAGGTTATGGGGTGTACGCATATCGCTGCATCCGTTTTTTGTCATCGTTATGCTGGCTTCCTTGGCTACTGGACATTTTATCGAACTGATCACGCTGTTTGCGATCGTATTTATTCATGAATGTGGACATGCTGCGGCGGCAGCCCTACTGGGCTGCCGTGTCCTGTCAATTCAGATGCTTCCTTTTGGCGGCGTGGCCGTTATTGAAGACGGGGGGAGGCTTACGGCTGGCCGGGAAATCGTAATTGCGCTGGCGGGCCCCCTGCAAAATATATTGATGATCGGTATCACTTTGCTGCTGCAATACGCCAACCTGGGAGACCCGGTATTCTTGGCGTATATTATCCAAGGGAATCTGCTGATCGCCCTGTTTAACCTGCTGCCCGTGCTTCCACTGGATGGGGGAAAGATCGTGCAGGCGCTGGTTAGTCTCGTTGCTCCCTATTATACGACACTAATGTGGACCTACCGGATTAGCATCCTGTGCAGTACAGGTGTTATTTTGTTTGCCATCAGCAAATGGATCAATGGAGACTACGGGCTGCCTCTGAATATATTGCTAATTGGTCTTTTTCTGTTCTATTCCAACATTACCGATTATCGAAACGTGCCTTACCGCTTTATCCGTTTTTTGATGAATCGGGAAGGTGCATTTGCCCATCATGCGGCTACAGGCAGTTTGGCGCAGCCGATAATCTCATTTCCGGCGAAACCTTTGGATACTATTCTGCGTCTATTAAAGAGAGAGAAATATCATATGGTATATGTGATGAACAGACAGGGACGAATTATGGCCGTTTTGCCTGAACAGCGTATTATCGGTTCTTATTTCAAGCAAAACACAGACAAACTGTAATACGGTTGGTGAACTCGTCCCAAATTGGGGTAATACATATACATTGAGAATTGTAATGACACAGAATGGATGTGGATGAATTGAATTGTCTTCTAGAGGTCAAGCCATGAAACAAATGATCGTACATAATGAACACAACCTCATGCAAATGGCGCTTCTGGAAGAAGGCAAAGCTGTGGAATTTACGGCAGAACGTACACGCGAACGTGGGCTGCTAGGTTCGTTTTTCAAAGGACGGGTCGTCAATGTATTACCGGGTATGCAGGCTGCTTTTGTGGATATAGGTCAGAAAAAAAATGCCTTTCTATATGTGGATGATGTCCTGCACCCTCATTTGGAGAAACAACCCAAGGTGAAGCCTTCCATCTCCGAATTGCTTCGTCCAGGTCAGGATGTCATCGTTCAGGTTCTGAAAGAGCCGGTAGGAGGCAAAGGAGCCCGGGTGACGACACACTACTCACTGCCGGGCCGATGGCTTGTCTACATGCCGATAGCGGACTACATAGCCGTTTCCAAGAAGATTGCCCGTGAAGGGGATCGCTCCCGTCTCAAAGCCTTGGGTGATCAGCTCAGAAGGGGAGAGGAAGGGCTTATCATTCGAACCGTATCCGCAGAGGAGCAGCGTGAAGCCATTGAGGCTGACTTGGAAACGTTGCGTGAGCAGTGGCGTTTGATATGCGAGAAAGCTGACAGTTTGCCTTCACCGAGCCTGTTGCATCGGGATCACAGTATGGTACAGCGAATTATCCGGGATGTGTATACACCAGGCAGCGATGAGGTGATTACAGATAGTGAAGGACAAGCCCGTGAAGTGAAGGCTTTGCTTGAGGAGATCTGTCCAGGCCATCAGCCGAAGGTGCAGGTTTACCGGGGCGAGGAGTCGATCTTTGCTGCGTATGGTGTCCAGGAGCAGCTTAACAAGGATTTTGCGCGGAAAGTATGGCTACCCGGTGGTGGTTATATCGTCATAGATCATACGGAGGCTCTTACTGTGGTGGATGTTAATACAGGCAAATTCACCGGAGGCGGTGGGGATAGCTTGGAAGAAACCGTAACGGAAACCAACATGCAGGCAGCCGTTGAGATCGCACGTTTGATGCGTTTACGGGACATTGGCGGCATGATTATTGTGGACTTTATTGATATGGAGGAAGCGACCAATCGGCAGGAAGTGGCTGCAGCGCTGGAAGCCGAACTCAAAAAAGACCGAACCAAGGCATTTGTCATGGGCTGGACCAAGCTGGGTCTGCTTGAACTTACGCGTAAAAAAGTCCGGGAAGAAAGTACACTTCCTTATGTGGAGCCTTGTTCCTCATGTCATGGGACAGGTAAAAGATATATTTCGCCATTGCATTGATTTTTATTAGAGATAGTGATATAATCATCGGGTATGTGTTTAGCCAATTGGTCTTGCACATGCTGTAACCGCACTGGCCGGGTACAAGAACAGCTCCGCAAGGAGGCTGTCACCTGAGACCGGGCGAGTCTGAGACATGAGGAGGTGCAAGGCAAATGTACGCAATTATTGAAACAGGCGGCAAACAGTACAAAGTCCAAGAGGGCGATGTTCTGTTCATCGAGAAATTGACTGCGAACGATGGCGAAAGCGTAACGTTCGACCGTGTCCTGGCTGTATCTAACGATCAAGGTTTGACAGCAGGTACACCATTGGTTTCCGGAGCTACTGTAACGGCTAAAGTGGAGAAACATGGCAAAGGTCAAAAGGTTGTTGTATACAAATACAAACCGAAAAAGAACTACCATGTGAAGCAAGGTCACCGTCAACCGTACACTAAAGTAACTATCGAGAAAATCCAAGCGTAAGAGGGTGCGATAAGTGATTATCGTTCAAATCTTTCGTAACGATGACGAGAGCATCGATCGCTTTTCCATCAAAGGGCATGCCAATTTTGCCAAGCGGGGAGAAGATATCGTATGTGCCGGGGTATCCGCTGTTACAGTGGGTACGGTGAATTCGATCGAAGCACTGACGGGTGTCGAAATGGATGCCAAAATGAAGAATGGCTTTTTAAGCGCTTCTTTGCCAGTGTTGGAGAGAGACGGAACTTGGTCCCAGGTGCAATTGCTGCTCGAATCTATGGTTCTTATGCTCACTGATATTGCAGAGTCATACGGGAAGTATATTAAGATAGAGCAACTCAAATAAGTAAAGAAGGAGGACAACCAATCATGTTGAAATTAAATCTTCAGTTATTCGCATCGAAAAAAGGTGTAGGTTCCACGAAGAACGGTCGTGACAGTAGAGCGCAACGCCTTGGCGTTAAGCGTGCTGACGGTCAAACAGTAACTGGTGGTAGCATTCTTGTTCGCCAACGCGGAACAAAAATTCACCCAGGTACGAACGTGGGTATCGGTAAAGATGACACTTTGTTTGCGAAAGTGGACGGCGTTGTGAAATTCGAACGTTGGGGACGCGATCGCAAAAAAGTAAGCATTTACCCTGTGGACGTTGCTCCAGTAGCAGCTGCAGTAAAAGCATAATATCGGCATTCCGCCTAAGGAGCCTTCGGCAATTTTGCCGGAGGCTCTTTGTATTTAGGGGTAGTATACATGTTTTCGATAATGAACTGGCAGAAAAGACATGTTATACTTGGTTACGGTGGGGTTTAAAACCAACCGAGTTTTGTAGAACGGGGAGAAGCCATGAAATCTTGGAAAAGAGTGCCGTGGATTGCGGCATGTTCACTTCTGATTCCTTTGGTTTTCGTTATGCTGTATCCGGCAGCCATTTCGAGTGCTGTATGCGCATTGTGGTCCGTGGCCGTAATCTTTGTTTCAATGAATGTGATGAGGAGACAGGCGGAAGCGGAACGCAGAACCATCATACAATCTATGGAAAAGACAGCAATTGCATCACTAAATCATCATCGGCATGATTGGATGAACGATCTTCAGGTGTTATATGGATATCTTCGGCTGGGCAAACTTGATAAATCCGTGCAATGTGTGGAAAGAATAAAAGAACGGGTAACCGAGGAAAGTCGGATTTCCAAATTAGGCATTCCCTCACTCGTTTTTTATCTTCAGTCTTTTCGTGCCAGTGGCGCCGCTCTGGAATTGCATGTGGAAGTCGAGGAAGAGTTGCAGCTTAGTGCTCTGATCTCTCCCGAGGATGGCGAGTCGCTTACGGGCGCAATTGCAGATGCAATCAGAGCCTATCAATACGGTGGCGGCCGGTCGTCTTGGGGAGAGGTTCGCAAACTGACCTTGAACTTCGGACAAGACCATGGGGATGTGGTTGTTCGGCTGGACGGGGATCAAACACCCGATCCGGAAACATTGCGGCAGCTTAATGCCGTACTCAAAGGAAAAAAAGTCAGAACGGAGCAGCTTCCGTCTGAAGACACGTTTATACAATTTAGAATGCCGTGTGGAATATAGGAAGAAGGGGTAGCCATGTTTGTAGATAAAGCGAAGATTTATGTAAAAGCAGGAGACGGAGGAGACGGAATTATTTCGTTCCGTCGTGAGAAGTATGTACCAAACGGCGGACCTGCCGGGGGTGATGGAGGCAGAGGAGCTGACATCATTTTCCGCGTGGATGAAGGTTTGCGTACGTTGATGGATTTTCGTTACCAGCGTCACTTCAAGGCCCCGCGTGGTGAGAAGGGACGTAATAAAAGTCAGCATGGTGCGAACGCTGAGAACATGATTGTGCGTATCCCACCTGGGACTGTGATTTTGGATGAAGACAGTGGAGAAGTATTGGCAGATCTGACGCGTCATGGCCAACAGGTTGTCGTTGCGCGTGGGGGCCGAGGCGGCCGAGGGAATATCCGGTTTGCAACACCGAACAATCCAGCTCCTGAACTTGCCGAAAATGGTGAAGAGGGTGAAGAACGCTATATTGTGCTTGAGCTTAAAGTTATGGCGGATGTGGGTTTGGTTGGTTTCCCGAGTGTCGGGAAATCTACACTGTTGTCGGTTGTATCAGCGGCGAAGCCGAAGATCGGAGCCTATCACTTTACGACCATTACGCCTAACCTGGGTGTAGTGGGTGTAGGTGAAGGACGCAGCTTCGTTATGGCTGACTTGCCAGGATTGATTGAAGGTGCTCATGAAGGCATCGGACTTGGACATGAGTTTTTGCGCCATGTCGAACGTACCCGCATCATTATTCACGTTGTGGATATGTCTGGTTCGGAAGGACGCGATCCGTTTGAGGACTGGGTCAAAATCAACGACGAGCTGAAGCTGTACAATCCGGTACTCGCGGAGAGACCTCAGATTGTGGCAGCCAACAAAATGGATATGCCGGAATCGGAAGAGAATCTGGAGCAATTTATGCAAAAGGTTCGTGAAGTTCAACCAGATATCGAAATCATGCCGATCTCGTCTCTCACTCGTCAAGGAATTCAAGAACTCCTGTATCGTGCGGCCGATCTGCTTGATCAGATTCCGGACGAAGTCGTGGTGGAAGAAGTAGCGGACATATCTGAACGCAAAGTGTACAGTCTGGATAAGAAAGAAGACGAAGGCTTCCGGATTGTGCGGGAGAATGAAATCTTTGTTGTGGAGAGTGCCAAGATTGATCGCATGATGAAACGGATGCAGCTGAACTCGCATGAGGCCATCCTTAAACTGGCGCGTACACTGCGTCATATGGGTGTGGATGAAGAGCTCCGTAAACGTGGTGCTGAAGAAGGCACGATTGTGCGTATTGGCGATTTCGAATTTGAATTCGTAGAAGGCAGCAGCTACTATTAAGTTTGGGATGTAAAATTTAATGTATGGCTGTGCACATATAAACGAACATGTAGACGCAGAGAAGTGGGAAATGACCCGCGGCTCTGCGTTTTTTTGTTTTTCCTTACATGAGGCAGGGAGAAACTTGTATACTTTGAGAAACGGCTTTGAAAAAAATAGACATGTAACGTATTGCCCTTTTAGTATAGATCCGATATAATGTCCACTATATGAAAACATGAGTCTTTGAGGAGAGGACGTTCTGTGAATGAACGCTATTACTTAGTACGGGAAGACATTTTGCCAGAAGCCGTGGTGAAGACGATGCAGGTGAAAGAGCTGCTTGCTTCGGGGGATGTCAAAACAGTGCATGAAGCGGTAGAGCAGGTCGGATTAAGCCGAAGTGCTTTCTATAAGTATAAGGATGGAATTCACCTCATCAACCAATTAGAACGGGAAAGAATCGTTACCATTTCGATTGATCTGGAGCATCAGTCTGGTATATTGTCACGTGTATTAGGACATGTGGCTGGATATGGAGCCAACGTACTCACGATTAATCAGAGTATCCCGCTTCAAGGAAGAGCCAATGTCGTTATCTCGGTAGAGACGTCGCATCTTCACGGAGAAATTGGTGAAATGTTGGATCGGATGCAGGATATGCCAGGGGTTAGGCGCACACGGATTGTAGGTCAGGGCTAACTGGATTTTATCTCATAACGTCCGGATATATGCAAAAAAACTGCTTCACTGTACATAGAGAGCGTACAGAGTTGGCAGACATAAAAGACATTAGGGGGTAGATCGTTAGTGAAACCGGTAAAAGTGGGATTGTTGGGACTCGGAACGGTAGGAACGGGAGTCGTTCGCATCGTGGAAGGGAATCAGGAGGATCTAAGCAGTCAGGTCGGCTCACCGATTGTTATCGAGAAGATTTCCGTGAAAAATACGGTTAAGGATCGCGTCATTGCTGTGGATCGTGCCAAACTGACAGAAGATCCGTGGGAAGTTATTCGCCACCCGGACATTGATGTGATCGTGGAGGTTATGGGGGGTATTGAGCAGACTAAAGAGTACATTCTTGAAGCGCTGGAGCGGGGGAAACATATCGTAACGGCTAACAAGGATTTGATGGCTCTCCATGGCTCCGAGATTTTGGCGAAGGCACAGGAGAAGAAATGTGATGTCTTCTATGAAGCCAGTGTGGCCGGTGGGATTCCCATTATCCGCACCCTGATTGAAGGTTTCTCCTCTGACCGGATTACTCGCATTATGGGGATTGTGAACGGAACAACGAACTTTATTTTGACCAAAATGAGCCAGGAAGGCGCTTCTTATGAAGAGGTTCTTGCAGAGGCACAGGCTCTGGGGTATGCGGAAGCAGATCCAACTTCGGATGTGGAGGGACTGGATGCTGCTCGCAAAATGGCAATACTGGGAACGCTGGGTTTCCGCACCAATGTGGAACTGCAAGATGTAGCCGTTAGTGGTATTTCTTCGGTAACCCGTGAGGACATTACGTATGCCAGAAGACTCGGTTATGAGATGAAACTGCTTGGAATTGCGGATTGCCGTGATGATGAGATCAATATCAGTGTTCAGCCTACCATGGTAAGACAGAGCCACCCAATTGCCTCCGTTAATGGCGTGTTCAACGCGGTGTATGTACATGGGGAAGCAGTAGGCGAAACGATGTTCTATGGTGCGGGTGCGGGTGAACTTCCAACGGCCACTTCCGTAGTTGCAGATCTGGTAGCTGTGATCAAAAACCTGAAGCTTGGCGTAAACGGACTTAAAGCTATCGTTCCTTACAAACAGAAGCGTCTGCAAAGCGATAAACATATTATGTCGAAGAACTTCATTTTGCTGCACGTGGACGACAAAGCAGGTGTTTTGGCACAAATCACGCAAATTTTTGCCGAGTATGAAGTCAGCCTGGCTTCGGTAGTTCAACAGCCGAATGAGCATAACCCGGATGCTGAGATCATCATCGTTACTCATAATGCAAGCAAGGCGAGCATGGATAAAGTGTTAAAACACTTTGAATCCCTTAGCGTTATTCGCCGCATCAAGAGTGTATATCGGGTTGAGGGTTAATTTTCTAATCATGTATCGTCTGAATTGCTGGATTAAATGGAATGCACAATTTTTAACACTATAATTTCAGGTCTTCATATTCGTATTACTTAATCATAAAGGAGCTTACTACAATGAGATATCAAGGATTGCTGCAAACGTACAAAGAGTACCTTCCGGTTAATGAAAATACACCTATGCTTACGCTTCAGGAAGGAAACACTCCACTGATTCATGCCGAAAATCTGTCCAAGGAACTTGGACTTAATTTATATTTTAAATACGAAGGCTTGAACCCAAGTGGTTCTTTTAAAGACCGGGGAATGGTGATGGCTGTAGCGAAAGCGATGGAAGAGGGCAGCCGTACGATCATGTGTGCCTCTACAGGTAATACTTCAGCTGCTGCAGCTGCATATGCGGCACGTGGTGGTCTGAACTGTATCGTCTTGATCCCTAACAATAATATCGCATTGGGCAAACTGGCTCAGGCCATGATCTACGGGGCCAAAGTGATTGCGATTAATGGTAACTTTGACCGTGCACTTGAAATTGTACGTGAGATTACAGCGAAGCACCCAATCACACTGGTGAACTCTGTGAACCCTTACCGCATTGAAGGTCAAAAAACCGCTGCATTTGAAGTGGTTGATCAATTGGGCCAAGCACCTGATGTACTTGCAATCCCTGTCGGCAATGCAGGGAACATCTCTGCTTACTGGAAAGGCTTCAAAGAATACAAAGAGGCGGGGAAATCGGACTCCTTGCCACGGATGGTTGGGTTCGAAGCAGAAGGCGCGATGGCAATCGTTAAGGGGGAGCCGATTCTTGAGCCAGAGACTGTGGCGACTGCGATCCGCATCGGTAACCCAGCTAGCTGGAAGACCGCTGTAACCGCGGCTGAAGAGTCTGGTGGACAGATCAATTATGTAACGGACGAGGAAATCTTGACAGCATATCGTACGATTGCAGCACGGGAAGGTATCTTCGCTGAACCGGCATCGGCCGCTTCGGTTGCAGGAGTATATAAATTGAAAGAGGAAGGATACTTTAAAGGCGGAGAGACGGTTGTATGTGTCTTGACGGGTCATGGTTTAAAAGATCCGAACATCGCGATCAAAACGGTAGCAACAGAGCCGCTTGTAGTAGATGATTCGGAAGAAGCAGTTATGTCAGCTATTGCACAGCTGGAGCAGCAATCCGTATGAGTTTGCAGCAAAGTGTTACAGTAAAAGTACCTGCAAGTACAGCCAATCTGGGTCCAGGGTTCGATACCCTGGGCATGGCATTGTCTTTGTATGCCTGGATTGAGATGAAGCCGTCTGAACAGACAGTTTTTCATCTGTATGGAGATCATTTGAATGGTTTGCCAACGGATAAATCCAATCTAATCTACGAAGTCGCACAGATGGTATTCAATGAAGCAGGTGTATCTGTTCCTGAACTGGAGATTTCGATGGTTTCGGATATTCCTCTTACCCGCGGACTGGGAAGCAGCGCATCTGCCATAGTTGGTGCACTGGCTGCCGCGAACGCATTAATTGGTTCTCCGCTATCAGATGATAAGTTAATGGATATGGCTACTTCGCTCGAAAAGCACCCGGATAATGTGGGGGCTTCTCTATATGGGGGGATCATTGCGGCTGCGTGGGATGGCAGTCGTGTGGATCACATCCGTATTGAGCCGCACCAGGATTTACAGACGTTGGTCATTGTGCCAGACTTCGAACTATCGACTTCAAAAGCAAGAAATGTCATCCCGCAGCAATTTGACAAGTCGGATGTCGTGCATAATATCAGCAGGTCTTCCCTGTTGGTTGCAGCGCTGGCAAGCGGGCGACTGGATATGATACAAAGGGCTATGCTCGATCGTATTCACCAACCATATCGGGCATCTTTGGTACCCGGCATGACTGAAATTTTGGAACATGCTGTACAACATGGCGCTTTGGGGGCTGCACTAAGTGGAGCTGGACCAACCGTTCTGACATTGGTGGATCGGCATGATCCTCGCAAAGCCGAGCTGGAACAGTATTTGATGAAGACTATGAGTCATGAAGACATTAATGCAACGTCACTATGGCTGGATCCGGACCTGGACGGTGTAACCGTTCTGCCTGATCAAGATGAACGTCCTTTTTTGGACAGAATTAAAGGGGAAGTTAATGCATGAAACGAATTGCCGTATTACCTGAAGGCTCCGTTTCCCATGAAGCTGTAGATTTTCTGTTTAATGGGGAACCGCTGGAACTGCTTCATTCCAAACTGATTTCTGATGTTTTTCGTGCCACGGATAGTGGGAAGTCGCAATATAGCGTCATTCCCATTGAAAATACAATTGAAGGCTCTGTTAGTTTGCATATGGACTGGCTGGTTAACGAAGTGGATATTCCAATGCAAGCGGAGTGGGTATATCCTTCCATACAGAATGTGATCGGACATGGCTCCGAGTTCTCTGACGGGAGCGGTGCATACGACTTCAGCAAAATTACCAAGATCATGTCTCATCCGGTAGCCATTCCGCAGTGCCAGAACTTTATCCGTCTTCATTCCCCGGACGCTGAGCTTGAAGGCGTTAATAGTACAGCAGAAGCGGTTGAATTGGTGAAAAAGAATCCCGGAAAAGGCTGGGCCGCTATTGGCACCCGACTTGCTGCACAAAAGCATGGATTGGATATCATGGCTGAACGGGTGACTGATCATGATAACAATTACACCCGCTTTGTACTTATTGGTCATGAGCCAGTGCAGATTCAACGTGAGCCGGATCATGTAAAAACGAGTTTGCTGGTGACTTTGCCCGAAGATGCACCTGGTGCTCTGCATCAGGTATTGTCTGCATTTGCCTGGAGAAAGCTGAATTTGACTAGGCTGGAGTCTCGTCCTACGAAGAAACGGCTGGGCAGTTACTATTTTTATATCGATGTCGAGGAAACCGTAGAGTCCGTATTGCTCACAGCAGCCATGGCTGAGATCGAGGCATTGAATTGTCAGGTCCGTGTTCTGGGCAGCTATCCCTGTTATACATATCCTTCATTGAAAACCACTTGATAAACGGGTAGGATTTGTTGAGGATTGTTACCAAGACGGGTAAAACGTGAACGTAAAAGCTTGTCATTTTGTTGACAATGAGTTGGAACAATTCAAGATTCGGGAATTAATGATTGGAAATTAAACGGAGGTGCAGTCATCCATGGCAGAACAGTGGATTTATTTGGATGGTCAATATGTAACCAAGGAGAACGCAACCGTTTCCGTGTATGATCACGGCTTTTTGTACGGAGACGGAATTTTCGAAGGTATCCGAATTTATAACGGTAATATCTTTAGATGCAAAGCGCATTTGGACCGCTTGTATGATTCGGCAAAATCGATCAGTTTGAACATTCCTTTATCCTATGATGAAATGCTGGAAGTTATGGCAGAAACAGTGCGCCGCAACGATATGCGTAACGGCTACATCCGTCTGATCGTATCTCGTGGACCTGGTAATTTGGGTCTGGATCCGCTGCGCTGTCCGAAAGCGTCTGTTATTATTATTGTGGAGCAGCTGGCTATTTATCCTGAGGAAGCGTATCTTACGGGGTTAAAGGCCGTATCTGTATCCCAACGCCGTAATATTCCGGATGCACTCAATCCCAAAATTAAATCGTTGAATTATTTGAATAACATACTTGTTAAAATTCAGTCCAACTATGCAGGTGTTGGTGAGGCGATCATGCTGAATTCACAAGGTTATGTGACTGAGGGTTCAAGTGACAACATCTTTATTATCAAAAATGGGGTAGTCTATACGCCGCCTTGTTACCTCGGAGCTCTGGAAGGAATTACGCGTCAGGCGATCATCGATCTGTGTGGTGAACTCGATCTGGAGCTAAAAGAAGTTCCGTTTACCCTGCATGATGTATACATCGCTGACGAAGTCTTTTTCACGGGAACAGCCGCAGAAGTCATCGCTGCATATGAGGTTGATGGAAGAACCATTGGATCGGGTGTAGCAGGCCCAGTCACATTGAGATTGCTTGAAGCGTTCCGTCAAATTGTAGATAAAGACGGTTATAAGGTTTGGGAAGCTTAATCTTTTCAAACTTGTTAACATATTGAAATGCAATATCCTTCTTGTCCAATAAAATCAGCATGCCAAATAGGATGCGGGTTTTGGAGGCGGGGAGGATTTTTTTTGTTTAGATGATGTCATTAGCCTAGTTCCTGCATAGGATGTAGTAACGGTATGGGCGAATGCACTGCCCAAGTAACACGTCTAGGAGGTTAGTTCCCCGTGAAAATACACATGGTTAAAAAAGGCGACACGTTATATTTACTGTCCCAAAAATATAATGTGGGCCTGGACAAAATTATTGCGGCGAATCCGCAAATTACTGATCCCGACAAGCTGGATATCGGCACGAAGGTTAAAATCCCTGCAGAGCCAGTAACACCAAAACCGGAAGGAATTATGCACAGTCACAAAGTCCAGCAGGGAGATTCCTTATGGAAGCTGTCCCAAGCTTGGGGAGTCTCATTGAAGGATATGATCAACGCCAATCCTCAGTTGAAAAACCCCAATGCCCTGCTTGTAGGAGAGACAGTCTATATTCCATCCCAGCATGTACAGGGAAATATGGTTACAGGAAGCAGTGCGGGCAATGTTGCTGCCCATGAAAAGCTTTCGCCTGAAGGCAAGGAATATACAGGCGTCAAAGAAGAGCCGGCACCACCAGTGCCGGAAACGCCAAAGGCAGTGGAAGAGAAGCCAGCCCCTACTCCAACACCAACGCCTGCACCTGTACCCGTACATGCAAATCCGGTCATTCCAAATGTGATGCCTGAATTGGAAGTCCTGCCACAGTTACCAGAGCTTCCTGAGGTTAAACCGGAGAAATCGCCTGAGAAAAAAGAGCAAGTCGCTCCAGTTGCTGAAGTACAGCCGCTGCCGGAAGTGCCAACTTATACCATGCCTAATCTTTCACCTGAGGTCATGCCGCTACCAGTCATCGAGAATACCAAGTCGCCATCTGTCGTTTCCCCTGCCACCAAATCCCCTTGTGGCTGCGGTAAAAAGTTGCACCACGCGCCGGCGGAGTATCCATATGCTCAAATCCCTGTGCCTGTTCAAGAGGTCTTTGCCGCTCCTGAATCAACACATATTGCAGGGTTTAACCATAATTCAGGGTTTCCAGGCCTACCTGAAGCTACTCCGTATTCAGTGAGCCCTTCGTACCAAGGTCAATGGCCGGAGCAAAACCATAACAACGTCATGCCGAACCTGGCTCCAGAGCAGCAGGAGAACTTTTATCCAGTTGCACCCGCTGCACAAGTCAACAGCCCATTCCCTCCATTTGTTGCTGATACACATATGAACCAGCCGCCATTTATTTCCCCTTATTCAACACTTCCGTATCCACCTTGTGGATGTGGCGGACATATGCATAATCCGCATTACGGTCACCTTGCATACAATTATCAAGATCCTGCGTGGGGAATGTATGGTTCATATGACCCGTACGGTGTGCAGACACATTTGGGACCAAACATGGTACCAAACCAGCCCGTAGAGTATGCTTATCAAAATCCGTACCCTTCACAGAACATGGTACCCCCTTCTCCACTCGGAGCTTTTGGGGAGCTGTACCCTGCTCAAAGCAATGGTGGAAGTAAAAAAGGTGGGCGTGAAGAAGTGGATGTAAGCCAGTCCAATGTATCGGGAGAAGAAGTAACGGATGCGGGGAGCAAAACAAAGCAGGCCTCTGCGAAAACCGGTACGGCAAAGCGCAGAACAAGCAAACCAAGTGCTAAAAGAACTTCCAAAGTATCCGTATCTTCTGCCAGTGGCAGACGAAACTCGGAAGCGGAGAAACGCAATTCAACCCAAAAACGTCGCAATCCCTGGATACAGTCATAGTTAATACAGATAGGATGCGTGATTCCTGATTGAAAAAAAGCAACAGGCCAGCCTATGTTTAAAGGATGGCCTGTTGCTTTGATTAAGGGGAGAAGAATCTGCAAACGAAGGAATGTGAACTAGAAGTAAACGAATAGTTGTAAATTAATTGTTAATTCGATGTATGTGTGATAATATATCCATACGTTTTATTTTGTCCCTAGTTATATTATTTCAATTGATTTTGGAAGAGTTATTACGTATCTAAAATCTATGAAATAAAAAAATGAAAAAAAGTGTTGCATTGGTCTCATTGATATGTTATATTATTTAAGTCGCCGCTGAAACACAGCGCTGACGCGATAAAGAAACATATCAACGAGTTTGATCTTTGAAAACTGAACAACGAGTGAGTAATCATCCTGTTTGCAGGATGAACGTGAAGGTTTTTGGTGCATGCCATCTGGCTGTATGGAAACTGGAACAACAATGAGATTTTTAATCTCGTCAGATTCAAAATGAGCTAATCGCTCTTTTCAATACTTTATTGGAGAGTTTGATCCTGGCTCAGGACGAACGCTGGCGGCATGCCTAATACATGCAAGTCGAGCGGACTTGAAGAGAAGCTTGCTTCTCTGATAGTTAGCGGCGGACGGGTGAGTAACACGTAGGCAACCTGCCCTCAAGCTTGGGACAACTACCGGAAACGGTAGCTAATACCGAATACTTGCTTTCTTCGCCTGAAGGAAGCTGGAAAGACGGAGCAATCTGTCACTTGAGGATGGGCCTGCGGCGCATTAGCTAGTTGGTGAGGTAACGGCTCACCAAGGCGACGATGCGTAGCCGACCTGAGAGGGTGATCGGCCACACTGGGACTGAGACACGGCCCAGACTCCTACGGGAGGCAGCAGTAGGGAATCTTCCGCAATGGGCGAAAGCCTGACGGAGCAATGCCGCGTGAGTGATGAAGGTTTTCGGATCGTAAAGCTCTGTTGCCAGGGAAGAACGTCCTTGAGAGTAACTGCTCAAGGAGTGACGGTACCTGAGAAGAAAGCCCCGGCTAACTACGTGCCAGCAGCCGCGGTAATACGTAGGGGGCAAGCGTTGTCCGGAATTATTGGGCGTAAAGCGCGCGCAGGCGGTCATTTAAGTCTGGTGTTTAATCCCGGGGCTCAACCCCGGATCGCACTGGAAACTGGGTGACTTGAGTGCAGAAGAGGAGAGTGGAATTCCACGTGTAGCGGTGAAATGCGTAGAGATGTGGAGGAACACCAGTGGCGAAGGCGACTCTCTGGGCTGTAACTGACGCTGAGGCGCGAAAGCGTGGGGAGCAAACAGGATTAGATACCCTGGTAGTCCACGCCGTAAACGATGAGTGCTAGGTGTTAGGGGTTTCGATACCCTTGGTGCCGAAGTTAACACATTAAGCACTCCGCCTGGGGAGTACGGTCGCAAGACTGAAACTCAAAGGAATTGACGGGGACCCGCACAAGCAGTGGAGTATGTGGTTTAATTCGAAGCAACGCGAAGAACCTTACCAGGTCTTGACATCCCTCTGACCGGTACAGAGATGTACCTTTCCTTCGGGACAGAGGAGACAGGTGGTGCATGGTTGTCGTCAGCTCGTGTCGTGAGATGTTGGGTTAAGTCCCGCAACGAGCGCAACCCTTGATCTTAGTTGCCAGCACTTCGGGTGGGCACTCTAAGGTGACTGCCGGTGACAAACCGGAGGAAGGTGGGGATGACGTCAAATCATCATGCCCCTTATGACCTGGGCTACACACGTACTACAATGGCCGGTACAACGGGCAGTGAAGCCGCGAGGTGGAACGAATCCTAAAAAGCCGGTCTCAGTTCGGATTGCAGGCTGCAACTCGCCTGCATGAAGTCGGAATTGCTAGTAATCGCGGATCAGCATGCCGCGGTGAATACGTTCCCGGGTCTTGTACACACCGCCCGTCACACCACGAGAGTTTATAACACCCGAAGTCGGTGGGGTAACCGCAAGGAGCCAGCCGCCGAAGGTGGGATAGATGATTGGGGTGAAGTCGTAACAAGGTAGCCGTATCGGAAGGTGCGGCTGGATCACCTCCTTTCTATGGAGAATCGTCTTCTGTAACGAAGACATTCAAAACCAAAATCTAGCCAGGTCGGCTAGTTACTCACTCGTTGCTCAGTTTTGAGAGCTCAAACTCTCAAAACAGCTTGCTTTTGCATGGAGCTTGTTCTTTGAAAACTAGATATCGAAACGAAAAATGCGAATTAGAACATTCCTTTTAGCTGAACTTGTGTTAAACAAGTTTCAAATAATAGCGAAAACTGCTTTGCGATGGTATCGAATGGGAGCGACTTTTGGCTTTGCGTAAGCAAAACAAGGGAAGTGAGCAGTCGAAACCGGAGCAACTGGTTAAGCTACTAAGAGCACACGGAGGATGCCTAGGCGCTAGGAGCCGATGAAGGACGTGGCGAACAACGAAACTGCCTCGGGGAGCTGTAAGCAAGCTTTGATCCGGGGATGTCCGAATGGGGAAACCCAGCTGGGGTAATATCCAGTTACTCATAACTGAATACATAGGTTATGTAGAGGCATACCAGGGGAACTGAAACATCTAAGTACCTTGAGGAAGAGAAAACAATAGTGATTCCGTCAGTAGCGGCGAGCGAACGCGGAACAGCCCAAACCAGAGAGCTTGCTCTCTGGGGTTGTGGGACGTCTCACATGGAGTTACAAAGGAACCGGTTAAACGAAGAGGTCTGGAAAGGCCCGCCAAAGAAGGTAAAAGCCCTGTAGTTGAAAGTCTGTTCCCTCCGAGACGGATCCCGAGTAGTGCGGGGCACGTGAAACCCCGTATGAATCCGGCAGGACCATCTGCCAAGGCTAAATACTTCCTAGCGACCGATAGTGAAGCAGTACCGTGAGGGAAAGGTGAAAAGCACCCCGGAAGGGGAGTGAAATAGAACCTGAAACCGTGTGCTTACAAGAAGTCAGAGCCCGTTTTAGGGGTGATGGCGTGCCTTTTGTAGAATGAACCGGCGAGTTACGTTCCCGTGCAAGGTTAAGGTGAAGAGCCGGAGCCGCAGCGAAAGCGAGTCTGAATAGGGCGATGTAGTACGTGGACGTAGACCCGAAACCGGGTGATCTACCCCTGTCCAGGGTGAAGGTGCGGTAACACGCACTGGAGGCCCGAACCCACGCACGTTGAAAAGTGCGGGGATGAGGTGGGGGTAGCGGAGAAATTCCAATCGAACTCGGAGATAGCTGGTTCTCCCCGAAATAGCTTTAGGGCTAGCCTCGGAAAACAGAGTCGTGGAGGTAGAGCACTGATTGGGTGCGGGGCCCGCAAGGGTTACCAAGCTCAGTCAAACTCCGAATGCCATAGACTTACTTCCGGGAGTCAGACAGTGAGTGCTAAGATCCATTGTCAAAAGGGAAACAGCCCAGACCATCAGCTAAGGTCCCCAAGTGTGTGTTAAGTGGGAAAGGATGTGGAGTTGCACAGACAACCAGGATGTTGGCTTAGAAGCAGCCACCATTGAAAGAGTGCGTAATAGCTCACTGGTCGAGTGACTCTGCGCCGAAAATGTAACGGGGCTAAACACACCACCGAAGCTATGGCTTGATGCTTTGCATCAGGGGTAGGGGAGCGTTGTATAAGGGTTGAAGGTGTACCGTAAGGAGCGCTGGACATTATACAAGTGAGAATGCCGGTATGAGTAACGAAAAGATCAGTGAGAATCTGATCCGCCGAAAGCCTAAGGGTTCCTGAGGAAGGCTCGTCCGCTCAGGGTAAGTCGGGACCTAAGGCGAGGCCGAAAGGCGTAGTCGAAGGACAACAGGTCGAAATTCCTGTACCACCGTAAATCGTTACGAGCGATGGGGGGACGCAGTAGGGTAGTGACGCAGGCTGATGGATGCCTGTCCAAGCAGTGAGGCTGATGTGTAGGCAAATCCGCACATCGTAAGGCTGAGCTGTGATGGGGAGTGAAAATTACAGTAGCGAAGGTCATGATCTCACACTGCCAAGAAAAGCCTCTAGCCAGATGAAGGTGCCCGTACCGCAAACCGACACAGGTAGGCGAGAAGAGAATTCTAAGGCGCGCGGAAGAACTCTCGTTAAGGAACTCGGCAAAATGACCCCGTAACTTCGGGAGAAGGGGTGCCCCGGTAGTGTGAATAGCACGAGGGGGCCGCAGTGAAAAGGCCCAAGCGACTGTTTAGCAAAAACACAGGTCTGTGCGAAGCCGTAAGGCGAAGTATACGGGCTGACGCCTGCCCGGTGCTGGAAGGTTAAGGGGAGCGGTTAGGAGCAATCCGAAGCTGTGAACCGAAGCCCCAGTAAACGGCGGCCGTAACTATAACGGTCCTAAGGTAGCGAAATTCCTTGTCAGGTAAATTCTGACCCGCACGAATGGCGTAACGACTTGGGCGCTGTCTCAACGAGAGATCCGGTGAAATTTTAATACCTGTGAAGATGCAGGTTACCCGCGACAAGACGGAAAGACCCCATGGAGCTTTACTGCAGCTTGATATTGAATTTGGGTACGATCTGTACAGGATAGGTGGGAGCCTTTGAAGCATGAGCGCCAGCTTGTGTGGAGGCACCGTTGGGATACCACCCTGATCGTATCTAGGTTCTAACCTGGTACCGTAAACCGGTGCGGGGACAGTGTCAGGTGGGCAGTTTGACTGGGGCGGTCGCCTCCTAAAGAGTAACGGAGGCGCCCAAAGGTTCCCTCAGAATGGTTGGAAATCATTCGAAGAGTGCAAAGGCATAAGGGAGCTTGACTGCGAGACCTACAAGTCGAGCAGGGACGAAAGTCGGGCTTAGTGATCCGGTGGTACCGCATGGAAGGGCCATCGCTCAACGGATAAAAGCTACCCTGGGGATAACAGGCTTATCTCCCCCAAGAGTCCACATCGACGGGGAGGTTTGGCACCTCGATGTCGGCTCATCGCATCCTGGGGCTGAAGTAGGTCCCAAGGGTTGGGCTGTTCGCCCATTAAAGCGGTACGCGAGCTGGGTTCAGAACGTCGTGAGACAGTTCGGTCCCTATCTGTCGTGGGCGTAGGAAATTTGAGAGGAGCTGTCCTTAGTACGAGAGGACCGGGATGGACGTACCGCTGGTGTACCAGTTGTTCCGCCAGGAGCACCGCTGGGTAGCTATGTACGGACGGGATAAGCGCTGAAAGCATCTAAGCGTGAAGCCCCCCTCAAGATGAGATTTCCCAGTATGTAAGACCCCTTGAAGACGACGAGGTAGATAGGCTGGGGGTGGAAGTGCAGTAATGCATGGAGCTGACCAGTACTAATCGGTCGAGGGCTTATCCAAATTGCAGGTTCTAGTCGCATATTTCGTTTCGGATCTAGTTTTCAGAGAATGATCTCTGAGCGTAGCAGCATCGTTTGGTGGCGATAGCGGAGGGGTTCCACACGTACCCATCCCGAACACGACCGTTAAGCCCTCTAGCGCCGATGGTACTTGGACCGAAGGGTCCTGGGAGAGTAGGACGCTGCCAAGCGAACTCTTTCATCATACATAGAAAACAGGCTCTGCATGTTAACGTTGTACGATGTTGCGTTTGTAACATGAATATATTTTATTCCCTGATAGCTCAGTTGGTAGAGCACTCGACTGTTAATCGAGTTGTCACAGGTTCGAGTCCTGTTCGGGGAGCCATTAAGGCCCGTTGGTCAAGGGGTTAAGACACCTCCCTTTCACGGAGGTAACAGGGGTTCGAATCCCCTACGGGTCATAGATATGGAGGCTTAGCTCAGCTGGGAGAGCATCTGCCTTACAAGCAGAGGGTCGGGGGTTCGAGCCCCTCAGCCTCCACCATATAACTTTTATAACGACGCGGGGTGGAGCAGCCCGGTAGCTCGTCGGGCTCATAACCCGAAGGCCGCAGGTTCAAATCCTGCCCCCGCAATTATACTTTCTTTACAGAAAGTGATCTGGAACCGTGGTGTAGTTGGCCTAACATGCCTGCCTGTCACGCAGGAGATCGCGGGTTCGAATCCCGTCGGTTCCGCCATTTAATATTTAATACCGCATGCGGACGTGGCTCAGCGGTAGAGCATCGCCTTGCCAAGGCGAGGGTCGCGGGTTCGATTCCCGTCGTCCGCTCCAATTATTTTGCGCCCTTAGCTCAGCTGGATAGAGCGTTTGACTACGAATCAAAAGGCCGGGAGTTCGAATCTCTCAGGGCGCGCCATTATATAACTTAATTTGCCGGCGTGGCGGAATGGCAGACGCGCTCGACTCAAAATCGAGTGGGAAACCGTGGAGGTTCGAGTCCTCTCGCCGGTATAACATAACGGGATGTAGCTCAGCTTGGTAGAGCACCTGGTTTGGGACCAGGGGGTCGCATGTTCAAATCGTGTCATCCCGATCTTAAGAAGTGGACTATCTTACTATAGATAGTCCACTTTTTGTTTTTCTAAAATAAGGATAAGTACTTTGACTCTGCTCACTGGGTTAATTTTGCATAAAGCATAATCCTTTCGGTCACACTAGGTTTAAAAAAGTGATAGAAGGGGTTCATGTGAACACGTTTAAATTCAGAAAACAGTTTAAAAGACGATGGCGGCGTTGGAAACGAACTGCTTGGATGACTGCCTCATTGGTGGCTATAACCATACTGGCATACAGCGGGTTGTCGATTTCATCTCATATTGAGCGGTTGTTAACTACTAACTTCAGTGAGGCTGCTACGGCGATGGCTCCAGTCACCATGCAAGAACGTTCCGAAGAAGAGGTACAGAGCATATTGGGACGGCTTGGATCCGAGACGGATCGTTTAACTTCTGTTGTTATGGAGACACATTATATTTGCGGAGTTGAAACGGAACAATTAGGGAAAATGGCTATACCTCAATTAAAAGTGTTACTTCAACAGCATCCGGAATGGGAGGCGCAGGTGGTGTCTTCGGATACATTGCAAGTGAAGAAACATGTTGATGATCTTTCTCCGCTATGCAAGGAACAAGCGTATATCAGCGTGGATGCGGTGGGCAATCTCAATCTTTACGAGGGTCGACCTGCAGAAGAGAAAGTTATACGTACTTTTTTTCAAATGGATGTCGGATCGTTGGAGAGTTCTCTGCCTGAAGGGGTACTGGAGCAACTACAGCAAGGTATCCGTGTACAAGACAAAGATGAGTATAACAGTGTGATCTCGACTTTTAGCGATTATGCCATTGATGGGCCACATAAAGAAGAGCTTCGAAATGGTGGATGAATGGATACCCTCCAAATGGTAATACCGAGAGGTTAATTGGGGCATCGAAAGATGCCCTTTTTGTCGTAGTAAAACACGAGTCGACATGTGGGAGCACCTTGCTCAAAAAAGCCGATATTATGCCGAAACAAGCACTACGGAGAATAGACAAAGTTTTTCCTGTCGCAGGGTCTATCTTTTGTTATAATGAAATGAACGATACATATGTTCGCTTTATTGTAAGGGAGAGATGGTTTTGCGTTTTTTGGGAATTGACCCGGGGATTGCGATTGTCGGTTTTGGATTTGTGGATAAGATCGGTAGTAAAGTGGTACCCGTACAATATGGCTGCATTCAGACTGAAGCCCATACACCTGAAGAAGAACGGTTGCTTCACGTTTATGAGGGCATGGTGCAGTTGATCGATAAATACAAACCGGATGCAGTTGCACTGGAGAAACTTTTTTTTAACAGGAATGTAACTACAGCGATGTCTGTCAGCCAGGCGAGAGGTGTTATGGTGCTTGCTGCTGCTCAGAAGGGCTTGCCCATAGCGGAGTATACCCCAATGCAGATCAAACAAGCGATCGTAGGGTACGGTAAGGCAGAGAAGCGTCAGGTGCAGGAAATGGTCAAAATGTTTTTGCGTTTGCAGGCTATACCGAAGCCGGATGATGTAGCGGATGCTCTGGCTGTGGCTGTATGTCACGCGCACTCATATACATTAAATTCCAAGTTGAATGAGGTATTGCGAAAATGATTGATTTTCTAAGAGGACAGTTCGTACATGTAGAGAATGAATATATAGTGCTTGATGTTCATGGCGTGGGATACCGTGTATTTTGTCCTAATCCGTTTGCGTTTGCGAAGCAGGAAGGCGAGATCACGGTGTATACCCATCATCATGTGCGTGAAGACGCGATGCTGCTGTTTGGGTTTGTTACAAGGGAAGAACAGCGTTTGTTCCGCAAACTGATTGAAGTATCCGGTATCGGACCAAAGGTGGCACTGGGGATATTGGCAGGCGGTACGCCAGACCATGTCGTTACAGCGATCTACCAGGAGAACCTGACATTCCTGACGAAATTGCCGGGTATCGGCAAAAAGACAGCGCAACGTATGATTTTGGATCTGAAAGACAAGCTGGACGGGTTTGGTGCAGCGGCTTATGCCACAGGTTTATTTGCCCCACCTTCTGAGGAAGCGGGAAGCGGTTCGGCCTGGGATGAGGCTCGTGACGGTTTGAAGGCTCTCGGTTATACAGACAGTGAGCTCGATAAAGTGTGGCTGAAATTGAAAAAGGATGTTACATCGGCTGATTCTGTTGATGTGTTGATGAAACGTGCGCTGCAAATGCTGTTTACCGGATAGTTAAATTTGCATATATAATGGCAGTAGCCCGCACAAAAAAAGGTAGGGATGAACATGGATGACCGGATTATTTCCGCCAACCTGATGATGGAGGATCAGAATGTTGAACTGAGTCTTCGTCCCCGGTATCTGAATGAATATATCGGACAAAACAAGGTCAAGGAAAATTTGAAAGTATATATTGAAGCTGCCAAATTACGCAATGAAGCATTGGATCATGTGTTACTTTACGGTCCGCCTGGACTTGGTAAAACGACGCTTGCCAATATCGTTGCCAACGAATTGGGCGTAAACTTGCGTACCACATCGGGACCGGCGATTGAACGACCAGGTGATCTGGCAGCGCTGCTGACGAATCTACAGGAAGGCGATGTCCTGTTTATTGACGAAATTCATCGTCTGCATCGTACCGTTGAAGAAGTCATGTATCCAGCTATGGAGGACTCTGCCCTTGATATTATGATCGGAAAAGGCCCAAGTGCCCGTTCCGTCCGACTGGATCTTCCGCCGTTTACCCTGATTGGGGCTACAACACGCGCTGGACTGCTGTCAGCACCGCTTCGAGACCGGTTTGGTGTGATCAGTCGGTTGGAGTTTTATACCGTGGATGAGCTGGCTTACATCGTCTCACGATCTACAGAAATTTTGGGCGTCGAGATTGTCGGCGATGCCGCAGAAGAGATTGCTCTGCGCTCCCGCGGGACACCGCGAATTGCCAATCGTTTGCTAAAACGGGTACGTGACTTTGCCCAGGTAAGGGGCGACGGGATTATTACCCAGGCACTGGCTGAAGAAGCGTTGAAACGGCTTCAGATTGACCCGCGCGGCTTGGACGAGATCGATCACAAGATGCTTACATCCATGATTAACAGTTTCCGCGGAGGCCCCGTTGGTCTGGACACGATTGCAGCTACGATTGGTGAAGAAAGTCAGACGATCGAGGATGTCTATGAACCTTATCTTCTGCAAATCGGTATGATTCAGCGTACACCAAGAGGCAGGGTGGTTACGGATCTGGCTTATCATCATCTTGGTTTGCCTATACCACCGAGGGACGGTAAGTAATTCGGGCCATTGCAATCTCTTAATCAATGAAATTGAAGTTTTCATGAAAACTTCCCGATATAAAGTGTAGAAACAGCATGGAGAGGAGTTTGAACGTGGGGAAAGCAATACAAACGAAGAAGTGGAGTCGGCGGTTAAAGGTTTTGGCTGCTGCTCTCTTAACTGTGGGATGTCTGCAAGTGCCCGCTTTTGCTGCAGAGAGTAATGGGCAGATGATTCGGGTAGCCATGTTTGCAAATCTGGGGAGCACATATAAGTCAACAACCCCTCTCATCACACTTGAATCAACTGGTAAGTGGAGCATTGGATCAGAGAGTGGGGCGGGAGTAACGCTTCCTGCTGGTCAAATTCGCTTCAGTGCGGATGGCTTCCGCGTAAAGGTGCTGGAAACCGGGGACTTCAAGACTGCAGCTTCAGCGGCAAAATTGTTGCAGGCAACCAGTGACAAACCATTACTGTTTACAACGACGCTGAGCGGTAAAGCAACATATCAACTATACACAGGAAATTATGCGACAGAAGCCTTGGCTACCCAAGCCGTTGCACGAGTGCAAAAAGTGGCAGCAGCCGGGCTGGGTGGTCAAAAACCGGTGGTAACTGGAAACAAACATTTGTCAGCAGGGAGCTACAGTTCGCTTCAGGAAGCTGAGGCTGCACAGGCATCGTTCTTAGCCGCTGGAATCAATGCCATTACCATATTGCAGTTGAGTGGAGGAGCTCAAGGATATTCGGTATGGGTCGGGGAAGCGGTAACGGATGCCGAACTAGCAGCATTGAAAAAAACGGTGGAGGCCACGGTGTCGGGAGTAAGTTTAACTCCTGTAACTAACAGTGATGTGCTGATGATCCGCCAGGATGCGGGACTCAGCACAGATACGCTGAAAACTGCACCACATTACACGATTGCAGGCAGTGAAGCAAAAGCCTATGTGCAAGGTGATGGAAGTGGGATCAAAGTGTTGGAGCGTTCAGCGCGGACATACCGGGGGGACATGGAAGTTAGTATCGTAGGCGGAGATTTGGCTTTGGTCAACGTTGTCCCGCTTGAGCAGTATCTGTACTCGGTTGTTGGAGCTGAAGTATATTCATCCTGGCCGGCAGAGGCTCTGAAAGTTCAAGCCGTCGCAGCTCGCTCTTATGCACTTCAACAGGGAGAGCGATTCAAAATCGCCAATGTTGTGGATACGACACTCAGCCAAGCTTATAACGGAATAGGCTCGGAGAACGATAAAGTAACAAGCGCCGTAGACGCAACAGCAGGTGAAGTCATTAAAAGTGGCGGTAAAATCGTTGAGGCTGTGTTCTCATCCAATGCTGGCGGCCAAACGGCACACCCGTCCGAAGTATGGAACGGGGGAGCAGGTGTGTTCAGTAATGTGGACAGCCATGGAGATGCATCAGCTCAGGCGGGTTTACATACATGGTACCATGTGCTGCTGAGTTCAGGGGTTAGTGGATATATCCGTGAGGATAATGTGAAAGAATTGACGACTAAAACAGAGGCAGGATTATCCAAAGTAACAGTCACTGCCCAGAATACCAATGTACGTCCCATTCCGCTCATTCAATCCACGGTTGAACCGGTGGCCAAAATGAACCCGGGCACCGAGGCTGTTGTTTTGGCGAAAGTGGCTCAGTCCAATGATTACGCGTGGGTAAGAGGACCATTCACCTCCGCTGCGTTGGTTAAAGCCCTGCAAGGAAAAACAACGACAACTGTTCCTGCATCCATCTCAACGCTGGAAGTCACAAAGCGTGGACCTTCAGGAAGAGCTCTTGAAGTCAGTGCGAATGGACAACCTTTGACAGTCAAATATGCAGATACATATCGTTCTGCACTCGGGGGTTTGCCGAGCACTTTATTTGATATTGCAGGGACCGGAAGTTATACTGTATTAGGCGCTGACGGGCAAACTTCAAGCAAAACCGGATCGAAAGGTGCTGCTGTGTTGTCCGCTTCTGGAACGGGAACATCATCCGGTAATGCACTTGTCGTTATGAGCGGTGATGGTCAAGCCAGAGCAGTGACCCAGGGTCAGACCTTCATGTTTATTGGCCAGGGGAACGGTCACGGATTGGGCTTGTCTCAATGGGGGGCCAAAGGTATGGCAGATGAAGGGTATGATTACCAGGCAATATTGAAACACTATTATCAAAATGCGACTATTGTTAAGGAATGAATTGAAGATGAATGTGAACTTATATGATTTTGAATTGCCGGAGCAGCTGATTGCACAGACGCCTTTGCTTGATCGTACGGCGTCCCGGTTGCTGACTTTAAACAAGGAGAACGGTGAGGTCAACCATCACTCGTTTCCGGATATCATCGATTTTCTGGAGCCTGGCGACACATTGGTGCTGAATGACACAAGGGTTTTGCCAGCACGGTTGTTCGGTACAAAAGAAGATACCGGAGCTAAAGCAGAGGTACTTCTGCTGAAAAATGTGGAGGGGGACCGATGGGAAGCTCTTGTTAAACCAGGGAAGAGGCTGAAAGCCGGTTCTGTTATCGTATTCGGTGATGAGCTTAAGGCCGTTATTGATGAAGAGGGGGAAATGGGCGCACGCATGCTCACATTCTCCTACAATGGAATCTTCCAGGAAATCCTGGATCGCTTGGGTGAGATGCCGTTGCCTCCTTATATCAAAGAAACACTGGATGATCGTGAGAGATACCAGACGGTATATGCGAAGCACGAAGGATCAGCAGCGGCTCCAACCGCCGGGCTGCATTTTACGGATAAACTGCTGGACGAGATTCGTGCCAAAGGAGTCAATGTTACCTTTATCACGCTTCATGTTGGACTCGGGACGTTCCGCCCCATGTCTGTTGATGTTGTGGAAGATCATGAGATGCACGAAGAGTATTACTCCCTGTCTCAGGAAACGGCGGACTTAATTAATGAAACGAAGAGACGTGGTAACCGTATATTTGCAGTAGGTACGACGAGCTGTCGAACGCTTGAAACCGTGGGCAGCAAGTTTGAAAATGGTCTGCTTCAGGAAAGCAGCGGCTGGACCAAAATCTTTATTTACCCAGGTTACACCTTCAAGGTTATTGATGGTATGCTTACAAACTTCCATTTGCCGAAATCGACACTTGTTATGCTAGTTAGTGCACTTGCAGGCAGAGAACATATCATGCATGCATATGAGCAGGCGATTCAGGAGCAATACCGCTTTTTCAGCTTTGGCGATGCCATGTTGATCTATTGATCCACTGGCATGACAAGGCATAACGATTAATTTTAGAGGATGATTAAAACCAATGGCAGCAATTACGTATGAACATATCAAAACATGTAAACAATCCGGTGCGCGTCTGGGACGTGTACATACACCGCACGGTATTATCGAGACACCAACCTTTATGCCTGTAGGTACACAGGCGACGGTAAAAACGATGAGCCCTGAAGAGTTGAAGGAGATGGATGCACAGATTATTCTGAGCAACACCTATCATCTGTTCCTCAGACCGGGTCATGAGATTGTTCGCCAGGCTGGCGGTCTGCACAAGTTCATGAACTGGGATCGGCCAATTCTGACGGACAGCGGCGGGTTTCAGGTGTTTTCCCTTAGCGAAATGCGCAAAATTACAGAAGAAGGCGTTCACTTCCGTTCCCACCTGAATGGCGACAAGAAATTCCTTTCCCCTGAGGTTGCGATGGAAGTTCAGAACGCACTCGGTTCCGATATTATGATGGCATTTGATGAATGTCCTCCGTATCCAGCTGAATATGAATATGTAAAAAAATCGCTCGAGAGAACGAGCCGCTGGGCGGAACGTTGCCTCGAAAGTCATGCTCGTCCGCATGATCAAGGTCTGTTTGCGATCGTACAGGGAGGCATGCACGAGGATTTGCGTCGCCAGAGCGCCGCAGATTTGACTTCCATGGATTTCCCGGGGTATGCTATTGGTGGACTGAGTGTTGGAGAGCCGAAACATTTGATGTATGGCGTATTGGATTACACAGTACCGCTGTTACCTTCCAATAAACCACGTTATTTGATGGGAGTAGGTTCGCCCGATGCATTGATTGAGGGATCGATTCGTGGAGTGGACATGTTCGACTGTGTACTGCCGACCCGGATTGCCCGTAACGGAACAACTATGACTAGCCAGGGACGACTCGTTGTTCGTAACGCCAAGTTTGCAACAGATTTTGGTCCACTGGATCCTGAATGCGATTGCTATACTTGTCGTAACTACTCCAGAGCTTACCTGCGTCATTTGATCAAAGCGGATGAAACATTTGGCTTGCGTTTGACGACCATTCATAATCTTCATTTCTTGCAGAATTTGATGCGCAATGTGCGCAAAGCCATAATGGAAGATCGTTTGCTTGATTTCCGTGATGAATTTTTCGATCAATATGGTCTTCATGACAATGACAAAGGTTTCTGATCAGGTTTTGCAGAACCGGTGAAACAAGCAGTATTTGTAAGTATAGTCAATAAGGGGGAGTTTTGAATGTTTCAGGGAATGCCTTTAACAGCGGCCAACGCGGGCGGTGGAATTGTATCTTTAATCGTACCTTTGGTACTCATGGTTGCGATTTTCTACTTCTTGATGATTCGTCCACAGAACAAAAAGCAAAAGCAGCGCAATGCGATGCTGAACCAGTTGAAAAAAGGCGATAAAATTGTAACGATCGGTGGCCTTCACGGTACAATCGCTGAAATTACGGATGATGTTGTTGTACTTCGTGTAAACGATGTAACCAAGCTTACATTTGACCGTAATGCCATCAGCAGTGCAGTGAGTCGTGAAACCGCTGTTGAATAGATTGTTTCGTTTGGTGCAGAGAACCGGATCTCGTAGGAGACCCGGTTCTCTTTTTCTTTTTCTCTGTATAATCAATGCGTCAAACTTCTACGATCTGTGTGTATTCACCCCGAAAATTCCTCCGAGTGCCGAAATCAGAAATGCGCTTGCAAGCTGCAGACTGTCTTTCCAATTGAATGAAGCATCCAAAGCCAAGAAACCAATAAGCAAGACGATCAATCCATAAATGATGCCGGTCAGCCCTCCATGGTACCAGCCTTTTTCGCCAGACCGTTTTCCCGCTACAAATCCCCCAACTAGCAAGGACAAGCCATGAACGACATACGTGTAGAGCGAAAGTTCTTGCTCCCGCATGCTGCTCATCCAGAGAAAGAGGGAGAGGATCAATGCTCCCAGTAACATCCATACAAATGCATGGCAGAGGCCCGACAAAATCGGGTTGGACATTCGAAACGAAATCACTCGGCGAATCAGCTGCATGAAGCAACCCCCTTGTACAAGTTTGAAATTATTACATTGTATGGTCAAGCCTCTGTAGTTATGAACTGAATTTTCCATTAAATGAACAATCAAGATTCGCATGAGCCTATCCGGTTCAGGTCAAAATAGGGATTACGCTTCAGGTATCTGTCTTTAACTCAGATGTGAAGGAGGAACCGTGTAGTGAACTTGTCGGATATCGGTGCACATATCTTTCGAACGATTCTCATGTATTTCATTGTTTATGGTGCGATTCGTGTGATGGGTAAAAGGGAAATCGGAAAGCTGTCCATGTTTGATCTGGTCGTGTCGATCATGCTTGCCGAAATCGCGGCATTTGTAATCGAGGATACCGAAAAACCGTTGTATCACGGCATTGTGCCCATGGTCACGGTACTCATTGTCCAGATTGGCATGGCTTTTCTAAGTCTCAAGAGCCGTCGATTACGACTAATGATTGATGGCAAACCGACGGTACTCATCTCCAAGGGCACACTCCATCGCGATGAAATGCGTAAGCAGCGATATAATTTGGATGACCTGCTGCTGCAGTTGCGTGAGCAGAATATCGACAGTATTGGTGAGGTTGAATTTGCCATTTTGGAGACGACGGGTAAGTTAACCGTTATCCCCATGGACAACTCTTCTTCGGACCAAGGGAACAGCTCATCGCAAAATAACAAGAACAAGCCCAGGCAGAACAAGGTCGATGGCTTTCAAAATATTAAATACGAGGGCCTACCCCTGCCACTAATTATGGATGGAAAAGTCCAGGATCAAAACCTTGAACTAATCCAAAAGACACGTTTCTGGCTGAAAAATCAGATTCAACAGAAGGGTGTGCTCGATTTCAAGGATGTATTTATATGCTCCATCGACCACAACGGCAAAGTATTCGTAAGTTTGAAAGATGATAAAAGATAGCGATAGCGTAGTGCCTTATTTGCGAGAACGGCGTTGGAACCAAGAACCGATGATCGGGATCCGGGAAAGGTCATGAAAGTCAATCATGCGGGTCATGCCCATGACGATAAAATAAACAATGAGACCAGCACAAGGAGCAAGGATCATTCTCAGCCAAAAAGGTAGCAAAACAGCTGTATGTTCATATACCATAAGGGTTGCTGCTCCCATGATCACCATGCCGGTTGCTGTTTTGACCCAATCCATCATTTTGAACCGGAATTGAAGCAAATTGCGAACACTTCTGGCGTGTAGAAGAGTAACAACAGTTGAATTCACACAAATGGCAATCACTGCACCGAAAATACCGTATTCAGGTTTGGATGCAAGCAGCAAAATCAAAGTTATTTTGATTACGGCACCGATAAAAGTATTAAGGAGAGCTTTTCCTGGACGATCGAGTGCCTGTAGAGCAGCCTGAAGAGGTGCCTGGATGTAGATGAACAGCGCAAATGGAGCCATCAGTTTAAGCATGCTTCCAATCGATGCATCATTATACAGTAGTAAACACATCGGTTCGGCAAGCACATACATAAAAACAGAAAAAGGGGCACCTGTGACGAGTGCAAGCCGCAGTGCCTGATGCATGCGTTTATGGATAAGGGCTCGATCACCCTGTGCGGATGCTTCAGACAGGGAGGGGACAAGTGATGTGGCAAGCGATGAAGTCAGTGCACCCGGCAGCAGCAGCAGGGGAATGATCATGCCTTGTAACGCACCATATTGGGCGGTGGCGAGTCCACGGGATATCCCTGCAAGAGCCAAACTCTGAGCGGTGACAATCGTTTCAGCGAGGTAGGAGAGAGAGCCTACCAGTCGGCCTGCTGTTACGGGTACAGAGATGGCCAGGAGACGCCTGATCAATCCTGTTTGTGAAGCATTCGAATCAACGGGCAGTGTTGGTGAAGGGACATTTGCATTCTGTGGAGTCATCAGATGGTTGGATCGCTCGGGATCTTTTTTATGTCTGTTGTAATTCCATAGCAATACAAGCATGCCAACAAATTCGCCGACGAGTGCTCCGAGCATGGCCCCTGCTGCTGCCTGAGCAATACCCTGGGGGAGAAGCAGCCAGGAAAACCAGATCACGCAAATAATGCGTACAACGGTTTCCGTAATCGAGGAAGCGGCAGTAGGAATCATATTCTGCTTGCCCTGAAAATAACCGCGATACACCGCGGATACGGCGATAATTGCAATCATTGGACTCATACTTACAAACGTATGATATACCCTCTCATCCGTAAGAACATAACGTGTAACCCACGGGGCAAAGGCAATGCACAGAAACATGAAAACAACGCCCAAGGTCAAGGTGAAGCTTAGACTAATCTGTAATATGCGCTGGGGAGAATAACGGTTGGCCCCTGTATCTGCTTCAGCAACAAGTTTTGCAACGGCGAGCGGAATGCCTCCGGTAATTAATGTCACGAGTACAATGAAGAACGGATAGCTCAGCTGATACAAACCAACACCTTCTGCTCCGATCACGCGAGGCAGTGCAATACGGGGGATAAAACCGAGAATGCGATTAATAATGCCTGCGGCAAGCAGGATCATGGCTCCCTGGATAAATGTCTGTTTCTTCAAAACTACCCCTCTTTCCCGGTTGAAAGTAACAGGTCTCGTAAAACGGGACAAAGCCGTTGTTCTTCATCCTATGCCAGTCCACTGTCTTCTCATGACAACTTGGACGCCATTAACAAAAAGATCCAAACCGGGCAAGCAGGAATCTGAATGTATGAAGTCGAATCATGTAATATTGATGCCGCATAAAGGCTTGTGTGTGAGAAGGGAGGCGCTCCCCGCTTGGAAGAAATGAACGATATGGAGCTGGAAGAATCCATTGAGATGTTATGTCGCAGCAAGGCGGAGGAATTAAGGCTTGTCGGGTACGAATATGTGACCAGCAAAGATGTCTGGAATTGCGTTAGTCATAAATATGAAAAACAGGGCATTCCACCGCTTCACCAATTGGTGAACGACATTTTGTCACTGAAAGCAACAAGCTTTATGAACTTTATGACCGTTTCTGCATACCGGGGGTCCTCTTTCTAACGAAAGGGATCTTTTTGTGTTGGAAATTGACTGCTTTTTACGGCATCGCTATAATAGGAATATTGAGAATGAAGGGGGATCTAGGAACGGCATGAAGAGAATTGTCAGTTTCATTCTGGTCGTGCTTGTGACCGCAGGAGTCATGCTCGGCACAAGTCCGGGCCTGCTCAAAAATATACGCTTGGGCCTTGATTTAAAGGGAGGCTACGAGATCTTATATGAAGCAGAGCCGCTGGAACAAGGGCAGCAAGTTACCAAAGCTTCTTTGGTACAAACTGCAAGAAGTCTGGAAAGCCGTGCCAATGCGCTCGGAACAAGCGAGCCGGAAGTAACCACAGAAGGAACGAACCGGATTCGTTTGAAGTTGGCTGGCGTTACGGACGAGGAAGAAGTAAGAGCCAAAATGAAAGAACCTGCCGTCCTGACTTTCCGAAGTAAAGGGGAGAACGACAAGGAAGGCGAGTATACAAAGATTGAGCTTCGAGGAAATGAATTTGTGGAGAACGGAGCAAAAGTGACATTCAATCAGCTGAATGAACCGATGATTGATATCCAGGTCAAGGATAAAGCGAAGTTCTCTGAAATTACCAAACGTCTCATCGGACAACCTCTGGCTATTTATCTGGACGATCAGCTGCTCTCTGCTCCAACTGTACAACAGCAATTGACGGACGGTTCGGCACAAATTACAGGCAGCTATACACGTGAGGAAGCGAATCAGCTGCGTGACACCATCAACCTGGGTGCACTCCCTCTCAAACTGACAGAGAAATACTCACAAAGCGTTGGAGCAACGCTGGGTAAATTGTCTCTCGACCAAACGATTAAAGCGGGATTGATCGGTTCCGTTATTATTTTAGTGTTCATGATTGGTCTGTATCGCATTCCGGGGATCATCGCAAGTTTTGCCCTGATCACACATACGTGGCTGGTACTGGCGATTTTCTATATGGGAGAATTTGTGCTTACCCTTCCGGGTATTGCGGCATTTATCCTGGGTATAGGGATGGCGGTCGACGCCAACATCATTACGTACGAACGGATCAAGGAAGAAATGCGGAGTGGTAAATCGATTCTGTCTTCGGTTAAGGCGGGAAGCAAACATTCCTTCCGTACCATTATCGACTCTAATATCACAACCATCATTGCTGCAGCGGTTATGTTTTTCCTGGGTACTGGCGCAGTCAAAGGTTTCGCGCTCGTGCTGATTTTTGACATCGTCACCAGTATTATCACGAATATTTTCTTCTCCCGCTTCCTGTTGACCCTGCTTGTGCGGGCTAACGTGTTGAAGAAGCCTAAGTACTTCGGAGTGAAGGAGAGTGAAATTCGTGCGCTTTAATTGGAACTTTGATTACATTAAAGGCAGTAAAATTGCCTATACGTTCTCCATTATTTTGACTTTGGCAGGGATTATCAGTTTGTTCTCCCTTGGATTAAATTATGCGGTCGATTTCCGTTCAGGTTCGAATGTGGACATTACCGTATCCAAGGCGATTACATCCGAACAAATTACTCCCATTATCGAAGACCTTGGTGTCAATGAAGGCGACGTAAATATTACGCCAGGTGCCGACCGAGTCAACGTTCGGTTCTCGAACGTATTGGATGAGACACAAGAGAGCAAGTTCAAAGAGGAGTTCACCAAGCTGGACCCGAAGGCTTCCTATGAAGTCAATACCGTTGATCCGGAAATGGCCAAAGAGCTTGAACGTAACGCAATCTATGCGGTCCTCATTGCAAGTATCGGTATTATGATCTATGTTGCGATCCGGTTCGAGTGGAGATTCGGACTGGCAGCTGTTATTGCGCTCTTCCATGATGCATTTGTAGTCATTAGTGTGTTCTCCATCTTCCGTTTGGAAGTGGATCTGACCTTTATTACAGCTGTACTGACGATTGTCGGTTTCTCCATTAATGATACGATTGTTATTTTTGACCGGATCCGGGAGAACCTGCGTTTCGCCAAGAAAACAACGAGAGCAGATTTGCGTGAAGTGGTTAACCGCAGTTTGGCTCAAACGATGACACGTTCCTTGAACACCACATTTACGGTATTCGCGGCATCCATCTGTTTGTTTATCTTCGGCGGAGAATCCATTCGCATGTTCTCGCTTGCGATGGTAATCGGAACATTGTTCGGCGCATATTCATCCATTTTCATCGCAGCGCCATTGTGGCTGGCTCTCAAAGGGAAACAAGTGGACAAGCCGAAAACGGCTGCCAAAGCATCCAACTAAACATCTTATTTGTAAGCCGCGTCTGTCAGGCGCGGTTTTGCAACTTTAGGTACAGGATTAAGGGGGAATTTTCATGACCAGAGAACGTATTCCAGCTGCTCAAGCGGCAACGTGGAGTGGTATTGCCGGGAATATGACACTTGCAGTGATCAAGGCGGGCGTCGGTTATATGGCGAACAGCAAATCGTTGCTTGCGGATGGTCTGTATTCTGCTTCGGAAGCTGCTTCCTCACTGGCAGGTCTCTTCCCCTCGAAGTCTGTACAGGATAGGAACAAAGCTCGCCGGGAACGGCCCAAGGAGCATTCGCGCATGGCGAGGCCCGGGATTACGGTGCTGCTGTCTGTCCTTATTCTTATGGGAGGCCTTCAGATTGCCATCTCTGCTCTGACAGGATTGACCGGAGAGGAGCCTGGCGAATCGGCAAAATATGATCATGCACTTATTGCAGCCTTTGCTGCACTTGCCGTGAAAGAAGCTATTTTTCAATTTCAATATCGATATTTCCGCAGGCGTAATCAGTCGCAGGCGCTGGCCTATGCTCAGGAACATCGCCGTGCGCTCTATTGTTCCCTCACCGTATTGGTAGGTATTGCAGGTTCAATGGCTGGTGAAACGATGGGTATACATGTTCTGCTCTATATGGACCCAGCAGCTGCACTCATTGCTTCCTGTTTCGTGCTTCATAAGGGTTACCGTATGATTGTAGATACCGTGTATGGCTCGTTGGTTCAGGAGTTGGAACAGGAAGAGGCCATGGACTTCAAGGAAACGGTACAACGGGTTTATGGCGTCATTACGATTGAGCATCTGACTGCCCGGGAACAGGAACATGATGTAACCATTGAACTGGTCATTAGTGTGAATCCGAGAATATCCGTGCTGGAAGCACAGGAAATTGCCAATCGGGCCAAGACATTACTCTTAACCCGGTTTAGTCATGTAAAAGAAGTACTAATCCAGGCTATCCCTTATGATCCGGGATATCCTTACAAATCCAATCATGAACTGCCCGATCAGGAAGCGACATTAATTCAGTAATGAAGCGCGGGTCCCGTAGATCAGGAAAGGAGCGTTATCATTGCTTTATTCGCAATACCGGTGGAATACACCGAATATCGATTTGGAGGCGGCTGCGGGACTCTCGCAGGCGCTTTCCGTTTCACCACTTGTTGGACGTTTGCTGGTTAGTCGGGGAGTCCATAATGAAACGGAGGCAGAGCGGTTTCTTCATCCCGATCTGGGGCAGATGCATGATCCCTATCTGCTACGGGGCATGAATGAAGCTGTACCCCGTATCCGGCTTGCGCTGGAGCGCGGTGAACATATTTTAATTTATGGAGATTACGATGCAGATGGTGTGTCCAGTACTTCGCTAATGATCCATTTAATGCGGCATCTTGGGGCATCCTATGATATCTACATTCCACATCGGTCCAATGAAGGCTATGGGTTGCACAACCATGCGCTGGATTGGGCCCATCAGCAAGGTGTTACTCTAATTATTACGGTCGATACTGGAATCAGTGCAGTGGATCAGATTGCGTATGCGGCAACGCTTGGGATGGAAGTAATCGTTACAGACCATCATGAGCCGCCTGATATTCTGCCTGAAGCCTATACGTTGATCAATCCCAAACTTCCAGGTTGTCCATATCCCTTCAAAGGACTGGCCGGCGCGGGTGTTGCCTTGAAACTGGCCCAAGCCCTGATCGGTGAGGTGCCTGGTGAATGGATGGAGATCGCTGCCATCGGCACAGTCGCCGATCTGATGCCGCTTGAAGGAGAGAATCGGGTTATTGTCAGTTATGGCGTCGAGTCCATGCGTGGATCACGTCTCCCAGGTGTAAGTGCGCTGCTTGAGATTAGCGGCGTGGATCAAAGTCAGGTCACCTCGGTCAATATTGCCTTTGCGATGGCTCCCCGCATCAATGCCAGTGGTCGTTTGGATCATGCAGGGAGAGCCGTATCGCTTCTTACAACCGAGGATCTGGATGAGGCTCATATGCTTGCAGGTCAACTCGATCTGTTGAATCGAGAACGACAGCAGGTCGTCGAGGGCATAGTCCAGGAAGCCAGCGCACAGTTGGAACAAAAAATTCAGCTTCGTTCCGGTAAAGTTCCAGACGTGATCGTTCTAGCAGGAGAAGGCTGGAATGTGGGGGTTGTGGGCATCGTGGCTTCCAAAGTACTGGAACGTTATTATCGTCCGACACTCATATTGGGAATAGATCCGGAGACCGGTGTGTGCAAAGGCTCTGCTCGCTCCATTGATGGTCTGGATATCTATGAGGCGCTTACCGCTTATAAACATACAATGGACCACTATGGTGGACATCCCGCAGCGGCTGGCATGACTCTTCATCGGGATCAGCTGGAAGAGCTGGAGGCTGGGTTGAACGAGTTTGCAGCAAACGTTCTGACGGAAGAGGATTTTATGCCTCAGCGGCTGGCAGACGACGAGTGTAGAATTAGTGACGTGCCGCTGAAAGTCATTCAGGAGATTGACAGACTTCAGCCTTTCGGTATGAGTAATCCTTCGCCTCGGTTTGTTTTAAGAGATGTGATGGTAAAAGAAACACGAACGATGGGCCGGGAGAAACGGCATCTGAAATTGGTTCTCGAACAGGACGGGCAACAGCTCGAAACGGTTGCATTTGGCAAGGGAGCTTTAGCTGAATTTTTGCCTGTGGGTTCTCTTATTGATGTAATGGGTGAATTGTCCATCAATGAATGGAACGGGATGCGCAAACCGCAATTGATGCTCCAGGATATCCATGTTCCACATGCTCAAGTCTTCGATTTGCGTGGGAATGCTGATCCGCTGAACGCGATGAAGCAGTTCCTTGGTTCACTTGAAGTACATTTAAGGAACACGTCTGGCTCAATAGGTGCGATTGTCCGGAAGGATATCCATGTTTCTGAGGGAAATTCATTGTATGAACCTTGCCTTTGGGTATATGATAGAAAGGTCGGCTTATTTCCGTTTAATGCTGCTGCGCAGCATTATGGACAGGAACAGGTCCGGACGTTATTTGTGTTTGATACGCCGGAAACCCCGGAACAACTTGATGCCATGCTGGCCATGTTCAGCGGAGCCGAGAATATCATCCTTCTGCACGGATCAGGCAACCGCCGAGATCGCCTTCAGATGCCTTCCAGAGACCTCTTCAAGCGTATTTATATGATGGTGTCAAAATGGAGAGCTGAACCGGTAGAGGAACAAGAGATTACTCCTGCACTCAGTCGTCAGTGTGGATGTTCGCCGCGTATGATTACTATGATGCTGGATGTGTTTGAGGAGTTATCGTTCATCACTAGAAAAGATGGCAAAATATCGTTTGTGGATAACCCGCCCAAACGGGATCTGACCTCGTCCCGTCATTATCAGGCACTGGAAAGTATGGCCGAGACAGAACAGGTATTGCTGGATGCATCTACACCGCAGCTGACACAATGGATGATATCCCGGATGAAGGGCGTATCTTAGATGGAAGTTGTGTATTTATTTTAGGAGGAGATTATTTTGGATTTTAAAGAGTATATTCGTGTCATTCCTGACTTTCCACAACCGGGAATCAGCTTCAAGGACATTACGACATTGTTGAAGGATGGAGAAATGTACCGCAAGGCGATCAATGAGCTGAAAGTAATGATTTCTGATCTCAAAATTGATGTCATTGCTGGACCTGAAGCACGTGGTTTCGTTGTGGGCGCCCCTCTGGCATACGCTCTTGGTGTCGGTTTTGCCCCGATTCGCAAAAGCGGTAAACTGCCTGGAGAGACGATTGAAGTAGGTTATGATCTCGAATATGGCAAGGATACACTTGCGATGCATACCGATGCAATTGAAAAAGGGCAAAATGTCCTGATTGCTGACGATTTGCTGGCAACAGGTGGAACGATTGCAACTTCCGTTAACCTGATTGAACAATTGGGAGGCAAAGTTGTAGGAGCGGCATTCCTGATTGAGTTGTCTGACCTGAATGGACGCGCCAAATTGCCGGAGATCGATGTATTTACGTTGATGAACTACTAAGATCCCTGCATACGTGCTGTCTCACCACATTAAAGTGCATCTCCCGTTTCCCGGGAAATAATATACAGCATTAATGATTATTAAAAAGCCTGCTTTCTCAGTTCCTAAGGATTGAGAAAGCAGGCTTTTTGGTATATATGTTTGCATGTAACCCGGAATGCGCCTGAGTATCCGGTAAGGACATCAGTCCGGCGTTTTCTCTGTCAGAGGTTGTTTCTCTGATTGATCATTGGACCATCCGAGTACTTCGAACAGTTTGAACAACAGGCTCAGCAGGATACCGACAATGGTAGCCAGTGCCATCCCTTTCAATTGTACTCCGTAGATGGATACCTCAGTTCCGCTCAGTCCGATCACAAGTACAAGCGTTGTCAGCAAGAGGTTCGTTGGTTTGGCAAAGTCTACTTTTTGCTCGACCAGGATACGCAAACCGGATGCGGCAATAACCCCGAACAGTAGCAAGGATACACCACCCATAACAGGTACCGGAATGTTGGCAACAAGCGCCGAGAATGTCCCTGAGAACGAGAGTACGATCGCAATGATGGCTGCGCCACCGATCACGTAGGTGGAATAGACTCTAGTAAGTGCCATAACACCGATATTTTCGCCATAGGTTGTATTTGGTGTGGATCCAACAAAGCCGGACAAAATAGTGGAAACTCCGTTTCCGAGAAGGGAACGATGAAGACCAGGGTCCTTGGACAGATCCTTGCCTACAATGCTGCTCGTTACGAGCAAGTGTCCGATGTGCTCGACGATAACGACCAGCGCTACAGGCAGAATGGTGAAGATAACGGACCAGTCAAACGTCGGCGTTGTGACCGTTGGCATTGAAATGAAATCGGCACTTGTGATCTTATCCGTTTCGACTGCTTTCATAAAGTACCCAAGTACATATCCAGATACAATCCCGATCAGTATGTGAATGATTTTAGGGAATCCGCGGAATGTTACGGCTCCGATTACAGTGATGCCCAGAGTAACCATGGATAAAATAATGGGCTTGGCCTGAGGAACCCAGTTGGGGTTGTTCACAGGGTCAGAGTTGATCAGTCCAGCCATGCCCGCTGCAACAGGCACGAGTTCCAAACCGATCAAGGCTACGATGGCTCCCATGACTGCCGGAGGGAACACAACATTAATCCAGCCTGTCCCGGCATATTTAATGATAAGAGCGACAAGACAGAATACGATGCCTGTTACAATAAATGCTCCGAGGGCCATGGAGTAGCCGTTACCCGGATGTGATTCAATAACAACTGTTACGGGCGCGATAAATGCAAAACTGGAACCCAGGTATGCTGGTATTTTGCCTTTGCACATTAATATGTAAAGCAATGTTCCGATACCGTTCATCAACAGGATCATGCTTGGATCAACCCCGAACAGGTTGGGTACAAGCACCGTGCTGCCAAACATGGCAAACAAATGCTGCAGACTGAGCAGGGAGCCAGATCCTAGTGGCATCTTCTGATTAACCTGAATTTCGCGTTGCAATGAATATTCATCTCCTTTTCCGAAACACAAATCTTCAATAGATTACAGAGTTTCTCTTAATTAAGCAATAACATTTTTTGCGATTCGGCTTCGAATGTACGTTTTTTAGCAGATGTTGATTCTATTTCGGTAATAAATGGCCATAATATTTAAGATAATGGAACGGTTCGATCCGTTTAAGCGGATTATTGAGACATGGATGGGCCAGTCATAAATTCTTTTAAAAAATTGGATATATGCTCTTATTCGTCAGCAGTTGACGGGAAACGGGCGAAGCGTCATAATTATAGGAAATTACTTTTACGGGGAACCTGTGTTGATGCATTTGTCACGGGTTCCATTTTGTATAGAAAGGACACGGAACAGATCAGAATGGGCATAGAGCAATTACTCGAGAAGGCCGGAGCTTATATCAAAGAACCCGATCTGGTGCGCATACGTGAAGCTTACGAATTTGCTGATCAGGCCCACCATGGACAGACGCGTAAATCGGGAGAACCGTATATTCTGCATCCGCTTGCGGTTGCCGACATTGTTGTGAACATGCAGATGGACACCATCTCCATTATTGCAGCGCTTCTTCATGATGTTGTAGAAGATACTACGGTATCGCTTGAAGAAATCCGCAATCACTTCGGCAATACGTGTGCCATGCTTGTTGACGGCTTGACGAAGCTGGAACGTATTCAGTTCCGCTCCAAGGAAGAGCAGCAGAACGAAAACTATCGTAAAATGTTCATCGCCATGGCGCAGGACATCCGTGTCATCGTTATCAAATTGGCTGACCGTCTGCACAATATGCGGACACTCAAATTTCAGTCGGAAGAAAGCCAGCGCAGGATTTCTTATGAGACGCTGGAGATTTTCTGTCCCATTGCCAACCGTTTGGGTATCTCTGCGATCAAATGGGAAATGGAGGACATCGCTCTCCGTTATTTGAATCCGCAGCAATACTACCGAATTGCGAATCTGATGCACAAGAAGCGTGCAGAACGTGAGCAGTATATCGATACGGTCATGGACGGGATCACGACCAAGCTTGATGAAATGGGGATTCAGGCAGATCTGTCTGGTCGTCCGAAACATATTTACAGTGTGTTCAAAAAAATGACAACGAAGAACAAGCAGTTCAACGAAATCTACGATTTGCTTGCGATTCGTATTATTGTGGATAATATCAAGGATTGTTATGCTACCCTCGGCATTATACACACATTATGGAAACCAATGCCCGGGCGTTTCAAGGATTACATTGCCATGCCGAAGGCTAACATGTACCAATCGCTCCATACAACGGTGGTTGGACCGAATGGAGAGCCGACTGAAGTTCAGATTCGGACATGGGATATGCACCGTACTGCCGAATTCGGGATTGCGGCCCACTGGGCCTATAAGGAAGGTGCGGCAACCGGAAATAATTTTGAAGATAAAATCACGTTTTTCCGGGAAATTCTTGAGCTTCAAAATGAAGCGCAGGATGCATCTGAATTTGTCGAATCCCTTAAGATGGATTTCTTCTCTGATTTGGTATTTGTATTTACGCCAAAAGGTGAAGTCATTGAGCTGCCTACAGGTTCCGTGCCGCTGGATTTTGCGTACAGAATTCATACCGAAGTGGGCAACCGTACAATTGGTGCCAAAGTAAACGGTCGCATCGTTCCGCTTGATTACCATCTGAAGACTGGGGATATCATTGAGATTCTGACATCCAAACATTCATATGGTCCAAGTCAGGATTGGCTCAAAATTGCGAAATCATCTCATGCGAGGGCTAAGATCAAGCAATGGTTCAAGAAGGAACGCCGCGAAGAAAACGTTGAAAAAGGCCGCGAAAGCTGTGAGCGTGAGTTGAAACGTATGGGGCTTGATCCTTCTGCGTGGATGACGGATGACAAATTGATGGAAGCATGCAAAAAATATGCTTTTAACGATATTGATGACATGCTTGCAGCGGTTGGATTCGGTGGGATTACAGCTGCGCAGATCATAACCAAAGCAACGGAGAAATTGCGTAAGGAACAGGAAGAGTCGAGCTTGCTCGAACTGAATTCCGAAATGCGGGAGCTGAAACCTGCACCTGAACGTAAGAATCGTCCAACCAACGGCATCCGCGTCAAAGGCATCGATAACTTGCTCGTTCGTTTCGCGCGCTGTTGTAACCCTGTTCCAGGTGATGACATTATCGGTTATGTTACGCGCGGACGCGGTGTTTCCGTGCACCGGAGTGACTGTCCAAACATTCCGTCAAGCGGGGATGGAGAAGAAGCAGCACGCGTGATAGAGGTGGAATGGGAAGAAAATATCGAGGCCAATTACAGTGTCGATATCGAGATTACCGGACATGATCGCAACGGATTGCTTAATGAGGTGCTTCAGGCAGTGTCCGAAAGTAAAACAAATATATCTGCCGTCACCGGACGGACAGACAAAAATAAATTAGCATTGGTGCACGTTACGATCCTGATCCGCAATACAGAGCATCTGCATTCTGTTGTCGAACGGATCAAACGGGTGAAGGATGTCTATTCAGTGCATCGGATTATGCAGTAAGGAGCCTGTAAGATGAGAGTTCTTGTACAACGTTGCAAAGAGGCTCAGGTTACCGTTGGAGACGAAATAACGGGACGGATTGAATCCGGGGTAATGCTGCTCGTGGGTATTACCCATGAGGACACGGAGAAGGATGCAGTGTACCTCGCAGACAAGGTGGCAGGACTTCGAATTTTTGAGGATGATCAGGAAAAGATGAACCTTAGCCTTGTGGACGTAGGTGGCGCTGTCCTTTCAGTCTCTCAATTCACTTTATACGGCGACTGCCGCAAAGGGAAACGGCCGAGTTTTGCAGCTGCCGCCCGGCCTGAAGCTGCTGAGGTATTATATGAGACCTTTAATCAACTGTTGAGGGACAAAGGCATTCAGGTGGAAACAGGGAGATTCGGAGCGATGATGGATGTGTCCTTCACCAACTGGGGTCCTGTGACCTTAATGCTGGAGAGCCCTGTCCGTCAGGAAGCACGTGCATAATTCATCCGAGATCAGGCCATAATGAGGGATAGTTCAAGCACTAGATAAGCTGATCAAAGGAGTATCTCTCACTATGCGTCAATCTGCCAAGATAACACGTTCCCGCATGGAACCACTGCTTATTCCAGGGAATCTGTATGAGTCGCTAAAATTGGCTCGTGCAGCTTCTGAATGCATGGCTACGATTTGGTCTACCCAAGATTCGGACAAGGGAGAACAGAGTCATCTTCCGCGTGCCTAGTATGTTGAAAGAAAAGCTGTAAGCATGCAGTCATATATATGTTGAAGCTTACCTGTATAGCAACAGGCCTAGAAAGCCTCGATTCGATGGATGAATCGGGGTTTTTCATGCTTCCATCATTTTGTGCTGGAGAGTTCCAAACTCTAAATATTGATTGCTTAAGCTGTTATAAACAGGTCTGGTTAGGGTAATAACAACACGAGGCGCATGATTGTGCCGAGGTTCAGGGTTTGTAAACGGATTTACTGAATTTGTAGATTACAAAGTTCTGCAAAACCCGAATACGAAAAGATTTTTCGAACACGGAAAGGAGAACGTACGTTATGAGTAAAGTTGCTTTTTTATTGGCGAACGATTTTGAAGATTCGGAAATGCAGGTTCCATATGATGAGGTAAAAAAAGCCGGGCATGATGTGGAAATCATCGGTTTGAAGGCAGGAGAAACGCTTAAAGGTAAAGGCGGTAAGGCCTCCTATACTTCAGACAAGGCGATTTCAGAAGTGTCAGCTTCAGATTATGACGCTGTGGTTATTCCAGGGGGATCTTCTCCTGAAAACCTGCGTACGGATGCGAATATTCTGAAATTTGTAACGGAGATTAACAGTGCGAAGAAACCAATCGCGGCCATCTGCCATGGCCCGCAAATTCTGGCCAGCGCTGACTTACTCAAAGGGCGAACCATTACGTCCTATCCTCCACTTAAGGATGATATGGTCAATGCGGGTGCTGAATTTAAGGATCATGAGGCGGTAGTGGATGGAAATTACATTACATCAAGAACACCAGCCGATGAGCCTGCATTTGTTCGTGAACTGCTGAAAGTCATCTAATCTGTCACGGGTAATTAAGTTAGATCTGCACAATAAAAGATGCAATGTATTCCGATAAAGGAGGGTTTGACATGGCAAAGCATATTCAGGCATATTTTCGAACCGAAGATGAGGCGGAGGGTGCTAGAACTTCACTTCAGACGTTTCGGACCGAGCATTTGGAGGTAGGACAGCTGGACAGTGCGGTTGGCAGAGATAAACGAATCTTGCTACCGCTGGTGCCTTATAACACGGCAGGTGGCGCAGGTACAAATGGAACTATGGGTGTGGGAACTGCACCTGGGGTTCCGGCAAGCGAGAACGTAGTTCCAGTGGTTAGTAATGTGGATCGTAATGCTGATCGGGATTCACGCGACAATGTGAATAGGGACGGCGACCTACTCGGTGCGGCTGACGTATCCTCGGATGATTATGATGATCTGCATTATGTTTTGTCTGCCAAAGTCCAGGACGAGGATTATGATGAAATTATTCATAAGCTTCGGTCCAACAACGCCTATGTGGAAGAATTGAATTAACGTGTAGATCGTGAAGAGCCCTTGCGGCGCCTGACTATTAGTTCAGTGCGATTCGCCAGGGCTCTTCTTAATAACTCTAATTATATTTTGCGTAAATAAAGCGCTATCATTTTTGTAATATTACTGTAATATTAGTTACATAAGGCTTTAACATAGGGCGTTTATAATAACAAGCATGACCCCCTTTTTTTATATATCCTTTGAGCCTGCACACCGTGTGCAGGTTTTTTTTTGTTGTCTTTTGATGTTAGCCCTTGACTTTAGTACTGCGGTTCATTACAATCAGAAAATAATATGTTGACTATAGTCAATATCAGTCGTTTTCTTGAATTATATTACTGATTTGATGACGGGACCAAGTACTCCGTGCCCACATGAACAGAGAGGAATCCCCTGGCTGTAAGGATTCTCTTGATGAGCGGACGAATGACTTCCCCGAGAACAGACGGCGAACACATCAGACATGATTCTGATTGTCATTAGCCGGCCTGCGCAGGACGTGCGTTACACGTAGAGCGGAACGATGGTTTGATCGGATTGCAGCAAGTCAGTCCTTTATGATCAGATGGTCACCTGAACGGCGAAAGTGTCAGGAGTTCCGGAATGTGGGTGGTACCACGGGTGAATGTATAAACACAATCTCTCGTCCCTTTGTTTGCTGTATGCAGCGACAGGGCGAGGGGTTTTTTTGTTATATAGAGAAAATAATGCTGGAGGGATGAAAGATGGCTTTTCAGAAACCAACGGGAACGCAGGATTTGCTGCCTGGAGTCGTGGAAAAGTGGCAGTTTGTCGAAGAGAAAATTAAAGATCTGTGCCGCCGGTTTAATTATCGGGAGATCCGTACACCCATTTTCGAGCAGACTTCACTGTTTGAGCGAGGGGTAGGGGAAACAACCGACATCGTTGAGAAAGAAATGTACACGTTCAAGGACAAGGGTGATCGCAGCATGACGCTTCGTCCAGAAGGAACCGCTGGTGTTGTTCGTGCTTTTGTAGAGAATAAGCTTTATGGGGAGCCAGACGTTACGAAACTTTATTATGTAGGTCCCATGTTTCGTTATGAGCGTCCGCAAGCAGGACGCCAGCGTCAGTTCCACCAGTTCGGGGTAGAGGCATTCGGAGCAGTAGATCCGGCGATTGATGCAGAGGTTATCGCACTTGGTTATCAGTTCTGTGTTGAGCTGGGATTGAAGGATGTCAAAGTTGAAGTGAACTCGGTGGGTAATGCGGCAAGCCGTGCTGCCTATCGTGAAGAGCTGCTGGGCTTCCTGAGACCGATGAAGGACACCTTGTGCAAGGATTGCCAAAATCGTATGGAACGTAATCCGCTTCGCGTCCTCGATTGTAAGGTAGATCAGGACAAATTTGTCGGTGCGCCTTCCATTCTGGATAGCCTGGACGAGGAAGCAACGAACCACTTTGCCAAAGTTCAAGGTTTCCTGAATGATTTCGGCGTGGATTATGAAGTGAACACACGTCTCGTGCGCGGACTGGATTATTACACGATGACCGCATTTGAATTGAAAGCTCAGGGGATTGGTGCGATTGACACCGTTGGTGGCGGCGGCAGATATAACGGCCTCGTTGGGGACATTGGTGGGCCGGATCAACCGGGCATCGGTTTTGGGATCGGGCTGGAACGCATTCAACTGATTCTGGAACACCAAAATATTGATGTAAGTGCCCTCACTCCGCTTGATGTATACTTTGTTGCTCTTGGAGAAGCAGCAGATCGAGAAGTAAACCGTCTGTTGTTCAAGCTTCGTCAGTCTGGTCTCTCGGGTGAACGTGACTATCTAGGACGCAAGATGAAAGCTCAAATGAAATCAGCCGATCGTTACAAAGCCCGTTACACGGCCATTCTTGGCGACGATGAACTGGAACGTGGGGAAATTGCACTCAAGGCGATGGATACAGGAGAACAGCAAACCGTGAAACTGGAAGAGCTGATTGCAACTATTCAGGGAGCCAAATAAGCTCGTACCTAGTAAGTTAAGTTTAATTCTAATGATTCGGCATCCTACTGGGCCTGGAGCCATTCTATCTGGATTTTGTCCAAGAAGGTTACAGCTCCCGTAAGTACCATGCCTTTCAATACATCGTCTTCACGCAACCGCGCTGTTAAAAGTAAAGGTCTTGGCCTACTTGCACAGAACGGAAATTCACATAATGAGGAGTTTGGTTATGAAAAGAAGTCATCATTGCGGCGCATTAACGACCGCACACATCGGCGAAACCGTAACATTGAACGGCTGGGTACAAACCCGCCGTGACCTGGGGGGCGTACTGTTTATCGATCTGCGTGACCGCAGCGGCATTGTACAAGTGGTATTTAACCCGGCATACTCCGGGGAAGCTCTGCAAATTGCTGACCGAGTACGCAGTGAGTATGTTATCGCCGTATCGGGTAAAGTGGTTAAACGTGATGAAGAGACTGTGAACAAAAACCTGCCTACAGGTGAAATTGAAGTTCAGATTACGGAAATCGAAGTGCTGAACGCGGCAAAAACGCCGCCATTCTTCATTGAAGATGGTGTAGAAGTCGATGAGTCTCTTCGCTTGAAATATCGTTATCTGGATCTGCGTCGTCCGGAAATGTTCGAAACACTGAAACTGCGTTCCAAAGCGTCCAAAGTATTCCGTGACTTCCTGGATGGAGAAGAGTTCGTTGAAGTGGAAACACCAATCCTGACGAAGAGCTCCCCGGAAGGTGCACGTGACTATCTCGTACCAAGCCGTGTGCATGAAGGTGAATTCTTCGCCCTGCCGCAGTCCCCGCAAATCTACAAACAATTGCTGATGGTCGGCGGACTTGAGCGCTATTATCAAATCGCCCGCTGTTTCCGCGATGAGGATCTGCGTGCAGACCGTCAACCTGAGTTCACACAAGTCGACATCGAGACTTCCTTCCTGCAACAGGATGACCTGCTGCCGATGATGGAAGAACTGATGGCCAAATTGCTTCGTGAAACAAAAGGCATTGAGCTTGAACTGCCGTTTCAACGGATTACGTATGCAGATGCGATGGGTAAATACGGTTCTGACAAACCGGATCTGCGCTTTGGCATGGAATTGGTGGAAATGAACGATATCGTAGCGAACAGTGGTGTGAAGGTATTTGCTTCTGTCATCGAAAAAGGTGGAGAAGTGAAAGTGCTAAATGCCAAAGGCTGTGGCACATGGAGCCGCAAAGAGATCGATGATCTCGGACCATTCGCAGCACGTTACGGTGCCAAAGGTTTGGCGTGGATTCAAGTGAAAGACGGAGAATTCAAAGGGCCAATCGTGAAATTCTTTACACCGGAAGAGATTGAAGCCGTTAAAGAACGCACTGGCGCTGAAGAAGGCGACTTGCTGCTCTTCTCTGCAGACAACAAAAAAGTGGTTGCAGACGTTCTGGGTGCACTGCGTCTGAAAATCGGCCGTCAACTTGGTCTGATCGATGACAGCAAATTCAAATTTGCCTGGGTTGTGGACTTCCCATTGCTCGGATATGATGAAGATGCGAAACGTTATGTGGCTGAACACCATCCGTTCACTCGTCCAAAAGACGAAGATGTGCATCTGTTCGATACAGATCCAGGTGCCATTCGCGCTCAAGCCTATGACCTTGTTCTGAATGGTTATGAAGTAGGGGGCGGTTCAATGCGTATCTACAAACGTGACGTTCAGGAAAAAATGTTTGCTGCCCTGGGACTCTCTCCAGAAGTAGCCAACGAGAAATTCGGATACCTGCTTGAAGCATTCGAATACGGAACGCCACCACACGGCGGAATCGCTTTCGGTCTCGACCGTCTGGTGATGCTGCTGGCAGGCCGTACAAACCTGCGTGAAACGATTGCCTTCCCGAAAACGGCAAGTGCAACCGATCTGCTTATGAATGCACCTTCCGAAGTAGACGGGTCCCAATTGGAACAGCTTCACATCCGTGTAGCCCGTAAACCGGTGGCGGAAAAGAAATAAAGGAGGCATCGATTCTCAATGCTCCATCAATTTTCGAGAACAGAACTGGCGATCGGACCTGAAGGTCTGGATGCCTTGAAAAATAGTACAGTTGCCGTGCTTGGTATCGGCGGCGTGGGCGGTATGGCCGTTGAAGCCCTTGCTCGCAGCGGGGTTGGACGCATCATCCTGATCGATAAGGATGTGGTGGACATCACCAACGTTAACCGCCAGATTCACGCTTTGACCACGACCGTTGGTCAGAAAAAAGCGGATCTGATGGTGGAACGGGTTAAGCTGATTAACCCCGAGATTGAAGCCATCGCCTTGAACATGTTTTACACGGAAGAAACGTATGAGGAACTGTTTAAATATGAACTGAATTATGTCTTGGATGCATCCGACACGATCATCTACAAAATCCATCTCATCAAGGAATGCCTTAAACGTAAGATTCCCGTGATTTCCAGCATGGGTGCGGCGAATAAAATGGACCCGACGAAATTCCAGGTTGCGGATATTTCCAAAACGTCCATGGACCCGATTGCCCGTGTGGTTCGCACAAAACTGCGCAAAGAAGGCATCAAAAAAGGGGTCAAAGTGGTTTTCTCTACGGAGGAGCCATTAAAGCCGCGTGAAGATGTTACTCAAAAGATCGTTCCTGAGAACGCACCGGAAATTCGCAAGGCGAAACAGCCACCAGCGAGCAACGCGTTTGTTCCTCCGGTAGCCGGACTGATTATGGTCAGTGTGGCAGTCAAGGAATTGATTGAAAATGCAGCGAAAAAACAACAGTAACCTGTTGAGCGAAAAGCGTAGGTGCCTACAAGGCGCCTGCGCTTTTTTATAGTCATCGCGTGATGTACTTCAATCTCAAAACCGTGTATGATATGTGGTGCTGCGCGAAATGATGATAAATATATAGAGAAATGTCAGTGTACATAGAGAGAGGGGAACAGAACGGATGAAACAAGGTTGGATGACCAGACGTCTCGGTGTGGAGCCGGGGGACCAGTGGAAAAAAGAGATTGTGGCGGGAGCCATCTCCTATTTTGCTGTCGTTTATATCGTGATGGTCAATGCTACAATACTGGCAGATGCCGGCATGCCTTTGCAGGCAGCGATGGTAGGCACACTGCTGACGTCTATTGCGGGTTGCTTACTGATGGCATTCGGCGGAAAGTCACCTATTGTGGTTGTACCCGGAATGGGGATTAATGCATTTTTTACGTACACACTCGTACATTCCATGAAGCTGAGCTGGCAGGAAGCACTGGCTGTTGTGGCCGTTACAGGTATACTGTTTGCAATTGTTGCGTTTACGTCACTATATAAATTGATCAGCGAAGCCATACCGAAGAACCTGCAGCATGGGATTACGGTGGGAATTGGCCTGTTTTTGACCTTTATTGGTTTGCAGAAAAGCGGAATCGTTATTGCTCATCAGACCACGTTTGTCGCAATCGGGCATTTCAATGATCCCAATGTCATTACGGCCTGCGTAACACTGGTGCTTGCCGTGATTCTATTCATACGTAATATTCAGGGCGGTCTTCTCATCAGTATTCTTATCGGGACTGGACTTGCCTATGTGCTTGGTGCAGTGCACCCGGGTGAACCGGTGTCCGCTATGGAAGCGCTGCGTCAATACGGCGGCTTGTTTGGCGAGTTATCTCTAATGAAGCTGGCTGATGTCGCGTTCTGGATTGCCGTGTTTTTGCTGCTGCTTATTGTGGTATTCGAAAATATCGGATTGATAACGGCTCAGACGCAAATGATTGATCGCCCGCAGCGATTCAAAGGCAGCCTGCGCGCCCTGTCGATCAGCACGGTATTGGCAGGCATATTCGGGAGCAGTCCTCCTGTAGCCGCGGCAGAGACTACGGCCGGGATTGCTGCAGGCGGACGCTCGGGCTTGACTCCACTCGTTACAGCCGTGCTGTTCGGCGCGACTTTTTTCTTTATCCCGCTGCTTGGGTATATTCCAGACAGTGCAATAGCACCCATTTTGATCATCATTGGCGGTTTGATGGTACAAGGTGTGAAGGATATGGATTTTGGTGACTTTACAGAGGCATTCCCGGCATTTCTGATTATGGTCATGATTCCCTTTACGTATAGCATTGTGGACGGCATGGCGTTTGGATTCATTGCCTATCCACTGGCGAAGCTGGCCGCAGGTCAAGGGAAACAGGTACCTGTGGTCATGTATGGCATAGCCATTCTGTTTCTGGCCAACTTTGTACTGCATGGCGTATTGTAACAAGTTGGGACGTACGGACAAGTCATACGTATGATCTCTGGTGAACATGTGGAGAACGGGAGGAACGGGGAATGGAAGAGAAGGAACAGACGGACCGGGTTGAACCGAAGCTGGGGAAAAAAGGATTCAAAGATTTCGTGAAGCTGATTGCTTCCACAGAACCTCCCAAACTCATTTTGATCGTCGCATTGATTCTGACCCTCATTCAGACTACGGCCGGGTTAATTGTTCCACTGATGACCAAGGGCCTCATTGATGGACTAACGATGTCTGCACTCAATAAATCCGTCATTTTTCTCCTGCTTGGCGCTTTTGTCATTCAGGCGATTGCTTCAGGCATCAGCATCTATATGTTGAATTATGCAGGACAACGCGTGGTAGCAACGCTGCGAACGAAGCTGTGGAACAAAGTATTATCCCTGCCAATGCCATATTTTGATCGTAATCGTACAGGAGATACGATGAGCCGCATCACTAATGATACAAGCCAGATCATGACACTGATTGCCGACTATCTGGTCTCCTTTGTATCCAATATCGTTGCGGTCGTGGGCGGGGTGGCTTTGCTTTTCTATCTCGATTGGGTCATGTCGCTCATCATCCTGAGCCTTGTACCGCTAACGCTGCTGATTCTGCTGCCGGTTGGACGTAAAATGTACAAAATCTCCAAAAAGCAGCAGGATGAGATGGCCGGCCTCACTTCCGTGCTGAGCCAGGTTATTAGTGAGATCCGATTGGTAAAAGCGTATGGCACCGAAAAACAGGAGGCGGAAGCGGGACATTCCCGCATTGGCAAAATGTTCGCATTTGGCTTGCAGGAAGCAAGAATCCTGGCGCTGATCGGCCCTCTGTTTACCTTTGTCATGACTGCTGTATTGGTTGTTATTCTGGGCGTTGGCGGTATGCGGGTTGCATCGGGGATGTTATCTCCCGGCGAACTGGTGGCCTTTATCCTGCTGCTGTTCCAAGTTATTATGCCAATGGGGCAGTTCACGACGCTGTATTCGCGTTTGCAGAAGGTTGTTGGTGCAACCGAACGCATTCAGGCTATTCTCGCACATGAAGAAGAACCACAACACCGTACGAAGTCAGCCCCAAAGGGCAACGAGACGATTGCATTCAACAAACTGCATTTCTCTTATATTACAGGAGAAGAAGTGCTGCATGGCATTAATCTGACCGTGCCGGCACGTCAAGTGACGGCGATCGTCGGTCCGAGCGGCAGTGGCAAATCAACGCTTTTCTCGCTGCTCGAGCAGTTTTACCTTCCGGGTACGGGTAACATAACATACGGTGGACAAGACATAACGGATTATTCGCTTGCTTCCTGGCGCAGCAAGATCGGATATGTTTCCCAGGAGAGTCCGCTAATGGCAGGTACCATCAAGGACAACATTACCTATGGACTTGGACGCGAGGCAAGTATGGACGAGATCCGGCATGCTGCAGACATGGCGTATTCGTCCGCATTTATTGATAACTTGCCTCAGGGTTACGAGACCGAGGTGGGGGAACGCGGAATCAAGCTCTCTGGTGGTCAGCGTCAGCGCATTGCCATCGCCAGGGCACTGCTGCGCAGCCCGGATATACTAATGCTTGATGAGGCAACATCCAGTTTGGACAGCACTTCGGAACATGAAGTGCAACAAGCCCTTTCGAATCTGATGGAAGGGCGGACAACTGTTGTTATTGCGCACCGTTTGTCCACAGTCGTGGATTCGGATCAGATTGTTGTATTGGAGCAGGGCCATGTCACTGGGACGGGCACACATGCAGAGCTGATCAGCACACATCCGGTATATCGTGAACTGGCTCAGAAGCAGTTTGTTGCACAAGATGGAAAGACTGAGCCCGAGGAATATTAATTGATGGAAATGTTAACCGCTGTTCAATCGTCTTAAAGGGAGGAGAACAGCGGTTTCCTTTGATCTTTTCATTCTGTTAGCTGTAGCTTTTTGCAATTCAATATGATATAGTGGGTATCCTTTTGTGTCGTCAGTCAGATTGGCTATGCAAAAAAACATATTCTTAGGAGGTAACTGAAACATGTCAGACAGCTTTCAAAGTGCCTATCAAGAAGAAGAGTACAGGTTAGAGCGAACGATGGAGGAAGTGGATCGTCAGCTGGAACGGCTGCAGGGTATTCCAGTGTATACCGGCCACGATTTCACCGAACAAGTGCTGGAAGCCGGACGCGAAGAGCGCCGCACCGCCTTGTCCAAGAGCGCGCAGCAACCCTATTTCGGACGCTTGGATTTCGAAGAACAGGGCAGCGGGGAACGGAAGCCGCTGTACATTGGCAAAGTCGGCGTAGACCGCGAAGAGGTGGGAGAGCATCCACTCGTCATCGATTGGCGCGCTCCTGTCGCGAGCCTGTTTTACTCATTTACAGGAGGGGAAGCCTCCGCAACTTACGAAGCACCAGAAGGTTTGATTGAAGGCCTGGTCTATCTGAAACGCAACGTGGTTATCCGGCAGCGGATATTGGAGCGTGTTGCGGATACATACAACCGGGATAGCGACCAGCCGGCCGTATCGGATGAGTTTCTCGTCTATCGGCTGGGAGAGAACAAGGATAACAAGCTTCGTGATATCGTATCCACCATTCAGGCAGAACAGGATCAGATCATTCGTGCGGCAAGGAACACGGCATTGATCATCCAGGGTGTGGCTGGTTCGGGGAAAACAACCGTTGCCCTGCACCGGCTTGCCTTTTTGCTGTATCAGTACAAAGAGCAGGTATCTGCGGAGAAGATGGTTATCTTCGCACCCAACCACATGTTCCTCGATTACATCTCGGATGTACTCCCAGAACTTGGCGTTGGAGATATTCAGCAGCGCACATTCCCGGATTGGGCGATGAATCTGCTTGGATTGGATATGCCTCTGGCAGATACGTCGGAGACACTAAACACCTGGTTTGAAACGCCGGAAGCACGTCCCGAATTGAACGATGATGTACCTGGGCGCTATAAGGGTTCGATACGCTTCATGGAACTCATTCGGGATTGGCTGTCAGGCATGGAGGAGGAAGCTGTACCCGATCTGGACTTCAGTCCCTGGGACGGTGCGGTGCTTAGCAAGGCAGAGATTGAAAGCTGGTTTAGCGAAGAATATAAGCACTACCCTCTGGCTAAACGGAAAGAGCGCGTCATGGCGCGGATCCACCGCTGGATTGAAATGGAGCTCAAAAAGCCTTGTCCCGAAAGCGTGCGCAAAGAACGTAAAAAGAAAGCAGCGACGCGTGAAAAAGCATATGCCAAAAAGTGGCCTCAATATGAAGCGCTCACACTGTACAAACAGCTGTTCAAGGCCGCTAAGGGCGGCTCAGTGCCTGCTTCACTAAGCAGTCTTATTCCCAAAGATGTGATGAAGCAGACGACAGCAGATCTGAAGCAGGATGTCATTCGTGAAGAGGATCTGCCTGCGCTCGTGTATATTCACACGCTTATTCATGATATTGAAGGGTCGGAACGATTTGATCATGTCGTAATTGATGAAGCGCAGGATTTCTCGCCATTTCACGTCGCTCTGCTGGATCTGTTCGTCAAGGGACATTCCTTCACCATCTTGGGTGACTTGTCCCAAGGCATTCATGAGTATCGCGGCGTTCATGCGTGGGAAGAGATGAGTACCCTGTTTCCCGACGAGCAGAATGCTTACTTTGCCTTGACCCGGAGCTATCGTTCCACCATGGAAATTATTGATTATGCCAATACGATTCTGGAACGTGGCGTCAAAAGCGGGATTACGGCGATTCCTGTTTTCCGGAGCGGGGATCCGGTTCGAACATTAGCCTATGAGGGTGAAGGGAGAATGAAGAGTCTTGAACGGGCTTTGAAGCTGTTAACGGTGAAAGACTACCGCACAGTATCCATTTTGACGCGTACCCTACATGAAGCAGTGGAACTTCATCGTGAACTTCTGGATGCGGGCTGGGACCTAAATTTGATCGATGGCGGCAAAAAGCAGTACACGGGTGGACATTCGGTTTTACCTGTCTATCTGTCCAAGGGACTAGAGTTTGATGCGGTTATTGTGGCAGATGCGGATGAGCAGCATTATCTGTCTAATGCGGGTGATGCCAAGCTGCTGTACGTGGGCTGTACAAGGGCATTGCACGAGTTGTGGCTGTTCCATGACGGTGAACTGCCGTCTTATGCGGCTGCAGCACATCATTCGGATGGCGAACCGGTAACCATTCAGGGTTGGCCGGACAGTGATACCGATTAAACATGGCAAAGCTTGGTAATATAAATGAGATAAAAGGCATGACGTTCATGGGCAAATTCCATAGCGCATGCCTTTTTCTGCTTTTGTATGAAAAATCTCAATTTGCTGACGAAGAATACCTGTGGAGCTCGGATGAATGGTTTTTCCTGTTCAGTGCAGTTGAACGACGGTTGACCAGAAAAATACCGATACCAATGAGTATGCCGCCTGCACCAACGAACCATTGAACCTGTTCCCCCAGCAAAATCCAGCTCGACAATACACCAAAGAACGGTGCCAGAAACAGATAGGAACTGGTTTGGGCGGGATCACTATGCTGCAGTAAATAAAACCAGAGTGAGAACTGGATAATGGAGCAAGCAAGCGTCAACCAGAGCAGCACCGCGACCGAAGTTACGTTCACGATAAAATGAGGCTGTTCAGTCCATGCGCTTAGCAGGAGCAACACAGCACCTCCAGCTAGCATCTGGTAAGCGGTAAGCACAAAGGTATCGTAACGTTCACCCCAGCGTTTAATGAGCAAAGTGGATGCCGCAAAGGAGACTGCACCGCCGAATCCGATCCAGGTACCGGGGCTAAAACTCATATGCCAACCAAAGGTTAACAGGATGCCCACAAGACCGAGGATAACACCAATCCATTGGCTGAAGCGATACGTTAACCGATACAATAAAGCACTGATCATAATGACCAGCAGCGGATTGGTAAAGGTAAGTATGGCTGACTCACCGGATGTAATCCAGTTCATGCTGTAGTAAGCGCATCCCATCACTCCAGCAGATTGGAACAGGCCAATCCAAATGATTTTCAACCAGGCTTGCCATCCGGCAGGTAAAAGGCGTTTCCGCAGAAACCAGGCCATCAAGCCACCTGCCAGTACGTAACGTATACCCATGAGCAGGAAAGGGGGAGCATATACCATGCCGATTTTGCCAACCGGAAAAGAAGTACCCATGATTAATGTCGTTAGCAAGATCCACATCGTATATTTCACGGGTTTCATCGTGCGGCTGTCTTTTTCATTACTGGGGCTCATAACGTCTGTCCGCCATCTACGGTAATAAGCTGTCCGGTCATGGATGGCTGTTCAAGCGCAGCGCATATCATATGTGCGATATCTTCAGGCGAGGAAATTCTCTGCAATAACAACGAGCCGCCGAGACGATTCATTCGCTCCTCGTTTCCGGCCCACCACCGTGTTGCAACAGCGCCAGGGACGATGGCATTTACCCTAATGAGCGGTGAGAGTGCGTGAGCAAGAGATAAGGTCAGGCCGTGAACTGCCGCTTTGGAGACCGCGTAAGGGAGGGAAGATCCGGAACCTGTGCTGCCCGCAATACTGCCCAGATTCACAATGGAGCCACCGCCTGCCTGCCGCATTCCCTCCGACACTGCACGAGCACAATGAAACATGCCTTTCACATTCACATCATACAATTCATTCCAGATGTCATCCGTTACGGATTCCAGATCGTGCAGGGGAATATGATGAGTGATTCCGGCATTATTCACAAGGGCAGTTAGGGGGCCATATGTTTCGGTTACGGTAGCGACCATCTGCCTGACGTCCGTATCATCGGCAACATTGGCTTGAACGGCGAATGCTTGCCCTCCTTCATCCAAAATCTGTTGAACCGTCTCCTCGGCTGCAGCCTGCGAGCAGGAATAGTTGACGGCGACCAATGCTCCCTTGTGAGCCAGCAGCAGACTTACCGCACGGCCTATGCCTGTTCCGCCGCCTGTGATTAAGGCTACTCTGTTTTTCCAGTATGTCATGTTGAACACTCCTTATCCTCATCCATTTGGTTGACTGGTTTGGAATCTACATGAATTGTAGTCTTGTTTGCACATGAAGTATAATGATTGTTAGTGAACTGGACATCATTTTGAATGATGTCAGAGTGGAGGACTCGATGGAGAGCGGAGATCTTCGAATATTTCAATGTGTTGCACAGGAAGGAAACTTGACGAAAGCCGCTTCGAAGCTGGGGTATGTGCAATCCAACGTAACGGCCCGGATCAGACATCTGGAAGCAGAAGTGGGTACAACGCTGTTCATTCGTCACAACCGGGGAATGACGTTATCTCCAGCCGGAGAGATGCTGCTGGCTTACGCGGATAAAATTATTGGTTTGCTGAATGATGCTTCCAAGGCGCTTCGGGCGACGAACACGCCATCAGGTCCACTACGAATAGGCTCTACGCAGACCGCTGCTGCGGTGCGGTTGCCTGAACTTTTTGCAGGATATTATAGACAATATCCTGACGTATCTTTGTCACTGGCTACCGGCAATTCGCAAATGCTCATAGATCAAGTTATCGGGTATGAATTGGAAGGGGCGTTTATTGGTTGCTCCTGCGATCATCCCGAGATCGCATCTGTTGATGTATTTGATGAAGAATTGTTTGTGGTTTCATCGGGCGTAATGCCAGCAGATGAGCTGACTCGTAAACCGATCCTTGTCTACAGCATGGGGTGTTCCTATCGACAGACGCTAGAGGAGTGGTTGCTATCCTATGGGGTAAATCGTCCGGTAATTATGGAATTTGGTACGCTGGAAGCCATTATCAGTGGCGTGGCATCGGGGATGGGGATTTCATTGTTACCGGAGATTGTTATTCGCCAGCAGATTGAAAGCGGCATGCTTGGCAAACATTCACTTCCCACTGGGATGAGCCGGATGATGACTCGTTTTATTACTCGCAAGGATGCGTTCGTCAGCAGTGCGCTTGGTGCATTTATGGCTATGCTGCCGCAGGATTATGATATGATAGAGAATAGAGATTATTCAGGCGTTTAGTTTCAACCTAGGATAGGTAATCCGTTAAGGAAGTGATGAGCAATGGATTTATTTTCGTTTCAACAGGACTCCAAGCCCCAGGCAAGACTGCTTGCAGACCGCATGCGACCAGAGCGTCTTGATGAATATATTGGACAAGAACATATTGTTGGACCGGGTAAGCTGCTGCGGCGCGCCATTGAAGCAGACCAGATTTCATCCATCTTATTATACGGTCCTCCCGGCTGCGGGAAGACTACGCTTGCTCACATCATCTCCCAGCATACACAGGGAGAGTTTGTTCGTCTGAATGCAGTGGACGCTTCGGTGAAGGACGTACGTGAAGTCATCGAACAGGCACAGACGAACAAGCAATTGTACGGAACCAAAACCATATTGTTCCTTGATGAGGTACACCGCTTCAATAGTTCCCGTCAAGACGCATTGCTGCCAGCAGTGGAGAAGGGCACCATCATATTTATCGGTGCTACGACAGAGAATCCTTTTCATTACGTGAATGGAGCCTTGATGAGCCGCTCAACCCTCTTTCAGCTTGAGTCGCTGAACAAGGCACATTCGCTTGTCGCCATGCGCCGAGCACTGGCTGATTCCGATAAAGGGCTTGGATTCATGGAACTGCAGGCAGATGACGAAGCCTTGGATCATATTGCCACAATGGCTAATGGAGACATTCGGCGTGCTCTGAATGCTCTGGAACTTGCTGCACTGACCACGCCGCCCGAGAAGGATGGTTCCATTCATATTACGCTTGCCGTTGCGGAGGAATCGATCCGTCGTCCAATTGTAAAGGCCGATGAGTCCACGCAATATGATGTGCTGTCTGCTTTTCACAAGAGCATTCGTGGTTCCAGTGATGCTGCGTTGTTCTGGTTTTTGTACGCCGTAGAGAAGCTGGGCATGGATCCGATGACATTTATCAGACGTCTGATTGCAGCAAGTAGCGAAGATATCGGTCTGGCGAATCCACAAGCGATGACCCAGGCTATTGGAGCACTGGACGCCTATCGTAACAACGGATGGCCGGAAGCGAAGCTGAATATTGCTCAGGCGATTTTATTTGCAGTAGAGAGTCCGAAGTCGAATGCAGTATACACGGCCATATCGAAGGCGATGAATGCAATCGATGAGGTGAAATCGGCAGAGGTACCCCTTCATTTGAGGGACACCCATTATTCAGGTGCAGTGAAGCTGGGACACGAAGGTTATCAATACCCCCATAACTATCCGGGACACTATGTGAAGCAGGAATACCTGCCCAAGCAGCTCTCGCGAAGAGTATTCTATGAAGCAACGGAGCAAGGCAACGAGTCGAAAATCAGGCTGAACCAACAGCGGAGAAAAGAACTGTAAGATTGATGATCCGGGAGATGTATACAACATGAGAGAGCTTCTGTATATAGGTGTTGGCGGATTTCTGGGTACACTGACCCGATATTCCATTCAATTAGGGATACCAGCTGCCAATGTAGGCTTTCCCTGGGCCGTGCTGCTGATTAACGCAATTGGCAGCCTGTTTTTGGGGTGGTTCTTTACCATCGCTGTCCCCGACAAAGTAACACCACAACTTCGTCTGGCGATAGGGACCGGATTTACAGGTGCTTTTACTACGTTTTCCACGTTTACGTTGGATATCGTCCGTCTATCCGAGGGTGGCATGTGGGTGAAGACCGTTATTTATACATTGGTGAGTTTGCTCGCAGGTCTGCTGCTCTGTGCTCTGGGTATCAAGGTTGGGCAGTTCATGCGGGGTAAATCCGCCCAGGATGGTGTAGCATGATCATCTGGATTGGACTTGCAGGTTCTTTAGGAGCCATACTTCGTTACAGTCTGGGGCGATGGATCTCAGGAAAACTGGGCACAGCTATTCCATGGGGGACATGGGTCATTAATATCAGTGGTTCTCTGCTGCTGGGGTTGTTATATGGATGGCATCAATCAGAGGTGATCTCCGATGGGCTCTGGGTTGTGTGGGGTACCGGATTTTGCGGAGCATACACAACGTTCTCGACATTTGGGTATGAAACGATTCATTTGCTCGCAATGAAACGTTATCCATCGGCTATTCTATATGTAACGAGTTCCGTTTTGCTGGGTGTAGCTGTCTCCTTCGCAGGCGTGTGGTTTACATAACCAAAGATTTTAAATGTTTTTGCAGGAAAAAGCAGGAAAAAAGCCATCCTTCATGGTATACATGAAAGATGGCTTTTATGATGGGAATACAGGGTATTCCACATCATCTATACATATTGGAGACTTTCCCGATTATTGCATCGCTGGTACAGGTACTTTTTGAACCTGATCAATCGTGCCGCCGCCGAGACAAACATCACCATCATAGAATACAACGGCTTGTCCGGGTGTAATGGCTTTTTGTTGTTGATCGAACTGTACATCCACGCTTCCGTCTTCCTGCCAAGTCAACGTGACGCCTTGATCCGGCTGACGATAACGGAATTTGGCGGTACAGCGGAAAGGTTTGTTAGGCACTTGATCAGCACCGGCAATCCAGTTAACGCCAGTAGCCGTCAAACCTGTTGAGTACAGGCTTGCATGTGCATCGCCTTGAACCACAAGCAGTTGATTTTTCTCCAGATCCTTATCTGCCACGAACCATGGTTCACCATTGCCGGAGCCGCCAATACCCAGACCTTGGCGCTGACCGAGGGTGTAATACATCAGTCCGTCATGACGGCCTTTTACTTCGCCCGTTACAATATCAACCATGTCTCCGCCTTTGGCAGGAAGGTAGTTGCTCAAGAACTCTTTGAAGTTGCGCTCGCCGATAAAGCATACGCCTGTGCTGTCTTTTTTCTTAGCCGTATACAGACCTGCCGCTTCAGCAATTTTCCGAACTTCCGGTTTAGGAAGATGACCAATCGGGAACATCGCTTTGGACAGCTGGTTCTGGTTGAGTGCATTAAGGAAGTAAGTCTGGTCCTTGTTGCTATCCACGCCTCGCAGCAGCTTGAACGTGCCGTCTTCTTCGATAAGGCGAGCATAGTGGCCTGTGGCAACGTAGTCTGCGCCCAAATCAAGCGCCTTGTTCAGGAATTCGCCAAATTTGATCTCGCGATTGCACATGACATCCGGATTTGGTGTCCGACCTGACTTATATTCATCAAGGAAATAGGTAAATACTTTATCAAAGTACTCTTTCTCGAAGTTGACAGTGTAATAGGGAATGCCGATCTGTTCACAAACCCGGCGAACGTCCTCTGAATCTTCTTCAGCGGTACAGTGGCCGAACTCATCCGTGTCATCCCAGTTTTTCATGAAAATGCCGATGACATCGTATCCCTGCTCCTTCAGCAGCAATGCGGTAACGGAAGAATCGACACCTCCGGACATGCCAACGACGACCCGAGTATTCTCAATTGTTTTGGACATCGTTATCACCATTTCTATATATAAATGTGTTTCGTTTCTATTCTAGCATAACCCGACTCAAGTTACGATACACCCGGCCAATTTTGGATAGTGTCCACTCCATGCGCACAATTTGGAATATCGTCAATCTTTGTTTTCCATAAAGCTTGCAGATATGTTAACATTAGCTGAGGGTTATGATCGGAATACGGAGGATTACGGGCAAGAGATCTGTATTATTCATATCCCGCTGTGGCGGATCATGAAAAAGACGATCTTGCTTCACGCCAAGTATATAGTTTAATTGTTTTTCTGAAAATTGAAAGAGGTGACTCCTTTGAAAATATCGACAAAAGGCCGTTACGGGCTAACCATCATGATGGAGCTGGCAGCCAGAACAGGCGAAGGCCCTACATCCCTTAAAAGTATTGCGGAGCGCAATCAGCTCTCGGAACATTATCTGGAGCAGCTGATCGCTCCGCTGCGTAATGCCGGACTCGTCAAGAGTATCCGTGGTGCATACGGCGGGTATATTTTGGCAGGAGATCCTGCGACAGTGACTGCAGGAGACGTGATTCGTGTACTGGAGGGGCCGATCTCCCCAGTGGACTTCACCGAAGAAGATGACCCGGCCAAACGTGATCTATGGCTGCGCATTCGTGACAGCATTGCAGAGGTACTGGATTCCACAACGCTCAAAGACCTGATTACATTCCAGGATCAGGAACAAAAAGACAGCTACATGTTCTATATTTAATCAAGGTTGATATTGAACATTGCGGCCACACACTAAAGCCCCCATTATGGGGGCTTTAGCCATGCAAAGCAACATTTTATACAAATTTTATACAAATGAATCAAATGGAATTTCAACATATAACGGGGTGAATTCAATGAACAGAATTTATTTGGACCATGCTGCATCAACACCCATGCATCCGCAGGTGGCGGAAGCCATGATGAAAGTCATGACAGGCCAATATGGCAATGCCTCAAGCATACATGCCTTTGGACGGGATGCGAAGCGGACGGTTAGTGGAGCAAGGGACAGTATTGCGGCTTCCTTGGGCTGCTTCCCGGATGAACTCGTATTTACGGGTGGCGGCACGGAAAGTGATAATCTGGCGATCTTTGGCGCAGTTTATGCGCGAAAAGAGCAAGGGAAACACGTGATTACAACGGCGATCGAACATCATGCGGTTCTTCACAGCTGCCAGGAGCTTGAACATCAAGGTTATGAAGTGACCTATTTGCCTGTAGACGAGCATGGAAGAGTAAGTTTGGATGAGCTGCAGGAGGCTATTCGACCGGATACGGTATTGATTACGATGATGTTTGCCAATAACGAGGTAGGAACGATTCAGCCCATCCGCGAAATAGGGGAGCTGGCACGGAAGCATCAAATTTTATTTCATACCGATGCAGTACAGGCTCTGGGCACTCAAAACATCTCTTGTAAAGATCTTCCGGTTGACTTGATCAGTTTCTCTGCGCATAAAATTAATGGGCCCCAAGGCGTAGGGGCACTTTATGTACGTCGTGGCATTGTGCTGGAAGCCAGATCCCATGGAGGCCTGCAAGAGCGTCAGCGGCGAGCAGGTACGGAAAATATAGCAGGGATTGCCGGATTTGCAGAGGCACTTAAAATTGCGACAGCGCAAGCAGAGACGAATCGTCAGCATGATCTGGAATTACGGAAGCTTTTGTTGGAACAGCTGGAAACCCATGTAGGCAAAGCACATTTTCACGTGAACGGTCATCCCGAATATACGCTGCCCAACATTCTGAATATCAGTTTTCCTGGGGTATCTACAGAAACCATGTTAATGAATCTGGACATGGAAGGCATCGCGGTCGCGAGCGGTTCTGCATGTACGTCAGGCTCTCTCGAAGTATCTCATGTGCTTAAAGCAATGATGCTGCCGGAGGCATTTTTGCATTCAGCGATTCGTTTTAGCTGGGGATTGGGTAATACTACGGAAGAAATCATGAAAACCGCCGAAAAAATTGGAACCATTCTTGAACGATTGCGTAATAGACCCTAAGGGGCTCTTTTGCACATGGAACAGAAGGAGGGAAGAAGTTCCATTTCATCGGTTAGATAGAAGCGGTTTTGATGATCGGCGTCTGATTGCCACTCATCAACTTTGGGCATACCTAGCAATAGCGCCGCGCCTATTTAATGATAAGAAGATGAGGAGGACCCTGCGATGAAGCTTCAGGAAATGATCGGACTAGCCGTTTTTGATGTCGAGGACGGAAAGCAGGTCGGTAAAATCCAGGATTTCATTGTAAGTGACGATTGGAAAATTGAAGGCATTGAACTTGAGAACAAAGGCCTGTTTACCAATCATGTCAAAATCGTGCAGTGGCAAGACATTGTTGCCTACGGCGAAGATGCCGTCATGATCCGTAATCAACAGGCTGTCCGCAAGACGGGAGCCGACGACATAAAACACACGTATCTTCTTGGCCAGTCTAAATTGAAAGAGATGTCCGTGCTGACAGAAGAAGGTTTGCTGCTTGGACGAGTCTCCGATGTTTATTTTGACCAAGAGTTGGGAAATACAATAATAGGGATTGAAATTACGGACGGTTTTGTGTCCGATCTGATTGAGGGCCGTAAATGGCTGCCATGTACAAGCGATATGTCTATCGGGGAAAGTGCCATTATGGTGCCTCCACTGAGTGAACAGCGCTTGGAAAATGCCATTCATTCTGTTAATGGATAGGTGAATGTATATGAAATGTCCAAATTGTAGTTCAAAAGATATCGGGAAAATTGGTTCCCACCAGTTTTATTGCTGGGGTTGCTTTATTGAATTAAACGTAAATGGTGAGAAAATGTCTGTATATCAAGTCGAAGAAGACGGAACGCTCAGCTCTCTGGACGATCTGTTCTTCGGGGATGAGCTGCCACAGGACTTCCCTCACCTGCACGCATCTTCTTAAATGCCAGCGAAACTTCCTCTATATGGGGTTTTGTGACAACAAACGTCCTGGCCACTGTCGCATTTTGGTGACAGATAATGTGTATAGATGACAGTTACATAGCAGTCTGTCCATGCATTAATGTATGCTGGAGCAGGGTGCAGCATGCGTCTCCTTCCATTGTGAGGGAGGCGCTTTTTGTTTTCTCTTTTCCACATCTGTGCGGGGTTAATAAATATTCCCTTTCCTACATATACTGACTCTCAGAGCCAGTCCAAAGGGGAGAGGATGCAAGTGGAGCAATTAACCAAAAACAAGCTGTTCCGTTATGCCATCTGGCTGCTGCTCGGCTTGATCATTCTGTATTTTATATGGCTGCTGAGGCCTTTGCTGCTTCATATATACGGATTCTTGAAGACCGTATTGGCGCCGTTTATCGTGGCACTCATCATTTCCTATGTGCTTAATCCCATAGTGAGTATGTTGGGCGGAAGGAAGGTGCCACGCTCCATCGCCGTTTTGCTTATCTATGCGTTCTTCCTCACCTGTATCGGTGTCATATTAATGAATGTCATTCCGGTGCTGATTGAGCAGCTTGAAGAACTGAACGAGCATATGCCTGAATTGTCGATGCGCGCACAGAGTCTAATGAACAGTATGGACCATAAATTGATGCCGCCGAGTGTACGAACAGGTATGAACAGCTGGTTCTTCCAGATGGAGGACCGTCTTACCCAGGGCATAACGATGCTGATGGACAATATCGGGGCCACGATTAATGTGCTGTTTAACGTATTTATCGTGCCGTTTCTCATTTTCTATATGTTAAAAGATTTTGAGGTGTTCGAACGCACGGTTGTTGCGTATCTGCCGCGTTCTCGCCGCAAAGCCATCGTGTCCGTCATGAAGGAGATTGATACGGCACTCGGTAACTATATTCGTGGGCAGTTTATCGTCTGTGTAATTGTCGGCATTTTCGCCTATATTGGTTACGTGGTCATAGACATGCCTTACGCGCTGCTGCTGGCAAGCATTGTAGCCGTATTTAATATTGTGCCATACCTTGGCCCCTTCCTAGGTGCTGCGCCAGCTGTGGTCATGGCTTCAACCGTATCCGTCAAAATGGTCCTGCTGGTGGTCATCGTAAACACACTGTGCCAGGTACTGGAGAGCAATGTAATCTCCCCGCAGGTGGTAGGGCGGACGCTGCATCTGCATCCGTTGTCGATTATTTTTGCACTGCTGGTGGGGGGAGAACTGGCAGGGATTGTAGGTCTTATTCTGGCGGTGCCTGTTTTTGCCGTTCTGAAAGTCATCGTGCAGCACTTTTTTGCCTATTACATCAAGCGGAGAACGGATTGACCGACCGAGGGTGAATGCACCTCGAGGGTACATTGACACTCGCATGGCGTACCGATATAATGAAGTCACATGTTTCAAAAATGAAATCGATGATGAAATGAAGTACGCCGGGGGTTCCTTTCCTCAGAGAATAGACTTCTTCGGACCAGATTCAGATCTGACCGATGGCTGGAAGAGTCTTGAAAGTTGAAGCGGTGGAAAGCTGATTTCGGAGTGCAGGACAACCCTGCCGGGAGCGACCGTTATTCGCATCAACGAGGAGATTGCTGATTGGTCCGGATTAAGGGACAGGCAGCAATAACCAGGGTGGTACCGCGATAACATCGTCCCTGATATTTCAGGGGCGTTTTTTGTGTTTATTTTTGCAACAACAATAGTAATCGTAACAGCAATGTTAACCAGCCGGGGCTAATTAGCACCGGACCATTATAACTAATTGGGGGCAGTCCGTATGAAAGCCAGTGAAATCCGTTCCAAATGGATAGAGTTTTTTGCAAGTAAAGGTCACAAAATCGAGCCAAGTGCATCGCTCGTACCTCACAACGATCCATCCCTTTTGTGGATCAATGCGGGAATGGCGCCGCTTAAGCCGTATTTTGACGGACGTGAGAAACCGGAGAATCCGCGTCTTGCGAACTCCCAAAAATGTATTCGTACCAACGATATCGAAAATGTCGGCAAAACACGTCGTCACCATACGTTCTTCGAAATGCTCGGTAACTTCTCCATTGGAGACTACTTCAAAGAAGAAACCATTACTTGGGCTTGGGAATTCCTGACGAGCAAGGAATGGATCGGATTTGATCCAGAGCGCCTGTCCGTAACGGTATATCCGGAAGACGAAGAGGCTTTCAAACTGTGGAACGAAAAAGTGGGATTGCCCGCAGAACGCATCATCAAACTGGATGAGAACTTCTGGGATATAGGCGAAGGCCCATGCGGACCTTGTACCGAAATTTTCTATGATCGCGGCGAAGCCTATGGCAACGACATGAATGATCCGGAAATGTATCCGGGCGGGGAAAATGAACGTTACCTTGAAGTATGGAATCTGGTATTCTCCCAGTTCAATCACAACAAGGATGGCAGCTATACACCGCTTCCTAACAAAAACATTGATACAGGTGCAGGTTTGGAACGTTTTGCTTCCATTCTGCAAAACGTCGATTCCAACTTTGACACAGACCTGTTCCAACCGATGATTCAAAGAACAGCGGCACTTGCCGGTGTGAAATACAATGATAGCAATGAAATTGACGTTGCCCTGAAAGTTATTGCTGACCATATCCGTACCGTTGCTTTTGCAGTCGGCGATGGTGTTCTGCCGAGCAATGAAGGACGCGGGTACGTTATCCGCCGTCTGCTGCGCCGTGCGGTTCGCTACGGAAAAGTACTTGGCTTAGACCGCCCATTCCTCTATGAACTGACAACAACAGTCGGTGAAGTCATGGGAGTATACTACCCAGAGGTGGTAGATAAGCAAGAGTTTATCGCCAAAGTCATCAAAACCGAAGAAGAACGTTTCCATGAAACACTTAGCGACGGATTGTCCATTCTGGCAGACATCAGTGCTGCAGCCAAATCCGAAGGTCGTACGGTGATCAGTGGTCCGGAAGCATTCAAACTGTATGACACATACGGCTTCCCGTTTGATCTTACTGAAGATTATGCGGCAGAGCATGGCTTGACTGTCGATCGCGAAGGTTTCGATGCATCCATGCAAGAGCAGCGTGATCGTGCACGCGCAGGCCGTCAGGAAAGCGAAAGCATGAAGGTGCAGGGTGGACCACTTGCTGATCTGGAGGTTAAAAGCGAGTTTGTTGGTTATACTGACCTGTTGACGGAAGCAAAAGTGGTTGCCATCGTTGCAGGCGACGCCCTTGTAGATTCTGTTAACGAGGGACAAACCTGTCAGGTTATCCTCGACAAAACTCCGTTCTACGCTGAGAGTGGCGGACAAGTCAGCGACCAAGGCTTGCTGAGAGGACCAGGAGTTACTGCCAAAGTACAAGGGTTGTTCAAGGCTCCGCAAGGACAGCATGTACACATGGTAAGCGTGGAGTCGGGTGAATTGCGTGTGGGTGATGTAATCCAAGCAGAAGTGGATGCGTCGAAGCGCGGAGATATTATCAAAAACCATACGGCTACCCATTTGCTGCACAAAGCGCTTAAGGATGTTCTGGGTACGCATGTTAATCAGGCAGGTTCACTCGTGGAGCCGCAGCGCCTGCGGTTTGACTTCTCTCACTTCGGCAGCATTACGCCGGAAGAATTGACAGAGATTGAACGTCAGGTGAACGAGCAGATCTGGAATCGTCTGCATGTGAACATCGAATTGAAAGCCATTGATGAAGCCAAAGAGATGGGCGCCATGGCATTGTTCGGTGAAAAATACGGAGATATTGTACGTGTCGTACAAATCGGTGACTACAGTTTGGAACTTTGTGGCGGCTGTCACGTAAACAATACATCGGAGATTGGCATGTTCAAACTTGTCAGCGAGAGCGGTATTGGTTCCGGTGTACGCCGGATCGAGGCTGTAACAGGACGTGGTGCGTATCTCTTCGTTGAGAGTCAACTGGAGCTGCTCAAGCAATCGGCAGCCCTGCTCAAAGCCAATGTTGCAGATGTGCCTAAACGGATTGAAGGTCTGAACCAACAGCTGAAAGAAGCTGCGAGAGAAACCGAATCGCTGCAAAGCAAGCTGAGTGCCATGGAAGCAGGTTCGTTGACGGATCAAGTGGTACAGGCAGGAGATACACAAGTGCTCGCGGCCCGCGTAGACGCGCCGAACATGGATGCTCTGCGTAACGTCGCCGACGAATTGAAAGTAAAACTGCCTGATGCCGTGCTCGTTCTGGGTGCTCCAGCAGATGGCAAAGTGAACTTCGTGGTTGCTGTTCCTGCTGAGAAAGTGAAGCAAGGTCTTCATGCCGGTAAAATTGTCAAGGAAGTCGCGGCAGTATGCGGAGGCGGCGGAGGCGGACGTCCAGACATGGCACAAGCCGGAGGCAAGGATGCGTCCAAGCTGGATGAAGCGCTGAAACTGGCAGTTTCACTCATTGGTCAATAACGGACAAGCAAAAAACACAATTCCATTCTCCTTTGTTTACTCGTGGCAGTCAGAATATGTTATTATATAAGCAGAAATCAATTCGGCAGGACATGGTCCCCATGTTCATGCAGGAGCGAGGTGTCATCAATGGACTCCATGGATAAGACGGTTAAATTTAATGTGAAAGCTGACGAGCAGGAAGCATCCTCCAAAGAGATTCTTCTCACGGTGTATGATGCACTGGTGGATAAGGAGTATAATCCAATCAACCAGATTGTCGGGTACCTGATTTCGGGCGACCCCGCATACATTCCTCGTCATAACAACGCACGCAGTCTGGTCCGGAAAAAGGAACGCGACGAGCTGATTGAAGAGCTTGTACGTTCTTATCTGGCCAATCATCGGTAATGTATACCGCTTCCGCTGTAATGCAACCATGCATGCAGCGGGAAATGAACCGACAGAAGACAGCCTGAAGCTTGAGAAGGGGAGGATCTAATCTTCCTGCACGGGCTTGAGGATGGGAGAGCATGGATGAAAAAATTAGGTTTGGACTATGGGGACCGAAGAATCGGAGTTGCCGTTAGTGACGCCTTCGGTTGGACTGCCCAGGGATTAGAAGTGCTTGAACGCCGCCGGGATGAAGGTGAGTTTGGTCGCATTGCTGAACTTGTGCGTGAGCACGAAATCAGCGAGATCGTTGTCGGGCTCCCCAAAAACATGAACGGCACCGTAGGGCCGCGTGGTGAAATTTGCATTGCTTTTGCCGAACGCCTGCGGGGCGAACTGAATTTACCTGTTCACCTTTGGGATGAACGACTGACAACCATGGCAGCAGAACGAACGTTGATTGAAGCGGATGTCAGTCGAAAAAAACGCAAGCAGGTTGTGGACAAAATGGCCGCAAGCTTGATTTTGCAAAATTATTTGGACGCGAACAGTAAAAGGTGAGGGGGATCAACAATGGCTGAAGATCAACTGGGTATGGAAGAAGAATCGGAGATTATTTACATCGCGGATGACGAGGGCAATGAAGAAGAATTTGAAGTCATCATGAAGTTTGAAGTGGATGGATCGGAGGCCAAGTATATGATGGTTGCTCCGGTTGAACCTGAAGATGGCGAAACGGATGTATATGCATTCCGTTATGAAGAAGATGGCGACGATATTAAACTTTTCGTCATCCAAGATGATGCCGAATGGGATATTGTCGAGGAGACGTTTAATACATTTTTAGCTGAAGATGAAGAGGAAGCGAACTAAATGACGGAATATAGCCGCAAAGACCTGAAATGGACAGATTCACTGCGTCTGGCATTCGGTGCTCATGTTGAGCTCGAGGAAGAGAACGGTAAATCACAACCGTATGATTTGTTGGCTGAGTTTGAAGTGCATGGTCAACAGTACGCGGTGCTCCGCAGTTCATTGCGTCCTTATGACGAGGTTGAACTTCTGCGGGTGTTGCCAGGAAGCGAAGACCAGATCATGCCGGAGTTAGTTACGATTGATGATGACGATGAATGGGAGAGCATCTCGGAATTGTACGATGAGTGCACCCTCCCGATTGACGAAGATTAACCAGCTTCAAATTGAAGAAACCGGAAGGGCGGAGAAGTCCGCTCTTTTTGGTTGTGTAAAGGAGTTGTGTCTTTTTTGAAAGGGAAAGTCATATTAGTCATTCTGCTTATCATTGTAATCGTGGCCGGAGGGGCGGGTGCTGCAGTCTGGAACATGATGCGTCCCGTTGCGGTTTCGGCAGATCCGGTCGTATTCGAGATCAAAAGCGGATCAGGGACATCCCAAATTGCGGATCAGCTTGAACAAGAGGGGCTGATTCGAAGTGGTTTAGCCTTCAAGGGATATTTGAAATGGAAGAAGCAAGGATCGAGTTTTATGGCAGGTACATATTCGATGAATCCTGGCGTGTCATATGATGAGATTATTAGCAAGCTGAACAGCGGTGAAGTTGTACCGGAGGCAATGGTGAAATTTACGATTCCTGAAGGATATACCGTGCTGCAAATGGCCGATAAATTGTCAGCTGAAGGTGTCGTAGACCGTGAAGAATTCATCAAGCTGGCGAATGATCCATCTTCCTTCGATGTCGATATCATTAAGGATATTCCTGTGGATGAAGAACTTCGTTACGTGTTGGAAGGATATCTGTTCCCCGAAACCTATGAGCTCAAAAAGGACAGCTCCACCCATGACGTCATGCAGCGAATGCTTGAAGAATTTCAGACTAAAATCAATACCATACCGGATCTGGAATCCAAGCTGAAAGCCCGGAATCTCTCTTTGCATGAGCTGCTTACGATCGCTTCCCTTGTGGAGAGAGAAGTTGTGGTGGATGAGGAACGCGCTCTGGTCGCAGGTGTTATCGATAACCGGATCAAGCAGGACATGAAGCTGGAGATCGATGCGACCGTTCAATATTTGCTGGACAAGCCGAAGGCACGATTGTTGTTCAAAGACTTGAAGGTCCAAAGTCCGTACAACTCGTATCTCAATAAAGGACTGCCGCCAGGGCCGATTGCAAGCCCAAGCTTGGCCTCCATTGAGGCTGCTCTGGCACCGGAAGCTTCAGACTACCTGTTCTATGTTACGAAGAAGGATGGTTCATCCGGGCATCTGTTTGCCAAGACGTATAAGGAACATCAGCAAAATATAGCCAAAAGTAAGGCTGCGCAATAAGCGGAGGGATGTATATGAGTAAGAAACATGAACTGCTCGTTACGGCAGCAAATGTAAATGAAGCAGAAGTGCTGCTCCAGGCCGGAGCAGATGCTTTGTTAATCGGGGATGATCGTTTCGGCATGCGTCTACCCGGCAGTTTCACTGTGGAAGAGACGGCCGAAGTGGTTGCCATTGCTGCCAAACATCAGGCTCGTGTCTATGTATCCATGAATAACTTGATGTCCAACGAGCTATTGAAGGAGCTCCCTGAATATGTTCAGGCTTTGGGCAAAATCGGTGTTCATGCGGTGGAATTTAACGATCCATCGGTGCTGGCTGCGATTAAGGAGTATGCTCCCCATATTCAGCTGCACTGGAATGCGGAGATGACGTCGACGAACTACGCAACGGCCAACTATTGGGGCAATAAAGGTGCCAGTCGTGTCGTACTCGCCAGAGAGTTGAACATGGATGAACTGACGGAGATGGTCCCATTTTTGAAGGTAGAAGCTCAGGTTCAGGTGCATGGCATGACGAATATTTATCATTCCAAACGCAGTCTGGTCCAAAGTTATATGGCTCATCAGGGGCGTCCGGTGGAAGGGCACCTCGGTAAAGAACGCGGATTATTCCTGATTGAGGCTGAGCGGCGTGATGAGAAATTCCCGATTTATGAGGATATTAACGGTACGCATATCATGAGTTCTGAGGATATATGCATTCTGGAAGATCTTCATTTGTTGATGGAAGCTGGAGTGCACAGCTTCAAGATTGAAGGCATTCTAAAACCGTTGGTTTACAATGAGGCTGTTGTCCGGGCATACCGGACGGCAATTGATCGTTATACAGCAGATGCGGATGCATATGCTTTCTCGGATGAGTGGCTGGATGAGGTCCGCCAATTGCAGGACCCTGAACGGGAGCTGTCATTTGGCTTTTTCTATAAAGAACAGGTGTATTAATAGACGAGGTGAACGAAATGGAAACAGTGGCGGTACAGCGGAAGTTCTCAGGTAAACGTAACCGTCTGGACAAACCGGAGCTTCTTGCTCCGGCGGGAAATCTGGAAAAACTGAAATTTGCAATTCATTATGGTGCAGATGCAGTATATATTGGCGGTCAGGCCTATGGACTCCGTTCCAATGCAGACAACTTCAGCTTTGAAGAAATGCGCGAAGGTGTGGAATTTGCGAGTAAATACGGCGCCAAAGTATTTGTGGCTACCAACATTTATGCACACAATGAAGACATTGAGGGCATTGAGGCGTATTTGCAAAATTTATACAATGCGGGTATCGCAGCCGTAATCGTGGCAGACCCGGCAATTATCGAAGTCGCTCAGCGGGCTGTACCCGGACTTGAGGTGCACCTAAGTACGCAGCAGTCCACACTGAACTGGCAAGCCGTGAAGTTTTGGAAAGACGAAGGCCTCCCGCGTGTGGTTCTTGGGCGTGAAACCAGCTTTGAAGAGATCGAAGAGATCAAAGCTAACGTCGATATCGAAATTGAAGCCTTCATTCATGGTGCCATGTGTTCCTCTTATTCTGGACGCTGTGTACTCTCCAATCACTTTACAGATCGGGATTCCAATCGGGGCGGTTGCTGCCAATCTTGCCGCTGGAAGTATGATTTGTTTGAAGATGCCAGGGAAGACGCAGTGTGGGTTAGCGAAGAAGAAATGCAGATGCAAGCTCCTGCACCTTTCAAGCTGGGAGAAAACCAGCTGCCCCTGTTCCAGGAGCAGGACAATTCGTTTTCCATGGGATCGAAGGATCTGTGCATGATTGGCCATATCCCAGAGTTGATTGATGTGGGTGTGGATAGTTTCAAAATCGAAGGACGCATGAAGTCGATCCACTATGTGGCAACCGTCGTAAACGTATATCGTCAAGCGATTGATGCTTACATGGCGGATCCGGAAAACTATGTATTGAAGCCGGAATGGGTCGAGGAAATGAATAAGGCTGCCAATCGTCCATTAAACACTGGATTTTTCTATGATACGCCGGATCATGAGGATCACATTTATGAGCCTGAAGAAAAAGCAGTTCCTTATGATTTCGCCGGATTGGTCATGGGCTACGATGCAGCTACAGGAATGGCCACAATTCAGCAGCGGAATCATTTCAAGCCTGGACAGGAGATCGAATTTTTCGGTCCAAACGGTACCTTTTTCAAACAGGTTGTAGGTGAAATTCAGGATGAAGAAGGCAATGTATTGGACGCAGCACGACACCCATTGCAGTTAATCAAAATGAAGGTGGATCAGCCTGTATCCTACTTTGATATGATGAGAAAAAAGAAATAGGTTAAACGAACTACCTTTTGACAAAATTGTGTTATGAATTAACAATATGATGTTATGAATTTAACATTTACGCCCTCCGTATATCGGTATATGGAGGGCTTTTTTTTATAGAAAAATAGGAAAAAAGTTGCAAAATATTTTTTGAAAACAAAAGGGGAAAGGGGAAAACTGTCGAATATTACATAATCATAGGGGAGAGAAAGAAAAAACAATTAGCAAACTGGCAGGTGAATGGGATTGGTTCAAAAGAAGCAGAAGGACAGTGGGGAAAAGGTGAAAAAACCAGTGAAGGAAAAGAAACCGAAAGAGCAAAAGTTTAAAAAACTGAGCTTCTTAAAGGGCAAGACGGAAAAACCATCGAACAAGAAGCCGTTCAAACTGGATTGGAAAAAGATTCAGTGGAATAAGATGGGGGGGACAACGTTAACTCAAATCAGAAAGGCAAATCCGGTTAAATCGGTAGGAGTCAAACTATTTTTAATCTTTTTTGCGGGGATTATGATCTTTGTAATTAGTTTGGGTCTATTATCCTATTCGAAAGCCAAAAACACAATTGAGGAAAATGCCTCCCGGGCAAACCAGGAAACGATTGATCAAACCAAAGAAAAAATGGATATCATTTTGGAGCGATTTGTGGATACGTCTACCCAGATCTTCTTTGATCCGGAAATGCAATCCTTGTTGCAGAACATGTCTAATGCGGATTTGACAGCATACGATACGTTTATTAATTCAAGCTCCATTAACAAACAGTTATCCAATGTTGCATTTACAAATAAATCTATGGAAGCGATTTATCTGGTACCGACGGACGAAACCAAGTCCACCATGGGAACGGGTAGCAGCAGCTCTTCCATGGGTAATATTCGCAGCGAGGCTTGGTATGACGAGTTGGTACAGTCCGGCGGATATCGCTGGCTTCCTACAGAAGTCAAAGAAGACGGAAGTGCGCCAACGTTCCGAATCGCTCGTTCCATGAAAAACCTGCAGGGGACAAATCAGTCCTATGTATTGGTCATTGAGTTGAAACTGGAAGTTCTGGAGGAACAGTTGAAATCGCTTAATCTGGGAGATGGAGCTGTAATTCAGCTCATTGCTCCAGATAAAAAGGTTGTTGCCTCAACGATTCCGGACCGTACAGGTAAGGAGACAGAGCTTGCTTTTTACGGAGAATTGACTGAACAGACGGGCAGTACCAATGCAGAGTATGCGGTTGATGGGGAATCTACCGATATGCTCGTGGTTTACAGTACGATGGAGACGTCGGATTGGAAGTTGATTGGAATGGTGCCTACTTCAATGCTGGTTAAGGATGCCAAGGGCATTTTGACACTGACATTGTGGATGGCATTGGTCGATGCGGCTATTGCGGTATTGATTGGGGTATGGATGGTACGCATGATCGCCCGTCCGCTGGGAAGATTGAAAGACCTCATGCAGGAAGGCGCCAAAGGAAATCTGAAGGTACGTACACCGTTTACCTCCAAAGATGAAATTGGCCAGCTATCAGCGGCCTTCAATCTGATGATGGAACAGATTACGAAGCTGGTTGAACAAACGAATCGTTCCGCACAGGAGGTGCTGGATACCGCTTCCGAGCTTAGTAATGCATCCAAGAAAACAGCCATTTCTGCGTCGGAGATTGCGGTGGCAACGGAAGAGATTGCAGGTGGTGCAAGCAGCCTGGCAACGGAAGCTGAGCGTGGTAATGAGTTGACCGATAATATCTCCCGTCAGATGCAGAGTGTCGTTGCCGCGAACGAGGAGATGGGACAATCCGCTCGTCATGTGGAACAATCCAGTGAGACAGGAACGAAGCACTTGAATCAACTCATGACGAAAACCCAGAAGACCGAAGAGATGATCGGTGCATTGGTGAACAAGGTGGACTCACTGAAAGAGAGCACGTCTTCCGTTCTGAAGGTTCTGGATGTGCTTCAGAATATCACGAAGCAGACCAACATTTTGTCACTGAATGCCACAATTGAAGCAGCACGTGCCGGTGCAGCCGGACGCGGATTCATGGTTGTTGCTGGTGAGGTTCGTCAGCTCGCCGAGCAATCCAGACAGTCCATCGACATGGTGGGCGATATTACCGATAAAATCATGCATGAGATGAACGAAACTGTCGATGCACTGTCCAATGTCAATCCCTTATTCCGGGAGCAAATGGATGCCGTCAAAGATACCAATGTGATCTTTGCTTCGGTTCAGCAGCAGATGGGTGCGTTTGTAGAGAAGCTGGACATGGTCACGGACTCCATTGGGGATCTGAACAAGTCCCAAGTTACATTGTCTGAGGCGATGAGTAATGTAAGTGCAGTAGCCGAGGAATCCTCCGCAACCTCTGAAGAAGTGGCTTCCTTGAGCAGCGAGCAGCAGAACATTAGCAACCAGTTGGTGAACCTGTCCGACAAGCTGGAGAATGTATCCACTGAATTGAAAAATACACTGTCCCGCTTTACGGTTTAACGACTTATAGACTAAAGTGGCATACTTCAATAAACCTGTTCCTGATCTGGAGCAGGTTTATTGCTGTTTACCGGATAATTCCAGATGGAATGAAACATACTATGCCAAAAATGAAAAAGGGAGATCGGGAAGCATGCATGTACAACTAAAAAGAAGAATTTATGTTGGTTGTGTCTTCCTGACCTTCATTTTTGCAATCCTTATCCTTCGTCTCGGGTGGATTCAGATGATTCAGGTGAATCGAGTCATGCCGGGATTTCAGCGAACGGTTCGTGAGATGTCGGTTTTGCAGCGTGAACGGGGGGTTATGCTTGACCCAGGCCGGGGACAGATCACGGACCGAAAGGGAAAATCGTTAACGGGAAACCTGCAATGGGGGCTTGTGCTTTTTCCGCACTCTGGACAAAGGAATGACCAATCCATGATGAATACGACAAACGTCAGATGGAAGCAGCTGGCAGCTATACTACATACGGATACAACACGGCTCATGAAAGAGTGGGAGCAGGGATATGCTCCTCATTTCTGGACAGCAGGCACACATCAACCGATGGTATTGGATAAGGTACAAGTAGCGAAGCTTCGTGAATTCGAAGAAGACGGCGCCAGCGTATATCCCGTGATGTCACGTTATGAAAAAAGACGTACAGGCATGCAATGGCTAGGGTATCTGGCTGAACAACCTGAGGTTCTGAGTGTGAGAGATCATCATACAGATGAAGTGAAACAACCTTTTGCGCTGAAGTCCGGGGCAGCTGGGCTCGAAAGGACGCTTGACTCTCTATTGATGGGAATGGGCCCAACCTTGTTGACTCGAACGGTATCTGGTTCAGGTGAGGTTATTCCCGAATACCAACCAAGGGTTATTGCCCCGAGAAACAGTCACTATCCTTTAAAGGTGGAGACCACAGTCGATGCAGACATACAGCTAGGGGTAGAACGGATTGCGGAGGAATCGGGCATGGAAGAGGGGGCGATCGTTGTGCTTGACACGACAAATGCGGATGTACGCGGAATGGTCTCTGTTCCATTTTACGATCCGCAGCATGTGGATCCGGCCAACTCCTCCTGGGCGAATCGTGCTGTGCAGAGTGCTGTGCCTGGTTCGATTTTCAAAATTGTTACGGCTGCAGCAGCTCTGGAATCACAGGCTGTGTCCACCAAAGACACCTTTCATTGTGGCGGGGAATGGGGAAAATACGGGTTATCCTGCTGGAAAGAACATGGGCACGGCGATCTGAAGCTGGAACAGGGCTTCGCCGAGTCCTGTAATATTGTTTTTGCCGAAACGGCCCGCCGCCTCAGTATGGAGCAATTGGAACGAACAGCCGATGCTTTGGGCTTGGCACGGACCATCGGTTGGGAGGGGAAGAACATGGCTGGAATGCCGGTGCTGCGTCATTTTGATCACGAAGATGCAGGGCGGGTACGTACATCAGCAGTCTCCTCAGAGGATGAAGGAGCCCGGGTACAGACAGCCATTGGTCAGCGAGATACCCGGGTATCCCCGCTGCAGGCGGCGAATCTGATTGTGACCCTGCTTCATGATGGCAATGTTCAGGCACCGCGGCTTGTACAGCGTATCCGATATGCTGATGGCGATGTGATGCTTGAGATGCCCTCGCATCAATCACCTTCAGAAGCCGGCCAGATCTCTCCCGCAACGTCTCATCAACTCCTGAGATGGATGCGTGAGGTTGTGACGGATGGAACCGGAAAAACCCTGCAACGGGCGCGGTGGCACGTTGCAGGGAAGTCGGGTACCGCTCAGGTGGAACAGAATGGGCGGAAACGTAATCATCAATGGTTTATCGGATATGGCCCTATAGAGCAGCCTCGATATGCGGTCGCTGTTGTGGTCCAGAACGTAACACCAGGTGGGCACCATCAGGCTACGGATATCTTTCGCCGTGTTATGGATTATTTGGCCGAATCATCATGATTCGTAGCCTGGACTCGAGCTTCAGCAGGTGATTCCGTGTTCACGCCCGCTGCATCATCCGCAGGCGTACCCATGACTAACGGAGAAGAATCAAATTCATCTTTGGGCAGATGTATCCATCGCTGTAAATAGCCCTGCTGCAACAATTCCTTTAGCAAAATCAGCAGCACTGGAGATAGTACAACTCCGGCAAGGCCGAATATGGAGAGTGAGATCAGCATAAATGAAAGCATCAGATATGCGGAAGACACCCCGATCGAGTTGCCGGATATTTTCGGTTCAAGCAGCTGGCGTGTCAGCATCGTAATCACGAGAACGACGATTAGACCAATGGCCAAGCTGCTGTTACCTACGATGAACAGATAGACAATCCATGGAATAAATATGACGGGAACCCCCAGAAGAGGCACCAAATCAAATACCGCACAAACTGCAGCGATCGTAAAGGCATTATTGGTTCCAAGAATGAGCAGTCCAACATAAATCAATACAAAGGTAATCAACATCATGATCATCTGTGCCTTCAAGTACGAACGAATAGTTTTGAAGACATGATTACGCATAAAAGCCATAGCCGTCTTCAATGTTTTCGGTGTCTTGGCACGGGCAAACTTACGCCAGGATTCAATCTCGATACTGAGAAAGAAGGCAAGAATGATCGCAATCCCGAAGTTTGTAATAAAGGATGAAAATGAACTGAGAAATCCAATAATGAATTGTGCACCATTGGTCACCCAACCGGACAGGAAACCGGTAAGTGTTGCAAAATAATCGTTTATCTTCTCGATAATACCAGGAGGAAGAGCATTCCACTTATCCTGAAGAAAGTAGGCTAGATTGGTGAACTCGCTCTGCAGCAGCTCCACATAGCGAGGAAAGTTATCCTGCAGATTAGATATTTGAGAGATGATAATCAGACCCACACCAAAAAAGGCAGCAACAATCAGTGCGAGAAAAAGCAAAACCGATATCGCGGCTCCCAGCGTTTTGGGCAGACCCCGGCGATTCAAAAAGCGGGCCAGCGGTTCAATCATCCAGTAAACGATAAATGAAAGAAACACAGGTGCAGCCAATTGATACAACCGGCTAAAGCCATACATGATAAAATATACAGTTAACACAAGTAAAGCGATGTCAAAAACAGTACGTCCATATTTTTTATAAAGCGGTAACATGGGCAGGGCTCCTTCGTCCGTCATTCATTCCATTTATTGTACACGATCGGCTTGTTTTTTGGAAAACAGGATTTAAGAAAAGTTAAAATTGTGATAAAATTAAAGGCGATTTATTTTCCATAGTACTTCGGATTGGAGCAGTCATTCAGCAAGAGAAGCGGGGAATCAGAGCATGACAAATTTACTTCAGAGCCTATTTTTATGGGCATTGTACATTTCATCTTTTTACGCCTTTATTCCAAGTTTGATCAGCAGACTCTTCGGGCTGCGCGTGTTCAGGCGTGGGAAAAGCGATACACAGTTTGCATTAACATTCGATGATGGTCCCGATCCTGTATACACGCCAAGGTTGCTCCAGTTGCTGAAGCAATACGATGCCAAGGCGACTTTTTTTGTGGTTGGGGAGCATGCGGCCAGTCACCCGGAACTTATCCAGCACATTCATGAGCAGGGGCATCTGATCGGAATCCATAACTATATTCACAAAACAAATTGGTTGATGCGGCCGCGTACGGTAAAAAGTCAGATACAGCGAACAGGCCAGATTATACAGGAAGTCACGGGGGTAAAGACCTGTTATTATCGTCCACCTTGGGGAATTATGAACCTGTTTGATTTTTTCAGCAGAAAGGATCGCCAGATTGTCCTGTGGTCTTCCATGTTCGAAGACTGGAGAAGCCGTGTCGGAGCCAAGAAATTGACGGAACGCATGCTGAAAGAGCTAAGAGGCGGAGAAGTCATGCTGCTGCATGACCGGGGCACCACGCTTGGGGCCGATGCACATGCACCCGAACAGATGCTTCAGGCTTTGGAAGTTGTACTGCAAGAGGCCGAGCGGCAGGGATTGCAAAGTGTACGCATCGATACCTTGATGGGAGGAGGCATTACATTGAGTGAATCTCAGAAAACGAGTCCATCTCAGACCACATTATCCCCATGGAAACGAACTGTGGTTGCTGCATGGTTAGGCTGGGAGAAGTTGTTCCACTGGGTATACCATCTGCGAACAGCTTCGCCTGAAGATCCGTTGCTTCATTATCGATCCCGTGTATATCACGGTGCGTTGGTTGAAATGAGCGAGGGGCAAGTCATTCGAAACGGGGATCCGGTTATTGAACTTCATTTTGATAATAAAAAATTATTCGAACTCGGCATGACCTCGCGGTCCAGCATGCATCTGGCCATCCGTATGATTCGGGCCATGGAACAGCAGCTTCCCGATCTGGCACGGCAGATTGCATCGGAACCTGAACTTCGTTCTGCCAAAGCACTCTACGGTGTAAGCATGATTAATCGGGGACCGGAGAAATTCGGATTTACCGTTAAGGATCTGCCGCCGGGACCTTTCAGTTCGGCCTCTAAGGTATATCTCAAACTATTGCTTAGCGTGATTCATCCTTCAGGAACCAAGCGCCTGAAACAGCGATCCGAGCAATTGGTTCCCAAGATGATTGCCATGCCGCTGGGTACATTAATGGAGCGTTACGGACAACATGCCCTTGTAGCTGCAACATCGGAACAGATGCAGACGGACTTGATTGAAGCTGAAACGGATGTGCTGTCCGGCGCTGAATTGAAAAACACACCAACAGGTTAGTAAACAGTAAACAGAACGGTATTATTCATACTTAAATCGATTGTATCTATACCCATGCAAAAAGGGTTGCTCCCTTGCCAACACTGGCAGAGGAGCAACCCTTTTATTTTGTATTTTGCTTCCGATAGCAAAATCAATTGAAAGAACGAATGAAATTAAATGCTCAGAACTCCACCGTTACTTGCGTTGGTAACGAGTTTGGAATAACGAGCCAGATAACCGGTTTTTACTTTTGGCTCGAAACCTTTCCAGTTCGCACGGCGACGTTCAAACTCTTCGTCACTGATATGCAGTTCGATGATACGATTATTCAGGTCAAGTTCGATGATATCGCCTTCTTCAACAAAGGCAATTGGACCGCCTTCGGCTGCTTCCGGAGAGATGTGGCCGATACTGATACCGCGGGATGCACCAGAGAAACGTCCATCGGTGATCAGGCCGACTTTGGCACCGAGACCCATACCTACGATCTGGGATGTTGGGGCAAGCATCTCAGGCATACCTGGTCCGCCTTTTGGTCCTTCATAACGGATAACGACAACGTGTCCTTCTTTTACTTTGCCGTTTGCAATACCTTCCAGTGCTTCTTCCTGAGAATCGAAGCAGATCGCAGGACCTTTGTGGTAGCCGCCAACCGAAGCATCAACCGCACCGACTTTGATGATGGCGCCTTGCGGTGCAAGGTTACCGAACAATACAGCCAGTCCACCCTTTTCGGAGTGCGGGTTATCCAGCTTGTGGATAACATTCGTATCCTGAATCTCTTGTCCCTCTACATTCTCACGAATAGTTTTACCTGTTACGGTAATACAATCAGCGTGGATCGCGCCTGGTTTCTTCAGCAATTCGTTCAGAACTGCACTTACGCCGCCGGCATTGTGTACATCTTCAATGTGCAGGTCGGATGCAGGTGCAAGCTTCGCCAGATGAGGTACGCGGTTAGCCACTTCATTGATACGTTCGATTGGATATTCGATGCCTGCTTCATGAGCCAGAGCCAGTGTGTGCAGAACGGTGTTGGTTGAACCACCCATAGCCATATCCAGTGCGAATGCGTTGTCGATCGCTTCAACAGTAACGATATCGCGTGGTTTCAAATCCATTTTGATCAGTTCCATTAATTGTTTCGCGGATTGTTTAACAAACTCACGACGCTCAGGAGCTACAGCCAAAATGGTACCGTTACCTGGCATAGCCAGTCCCATGGCTTCAGCCAGACAGTTCATGGAGTTTGCTGTGAACATACCAGAGCAGGAGCCACAAGTTGGGCAGCCGAACTGTTCAAGCTCGAGCAAGCTCTTATCGTCAATTTTACCTGCCTGGAATGCACCTACGCCTTCAAATACGGAAGTCAGGGACAGGGCCTTACCATTGCTGTCACGACCTGCTTTCATTGGCCCGCCGCTGACAAACACGGTAGGGATATTGCAGCGGAGTGCGCCCATCATCATGCCTGGTGTGATTTTATCACAGTTCGGGATACAGACCATGCCGTCGAACCAGTGCGCGGATACAACCGTCTCAACAGAATCGGCAATGATATCACGGCTTGGCAGCGAGTAACGCATGCCGATATGTCCCATGGCAATTCCATCGTCTACGCCGATGGTGTTGAATTCGAATGGAACGCCGCCGGCTTCACGAATGGCATCCTTAACAATTTTACCGAATTCCTGCAGGTGAACGTGGCCAGGCACGATATCAATGTAAGAGTTACATACAGCGATAAACGGCTTGCCAAAGTCCTCTTCTTTAACGCCCGCTGCGCGGAGCAAACTCCGGTGTGGTGCACGGTCAAAACCTTTTTTGATCATATCGGAACGCATCTTATTGGCTGACATGGTGTATTTCCCCCCAAATATATAATATTGAGCAACATGAATGGAAATATAAATGGCAGTACATCTGTCGTTTAATTTCATCCGTACTCTAAAAAATAACCGACATGGCCGGCTTCGAGCTTCCCGTAGTTTATGAAATTCTTTGCTGCTTTAAACCCGTGAACAACCCGGTTTTTCTATAGAGTCTATCACAACCGTCGTCATATTTCTACAATCAATAGAAAGAAGCCGTATCTCAATTTAATAGAGCTCGGCTTCCTCAACAGCAATATAATGTTGAGTAATTATTCGGAGAAGATACGGTGCGAAAGGCTAGTTGCTTCCGCCCTTGCGTCCTATCTCACGATAGAATTCTTTGGTATGCGTTTCGGAGGTTGCTTCGCCACCCTTGCGGCCAATCTCCTTGTAAAAATCGGAATCATGAGCATCCGAGGTCGCTTCTCCACCTTTTTTGCCTATCATTTGGTAAAAGCTGCGGTCATGATTTTTGGAGGTGGCTCTGCCACCCAATCGGCCTGCTTCCTCGCGACTCATTTTTTGTCCAGCTGTCTGTGAACGTGCCATTACAAATCACTCCTTAAAGGATAAGTTGTTTTTTGTAGCGCGTATCCCTACTTACCACGTTGCTTCCAGCCTGAAACAAGCCGATTGTCTTGGAAAGTAAGGGGGCGAGGCGCATATGGACATTCACGCGGAGCGTTTGAATATTTCACGGCGATGCAGGGAAAACCGTGAGATATCCGGTTCAATGACGGGCCGAAAGGCGTGGCGTATCGCGGGTTGGGCCAATATTACAGCAAACATGACGGCAATGACAACAATCACCGGAATGTATAGCCCGCTTTCAATATAATTATAAACTCCTGACCAGATCACAAGGCGAACAAGAAATCCGTGCAGGAGAAAAACATAAAGCGTACGCCGTCCCATATCGGTCAGTTTGGATGTCAGAGAAGGTACCCAGGCCAGGAAGAGTGCTCCTGAGATCATTTCCAGCGCATAAATTGCAAGACGATATATTCCGGCATACCACTCATGGTGACCGAGTTCAACATAAGTCATGCTGCCCATCAGCCAACCTGTGGAGATTTGGAGTCCTCCCAAACCTATCCATATCAAAAGAACAGCAGATAATACCGCTGCGGCACGACGCCCCCATCCTGTTCGTACATAGGAACGAATGGACGCTCCGTAGTCGTAACCGATCATGAAGAAAGGGAGAAACACAAACGTTCGGCTGAAACTGAGCCAAAATCCGTCCACAGGCAAGTAACCAGCGATTACTCCAAGTAGAATGGAGGCGATAAGCCGGTAAATCGGCTTCCACGACAAGGCTACCCTGAGCAGAAGTCTCCAGCAGAAATGGCTGGCCAGAAACCACAGCAGCAAATAAGGTGCAAAAAAAGACAGTTTCATGTGGGGGGTGTGGAACACCGTAAAATCCATTAAAGCATATAAAGATTGAAACAGAACGTATTGAAGCGCAATTTGTTTAAGCACTTTGCGTCCGGGTTCCCCTTGAGGGGCATGTCTGGCAAAGTATCCGGTAACCCACACGAATAACGGCATATGGAATGTATATATCCACAGGAACAGAGCCTCTGCTCCCGCAAAGCGTGTAATGAGCGGTTCAAGAGCATTGCCGACGAGTACGCAGACAATAAGCATAAACCGCAAGTTATAAAAAAATGATTCCTGATCACCACGGATTCCAATACGGTTGTTCATGTTGTAACCCTCCTGTTGATCCCACGTTAAAGGCCATCTGTATCTTTCATAAGGGTAATACGGATGTGCAGTAATCATTGTGATATAATTCACAATAGAAAGCGCTATCCTTTCCTGGAGCTGTGACAACAAAATGAACGAGCGGGATTGACAACGGTTGCATAGAGGATGACAATGGAAAAAGAAGATGAGGAATTGTAAATATAAGGAGGCAAGAAACGATGTCAACGAATACCCGCCAAAGCCCTGAAATTGTTACATTCGGTGAAAGTATGGGTTTGCTGACAGCCAAGGATACAAGAGGACTTGAATACGCGGCTTCATTGGACAAGTCGTTTGGCGGCGCAGAGAGCAATCTGGCCATTGGTGTGTCTCGCCTGGGCCATACAAGCGGCTGGTTTGGGCGCTTGGGGCATGATCCCATCGGCACCATGATCTTAAAAGCGATTCGTGGTGAAGGTGTAGATGTATCCAGGGCACGATTGAGTGACACAGAGCCGACAGGTCTGATGATTCGTGAGAACGCTTCCGGGAAATCCTCTGTACATTATTATAGGAAACTATCCGCTGCAAGTGCCATGACTCCGGACGATCTCGATCCGGACTACATTGCTGGGGCACAAATTCTGCACGTTACAGGCATAACTGCCGCTATAAGTCCTTCGGGTTTGTCTACAGTGGAAGCCGCTATACATATAGCCAAACAGGCTGGTGTAAAAGTAAGTTTTGATCCGAATCTGCGTCTTAAACTCTGGTCAGCAGAGCAGGCACGTCCGGTTTTGCTTCGTCTGGCAGAGCAGGCTGACTACTTTTTGCCGGGACTGGATGAGATGAAGCTTCTGTATGACGAACAGGATGAGCAGAGGGTATTTGAGCGTCTGTCAGCTCTGAGTGCAATCTCCATCGTCAAGGGCGGTCCTGATTTGACCTATGTATTGGTGAATGGTACCCTAACGGAAGTTCCGTACTTCAAGGCGGAACATGTGCTGGATACGGTTGGAGCGGGAGATGGATTTTGTGCAGGGTTCCTATCAGGCCTGCTCAAGGGATACTCTCCGCAGGAAGCTACCCGGCTGGGTAATTTAACCGGTTCCATGGTAATACAGGCCGTGGGTGATTGGGAGGCGCTTCCGACATGGGAGCAAGTCGAGGCCAAGCTGAACAACGTAGCCCATGTTGAGCGCTAGTCGCTGCTGAAATCATGTAAGTCTCATCTTCGTTCTTCAATTGTAAGGCTTGCAATGACAACCACATTGATAAGGGAGAGAATGAAATGAAGAAGCTTCAGCTGCTGCAAAAAATAACGGATAACGGGGTTGTCGCCGTACTTCGGGCCGACTCTGCCGACCAGGTCATCGCCATGGCCGAGCAAGCCATTGCCGGCGGAATCAAGGTGATTGAAATTACCATGACGGTTCCCAGTGCACTCAAAGCCATTGAGAAACTGAGCCGAGTCTACCACTGGAACACACAGGATCCCGAGAAGTTTGCCATCATAGGGGCAGGAACAGTGCTTGAGCCCCAGACAGCAAGAGCTGCAATCATGTCAGGTGCTGAGTTTGTTGTCGGACCTTCCCTGAATCCGGATACTGTTCAGATCTGCAATCTCTATCGAATTCCGATCCTGCCTGGCGTGATGACCATTGCCGATGTTCAACGTGCGCTGGAACTTGGTGTGGACATCGTGAAGTTGTTCCCAGGCAATCTGTATGATCCATCGATTATCAAAACGATGAAAGGGCCTATGCCTCAAGCGAATTTTATGCCGACCGGCGGGGTATCCTTGTCCAATCTGGGCGATTGGATCAAGGGAGGAGCGGTAGCCGTGGGGATCGGGTCTGACCTGACTTCCGAAGCGATGAAAACAGGGGATTTAAGTCATGTTCGCCGCAAGGCGGAACAATATATGGATGCTTACCGTAAAGCGAAAGCTGAATAAAAGGCAAGGCGGGGAATAGGAGCTAGATTCAGTAAAGCTTTTATTCCCGAAGAGCCGCAGCACCTGCGGTAAGTGAAGAAAGGTGATTGAAGTTGAGGAACCGGTATAATACAGGGCGCAAGAAGAGGGGCATCGGGAAATTTTTGCTCGTTCTTCTGGCGCTCATTGTGATTGGCTGCGGGTTTGTTGCCTGGAAGATATTCACCCCCTATGGACCGCAGGAAATGGCCCAAACGGCCATGGAAACAGCGGATCAGGTTACGGTGAGTGAACAGGAAGACTGGATTGATTTTGTGCCAGACAAACCTGAAGGGATTAGTGTTATTTTCTATCCGGGTGGTTTGGTGAAACCCGAAAGTTATGCTCCTCTGGCTCATGAGTTGGCGGAAGCCGGGCACCATACTATCATTGCCAAAATGCCGGTCAATCTGGCAGTACTGAAGCAAAATCTGGCAGATGATATTCGCAATGCGTATCCGGACGAATCATTTGTCATGGGCGGACACTCATTGGGCGGGTCCATGGCTGCACGTTACGCTGCATCCCATCCGGACGCTCTCCAAGGTATCTTTTTCTTGGCATCCTATCCGGATCAAAAAGGCAATGTGAAGTCATTGGGAATTCAGGCGCTATCCATATTGGGTACAAATGACGAAGTCGTCAATGCGACCAAATACCAGAACGGCCGTGCCTATCTGCCGGAAGACACGGTGTACTACACGATTGAAGGAGGAAACCACTCGCAGTTTGGTGACTACGGGCACCAGAGTGGTGATGGAGAACCTGGAGTTACGGGTGAGGATCAATTGTCCCAAACGGTAAAGGCGGTTACCGAATGGCTCGAAGGAATCCAATAAATGCATTTGCCAGGAGGGACGGCTAGGTTATGGCCATACTTCAAGTAAAGGATGTACAGCTTCCCTGTCAGGGCATTTTGTTCGATAAGGATGGGACACTGCTTGAATTCTTGCAATTATGGGGACCGTGGGCCCATTCGTTGCTGAATCAATTGGAAGCCGAACTGTTAAGCATTGGAGCTGGATTTACGGTGGAAAGAGGCAAGGTACTGGGTACGGTTCATGACAGCGAAGGGAACATTATTGATTATGACAGACAGGGTCCGCTGGCCATCGCTACTGTAGATGAGAGTACCGGGCTTTTGGCCGGACAGTTGTATGCGGCAGGCATGCCATGGAATGATGCGATCACAACGGTACGCGAGCTCTCCAAATCAGCCATGCAGGAAGTGCGTTCCAAACGGCAGGCCCGGCCTATGCCTGGATTGGTTTCTTTTTTGCAGAACTGCCAAGCAGCTTCAATCAAGGTGGCCGTGGTTACCTCGGACAGCACGCCCGCAGCAGAAGAGCATCTGGAATGGATGGGGATACGCTCCTTCTTTACATCTATCGTAGGCTGTGACCGCGTTACCTTAGGCAAGCCGAATGGCGAGACTGCCAAGCTGGCATGTGATGAATTACATATCCATCCTGACCAGGCCATAGTTATAGGCGATAGCAACGGGGATATGCAGATGGGACTGGATGCAGGAATTTCGCATGTCATTGGGTTCTGTCCCCCAGGGACGGAAGCCGTACATTTACAGGATGCGGATGTCATTATTGGGGATTATCACGAAATTCGGGTGAATCCGAATGGTGCCTGAACGGGAGTATTCCGCTAAGGAGGAGAGAGGATGAACGGGACAGAACAGCTGGCTTCCTGGATTCAGGAAAGTTCAAATATTGTTTTTTTCGGAGGAGCAGGAACGTCGACCGAAAGCGGGATTCCCGACTTCCGCTCTGCTGCGGGCCTATATCAGACAGAGCAGCATTCTCCGTATCCGCCGGAGGAACTGCTGAGTCGTCACTTTTTCGATCAGCATGCCGATATTTTCTATGATTTCTATCGGGGCAAAATGCTTCACCCCAATGCAGAACCTAACGGTTGCCACAGACTCCTTGCGCGTTTGGAGCAGGAAGGTCGGCTGAAGGCGGTCATTACCCAGAATATCGACGGGTTGCATCAAAAGGCAGGCAGCACCAACGTACTCGAATTGCATGGTTCCGTTCACCGGAATGCCTGCATGGACTGCGGGCGTTTCTACCCGCTGGATGACATCATCCGCTCGAAGGATGCAGTCCCCCGCTGCGTGGCTTGTAATGGAGTCATTAAGCCTGACGTTGTGCTGTATGAAGAGGAACTGGACCAGAACACCTTATACCAGTCCGTGGACGCAATCTCGTCTGCCGATTTGCTGCTCGTGGGCGGTACATCACTAACCGTACATCCTGCTGCACAGCTGATTACGTATTTTCGGGGGAAACACACCGTATTACTGAATGCCACGCCAACGGCATATGACCGGCAGGCAGATTTGCTGATTACCGAACCGATTGGCGAGGTAATGATTAAGGTGGACCAGCTTCTTGGTTAAACGTTTGTCTGAAATAACCGCCTTCTCCCGCTCTCTAATGGAGTGCAGGAAGCGGAACCTGGGGAAAGAAGGGATTCATGATGGTCTACGTAGCCAGCGATACACGCTATGAAACGATGAAATATAACCGTGTTGGACGTTCTGGACTGAAACTTCCGGCAATTTCACTTGGACTTTGGCATAATTTTGGCGGCATCAACAATGCGGAGAACGGTCGAAACATGATCACTCGATCCTTTGATCTGGGCATTACACATTTCGATCTGGCCAACAATTATGGTCCGCCCGCAGGTTCTGCAGAGCAGCTGTTTGGTCAGGTGCTGGCACAGGATCTGAAGCCTTATCGGGATGAACTGGTGATATCCACCAAAGCGGGATATTATATGTGGCCCGGACCGTATGGCGAATGGGGTTCCCGCAAGAATCTGGTGTCCAGTCTGAATCAGAGTCTGAAGCGCATGGGGCTGGACTATGTCGATATTTTCTATTCACATCGCTATGATCCGGAAACACCTCTTGAAGAAACGATGATGGCTCTGGACCATATTGTTCGTTCGGGTAAAGCATTGTATGTGGGTATCTCCAACTACCCGGCAGAGCAGACGAAACAGGCTGCTGAAATTTTGAAAGGTTTGGGTACACCTCTATTGATCCATCAGCCGAGGTACTCCATGCTGGACCGCTGGATCGAAGACGGACTGCAGGATGTGCTCGATGAGTACGGTGCGGGTAGTATTGCCTTCTGTCCTTTGGCACAGGGGGTACTGACGAACAAGTATCTGAACGGCATTCCGGAGGATTCTCGTGCAAAGGGACCATCCGTCTTCTTGAACGAGAACAATATCTCGCCTGAGACGCTTCGCAAAGTCCGTGCTCTCAACCAGATCGCAGCAGCTCGGGGACAGAGTCTGGCTCAGTTCGCGCTCGCCTGGGTTCTGCGAAGCGGCAGGGTAACGTCTGCATTGATCGGTGCAAGCCGTACATCTCAGATTGAGGAGAATGTGGCTGCGCTCAGTCAGCTGGAATTCTCATCGGAAGAGCTGGAGCGGATCGAATCCATTCTTAGTCCCGAACATCATGACAAATAAGCATGTGACTTGCGAAATGCTATAATAAATGAAAAAAGGAGAAGGTGCATTCTAGCCGTGATGGCGGATGCATCTTCTTTTCTTTTTCACTCTTTTTCACTCATAATGGGCTAGTAAACGAACGTTGATCAATAAACGTGCTTCTGAAGAATTGAGTTAGTTATCTCTTGTTTGGTTGTGTCATGTCCGACCTTAGTGTTTGGGGTCTGGAGAGGATATTATCCCGATAGAGAGTCGGGGCTTCTCCATGGAATCGTTTGAACTGTTTGGAGAAATAAAGGGCATCTGGCAGTCCTACGGATGCGGATACCTGCTCGATGGACAGATCCGGACGTTCACGCAGCAGCTGACGCGACTTGTCAATGCGGAGCTTGAGCAGATACGTAACCGGAGATAGGCCGGTTTCCTGTTTGAAAATCCGGGACAGATAAGCGCGGTTGTAACCGAGACTGGCCGACATCTGTTCAATGGAGACGGGGTGAGCGTATTGGGTGGACATGTATTGAATCATCTGTTTTACGGTCCGCCGAATCGAAGATTCACCAGGAATCAGGGTTTGCCCTTGAGAAAGGTGATTTTGAGCTTCGGCTAGAATCATATATAACGTACCAATTGAAGTGAAATGAGAGCTTTCTTTTCGCTCGGCAAATGCATTTTGCATGACGGATAGCCAGTCAGCAATCCCGCAGGACGGACCGGCATGAAAAACGGATTTTTCCGGACGAAAGCCCGCTTCCTCTGTGTGCTTCCCAGCCTGGCTGCCCGTATAGGCCATCCATCGATATTCCCAGGGGCGACGGGCATCGGATTGGTAACTTACCAGTTGCCCGGGATGAATGAGGAAACAATCTCCTGCGGATAATTCGTAGGTATGGAGTTCCGTACGGAATGTGCCAGCTCCCTTTTCTACATAATGAAGCAAATAGTAATCGTATAGTTTTGGGCCAAGAGCATGACCTGGGAGGGTCTGGCTTGCGCCGGCAAAAAGGACATGCAGCGGGCCCTTCTCATAATAGACAGGATTGGAGGCAACTGAGTACGTTTTTGCTCCACTTTTCCCGGAGGATTCCTGTGTGTTTTTTATCGGATCTACTGCTGAATGTTCCTTGTGTTGATCAATCATGTGCTGTTCCTTCTTTCGGTGGTGTTCTTTCCATTATATGACGGAAGGTCACATTTATCCATATGAAACACACATGGTTTCATTTCAAGAGGTACCGCTTTCTTGTATAATAACCTTAACAAAACAACAACATTGAGATGAGGTGCAGCAGCAATGAACATACATGAATTGAAACAAAAGTTTATTGAGAAGTACGGAGAGAGTGAAGCGGATCTCCGTGTATTCCATGCTCCTGGACGTGTCAATCTGATCGGGGAACATATCGACTACAATGGTGGGTACGTGCTTCCGGCAGCACTTGAATTCGGTACAACACTTGTTATACGGGAACGGAAGGACGACAAATTACAGCTGGCTTCCACCAATATGTCCTATGAAGGCGTGCTGGACACATCCTCGATCGGCAAGGAGAAAACAGGGGAGTGGACAGATTATCCAGTTGGTGTCATGGTTGAACTGCAAGCTAAAGGCGTGAAGGTAACGAAAGGCTATGACTTCCTGTACCACGGTGAAATTCCGAACGGTGCCGGACTGTCCTCTTCCGCTTCGCTGGAGGTGCTTACAGGATACGCGATACAGTCGATGGAAGGTGTATCTGAGATCGATACAGTACAGTTGTCGCTTCTGTCACAAAAAGCAGAAAACGAGTTCGTTGGCGTCAACTGCGGCATTATGGATCAGTTTGCCGTGGCTAACGGAGCAGAAGATCATGCCATTCTGCTCATGTGTGATACGCTTGAATATGAGAAAGTACCTTTCCGTACGGGCTCTTATAAGCTGGTCATTGGCAATACGAACAAACGCCGTGGTCTGGTAGACTCGGCTTATAACGAACGGCGCTCCCAGTGCGAGCAGGCACTTGCCATTTTGAAGGAACAGCTGCCTGCACTTGATTACCTGGCGCAACTGACGCCGGAGCAATTTGTAACGCTGCAGGACCACATTAAGGATGAAAAGGTAAGACAACGTGCCGAGCACGTGGTGGAAGAGAATGCACGTGTGCTTGCATCGGTGGAAGCACTGCGCAATAACGATCTGGAAACCTTCGGTAAGCTGATGAATGCGTCCCATGAATCGCTCCGATATCTGTATGAAGTAAGCTGTGAGGAATTGGACGTAATGGTGGAGGAGGCGCAGCGCATTTCAGGCACACTCGGTGCACGCATGACGGGAGCCGGATTCGGTGGATGCACCGTGTCACTGGTACACGAGGATGATGTAGAACGCTTTGTTCGCGAAGTGGGAGCAGCGTATGAAGCACGTACGAATCTCAAGGGAGACTTTTACGTGTGCGGCGTAGGCGATGGTGTCAAAGAATTGAAGGAGGCGAAGTAAAATGGCAATTTTGGTGACAGGTGGAGCAGGATATATTGGTTCGCATACGGTAGCGGCTTTGTTGGAACGCGGCGAGGAGGTCGTGGTTCTGGACAATTTGCAGACAGGACATCGGGAAGCATTGCTGGGCGGCAAGTTGTATGAAGGAGATCTGCGTGACAAGGCATTTCTGGCAAAACTGTTCGCTGAGAACTCCATTGATGCAGTCATTCACTTTGCGGCCAACTCACTGGTTGGCGAGAGCATGAAGGATCCGGTTAAATATTATGACAACAACGTATTTGGTACATTGTGCCTGCTGGAAGCGATGAACGCAGCCAATGTACGCCGCATCGTGTTCTCTTCTACAGCCGCCACATATGGCGAGCCGGAGAAAGTGCCGATCGAAGAGAATGACCGTACCGAGCCTACGAACGTATATGGCGAAACGAAACTGATGATGGAGCGCATGATGTCCTGGTTCGATAAAGTACAGGAGATTAAATATGTGTCCCTGCGTTACTTCAATGCAGCTGGAGCACATGATAGCGGCAAAATTGGTGAAGACCATCAGCCGGAGAGCCATTTGATCCCACTCGTCCTGCAGACCGCATTGAAACAACGTCCGCACATTGCCGTGTTTGGAGATGACTACGCGACAGAAGATGGAACCTGCGTACGTGATTATATCCACGTGAGTGACTTGGCTGATGCGCATCTGCGCGCTGTTGATTATCTCCGCAAAGGGGAGAACAGCAACGTGTTTAACCTGGGGAATGGTCAAGGCTTCTCGGTAAAACAGGTTATCGAAACTGCAAAAAAAGTGACCGGACTCGATATCCCGGTTGTACAGGAGCCGCGCCGTGCAGGTGATCCGGCTGTGCTGGTAGCTTCGTCTGCCAAAGCAAGATCCGTGCTGGGCTGGAACCCGACACGGACCAACCTGGAAGATGTCATTCAGAGTGCCTGGAGCTGGCACCAATCTCATCCAAACGGCTACGGAAAAAACTAGGAGGCGAAATCAATATGTCACAGACCCATAATGCTGCAGGCACCACAGAGCGGACACCGGAGCAGCAGGAAGCACTGCATGCCATTGAACGTCTGGTTGCATTTGCCTTGCAAAACAAGCTGGTTGAAGAAGCGGATCGGGATTACAGCCGCAATCTTCTGCTGGAACAGTTCGGATTTTCCGAGCCCTACGATGGAGCGTTGAACGAGACTGTACCGGATGGGCCGCAATCTTTGCTGGATACATTGATTGATTATGGTTACGCCATTGGACTCATTCCGGAGAATACCGATACGTATCGTGATTTGCTGGATGCGAAAATTATGGGACAGTTGATGGCCCGTCCGTCCGAGGTGGTTCGCGCATTCCGCCATACAGAGCAAACGGAAGGTATTGAAGCAGCCACATCGAAATTCTACGAGCTGTCGATTCATTCCAACTACATCCGTATGGACCGGATCTCGAAGAATGTGTACTGGACCCAGGAAACGCCATATGGCGATATGGAAATTACGATTAACCTGTCCAAGCCGGAGAAAAGTCCGAAGGAAATTGCCATGGCCAAACTTCTTCCGCCGCCGGTGTATCCGAAATGCCAACTTTGTCGTGAAAATGTAGGCTATGCCGGTCGGGTGAACCATCCTGCTCGTCAAAACCTGCGTGTCATTCCGCTGGAATTAAACGGTGAACCTTGGTTCTTCCAATACTCGCCATATGTGTACTATAACGAGCATTGCATCATTTTCCATCATGATCATGTGCCAATGAAGCTGACAAAAGATACCCTGCGCAGGTTGCTTGCCTTCGTAGGGGAGTATCCGCATTATTTTATCGGTTCCAATGCGGATCTGCCAATCGTGGGTGGATCGATTCTGACTCATGACCACTTCCAAGGCGGACGCCATACGTTTGCGATCCAAAATGCGAAACCCGAAGCGGTATTCCGCCATGCGGATGCCCCAGGGCTTACCCTCAGTCTGGTGAAATGGCCAATGTCCGTTCTTCGGCTCGCTTCACAGGATCCAGCGGAACTGCTCGAGGCGGGTAACGCTGTGTATGAAGCGTGGAAACTGTACAGTGATCCTTCCGTTGAGATTCAGGCGTTCAGTGAGGTGGATGGAGAGCAAGTACCACACAATACCGTAACGCCAATCGTCCGTCGCAGTGCGGACGGTGGATATGAGATGGATCTGGTTCTCCGCAACAATCGCACGAATGATGCACATCCAGAGGGGATTTTCCACCCGCATCGTGAAATGCATCATTTGAAAAAAGAGAACATCGGACTTATCGAAGTGATGGGGCTTGCGATCCTCCCAGGGCGGTTAAAAGAAGAACTGGACGGAATCGCCGATATTCTCGCCGGGGACACTCAACTTGCGGAAGCTGCGCAAGCTTCTGATCATGCCTTGAATCAGCATCTGCGCTGGGCGGAAGAACTGAAAGAACGTTTCGGTTCCAACCTGGACAAGGAACAGGCCGTTGCCATGGTTCAGCAGGAAGTAGGCCTTAAATTTGCCGAGATTCTGGAGCATGCAGGGGTTTATAAATACGATGAAGCAGGACGTCAGGCTTTCCGTCGATTCGTAGAAAGTATGGGATATACAGAGTAGTGACAGAAGAGCAGTAGCATCAGGCTGCGTGCAAACAATTGCAAAGGATAGGTGAGCAGAAGTGCTCGTCTATCCTTTTTCAATACAACAAATCCGTAATCTTGTTATTCCTTATGTAGATGGCGCGATGGTAATTAGAGTGCTCATGGAGTAATAGTATACTTTCCATTAGGAGCAATGAACACAGGGCCATGGCAGAGGGTGGGGGTTCATTGTATAATGTGAGAAAGATTATCACAGGTTTTAGATTAAAAATAGAAGCTAATGAAACGGGGACGAATAAATGGAAAAGAAGCCACTGAACATACCGCTAATCACCGACGCAGTAGAACTGCAAAACATGGTGGGTGAGCCTCATGAGCACGTGAGAAACAAAGCGATATCGTTTGTGGACTCCCATGTTGAACATTTTTTATCCATGTCACCATTATTTTTTCTGTCCAGTTCCGATGGGGAAGGAAGAAGCGATGCATCTCCCCGGGGAGACGAAGCAGGTTTCGTGAAGGTTCTTGATCCGTATCGGTTAGTTTACCCCGAACGTCCGGGCAATCGCCGAATCGACTCGCTGTTGAACATCTTAACCAACCCAGGCGTGGGCATGCTTTTCCTTATCCCGGGCATGAATGAAGTGTTGCGGATTAATGGAACGGCTTCTATTACGAAGGATGAGGATTTTATCAACAGTATGGGCTGGACGGGAAAAACGATAGGAGCAGCGGTTATTGTAGAGGTGAATGAATGCTTTATCCATTGTCCGAGAGCCTTCAAGCAGTCGGGACTGTGGTCTTCCGAGACTTGGGTGGATAAGGAAAGTTTGCCTTCGACCATGGATATGTTCCGTGCCCATCTGCAAATCAACGGCTTGTTATAAAGTGAGTGACTATGGATTTGTTTTTATAAAATCGGGGTACTATAATTGGAGTTGTACAAACATTCTAACTCCATTGGAGGCGACATAGATTATGAGATCTTTTCAATTTTATAACCCTACCCGTCTGATCTTCGGTAAAGGACAACTGGAAGCGTTGAAAACCGAAGTACCGAAATACGGCAAACGGGTTTTGCTTGTATATGGCGGCGGCAGCATTAAACGCAGTGGTCTGTATGACCAAGTGATCGGCTTGCTTAAGGAAATTGGAGCGAAAGTTACTGAACTGGCGGGCGTGGAACCGAACCCGCGTCTTTCGACTGTTCATAAAGGGGTAGACCTCTGTAAAACCAATGACATCGAACTGATTCTCGCCGTAGGCGGCGGTAGTGTGCTGGACTGTGCCAAAGCGATTGCCGTAGGTGCAAAATACGATGGAGACATGTGGGATTTTGCTCAGCGTAAAGCGGTTGCCCAGGATGCACTTCCACTTGGTACCGTACTGACCATGGCAGCGACCGGTTCCGAGATGAACTCCGGTTCCGTTATTACAAATCAGGATACACAGGAAAAATTGGGCTGGGGCAGTGCGTATTCATTCCCTGCGTTCTCTATCCTTGATCCGGTTAATACATATACCGTGCCTTTGGATCAGACCGTATATGGCATGGTTGACATGATGTCTCACGTATTGGAGCACTATTTCCACCTGGACGCCAACACGCCAGTACAGCTTGGCTTCTGTGAGACGATTCTGCGTACCGTTATGGATGCAGCACCTCGTTTGGTAGAGGATCTGGAAAACTATGAGCTGCGCGAAACCATTCTCTACTGTGGTACGATGGCCTTGAACGGTGTACTGAACATGGGACTTGCCGGTGACTGGGCAACCCACAACATTGAACACGCAGTATCTGCTGTGTATGACATCCCACATGGCGGGGGTCTGGCCATTTTGTTCCCGAACTGGATGAAACACAACCTGGACGTAAATGTGGATCGTTTCAAACGATTAGCTATTAATGTCTTTGATGTGAATCCTGAAGGTAAATCGGATAAACAGGTAGCCGAGGAAGGAATCGAAGCTTTGCGCCAATTCTGGACGTCCATCGGTGCGCCTAGTCGCCTCGCTGACTATGACATTGACGACAGCCAGATTGATGTCATGGCAGACAAGGCGATGCTGTTTGGCCCATTTGGTAACTTCAAGAAGCTGCAGCGTGAAGATGTTGTATCCATTTACAAGGCTTCTCTGTAATAAACTGCATTCAATTATTAATAAAGGCCGCAAATCTCCACAATATGGAGATTTGCGGTCTTTTTGCGTTAAATATCATGTAGAATAACCATTATCGGGTCTCGAATACAAATGAGGAAAGATTTTGAAACTTTTTGCGGGTGGCTACGTATTTATTTACATGAGGAATGCCCAGTGAGTTAGGAGTGACGGCAGAAGAGAGGAGGAACGGGGAATGGAGTCCATCTATTGGGGGTGTCTAATCGGAGGAGCCATATTTGCGGTCGTCAGCCTGGTGCTGGGTGACTTGATTGACGGATTGCTGGATGGAGCCTTTGAACTGCCAGGCATTGACTTTCTCAAACCTGTTGTACTTGCTGGTTCCATAACAGCCTTTGGCGGAGCTGGAATCATGTTGACGCGTTATAGCTCAGTAAGTGCAATTGCGGGTCTTATCTTATCCCTGCTTATAGGTATTGCTGCTGCCATGCTGGTATTCTTTGCTTATATCAAACCGATGCGGAACAGTGAGGTTTCCATTGCATTTTCCATGAAAGAACTATCCGGGAAAATCGGAGAGATTACGATTCCAGTACCTGAAAAGGGTTTCGGTGAGGTCATGATCCGTGTTGCTTCCGGTAACACGATTCATACCGCGTCCAGCTTCGAACATCGTCCTATTGCGGCAGGAGCGCGTGTTGTTGTGGTGGACGTTACGGAAGGTGTACTCCGTGTAGCAGAATGGGATGAAGATGTACTTAAAGACGTCTAAGTAGGACGCGAGAAATTGTTTCGTCATCAATGGAATAAGGGGAGAGATGTGGATGAATTTTGATATGGATGTGTTGTTGATTCCTGCTATTGTTGTAGGTGTTATTCTTGTTTTGGGATTGGCTTTCTGGGCAAGATACAAAACGGTCGGGCCGGATGAGGCGATGATCGTCACAGGTTCTTTCTTGGGTAATAAAAATATTTCCGAAGATGAATCCGGTCGCAAGATTAAAATCGTACGTGGTGGCGGTGCCTTCATCTGGCCTGTGTTCCAGCAGTCCGAATTTATCTCACTGTTGTCTCACAAGCTGGACGTATCCACGCCTGAAGTGTATACGGAACAGGGTGTGCCAGTTATTGCAGACGGTGTGGCTATTATCAAAGTTGGTAGTGCTGTGGAAGATGTAGCAACCGCAGCCGAACAATTCATTGGTAAACCCGTTGAAGCATTAAGAGGCGAAGCACAGGAAGTTCTGGAGGGGCATTTGCGGGCCATTCTCGGAACCATGACTGTGGAGGAAGTCTATCGAAATCGGGATCGGTTCGCTCAAGAGGTTCAAGGTGTGGCTGCACGAGATCTGAAAAAGATGGGTCTGCAGATTGTATCTTTTACCATCAAGGATGTTCGTGACAAACAAGGATATCTGGACGCGCTCGGTAAACCGAGAATTGCTGCCGTGAAGCGGGATGCCGAAATTGCGGAAGCGGAAGCGATGAGAGATGCGCGTATTCAAAAAGCAAATGCGGAAGAGCAGGGGCAGAAGGCTGAGTTATTACGTGATACCAATATCGCCGAAGCAGCCAAAGAGAAGGAATTGAAAGTAGCGATGTTTAAACGCGATCAGGATACGGCCAAAGCGGAAGCCGATCAGGCGTACCATATCCATGAAGCGCGTGCGAGACAGACTGTAGTGGAAGAAGAGATGAAGGTTGAACTCGTACGTAAAGAACGTGAAATTGATCTGCAGGAAAAAGAAATTATCGTGCGTGAGAAACAATATGATGCTGAAGTGAAGAAAAAGGCAGAAGCAGATCGTTATGCAGTTGAGCAGGCTGCCGAAGCAGATAGAACAAAAAGAATGCGCGAAGCAGAGGCAGTGCAATATTCGATTGAAACACATGCGAAGGCAACAGCAGAGCAAAAACGGCTTGAAGGTCAGGCTATGGCCGATGCAGAGCGGGCCAAAGGTACTGCGGATGCAGAAGTCATTCGTTTGCGCGGTCTGGCGGAAGCCGAAGCGAAGGAAAAATTGGCGGAAGCGTTTCAGAAGTTTGGCGAGGCTGCTGTACTCGATATTATTGTCAAAATGCTGCCGGAGCTTGCAGGTAAAATTGCGGAGCCGATCTCATCCATTGATAAATTGACCGTGGTAGATACAGGTAAGGGCGAGGGTGCAGCACGTGTAAGTAACTATGTGACCGAGCTGATGTCCACGGCTCCGGAGATGCTGAAAAGCGTATCGGGCATTGATGTAGAGCAGTTAATCAAAGGTTTGACCAAGTCCAAAACACCAGCACCCGTTGCTGTTCAGCAAAGCGAGACTCCAACCACTCCATCTGTGATCGACAAGATTGTGGAAAGAGCTGGGGCACAGGAGTAAGACGGCGTGCGGGAGATGCATGAAGCTCTATTGACCTTAACGTGATTTTTTGTTACTTTTTAAGCGAGACGTTCGGCGCGGTATGCCCGCGACGAACGTCTTTTCGTTCATAACGAGGATGTGACTGAATCACATTCAAGATGGTGTGAAAAAAGAGGTGCAAACATTGAGCAGCCTGCATGTAAACAAAGCGCTAAATAATAATGTAATTATTGCACAGCATCCTGAACATGGAGAAGTCGTCGTTATCGGTAAAGGCATTGGCTTTAACCGGAAAACGGGTGATATCCTTCCCTTGATGGCTGTGGAGAAGATGTTCATTTTGAAAAATCAGCAGGAGCAAGAACAGTACAAGCAGCTTCTTCCGCAAGTAGATGAGGCTTTGATTGAGATTATTAACGAAGTCATTACCTATATTGCAGAGCGTACGGATGTCCCGCTTAACGAACATATTCATATTGCCTTGACTGATCATATTTCTTTTGCACTTAAGCGCAAAGAACAGGGCATTGTCATTCAAAATCCATTTTTATATGAAACCCGTGAAATCTATCCAGAAGAGTATCGGATGGGAGATTACGCCGTTCGCCTCATCAAGGAGAAGCTCGGTGTTGATCTGGGCATGGATGAAATTGGATTTATAGCCCTGCATATTTACAGTGCCATGACCAACCAGAACATTTCTCAAGTGCGCGAACACTCACAGTTGATTACCGATCTGGTGGGGATCGTATCGGATCGGCTGGAGTACTCGTTTGAAACGGAGTCGCTGGACTATTCACGTCTGCTTACCCATCTTCGCTTTGCGCTGGAACGTGTGCGTCGGGGTGATAAGGTGGAAGAACTTCATAAGCTGGATTCCTTGCTCAAGTTGGAGTACCCCGAAATGTACTCGCTTGCATGGAAGCTGACCAAAGTCATGGAAAAAAGGTTGAATCTTCCGGTCTATCCCGCAGAGGTTGGGTATCTGACCATCCATCTCCAACGACTGAATCAAAGGAAAGAAGAAGAGAAGCAGTGAAATATTCCCACGGATGGATTTGCGTCCTGAAAAATTTAGTGTAAAGGCTTGCACTGTTTTTGAAGTGATGCTACAATGGTGTCCGTAATCAAGCAACTGAAAAAAAACATAAGCGACGTGTTACTGACTCGATCAGGCATGAGTTTCTAGAGTGTGATTGTTCTTACCTTATACAGGGTATGCTATACCCGAAGGTTGGTACAATTCACTTTATTAGCTTATGCCTTTTTTGTTTTCCCTTGCTTGCATCACGACATACAGACTTAGACGAAAGGGTGAATACGACGCGATGTTTAAAAAGCTTTTTGGCGTCTTGCAAAGAGTAGGTAAAGCTCTTATGCTACCTGTGGCCATTCTACCAGCGGCGGGCTTATTGCTCGGAATCGGTAATATGCTGGTGAATCCGGACTTTTTGCAATATGTAACGGCACTGGACACCCCTTGGGTGAACTCAATCGCGACAATCATGATGAACGCAGGTCAGATCGTATTTGACAATCTGGCATTGCTCTTTGCTGTGGGTGTAGCCGTTGGGCTAGCTGGAGGCGAAGGTGTGGCAGGTCTTGCGGCCATCATTGGTTATCTGGTAATGAACGTCACTTTGGGTACCGCCGTTGGGGTAACACCAGCAATGATCGGCGAAGTACCGGGTTATGCCAGCATTTTGGGTATTCCAACACTGAGTACCGGTGTGTTCGGAGGTATCATTATTGGTATAGCCGCAGCACTCTGTTACAATCGATTCTTCAAAATCGAACTGCCGTCTTACCTCGGGTTCTTTGCAGGTAAACGTTTTGTTCCGATTATCACTTCGGTTGTTTCCCTCTTGCTCGGGTTAATTCTGGTGGTTATCTGGCCGCCTATTCAAAGTGGGCTGAATGCCGTATCTCACTTCATGGTAGATACGAGTCCGACCCTGTCGGCATTCATTTTCGGAGTCGTGGAACGGTCCCTTATTCCGTTTGGACTTCATCACATTTTCTACTCTCCATTCTGGTTTGAATTCGGTGAGTATGTGAACAAAGCTGGAGACGTTATTCGCGGGGACCAGCAGATCTTTTTCAACCAATTGCGTGATGGGGTAAACCTCACGGCGGGAACCTTCCAAGTCGGTAAATTCCCGTTCATGATGTTCGGTTTGCCAGCTGCGGCACTTGCGATGTACCATGAAGCAAGACCGGAGCACAAAAAGTATGTTGCAGGGATTATGGGTTCAGCTGCGCTGACCTCATTCCTTACAGGGATTACAGAGCCACTTGAATTCTCATTCTTGTTTGTGGCACCAGTACTGTTTGCAGTACACTGTATCTTTGCAGGTCTGTCTTTCATGACGATGCAAATTCTGGGTGTCAAAATCGGGATGACGTTCTCCGGTGGATTCATTGACTTCCTGATTTTCGGGATCATCCCGAACCGCACACCTTGGTGGGACGTTATTATCGTTGGTTTGATTCTTGCCGTGATTTACTACTTCGGTTTCCGAATGATCATTCGCAAGTTCAACCTCAAAACACCAGGACGCGAAGAAGCAACACCTGAAACAAACTCCGGTGGAGGATCAGGTTCAACAGATGATCTGCCACACAATATTCTGGAAGCCTTCGGTGGGCAGCAGAATATCAAACATCTGGATGCATGTATCACTCGTTTGCGGATTGAAGTAAATGAGAAATCCAATGTAAATAAAGATCGTTTGAAACAATTAGGTGCATCTGGCGTGCTTGAAGTGGGTAATAATGTACAGGCCATTTTCGGTACACGTTCAGATACAATCAAGTCCCAAATGCAGGACATCATTGCAGGACGTACTCCGGCACCAGCACCAGCTGCTGAGGTTAAACCTGCTCCTGAAGAGGAGAAGGCTGCGGGAGCAGAAGGCGAACGCATTATTGCTGAAGATATCGTCATGCCGGTCAATGGTGAATTGATGGATATCACAAACGTACCTGATCCGGTCTTTGCCGAGAAAATGACAGGTGACGGTTTCGCTGTGCTGCCGCATGATGGCAAGATTACTTCCCCTGTATACGGTAAAGTGTTTAACGTATTCCCTAGCAAACATGCTGTCGGCATCATGTCTGACGGCGGCAAGGAAGTACTGGTTCATATAGGTGTCAACACGGTGAAATTGAAAGGTCAAGGTTTCAACGTGCTTGTGCAGGAAGGCGATCTGGTATCGGCTGGTCAACCGATTATGGAAGTGGACCTGGAGTATGTGAAAGCTAACGCTCCTTCCATCATCTCGCCAGTGATTTTCACCAACTTGCCAGAAGGCTCCACGGTAACCCTGAAGAAGAGTGGAGTGCTGAAAATTGGCGATCAGCCAATCATTGAGATAAAATAAGAAGTGTTCCGACAATGGCAAGCAAGTGTAAATATATGCAATGCCTAAATTAAACTATTTGAAAGTGAGATGATTGTAATGCAACAAACATTCAGAATTACAGACGAAGATGGTATCCACGCACGTCCGGCGACAGCCCTGGTTAATACAGCTAACAAATTCAAAGGTGCAGAATCCTTTGCAGAAGCTAACGGTAAAAAAGTAACACTGAAATCCATCCTGGGCGTTTTGTCCCTCGGTCTGGAACAAGGCGACACCATCAGCATCATCGTTGAAGGCGAAGGCGAAGCTGAAGCTCTTCAAGCTCTGACTGACGTTATGGTTAATGAAGGGCTGGGCGAAATTAATGCTTAATGTTTCCGGGATCGCGGCTTCGGCGGGTATTGCTATCGCCAAGGCGTTTATCTTGGAGCATCCCGATTACTCTGTAGAAAAACGCCAAATCAACGACGTTGACGCAGAGATCGCGAAACTCGACTCAGCACTGGGCAAATCCCAGGCTGAGCTTGAGGCGATCAAAGAGCGTACTTTACAAGAGCTTGGCGAGAAGAAAGCTGAAATCTTTGCTTCCCATTTGCTCATTCTGAATGACCCGGAACTGATTGATCCGGTTAAAGCGAAAATTGCCGACGAAAAAGTGAATGCAGAATTTGCACTCAACGAAACGGCATCGCAATTTATCTCCATGTTTGAGAACATGAAGAGTGCCTACCTGCAGGAACGTGCTGCAGATATGCGTGACGTTACCAAACGTGTGCTGAATCACTTGCTTGGTATCGACTTCATGAGTCCGGCTGAGATCAGTGAAGAAGTGATTGTGCTGGCGGAGGATCTGACGCCTTCCGATACAGCTCAATTGAACCGTCAATATGTGAAAGGTTTTGCAACCAACATTGGTGGACGTACTTCCCACTCTGCAATCATGGCTCGTTCTCTTGAAATCCCGGCTGTTGTGGGAACCAAAGACATTCTGGCTCAAGCCAAACAAGGCGATATGATTATCGTTGACGGCTTGGACGGTCATGTTCTGGTTAATCCAACAGATGAGGTAATTGCTGAGTATCGTTCCAAACAGGAACAATATGATGCACAACGTGCCGAGTGGAGAAAACTGCGTGACGAACCAACCGTAACGGTGGATAACGTTCATGTGGAACTGGCAGCTAACATTGGTACGCCGAATGACGTTACTGGTGTTCTGGAGAACGGTGGAGAGGCTGTAGGCCTGTACCGTACCGAGTTCTTGTATATGGGCAGAGACAAGCTTCCTTCCGAGGATATTCAGTACAATGCTTACAAAGCCGTATTGGAAAAAATGGAAGGCAAACCGGTTGTGGTTCGTACACTCGATATCGGTGGAGACAAAGAGCTTCCATATCTGGATCTGCCAAAAGAAATGAATCCATTCCTTGGTTTCCGTGCAGTTCGTCTGTGTCTGGACCGTCTGGATATTTTCCGTACGCAATTGCGTGCATTGCTGCGTGCAAGCGTACATGGTAACCTGCGTGTCATGTTCCCAATGATCGCAACACTGGGTGAATTCCGTGAAGCAAAAGCTGTCCTGCTCGAAGAGAAGGAAAAGCTGGTAGCTGAAGGTATTGCTGTTTCCGACAGCATTCAACTGGGCATCATGGTCGAAATTCCTTCGACTGCAGTTCTTGCGGATCAATTCGCCAAAGAGGTTGATTTCTTCAGTATCGGAACGAACGATCTGATTCAATACACTATGGCAGCTGACCGTATGAACGAGCGTGTATCCTATCTGTACCAACCATACAACCCTGCTATTCTGCGTCTGGTGAAAATGGTCATCGATGCAGCACATCGCGAAGGTAAATGGGTTGGTATGTGTGGAGAGATGGCGGGAGACGAAACAGCAATTCCATTGCTGCTTGGTCTCGGACTGGATGAGTTCAGCATGAGCGCAACATCCATCCTGCCAGCTCGTAGCCAGATCACCAAGCTGTCCCGTGCGGACATGCAGGAACTGGCTGCTAAAGCGCTGGACATGCAAACTGCTGAGCAAGTGGTTGAATTGGTTCAAAGCATCAAAGCGTAATTTTGCGAGGGTTTTCCTCCGGATTTTAAGGTCTTTTCTTTTTCCGATGAATGGACTGCAGGAATGCAGTGATATTGCCGGTATCTGCGAACAGCGGATGCCGGCTTTTTTTGTGGGCTAATGTGAGATCATAAGGAATATAGAAAGAGACCGTTCACGCGTAGCGGAAAAGGACGGGAGTAAATAAAAAAACTCCTGCTGATGTTGAAACATCAGCAGGAGTCCTTTGCTTGACATTAATAACTGGTTAACTGCACGCGCAGTTCAATACAGGTTTACGTGCCGCTGTGGTCTCATCCAGACGAGTAACGGGTGTGCCATAGGGTGCGTTGAGTACCAGTTCAGGTGTCTCTTCTGCTTCCTTGGCAATGCGTATCATCGTATCGATGAAGCCATCCAGCGTTTCTTTGCTCTCCGTTTCCGTTGGTTCAATCATGATGCATTCTTCTACGTTGAGCGGGAAGTAGACGGTTGGCGGATGATACCCAAAATCAAGCAGCCGTTTGGCTACATCCAATGTTCTTACGCCGTATTGCTTCAGGCCCCGGCCAGACATGACAAATTCATGCTTACATACACCTGGATACGGAATCTCGTAATACGGTGCAAGACGTGCCATCATATAGTTGGCATTGAGTACGGCACATTCGGATACCCGGCGCAAGCCTTCTGGTCCGTACGTACGAATGTAAGCATAGGCGCGTACCAGAATACCGAAGTTGCCGTAATACGCTTTGACTCGGCCGATCGATTGATCCCCTTCACGATCCAAAGCGTATTGTCCCTGATCGTTCTTGATCACCATTGGTTTCGGCAGGAACGGGATCAGACGGCTTTTTACACCGACGGGTCCCGCACCAGGACCTCCTCCGCCGTGCGGGGTGCTCATCGTTTTGTGCAAGTTCAGATGCACGACATCGAAGCCCATATCACCAGGACGGGTAATGCCCATAATGGCATTGGAGTTGGCTCCATCATAATAGAGCAGGCCACCAGCTTGATGCACGATCGAAGCAATCTCCTGGATGTCCTTTTCAAACAATCCCAGGGTATTTGGATTGGTCAGCATCAACGCTGCGGTATCGGAACCTACGGCTGCACGCAGTGCAGCCAGATCGACCAGACCGTCCGCACGGGAGGGAATGGTTACCGTCTCGAAGCCAGCCACGGTTGCACTTGCGGGGTTGGTGCCATGTGAAGAATCCGGCACAATGACTTTGGTCCGCTGTTCACCACGACCTTCGTGATAGGCACGAATCATCATGAGGCCGGTCCATTCACCGTGTGCACCAGCCGCAGGTTGCAGGGTCACGGCGTCCATGCCAGTCAGACCTGCAAGGTCTTTTTGCAACGTGTAGAGCAGCTCAAGTGCACCTTGGATGCTGGATTCAGGCTGATACGGATGGATCTTGGCAAATCCGCTATAGCGAGCCACATCTTCGTTAATTTTCGGATTATACTTCATCGTACAAGAGCCAAGTGGATAAAATCCGTTATCTACCCCGAAGTTGCGGCGGGAAAGCGCAGTATAGTGACGAATGACATCCACTTCAAATACCTCAGGCAGTGCAGCTGCTTCCGAACGCAGCATTTCCCGGGGAATCAAGCTCTCTGGATCTTGACGCGGAACATCGCATTCAGGCAGGGAGTAAGCGACACGACCCGGGCTGCTCAGTTCAAAGATCAGCGATTGCTCTGGAGCAGGCGATGCTGCCTGTGCCACTTGTTTCATACTGGTTTCGGCTTGGGAAGGAGCTGCCGTTTCCGGCTGTCCTTGGATGGTTGTCATTTCCTGAGTCACAGCGATCCCTCCAATACACGTGCGAATTCGTCAATCTCTTCCTTGCTGCGCCGTTCCGTCACGGCTACCAGCATATGTCCGGCAAGCTCCGGGTAATCCCGTCCAAGTTCATATCCACCGATGAAACCGGCATCCAGCAGCTTCAACTGAAGGGCATCGACGTCTGTTCCTTCGGGCAGTTGAATGACAAACTCATTGAATGTAGGTGCATTAAAGGTCAGGCTGACCCCAGGAATCGCAGTCAGTGCTTGAAGCGCATAATAGCTCTTTTGCAAATTCAGATCAGCTACATCAATCATGCCCTGTCTTCCCATGGTAGACATATATACAGAAGCGCTTAACGCTAGCAAAGCCTGATTGGAGCAGATGTTGGATGTCGCCTTTTCACGGCGGATATGCTGTTCCCGCGCTTGGAGCGTCAGTACAAAACCGCGTTTACCGTTGCGATCGGTTGTCTGGCCAACGATCCGGCCAGGAATCCGGCGCATATGAGCCTGGGAAACAGCGAAATATCCACATGTAGGACCACCGAGCGAAGCGGAAATGCCAAGGGGCTGTGCATCGCCGACAACGATGTCGGCACCCAGCTTGCCTGGAGCTTCGAGCAGGCCAAGCGCCAGCGGGTTTGCGCTGACCACGAGCAGACCCTTGTGCGCATGCGCGAGGTCTGCCGCCTGTTTTACATTTTCCACGGCACCGAAGAAGTTAGGGCTCTGAATCATGACGGCTGCGGTATCATCCGATACGGCCGCTTGAAGGGCCTCCCAGTCGGTCACCCCATTCTGATAACCAATCTCGACTATCTCCAAATTCAGACCGTGTGCATAAGCCTTCAATACTTGACGGGCTTCTGGATGAACGGTACGGGATACGATCAGCTGTTTGCGGCGGGTTGCCGCAGCGGCCAGGTTCCCTGCTTCCGCAAATGCGGTTGCGCCATCATACATGCTCGCATTGGCTACAGCCATGCCAGTCAGTTCACAGATATACGATTGAAATTCGAAGATCGCCTGGAGCTCGCCCTGACTGATTTCGGGCTGATATGGCGTATAGGCAGTATAGAACTCGGAACGGGAAATGACGTGATTAATAACGGAAGGGATGTGATGATCGTAAATGCCTGCACCCAGGAAACTGGCGTGTGTCTCAAAATTGGCATTCGTACCCGCTTGCTTGGACATATGGCGCGTCAGTGCGTATTCATCCAGTTTGGAGGAGACAGGCAGCTCGCCCTGATAACGAATCTCCTGTGGAATGTCCTGGAACAGATCTTCAATCGTGTCCACACCGATGGTTGCGAGCATGGCGCTCTGATCCTGTTCAGTCATGGGAATATAGCGGTGCTTGCTCATGCTAATCAGCTCCTTGGGTAGGTGTCTTTGACGTACGCGTCCGTTTATGAAAAGGGGTCTTCACGACCTCGGCTTTCAGTTTCTTGCCGCGAATCTCAATCTCGAGCGGGGTACCCAGCGCAGCATATTGACTGTCGATAAGTGCGAGTCCCAAATTACGCTTCAACGTAGGTGACTGTGTACCTGTCGTTACTTCTCCGATCTGCACGCCTTCGGCGTAGATGGGATAGTGGGGACGCGGAATACCTCGCTCCAGCACTTCAATGCCGACCAATTTGCGGGCTGGCCCATCATTCTTTTGCTGCAATAGGGCTTCGTGTCCGATAAAAGGTCCGGCATCCAGCTTCACGAACATGCCTACGCCAGCTTCCAGCGGGGAAATGGTCGGTGACAGTTCCTGTCCGTACAGCGGCAGCTTCGCTTCGAATCGGAGTGTATCCCGTGCACCAAGCCCAGCCGGAACCAGTCCTTGATCTGCACCAGCCTCCATTAATCCGTTCCAGACCGCAGCGGCCTGATCTGCCTGTACGTAGAGTTCAAAGCCGTCTTCACCGGTATAACCGGTGCGGGATAGCAGCAATTTTACACCACAAACCTCAGCATTCTGTACAAAACGAAAAGGCTCGATTATGGATACGGCGGTATCTGTAACTTTTCCGATGATGTCTGCAGCAAGCGGGCCCTGTAGAGCCAGGAGAGCTGTTTCCGCGGAGTCATTCGTCATGCTTACCCCAGGAACCATGTGCTCTTGCAACCAGGCCCAGTCCTTGTCAATATTGGAGGCATTCACGACGAGCATATAATGCTGATCTTTTAGCTTGTATACGAGCAGATCGTCCACTACGCCACCGTCCGGGTAACACATTAACGTGTATTGTGCCTGGCCGGGAACTAGTGTGGTCACGTCGTTGGTCGTCAGTTTCTGCAAAAATGCTTCGGCCTGTTCACCCTGCACCGTGAATTCACCCATGTGGGATACATCGAACAGTCCAGCCCGTTCGCGCACCGCTTCATGTTCCTTCTGAATCCCGCTGAATTGCACCGGAAGCTCCCAGCCTCCAAAATCGATGCACCGTACACCTTCATATTGCTGATAAAGTGGATAGAGTGGAGTTCTAAGCAAATCGGACATCAAATCACCTCGTTATGGCCGCTACCGGGCCGAGTGTATAACATGAATGATGCATTCTTTTCTTGGATAAGTATGATTAAGGCTGCGCTGATGACAGCGCCGGCTCGATCCTGACTTTCGTTTTTTTGGGAAAAAGGAAAAGGACAGGCCAAAGAACCGGCATGCCAGAAGCACGCTGTATTCTTAGGCTCTGTCCTTGGTACCTGAGAGTTACCCCGCCAATAAGTTGCAGCAGGTTTCCCCTTGGGTGATCAAAACGCCCCATACAGGGCGAATAGATGCTCTCCAGAGTTGCGTCCCGTAAAAGTCCTTTTGCCTGAGAGATTCACCTCCCGCTTGTCGGGTGGTTTACTCCTTCGGCGTTACCGCATGCATCCAAGAGTTGGGCGTCACGGGTAATCTCTCCCTTTACATTCATCCGCGGGTGATGCACACAACAATTAACATTTACTCTCTCATTAAAACGTGAATCCACTATCGATGTCAAGAACGATATCACGAAAATTAATAAAAAACCGAATAATATTTATTAGTTTATAATTATTGTTCGTGTATATAAAAAGAGTGCGCTTACTATTCTAATATTACCCATTATATGTAGAGTGAGGGTGTTTGCGTTACAGGCTGTAATCATCAAAAATCAAATAATTTGTGAGGTATCTTGACATTTCATTCAAAAATATCTTACGCTATGTTCTGGGAAAAAGGGTTGGCCGAAGGACGCATGCACTCATTAATGAAAAGCGAGGCGGATATCGATGAGCGAATTGAAAAGTGATTTCCTGTACAGTGAAGAGCACGAGTGGGTGCAAACCGTAGGGGAGGATACTGTACGGATCGGCATTACCGAGTTCGCGCAGCATCAGCTGGGTGACATTGTGTTTGTGGAATTGCCTGACCTTGAATCGGATGTAAAAGCGGAAGAAAGTATTGGTACGATTGAATCCGTTAAGACGGTTTCAGATTTGTTTTCTCCGGTAAGTGGTTCCATTATTGCCGTGAATGAAGCACTGCAGGATGCACCTGAATTGGTTAACAGTTCGCCTTACGAAGAAGGCTGGATGATCGAGATTCGTGTTGAAGGTGATCTGACAGCAGCTTTGTCGAAACTGATGAATGCTGATGCCTATCGCAAGCATACCGAAGAGTAGAATGTGTTTGCACTAAATAACCTATAATAACCTATGATTTCTTCATAAACTGGACGTCCTCGCACGTCTTCAGAGCCTGTGTGAGCCTTGGAGCTCATTCAGGCTTTTTCGTGCTTTCCAGGACACGGCTTTGTTGACGTTGGGGGTGCCAAAACTGGATGGAATAAGCCTGAATCGCACATGCTATATTATTGAAATCAACACCGTAAATGACATAAGTCACACATGAAAAAAACCAATTATATCAAGGGTTAGAACCCTCTCATCACCATTAAAACGATTACATAAACACAATGTTGTCATCAATGATCATGACGAAAGTACGCTTTCATTTCGTTGAACCGGAGACCAATCTGGCTTAGGATAACAGCAGGGGAGAAATGATACCCCTTTCATAAATGATTACTACTTGATCCGAGGAGGATAATACAATGAGTAACTTGGACCAAACGTCCAATTCCAAAGGCGGTCTCCGGGTAGGCGTTCAGCGTTTTGGCCGCTTCCTAAGCGGTATGGTTATGCCGAACATGGGTGCGTTTATTGCATGGGGGTTAATTACGGCGCTATTTATTGAAAAGGGCTGGTTCCCTAACGCGGATCTGGCGCTGTTAGTAGATCCGATGATCAAATATTTGCTGCCACTGCTTATTGGTTACACCGGAGGTACTATGGTGCATGGCCAGCGTGGTGGTGTCGTTGGTGCCATCATGACTATAGGGGTCATCGTCGGCAGTGACATTCCGATGTTCTTAGGTGCCATGATTGCCGGACCTCTGGCCGCATGGATCATCAAAAAGTTCGATAAAGCCGTTGAGGGCAAGATCAAAGCAGGATTCGAAATGCTGGTTAACAACTTCTCAGCCGGTATTATTGGTGGAATCCTGGCGATTATTGCACTGCTCGGTATCGGACCTGCAGTAGAAGGGATCAGCACTGTATTGTCTGCTGGTGTACAGGGACTGATGAATCTGGGATTGCTTCCACTCGTCAACCTGATTATTGAACCAGGTAAGGTATTGTTCCTGAACAATGCAATCAACCACGGAATTCTAACACCGATTGCAACAGATCAAGCGAGAGAATTAGGTCAATCCGTATTATACATGCTTGAATCCAACCCGGGTCCCGGACTTGGTATCCTGCTGGCCTACTGCTTCTTCGGACGCGGAACAGCAAGATCCTCTGCACCTGGTGCGGTTATCATCCACTTCTTCGGGGGAATTCACGAAATTTATTTCCCTTACATTCTGATGAGACCGATTCTGATTCTTGCGGCAATTGCAGGTGGCGTGGCAGGTACAGCAACCTTTATGCTTACCGGAGCCGGACTGGTTTCAGCGCCCTCACCGGGTAGTATCATTGCATATTCCCTGTTAACACCAAAAGGTGGATATCTGGCAATGCTGGCAGGGGTGGCTGTAGCTGCTATCGTGTCCTTCCTGGTTGCAGCGCTGCTGCTGAAAACAGGCAAGCAAAAAGAAGAAGATCTGGAGTCTGCATCGAATCGGATGAAAGACATGAAGAGCCAAGGAAATACGGCGAATGCTGCTGTTGCGGCAGATAATCGTGAAGTGGACAGAGCCGAGGATATTGCTTCTTCAGCTGTGAAAGCGAAAACCGATGTGAAGAAAATCGTCTTCTCCTGTGACGCCGGTATGGGTTCAAGTGCCATGGGTGCTTCCATTCTTCGCAAGAAGATGAAAGCTGAAGGGATTGACGTTGCGGTAACCAACACGGCAATCAGTGATATCCCGCAGGATGCAGACGTTGTTATTACTCAGAAGACATTGACAGACCGTGCCCGCAGCGTGGCACCGAACGCAGAACATATATCCATCGACAACTTCCTAAAAAGCCCGGAATACGATACGCTCGTTGAACGCCTGAAATAACAGGTTGCGATCGTTTTCCCTGAGCCGGAGGCTTGAGATATGAGTATTACGAAAAGACAGCGTGAAATTGTGGAGTTCCTGTTAGAACATCCGCAGGAAGTAACCGCCGGCGAAATTGCAATTGCGGTCAAAGTCAGTACACGAACCGTCCATCGGGAACTGCAGATGATTGAGAAGTGGCTTGAACCCTTTGGTATGAAATTAGAAAAAAAATCAGGAACCGGGGTCCGAATTGACCCTGGTTCCGATGATTTGGCTTCACTGCGTCAGCAGCTGGAGCTGAACGAATATGTGGAGTTTACGCCCGAAGAGCGTAAACTCTTCATGCTTTGCATTTTGCTGGATGAGGCGGAGCCTGTAAAACTGCTTGCGCTCGCATCAGACATGAAAGTAACGGTCTCGACAGTGAGCAATGATCTGGATGAACTTGAGCCCCGTATTCGTCAGGCCGGCCTGAAGCTGGTTCGCAGGCGAGGGTACGGAGTGAAGATCAATGGCAGTGAGACGGCTTATCGTGCAGCCATCGCAGGAATTGCACTCGAATATCTGGATGAATCGGATCTGTTCGGAAGACAACCCGAGCAGGGGATTTCCAAGGTGAATCAGAAGCTGCTAAGCATGATTGGCCATCGGGACGTACTGACGGTTGAGAATGCGTTGTGGCAGCCGGATATTGACTGGCTCGAAAATATTCCGGAGCGACAGTATACCAAATTGCTTATCCAGTTGTCCGTTGCGCTGGTGCGCATTCGCAAAGGGTTTACCGTGGGGCGTGCTCCTTCTCCGGACAAAAAAGCAATGTACCTTTCTACTGGAGATAAAAGCGTGCCTGAATACATGGCTGCACGGCTATGCACCGTGCTGTCCGAGCAGCTGGGTATCTCTTTTGCCAAAGAAGAACAGAGCTATTTGCACAAATTATTAATTGAAACAGAGCAGCTTATTCACTCCACACGCTTACTGCCTGTTGACGATCTGGTGTTGCTGGACATGGTTCGTTCCCTGATGGATCAGATGCAGGGGAGAACAGGTTATGCATTTCAGGAGGATCGCCTTCTGCGAGAAGGACTGATCGCCCATATGCAGCCGGTGATGGAGCGGATCGGAGGCAGACAAAGCATACGAAACCCGCTGCTTCAACAGATTCGCAAGGATTACGATTCGCTGTTCGGAGATGTAAAAGACGCGGTGCATGACGCATGGCCGGATACGGACGTGCCGGATGAGGAAATTGGATTCCTGGTCATGCATTTTGGAGCTTCCATCGAACGACTGCGTGTGCTGAAGCGCGAAATTCGGGCCATTATTGTATGCACAAGTGGAATTGGTTCCTCGCGTATGCTGTCCAGCCGGTTGTCCAAGGAGATTCCGGAGATCCGAATTGTGGACAGTGCATCATGGTATGAGGCCGCTCGGATTCCGGAAGAGGACTATGACCTCATTTTATCGACAGTCGATCTGCCGATGGAACCGCATCAATATTACAAGGTGAGTCCCTTGTTAACAGCGGAAGAAAGTGAACGTCTGCGTCTCTACATTCAAAATACGACGCTGCAGCGGGTACAAGTCAAGTATGGAGAGAGTAAAGGAAGCGGAAAGACTCCTGATCGCCATGCTGATCCCGCGGGGCTTGATGCCACACTTATTGAGATTGTAAGAATCACAGGCAAGTTTCAGGTGTTTCCGCTGGATAACTGTAAGATGGGATTTTACGAAACGGCCTTTGCCATGTGCAAGGTACTGCAGGAATCCGGCGTGCTGAAGGACCCTGAAGAGATTGCCAGGCTGCTAGAAGCGCGGGAGAGGGTGGGCAGCCAGAAAATCCCGGATACATCACTGGCGCTGTTTCACACTCGCAGTGATGGCATTTATAGGCCGTCCATTAGCCTGTTTCAATTATCAGAGCCGCTGCTCGTGACGGAGGAAGACCCGGTGGGTGTCAGCCATATTCTTCTGATGGTTGGGCCGCGGGAGTTATCCCGCGAGAGCCTGGAGGTTCTGAGCGAGATCAGCGCATTATTACTGCAGGATGAGATGATTACACTCCTGGAAAAGGGAATCCGGGATGATCTTATTCATTACCTGTCCAGGGAATTGGTTGGATTTTATCGAAGTAAAACCGAAATTGGAGGTTAACAAACATGAGTATACTTACAACAGACAAAGTGGTTATGAACGCAACAGCACAGGACAAATATGAGGCTATTCGCATGGCAGGACAGATTCTGAAGGACGCAGGACATATTACTGCAGACTATATCGACAAGATGCTTGAGCGCGAGGAGATCGTTTCCACTTATGTGGGCAATGGACTTGCCATTCCACACGGAACCAAAGAATCCAAATCGTTCATTTTGTCCACAGGCATTTCCGTGATCCAGTTCCCGCAAGGGGTGGATTTTGGGGAGGAAAAAGCCTACATGGTGATCGGCATCGCTGCTCAGGGCGGTGAGCACATGGAGATTCTGACCAGCATTGCGGTCATTTGTGCCGAAGATGAGAACATGGAAGCACTTCGTTATGCGAAAACGGCGGAAGAAATCATTACCATTCTCGAAAGTGAAATGGAACTATGAGGGCCCTTCATTTCGGAGCAGGCAATATCGGACGGGGGTTCATCGGATTGATCCTGTCACGGGCAGGATATAATGTCATCTTCTCGGATGTGAACCAGGAGCTGGTTCAAGCATTGCAGGAGCGTGGACAGTACACGGTCGAACTGGCGAACGAAACGAAGGATACGGAGACGGTACAAGGGGTAAATGCCATTGATGGAACGCAGCTGGAGACAGTTGCCCAAAACGTTGCAGAGGCAGACCTCGTTACAACCGCAGTCGGCGTGGGAATCCTGAAACATATTGCGCCAGGCATTGCCAAGGGTCTTGAGGCAAGATTGAATTCAGGTTCGGTGCAGAAACCTCTTCACATTATTGCATGTGAGAATGCCATTGGAGCCAGCACACAGCTGAAAGAACATGTATACGCTCTTCTGGAAGAACCGATTAAGGCTCTTGCTGATCAGTATGTGTATTTTCCTGACTCCGCAGTAGACCGGATTGTGCCAATCCAGCATCACGAAGACAAGCTGCATGTTCAGGTTGAACCTTTTTATGAGTGGGTCGTGGATCGATCACAGATGGCACCTGCATTCCTTCCGATTGAAGGTGTACTTTATGTTGATGATCTCGAGCCTTATATCGAGCGCAAACTGTTTACCGTGAATACGGGACACTGCTGCGCTGCATATATCGGTTACGTGAACGGGTACGATACAATTCAAAAGGCGATTGCTGACGACAAGGTGAAATCCCTCGTCTATGGTGCTTTGCAGGAAACGGGTGATGTTCTTGTGAAACGGTTTGGTTTCAACCCGGAAGATCACCAGCAGTATATTAAGAAAATCCTAGAGCGGTTTGTGAATCCACATCTCACCGATGAGGTCACCCGGGTAGGGCGCTCACCGCTGCGGAAGCTGTCGCCCAACGACCGTCTGGTCCGCCCGGCGCTTCAGGCACATGAGTATGGAATGGGAACGACGAACCTGGCAAGAGGCATGGCGGCAGCCTGCAAATTTGATGTACCCGACGATCCGGAGGCAGCAGAGCTTCAGGATTTGATCAAACAAAAGGGCATCGCTGCAGCACTTAGCCATTACACAGCCATGGATGAACAGCATCCTGTGCTCAAGCAGGCTGTAGAACATTATCAACAAATGTAAAAAAACTTACTCATTGCGATTCCGCCGTTTTATGCAACCAATCGCAAAACAAGAGCCTCACAGGGGTTAACTGTGAGGCTCTTGTTTGTGTTCTGTCTGATTTTTGTACGTCTCCAGACATCGCTGACAGATGCACGATTTACGCCGCTGCTCTGCCGGAATGCGATCAAACACACCTTTGGGAAACTCGGCATGATTGCACCAGCATTCGGAGTGGGGACGGCCAACCGCATAGGAGCAGCCATTGTCCTCCCCGCACAATGGACATACAAGCACATTGACCGGGGAGGCACTTGTGTTCGTCGTCTTGGCCTGTGAATTGGAATTGAAATTTCCGCCCATGGTATGCCTACTTTCTCTATATCGTCATACCTCATAGTATAACAGGGCTGGCCCTATTCTTCAGGTGGCAATTCAATGGTCAGCCCTTCAACATGTTTGCGTCCCATTAATTTGCGCTTCTTCCGATTCTCCTTCGTCTCCAGCACAATATCCAGGTCATAGTCATCGCCTGGATACAGCTCATCTGCGGATATATGAAGCGTTAGGCGTTTCTTATGAATTTTGACTTTTCGCCCGCGCAGCATTACACCGATGTTTCCACGACTGTCTTCCACGTCGCAGACAATTCCTGATTGGTTCAGATAGGCTGCGTATACACGATCCCCTTTTCGGAAGTTTTTCGCCGGGGGAACAGACTTCGTACCTTCTGCTGGCAGGGATGGAATTCTTGCTTCAATGTTTACCGGGGAATCTGCCTTCTTCCCGGTTTTCTGTGCAGCTGCGGGGTTCTGAGGTAGCTCAAGGACAGAGTTCTCTGTAGGTATTGATTTCACTACAGGCACGAAGGAGCTTGTGCTGCCGGTAGGACTTTTCGATATGCCCTGATCCGATATGGATTTAGAACGATCAATAATGCGCTGTGGCATACCCAGCTTTAATGCGATGGAATAGGCGTAACTCTCACCCGCTTCACCGATACGCAAACGATACAGAGGCTGCAGTGTAACTGTATCGAATTCCATCCGTGCATTTTCAAATCCTTGTGCGGCAGCAGCAAAATGCTTGATTTCCCCAAAATGAGTGGTAGCCACCACGGTAGCTCCGCGGCTGTGCAGTTCCTCCAGCATGGCGATGGAAAGACCCACCCCCTCTCCCGGGTCCGTCCCGGAGGCCATCTCATCAATGAGCACAAGCGTGGATGAATCAGCCTGTTCCAGGATGCCGATCATGTTGCGGATATGTGCCGAAAAGGTGCTGAGTGCCTGCTCCAAACTCTGTCCGTCCCCAATATCGACTGCCACTTCGTGATAAACGGCCATCTCGCCGCCTTCACCCACAGGAACAAGCAAACCGGACTGCATCATCAGGGTGAGTAAACCCATTGTTTTGAGCGCCACCGTTTTGCCGCCCGTATTCGGCCCTGTAATAATGAGCGAGGAGTAATCCCTTCCTATGGCAAAATCAAGTGGAACCATGGAGGAGCCCATCAGAGGATGACGCGCCTGCTGAAGCGTAATTCGGCCCGAGGTGTTTACTTTAACTGTACGTCCGTCCATGGTTGCCGCATATTTCGCTTTGGCAAACAGGAAATCCAGTACACCTACCGTTTCGGTATTCAGTGCAATCTCGCGGTTATAGGATTCTGCCAGAGACGTTAAATCACCCAGGATTTTCATTTCTTCTCTGGACTCCTCGGCTTGCAGTAAAGCGAGTTCCATCTGCAGACCTACCAGTTCCGCTGGTTCAATATATACGGTTTGCCCACTCCCTGATTCATCCAGTACACTGCCTTTCACCAGTTTGCGGAATTCTTTCTTGATGGGTAATACCGTTCTCCCACCGCGCTGGCTGATTACGTTTTCCTGCATAATGGACCGGTGCTTGCTCACGATAGAGTCCAGCTTGCGCTTCATTCGTTCCTCGTTCACAGTCATTTTTTTTCGGATACGTGTCAGTTCCTTGCTCGCTTGATCCTGAAGACGACCGCTGTGAATGCAGCGTTCGATCTCGCTTAACAGGGATTCCATCCGCATCATGGATGAAGCATAACGACTCACTGTCGGAGCTGCTTCGGATTTGCCCTCCATGTATTTCATTAATTGTGCACAGCTTCGCAGAAACTGTGCAAGTTGAGTGAAGTCCCGTTCACTAAACAGATAACCGGTACCGAGCAGATCCATAATGGTCTCCATACCATCTAGCGAAGGGATGGGAACACTGGCGCCAAAACGAATCAGTGCAGAGGCCTCTTCTGTTTCTTCGAGGCGCATTTGGATTAGCCCCGGGTCCACCATGGGTTTCATTTCTTTCGCGTACCGTTTGCCCAGATAGGAAAGGGCGCAGGCGGCGACATTGTTTTGAATTTGAGGATAGCCCAGTGTATTCATTGTGTTTTCATTCATGCTTGATCTCTCCTTAAATGTTAAATGTAACTTCGGCTGTAGCCCACAATCTATTCCTGAAAACGCAAAAAGGGCGGAGAATGAACAAACGTCATTCTCCGCCCTGCGTGTAGGGGAAAGCAGAGTCCAAAATAGGTCTATACAAAAAAATCCACGCTGAACAAAGCGCGGAAATAGACCCGGACAAGTACAATCCCGGAGGCGATTTATGATATCCGCTGTTCTTAACTAAGTACAGGGTTATGGCGCATCAAGAAATACACGTATGCCATAAGGCACAAGCGCACATGAAAGGCCAACTCCTGAATATGAAACTTGGTTAGTTAAGAACGCTCACCGACATCAAAATCTCTCCTTTGATTGAGGAATATGCCTCCACTATAAACTGGAAATACCCCGAAAGTCAATCTTAGAATAAAATAGTGGACTTGAATAAGATTGGGTTTTAAAATATCATTAGTAAATTAATCCAATGAAAGCGATATTATACAGATGGCTTTGCATTCCATCAGGCATTCCAATATGCAGATTCTATACAAAGGAGGATGCTCTCGTTGCCTAAATATTTGCTGCGCTTGCTTTGCTTTACCATGATTCTTGGGGCCCTTCCGGTTATCGTTATTGGTTCAGTCTCCTATTCGATCGCCTCGCGTGACATTGAACAAAAAGTACGTGAGAGCAATCTGCAGATTCTGCATCAAACCCAAATGCGGGTAGAGCAAGTTTTGCGCAGCCTGCAGCTGTCATCCATCCAGTATGTAAATTCTCCCTTGGTACTGCAGGCGATGAAGAAGCCGCTGGACAGCTCCGAGTTTCAGGAAATACGTGATCTCACGTCCGGGTTCAACAACCTGCAAGCGGTTACAAATATAGATCAGGCCTATCTGGTTAATCTGGATCAGGACTGGGTAGTCTCCATGAGGTCTTTTGGAAAATTGGATGATTTCAGTATCCGGGACCGTATTGGCTCCTATCTCACCTATGCGAACAGTCTGTTCTGGGTGACCCAGAATAAAAATTCATCCACAGAAAGCGTACCGGCTTCAGCAGGGATATCCGAAGGTTCACAGGAACAGATGCCCACGCTCATTTCATCGGATGACGTCGTCAGTATGGTATTCAAAATTCCAATGGTGCCGACGAATGTTAGTCCAAAGGGGTTTCTCGTGATTGATATTGCAGATGCCGAGATTAGCACTTTTCTGAGCCAAAATCCAAACACTGGAGATATGTATGTACTGGACCGGGATCAGAATTTTTTTCTAAACGATACGGGACAAGAAGAGAAATATGCTGCCCTGAATGAGGAGATTCAGGCGAAGGTGGAAACGAGCAATCAGACAGAAGGCTTCTTTAACGCTGAAGTGGAAGGAAACCAGGTGGCTGTCAGCTACAGAAAATCATCACTCAACGGGTGGCTGTATGTATCGGTGGTATCTGTTGGACAGATCACCGCCCAGTCGCAGAAAATTGCACTTGTTACCGGAGTGGCTACACTGGTCATGTTATGCGTGACCGGATTGTTCGCGATCTATGGCAGCCGCCGGATGTATTCTCCGATTTCGAGACTGCTGCAGTTCACGAAGGGGCTGGATTCTCCTGTCATGCAGACGGGCCGCCGTCAGGATGAATTTATTTATATTGAGGAGCGTTTATCTACGCTGTTCAGCTCGGAAAAAACGCTGCGGGAACAGATGAAGGGACAGCATGTTCATCTGGAGGAATTTTTCATGACCAAACTGCTGACCGGCAAAATCTCGGAAGAGGATTTCAGGTACCAGGGCGAACGTTATGATTTCCCGGCAGACTGGTCGAGCCTGGGTGTGCTTACGCTTCAGATTGATACGCTCGAAGGAACAAGGTACGAAGAACAGGACAGGGACCTGCTGCTGTTTGCCGTCAACAATATGGTTGGAGAGCTTCTGCCTGCGGAGCTGCGCTTCACCCCGGTTATGATCGATGATGCTCAAGTGACGGTGCTGGCATCCGGACTGAATGATGAATTGCAGCTCAAGGAGTGGATGCACACCCAGGCGGAATGGATTAGGGAACGCGTAGTCACCTATCTCAACCTGCCTGTAAGTATTGGTATAAGCCGCTCCTATTTTGCCATCGGAGACACACCAAGAGCGTACCAGGAGAGCCGGGAAGCGCTGCAGGGCAGGGTAAGTCTGGGAAGCCGTATTATTTTGCATTATGAAGATATCCAGCCGCGCGGTCAGACAGAGGCAGCCTTATATACACAGCTCAGAATGATTGAGGATCAGCTTGCCTCGGCCTTGAAACAAGGAGATGAGGAGAAAACCGATGCGTATTTTACCCAGTATCTGGGGCTGCTCGCCGATAAGAAACTGCATTTTAGTGAATATCCCGTAATTATGGTTCAGCTTCTGTCCCGTGTGTACCAGCTCGTGCAGGAACAGGGAGGAGATGTGGCCGAAGTGCTTGGTGAGAAGGCATCCATGGCTCATTTGCTGAAGCTGTCCACCCTTGATGAGATGACAAACTGGTTCCGTAAACGGTTATTTGTGCCCGTCATTCGTTTCTGGCGGGAGCAGGAAGAGTCCCAGTACATGAATATTGCCCGGCGAATGATCCGGTTGATCGAGGAACGCTATGACCGTGAACTGTCCTTGGAAGCTTGTGCAGAAGAACTGAATTTTCATCCTGTCTATTTAAGCCGGGTGTTCAAGAAAGAAGCCGGAGTGAATTTTACCGAATACCTAGCAGAATATCGAATGGAAAAAGCCAAGACCTGGCTGCAGACAACCAACCTCAAGATATCGGAAATTGCCGAGAAACTAAATTACACCAACCCCACTGCGTTTATCCGAACGTTTCGCAAAATTACGGGAACAACTCCCGGCAAGTACCGGGAACAGCAGCGGTAAAACAAGCCTGCTCTGCCTGCCATGGCGGGCAGGCTTTTTCATGTTTGTACACCCTGCCAGTTACGCTTCCTACTCCTGGGTTAAGACAGGAGTATTGAGGTTAAAACAAGTGCATCCACGCTTGAAATTCCAACAGGAGAATTGTCTCAAACCCTTGCAGGGCAAGGAAATACAAGAAGCTAAAACCGGACGATAGCCAGTGATCCGTTTATCCTCCACAATGAAGGCATGAATTCAGAAATTGAACTTTTGTAATCGTTTCCAATGTGGGGAGGAAAACACTATGAAAGCCGAAACGACGGCTCGGACACGGCCCGCTACCCGCAGTGACAAAAACCTGCTGTGGAGGGACGTTATCAAAAACCGGTGGCTCTATATCATGTTGATACCGGGAGTGCTTTACTTTGTTATTTTCAAATATATACCCATGTATGGCATTACGATGGCTTTTCAGGATTACACACCGTACAAAGGCATTTTGGGAAGTGACTGGGTAGGACTCAAGCATTTTCAGCGTTTTTTCGGGGAACCGCAGTTTTGGACCTTGTTCCGGAATACGTTTTTGCTGGCGATCTATAATCTGGTCTTCTTCTTCCCGCTGCCCATCGTGCTGGCATTGATGCTGAATGAAGTGCGCCGTGAGCGATTCAAGCGTTTTGTACAGACGCTGGTCTATGTTCCGCACTTTGTATCGTGGGTTGTGGTCGTTGGGGTGTTCTACATGCTGTTTACCACCGAGGGTGGCGCCATCAATGAATTGCTGTACAGTCTGACGGGGCAAAAGATTGCGTTCTTGCTGGAGCCAGGCTGGTTCCGTTCCATGATTGTAGGACAATCCATCTGGAAAGAGGTCGGCTGGGGCACGATCATTTTCCTCGCGGCACTTTCCGGTGTAGACACGCAGCTCTATGAAGCTGCACGGATTGATGGAGCCAATCGCTGGCGCCAGACATGGCATATTACGCTGCCTGCCATCCGCAGTACGATCGTTATTTTGCTCATTCTTCGTCTGGGCAACTTCCTGGATACAGGATTTGAACAGATCTTCCTCATGCTGACGCCGACCAACCGGGATGTAGGTGAGGTATTTGATACCTATGTATATACCAAAGGTCTGACGCAGGCACAGTACAGCTACAGTGCTGCTGTCGGTTTGTTCAAGTCGGTTGTTGGGCTGGCGCTTGTACTGGGTGCCAACAAACTGGCCAAAAAATTCGGGGAGGAAGGCGTCTACTGATATAAGAAAGCAGGCGTCTTCACCAGACAGGAGTGAACATTAAGATGCAACAGGATAAAACGTGGGGCAACCGAATCTTCGATATCGTCAATCATGGTCTGCTGCTGTTGATTGGAATCGTGACCGTTATTCCGTTTATCTACATTCTGGCTGTCTCGTTTACCAGCCCGCATGAAGTGGCGAAGGGAGGATTCATCCTTTTTCCAAAAGAATTTTCCCTGGCGGCCTATCGCTACATTTTCTCAACAGATACACTGATTCGAAGTCTCGGGGTCTCGATCTACATTACCGTGGTTGGTACATTGATTAACCTGCTGTTCACGTCGCTGATGGCGTATCCGCTATCCAGAAGATACTTGCGTGGACGGCAGCCGATTCTGCTCGGCGTATTGTTCACCATGCTGTTCAGCGGAGGCATGATTCCAACCTATTTCGTGGTCAAATCGCTGCATCTGACTGATACGTTATGGTCTCTGATGCTGCCCACCGCCATCAGTGCGTTCAACCTGATTGTACTCAAGAACTTTTTTCAAGCTATTCCGGATGAACTGGAGGATGCCGCCAAAATTGACGGCTGTAACGATGTCGGCGTTCTGTTCCGTATTGTATTGCCTTTGTCGATGCCGGCGATGGCTACATTCTCCCTGTTCTATGCAGTCGCTCACTGGAACAGCTTCTTCAATGCCGTCATCTACATCAATGACAGTGAGAAGTGGCCGGTTCAAGTGTGGCTTCGTGAGATTGTCATTCTGGCACAGAGCCGGATTGGGGACACGAGTATTGAAGAGACGGAGATTCAGCCGCTGACCATTCGTATGGCTGTTATTGTGTTCTCAACAATTCCAATCATGCTTGTATACCCATTCCTGCAAAAGCACTTTGCCAAAGGAGTGATGCTGGGGTCAGTAAAAGGTTGAGGTTGGCGCTTGAGTTGAAAGACGCAGGATGCAACAATGCTTGATCAGCAATGTATAAAAGGGGAGGTTTTCCTTTGATGAGAGGAACAAAAAAGAAAACTCTGGCTGTCCTGAGCACACTGGCTCTGGTGACGGGGCTGCTGGCTGGATGCGGATCAGACGAGGGTCAGGCTGCCGAGGGCGGCATACAGAACATATCCATTGCGATTGCACAGGTGGGTGATGTGCCGAGCAAGGGCAATGAGGTTCAGCAAAAGATCGAAGCCTTTACCAACACCAAGCTGGATATCCAGTGGATTCCCGCTTCGGCGTACAATGACAAAATTAACGTCATGATCGCTTCCAGCGATATGCCGAAGATCGTTAAAGTACAGTACAACCCGACAGTTACAAGTGCAATGCGCAACGATGTGTTTTGGGAGATTGGTCCCCTGCTCAAGGATTACAAAAATTTGTCCGCCCAGAACGAGCGCTTCTTCAACAATATCAAGGTAGATGGAAAAATCTATGGTGTACCGGTGTTCTCCGATATTGCCCGGGCGACGGTTATTTACCGTAAAGACTGGTTCGATAAGCTGAATCTCAAGGTACCAACCACACCGGATGAATGGTATGAAACGATCAAAACCCTGGCGACTTCCGATCCGGATGGAGATGGGCAGGATAATACGTTCGGTCTGATGCTGTTCAAAAAATATAACGAAGATCAATATTCCTTCACGACACGTCTTGGTGTGAGTTTTGGTGCACCGAACAAGTGGAAGGTTGAGGATGACGGCAGTTTCACTCCGGAATTTATGACACCGGAATACATGCAGGTGCTGGACCTGCTGAAACGGTTGTATGACGAGAAGCTGCTGAATCAGGACTTTGCTGTGTTTGACTCCACCGAAGCGGAGAAAAAGTACGACTCCGGCGTTGTCGGCATGCGTGTCGGCGTGGCGCAGAACGGTAAGAGCCAGCAGGAGCGTCTCTCCAAGAATGACCCGGATGGGGTTGTGGACATTGCAGGTTTGCTTGGACCGAACGGCGATCGTGTTGCAGGCCAGACAGGCAACTCCGGAATATTGGCCTTCCCTAAAGCGACAGTGAAATCCGAAGAGGAGCTGAAAAGTCTGCTGAGCTTTCTGGATAAGTTGATGGAACCGGAGATGGCAACATTGCTCATGCGCGGAATAGAAGACAAACATTACACCAAAGTGGGCGAAGATGAAGTGGAAATGAGCGACTTCGATGCTTTCCAGCGTGAGGTGAAGCCATATCGCGACAATCTGCCCTATGTTGAAGGTTACAATGTGCCGAAATTGAAGGATACCGAACTGGGGGTAAAAGGAACCGAGCTTGCCAAAGAGCTGGCCGAACATGCCGTTCCGAACCCTGCGCTCACGTTATACTCACCAACCTATGGTGATCGCGGGGCTGATCTCGATCAGATGATTGCCGATGCGCAAACGAAATATATCATGGGTAAGATTGATGAAAATGGCTGGAAACAGGAGATTGAGAACTGGGCCAATGCAGGTGGAACCAAGATTCGTGAGGAATATGCCGAAGACTATAAAAAACAGGCTCAATAAGTGAGCGACGCGGAGGGTATCGATGAAGGAAACATTGCAGTTCACACCGGTACGAATGGCCGATCAGTTCATGGAAAGTTACCGCAATCATCAGCTGTATCCCACTTGGCATTATGAGAACGGCTGCCTGCTGAAGGCGCTGGAAGAACTGTATCATCGTACAGGGGAAACCAAGTATTACGATTACCTTCGGGAGCTGATGGATCACTTCATTCAGGAAGATGGCACGATTCGCACATACAACGTGGAAGAGTACAATTTGGACCAGATTAATCAGGGAAAATCCTTGTTCTTCCTGATGGAGAAGACAGGTGAAGCGAAATACCGCAAGGCCGCAGAGCTGCTTATGGTTCAGCTCAAGGGACAGCCACGCACGAGCGAAGGCGGTTTCTGGCACAAGAAGATTTATCCTTTTCAAATGTGGCTGGATGGATTGTATATGGCGACTCCGTTTCTCACGCAATATGGGGCAGTAACAGGCGAAGAGAAGTGGTTTGAACGAGCGGCTCTGCAGCTGCTGCTGGTGGAGAAGCATACACGTGAACCGCGCAGCGGCTTGCTGTACCATGCCTGGGATGAGAGCAAGGAGCAGCGCTGGAGCTCGGGCGAAACCGGCTGTTCTCCCCATGTCTGGAGCCGGGCCATGGGTTGGTACGTGATGGCCGTGGTGGATACACTGGATCATCTGCCGAAAGATCATGAACAGCGCGGACAGATTGTCGGCATATTCGAGCGCGTGGCCAACGCACTTGTACATGTACAGGATCAACAGACAGGGCTGTGGCCCCATCTGCTGGATCAGCCGGGTCGTGAGCGGAATTATCTGGAAGCGTCGGGTACATCCATGTTTGTATATGCGCTGGCCAAGGGTGTACGCAAAGGTTATCTGAGCGGCAAGTTCAAGGAGGTCGCGGAAAAAGGATACCAGGGTCTGCTGCAGCACTTGCTGCAAACGGACCGTGAAGGTGTACTGTCCTTGACCCAGTGCAATGGCGGTGCAGGTCTCGGGGGAAGTCCGTATCGTGACGGATCGTACGAATATTATGTAACCGAGTCCATCCGAATCAATGATCCGAAATCGGTTGCCCCGTTTATTCTGGCAGGTGTGGAGATGGAACTGGCTTAACGCGGGTTCCTTTCTTCAGATAGATATATGGTAGCGCATTCATTTGATTGGCCTAATGCTGAAAATAACGATAATGCAAAAGGAGAGATGGTTCATGAGTCCAAAAGGTCGGGTGTCCCGTATAAGCGGATTCGTTGTCATTGGTGCAATGTCCGCTGGACTGCTTGCAGGTTGTGGAGGAGAAAAAGCTCCAGCCGCCGGGGAAGGCAAGTTTCCCATTTCCATCTCTTTGATGCAGGTAGGCGATGTGCCCGCCAAGGAAAATGGGGTGGAGCAAAAAATTGAGGAGTATACGAATACGGATGTCAATGTTCAGTGGATCCCGCAGTCGGCTTTTGATGATAAGGTGAACGTCATGGTTGCTTCGGGAGAGATGCCTACGATCATGCGCGTGAATTACGTACCGACCACATTTAATGCAGCCAAAACAGGACTGTTTTGGGAACTGGGACCCTACCTGAAGGATTATAAAAACCTGTCGGCCCAATCCGAGGCGTATTTTAACAATATCAAGATCGAAGGCAAAATCTACGGCATTCCCAATTTCCGCGATATCGGACGAACGGCCATCGTGTACCGCAAGGATTGGTTCGACAAGTTGAAGCTGGAAGTGCCCAAGACGCTGGATGACTGGTATGAAGTGATGCGTTCCATGCGCAAGGATGATCCGGACGGGAATGGTAAGGAAGATACGTATGGTGCGCTGCTCTTCAAGAAGTATAACGAAGGCGTATCTTCTCCGCTGACCCGGATAGCCGTGAGTATTGGGGGTGTGAACAAGTGGGGTGTAGATGATGCGGGCAAATTAACGCCGGAATTCCTGACCACTGAATATGTGGACACCATGAAGCTGTTCAAGCGACTGTTCAGCGAAGGGCTGATCAACAGTGATTTCCCTGCTCTCGATCCTTCGGATGCGGACAAAAAAATGGACTCTGGCCTGATTGGCATGAAGCTGAACGGCGTGGCACAGAACGGCAAGTCATCCCAGCAGCGGCTTACGCCTAACGCTCCGGATGGAGTAATCGATGTTGCTCCGTTCCAGGGAACGGAGGGTATACGCATCGCCGGGGAGCCGGGGAACTATGGCATGCTGGTGATCCCGAAGGCAGCGGTGCAGGATGAAGAGCAATTGAAAAAAGTGCTCACATTCCTTGATCAGCTGATGGATGAGGAACTGAGTACACTGCAGCTGCGAGGGCTGCTCGATGTGCACTACACCAAGACGGCTGACGGTAAAACCGAACTGAAGGACTTTGACGCTTATCAGCGCGAGGTGAAGCCGTATCGCGACAATTTGTTAAGTGTTGAAGGGTACAACGTTGCTGAATTAATTGATGTTCCGATTGGCATGAAGGGCACCAAGATGGCCCGCGAGAATGAACAGTATGCCATTTCTAATCCTGCACTGACACTGTCATCGGCCATCTACACCGAGCGGGGTCAGGAGCTGGATCAGATGATCTGGGATGCACAGACCAAGTACATTATGGGCAAGATTGACGACGCAGGCTGGGAGCGGGAAGTAGCTAACTGGCGAAAAGCCGGAGGAGATCAGCTGATCTCTGAGCTGGAGGCATCCTACGCCGAACTGAACGGGAAATAACGAAAGATAGGGTGAATACGTGTGCCCCAATAGAAGCTGTGTTTTATGTCAACGGACGTGAAGCATCGCTTCTTTTTCTTTTGCATGATTATGGTAGGGCAGCTGAAAGGGTATAAAGAGAAAGGAGCATTCTTTTCACATCCATTTATATCACCGAGAGGGGAAAGAACATCATGATTGAAGAACATGACAAGCACGAATTATACGGTAATGATACATATCAAGGAAGAGACTTGGGCGTCACGATCGGCTCTCAATCCTGCCAATTCAAAGTATGGGCTCCAGATGCTGTCCGGATGGACGTGCTACTCTACACGGCATCCACTGCGGAGCTTGCAGGGATACAAGAAGGACAACGATTCGCGACAAAAGAAGTACCCATGCTTAGACTGCAGCAGGGCATCTGGTCTTTGAAGCTGGATGGAGAATGGAACGGTTACCGGTATATGTACCGGGCCACCTTCGAAGGTGGCCGACAGGAGACAGCAGTGGATCCTTATGCAAGGGCAGTTACCATGAATGGTGAAATGGGTGTCATCATCCGGCTGGAACAGACGGATCCCGAAGGATGGAGTCAGGATGTTCGTCCAGAGCTGAGAAGTCCGGTGGATGCCGTATTATATGAGCTGCATGTGCGGGATTTTTCGATTCACTCTTCATCCGGCATGATGAACAAAGGCAAGTATTTGGCTTTTACTGAAACAGGACTGCGCGATTCCGAGGGCAATACTCTGGGGATTGATCATTTGGCCGAGCTTGGCGTTACCCATGTTCACCTGCTGCCCGTGTTTGATTTTGCCACCGTGGACGAATCCAAGGCTGGAGACAGTGCTTTCGGAGGTTCCGAGGATTCCAGCTATAACTGGGGGTATGATCCTCTCCATTACAACGTCCCGGAAGGCTCTTATGCCACACGTGCAGATGAGCCCGGCACACGCATACGGGAGCTAAAGGCTTTGGTGCTGGCACTTCATCAGAAAGGGATCGGGGTGGTTATGGATGTGGTGTATAATCATACGTTTAATACGGCCGACAGTTCGTTTGAGAAGCTGGTACCCGGATATTACTACCGCCAGAATGAGGATGGCACATACAGCAACGGATCCGGGACCGGCAATGAGGTAGCCACTGAACGTCCCATGGTGCGCAAGTTTATTATTGAATCGGTACGTTACTGGGCAGAGGAATACCATATCGACGGGTTCCGGTTTGACTTGATGGGGTTGATTGACACAACGACCATGAGGGAACTTGCTGCAGAGCTGCATGAACACGTGTCTCCGTCCATCCTTCTGTATGGTGAGCCGTGGGCGGCAATGGAATCACCTCTAGGGGAGCGAATGACCCTCAAGGGAGACCAGAATAGAGCCGGACTCGCTGTATTCAACGATAATTTTCGCGGTGCAATCAAAGGGGATAGTGATGGAGCGGAGAAAGGGTTCGCTACAGGTGCGGAGGGAAAGGAAGAGGATATCTGGACGGGTGTAAGGGGAGCCATTACCGATTTTACGGCCAGTCCATCCGAGACGGTGAATTACGTAACGGTTCACGATAATCTGAATCTGTGGGACAAGGTTGCGCATACGCAAGGGCTAGAAAAGCAGCTTGGGTTTATCTCCTATGATGATGAGGGACACGTTCGGGGATATGACAGTGTAGAACGGGCAGTAGAGGATGCGAATCCGTATATGCAGATTGATCCCAATCATGTGTTGGAGAATGAAACGGTTCGGCGCTGCTTGCTTGCAAATGGCATTGTGTTGACTTCCCAGGGAATTCCCCTGCTGGCGGCCGGGGATGAATTCTTGCGCAGCAAATACGGCGATGCCAACAGTCACGAGAGTGGGGATGCTGTCAATGCGATTCGTTGGGAACAAAAACAGCAGTTCAAGTCGGTGTTTGATTATTATCGTGGACTGATTCGCCTTCGACGTGAACATTCGGCCTTCAGGTTCAGAACCCAGGACGATATTGACAAACATGTACGCTTGATAGAAAAAGACAAAAGCCTGCTTGCTTATGAGCTGTCAGGTGCGGCTGCCGGAGATTCCTGGAGGCGGATTATCGTGATTTATAATGCAGCAAATGAAAGCCGGACGATTCCTGTACCTTCCGGAATGTGGAATGTCGTTGTAGAGCAGGGACAAGCAGGTGTCGAACCGCTGCGTACTGTGAAGGAAGGGGAGGTCACCATACCGGCTGTATCCCTGATGATTATGTATGCCAATAATTAAATTTTTGCCTGCTGTAGTAAAGCACCCTTTCCCGCTGCGGAGAAAAGGGTGCTTTATTTTGTTTTTTTCATCAGGACAGGTACAAATGCTGTCAATCTGCGGCGCTTGTTTACATATGCTGTATTTTGAAAGCGATTGCTGCAAGGGTTTGACAAATATCCAGTGAATGACTTCATGAACGCCTCTGTTCAACCGATATGTTGAGTACAGACAACCCCGGGTTGACAAATGACGTCCCGCTCCGTACCATCGGGACAACACGAAATCAATGGATATAAAGGCGGTGGGAACGATGCCGGAATGGACATCTTTTCGTTATGAAGGCAACGATCTTGGCTTAACATATACTCGTGCTTCCAGTACATTCAAGCTGTGGGCCCCGACGGCCCGGCAGGTTTCTATAGTGGTTTTTGAAGATGAGGGCAGCTACAATGCCAATGGATGGGTAACAGAACATGATGGCGGGCAGGCAAGCGACATGACCCGTGATGAAGACGGTATATGGAGCGTGAAGCTGGCAGGGGATTGGGCAGGATATTATTACATGTATCGTATTACGCACGAGGATCAGCGCACAGAAGTAGCCGTGGATCCGTATGCCCGTGCCGTGTCGGCTAATGGGCAGCGGACGGCCATTATCGATCTCGATACAACGCATCCGCCGGATTGGGAGCTGGACGTGAAGCCTGTTTTTCAGCGTCCGGTGGACGCCGTCATTTATGAACTGCATGTGCGGGATTTCTCCTCCGACCCCCATGCCGACATTCCGTACAAAGGAAAATTCCTGGCCTTCACGGCTTCCGGTCTGACTGACAGGGCAGGGCATCGGATCGGTGTGGATCATCTTGCCGAACTCGGGGTTACCCATGTGCATCTTCTGCCTGTGGCGGATTATCAGACGGTGAATGAACTGGAATCCGCTGAAGAAGGCACAACGTTCAGAGCACCCTATAACTGGGGTTATGATCCGCAGCACTATAACGTCCCGGAAGGCTCCTATGCTACCGATCCTCGGGATCCGGCAGTGCGAATTCGCGAGTTCAAAGCCTTGGTGCAGTCCCTGCATCGCCAGGGTATACGCGTTGTGCTTGATGTGGTCTACAATCATACGTATGGTGTCGACGAAGGTCCATTTAACAAGATCGTACCTGGTTATTTTTACCGCTATCGTGCAGACGGCACACTGAGTAATGGATCGGGTGTAGGCAATGAACTGGCTACGGAGCGTCCAATGGTGCGCAAATATATTATCGACTCTCTCCTGTACTGGGCTGAGGAATATCATGTGGATGGTTTTCGCTTCGATCTCATGGGATTGATTGACACGGATACGATGAACGAACTGACCCGTGAGCTGCGTGAGCAGATTGATCCGGCCATGCTGATCTATGGGGAGCCGTGGACAGGCGGAGACTCGCCGCTGGATCGCAAAACCCTGAAAGGTACCCAGCGGGGTCAGGGATTTGCCGTATTCAATGATCATTACCGCAGTGCCATCAAAGGGGACAGTGATGGCAGCGGAAAAGGGTATGTAACCGGAGCGGACGGCATGGAGCATGAGCTTCTTAAGGGAATTGCCGGGGCTATCGATGACTTTACATCGTCACCTGTGGAGACCGTCAATTATGTCACCGCCCATGACAACCTGAATCTGTGGGACAAAATCGCCACAACGATGAATCTCAGACATGAATTGGGGTTTCCGGCGTGGAGAGACGGGCAGCCTGTGGAAGGCGGGAGTGCGGAATCGGCGGTAAAAGCAGCAGATCCCTATCGATATGTGGATGCAGATGATGTGCTTAACCATGAGATGGTTCGCCGCTCTTTGCTGTCCACCGGAATATTGCTTACCTCTCAGGGCATTCCGTTTCTGCATGCAGGAGATGAGATCCTGAGGTCCAAAGCGGGAGATCAGAACAGTTACCGCAGCGGTGATGCGGTTAACGCCATCCCGTGGGCCAACAAGTCCCGTTTCAGACCTGTCTTTGACTATTACCGTGGTTTGATTCATCTGCGTCGCACCCATCCTGCCTTTCGTATGATCAACGCAGACCAGATCCGGAATCACCTTCGTATTATACGTGCAGACGGTAATGTCGTCATATTCATGCTTCAGGACGGGGCCAATCAGGATTCCTGGAATCGAATCATGGTTGCTTATAATGCAACAGCGTACCAGCAGCAGATTCATTTGCCGGAAGGTGAATGGCATGTGGTCGTTAACGACCATCAGGCAGGTACAGACTCGATTGGGAAGGTTAGCGGCATTGTTCCTGTAGAACGCTGGTCGTTAATGGTTCTGTATGATATCGAGCATGCCGGCGGAACGGAACCGGCCACGATCGAGATTAATGCTCCACGGCAGGTGTATAGCCCGGGTGAAACGGCGGGCCTGCGGGCGATTGTGCGTGACCGTCTCGGTAATGTAGTCGAGAATTGCGAAGTCTTCTGGAGTTCTTCAGAGCCGCAGCTGATTCAGATTGAACCGGATGGAACGATCCATGCGAAAGAGACAGGTGAGGCAACGATAACGGTTCATTGTGGTCCTATCTATGCAACGAGCCTCTTGCAGGTAGATCATCGTCATGCCGAACGAATTGAGCTTGTCGGTGAAACCGTTCTGTATACGACACGAATCAGTCGCTTCCGTGCATTGGTGCTGGATCAATTTGGGCAGCCGCTCCAAGGAACCGCCATACGGTGGCATTCCTCCAATTCCGATATTGCAACGGTCAGTTCAGTCGGAATCGTTCGTGCCTTGTCCCCAGGGACCGCGCAGATTACGGCCATGGCTGGCAGTATTCAGTCCACGGTGACGATCAAAGTCCACAAGCATGTCTCACGTCTGGTTACGCTTCGTTATGAACGGGAAGATCAACATTACGAGGGATGGGATGTTTGGGTGTGGGGCACAGGAATGGCAGATGGAGCGGTACCCCTTGAACAGGTGGGCCATGCTGCAGAGGCCCGAATTCGTGTAGCTCCAGGCTTGCATCATCTGGGACTGATTATCCGGATGAATGAGTGGCAGGCCAAAGATACCTGTGGTGACCGATACGTGGATATTGGGCCGGAAGATGGGGATGTACAGATTGTTGTGCAGAGCGGTACAGATCAAATGCAGGTCATACGCGAGAGCGATGAAGAGGATAACCGTAACAGTGCCTGAATCCTTTTGGATAGGCCCGTGTAGGGCTATGAATAAACCTAGGAGCATCAGGCAGTCGGAAGATTATTCCGGCTGTCTTTTTTGGGTCTATATAGCCTTGATTTGCATGCAGAAACGCAAAAAATTGTACAAGCCAATGTTTGAGAAGCACTTTCATTGGGGTAAATAGAGATATGGCCCTAGATTTGGCCATAGAAAAATAAGACCTATTTGGTCTATGAGAGAAGCCGAATGCTTCCCAACACCAATACAAAGTAGGGATCCCTTGAAGGAGGATGTTCAATCATGAAATCCAACGGAAAAATGGCTCAACTTACTGCAACTCCACGAACTGAAAAGAAAGGTGCAGCATTGCGCCTGTTAAGACAAGGCGGACGTGTTCCGGCTGTCGTTTACGGTCCTGAATTTGAAGGGGCCTCCATACATGTGGATGAAAAAGAGATGCTCAAGGTCGCTCGTACAGGTCGTTCCGAGATGTTCAACCTCAATCTGGAGGGGGGCAAAACGGTTCCTGTGTTGATTAAGGATCAGCAGGAGCGCAACGGACGTCTGCTGCATGTGGACTTTTTGCAAATATCCAAAAATAAACCGATCAGCGTAAGTGTGCCGATCGATTTCCAAGGCACGGCTGCCGGTTCCAAAGCCGGCGGTGTGTTCCAGACACAGGAAACCGAATTGGAAGTGGAAGGGCTTCCAGCTGACCTGCCCACTTCTATTGAGGTGGATGTCAGTGGTTTGGAAATTGGCGATCGCCTGACGGCTGAAGATATTAAGCTGGATAAGGGGTTGACCCTTATAACGTCACCCGATTCCATTATCGCATCTGTTATGCCACCACAGGCAGCCGAGGAAGAGCCGACAGCTTCTGCTGATGAGGCAGAACCTGCTACGGTGGAGGAAGAGAAGGCAGCAGACGAATAAAAGGGACATGGGAGGCATGCTCCCTCACCCTAGACAAAGCCCGGTCATGATGACCGGGCTTTTTTTGCGATCGTAGTGATGGTTATAATACATACAAGTGAGTGATACACAGATTCGAAGCGGATCATATCTGCAAACAGGTCAATATAAGTTCATAGGAAAGTAGGGAAGTTCATATGTTTGATCCAACCGTGTATGACAATCTCAAGGTGGGTTTGGAAAATCATCTGTATGATCTCGATAATCTGGATGAGATCATTCATATATCGAACCGGAAAGACAGCTTGGAGATGGCGAGTATGTCCAGAGAGTTCGTGCTGCAGTTCGTTCTAAGGGAGCATACTGAGGTCAAAGGGGAAGTTATACTCCGCAGCTCTCTAGAAGCGCTGGCGGCCGAAATACTTGAGACCCCAGGCAGCCAGCCCGGATGTCATCTAGAACTTCGGTTTAGCCAGGAGACTCCTGACCTTGACAAGCTATGCCCGGCAATTCGCTCCATTATGCAAGTGAGCTGGCCAGATCAGCGCTTGGAACAGGACATTCATTTTGTGTACGGAGAGCAGCCTGTCTTGTACAACGTTTCAAGCCATGTCTATTTTGATCGGATTGTGAACGAAGACCAAATGGGAGATATTCCGGAATTATGTGAACACTTGGTCAACGTTCTGACACAATTAGTGCAGCTGCATCATGTATAATTAATCATCCGCAAAAGCCCTGTCTCTTCTCAAGAGACGGGCTTTTTTGTCGTTTTATTAGAATTGGTTAATAGGCTTTCAGGCTTAGGTATAAGGACTTGTATCTAATATTTTACGCAAGGTAGTCAAAAAATGTATATTAATAAAGGAGAAAAAGTGCAATTGAACTATGCATAATTGGTGAAATTGCGAAATGATGAATGGGACTAAAGATTTATAGATGTACTAAAGGAACTAGTTTTCCTTGCCGATAAAATATCGAAGGGGAGAAACTACATGACAGAGAAATTAATTCGTCTGCTGCGTATACTTCAGGCTATACAAGCGAATCCCGGAATCTCAGCCAAGGAGTTGGCTGCGAAATGTGATACAACTGTACGCACGATCTATCGCGATCTCCGGATTTTGGACAGGGTTGCCCCTATCATGAACGAAGGCTACGGCAAGGGTTATCGGTTTATTGGGAATTTCGCCTTGTATCCACTCGATTTCACGGAGCAGGAGGCCATGGTCTTCTCCATGCTTCCGTCTGTCCTGGATACTTCCCAATTGCCAGCTGAATTCGATGCAGCTTTTGACAAGGTGATGTCGGTGCATGCCAAGTTGAAATCCAGAAACAGCGATATCGTGGAAAACATTGCAGGTATCATTCGGATGGGAACGCCTGCATACCGGGAGGAAGGTAAAGACCCCAATCTGCTTATCCCGATTATTGAAGCCATTCTTAATCAGGAAACCATACGTACCCGGTATCGTACACTGACCAAAAATGATATTACGGTCCGCGAAATTGATCCCTATTATCTTATTCCACGCGATCAGCGCTTTTATCTCGTGGGGTATTGCCATCTGGTGCAGAAGGTGCGATTGTTTCGCATAAGCCGATTTCTGGACGTGAATCAGACAGGTACCCACTTTGACAAAGCGGATTTCAACATAGCGCAGTATATGAAAAATACGTGGTCTGTTGATCGAGGGGACGAACATATTCATTTCAAGGTGAGATTTACTGAAAAAATGGCACCGTACATAAAAGAAGAAGAAATGTTTGTTCGTCCGCGAATGACGGATCTGCCGGATGGCGGATTGTTATTCGAAGTCACATTAAACAGCAGTCGTGAGTTCCTGATGTGGTTATATCAATTTGGCCCTCAAGCGGAGGTTCTTGAGCCCCGTGAGTTTCGAACAGAGATTCGCAAACAACTGACTCAATGGTTGGAGCACTATGAGGTAGATGAATAATTGGTTTGATATTTTAACTCGAAACTTCAAAATAAGGAAAAGGAGAAGAACATGTTATGAAAAGTAAGTTATTTGCCGCCATGGACCGAATGGAGCATTATCATGGTATCCAGGCGTTAAATGTAGATGATACCGTATTTTTGGTTAAGGATCCCAATAATCGTACAGATCGTCAGGCGATCAAGGTTGTTATTCCTCCAATAGGCACAGTGGGATATATCGTGAACGACCCAGTAGTTGTTCCACACGGGTGCTGGGCAGGCTCGGGATTTTATGATGTTTTTCATCAGCAGACCTGTGCGAAGGTCCGGTTTGCCATGAAAGATATGGTTATTGTTGAGCTGATTGAAATGGTACATGTCCCTGTCCCCCAAATGGAGTCGTGGATTACAAGCTGGCAATCGCGGGAAAAAGCATAACCGGTCCCTAAAAGCAATTGGGCAGCTTCGTTAGTCCTTCTGGCCAATTATACTTATTGGCGGATAAGTCTTGTATAAGCTGCTTCCAGATGCATGGCAGTTCGGGACCAGCCAAACTGGTTCACGGCAATGGCCCGCCCAGCCTTACCAAGGGATTCGGCTAGCATCGGATCCCGAGCAAGCTTAAGAAGACAAGCAGCAAAGGGCTGAGGTTTGTCATAAGGAGAGACCAAGTAACCACTGCTGCCTGATTCGATAATTTCACGAATCCCCCCATTGTCTGAAGCGATGACAGGCAGGCCGGAAGCCATGGCTTCAACGTTAACCAGTCCGAAGGCTTCGTGCATTTGAGAAGGGCAGACCAGGCAATCAGCGGCCCGGTACAAGTGGTGTATCTGCTCATGGGCAATTTGTCCGAGAAAAGATGAACGTATCTTCAGTTTTCGGGCAAGTACACGCAGCTTGCGGACATAGACTTTCGGCCCCTTGCCCGCAATAATCAGCTGTACATCAACCTTCTGTTGCACAAGTCCTACTGCGCGAATCAGAATGTCCACACCTTTGCCTGGAATCAGTCTGCCTACATACAGCACAGAAAAGGGTTGTGAACGCTCTGATGGCGTGGAGTGTTTTCCATCGCTTAGCGCTGGAACGAAGCGGGTCAGATCGGCGCCCAGAGGGATGACATTCATCAGATGTTTCACCGAAGGGAACCTGCGTCCCAATCTTTCCCGGAGCGACAAACTGTTGACGGCGATGCAATCGGCTTGTCGTAACAACGCTAATCTTGCGGGTCCAGGCTGAGCGAAGGTCAGAGAGTGAAGGAACAGAATCGCTGGGATATCAGGCAGGCTTCGTTTGATTCGGGCCAGGCAGCGAGGCCTGTTATCCACTTGAATCAGATCGAATGAGCTGTCCTTTATAAGCCGGATGACGGCCTGAATATATCGATCGGGACTGCTGGATGAAACACGGCGGATCGTAATGCCTTCGAGCTGCTCTTTGGCCGGAAGACCGGGCATTTCGCGGCTGATAATGGTGACTTCATGACGTAGTGCAAGTTCGCGAGCGATGCCCAGAATGCTTATTTCAACTGAACCGTTTCCAGGCACAGGTAGTTTCTCCGGTGCGACCATCGCTATTTTCATTGGGCGGCTCCTCCTTGTCCGATACTCGTAACGAATCTTCGTCCGTCACATCTTATGCTTCTACAAGGCATTTGGCGCCTCGGGAAGATAAGAAATGATTAGCGTGCTTGCGAACGAGACTTCGTACTGGAAGAAGAGTATATTTGTGCAAGTACCGATGAAATACGTATTTGTGATATAATGAACAGGTTGCAAATGATTCGTTACGTGGATAGAAACAGGAGGAAGATGATGTTACATTCAACACTGGGCCGCTTCCGATTGCTGCTGTGGCTGCAGGGACTTTCATATGTATTATTGCTGTTTGTTGCATTTCCCTTGAAAAATGCAGGGATCCTGCCTCAATCGGTCACATGGTTTGGCAATCTGTACGGTTTTCTGTTTTTGATGTATATGTTGTTTATGGTTAGTCTGTATACGACGCAAAAGTGGCGTTTACGCCGTCCAATCGCTTTATTTTTTATATCGTTTATCCCGCTGGGGAATTTTGTCTATGATTTTTTCGTTTTTCGCAAAATGGATCAGGGTCAAGGTACCGTCAAATAAAGCTTGACTTTGTGTAGCGTTGTGAATATGATGAGAACAGGTTATTTGAACCGTAAGAAATGCACCAACTAAAACTGTATATTCCTGATGTTAAAGGGGAGTAGCTTTCACAGTAAAGTCGTCAATTCGGGATTATATCCCCGGCTTTATTGGCAGCAATTTGTTGTTAGCGAGACCTTTACCAAGTTTTCACGCTGGGTAAAGGTCTCTTTTTATGGATATAAAAGGATCTTTACCAGCGATGGTAAAGGTCCTTTTTTTGTACATCATAAGGATACTAAGGAGGAGTCAAATTTGGATTTGTCATTATTATTGGAGTATGGTTGGGTACTAATCGTCCTAGTAGTCCTGGAAGGATTGCTGGCAGCAGATAATGCTTTGGTGCTTGCGATTATGGTGAAGCATTTACCGGATGAGAAACGCAAAAAGGCGTTGTTCTACGGTTTGCTCGGGGCTTTTATCTTCAGGTTAGGTTCCTTGTTCCTGATCTCGTTCCTCGTCGATGTTTGGCAGGTTCAGGCGATCGGAGCGTTGTATCTTCTCTACATCTCGATTAACCACATTGCCAAGAAAGTTATGGGCAGTCGAAACAAGACAGACGAAGCAGCCGATGATGCACCGAAAAAAGCCAAGAAACAATCCGGTTTCTGGATGACTGTTTTCAAGGTCGAAGTAGCGGATATCGCTTTTGCAGTCGATTCTATTCTCGCAGCTGTAGCACTGGCTGTGGCGCTGCCACCAAGTGGATTGCCTCCCATTGGCGGGCTCGATGGTGGACAGTTTATCGTCATCTTCCTGGGAGGATTTATTGGTCTCGTCATTATGCGTTTTGCAGCTTCGTTCTTCGTTAAATTGCTTCATTCCCGTCCAGGGCTTGAAGTGGCAGCCTTCGTTATCGTAGGTTGGGTAGGGGTTAAGCTTGCAGTTATTACGCTGGCGCATCCTTCTCTCGGTGTTCTGGATGAACATTTCCCGGAAAATAAAATTTGGAAATTCGGATTCTATATCGTATTGATCACCATTGCGGTATGCGGTTGGTTCCTGTCTTCCAAAGTACCAGCCAAAGAGGATGAAAATCCGATTGAAGAGTTGGAAAAACAAGCGGAAAATTAATTCCACAAGCTAAAACAAACCACATATGTTTCGTAAAAATCAGGGGCTGTAATGAAACAGACCCCTGATTTTTTAGTATATGCATATACATGCAGGACTGTTTATTTTCCAAGAAAAGGGTTGACATATCGAAACGAGTCCGATTAATATAAGACTTATCATTTACGAAGGGAGGCCGAAAGACATGATGGTTGGTTATGATGTTAGATTGACACAGAACCCAAGTCACATAGATACAACTGCATATCCAGCTCATCGTCTCTTTGGCCTCTTACGGGCGACATAGGAGAATCGGCATATCTTTTCACTGTTCATTATGCAGGCATGGATATGTCAATCTCGGCTTATATAGCGATGGAGAACAGACGTGTGGCATCTTCATGCCGTCCTGTTCTCTGTTATTGTCATGAAGAAGTCATGGGCGATCAGTCCATGACTTCTTTTTTTTGTTGTATCGACTGAAGCGGATATGAATTATACGATACAAAAATCCCTTATTTTGAAAAATAACTAAAAGGATAAGAACAGGAAGGAAAAATCACCCTTTATGAATACAGAATTGAATTTATTTACAAGTCAAAACGAATTCCCTGGAGGCTATCGGCATGAAGTAAAATTGCCAGCGGGGGATTTGACGGTATACGCTGCACAGCAATTGTTTTCCTCACTGGACTACAAAGTGTTTGAAATGGCCAACAACAATCTGCAAATCCCCGGCATTTCCTATATGAGTTATACCCCTGACGTTCATGTGGGTGTGGGAACCTGCATCGGTACTACGGCCGTATGGGACGCGAAGACGGGTTACGTGTCTCCATCCATTGTTGGCAGTGATATCGGCTGCGGTATGCGGGTGCATATGACCAACCTGCACAAGAACGATCTGAAGGACGTAAAATTGCGCCGCAAGCTGGTTAAGGCCATTGAGAAGGTGCTGCCGATGGAGGCCAGTCAGCGGGGGCACTTCTCGGATATCAGACTTGAACACATTGTTCGCAAAGGCTTGCACGGTCTGCCCAAAAAATATATTCCGGACAGCTATACACCGAAAAAATCAACATCCTTTACCCATGTGGAAAGCAGCAAATTTGCCTACGATGAGGAAGGACTGAATCTGGTTCCGGATATGACATGGCATCGTGCGCATCGTCAGCTGGGCACTTTGGGCGGGGGCAATCATTTTGCAGAAATCCAGTCCATTGAGATCGCAGAGGAAAATCGTGAGATCGCTGAAGCCTGGGGACTGTATGATGGCCAGATTGTCGTCATGATTCATTCAGGTTCCCGTGCCTGGGGCGGACATGTGAGTCAGACCAGCTCCGCAGCGATTGCCAAAGTGATGCAGCGAAACGGGCTTGGTACATCTGATCCAAGACTGGTTTTTGCTCCGTTGGAACATGCCGAAGGGCGTCATTACGTGAACATGATGTATTCCGCATTGAATTATGCTGTGGCCAACCGCCATCTGATCGCCTACGCTATTCGGGAGGCATTCCGGGACGTATTCGGACCCAAATGTGAATTCCGTACGCTATATGATCTGATGCACAATTATGCCTGGGAAGAGTCTCATGCAAAAGAAGGTAGCGTATTTGTCCATCGCAAAGGAGCGACGCGTGCACTGCCTGCAGGCCACCTGGATAATCCGAAACCTTATATGGCTACAGGCCATCCCGCGCTGATTCCAGGATCCATGGGGACGGCCTCGTATATCATGGTAGGTCAGCCGCAGGGCGAAGATAACTATTATTCGATCTGCCACGGTGCAGGACGCATTCGTTCGCGTACAGCAACCAAGCGCCTGGTTTCGGTAGAGGATTTTGCATCCGCACTTGGCGTAGGTACCGAAGATGAGATAGTGGTGAATCAGCGTTCACTCGAATCGATTATTGATGAGTCGCCACAGGCATATAAGAATGTCGATGAAATTATTGATAGTGTTACCGGTGCAGGCCTGGCTCAAGTTGTAGCCAAATGCAAACCGCTTGCAGCCGTGAAAGGAGCTAAATAATGACAGTACAGAAGGAAAAAGAAGCAACACATATCCAGGCCATCTATGCATATGATCAAATACAGGACGACCAGATTCGAATCCAGGGTTATGCCACTTATGCACGCCTGATTCGGGGCATTATCGAAGCATTAAGCAGCAGGTACGGGGTTCGTTATGAACTGTTTGCCAGTGATGATCCGAACAATGAATACTGGGAGCTTTTGAAAGAAGATTTGTTGAACGACAGTAACGACGTGGAACTGGTTGCCCGGATTTTCGAGGATCTGGAGCTGCGTACACTGCATTATGAAGATGATGGTGATGTGCCTACATACGGTGTGCATTATTCCATTCGCAACAACGTGTTTGCGTATCCCAAATGGGGCGTAGCCCTCGTCCGTATTCCCTTTTTCCGGGATAATGGCATCTACAATGAGGACTTTGTGTTCGCGGTAGGTGAGGAGGAGCTGAAGCAGTTTCTGGGCAGTGTACGCGAACGGGAACGTCAGCAAAATATGAAAAAGGTCACGGTATATACCGATGCCCGCAATGGCAGTGAACGCCATGTAGAATCCATCACCCGCTCGGTGGGAAGAGACGATGTGGTTCTTTCACCCCAGATCAAGCAGGATATTTTCCGCTCGCTGGATCAGTTCTTCGAAGCGGATCGCTCCTTCTACCGGGAATATGACATTCCGTACAAAAGGGGAATTCTGCTGTATGGTCACCCGGGCAACGGGAAAACAACCTTGGTCAAATCGATTGCCGGCAGCATTCCCGGTCCAGCTGCATACTGGCAAATTACCGAATATACCAACAGTGAATCCGTTCGGGAAGTGTTCGAGGCGGCTAAACGCCTGGCTCCAATGGTGCTGATCATTGAGGATATCGATTCGATGCCGGACGAAGTGCGCTCCTTCTTCCTCAATACACTGGATGGAGCCACATCCAAAGAAGGCATTTTCCTGATTGGCACAACGAATTATCCGGAGAAAATAGATCCAGGTCTCATGAACCGTGCCGGACGGTTTGATCGTGCCTATGAAATTCCGCTGCCGGATGAAGCACTGCGATTGCAATACTTGCAGCAGCGGGGATTTCAGGTCTTTGCCGGCGAAGAAGGAACGCATGAAGCTGCTCGGCTCACGGATACATTCTCCCTTGCACAGCTCGGTGAGCTATATGTCAGTGCTGCATTGGAATGGCATCAAAATGGCCGGACGGACATTGTACAAGTTATTCAGTCCATGCGGGGAGAGCTGGATAAGAGCCATAAGCATAACTGGCTGACTCAGCCAGGAAAAGGACGAGCCGGCTTTTATTAATCCTATTCACCACCAAATATTATACATCTCAATTGGATATACTACGGTTGTCTGCTCCCACATACAATGACTTTCGGGAGGTACAATTAAACCGTGAAGCTTTTGAAGGCCGAACGGAAAGGAAAAATGAATTTTTCCCTGCTGCGACGGGCTTGTCATGCGGATCTGAGGCATATGAACAAAAGGTAATATACAACAATTTTTAATTCAGTTGTTTAAATGCTTCTGTAGCGGTTAATAGTAGACAGACAACAACAAAAACTTTTAATTGAGGTGAATAGTATGGGTTGGTTATGGTCATTAATTATCGGTGGTATTATTGGATGGTTGGCAGGTATGATTGTTGGTCGTGACATCCCAGGCGGAGTCATCGGTAACATTATCGCTGGTTTCATCGGTGGATGGTTAGGCGGCGTGATCTTCGGAGAAATGGGTCCTGAAATGGGCGGATTCTACATCGTACCGGCATTAATTGGTGCCATCGTACTTGTAGCAATCGTAAGCTTGATCTTCCGTTCAATGGGTCGTAGTCGCGGGTAACGAAGTTATTGCACTACGAATCCATGGGAAATGAATGATGTTTCCCGTTTATAATGAAGAGGTTGATGAAGAGCCATTCGGATGGCTTTCCATCAACCTCTTTTTGTTTTAATATATATAGGCAACGGTTCGTAACGAAATCTTTGTTGGATAACAAGCAAAAGGTTTCCTCATAATAGATGGATGCATGAAGGAGAGAGACAATGGAAAAAGCGACATTTGCCGGGGGATGTTTCTGGTGTATGGTTACACCATTTGAAGAGCAGCCAGGCATTCACGGAATAGTATCCGGGTATACAGGCGGTCACGTTGAACATCCGACATATGAGCAGGTCAAAACAGGGGAGACCGGGCACGTAGAAGTGGTTGAAATCACATTCGATCCGGAGCTGTTTCCCTATGAACGGCTGCTGGAGCTTTACTGGCCGCAGATTGACCCAACCGACGACGGAGGGCAGTTTCAGGATCGCGGAACCCAGTATCGTACAGCGATCTTTGTACACAATGAACGTCAGCGTGAACTGGCGGAGCAGTCCAAGCAGGAGCTGGCAGCAAGCGGACGGTTCAACCAACCCATTGTGACCGAGATCCGTGATGCGGTTGTGTTCTACCCGGCTGAGGATTATCATCAGGATTACCATAAGAAGAATGAGAAGCATTACAAGGAAGACCGCGCCCTATCCGGACGGGATGAGTTTATTGAAGAGAACTGGAAATAAGGTATGGCAGACCGTACAGTAAAGAAGCCGGGCAGATTCCCTTTTGGAACCGACCCGGCTTCTTTGCTCAAGAATAACTAATTATTTTACGGTCTTGGACTGAAGCAGATATTTGGATAATGTATCATTTTGAATGGTATAAAGGACATGATTGACATACGTTGAAGGACGTTCAATGGAAGGAACCGAAGCACTGGTTGTGTAAACATTCACGTCCTCCAGCGTTTCCGGATCCACAATATAACCCGTTTTGGCAAAATCAAGTTGATAGTGTCCATCCTGTGTCCGCTCGACTTGCATCAGCACAGGCTGTTGATCCTTGAACGTACGCTCGGTGACTTTGCCTTTCATGTTGTACAGTTCCAGCTTGGAACCTGTAAACAGGGTATATCCGTCGCCTGCTGTCTGAATGAAAGCATTGCCTGGAATGCTGCGTCCCCAAGCGAGCTTGCCATCTGTTCCGAAGCCCATCAGTTTGTTGCCCGTGTTTTCAAAGTTGGCACGCATGATGACCGATCCATCGTTCAGTATAGCGAGTGACTCACCGCCACCGTCACCCTGCGTGTTCGCATTGCTCGGGAATTGATAGAAGGACAGGCGGGTGAGCGAACGATCATAAATCTCCACTTTAGGATTCGCTGCAGGCTGCCAGTAGCTGCCGACTTTGATTCGTTTGCTGGCATCTACCACAATGCGGTCACTGCCTGCTTGGAGCACAGTACCATTAATTGTCTTCTCGGTAATCAGCTTGCCCTTCTTGTCATAGAGCGAAATAGCTGTTCTAACCGAACCATTGGACTGAGCACCTTGACTGGAAGCGATTAGCAATGTTTCGTCATCAAGTAGATACAGATCGGATGGAGCGTTTACCGTTCTAACCCAATTCGTTTTGCCGGATGTATTAAATGAGTATACTTTCTTGGTTCCATCCGAATATTCCATATATACATAGGCAGTGCCGTAACTGGTGTATATCGAATCGGAGTAGGTTGTATACGGTCCGCTTTTTTCATGGAAGATATAATTCCATTTCACTTTGCCGGTTGTCGCATCCAGTGCCTGAAGTGTATCGAGCTGCCAGGCCAGCGTCGTAGCGCTGCTTGTCTTGGTCACAGGCTGGGAGGAGTGCACGTATACCAAGTTTTTGGCAGGGACAGCGTTGATCTCCTTGACCAGGACGTCTTTTTCCGTATTGACTTGGGATTGCATCAGTGAAGGTGAAGTCCAAGCAGGTTTGGGAAGCGGCTCACTCTGTACCGCAGCATAACCCGTTGTATTCATACTGAAGAGGAGCACGCCGCTGAGTAGCAGGGCTGCCCATGTTTTGGTATTGCGTTTGTTAAATGTAAGCAAGTTATAAACCACCTTTCTGCGGTTCAAAATAGAACCGATTGTTGAATTCTACCATTTAAGCCAGTTTGAATTCAACCTGAGAGACTGTAACCTTTTATCCGTGATGTATCCTATTATCTATGTTTGATGAAGTGTAACGGTTACAGGGAATTCATCTTCTTCCGAACCGGGTAGAAGTTTGTTATATTAAGTGCGGTAATCATGGTTAATTCTAACATAGGCACGATTCAGACAGAGGAATGTACAAGGAGAACAGACATGAATTGGAATGAAAACTTAACCCCTTGGGTCATTGGTTCGATCGCTGTATTGCTGCTGCTGGTCTGGGTAATTCGGCGATTCATCCGGCGGGGACAGCGTATACGCAGTGAAGCCAACCCTCGCAAGATCTCAATCAAGGACATCGATAAAATGGAAGATGGTTCGGAGTTTGAGTTGTATCTCTTTCATTTGTTTCAACAGCTCGGATACGAAGAAGTTCATAAGACGACCAGCAGCCGGGACTTCGGAGCGGATCTTGTGTTTACGGACCGCTTGGGCAGACGGAATGTGATTCAGGCCAAACGTTATGGAGCGAATCATCCGGTTGGTCTGAGTGCCGTGCAGGAGATTTACACCTCGATGCGTTATTATGAAGCAGACCGCTCGATCGTCTTGACTTCAGCAAGATACACAGAAGCCTGCCGGACGCTGGCTGCGGTCAACGGTGTGAAGCTGCTGGACCGGGAAGATCTGATGGATCTGATTGTCCTGTTCAAGTCGAGAAGAGTGGAAGAAGCCATGGAACTCATAGAAGAAGATGATCAGGAGCCGGTGGAAACCTGGCAATCGAGGCGAAAACGAACTACACGCTAGGGATGAAAATTATAAGTGCATTAGTGAGGCCCCGTTGGGCCTTTTTTCGATGAAATTAGGTAGGGTTCACCTTCACTTGCATGTCTGCACATGATATATTGAGTGTATTCAACCAAAGGAGAGTGTATAGACGTTATGGCACGTACCCAAACACAAAAAGCATTACGCAGAGCAGAGCGCTCAGGACAATATTGTCCCGAACAGAGCCGAAGAGTAAACGAAAATTATGGTGCATTATCCCAACATGTTCGACTCATGCCAACCAAACAAGAAAAACTGCAAAAGGTCAAACACAAGAAGCGGATCATCCAGGATGGTGGTGCTTCTTTTTATTTTGTTCAGGGGATACTCGTGGGCATGGGTACATAAATAATCTTACCAATATACCCTTATGGTTGGATTGCTTCATTAAAGACTGATAAAATGAATGTATAGGAAAAACTGTAAAATACGTACTGTGAATCCTGTTAGAAGGGAAGAATGAGCCACAATGACTACACCTCTGCGAATGACAAAGACTGCAGTTCGGCGTTTTTTGCTGCATACACAATTGCTGCTGGAACGCTGGCCAGCAGAATCGGGATCGTCCGGGCCGGATCAGGTTATGCGTCTGATTCGTACGTTAGGCTGCGTGCAGATCGATCCGGTCGCAGCAGTGACCGGCAATCAGCATTTAGTACTGGGTGCACGTGATCCGGGGTACGATCCTGCATATTTACATACATTGCTTCGTGAGCACAAGGTATTCGAGTATTTTGCCAATGCCGCATGTGTCATCCCGATGGAGGACTACGCGTACTTCGAACCTGTGCGTGCAAGATTAAGGGAACGGCTTAATCCATCCCTGCAGGGTCTGGAGATAACCGTACAGCATGTCCTGCAGCGTCTTGCAGAGGAAGGACCGCTACCCTCCAAAGCATTTCGTGCGGTTGAACGAGTCAGTGGTTATTGGGATCGTCCGGATGCACCGAAGACCAAGGATACAAGTCTTGCACTGAACCTGCTGCTGGATACGGCCGCCATCCGGGTCGTTGCAAGGCAGGGCAATGAACGATACTTCCAGATCATTGAACCGGATCTGTATCAACAGAGGCCTGGCCTTAGTGTCGAACAGGAGGCGCATATACAACAGCAAGCACTTTTGGATAAATACATTCATGCTTATCGGGTAGTGGATACCCGTGATGCCAGACTCGGATGGCTTAAATGGTCCGCAGCTGAGCGGCGTGCGCAAATGGCTGCACGTGTGGCCGATGGACGAATGATCCCGCTGGAGATTGAGGGGGTCGTGACACCCTACTACATCCGGACAGAGGATGAAGAACTGCTGCTGAGAATGCAGCAGGACGAGACACATTATGAGGCATCAGGTCCGGTCCGTTTCTTACCCCCATTGGATAACCTGCTCTGGAGAAGGGAACGGATTGTGGATTTGTTTGATTTTCATTATAAGTGGGAGATCTATACGCCAGAAGCGAAACGGACGTATGGCTATTACGCCATGCCCATTCTTCACGGGGATCGGCTGATCGGACGGATGGATCCCAGACTGGATCGTAAAACGGGAACACTCACGGTCCGTTTGTTATCCATGGAGGAGAGTGCTCCCCCCGTGGAAGAATGGATGTCCGATTTTCGGGATGGACTCACCTTCTTCGCAACGATGCATGGAGCGAAGTCCATCAAGGTGGAAGAGACGGTACCGGCAGCTCTAAAAAAAGGATTGAAGTCCCTCTGATCCTCTGATGCATGAAGGGGATATGAGGCTTTTGGAAAAAGATAAATCATTCACTCTATAATTCTGAACATAACAAAAGGAGAGCCCCAGGCTCTCCTTTACGTTTATATCATTTCCGTTTGATGTACGTACCCGCGTTGCGTTATCTCAGAATAGCGATTAGCGCAGATGCGGCACTTCAACATTGGGATCCACGTCTGCTTCATAATCCACGCCATCCGTTTCAAAACCAAACAGCTGGAAGAACTCACGACGATACCCTTCTAGATCTGACAGATCGTAGATGTTGTCTGTGGTCAGCTCATTCCAGAGCTTCGCCACTTCGTCCTGTACATCCTCTCTCATCTCCCAATCGTCAATCCGGATGCGTCCTTGTTCGTCTGTTGGAACGTCTCCTCCGGCATACAGGCGATCAGCGAACAGTCGCTGCAATTGCTCTATGCAGCCTTCATGCAGTCCTTTTTCCTTCATGACTTTGTACAAGGCAGAGATGTACAGCGGCACAACAGGAATGGCGGAACTGGACTGCGTGACAAGAGCTTTCGCTACAGTCACATAGGCACGTCCACCTGTCGCGCTCAGGCGATCATTCAGCTTGTGCGCCGTCGCCTCCAGATGATCCTTGGCCTGGCCAATGGAGCCTTCACGGTAGATGGCCTGCGTCAGTTCGGGACCAATATAGGAGAAGGCGATCGTCGTTGCATCGTCAGTCAGCACGCCGCCTTGCTGCAGTGCATCCATCCACAGTTCCCAGTCTTCGCCACCCATTACCGTTACCGTCTGGCGAATCTCTTCTTCGGTTGCAGGCTCAAGGGTAACGGAAGTGATTTCGCCCGTGTGGAAATTGACCGTTTTGTTCGTGTACGATTGTCCAATCGGCTTCAGCACGGAGTTGGAAACTTCTCCGGTGTTCGGATCGGTACGCCGTGCGGACGCCACGCTGTAGACCACAAGGTCAACTTGGCCGAATTCGCTGCGGATCAGCTCAACCGCTTTTTCTCTCGTTTCGTTTGCAAATGCATCCCCGGTGATGCTGAACGATTTCAGGCCGGCTTCTTCCGCGGCCTTCTCAAATGCAGCAGAGTTGTACCAGCCTGCCGAAGCGGTACGCTTGTCCGTGGAGCTGCTTGGGCGGTAAATACCGATGGTATTCGCTCCTGCGCCAAACGCGGAGACAATACGTGATGCGAGTCCGTATCCGGTAGAAGCACCGATAACGAGCACATTACGTGGCCCTTTCAGCGCCGGTTGGGATTTCACGTATTCAATCTGTTCCTGCACCTGTGCGGCACAACCTACAGGATGGGAAGTCGTACAAATAAAACCACGCGTTCTTGGTTTAATAATCATTCATTTGCATCCTTTCATTATCAACTCATGTGTCCGTATTAAGTCCATATTCTCCAGTACATACATCCTTATTGTAAAACAATTGTCACCGAAACGGAAACCGTTTCATCTGAATTCGTCAAAAGGGTGGCATTGATTCCCTGATTTTGCGATGATAGTTCATAGTATGTATAGGAATGTAACGAAAGGAATACAAGCCCATGCTGAAGGAACGGATTGAATTTCTGAGCAAAAGAAAGCAGATTTCCCGCAAGGACCTTGTTGAGGGGCTGGTGACACAGGCCCATTTTGCGAATATACTGGCGGATCGTTATCCGCTTCCCGAGGATTTGGCGGAAGCCATTGCTTCACGCCTGGCAGTCAAGCGATCTTACCTGCTGCACGCAGCCGATCAGAGTGAGGAGACGCTGGAGCGGGCAGAGGCGATTTTTACAGAGCTGTCCATTCCGGCTTCGGTCATACCGGAAGACACCGTGCATGCACTGGAAGACCGGGATGATGCGCTGACGGTTGAACTGACGACGGCTCTGATGAAAGCTGTGTATTATCAGCAATTGAACGACGCAGCGGCGCATGAGTACATACATACATCCTATCTGAATTTTTATTTGGAGAAGTACGGTCGTCCGGATGATGTCGATCTGCCTCGCCCGCTGGCGAAAGCACTCTTGTATTATAAAGTGCAGTATTATCGTTCCAAGCTTGCCTATGTCGACGTATTGACTCACGCAACCCAGCTGAGTGAGCTGGCTCTTCTTGGAAGTGAATTTTGGCTGTCGGTACAAAATATCAAAATGGAAGCCTATATTCAGGTGAAACAATATGAAGAGGCCAAACAGGTCTTTGAGCTGACGATGCGACATGTGTATGATCAGCGGCTATTCCACCGTTTATCTGGTTTATACGTCGCTTATAGTGGTTACTGCTTCGCCATGGGGCTCGTGCAGGAAGCCCTCTCGGCTCTGACGATGGCGGAAGCCAACCTGGTGTACGCCGGAAATCAGGGAGATCTCGTTACTGCAATTGCAAACAATCGAATTGTCATGCTGACCATGACGGGTGAGTTAGACAAAGCTCAGACCGAGATTGAGCGATTTGAGACGCTGCTAAAGCAGGAACCGGGAGAAACACAGCAGGCGATGAAGCCGCTCATCTGTGTGTATCGCTGTGAGGTGGCACTGGGCCGCAAACATTGGGGCATGCTTGCGCAAAGTGTGGATCAACTGCTGATATGTGCAATAACAGAGGATCAACAGATGAGTGGAACGTTTTATCAGAGTCATCTGGCCCTAGCACATGGGAATCGTGAAGCGTTTATGGAACGGGCCCTCGCATGCCTCCCCTATTTCGAATCGACACAGCATGCAATGAGACTGGAGCCGTTATATGAGGGACTCGCGGTGGTATCCGAGGATCAGCGCAGGTATAAAGAGGCAGCGATGTATTATAAGAAGCTGGTTTATCTGCTGCGCAAAAAATAAGGGATTAAATCGGCTTGAAATGCATGCTTGGATCACATTTTTTGTTCAGCGGTGGTCCATTTTCTACAAAACAAAAGATTCCGAGACCAATTAAAGGGCCGATACTCGGCTCTTTTTTTGCTAATTAAATGATATAAACATAAAAATCAGCCTTCATATCGCGATTGAATTTACGGATTTGGCGTTTATTTTGTATGCAGTCAGAAGCATATTCAAGGCGAAGCCCTCCTGTTTATAATTAATATATAACAAAAAAACAAACAAATGAGGTGTTTCGGATGGGATGGTTTAGCAAAAAGAATAAACAGGAAGACGCCATTGCAAAAGCAGATCGAATGTTGAACAAAGGACTTACCGGCCTGATGATGAAAGGCTTCGTACCCAAGCAGCACCGGGAAGCAATCCATCAGAGTCTGGATTCGGCGAAGCAGGCACAACTGGCAGCGAATGGATCACTTCCTTTAACCGCGACAGCTACGGTGGTCACGATTACTGATACAGGCAAACTGATCAACTTTGATCCCATTGTGGTACTCGTACTGGATGTAACCGAGACGAATGGCAGGCAGTATCAGCGAACGCTGGAAACGCTTGTGTCCAAAATGCAGATTCCCCGGGTGGGAGACCGGATCGGATTAGGTCAGAATCCTGCGAATCCTTCGGAACTTATTTATATGGGATTGCTGGCGGGTTAAGTGTTCACCCTGAGAATAAGGCATTACCATTAGAGATTCGTTTAGAGTAGATTCCTATAACAAGGAAATATAGAGATAAGGAGTGGGGGATATGACAGGGATATTGAGAATGATTGGTGTGTTGACCGTATTTGGGGTTGGATTTTCGCCGTTTCTGGCACAGCAGCTCTGGAATGATCCCTTTATTATCATGCAGGCCTGGTGGTATAAACCGGCGATCTTTGCAGGCTTTGGGCTAATTTTCATTCCAACCATTCTAAGTAACATCTTCGGCGTGGGTCGGGTGAAGTCAGGGCTTCCTGCTGTGGGCGTCATTCGAAGGGTTCAGCAGACAGGCACGTATATTAATGAACAGCCAGAAGTGCGGCTCAGCTTGACTGTATCGCGCAAAGGCCGGGAGAAATATGACACTGAATTGAAGACGGTCGTCCCACTTACAGCGCTGGCACAGTTTCAGCCAGGAAGTTTTGTTCCGCTGATCGTTTCGGAAAAGGATGAGCGTAAGGTGGGGATTGATCTGAAGGGACAGTTATCGCAAGCGGACCTGCAGGAACTGCTTAACGAGAAGATGATCCAGGAGGGCGTTTCTCCAGATATGATGGATATTGCACGTACGGGTGAGAAGGCAATGGCCAAGATTCTCGATGTCACCCCGCTGGGGAATTCGGGAACAGGCAAGATCAAGCTTCAGTTAACACTCAGTGTGACCCCATCGAACGGTGAGACGTTTCAAGTGACAACGCAAAAGGAAATTCTGCCTGCGGCCCTGTCCCAGGTTCAGCAGGGTCACATCATTAACGTCATCTATTCCAAGCAGGATCCATCCAAGCTGGTACTTGCATTAAATGTGCAGGAAGAGCAGTTAAGCCATCTTTTCTCATCTTGATCCATACGTCTAAGACGGTTCTCTCCGTAGAGGAGGAACCGTCTTTTTTGAATAGCTATAAGTTATGAATCGTGGCTGGACGCGAGTGGGCTGAGCATATCCCGGAATGATGGGAATAGAGGTACAGCCCAGCCTTCAAGCTGTTCGCGACTAGGCAATTCATCATGCACCAGCAGCTCATGATCGAACCATACGACAGCATAATCATGGTCACCATCGGGTTTGCGAATGTCCCAGCATACCGGTCCGGCGTCATCTTCGTATGTAGCGAGTGGAATGTACCCTTCGGCGATTAGTGGTTTCCAGGCTACCCATAAATCCTGTAAGCGACGTAATGGACGATCGGAGGGTAAATCCGGCAGACCTATGACAAAATCATCGAAACGCAGATAGACATTCATGACATATCTTGTGCTCAGATATGCACGATATAGCGGCGGGACGGGAACGGGCAATCCACAGGACTGTTCCAGCTCACGAATCTCATCCTCCGTCACCGTGGAAGCCAGCATTCTCCAGCGAACCCAGCCTTCGTCATCTACTGTACCATCCTGCATATCCATAGGCACGCCGTAATCCTCGTCCTCTGTTTTGGCTGGATGGGACATCAAGATGTCCAGGTGAGGGGAATTGAAATAGTTATCCAAGCATTGTTCAATGAAAGCCCGATCTTGTAGCAAGATGTTTGACATATTCAAAGCCATTCACTGCCTTTCTTCCGGGATGGATCTATATGATTGGAATGATGAAATGATTAGATAATACCCAGGCGCATGCGGTAAGAAAAAAGAACTGTTCTCGATTGACCGTCAAATATCCGGGTAGCGAGCGATCTGAATTCATCCGCAGCCGTTAATAGTTCGTTCGCTCCAAGCTTCAGCGCGGTCTGCAAGCCGCCTTGGCTGAGAGCCAGATTAACATAACGATCCGCATCAAACGTCTCATGGTGATGGAATACGATCTCACGGACATAGCGGAACAGGCCCGATTGGCTTATCTGCTGCAGATGCCCGTCCTTGCTCCATTTATGTGCCTGATTTTCTGGGGTTTCCAAACTGGAGGCTTGATGATCTGCTTCGTATATCAACTGTTGATAAGCCTGCTCCAGCTGCCAATCAAGGACAGGCGGCCAGTCACAATCATAGGCGGCAAATATGCCTCCTGGTCGCAGCACACGTGCGTATTCACGCAGTGTGGACTCAGGCTCCATCCAGTGGAACGATTGGGAGCAGGTTACAATATCCACACTGCCGTCTGGCAGCCCCAGTTCATGAGATAAGCCTGATACAAATCGCAGATGATCCGGTTTGCCCGCAGCCTCCCATTTGGCCTCCGCCACTGCTCGCATGTCATCGCTAGGTTCTACGCCAATAATACGTTCAGCTTCATTCAGCCAGATCCATGAGGATAATCCGGTGCCGCAGCCCACATCTGCAACCAATCTTGGTTTGGTGCCGAGATAGGTGTTCAGAATTTCCACAACTTCTGTTGGTGCAGCCGGGCGATTCTGGTCGTATAACGTACTGAAGCCTTTGAAACGTTCCACATTGTTGCGTCTGATGTCTTGCATGGATAAACCTCCTCTACAAAATGGGCGACTTGCAATGAATTGATGAATTCAAGTTCTTGGCGATTCCATTATATCATTCATTGGGCTTGAAGCCGTCAGGATTGAATTCTTGCACGTGTTTGACTGCGTTTTGATATCGGCGGAGCAGTTCATGTCTGACATGTGGAGGTTCGAGAACTGTCAGTTCAGCGCCAAATGACATCAGAAACGAATACAGCCGCTCTCCTTCATGAATTTCCATCGTCACGCGAAGCCGACCATCGGGCTGTTTGTTGATCCGGGAAGGTTCGAAGAAATCAAGCGCCCGATAAGCAATGGAACTTGAAAATAAGAGATCCAGAGATAAGGGAGCGTTCACAGACGTCTTTTCCACATCGGCTGTAGAAGAAGCTGAACCATGCTCTTGCAGCCTGGGCAGCAAACGGAGCTCGGAGATCCGTTTCATCTTAAATGTCTTTTTCTCGGTAGGATGCGGCATGCTTTCGACCTGTCCTTCGATATACCATGTACTGTTTTTAAAAATGAGTTTGACGGGTGCAATGGTCTCCACGCTTGGTTCACCGTCAGAGTCGATATAGTTAAATGTCATCCTTTGCTTGGTCAGTATCGCCTGCTTCACCAGGTTGAACATTTCTCTTTCCTGCATTGGGATATTGCCCCACGGCGAGAAATCGAATTCAATCCAGTCCAGTTTGTGATCGAACAAGGCCGTTAGCCGTTTCAGCATATGGGCACTGTTCAGGTGTGGAATGGCGCTGATACTGTACAGGCCAAGCAAAATTTCGTTCTGATCTTCTTCAGACAGCAGGGACTTGTCCATGACATAGTTGTCCATCAGATGGATGCCACCGTGCTTGCCCGTGGTCGTGTAGACGGGAATTCCCGCTGCGCTCAGTCGGTCAATGTCACGGTAGACCGTGCGTACCGAGATTTCAAACAAGCGGGCGAGTTCAGGCGCGGTGGTTTTCTTCTTTTCGAGCAACAGCAGCAGCATTCGGAATAATCGGTTATTTTCCATGCCATGATTATACCATGACAATAGGTGTCAGGGTATGGATGCTACACTGGTATTACAGTGTTAAACAGCTCATTCATAGGAGGACTTGTCATGAAAATGAAAGATGGATTTTACTGGGGCGGCGCAACGGCTGCCAATCAATTCGAAGGTGGATGGAACCAGGGCGGCAAAGGCCCGAGCACATCCGATATGATGACAGGCGGAACCCATACGACTCCGCGGCGGATTACGCCAGTGCTTGAAGAGGGCACGTATTACCCGAGCCATGAGGCCGTAGACTTTTACGGACATTACAAAGAAGATATTGCCATGATGGCAGAGATGGGCTTCAAAATGTTCCGCATGTCCATCAACTGGTCCCGGATCTATCCGAACGGTTACGATCTGGAGCCAAACGAAGAGGGATTGCAGTTCTATGATAACGTCTTTGCCGAACTGAAGAAATATAACATCGAACCGCTGGTAACCATTTCTCACTATGAGACACCTTTTGGTCTGACGCAAAAATACAACGGATGGGCTTCACGTGAAGTGATCGATTGTTACCTCCGTTATTGTACAACCCTGTTCAACCGCTATAAGGATCAGGTGAAATATTGGCTGACATTCAACGAGATCAACTGTCTGACCATGCCGATGGGTGCATATATGGCGGCAGGTATTTTATTTGAAGGGAAAGAAACGTTGACGGACGGCATCGACGATCCGCAGACTCGCTTCCAGGCATTGCATCATCAATTCGTGGCGAGTGCGAAGGCCGTCAAGCTTGGACATGAGATTAACCCCGATTTCCAAATCGGCTGTATGGTCGCGTTCATGACAACCTATCCGAACACGTGTAATCCGGACGACATATTGCTTGCGCAGAAGAAGGATCAGATCTCCAATATGATCTGTGGGGACGTGCAAGTCAGAGGGGCATACCCTGGTTTTGCCAAACGTTTCTTCGCAGAGCAGGGCATTCAGATCGAAATGCAGCCGGAAGATGAGCAAACCCTGCGTGAGGGCTGTGTGGACTTCTACTCCTTCAGCTATTATATGTCCTTGGTGGAAAGTGCAGACGAGTCCTTGGAGAGAGCCGAAGGTAACCTGCTGGGCGGGATCAAAAATCCATACCTAGAAGCTTCCGACTGGGGCTGGCAAATTGATCCGAAAGGATTGCGTTACACGCTGAATCATCTCTATGATCGCTATCAGGTGCCATTAATGGTCGTTGAGAATGGTCTGGGTGCCGTCGATGTAGTAGAAGAAGATGGCACCATTCAGGATGACTATCGCATTGATTATTTGAGAGGTCACATTGAGCAAATGAAAGAAGCCGTAGCGGATGGAGTGGAGCTCATAGCTTACACGATGTGGGGATGTATTGACCTGGTCAGTGCATCGACCGGAGAGATGAAGAAGCGTTATGGCTTCATTCATGTCAACAAGGATAATGATGGAAATGGCGACCTGAGCAGAACGCCGAAGAAGAGCTTCCACTGGTACAAAAAAGTCATTGAATCCAATGGCGAAGAACTATAGTTGAATGCTGTAAACAGAGATATTGTACCCGCTTGTTCCCTCTGAGGGAATAGGCGGGTATTTGCTTTTGAATAAAATGTTGAATTTTTTACATACTTAACTCAAGTGACTGAACAAAAGTGCAGGTAAACGCTAGACGTGATTCTTTTTGCAGATTCATATGATTCGTTCAGAAAAGGGGAGAGCTCTGTGAACACTTCCGGGAATCGCTACAGCATGTCACCCATCCATCTGTATTTTGTGCTCTATGTGAGTTTGGTTGGCGTGGGGTTGATGAATTTTCAATATAAAATGCTGCGCGGCGCCGAGAAAGATGGCTGGATCAGCATTTTGGCCGCGGCTGTCCTGATCTCCATCATCCTTAAAATGATGTTTGTGCTGCTATCTCGCCAATCCCCCGGTCAATCCTCACTAGTTCATATCAATCAGCGGTATTGGGGGCGAATTGCGGGTTCAGTCCTGAATTGGATCTTTATTTTATATTTTCTGCTGGGTGCTTTTGTGGCATATCGCTCCTATATTCATATCATCCAGCTGTGGATTCTTCCAACGCAAAATAACGGGCTGCTGGGCATCGTGGTCCTGCTGCTTGTCTATTACTGTGTCTCTGGCGGAATTCAGTCGGTCACCGGAATGTGCCTCTGGGGCACCCTCTTCATCCTTGTGTTTGTCTTCCCCCAGACATTCTTGGTCACTTCCTATCTTCATCCACGAAATCTTCTTCCCGTGTTGGATCATAATGTCACATCCCTGTGGTTGTCCACGCGGGATATGCTTCATGAATTTATCGGCTGTGGCACTCTGCTGGTCGTTTATCCGTACATCAAGACGCCAGGGCGCTCGCTCAAATGGGCTTATCTTGCCTTGGCTACTGCAACTATCGTGTATCTGGTTTTCTTTATTTATTCCTTTATGTACTTCAATCATGGACAGATGAAGGAACATTTGTGGCCAACCCTGAGCCTCATCAGCATTATTGAGATGCCTTTGATCCAGCGGATGGAGTATCTGGTGTTATCTTTTTGGCTGCTAAAAGTTCTGTCCATTATCACATTAGGCCTTTGGGCAGCATGTCATTGTTTGAAACTGGAAAGATCGATCAAACCCAGTCTTGGACTGAAACTCGCTATCGTTCTTTTTGCTGTACTGTTGTTCGTTGTTAAAGACACCGTGGATATTGATATGGTTACCGAGCTATACACCAGAACGGGCGAAATATTGATTCTGTTATATGTCCCGCTTCTATTTATCATCTCCCTGGTCCGCAAGAATATGGGCGATTCTGCCGGACCTCAGGATACGTCGGACCAGGCCAAAGGAGAAGAGACATGAATTCATCTGTAAATGATAACCAACATAAGTCAAATACACCTCATGACCCGCTCGATCCATGTCGTCGTTCCGATGATTTTGTAATGAGTACGATGACCGTATCTGGACTGGCCTTTGAAGTTTGCTACTATAAAACGCTCGTGGACAACCATCTTCTCGAAGTAGCCATCCACTCCTTGCAGGAACGCGTACCTTCAAGCGAAGAAGTGAATCTGCATGATGTGCTCTCGCATATCCCCATAGAGGAAACGAAAGTTACCGATCAAGACGAGGAAATGGTCCAATCCCTTCTTCAAGGCAGCCTGCTTATCCGGCAGTGTGGTCAGATCCATGAGGTCATCCTTGTTCCCATGCCAGGCAAGGAAGGGGTGAGAAGTGATAACGACACGGAAAATGAATTTAGTGTCATTGGACCCAAGGTTGGATTTGTCGAGGCATTGCCGGTTAACCTGCATCTGGTCCGTACACAGCTGCGGACACCCAATCTGATCATCAAGGAAATGACACTGGGTTCCTTGTCCCAATCCCAAGTGGCCATTCTGTATATGGATGGTATTGCTCATCCCCAGAACGTCAGCCGGATGGAGGACAGACTGAAGGGAATCGATTTTGATGCTGTCTTGGATACGTCACAGTTGGATCAACTGATCGCAGATAACTCACTTACTCCGTTCCCCTTGTTTACGACGACGGAACGAAGGGACAGAGTCATCTATGCCCTGATTACCGGGCAGGTTGCCGTCATCAGCGAAGGCTCGCCAAGTTTTATTACAGGGCCATCCACGTTATTTGACTTTTTTGTCTCGCCGGAAGATTATTATCTGCCGTGGGCGCTCGGTTCTTTTTTTCGCCTTATTCGCATTTTCGGAGTCATTTTCTCGCTGTTCGCTTCTGCCCTCTATGTGGCATTGATGACCTTTCACTATGAAGTCATACCCAAGGAGCTGCTTGGCAAATTGATCTCGTCCAGGCAAAATGTACCATTCCCCCCTTTCGTGGAAGCCATATTCCTGGAAACGACGATTGAATTCCTGCGTGAAGCAGGAGCCAGGCTGCCTAATCGGATCGGACAGACGCTGGGTATTGTCGGCGGGATCATTCTTGGGCAGGCCGCCGTGGAGGCCGCACTTACGAGCAACGTACTGATCATCATCGTATCCTTGTCTGCGCTCGCTTCGTTTGTGACACCGATCTATAAAATGTCCAATGCCATTCGTTTTCTGCGATTTCCGATCATTATACTGGCTGCCATCTGGGGCGCATTCGGAATCGCGATCGGACTTTGCTTCCTCCTCGTCCATCTATCTCGATTAAAATCGCTGGGGTCGCCTTATATGGCGCCTTTTTATCCAATGCAGTTCAGGGATCTGAAAGACAGCCTGATTCGTGCTTCCTATGAGCAGACGGACAAGAGGCCCAGCTATTTAAGGCCGCTCTCCTTCATCCGTTACAAGCCAGGCAGGATTCATCAAACGAATCAACTGGATGAGGAGTGAGAGGATGACACATCGATCCAAAGGGATACTGGCCGTAATGGCGATGCTGCTGCTCAGCTCCTGCCAGGATACGAGCATTGTGAATGAGATCAGTCTCGTGCTAACTTCCGCATACGATCTGAAAGATAATCAAATTCACAACAGTGTGCTCATCGGTGAGTACACGGAGAAGGACAAAAGTGATGTCGAACTGCTGGAGATTGATTCAAGCAACAGTTTCGATGTCATGCCAAGAATGAATATGCAGGCGAAAGAGCCTATTGAATATGGTCAATTAAGAATGATGGTTCTGGGCGAGGCATATGCGAAACACGGTGTAGACGATATTCTGCGTGTGTTAGCCCATAATACCCGAGTGTCCAGGCGTATGCAGTTTGCCGTAGCGGAAGGAAAGGCACTGGATATCATTAAGGCATCCATTCCCGCTCATGATCCGCTGTATCTGATGAAATTAATCGAGCAAAACGGCAACTTCGCGAATCTGCCTCACTTCAGTCTGCATCAGACGTTGTTCCAATATTTCAGCAAAGGACAGGATATCTATCTCCCTCGGCTTCGTTTGAACGATCAGGATAAAATTATGCTGGATGGACTCGTGGTTTTCAAAGGGGAAAAGGCTGTACTTCAGCTGAGCGATGAAGAGGGGCTTTGTTTGAAGCTGCTTACGGAGGATGCCAAGAATGGTAAGTTTCTTGCACAGACGGATCAGGTGGGGGAGGCAAAAAAACAAGCGGTTAATACCACAGACAATGATGCCCTAATTAAAATTTTATCTTCTTCCGTGAAGCATCAGATGGTTCCAGACACGCCAGCAGCAACTTTGGATTCGAAGATTCACATCCGTGCTTCCGTGATTAAAGCTTCGCGGAATGATTTTCTGTTATCCGGTCAGGAGATAAAGGAACTGGAAGCAGAGATGAAAAGGCATATGGAATCTAAAATCAATCAACTGATCCGCAAGTGTCAGAGAGAAAATGTGGATCCGTTCGGGTTTGGAGAGTATGTAAGAAGTCGCACCCACCACTGGAACAATGAAACGTTCTACAAGGAATATGGCTCCATGGACATTCGGGCCCACGTGGAACTGACTCTTATTCAGGATGGCATTCAGGAATAGAAACAGGAAAACCCGCTCTAACCTCAGATCTGAAGATGGCGGGTCTTTCACATGTGCTAATCATCATGTTCTACGTCAGAGGTTTGGAATGAAGTAGGGACATCCGCTCCAAATAACGCTGGAAAAACCAAATGCAAATCGCCAGCCAGCTTCCGCTCAGAAAGTAGCCTCCGGCAATATCACTGGGATAGTGTACACCCAGATAAACCCGGCTCATGCCAATGGTCAAAATAAATGCTGAACTCAAGATGATCATGATCACCCGTCCTGTCGCTGTGGGGATATGCTTCCAGATCAGAAAGGCCAGCCCGCCATATAGGCTGAATGCGGCCATCGAGTGTCCGCTCGGGAAGCTGTATCCGCTCGCTTCTATAATGCGGTGAATGGTTGGTCTCGCACGCTGAAATGCAAGTTTCAACAGGGTGTTCAGCAAGGTGGAACCAGCAATGACTGCTGCCAAAAACAGAAGTTCCCGTCGGTGTCCCAGGAAAAGATATAATACCATCATGGAGATGATCGTTATGATGATCACAGGCCATCCGCTTCCAATCCAGGTGAACACCTGCATCCACTTGGTCACTCCGGGAGCTTCCATTCCTTGTATCCATCCAATCAGGTTATTATCAAACCGGTGGATCTGGTTGTCACTGATGGATAAGGCAATCAGTGCAAATACGGTAAGGCTCAATGCTGCAAGGAGCAGCGGGATAGAGAAGGCCTTTTTCCCTTGCTGTATCAAATGTCATGTTCCTCCAGGATGTCTGAATTTCATATGTTGGGCCGCCAGCCATACGATATTGATATTATGCTATAATCTTACATTAAATATTGCTTGAGTAAAAATAATAGCGACTCAGTTCAGTTGAAGCATATATTCATACGCGGTAACGCCGAAGACACGCTTAAAATGCCTGTTCAGATGCGTCAGATCGACGAAGCCGTATTCGGCTACCGCGGAGTAAATATCCTTATGCTTCTCGATGGCCTGCCGGGCATGTTCAACCTTACAGTTCAGGAAAAACTGGTAGGGGGATATGCCTGCCTGTGACTTGAATTCACGGATAAACTGGAACTTGGACATGTTGAATTCGGTACAAAGGTCGTCCAGTTTCAGCACATCATCAAACCGGCTGAACATCATTTCCTTAGCCTTGCGGACAAGCCCGTCGCGAGGTCCGGAAATGTGGCTATCGATCTCCGACTGGGACAGCAGGTGTACAAGGCTGAAGACCAGTTCACTGCATTTGGCTTCATTCTGCCCGTTCTGTACGGCATGGTTCAGCATGAGAATACTTCGTGCCAATCCGGGATCATAGACGATGGGAGTGGAGAAACGCAATTCCTTTTTCCCCAGAATGTCTTCTACCACCTCCGGCTTCAGATACAACATGACGTAGTCGATTCCGGCCTTGTCGTAAGAACTGCCATCATGGGACTGCTCCCGATTAAACAGCATGACCCCGTTCTGGTGGGAAGCCTGATAATGACCATCCAGATGATACTGCTGGATACCGCGCAGCGTCACGCCAACCGCATATTCCTCATGACAGTGCTTCTTATACGTAAAATCCGTAAAACTGGCTGAAAGGGCCAGAACATCGGACGATTTCTTATAATTAAACAGCTCCACTCCTTGCACCCCTCCAATCTAGATGAGTCCCGATACCATAATGGCTGAGTATACCAAAAAGAGAGCCATCACGATACTAAAAGCTTTTTGATGATCATGCAAAAACTTCCTGAACACAGAGCCGAAAACAACCCAGCTCGTAAAGGCCAAAAATCCAATCAAAGTAATGAGAAAGACGAATAGCACCGTGGACAGCGAGGAATCGTAATAAGGCAGTACATAGCTGGGGATGACGGTGAACGTGAACAGAATCACTTTCGGATTCACAAACTGCATGATTAAACCGCTCACAAATCCGGTCGCTTGCTTCGGTGCCTCCGCGGAAGATCCCATCTTGTAGATCTGATAGGCGAGGTACAGCATATACAGGCTGCCAACAATCTGCATCACATGCAGAAGACTGGGCAAGATGCCGGCCAGAAGATGATTGAGGAAAGCGGATGCGGCAAGCAGCATACCAAATGCCATGGTGGCTCCCCACACATAATGCATGGTTTTGCGTGCACCCGCGTGCTGGACGGAAGATAAAATGACAATATTGCTGGGTCCTGGTGTAAAGGTAACCACAATGCAATAAATCAAAAAAGATGTAAGGTTCATAGTTTCATAGTGCCTCCCCCTGGTTGTGGTTTCATGATCATACTGCGGGGATGGTTGAACCGATAGTACATTATTGCAGCAGCACAACCTGAGATCGAAAGTATGAAGATAATTTGGTCGGAGAGGAAAGCGGTTTCTTTTTTGCGTATTTGCGTTTACAATTTAAGCGGAACACAAGTGGACAGACCTCAAGGATGTGAAAACGAATATGAAAAAGACATTGCTGGTCTACATTTTGCTTATCTCTGCTTTTGCACTGTATGTACTCAGGTATGAATACTCAAGCGAAGCGAATGGCTCTTGGGAGGCAAAGGGACTGCGTGGAGATATTGGTGAAACATACATCATGATCACATTTCAGTCCGGCTTGGAATATTGGAAAAGTGTGCTCAAAGGCTTCGAGGATGCAGGGGATGCGCTTGGAGTAACCGTGGAGTATCGGGGAGCTACCCGATATGACCCGAAGGAACAAACCACGATCATTGAGCAAGCTATTGCACGGAAACCGGCAGGCATCGCCATCTCCGCCATTGACCCGCAATCGCTTATTCCTGTGATTAACAAAGCATTGGATGCAGGCATTCCGGTGGTTTTGTTTGATGCGGATGCACCGGACAGCAGGGCTTATTCTTTTCTCGGTACGGACAATTACCAAGCTGGGGTGACTGCTGCGGACAAAATGGCCGAGCTTCTGGGCCGGGGGGGAGAAGTCGCCGTTCTGACCATGCCGGGACAGCAAAATCATGAAGAACGAACCGAAGGGTTCCGCGATACGATTCGTGACCGATACCCTTCCATGAAGGTCGTTGAAGTCGCGGATGGACACGGAGATGCTATGAAATCAAGAGATGAAGCCCTCCGAATGATGAAGGCATATCCAGAGCTCGGCGGTATTTTTGTCACCGAAGCGACTGGGGCAGCGGGTGTCGGTGAAGCGGTTCAGAATGCGGATGCAGGTCATCCGCTCCAAATCATATCCTTTGATACCAATAAAGCTACGCTGGATATGATCAAGAGCGGCACAATCTCTGCAACCATCGCACAGGGAACCTGGAACATGGGATATTGGTCCCTTCAATACCTGTTTCATTTGCATCACCAACTGACCGTACCTGCACCGTCTTCTTCCGATGAAAATGCACCGCTGCCGGTAAGGGTGGATACCGGAATTTCTGTCGTGACACGCTCGAATGTAGATGATTATTATGCCAAATAAAACGGATCATCGGTCACATATGCCTCTCAGTTGGAAGAGAATCCGCTTCCGGATGAAGAGCGGATTACAGAGTCTGCGCTTGCGTAATATGCCGCTTCGCTATCAGCTGATGCTGCTCTTTCTGCTCTTTGCGATTGTTCCTTCAGTGGGACTCGGACTGCTGGTGAACTGGACTGTGGAACGGATTGTTGAAAGACAGGTTGAGGGACACACGATGCAGCTGATCGGTAAAGTCAATGAAGCACTTGACAGCAAGATGGAGAATTTGCAAAACATGACCTATCTGATTGCGTTTGACCCGGATATCCGTGCGTTCATGGAAGGAAAAACGGAGTTTGACGGTCATACAGGAGCAGCCGTATCCAGTGGCGATTCGAACCAGTCCACAGATCAGGATCAACTGTATGGGATCAAGCAGTTTTTGCAGGGATTCACGACATTGTATCCGGAGATAGCAGGAATTGTCCTCGTGAATGGAAACGGAGATTACATTAGCAACGAGATGTACCCGAAAACCAATCTGAGCCTGGTTCAGGAGGAATGGTACCAAGGTGCATCCCGGAATGCCGGCATTTTTACGGTTCTGGGTCAACCGAGACAGCGTAACATCACGACACATGTTCGGTATAAGGATAGTGAAATTGTGTCTGTTGCACGTTCCATTACGGATGAAACATCAGGACGCGTGCTCGGTGTCATTATGATTGACCTGAAACTGCGTACCGTATCTCAGGCCGCCAGGGATGTGACGCTGGGGAAATCCGGATATGTGATGGTGACCGATGCAGAAGGGCGAAGTGTCTATATGCCGGACAATCCACTTGTTGAGCAGATTCCATCAGCGTGGTTCCCATCCGGAGATAGCGGAATATTTAACGCAGAAGCGGATGGGAAGGAATTGTTGTTCATGTACCAGTCTTCCTCGTTCACAGGATGGAGAACTGTAGGGGTATTCCCGGCAAGGGAATCGATAGCTGAAGTCCGCCAGATTCAGTTTTACGTCGTCAGTTTTGTGTTCATGGTCTGTCTCTTTGGTCTGAGCGCTTCCCTTCGGTTCTCCAGTTCCATTGCTCAACCGATTTTCCGGTTAATGTCTTATATGCGCAGGGCGGAAACGGGAAATCTCAGATCCGGCCGCTGGAGCGACCGGGCTGATGAAATCGGCATGCTGGGCAGAAGTTTTAACCGAATGCTGGCACAGATCAGGCAGCTCATGTCCCTTAACGAATTACGGGAGCGGCAAAAACGGGATGCTGAAATGCGAAGCCTGCAGGAGCATATTAAACCTCATTTTTTATATAACACCCTGGATACGATCCATTGGATGGCACAGAGGAAAGGTGTGGACGATGTATCCGAGATGGTAGGTGCTCTGTCCAGACTGTTTCGTATCGGGCTCAGCAAAGGCAATGATTTCATTCCCTTGCAATCCGAGGTGGAACATATATCCAGTTATCTGCAAATTCAGCAGACCCGGTATCGGAACCGACTTCAATGTGAGTTGGTGATTCCGGAGGAGCTGAAGGAGCTCTTCGTGCTTAAGCTGGTGCTGCAGCCTATTGTGGAAAATGCCATTTATCACGGGATTAAGGGCAGACGAGGTCCGGGTACCATTCGAATTGAAGCCAAAGTACAAGATCATAAGCTGTATCTGACGGTACAGGATGATGGCGCCGGGATGTCCAGCGAGCGGCTGCACGAGATGGCGCAACTGCTCGGTACGCCCCTGGAAAGCATGGAAACACAGGAAGCCGGTCAGGGCGGCAAAAGCTATGGCATGCTGAATGTACAGGCACGCCTTCGGCTTTCTTTTGGAGAAGAATATGGGATCAGTTTGAATAGTCGTGAAGGTGAAGGGACTTGTGTGACCATCACTCAGCCGTTGATGAAAGAACTTCCACAAGCGTTGCAATTCGATACTGAAGGAAGGCGGGATAGTCAATGAAGGAAGCAATGATCCGAGCAGCTTGGACAGAACCAGAGACGGAGAGTACAGCAGCATCAGTGGCTGCAGCCCAGACATTGCAGTCGGCCCGGCGTTACCAAGTGCTGATCGCAGATGATGAACCGATTATTCGCGAAGGCATTCGGGATGCCATTGACTGGGAAGCGCTTGGCATGGAGGTTGCCTGTGAAGCGGAGGACGGAGAGGAAGCACTGGAGCTGGCTGTCCAGTTTGGTATTGATATCATTCTAGTGGATATGAACATGCCATTTCTGAACGGCATTGATCTGATCCGTCGCCTTCAGGACGAGTGTCCGGATTGCCGCTGCCTCATCATCTCCGGGCATGATGAGTTCGCTTATGCCCAAGAGGCTGTGCGGCTTGGCGTGGAGGATTACATTCTTAAGCCGGTAGATGCAGAGCGGCTGCACACTGCACTTATGCGCCTGAAACAGCGGATGGATGAAGAACGCAGACGTACGGCCTACGTCAAGCAGGCTGCCGACCAGATCGAACGCAATATTCCGCTGCTGCGGCAGCGTTTTTGTCTAGAGTGGCTGGAAGGACGAGCGGAAGGAAAAGATCTGACGGAGCAGCTTGCGTTCCTGCGCCTGCCATCGGATCCGCCTGTGCAGATCGGGGTCGTCCGCTGGCCTGCGGCCGAAGCACGCCAGTCCCTTATGCGGGAGAATGATCGTCAATTGTTTCTTTTTGCCGTAGAAAATATTATCGGTGAGCTGCTGGGAGATCTTCCCCATGTCCTGTTCCGGGACCCGAATGGATTAATTGGCTTCTGTCTATGGCAGACAGCTCCGGAAGAACTGGATTGCACCATTGAACAGCAAATTAGTACCTGTCTGAATATTGCTGTTCATGCTCATGTGGAGCAGAATACAGGTGCATTGGAGGAAGTCCCGAGTGCTTACCGGTTATGCCGTGAGCTTATCTATGGGGAAGCCCGCTTATCTCCGCTGGTGCGCAGAGCTCGGCAGATCATTCATGAAGGATACGCGGAACGGGAATTGACACTGGAATCGCTCGCTTCGCGTCTGCAAGTCTCCTCGGTATATCTCAGCCGGGTGCTCAAGAAAGAGTTAAACGATACATTCGTAACCCTGGTCACACATGCCCGCATCCGCAAAGCAGTACAGCTGCTGGATTCAACGGCACTGCCTATCCACAGCATTGCAGAACGGGTCGGTTACGATACCCAGCACTATTTCAGCACGGCGTTCAAGAAAGTGATGGGCATTTCACCCGCACAGTATCGGAAGGATGGGGGCACAGGGCAGAATGCCTCCGAAGACCGGGTGTAGCATCATTAGTATGACCAATACCACGGAGTTGCTCTGCTTCTTTCAGAGAAGCGGATCAGCTCTTTTTTTTATCCAGTGATGAACGGGATTCAAGTCAAAGGATGCTGCACTCCTCCTGATTATACAAAAGTTAAATTTTTATAAAAAAGGTTTAAAAGCTGCAAAGACCGTTCAAACCTCACAATGCTACGATTGGATCAGGCAAAAACAGAAGGCAATAGAAGTTCATTTCAACATTGTAAGCGTTATCTTGTGATTCATTCAGATGCGCATGGTTTGAGGAAAGGGGAACTTGATATGAAAAAAGGAGCAGCGATGATCTGGCTTCTGGTGATGACCCTGATGTTATCGGCCTGCAATCTGGCTGAGAGCGGAGCAGGCAGCAAGGAAAAAGGTTATGTCGGCATTTCTATGCCAACCAAATCCTCCGAGCGCTGGGTCGGCGACGGAGAGAACATGGTCCGCCTGTTTCAGGAACAGGGGTATAAGACGGATCTGCAGTACGCTGAGGACGTGGTCGAAAATCAGATTTCACAGATTGAGAACATGATCACCAAGGGAGTGGATGTGATGGTGATTGCATCCGTGGATGGAAATACGCTGACGGATGTAATCAAGAAGGCTCACGATGAGGGCATTCAAGTTATATCATACGACCGCCTGATCCGGAACACACCCTATCTCACGTATTATGCGACGTTCGACAACTTCAAGGTTGGGGTGCTGCAGGCTTCCTACATTGAGCAGAAGCTTGGCCTCAAGGAAGGCAAAGGACCATTCAACATCGAGCTGTTTGGCGGCTCACCCGATGACAACAATGCGTATTTCTTCTTCGACGGTGCAATGTCTGTACTGAAACCCTATATTGATTCCGGCAAGCTTGTGGTACGGAGCAACCAAACCACAATGGCACAGATTGCGACCTTGCGCTGGGATGGAGCACTCGCCCAGTCGAGGATGGATAACTTGCTAAGTGCCTATTACTCCGGAGATAACCTGGATGCAGTGTTGTCCCCGTACGACGGAATCAGCATCGGCATCATCTCGTCGCTGAAAGGTGTCGGATACGGATCAGAGAGTAAACCTCTGCCTGTTATTACTGGGCAGGACGCGGAGCTGGCCTCCATTAAATCCATTGTTGCCGGAGAGCAGACACAGACGGTATTCAAGGATACACGCAAGCTCGCGGAGCAGACGGTAGAGATGGCCAATAGCATTTTACAAGGGAAACAAGCAGAAGTGAATGACGAAAAATCATATAACAACGGGATTAAGATCATACCGGCCTATTTGCTGGATCCGATCTCCGTGGACCGGACCAATGTGGAGAAGGACATTGTCGGCACCAATTATTACACCAAAGAAGAAATCGGACTGAAATAATAATGGAAAGGAGCAAGTCCCATGACCGGAATCATATTGGAAATGAAGGGCATCACCAAAACCTTTCCTGGCGTCAAAGCACTGGAAAACGTCAATCTCAAGATCCGGGAAGGTGAAATTCATTCCCTGTGCGGTGAGAACGGTGCAGGTAAATCCACACTGATGAAAGTGCTTAGCGGTGTATATCCACATGGAACGTACGAAGGGGATATTTTGTTCCAAGGGAAAACATGCGAGTTCAAAAGCATCAAGCAGAGCGAGGATCTGGGAATCGTCATTATCCATCAGGAGCTCGCACTGATCCCTTACCTATCCATTGCCGAGAACATCTACCTGGGCAACGAGCGTGCCAGCAAAGGCATCATTGACTGGAAAGAAACATTGGTCGGCACACGTGAATTGCTCTCCAAAGTGGGCCTGAGCGAAAATCCGAACACCCTTGTATCCAACATCGGTGTAGGGAAGCAGCAGCTGGTTGAAATTGCAAAAGCACTCTCCAAAAAGGTTCGTTTGCTCATCCTGGATGAACCGACGGCAGCGCTGAATGAGGATGATAGTGAGAACCTGCTCCAATTAATGCTGGAGTTCAAGAAGCAGGGAATCGCGTGTATCCTGATCTCCCACAAGCTGAATGAGGTGTCCAAGGTATCGGACTCCGTCACGATCTTGCGGGACGGCAAGACGATCGAGACGCTGGACATGAGAAAGGATAACGTCACCGAGGATCGGATTATCAGCGGAATGGTTGGCCGTGATCTAACAAGCCGTTACCCGGAACGCCATGCAGATATCGGGAAAGTCATATTGGAAGTAAAGGACTGGACCGTCTATCACGAGCATCATGCTGATCGCAAGGTGCTGGACCGGGTCAACATGAACATCCGGCGTGGTGAGATCGTTGGCATAGCGGGTCTGATGGGTGCGGGGCGTACGGAACTGGCCATGAGCATGTTCGGCAAATCCTACGGACGCAACATATCGGGCCAGCTGATCAAGGATGGCAAACCGATTCAGAACAACAGCGTCACGGAGGCGATTCAGAACGGTTTTGCCTACGTGACGGAGGATCGGAAGGAATACGGGCTTATTCTTATGGACGATATCAAACGCAATATCTCACTAACGGGTCTGGGCAAGCTGACCAAGAACGCCGTTGTGAACGAGCGTGAAGAAGTGCTGGTTGCTGAAGAGATGAAGAAAAGCATGAATATCAAGGCACCGAGCATTTTGCAGAAAACCGGCAACCTGAGCGGTGGTAATCAGCAGAAAGTGGTGCTGAGCAAATGGATCTTTGCCGGACCGGATATTCTCATTCTGGATGAACCGACCCGTGGAATCGATGTGGGTGCCAAATTCGAAATCTATACGATTATTCACCGGCTTGCTGCTGAGGGCAAGGGCGTGCTGGTGATCTCATCCGAGCTTCCCGAGGTTCTTGGCCTGTGTGACCGGATCTATGTCATGAATGCCGGGCGTATCACGGGAGAAGTTAGCCGAGAGGAAGCAACGCAGGAAACGTTGATGAGATATATGACGAAGTCTGGAGGCGAGAAGCATGGAAATGCTAACTAAACTGTTCAAAAACAATATACGCCAATACGGCATGATTATCGCACTGGTTGTCATTATGATCTTGTTCGAGGTGCTGACTGGCGGGCTCTTGCTGAAGCCGATCAATATTACGAATTTGATCCTGCAGAACAGCTATATCCTGGTGCTCGCCATCGGGATGGTACTGGTCATCATTACCGGGCATATTGATCTGTCGGTCGGATCGGTTGCAGCCTTTGTTGGTGCGGTAGCGGCCATCATGATGGTCGACTGGCAGCTTCCGGCCTGGCTGGCGGTAATCGCCTCTTTGCTGGTCGGGGCATTAATCGGGGCATGGCAGGGCTTCTGGATCGCATATGTGCGGATTCCTGCCTTTATCGTAACCCTCGCGGGCATGCTGCTCTTCCGCGGCTTGACGATGATTGTGCTGGAGGGCCAGTCGATTTCTCCTTTTCCGGGAGGGTTCCAAAAGATTAGCTCCGGGTTCCTGCCTGATATTCAATTCTCAGGTTTCGGTCTCATCTCGATTCTTGTAGGTATCGCGCTTACGATCTGGTATATCGTGAATGAACTGCGGGAACGCCGCTCCCAGCGGAAATACGGATTCGCGGTGGTGTCCCAGGGACTTTTCCTGCTCAAGCTGATTGTGGTGGCTGCGGTGACAAACCTGTTCACCTTCGTACTCGCGAGTTACGCCGGTATTCCGAATATCTTGATCCTGCTGTTTGTACTGATCGTTGTTTACTCCTTCGTCATGAACCGTACTGTAATGGGGCGTCATGTCTATGCACTTGGCGGAAATGAGAAGGCCGCAGGACTGTCCGGAGTCAAAACGAAAAAAGTGACATTCTGGGTATTTGTAAACATGGGCGTGCTCGCCGCCGTATCTGGTCTGATCTTCGCTGCTCGTCTGAATGCGGCTACCCCAAGAGCGGGTACCAACTTCGAACTGGATGCCATTGCTGCCTGCTTTATCGGCGGAGCTTCAGCTTCAGGAGGCATTGGAACCGTGTTTGGAGCGATCATCGGCGGTTTGGTTATGGGGGTACTGAATAACGGGATGTCCCTCATTGGACTGGGCATTGACTGGCAGCAGGGAATCAAGGGTTTGGTGCTTCTGCTTGCCGTCGCCTTCGATATCTATAACAAAAACAAAAGATCAGCATAGAACGGTAGAAAACACATTCTTGTGCTGATATGTAAACGCAGAAACAGACCCGCTATCACTCATAGCAGGTCTGTTTTTCGTTTATAGCCGATCCGTTTCGATCTGTGAGGCGCAGCTATTCACATCAATGCGCCCAGGAAGCGGGTTGCGATGCCGAAGTAAATGAATAGTGACAATATATCGTTCAGTGTGGTGATCAAGGGTCCGGAAGCAACCGCGGGATCAACCTTGAAGCGACTTAGCAATAGAGGGATACATGTACCTGTCAATGTACCGATAACGAGGGTGAAGAAGAGGGACACGCCGATAATTGCGCCCAGAAGCCAGTCCCCCTGCCAGAAATAGGCGATGATTGTAATCATCACACCACATACGAGTCCAATTAGGGTACCCACCTTGATTTCCCGGCCAATCAACGCCAGTACGGTGGACTTGTCGAGCTTGCGCCCAATGAGACCGCGTACGACGACAGCCAGGGACTGCGTTCCCGTGTTCCCGGTCATACCGGCGATCATGGGCATGAAAAATGCGAGTGCGACTACCTGATTCAGTGTATCCTCGAAGAAGTCCACGATGCTGCCTGAGATGAGTCCGATGAATAGCAACAGGATGAGCCAGGGGAGCCTGCGCTTGACCGCCACGAGCGGTTTGGTATCAAAATCAATATCCTTGCCGCCACCACCCATTTTGGCAAGGTCTTCACTGGCTTCATGCATGATGATATCAATGACATCATCCATCTGAATTACGCCACACAGTCTGTGATTCTCATCGACGACGGGTAAGGCGATAAATTCATAACGCTGCAGCAGCTGAGCAGCTTCTTCCTGGTCCATGTCCACGGTCGCATAAATGACGCGCTTCGTCATCAGCTCCTCTACCCGAGTCTTGTCACCCGCTTGAAGCAGGGATCGGTGACTGACGACTCCAACGAGTTTGCCTTCATCATCCGTAACGTACAGATAGCTCGTTGCGGGAATAGGCGGAGTGCCCTGGGACTCCCTTATCGCTTCCTTCGCGGTCTCATGGGCCAGAAGAGTACGGTAACGGTCGGTCATGATCCGGCCAGCTGTCTCGGGCGGATAGTTCAGTACGGAACGGATAATGGCCGAATGGTCGAGATGCATGTTCGATAACAGCTGTTCCCTGCGCTTGGCAGGCAAATCATGCATGAACCGGATCAGATCACTCTTGTCCATCTGCTGCATGACCTCCAGCGTACGTTCCGGCCCAAGCTGTTCGAACAGTTTAACCTGTTCGTGAAGCGGGAGTGACTCAGCCATATCGGCGAGAACATCCGGCTTGAACAGGAGCAGAAATCGCTTCGTTTCCTGTTCGGGAAACCTTTTGTAGACGAGAGTAAGATCGTAGGGATGCAGTTCTTTTATCGCTTTATAAAATTCGGGGAGGTCTTGGGCTTGTACATATTGAACCAGCAGTTCTGTGATTTCTTCGATTGAAACGTCTTTAGAGGGCTGAGGTCCGTTTTTGTTCATATCCAGACTCCTTTCTAGAGGCGGGGCTCCGTATTTTTAAACGCAATGAAAGGGAGGTAAACAGCGAATTCGATGAGTGAGGCCATGTAGGTGGCTATTGAAATCTTGCTCAACCATTCGTACCGGGCTTACAAATGGGCGCTGCGGAGATATACTGGATGTACAAGTAACTGATGAGGAGGGCTTGCACTAGTGGAAACAGAGATCAGAACACAGCTGCTCAGTCTGGCCGAACCAGAGTACCAAAAATTCTCGGCTGCATTGATTCCCAATATTACAAATCTGATGGGAGTTCGATTGCCTGCGATACGAAAGATGGCGAAAAAGCTCGCTGCAGGGGACTGGCGTGCGTATCTGGAAACGGCAGACGATGAATACTTCGAAGAAGTGATGCTGCAAGCGATGGTTATTGGTCATGTCCAGACTGATCTGGATGAATGGCTGGAGCATGTCGCCGCATTTGTCCCCAAGATCGATAACTGGTCGATATGTGACAGCTTCTGCGCCGGATTGAAATATACGAGGGGACATGCGGAATCCGTGTGGAATTTCCTGCAGCCTTATCTGAAATCGGATCAGGAATACGAGATACGTTTTGGCGTGGTCATGCTGTTGAACTTTTATCTGGACGAGACCTATATCGACCGTGTTCTAGTCTCATTAGATCAGATTAAGCATGAAGCGTACTATGTGAAAATGGCGGTAGCCTGGGCAATATCCATGGCCTATGTGAAACAGCCGGAAGTGACGATGCGTTATTTGAAGAACAATACGTTGGATGATTTTACCTACAATAAAGCTCTGCAGAAAATAACGGAGTCCTATCGCGTTGATCCGGAGACCAAGCAGATGATTCGCAGCATGAAACGGAAAACGAAGAGATCTGTTCGTGTTTAGCAGAGGAGTCTTCTTTATATAGAAAGAAACGAAATGAAATACTCAATGGGGAGGACAGTGGACACATGCGAAAAAAGATCATGTGGGCGACCTTGGAGCTGGACGGAAGTCCGTGGGTGTTGATCGCTACGGAACAGGGCATATGCCGTATTGTCATGCCGAATGAAACGTTGGAGGACTGGAGCAGCTGGATGAACCGGATTGCGCCAGGAGTGGAGCTGGTAGAAGATGAGGAGGCCTTACAGCGAACAGGCATGGTGGATTGGCTGCAATCTTATTTTGCAGGGGAGCAGATCCGTTATACGGATGAAATTCCGCTTGATCTGATCGGGACAACGTTCCAGCAGCAGGTGTGGAAAGAGCTGGGACGTGTCCCTTATGGTGAAGTTCGCACATATGGCGATATTGCGGCTGCAATTGGCAGACCTACCGCGGTTCGTGCGGTTGGGGCAGCGAATGGAGCCAATCCCATTCCACTTCTGCTGCCATGTCACCGCATCATCGGTGCCAACCGCAAGCTGACCGGATTTCGTGGAGGTCTGGAGTTGAAGCGCAGACTGCTAGACTTAGAGCGGATTGAAGGCGTGACGGATGGCGGGCATGAGCGGTTTCATTTTTGAAGAGCGGTGGTTTTGTCGATGGATAAGGTGCAGGCACTTAGTTGTGCCTGTTTTTGCGTTCTCTGATTATCGTTCCGAGCGTCTGTGGAAAAACTAGAATAAGTAGGAGGATCACCGTGTACGAACCCCAATGCACTTCTGAAAGGGACGTCCCTGTTACCGTATAATACAGCATCATGAAAAGCGTGATTGCAATTGCACTTACAAGGATATGAAGCCATTTGCTCATGTTGAGTGCACACCTTTCCGCTAGTCAGATCCAAACGATCCTCGTATGGAAGACCAACGTTTTACATATTTTTGCCTCGTTCACCCCTATGGTACCATAGAGCACAGATGATCGATACCATGCACGGCACACTTCGTGGAAAGAGGGATGACATGTTAAATCAGGCGTATTGGTTGACTAACGTAACGTTGGAGCGGGGGTATATTATGGAAGAGGGACAGGTAACGGGAACTCAGACGAAAAGGGCTCATCTCCGGGTGGAGGACGGAATGATCACCGATATTAAGGATGAGGGCACTGAGCTTCAGACGGATCTGCCTCAATATGATGGTAAGGGACAGCTGCTGCTGCCTTCGTTCGAAGAAGCACATATTCACCTGGATAAAACGTATTACGATGGACCTTGGCAAGCCGTAAGGCGCATATCCAGCATTTTCGAACGGATTGAAGAAGAAAAGGTGCTGCTGCCCAAGTTGCTGCCTGATGCGAAACGTCAAGCGGAGAGTATCCTGAATCTGATTCAGGGGTATGGGTCTACCCATGTGCGAAGCCATTGCAACATTGAGCCCGTCAGCGGGTTGAAACGGCTTGAGGCGACCAGACAGGCACTGGAATCCTTTTCAGACAAAATCTCCTCGGAGATTGTGGCATTTCCGCAGCATGGGCTGCTTCGCTCCAATTCGGTGGAGTTAATGCGCCAAGCCATGCAAGAAGGGGCTACAATTGTGGGTGGACTTGATCCTCATACGGTGGACGAGCATATTGAGAAATCGCTGCATGCCATGGTAGATCTGGCTGTGCAGCATCAGGCGGGGATCGATATCCATCTGCATGATCGCAATGAGCCGGGCAAGCAAACGCTGCAGCGACTCGCTGACCTGACGGAAGAGGCAGGACTTCAAGGGAAGGTCACGGTGAGTCATGCATTTTGGTTCGCTCAAGCGGAGCAGCAGGAGGCGGAGGATATGGCGAAGCGTATGGCCTCTCTCGGCATGAGCGTGGCTTCAACGGTACCCATCGGCAAAATGGTTATGCCCCTTCCGATGCTGCAGCGCGTGGGGGTCAACGTGAAGCTGGCCACAGACAGCCTGACCGATCATTGGTCACCTTTTGGCAGTGGGGATCAACTGGAGAAAGCAGGGCGCTTCGCCGAATTGTATGGATACAATGATGAACGTTCGTTGTCCCAGTCTCTTGGATTCATCACGGGTGGAGTTACACCGCTGGATTCGGAAGGGAATCAAGTCTGGCCTAAAGTAGGCGATGCGGCGAGCTTTGTACTGGTTCAGGCAAGCTGCTCGGCGGAAGCCGTTGCCCGTAAATCTGCCCGGCAGGCGGTATGGTACAAGGGACAAATGGTGAGTGGAACTGTATAAGGGAAGTGCAGAAATCATGTGAAGCCGCGGGAAACCGTGGTTTTTTTGTGATGTTAAAAGAAGATACAACTCTAAGGGGAGAGGAATAATTTATTCGCATATACCATGATTTGGGTTATGATGGATTTAGTTTTCCAAGTGGGAGATAAGGAGCGTGAACGTGATGATCAGGGAAGCAGAGCCAAGAGATGCTCAGGCTATTGAATCGTTGTATAGAGAATTATTGCCGAACAACTTGGATACAAATGTGTTGGGAGAACGGATTGAGGAGATCAAAAATAACCCCAACAGTTTCTTGCTCGTGTGTGAAATGGATCAAAAGGTCATTGGTACAGCGCACTTACATATTTGTCTGGATGCCTTGGTGGAAAATAGACCGTTTGGAGTGGTCGAACGCGTCATTGTTACAGAGCATGTCCAGAGCAAGGGATATGGTTCAGAACTGATGAAGTATATCGAACAACTTTGCATACAGAAAAATTGTGTAAAAGTGTTTCTAACCAGTGGAGCAGCCAGAAGCGAGGCACATCATTTTTATGAAAAATTAGGATACGATGGAGAATCAAGCAAAGCATTTAAGAAATATCTGTAGATGAAGGATCCGTGTAAGTGAGCAAAGAAGTCCAATCCAACGAAATGAGGTTATAGCTCGATGAATAGCCCAAAGCAAGATGTTGAATTGCAGATCGTATATGAAGACCATGAGGAAGACTACAAAGCCATTTGTGAACATCTGTATAACTACAATGTAAGAGAGACGAATGGGTTATTAAAGAAGCCAGGAGAAAACATTAATCTATTTTTGCGGGATAAGAACGGCAAAGCCATAGGTGGAATCTTCTGTGCTACATACTGCGATACCTTGTATATTGATAACTTTTGGATCGACGAGGAATATAGAAATCACGGGAATGGGAAGTCTCTCATCTTACAAGCGGAAAGCATAGCCTCCAGTATGGGTTGCAAACTTGCTCATACGAGTACGTTTTCTTATCAGGCTCCAGAATTCTATCAGAAGATGGGCTATGAAGTGTTTGGAGTCATTGATGAATATCCAGAGGGAATAGTTCAGTACTTTCTGAAGAAAAAGCTGTAGATTTTTGGGAATGTAATAACTATTACGAGTGAATAAGCGTTATTAATAATATGGGAAAACGATGAGGGCGCTATTCCGGGTACTCTTGGCATGGCTGAGTAAATAACATATCATTCTGAAGAACCAAAGACAACACAATCAAAGAATAAGAAAAAGGTGACAAGACATTAAATTACTTTTTATTTGTAGTCGAAATAAATGGCGTAGTTTAACTGCTGAGAATATCTTTGATGGGTACAATGGATATGAAGTGAGATCAGCAGGAACCGAGCAAGGTGCAAGAGTTAAAGTTACTGAAGGACATATCGGATGGTCAGATATGATTTTTGTAATGGAGAAAAAACATATCAGAAGACTTAGAGAGAAGTTTACAAACACATTGGAAAATAAAACACTTATCAACTTGGATATACCCGATGATTATAGGTTTATGGATGAAGATTTAATAGAAATTTTGAAATCGAGAGTGTCAGAGTATCTGGAAGTTCCTGAATAGCGTAATGAATTCATTGTAGAGAAGTAAAATTCATTTTTAGGAGCGATGTGACTATGGCTAAAACTACGGATGAAATGATTGAGGAATTTAAGTCGTTTACTTCTTATGTGATCGAGTTAGACAATCTATCTGAGCAGGTATGGAATACGCCAATAGCTGAAGGCAAATGGACTTTGAAAGACGTTATCACGCATATGATGCTGTGGGATCAATATTTCTATAATGAAGCTATCTATAAAATCAAACAAGACGAACCGTTAACCGTAAGGCATCTGAATTTTGATGAATTTAACGCGAATGCGATCGAATACTCAAAGACAACATCCAAAAAGGCCATTCTCGAAGAATTTGTAGAAAAGAGAATGAACATTATTCATGCTATTACTGGACTTCGAGAAGAAGAATACACACGTGAGTACAAGGATGGAGACAAGAAGAAGTTTAGTATTAAAAAGTATGTAAGGGCATTCATCTCACATGATAAGCATCATAAGAAACAGATTGATAGCTTTAAGAAACTAAACTCACAGCTGAAATAAAGGGGTAACAAAATGAATTACGAATTCATTCAAGCGTCTAAAGAATATAAGGATGTCATACAAAACCTGATGCAGTTTTATATTTATGATTTCTCTGAATTTGTCCATTGTGATGTAGAAGATGATGGTCTATTTAAGCCCTGTCCTTATTTGGAAGACTATTGGATCGAAGTGGATCAAAGATTTCCATATGTTATTAAACAAGAGGATAATTATATCGGTTTTGTGTTAGTCAGAATCATCGAATCAGAGGAGCGAAATTACTTCTCGATTGCGGAGTTTTTTATTATGAAGAAATACAGAAAAGCAGGCATAGGCAAGGCGGTAGCTAAACAAATATTTGATACGCATAAGGGACAGTGGGAAGTTTGTCAGCTCGAAAGTAACGTGCCCGCACAGCAATTTTGGAATAAGGTTATACACGAGTACACGCAAGGAAACTTCTCAGATCGAGTGCAAGATGGAAGAAGGATACAAGAATTTGAAGCATAATATAGGGGAGGTATGACGTATGCAGGTAGCTGATTGGGCTGAAAACATAGAAATGTATGATTTATCCAGCGAATATTCTATTCGTAAGGCTGACCCCGAAGAGTGGGGAATATTTTGCTCGGTCTATTACAATATGCGCTTTATTGGATTTTTCAGAGAAGAACGTTTCAGTACTAACCGAAATAATGCGTATTGGATTTACCAGGGAGAATCGAAAATTGGTGGGGTAAGGATGGCACCCAATAATATTTATCATTTATTTTTCATTCCGCCGTTCAATCATTTTTTTGAGGTACTGAAGCTTCTGAAAAAGATATTAGTCAGCTGGTCTGATCGAACTCAGCCTATTAAAGCCTTTGAAATTCTTCCGGACCAGGTTCATTTATTTGCAAAAGCCGGATTTTGGCCGGTGGAGTTCAGATGCCGCTGGATGCAGCGTCCCACTGAACCATTCGACGTGACTTGGGACCCGGATCTAATCATCAAGAGTCCTCAAATTACCGAAGATGAAACTGGTACCAAGCGATTTACAAACGAAAGTGAAATAGCTCATTGCGACTTCGCAAGCTTTGTGGGTGGTTTTGAAGCATTAAGAAGAAATCAGTCTTCGTATGAACAGTTCATACCTGATGAAGATCCCGCTCTGTCCAATGAGATCCTCACGGAAGCGTCTACGCTTGTGTATGACCAAAACACGGGAGAGCTTGTCGCCAATTGCCGGCTTTGTTTACAGGACACGGAGGCAGCCGTATACAGTATTGGTGTTATCCCATCGCACAGAGGAAGAGGGATTGCTACACGCATGCTGCAGAGAGCCTTGACAATCCTCAAAGGGAAATACCCAATCCTACGGTTGTATGTCATGGAAGGCAACGATGCGGAATCCGTTTATTATAACCTCGGGTTTGTTCCAGGAGTACAAGAAGTACAACAAATGATTATTCCTGCGGAATCAAATTAGAGAGAGGTCTTGTAAAGATGAACCCACCTAAACATATTGTTTCTGCAGCTGCAATTGTGATCAATGATCAGAATGAGATATTACTTATTAAAGGTCCCAGAAGAGGATGGGATATGCCAGGCGGACAGGTAGAGGTCGGGGAATCATTACACATTGCAGCCATAAGGGAGACGAAGGAAGAGGCGGAGATTGATATCGAGATCACCCGGTTCTGCTGCGTATTTCAAAATGTGGAGGAATCCATTGTTAATACGTTATTTCTGGCAAAGCCAATCGGAGGTCAATTGACCATATCAAACGAAAGCTTAGAGACCAAGTATTTCCCGGTGGAGGAAGCTTTAACGTTAGTCACGTGGAAGAATTTCAGACAGCGAATCGAATATTGTTTAAGCCCTGAAATGCAGCCTTTTTATATTGAATTTTAAGATGAGAGGCTTTGGAAAAGGAGCATGCTATGAAAAAGTTCAGAGAGATCGGATATGGAAACCGTTGGTTCATCAGAACGGAGTTCGAACACGAAGACGGGACGGAAATTGAAGTGAAAGGATTTACAAAACCTTTCAGTCTTAGATCAGTGTACATTAGAGTATGGATTGGAAAAAAGGTACTGATTATAGATACAAAAGAGGGGATTAAATTCGTGAATAAAAATGAGAAGAAAGTAAAAATCATTCTAGGTTTTTTGGATATTAATTGAAAAACCCTGCACAGGAAGCCTAAATCTGATAAATGGGCATGGGCCATAACAACGCAATTGCAGATCATTTCGAAGATGCTGTGAATTATATAATGGACCAGATCGTACATATTGAGGTGGAGGGAAAATAGATCATGAACATGGATAACATTTATCTGATCAGTGACATACCGGGTTATTCTCCTCAGATTAGTCGTCTAATTTCAATGATGAACTATGCCAGATATACAACGATTGAAGAAGTCAAAGATCTATCCATAGATCAACTGGATTTTCTGCTGGATTCCGAAAGTAACTCTATTGGTGCATTGCTGCTGCACTTTGCGGGGGTCGAATATGCTTACCAGGTGGCGACGTTTGAGGATCGGCAGCTAAACGAAGTAGAAATATTGGAGTGGGGCCCGGCACTTAACTTGGGCAAGGACGGACAGGAAAAGATCAAAGGCAATGATATCGCGTTTTATTTAACGAAACTGGACCAAGTAAGGATGAGAACACTTCAGTTATTTCAGACGGTAGATGACAACTGGTTGAACATCGAAGAGGAATTTTGGTATAACAAACCGGCCAATTATTATTTTATGTGGTTTCATGTTTTCGAGGATGAAATCAATCACAGAGGCCAAATCAGAATGATCAGAAAGAGAACTTCGTGACTTTTAAGGTGGCGAAGTTTTTTAATAGAGAGGAGAATCAATGAAGGCCAAAAATATCATTGTTGTTATTTCAATCGTATTCAATATCATCTTAATCACATATATCTTTTGGAGGGAAAGTCACCTGAGGGAAATCTATTCGGGTTTATCCTTTGGACTTCAGGGCGACTTAGTCCAATTGGAGAGTACAATTGATTATCAAATGAATAATAAGTGGAACGACGAAAATACAGTTCTGGAGAAGATTGAGGATGTTACAGAAGGCATTCACCAACTGATGGTTACAGGTAAGAATGCTGGAATGATCACGAAATCGCAAGAAAATGACTTGTGGACATTGTATAAGTATTTTGCTAATTTCCCCACGTTTACCGGATTTCCAAATTCCAAATTGGACAATAACGGGATCAACGAGCTAATCCAATTAAGAGATGATCTAAGATCAGCGGGATGGGGGACGAATTTAGGATATAGTAGTGACTGGGAGAGTTTTTCAATGAAAATAAAAGACCTAACGAATCAAATGTAAACTGCATTTATAAACAACGGTGCTATTCTTGATGATTTATTTTGGAGGGATTCCATTGCTCTATCTTATTATAGTCATTGTTATTGGTTTTGCGGGAATAATCAGTAATCAATACGCAGGGTTGAGAAGAATGGAATCATTACAAAAATCAGTGGATGAACTGAATTATCATTTGCGAAGCGTTGGACAGAGACAGTCTGACAATCAAGCTGAAAAGGAGTGAACAATGATGTATAAGCAAAAAACAAAAGAAACAGACAATAGTGTTATTGAGTTTATTGAGAGCGTGGATCATCCAAAGAAACGTGAGGATGCTTATATGTTGTTGGATATTTTTGCTGAGACGACTGGCTATGAAGCCAAAATGTGGGGACCGAGCATTATTGGATTCGGGGCGTATCATTATAAGTATGATTCCGGACACGAAGGCGATGCCCCGCTGGTGGGTTTCTCGCCCCGAAAGGCCAAAATCAGTTTATATTTTGCAACTGGCGATACAGAACGAGAGTCACTTTTAAAGGATCTGGGGAAACATACGTCGGGAAAAGCATGCGTGTATATTAATAAGGTCGCAGATATTAATGTAGATACTTTAAAAGCTTTAATCAACCAATCGGTTAAGTTCTTACAAGAAACCTATCCGAATCCGTAGATATATTTTAGGAGTTACCTGCAAGGTTACTATGAACGATGGCAAGGAGGAATGAATAGAATGCTGCATGACCTGCAAGGCCAATCTGATATGTCACCTGTGGTGGGAATGTTATATTCAGCTGTAAGGGAGAATAGCCAGCGACTTCAAACCATTACAGAAGGAATGTCTCAAGAGGAAGTTGATTACAGGGGGCCTGAGCATGACCGTAATAGTACTGCCCAGTTAATAAAACATATCCTATACGTCGATCTAAACTGGGTTTACAGAATAAAGGGAATACCACTGCGCCAGTCATTGAGAGAACAATACGGCCCGATGATTGATGAAAACAACAATCTTCCGATGGTGAGTGGAGTGTCTAGAGACACACTTATCTCTCAACACGAGGGAGTAATATCCGCTTTAAAAGAGACATGTACACAATTAACAGATGCTGATTTGGACCGTGTTGTTACTTTTGGACATGACAATGAAAAGCAAGCAACCATACGCTGGGGCATATGGCACATGGCAGATCATAACCGTTATCACCAAGCCCATATTAATCAACTTAGAATGTGGTTTAAGGGAAAGGAAAACAAGTGAGATTAATTAAATTGAAAGGTACCAAAACAGAGTCAGAAATAAGAGATGAGCTAATAGAATCACATCACCGGTTATTTCATTGAAAGTGAGGCGAAGCAGCTGCATGGAAGAGCAATGGAGAATTGCAACGTATGACCCGGCATGGAGGACGATGTTTTTCGAGATGGGACTCAGATTAAGAGAGGCATTAGGAGATAAAGCTCTTCGCATCGACCACGTCGGATCAACTTCAATCGTTGGGTTAGACGCCAAACCCATCATTGACATTCAAATCTCCGTGTTGAATCTCGAAAATTTGCAAAGCTTCCAGCTTGAGATCGAAAAGGTTGGCTTTGTGTTTAGGGGAGATAATCCGGATCAGAGTAAAAGATATTTCCGCGAAGTACCTGGAAATAGACGAACGCATGTACACGTTAGACAAGCAGGGAGTTTCTCTGAACAGATGACATTACTATTCAGGGATTATTTGCGAGAACATCCACTGGATTGCGTGAAGTATGCGGATGAAAAGCAAAGACTAATGAGTTTATACAAGGAACAACGTTCCAAGTATGTCGAGGGCAAAGGCCCTGTGGTGTGGGAGATATTACAAAAGGCCCATCTGTGGTCACAGGAAGTCGGGTGGAAACCAGCGGATTCGGACGTATAAGCACCTTGGATTATTGTTGGATAATCATATTGGAGTGGTGAAATGAGCCTGGGTAGAAAGTTGTTAACCTCACTTTTAACCATAATCATTTTTAGTGTAGCTGCGAGCTTGGTATTCATGAGTGACACCTATGGCTTTGGTTTTTATATTGCTGTGTTCCCTATATATGCAACTCCCTTGATTTTTTTGATAGGGTTACCCTTATCGGTGTTAGTAGACTTCTTGTTGACCAAGATAAGATTCGCGAATCGTATACTTTATCTAATCGTCAAATTACTGAGTTACGCGTGCGCTGGGTTCGCTGGTATGTACATATTTTATCTGATCTTGGGCGCTGGGAAAGATATTCTAAAGTATAGAGAAACCATCATTCTAACCTTATTTGGTGTATTTGCAGCGATGATCTTTGTACTGATTGATCTGGGGCTGGAGGCTCTCTTCAGGGCTCGCAAAAAGCGGAGTTAGTGTAAACGGTGTATGTAAGGAGGTACTGTAAGTTGGATAAATCGATTCACAGTGAGCATATCGGAACATTTGTTTATGAAGAAATGAGTAGAGCATATACGCATGAGGAAGGTCCTATACATTGGACATTGGAAATATCGGATGACAAGGCTCATGTCTATGAGATGATACAGCGGGCAGAAAAACTATATAAAGTTATACAGGAGTTCGATAAGCAGGCTAGGGTAGCCATCGCAGATGAATTAACGAGCTATAAAAATGATTTTTGGCCTGAATATGATGAGAACGATGAACATTTGAATTGGGATGAAGTCGATGCAGGAAAATATGATGTAACGCCAGAGACATTTGCAGCCTCCATCAAACTTCTGGACATCGTGATCAGGAATGAGGATATATACTGCGAATATGATGATGGAGAATTGTTCGGTGGGCACAGAATCCATGCATACTTTGAGAGTGACTACCGATTTAGAAGTGCAGAAATTTAAAGTAGCTAAAGTTAACGTAATACTTAGGGATTATTCCATTTTATAAAAGGGTGATGCATTTGATATTTTACCGACAATTGACACCACAGGATCCGGAATTGGTTAAGCAGTTAATGGAGCAATATGAGCTGCAGTTTCCCGCTTTTATCGTTAACCTTTATCCAGAACGTTGGGCGAGTTATTTCAACAATTCCAGTGATTCGGCATACTGGGTTGCAGTTGAGATAGACAAGATTGTAGGACATGCCGGGTTTATGTATAACAATGATGAAAAGTGTTACGAAATCGTAGGTGTTGTTGTATCGCCCAAGCATCAGAGGAAAGGAATCGGGAAAACTCTTTTGGACCATGTATGTGGAGCGATTCAAGAAAAAGGAAAAACAGAAGTTGTGTTACACACTCTCGGCCATCCTGATAATGAAGACACATTAGTATTTTATAAATCGATGGGTTACTCGGTATCGAAATTTGAGAAGGATTATTTTCAAGCCGGATACTCGCGCGTTACGTTTAGAAAAAGTTTAAGTCATTGAAAAATTTTGTAATAGATCAAAAGGATTTGAGAGACTTTTCTGATGAAAAGTTGGAAGGAACGTTCTTCGGAGAAAATCCAGTCCTAGATGAGTTGGGGGAGATACATTGACAATTAATTATAGAATACTAAACGTCTCCGCTTGGCTTGCCATGTTAGCTGTTATGCTTATTCCTGGAACAGCATACACGGAAGGTCCATCAAGAACGGAGTACGGTTTCCCGATTCGATTTTATACGGATTATCATGTTGAGAGTCCGCACGGTTCAATCTGGTTTCTTTCGGGTGTTAATATCCAAGTGCTTTCCTATTTATTTAATGTCCTGTTTATTTATGCCGCAATTCATGTCTTCCTTTATATCAAAAAGAGAATAACCCGTTTACAAGAGTAGAGAGCCGCAATGATGCGGTTCTTTTCGTTTTTCCATATCATGGGTTATGATAGAAGGTGAAGGGTTGGAGATCAGATTAGCGGAATTTATGGGGATCTTGAACATTCGGATAACACGTTTGCTAACACAGAATGTATTAAAATACTCTAGGAATACAACCGGAAAAGGGGAATGGGGATGGAAACTTTTTTTCGTTATAACTGGATGGTCCGTGAGCAATGGTATGCGTGGTGTGAGGAACTACCGCTTGAAGAATTGCTGCGGCCTCGTACAGGCGGAGTAGGGAGCATCTTACAGACACTTTTCCACATCATTGATGTGGAGTGGAGCTGGCTTCAGATTCTGCAAGATAAGCCGGATGGAGCGGAAGATTTTGAACACTACAAGAGCCTTGAAGCTGTGCGACAATTCGATCGCAAGTTGCGTCCCGATGTCGAGGCATTTGTTTTGGCATGGGACACAAGCATGGAAAAGAGAGCTCATATCGATCATCAATCGAACGGCAACGTTGTAATCGATTCATGGGGAGAAGTCATGCGTCATGTCATCGCTCATGAAATTCATCATATGGGACAATTGTCGGTATGGGCCAGAGAATTGGGCAAGAAACCGGTGTCCGCCAATGTGATCGGTAAAGGCTTGATTACCCCTGACTGACCGGATCGGATAAAAAAAGGCGAGAGCAGCCTATTCCAACGAGGGTAAGGCCATGTGCAGAAGAGGGGAAGTGATGACCATCGAACTTAGTCGTATGAATTGGTTCCAATTGGATGAACGTCTAAGACTTATGATGAACGGGGGATATGAGGTCATTCCTTTGTCACCTGGACTGGAAGCAGATGTGATGAAAATCGTACTTGATGGTCAGCCGTATGTTCTGAAGATATGGAACAAGGATTCAAAACCGAATGTCGGCAACCAATATAGGCTGTTGTCCAAACTTCTCCGTAATGGAATCCGTGTCTCCACACCTTATGGCTGGGGCATGGATGAGGAGCAGAATCAGGTTCTGTTAACGAGCTATGATGGTACACCTGTTACCCAATTAACATCTTCCAAGCTGGCACATTTAGCTCAAAATTTAATGGAGGTCCATCGTTATCCGTTAAATGAAGCGGGTGCAGAAGATGGAGCATACATATCCAGGTATGATTTTGTTGGTTATTTCTTTCCTTCCATAGAGCTCTATGAAGACCTAAGCACTCATCTGTCGCACCTTCTTCAACGCGTTCAGCTCAGACAGGACTGCTTAATCCATGGGGATTATAATCTGGGTAACATTCTTGAAATGGAGGACCACTATATCATTATCGACTGGACGAACGGACAGCTAGGTGATCCGAGATACGATATGGCATGGTCTGTTTTTCTCATTGCGATCTACAGTGGCGAGAGTTATGGCGAGACGTATTGTGCTGAATTCAGGCGTACAGCAAGTTACTCGGTGGCGGATGAGGAAGTATTTGAGGCAATGGCTTGTCTACGTTGGATTCTATTAAGGCGCGTCGGCGATGTGCCCATGGGACCGAAGGTAATGCAGCGAGTTCATAGGATTACCATCCATAATCCATATTTGAATGAGGATTTATTGCAATGAAGATAAGATGCCAAAGGAAGTTGATAGAATGGATACAGACATGCACAAACATTGTGGTGACCTAAATTCGCCTACCGAAGATCCGATATCTAAGAAAAAGTATGCACGTGTTTGGAAAAATGCATCAGTAAACAGTTGAAACCCGTACTTCTATTTTTGGCTGGAATACTACCAACGGTAATCTCCATTCAATCATGATTCATTATTTTCCTGCGTATGATCATGAATAGCCTGTCTTAAACGATCGTTTCCTGCATACCTATGGTATAGAGGAGCGTGATAGGTCATGGAACAGAAGGTGCAAACCTATTTTCATCTAAAGCAGCAGCAGAAGGACATTGAGCAGCAACTGTCTGTACTGCGGGATGAGATCGTCGCGTATTGTGCGGAACAAGGGGTGTACGAGACGAAGGTTGGGGGTTATACGGTAAAAACGGTGCTTCAGCAACGCAAGGAATATGACGATCAGAAGCTGTATGCCGCCCTGCCTGATCCGGATATCTGGCGATTGCTGTCCAAGGTAGACAGTCATAAACTGAAAAGCCTGATTAAGCTGAATGTCCTATCCGAGGAGCAGATCAGCCCTGCCTGTACCGTAAAACAGATTACGCTGCTGCAGGTGGACAAGCTTTAGCTTTAGCCTTTTTAGTTGTAAGAGTTATTCTTTGGTCGCGATACAGCATATCATTCAACACAAAAAACAGGCATGCATTTACCTTGAGGCGTTCGTTCCCCTTGTGTAAATGACATGCCTGATCTTTATTTGTGCTGCAAATCCCGTGTGATTTTACGCCCTGTCCTAGTGAGTAACAGGAGCGCTATTAATCATCTTCGATTTTCTTCCATCCTATTTAACCATCGAGCATTTGGCCATTACCAATTGATATCGCTTACATTTAAATTCAAAGTGAAACACCGAAATAAAACGGATTATCCTCCTAAAACGATCGATCTGCCGTTAATTAAGTATGCCAAATGTGGACCCGATTTTATAAGCTTATTCTTGTAGGCCAGAGGCTTCTGGACCTACACAAATAAGGGATAAAGGAGAGTCTTCGTGAACGTGAACGCAATGGCAAAGGAGCGTCTTCCCTGGTCAGGTCTGCTTGCTTTGGCTATGGCTGGATTTATATGCATCCTTACAGAAAGTCTACCGGCGGGACTGCTGCCGCAAATAGCACAAGATCTGGAGATCAGGGAAGGTTTAGCTGGACAACTCGTCACATTATACGCAGTGGGATCTCTTCTGGCAGCGATCCCCTTGACGACTGCTACACGTGGATGGAGACGCAGGCCTCTACTGTTATTATGCATCCTCGGTTTTCTGATTTTCAACACGATTACGGCCGTATCTTCGGTATACGGAGTCACTCTTGCTGCCCGTTTTATGGCGGGTGTGTCTGCTGGCGTATTGTGGGGAATGACTGCCGGTTACGCACGCCGGATGGTTTCAAGCTCGTTAAGGGGGAAAGCGATGGCAGTGGCCATGGTGGGCACACCTTTGGCGCTTGCACTGGGCGTTCCCTTGGGTACCTTTTTGGGCAATTACGCAGGGTGGCGCCTTATTTTCGGAACCATTTCGTTATTGACGGCTGCGCTTGTAGTTTGGGTGCTATGGAAAGTACCTGATTATAAGGGGGAGTCTGCTCGTCATCAGCTTGCGCTTTATCGGATTTTTGTTATTCCTGGGGTGCGTCCCATATTATTAGTTGTTCTGGCCTGGGTCCTCGCCCATAACATTCTGTACACGTATATATCACCTTATCTTGTCGAGACCGTGCTGTCTGAACGAGTGGATCTGGTTCTGCTGATCTTTGGACTGACTTCAGTGATCGGTATATGGATTATTGGGCTGCTGATTGATCGTTACATCAGGCTCTTGGTTCTGATCAGCCTAGTTATATTTGCACTGGCTTCGCTGGCGATGGGGGTCTTTATCCATCAACCGACTGTGATCATTATGGGGGTGGTTGCCTGGGGACTTACATTTGGAGGGGCCGCTACGTTATTGCAGACTGCAATTGCGCAAGCCGGGGGCAAGAGTGCTGATATCGCCCAATCCATGCTGGTAACAGCATGGAATCTGGGAATTGGGGGAGGAGGGATCATCGGAGCCATCCTTTTGAACCAGGTGGGAGCTCGTTTTCTGCCGATTTCCTTGATTCTGTTGATTCTTATCGCCTTGGTTGTCGCCTGGTCCGCGAGAAAACATGGTTTTCCCAAAACGGGCTAAGAACGAAATCTACCATTTACACCACATTCGTTTCTTCGATGAGATTTTTGGCTGCGATAGGTGAAGATATGGCGATGAGGGTAGTGTAGGTACCGTATGGATCGCATCGGTCTCCAAATGCTTCAAGATCAGCAATGGAATCCGTCATGATCTTTAACAGGTAGTTATGTTCTCCGCTCACGCGATGACATTCGACCACTTCCGGTGATGAACGGCAGAAATCAAGAAAGGCATGACAATCCCGTGTGCGAAAAAGAAGATAGGAAGTACTCGATTTCCCTATTTTCTGTGGAGAAATGATGGTGCGGTACTCCTCGATTACACCGCTTTCTTCCAATCGTTTCACACGTTCTGTTACGGCGGGTTGAGATAAACCTACCAGCTTGCCCAATTCTGTCATGGATAGCCTTGCCTGGTTTTGCAAATGAAAGAGAATATTCGTATCGATTTGGTCCATGAGATGGCCCCCTTTAAATTATAGGAAATACATTGTAATTACCTTTATATTCATGGCAGATTATTGTGGATAACTTGGTTGCCTTATGTAATACGGATGAGAACATTTATATAATAAGCATACTTACTTTAAATAATCAAGCGGTAGCACATGGAGAGGAAGAGGGAAATGGGAGACAGAGATATGAAGTTTAATTCTATATCTGTGGATGAAGTCATTCACCGGACGTTGGCAGAAAAAAGAATTGTGGGTTCCGTTGTTCAGATTGCCTGGAAAGGGGAGTTGGTCTATAACAGCGCTGCTGGCCTTGCAGATCGGGAGCAGAACATACCAATGCAAGAAAACGCACTGTTCAGGTATGCTTCTGTAACCAAGCCGATTGTATCTACCGCTGCCATGGTATTGATATCCCAAGGAAAATTAAAGCTGGATGATCTGGTAGCAAAATGGCTTCCTGAATTTCTTCCTCAACAGCCAAACGGGGAAGTGGCATCCATGACGGTTCATCATCTAATGACACATACGGCGGGGTTAACGTATCGCTTTTTTCAGGAAAACGGGGGAACCTACGAACTTGCCGAAGTATCAGATGGGATGGATATCGCTGGCGTTACACTGGAAGAAAATTTGCTCAGGATTGCTTCTGTACCACTATTGTATGAGCCCGGGAAGATGTGGAGATATTCGATTGCAACTGATGTACTTGGTGCAGTCATTGAGAAAGTGACTGGGATGACACTGCGCGAGGCGGTACAACGGTTCGTCACTCATCCACTGGGCATGAAGGACACGGATTTTGTTGCTGTCGATCCGGAGAGGTTGACTGCTGCCTATGCGGACAGTTTTAACAGTAATGGGCAACCTCGTCGATTGCGTGATAAGGACCATGCTCCTTTTATTGAAGGAACGGCCGGCTTCCAGCTTGCACCAGAAAGATACCTTGATCCATCGACCTATTTCTCAGGTGGCGCGGGGATGATTGGAAGTGCAAGAGACTTTCTTCTTTTGCTTGAAACGCTGCGTCAAGGTGGAGGTTCTCTTCTGCCTAAATCACTGGTCACCGATATGACGACCAATCAGATTGGCGATCTTGACATGCCTTATTGGCCGGGCAGAGGATTTGGGCTGGGATTTACGTTGCTGAAAGATCCGATAGAGGCGGGTACCCCGGAATCCGTTGGAACGTGGCGTATGGGAGGAACCTATGGTCACTCATGGTTTGTTGATCCGACAGAAGAGCTGAGCGTTGTTGCGTTCACGAACACAGCTCTGGAGGGTATGTCAGGCAGGTTTACAACTGAATTGTGCGAGGCTGTCTATGAGGGAATTGGGCTAAAGAGATAACTTGAATTATGGATTAAACTGGAAAAGTGTGATAGGGTAGAACTGTAGGATAAGTGTCTGAATTTGATCCCGAAATGAGATGAGAAGATGGACCGAATAAGGAATTACTTGTTTCTTTTTGCAGGCCATCTTGCAGCTGCCTATATGATCTTTCCTGAAAGTACTATTGGAAAATCCGTGATGTTTGCTGTACTGATGCTGTTACTGATCATGGGGATGGATTTCATGAAAAGCAAAATGCGCCATTCGCTGGATCAGCAGTAAGGGTGATTGCCATTACCTGTTGATGTAAAATATGTTATCCTTTTTCAATAAATGAGACCGATTCTCGACAGAGGATCGGTTTTTTGTGTAATGTTGAAGCATGAATGACACAAGAATGGTTAAGCCTGAAGGCGGGGTACTTTCATATGATTCGAAAACAATTTAATCAATGGGCCGAACAAAAGGCAGGCCCACTGCGAACGCTTCATATTACCACCGAACCGGTGAACCATGGCCATGTGGATGAACATCGTATTCCCGTTCCCGATCCATCAACCGGGTTTGTTCATGAATCAGAGTATGCCATGGGCCAAGTAACCGTCTGGGAGTCCAGACAAATGGAATATGAGGTTGTAAACATTGAAACGGAAGAATTGATATTGTGGAAGTATATAGAGCAGGTTGACAAGGAAGATCCTGATTTTGATGAACTTTTACAAATATATTTCCAAGTGTTACAGACTGGTGTTAAACCTTAATCATATGGAGCGTGAGCTGCCAGATGAGGTGGTTTGCCGACTTCCATTTACATCATGTCTATTGTTCATTACACTTGAGGTATAGTCACGCTGAACCCCCAATACATATTATCAGGAGGAAACCATTCATGCATCAATCCGAACATATTCTAGAAGCTAGAGATTACATATTAAACCGAATTAACACCAAGCCAGCTGTGGGCATGATCCTCGGTTCCGGGCTGGGAGCACTCGCGGACGAGATCGAGAATGCTACAGTTATTCCATATACGGATATTCCGTATTTTGCACAATCTGAAGCTATTGGTCACGCTAACGAGCTGGTCATTGGCGAACTAATGGGCAAAACGGTCGTAGCCATGAAAGGGCGTCTTCATTATTATGAAGGGTTCACGCTGGATGAAGTAACGTTTCCGGTTCGCATCATGAAGGCGCTGGGTGTCGAGCAATTGATCATCACGAATGCCTGCGGAGCGATCAACACAAGCTTCCAGCCGGGACAGCTGATGCTCATTACGGATCATATTAACCTGGTAGGCAACAATCCATTGATGGGACCTAATAATGCTGAACTGGGGGTACGTTTCCCTGACGTGTCTCAGGTATACAACCGCGAGTTGCGCAGTATTGCCCTTAAGGTTGCTGAAGAGCAGAATGTCAGCTTGCAGCAAGGGGTGTATGCGTGGTGGAGTGGCCCTGCGTATGAAACTCCAGCCGAGATTCGCATGATTCGGACGATGGGCGCGGATGCTGTAGGTATGTCTACGGTTCCTGAAGCGATCGTAGCCATCCATGGCGGCATGAAGGTGCTGGGCATTTCCTGCCTGACCAACATGGCCTGCGGCATTCTGGATCAGCCGCTCAGTCATGATGAAGTCATCGAAGTGGCTGCACAAGTGAAAACAACCTTTATCGGGCTGGTCAAAGGCATCCTGCAAGAGCTGTAATGGACTGAGCGGCTTCTTTTTTTCACAGAAACGATGGAACAAGCATTGTCCATGACGGATGATATCCGGTGGACAGTGCTCTTTTTTTGATCAGAAACATGAGCATAAATATTCCTAAACAGGCAGAAGCAACCTATAATAAGAGAGCTTCAGGTGGTCGGACCGAATGGTTTCAACTTGAGCTCTGGGGCATGACCGAGATTGAGAAACGACAGACATGGGGAATCATTCCTAATATTCAGCGTATTTAATACGGAGGTTGTATAATGAACCAACTAACGATGCATCAAGCTGTGCAGGAAGATCGGGAGCGGCTTGCCGATTTGCGTGCCCTGGTTCTGTATGATGATCTGACCAGATTAGGAAGGTATGATGAGGTGAAGGTTCGGGAACGTTTCCGGAATTCATTCGATCCGATCTATACATGGATTATTAAGCTGGAGGGTTCATCCGTAGGTTGTGTCTCGCTGAAGCCTACGGCTGAGGGTGCTCTGTTGGAGCACTTTTATATTCATCCGGATGCGCAGGGCAGGAAGCTCGGGACCGAAGTATTGCAAAAGCTACTGGAAAAGGACGAAGCCAAGGGCAAACGTGTCATGTTGAATGTGTTGCAGGGAAGCCGGGCGAAGCGGTTATATGAACGTTTTGGGTTTGTAGTAGATCGTGAAGATGAGGTAGATGTGTTCATGTCCGTCCAGCTAACAGAAGGTTGATCGTTAAATAGCAAAATGATAGACCCATTCATTTAATTCTTGAATGGGTCTATTGAACATTTCTATTATACTTTCCTGCATCCCTATCCTAATATGAATAATAACCTACTTTTTTTATAGGAATTATACACTATGGAGAATACCGATATGCCGGATTGGAAGCGTAATCTGTATATTCTGTGGTTGGGGCTTTTCTTCAATCATATGGCGTACACCTTGTCCGTGCCGTTCTTTCCTCTGTTTCTGCAAAATGATCTCGGAATCGAGAGCGGGCTGGAGGCCTGGTCCGGTGTCTCCATCTCGATCAGCTTTCTGATCAGCGGACTATGTGCTCCCTTCTGGGGATCACTGGCTGACAAATACGGCAGCAAGCTGATGCTGATCCGGTCAGGTGTTGGGCTGGCGATTGCTCATTCTGCCAACTATTTTGTCCAGGACCCTTACACCTTCATTGCTGTTCGGGTCTTTCAGGGACTCATGGCTGGATTCAATCCGGCCTCCATCACATTGGTTGGCACGAATACGCCGGAGAAGCATGTCGGCTACGCGCTGGGTGTCATCTCCACATCCATTGCTGCAGGCGGAATCCTTGGACCTCTTGCTGGAGGCGTGCTCAGTCAATGGATTGGGCTGCGGGGATGTTTCATTGCATCTGGGGTGATCACGCTGTTCTCAGCTCTGCTGGTTCTTGGCGTAAAAGAGTCGCGCAGATCCCAAAAAGTGGCTTCCACCAGCATCTTGGGTGATCTGAAGAGAGCGGCTTCCACTCCCGGTTTAATGCGAATCTATGGTCTCATCTTACTCGTTTCCACGTCCGTGCTCATTATCGAACCTGTGCTGACGCTGTATGTCGTTCAGATCGGCGGAGAGGTAAGCCATGCGACACTCAGTGCAGGCATCGTATTCTCAGCTATCGGTGTAGCCACGGTCATTATGGGACCAAGATGGGGAAAGATTGGTGGCCGGATCGGGTATGAGAAAACCTTGTTTATCGGACTGATCGGCGGAGGAGTTGGCAGTCTTCTTCAGCTAACCGCGTATAACCTCGTGTATTTTGGGAGTTTGCGATTTATCTATGGGTTGTTTTTTGCTGCGGTATACCCGGCTCTCAACGCATTAATTATCAAATATGCGGATCACGAGTTCCGGGGCAGGGCAGTTAGTCTCAGCCAGACGGCAAGTCAATTCGGTATTGTGCTTGGCCCTTTCATCGGCGGCTTTCTTGGTGGATGGACCGGCATTCCTTTTATTTTTCTGCTCACAGGGATCGCACTTCTCGGGGCTGCCTGGGTGGTAAAGGCAAGCGATAGGAAGCAAATGAACAAGAGAGATCGGATTGTCCACGAAAACATAGGGAGGACTTGAATATGACGAAACAACGACTGAAATTGGGGGCCAATCTGAACGGAGTTGGGAATAGTATTTCCTTCTGGCGGCATCCTGACATTCCGATTAATGCCAGTGTTAGCCTTGATTTTTACAAAAAACAGGCGCGTAAAGCGGAGGAAGGTAAGTTCGATCTCCTATTCATTGCTGATGGTCTCTTTATCAATGAGAAATCCAATCCTCATTTTCTGAATCGCTTCGAGCCATTGACCCTGTTGTCTGCGCTGGCGGGAGCTACTTCAAATATCGGACTGGTCGCGACATTATCGACTTCTTATAGCGAACCGTTTACGGTGGCGAGGCAATTTGCTTCATTGGATCAGATCAGCGGAGGACGGTCAGGCTGGAACGTAGTCACTTCCCCACTGGAAGGGTCGGCGCTTAACTTCGGCAAAGGAGAGCATCCGAACCACGCGCTTCGCTACGAAATTGCCGAAGAACATCTGAATGTGGTCAAAGGATTATGGGACTCTTGGGAGGATGATGCCTTTGTCGGGGACAAAGAGAACGGTGTCTTCTTCGACCCCTCCAAGCTGCATACGCTGAATCACAAAGGTAAGCATTTCTCCGTACAGGGACCACTCAATGTGGCGCGTTCGAAGCAGGGATATCCGGTCATTTTCCAGGCAGGTTCGTCGGAATCCGGCAAGGACTTGGCAGCGAGATCAGCAGATGCTGTATACACGGGGCATGAGACCTTCGAGGAAGCAAGGGAGTTTTATCGGGATGTTAAGGCAAGAGCAGTGGCGTATGGACGTCAGGCAGAAGACATTCTGATCTTCCCGGGCATCGGTCCTATTGTGGGCAGAACAGCGGAAGAGGCAGAGCAAAAGTATCAGGAAATCGCTGGCCTCGTCAGCATTGACCATGCGCTGAATTATTTGGGGCGCTATTTTGATCATTATGACTTCTCCCAGTTTCCACTTGACGAACCTTTCCCTGATATTGGTGATCTGGGCAGCAACAGCTTCCGCAGTACAACGGACAAAATCAAGCAGCAGGCACGGGAAGAGGGACTGACCCTCCGTCAAGTTGCGCTAAGAGCGTCCACGCCGCGAACGTCGTTCATTGGGACACCGGATCAGATCGCTGATCAGATCCAGGAGTGGTTTGAAGGCGAAGCCGCAGACGGATTCAATATCCGTACGGTTGTGCCGAATGGACTGGCAGATTTTGTGGAGCTGGTTGTTCCGGTTCTGCAAGAACGAGGGCTGTTCCGGACCGAATATGAACATGAGACGCTTCGGGAGAACCTGGGGCTTGAAATTCCGCGCAATCGGTACACGCTGGAACGTGTGAACTAAATGGTGTAATATGACGATGGATATTCATGTTTGGCAAACTTGATCTAGGTTCCCTTAATAAGGGGATGAAAAGGAGCGGTAATGACGTATCTTCAACGTTATTACCGCTTTTTTATACAAACTGCATGGTTCAGAATGCTTTGAAGGCAATCCAGACGGATCCAATCATGACAACAATGCCGCCAATCCTGGTCATCAAGTAGTAAAAGTCGCTAGGTTCGGGGTCACGTGCGTCCGTTGGGGTATAACACGCTATACGTAATATTAGGCTTGGGATTAATTTCTGTAATGATATATTTCTGATCATCGATGAATACACTGCGCTTCTGCTGCTCCACTTGCACCTGCAGGGAATTAGCTGTTCTACTCCGGTATATCATCTGGTTATCTTCTTTGCGATCGAATGAATACTTGTTAATGTCTGCATAGAATATGTGTTCCGTGAAGTAAGGTTTGGATAGAAAGCCGACAATCACAGACACAACCACAACGCATGAAAAGAAAATAAGGGTGGGAGACTGGACTTTTCTAAGCCAAGTTATCATATGAACGCCTTCTTTCCACTTTGCTGTCTATTACGTAAATCCCAGGAACGAGTTGCAGTGGTTATCTGCAAAAAAAGAAATGGGACATACTGGTTTCTTTTTTCGGCGTGGCTGTTATTATGAATTTATACCCTGAATTTATACCCTGAATTTAGCTTGAGAGGGAGCAGCAGTTGTTGCATATTAGACGAGTCACAGGAGGAGATTGGGATGATTAGAGGATTAACGAAGGCGGGTTTGGGGAAGATCGGGTCTGATGAACAATATATTACGAATGCAGCCAAATATGGCTTCCAATCCGTAGATTTGAATCCGCTCTCATTGGTTCAACAATACGGGAAGGAACAAGCTGCCCACCTATTGGAAAGCAACCAGATGATCATCGGTTCATCGGACTTTACGGTGGACTGGAGAGGATCGGAAGAGCAGTTTCGTGAAGGACTCAAATCTCTGGTTGAAATGGCTGAAGCCTCTGCTTCGCTGAATTGTTTCAATTGCTGCACCTATGTTCTTCCCTCGACTGATCTGCCTGCTGCTTCATTCATGGCGGCGGCTACCAGACGATTGAGACTCTGCGCAGATATCCTGGGCGCTTATGGCATACGGCTCGGCTTGGAGTTTGTAGGCTGCCATCATTTGCGGACCCAGTGGAAGAATCCGTTTATTTGGAGTGTGGAGGATACGCTGGACTGGATCGAAACCATCCACGCTCCCAATGTAGGCTTGCTGGTGGATTCCTATCACTGGCATACTCTTGGTTTGCGTATGGAAGAGGTGCTGCAATTGAAAAAGGAACAGATTGTTCACGTTCATATCAATGATGCCTCTGATCTGCCGATTGAAGATTTACTTGATAATGAGCGCCTGTATCCAGGCGAGGGAGTCATTGATCTGACGGGTTTCCTGAAAAATCTGGAGGCTATCGGTTACACGGGCGTTGTAGCTCAGGAAGTTCTGGCACCTGCATCAAACCTTGATTCAAGCGAGCTGTTTGCCAAGTCAAAGGCAGGCTTTGATCAGGTGTTTGCAACGCTATAAACAGATTTGAATAATGAAGAGTAGGAAGTATTGCAAGAAACTGGCGGATTCACAAGTATTGCATCCATGGATTCGCCAGTCCATTTTTATTTTAGCACTCAGTCCATGATGAAATTAGTAACTAGAGCAATTAATATGAATACCCACAATAAAAGGAGTACATAAAATGAAGTTTTTGTTTGAATTGATGTTATCTATGCTAATGCTTACCAATGGTTCGAGTGGCGAACCTCTTACCAGAGAGGATGTCCAGAGCTATCTCAAAACTCACCATTTGCAATATGCTGATGCAAAAATTGTGAGTGACCGCTCTGCACTGTTGGTTGATGTAAAAGGAGAATATGCCAAAGCATCGGTACTCACCAAATCAGCGGATAATAAGCTTGTAATGCAACCTAACGAGTATGTATGGGAAGAAGACGAAGAGGGCATATCCGTAGAAACGGTAGGTCGATATTTATGTATTGTGATCCACGATAAAGCACGTAGTCATGATATGGATTTCGTTAACATTGTCTATGTTGATGATAATGGGGATGAGCGTAAGGATCGCTACTATTTTAAGGGGAAACAATCCCTTATTATTCCAATGCCGACCCGAAAAGAATCCATCGTGGTTGCTATTTACGGGAACGATGGCTTTATCCACGATATGGTTAAACGTTTCCCTGAGATTATGTTACAGCAAAATCATCTATAGTGAATTCCAAGAAAATGGATAGGAAAGTAGATGGGTAGCGAAAAGGGACGGGACTGCCTCGCCCCTTTCCTCTAGCAGTGAAACATTTTTAATCCAGCAAGCCACGTTCTTTTAATAATTGATGCGTCACCTTCCACAGCTTTTTCTGCATTCCGGCATCTCCGCCTGGTGCTACAGGAGTTATTGCCGCTCCACTGCCTACATTAAAATAACCTCCCGAAACCTCTCCAAACTCGGGTTCCACAGCCAGACGAGTCATAATGTCCGCGCCCCGGCGTGGATCACCGATGTGCAGAAACGTTAAGATGCGTTCCAGCACACTTGCGAACCACAGCTCCCGTCCAAGACCTGTAACATTGAAACCCGGATTCAAGGCATTCACGCAAACCCCGGTTCCATCCCATTGTCTGGCTAGTTCACCGGTAAACATAATATTGAGCAGTTTGGTTTTGCCATAGATCGGAGAGGAACCACGTGCAGTAAAGGGAGAGGTATCCATCAAGTCACCCGGCAGCACCAGTTGGCCATGATTTCGCGATGCTTCAGATGCAACGTTTACGACGCGAGCATGGCCGGACTGAATCAGGGAATTACGCAACGTATGCGTTAGCAGCCATGGTGCCAAATAGTTCACGGCAATCATCTCGGCAAATCCTTCGGAAGTCACTCGCTGTTCAAACGCATGGAGTCCGGCATTATTCAAGAGTACATCGATACGCGGATAAGCATCTGCAATTTCAAGCCCCACACGTTTTACATCACTCAGCAAGGACAAGTCTCCGTAGAAAAAGCGGATCTTGGCAGAGGGCACGATTGCCCTGATTTTGTTTCTGGTGGCCTCGGCGCGCTCTTCGCTTCGGGCTGTGAGTACAAGCTGCGCTCCACGTTTGGCAAGTTCCATGGCAGCAAGCTGCCCCAATCCGCTTGTTGCTCCGGTGATTACGATAATAGGCTGTGTTGTTTTCATGGTTAAGTCTCCTTTTGACACGAACAGAGTCGGCAGATATAATTGACATAAATCAACTATATATTTTAATTGATATTTGTCAACTATGTATTCTGAAGTCTGCTTTGAAACACCAAGGAGAGGGGAAAACAAAAATGAGTGAACATGTAACCAAAACAAAAGATAGAGAAACCCTGGAACTGGCGCTTGGTGAGCAGATCCATGCCTTGATTAGTGCTTCGCATGCGCTCAATGTCCGGTCTGCCGAGCGTTTTGATGCGACGCTGCAGCCTGCGGCTTTTCACCTCGTACGGTGGTTGTACTCTTATGGTCCAACAAGTGCCGCAGCTTTGGCAGAAGCGACTGCCATGGACCGCAGCTCGGTAAGCCGTCTGATTAAGCAGCTCGAAAAGTCGGGATATGTGATGAAGGAGCAGGACCCCGATGATCGGCGCGGCGTTTTATTGTCCCTGACGGAGCTTGGTCAACAGTCGACGGGGAGTGCGCTGAAGGAAAAGGAGTCAGCCTTTTATGACCGTATATCCAAATGGGATGATGAAGAGCTGGAACGTTTCACCGCCAGGCTTCGGCAGTTTAACGGCTTGGAGGGGTAGTATGGGGTTATGTAGCGCAAGTTGTGTTGACATAAACACAGCCATTGGTAAAAAAAGGTGATATCCACATTTGTACTGGACACCACCTTTTGATCTTTTGAGGGTAAAAAAGAATCTTACTTGTCGGCAAGGTACCCTAAACCGTATTTGAATAAAGAACTAGAAGGCACAGGAAGCATGAACGTAACCTCGGGTAAACTGCCGTCGGATTGCCTCGCTGCCGATAATTGAGTCGTATCCAGACTTACAAAATCTTCTGGGGTGAGTTGAAGACCACCATCGATGGTCCAAGAATTATTTGTAACATTTTCAGTGGGGTTGTTATCATTTTTGATGGTTGTCCCCATATAGGCAATGTTATTATGTAACACTTCTCTGTAACCAGGAATGTTGGTGATATCCGTTGGGCTAACGCGCTCCAGCATATCATAGTTGGCCCGGCGGTTATTGTATGCGGTGTTATTGGTCCAGTTAGCGGATTGTCCTGGCTGATGATTCGCATAAAAGCCATTCGCTCCGTTATTCACGGCAAGTGAATATTTGACGGTATGTACAGGCAATGGATCTGGAATTCCGGTGGTCCGGTAGGCGTAGCCTCCGACTTTGAACCCATTTTGGTCACCTACGCCATTCTGGTTGCCCCTGTTGTTGAACGACCAACAATGATCGTACACCACAGGTCCCTTAGAACTGATGCTGTCGAATCCATCGTCACTGTTATTCCAGGCGCGAGAATTGATGAACGATACAGCTCCGCCATGAGCTCCAAATCCATCTGTATTCCCGGCAGAGACATCCGTTGGGCCAATATTGTCATAGGCATCAGAGTTAAGAACGGTTCCCGTCCCATTACCCGTATAATAAAAACCAATGGCTTCATTGCCGTAAGCGGCCATATTCACGAAGTCGGCTTGCCCTCTGATTCTGAAAGCCTCCGATTGAGGCTGCTCACCTACTTTAACACCAGTGACATCAAATCCACGGAAAGTGACTCCTGTTACACGATCTTCAACAAAGAATGCAGCCACACGTAAATTGGTTGGGACATGACTGAAGTCAAATACAGGCCTTTCACCCGGATATGCCTCATAGGTAATTCCATTTTTGTTGAAGGCATGAACATAATTATAATTGCTATCCGTTTTGGCGATTTCAAAATCATCGTAAACTCCGCCGCGGATATAAACTGTATCGCCGGACGAAGCGAGGGACTGAGCTTGCATCAAGCTCTTCAATGGTTCATTTATCGTTCCCGCATTGGTGTCACTGCCGTTCGGAGAGACGTAATAACTCGTCGTCGCACTTGTTGTTGCAATGGTTCCGTCTTTCCCTGAATCCAGTGTATCTCCAGTTGCCATAACAGAACTTGTCATAAACAAGGCTGTAAGCATGGAATAAATGATGAATAAACTTCCAAGTTTTCTCACAATGCTTTTCTCCTTTTTTGGGTCAATCAATAGTTTGGTGACGTCTTAGCAACCATGGCGCAAGATTTTTATCGGTCCTTCGTATAGAGATATTTATAAAACCATCATGAAATAATTCTTTTGTAGTACGTTTTAGGTATAAAGTAACGCAGGTATAAAATGATCTCAACGTGGGTGTGGTCATCCTTTGCCAGAGTTGGCTTGGTCGTCCAAAACCCAAGGAATTAATCTCGAATGCGGCTTCTCTAAAAGTATAGTTGGGGCAATGATAAGTTTATGTGCTCACATTCATATTCCTATGATCGGTTGGGTGTGCGTTTCACATTCCATTAACAATCTTTTTACGTAATCGGACATGTAAAATTCAAGTCAAATGAAGCGCCGACCCCAGTACCCACGGCAATTAGAGTGCATGAGTACCTCGGAATTCATCGTTTAGCTTGCGGTATTTCAATTCCTATAAGCATGATGATTTTTACATACTTCTTTAGCTTGATCCCCTATATCATTCAATCCTCACAGATCTCTTCCTGTCATCCACAACAGTGGTGAAACTTTCCTGAATGGTGAACAAATTTCGAATTTTCCAAAGGGATGTTGTGACCCGGATTACATCAACCCTGATGTATGAAATGAGAGATACGTAGAGAATACAGCACATGCATACAGTAAAAAGAAAGCTTTAATGATACGTAAACGAACGCAGCTCTATGTAAAATTTTTAATAGGCGCTTTCAACGCGTTGACCCTGTTCTCAAAGTCTCATATATTTACTCCCGGCACAACTACACAGAACGGGTGGAGGGATCAGGTTGTTCAACAAAAAAGGAAAGAAAATGCTTGCGATGCTTACGCTGATACCGCTGGCAGCGGGAATGGTCATGGGAGCTTTTCCTGCGGCAGTTACCCATGCAGCTGCGGGAGATAACACGCCAATCAACAATACGGCAGCAGGTTCATGGCAAACGGGAGATTTGCACGTACATACATTCGAATCGGACGATGCGCAGAATTCGCTGGAGAACGTCCTGGATGCGGGTTTGACACAATATGGGCTGGACTGGATCGCGCTAACGGATCATTTGCGATTATCCAAGCGGGACCATAACGGAAACGAAATTCCGGGTGGGTCCATTCCAATGTCCTTGGGGATGAATGAATATCAAGTACCACAGATCAAGGCACTACAGGAGCAAGGCAAATATGCAGGCAAAACGATCTTCTCCGGCTTCGAATGGGACATGCCGACACATGAACATGTCGGGGTGGGTATTCTCACAGATGAACCGAATTCGACCGAAGCTCTGGAAGCTGCAAAAGAATTCGAATATCGGTTTACGAACCGTGATCCAAAACTGTTCGATCCAGCAGACGTAGCGGCTTGGGATCTGGCCGGTGGACGCGCCTACACGACGCACCAGGATGCGCTAACCGCAATAGAATGGCTGAAAACCAACTATCCAACAACGAGCTATGCGATGATCAACCATCCTTCGCGTGGCAAAAATAAATATACGATTGCGGACTTCCGCGATTTCAACGATCTGGCCCCACAAGTGGTATTCGGTATCGAAGGCATGCTGGGTAACCAGATGGAACCGGATCGCGGCGGGTATAACACAACCTACAATGTGTCTAATCCGACGGCAGACGATGGATACAAATACCGTACATATGGCGGTGTAGACTACATGGTTGCCAAAGTGGGCGGACTGTGGGACGCACTGCTGGGAGAAGGGCGCCACTTCTGGAACTATGGTAACTCGGATTACCATTTCAAAACGATTGGCACGAATTCCAGTGGTTACTTCCCTGGCGAATATGCCAAGACCTACTCATGGGTTGAGGGCAGTGGAATGCAGGCCGTGCTGGATGGCCTTCGTTCAGGTAAATCCTTTTCCGTATTCGGCGATCTGATTAACACACTGGATTTCACCGCTTCCGGAGCAGGCGCTCAGGCTGAAATGGGTGAGGACCTGAACGTGACCCAAGGCGACGAAGTGGAGCTGAAGATCCGATTCAAGAGCCCAACGACCAGTAATAATTATGAAACACCAATCAACAGCGGCACATCTGCTGGCCAGGTGCCTGTGGTCGATCACGTCGACCTGATTGCAGGAGATGTGACAGGCAAGGCCGAGAAGGGCACAGCCGCATACAACAAGGATACCAACGATTCTACCCGCGTGCTGGCTACCTTCACATCGAACAACTGGACGACAGATGCCGAAGGCTACAATGTCATCACGTATAAGATCAAAGTGACAGATCAAGATCAGTATTTCCGCTTGCGCGGCACAAATCTGGAGATGAACGTTCCAGGGGAGACCGTGAATGGCGAACCGCAGCTGGATCCGAAGAACACAACTTCTGATGCAGAAACGCGTTTTAACCAAATCAATGACAGCAACTATCGGGATCTGTGGTTCTACTCCAATCCGATCTTCGTGAACGCGACACCTTACAGTGATGTACAGGCGGTAAACGACACACTCCAGGCGATTGATCTGGGAGACCTGAACGCGGTCACTTCCGACCTTACGCTTCCTGTTGAAGGGAAACATGGAGCGTCGATCACTTGGTCCAGTTCCAATCCGGCACTGATCGATCATCAAGGCAAGCTGCTGACACAGCCGGATAACAATGAGCGCCTGGAACTGACGGCAACGGTACAACGCGGCAGCGAAACTCAAACGAAAGTTTTCACTGTCATCGTAGAGGGCACCAATAATCAGGTTCTGATGTTGAAAAGCAATATGACCACCACGGACGGCCAGCCGTATCATACGGATACATGGACGAATCAGTCCGTAAACGTAAGTGTAACCAGCGCAGTATATGCACCGGCCGCTTCGGCGACCATTGAGCTGTCCCGTGATGGAGGTCAAACGTATGATCCTTATACAGAGAATACGCCTCTGGAGATTGCCGAGCCTGGAGAACATAGTCTGTTATTCCGAGCTACAGACGATCTGAACGGTGAGTATACTTTACCAGTGGTTATCAAAATAGACCGTGAAATTCCGGTCATTACGCTGCAAGGCAGCAGCCAGATGACACTGAATGTGGGAGAACCCTACAACGAGCCTGGGGCACAGGCATCTGACAATGTGGGCATTAGCGGTTCCGTGCAGATCGATGGCACAGTGAACACACAAGCGGCGGGTATCTACACCCTTCGTTACAACGTAAAAGATATTGCTGGCAATGCAGCAGAGGAAGTCACTCGTACCATTAGAGTACAAGCCAGTTCGAGTAATGGCGGTGGTGGATCAGGTGGCGGCAATGGAGGCAGTTCCGGAGGAAGTACGCCAAGTGTACCGACAACGCCTACCGTTCCTACAACACCAACCACTCCGGACACTGGATCGGATTCTTCGACTGAAGTGAAGGTGGAGGTGGAAGCGAATCAGCCTGTTCAAACGGGGATTAAAAACGTGGTAGAATTCAACGCTCCGGCTGGAGCTATTGGGGAAAAAGACACTTTGCAGCTGTCTGTGGTCGCTCAGGACAAACTGCAACATGCAGCTTCGCTGAAAATACTAGGACAAGCGGTACAGATTAGCCGCACAGGCGGACGGACATTGAACCATCAGGCTGAGTTGAGCCTGAATTATGATCCGGCAGATCTGACAGACGGAAGCAAGCCAGCAATCTACTATTATAACGAAGCTCGTCAGAGCTGGGTATTTGTCGGCGGGGAAACGAACGTTGCTGGAATTATAACAGCGAATGTGAATCACCTGGGTACCTTCGTTGTATCCAGTTACACACCTGTGAACCTGACGGATCTAAATGGACACTGGGCATCTGATTATGCGGATCGTCTGATGGGCATGAACGTGATCCAGGGATATGCCGATGGTACATTCCAACCATTCAAAGAAATCACAAGAGCAGAGTTTGTCACATTGCTTAGCAAAGCATTGGCTCTCCAAACGGTAGCGTCCACGACTTCATTTGCGGATGAGGAAGCTGTACCTGCATGGGCGAAGTCCGAGATTGCAGCCGCCGTGCAGGCCGGAATTGTGACAGGCTACGGAGATAATACATTTAAGCCGGATCGTACCATTACCCGTGCCGAGATGGCCGTCATGATGACAAAAGCACTGAAGTTGAGTGATGTGCAGGCAGGAACGAATGGCGAGACTGCCAAACCAAGCTTCACCGATGCAGCACAAACGCCGGCTTGGGCACAGGAAGCCATGGATGCAGCTGTACAAGCCAATATTATTAATGGATATACGGACAATACGGTTCGCGCGGAGAATATGACGACCCGTGCGGAAGCGACAGCCATGATTTACAAATTGCTGCTTGCGATGTACGTGTAAAGAATAAAGGAATGTATTGCTCAAAAAAAAGAGGGGGGCCACGAGGTCGAGGTGGCACTCCTCTCTTTTTAGTTATTTGAATCTTTTTATAGCACCAATATGGGAATAAATAAGGCCGGAAGCAAATTCAATACTTTGATCTCCGTAATCTTCAGGATGTTCAATCCGGTGCAGAGCGCCAGAATGCCGCCAATCAGCGTGATTTCGTTAATGATGTTGGCTGTCATGTATACGGATATGAAATCAGCCGAGAAGAAGACCAGAGCTTCGATGACAAATAAAATAATTGCTGAAAGCATGATGCCAAAGCCGAAGGAGGAAGCCAGAATTAAGGCCGTAATGCCCGAGAAAATGGTGTTGATCTGCAAAAACGTGTTATCTCCCTGCAGTGCACTCTGCAGCGGTCCGAGAATCGGTATCGACCCCAAGCATAATAAGGAGATCGCAACCGTTAATCCTTCATTCAGTCCATTGGATGAGAATTGGGTCATGATCCTGGACAAGATCTGATCGAAATTAATCAGTTGACCGATAATGCCGCCTACCGTAAAAAAGATAACAAACATGACCTGATACTGGCTCGTGGAGATGCTGTTGATAGTTGTGCTAATACCGATGATGATTGCACTGATCCCGATGACTTGATACAGGATGGCCTTATATCCGTCATTTACAAACTTTTTGGACATCGCTCCAAGGGTACTTCCGAATATAATGGAAAAGCAATTGACTAATATTCCTAACATGATTTCACTCCCGAATTCACCAAACCGAGTTTAGAACATCGTCTACTTGCTGTATTCTCGTCACAGATGGTGTTTGAATTAGATTTCCTTTGACCATGACCATGCGTACGTCGGATAGTGCTTCAATGTTCTCCAGCGGGCTCTGGTCCAGCACGATCAGATCTGCCTGTTTTCCGATATCGACCGTACCTGTAACGTCTTCAATGCCCAGGATCTTCGCGTTGGTTCGGGTCACCATATCGATCAGCTGCTTGTTGTTAAGGCTAGTCTGTTTGATGTAGTAGTCCATCTCTCTCCACATGTCATAATGAGTCACGTACGACATGGCGGCATCGGTGCCAAGACCGATGGTAATGCCGTTATCGATGGCTTGCTGGGCACCTTTTAACATGGATGTATACACGAGTCTGGCGTTTTCTTTCACGGTTGCGCTCACGTTCGTTACGCTGGTATCAAGTAGCGCAGATGGATAAGCAGCTAGAAAGGTAGGGATAAGCGCAGTATAGCCGTTCAGGGCATTTGGATTGTTTTTGAACAAGCTGATAATCTCGTCATCCATCTCCGAGCCGTGCTCAATGGTATCGACGCCGCCTTTTAATGCGACTCTCACACCCTCCGTGCTTTCCACGTGAGCTGCCACCCGCAATCCGATTTTGTGGGCTTCATCGCAGATCGCGGCAACTTCTTCCACCGTCATCTGCAAACGGCCTGCTTCGCCGACCATTTTGGCGTCCGTAACGCCGCCAGTTACGCAGATTTTGATGAGATTCACGCCGTTCTTCACATTGATGCGTACATTTTTGCGTGCTTCCCAAGGGGAGTCGCCGACCAGAGCCAGGAAAGGAGCACCATGTCCTCCCGTCACACTTAGGAAAAATCCAGAGACAAGCAAATTGGGGCCAACGAACTCACCGTTGTTAATCTCATCCCGCAATTTTACATCGGTATAGAAGAATTCACCGACACTGCGCATCGTGGTTACACCCGCGTGGAGTGCGGTCAGCGCATTACGTTTCATTCGCTTTTTCAGAACGTTCTTACCGAATTTGGTGTTCAGGATTCGATCATATGCGAATTTGAGCATGCCTTCGCTGACCGACAGGCTGAATGGCTTACCGTCCGCAAAGAGATGAACATGAGCGTTAATTAAGCCAGGCATCACGTATTTGCCCGAGAGATCGATAACTTCATAGTGGCTCGGGATGACCAGTTCACTTGATTTTCCAATTGCCTGAATCAGCCCGTGCTCATTGACCAGGACGATCATGTTTTTCTCCAAATTACGATTAAGATCTCCGTGAATCAGATAGCAGTTCTGTAATGCATAAGCTGTTTTTATCATTAAGTGTTCCTCCTTGGAATGAGTATCAAATTTAAAATTGAATTATCAATTCATTTTTGAGTCAAAAAAAAGGGGAGTTGGATTAGGCCTTTTTTTTGGCGTGCGGACCAAGTTTGTTTGGACCTGATCTGCACGCTGTGCCGGCTAGACATACAACCATTATTCGCTCAGACTCTTCATGCCGTATAACCGGTATACATATAATGCTTCAAAGATCTGCTTGCGGCTGTCCTCGCTCATGTCCCGTTTCAACAAATCCAGGTTCATGTCGATCACATTGTGTGCAAGGATATCGAGCAAGATTAGGTTTTCTTCCATTCCGATTTCATAATGTTTGTACTGCTTTTTCAGATAGGCTTTTTTGGTTTCGATCATGGTCTCGACGAGCTCGTTCTTGGCATTGGTGTAGATCGTTCCTTTGTTCTTTTCAAAAATGATGATGATTTGGTTCCGGTATTTGCGTAATACGTCGACCTGTTCCTGTAGCAGTGCCGATTTCCTTTCGCTATCCGTTTCCGCCTCGAACAAGTTCTGGTTATCGAAGTGAATGGTATCGACCAGCACTTTTTTTAGATAATCTACCAGATCGGGCGGCACGACTGCGTAGAACAGATCCTTTTTGTTTTTGAAATACGTATAGATATTGCCTACGGAAATATTGATTTCATTCGCAATGTCGCTCATTTTGGCATCCACAAAACCTTTTTCGTAGAACACCTTGAGCGCCGCGTATTCAATTTCTTTCCTGACTTCGTCTTTCTTGGCTTGCACCATTGAGAACGACTCCTTAATAATGAATGAGTGATTCGTTATTATGTTATTCCTATTTTGTGGGTTTGTCAACAAGGACGAGAAGACCTATAAGTTTGTTTCGGCGATCGGGTTGAAAAGTCATATGCGCCAAGGGATCTTTGGAATTTTATATCGAAAGAAAGTTTTTTCATCTTTTTTAACATAAATCCACGGTGGTAGTACCGGGGTACCTTTTGCCTTGTACAGGACTTGACCATCATCACTTGATGTATATTTCTCAAGACTATGACTATCTTCAAAACTCACTGTTCCTTGGTAAGATAATCTCTTGCCCTGAATTTCTACATCAGGTGCACTCGAAATAATCCTGTTTGCCGTGTTAAACCATCCGATTCTCCCCGAAGACCAAATGAATAATTCACTCAGCAATAATAAGCCCACCAAAATGATACAGATTATAAATCCTCGCTTTTTTCTCATAATCCATGATCTCCTTTGAGAACATACTATGGTGAAACATCCCAAGTATCAACAAGATTATTCCCGCTTTCAATTAAGCATTGACTTTCCTTGTGTGTCCCCCTAAACTTCTATTATTAAAACACTTTTAAAAACATTCAATGAATGGTGTTGAATCAACGAAAGGAGGCGTAAACCTCGAAATGCAGCCTACATCACACAACACCCAGCAGGTGAAGCGAATTAATGTGGAACTGGTGAAGAACACACTAAGATCAACGGGCGTTGGAACAAAGTCTTCCATTGCGAACCTGACGAAACTCAGTGTTGCTACCTGCGGCACGATCCTGAACGAGCTGCTCCAGACGGGAGAGATTATCGATCTGGGCCCGGATGAATCAAGCGGGGGGAGACCTGCGAGCAGATATCAATTCAATGCGGACTATGCCAGCGTGCTATGCGTGCTTATTCGAACAGAGGGCGGTGTTCACTCGATCACGTATCTTCAGGCAAATCTGAATGGCGAGATAAAGGATGAGCAGACGCTTGTTCTGGATGAGATTACCGTAACTACGGTCGAGGATCTGATAGCAGCCTTGATTGAAAAGTATAACAATGTGCAGGCGATTGGGATCGGTATCCCGGGGGTGGCGCATAACGGAATGATTGGCATTTGTGATGTGCCGGGTCTGGCAGGTCAGCCACTGGGACCGAAGCTCAAGGAGCGATTCGATGACGTCGAAGTCATCATTGATAACGACATGAATCTGACGGTGTACGGACTGTACAACGAGCAGCATTTTGAGGAAGAGAAGAACTTTGCGGTAGTCACTTTTCCGAAAAATCATTATCCCGGGGCAGGTTTCATCATTGATGGTCACCCTTTGAAAGGGAACACGCATTTTAGCGGCGAGGTATCTTACCTGCCTTTTGGGGTGACATCCGAAGAACAGCTTCGCCTGCTGCAAACTCCGGAGGGACTGCATCAGCTTGTGATCAAAACGCTGGTATCCATCATTGTCATTATTAACCCGGCAGCGATCGTCATCACAGGGGACACGATGGACTCTGCCATGCAAAATGATCTGATCCAAGGTTGCCTGCAAACCATACCACAGGAGCACATGCCGCAAGTCATGATTCAAAATGATACACGGCGTGAATATGTTACCGGCTTGGTTGCTGTCACGTTGGAGAGCTTAACCTACCGTATCCAGTTAATCGAGAAAAAGTGATAACGACAGAAGTAAAGCTAGTCAATTTACACGTAGGAGCAATCGAAAGATCGTACTGCAATCGTAGTTAGTAGTGTAATATTCCTTTCTGAAATCATTGGAGGTACTCATTTTGGATCAGCAAGCAAGTAAGAAGAAGTTCAATAAGATGTATGCCATGCAGCTGGCGACGATCTTTATTGGTTTTATCGTGTTTGGCATATCGGAAAATATTAAAGGGCCGGCGATTCCGCGCATTCAATTTGACTTCAATCTGGACGAGAAGCAGCTCGGAACGTTGTTATCCCTGAACGCGCTGGGGTATCTGATCGCATGTTCGTTCACGGCTATCCTTGTCCGCAAATGGGGCATCAAGGCGGTTAGCATTATCTCCTTTGCCTCCATGATTCTCTCGGGTGTGTTCATTTATTTATCCCATACATATCCGCTCTTTGCTTCATCGTATTTCTTCATGTACATCGGTAACGGCATGCTGGAGATTGCGCTCGCGATTCTGGGTGCTCGCATCTTTGTGAAAAATACAGGCATGATGATGAACCTGTCCCATTTCTTCTATGGTCTGAGTTCAACCGTAGCTCCGCTTCTGGCAACGGGTGTCATGTCACTGACGGTGTTTGGGCATGAACTGGACTGGCGCGGTATGTATCTGGCCATGTTGTCCCTCTGCCTACTGCCTATTATTGCGGCAATGCTTAGTACGTTCCCGGGAGATGATCTTCCGCATGAAGACCGGGTTTCCTTGAAAATGCTGACACGTGATCCAGCCATCTGGATGATGGTGCTGATTCTTTCTTTTGGCGTGGTATCCGAACTGGCCGTAGGCGGCTGGCTTGTAAACTTCCTGGAAAAGGCGTATACCTGGGACACCGTGAAAGCTTCGGGGATGCTGTCTGCATTTTTCCTCAGCTTCTCGCTCGGGCGTCTGCTGCTCGGTCCGCTTACGGATCGGATTGGTTTTGTACTTTCATTGATTGTTTTCTCGGCTTTCTCAGCTATCTGCACGTTCGCGGCCATCGCGGGCGGTGAGGGGCTGGCGTTCCTGTTTGCCGTGTCTGGTGCAGGTATTGCGATGATCTATCCAACTGTGATGGCATTTATTGCGAAAAGGTATCCTAACGGAAGCGACACCGCCATTACGTTTGCGGTTACGCTGATGGGGGTCGGCAGCGTCATTGGTAACTATGCGATTGGCTGGGTTATTGAAGGCGTGAAGAACGCGTATGGTGCAGCTACTCCATTGGGGCTGCTTCGCGGTCTGCAGGCGGGTTATGGGTTTATCGGTTTATGTGCTGTGATCTGTGCGGCGTCGGGCGTAGTGTTGTTTGTGTATCTGAAACGGAAGCAGGAACTGATTTAGTTATCATTCAATTTAATTTTATCTTGTGAGATGGCATAGGAATCCTCGTTGGAGTTAAACGGGGGTTCTTTTATTTATTCTGATAGATTTTTAATCCTCTGAAAATGTTTCCCATTTATAGTATGATCATACTATCGATAGCTTCTGCAAACACGTACTCTATCATCTCTGTGGCTATCGGACAAGGTCGGGTCATCACGAACGAGTACGAAGACCACCCTATACATAAAGCAAAGGGGATAGAGACATGACAGTAACCTCGAATCTAGAACAGATCCGCATTATCGAATACGATCACGCCTACGCTGCCGCATTGGCAGATATGTGGAACCGCAGTAATGAAAGCTGGGGAGGAGGGACGAACCAGAGAACGGAGGATACCGTGCGCCGGGAGATGGAGAGTTCGTCCAATCTGCATGTGTTTCTTGCGGTTCATGAGCATGAAGTGGTTGGCTTTTGCAGCTTTGCCCACTACCGTTTCGATGAAGGCGCGCTGTATGTACCGTTATTGAACGTTCGCCCCGATTATCATGGCCATAAGGTCGGCCGCAATCTGATCCTGAACGCTGTTCGCAAAACCGTAGAAGCGGGATGGCCCCGCCTGGATCTGTTCACATGGGCAGGTAACACCAAGGCCGTGCCGATGTACAAGAAATGCGGTTTTTTCTGGGAGAAAAAAGAGGACAATGTACACCTGATGAACTTCATCCCGACCGTCTTGCAGACCGAAGCCCTCGCCCCATACTTTGAGGTGTTGGATTGGTACGCAGACAGTACGCGTGAACTCGTCATTGAGCCCGATGGCCGGCGTGAGCGTGGTTTTGATTTCTTCGATTACACTTGGAAAAAGGGAGACATCTCCTTGCGCGCCGAGTTCGAGAAGTCCGGTCGCGGCTTGACCGCGCTTGAAACGCCAGATTACGAAATCGCCACAGAGATGGACGACCATGATCTGGTGTTTGGCTCCACATACAAGGTTCGCTACCGAATCAAGAACTGCTCAGCATCTGAGCTGACGTTTGAAATCAAGGGACAGGATAACAAAAACATTCGTTTTGCTCTGGACACTGCACGAGCAGTAGCTCCGGGAGAAGTGATCATTGTGGAAGGCGAGTTCGATCTTGATCCGGTCACAGAGGAACAGAACCTGATGAAAACCCATCCTGTTGTCGCCAGCACATGGCTGATTGGCGGCAGAAAAGCGGAGTTTCGTATAGGCGTTGCACCGAAATTTCCGGCCAAGCTGAACATGGTGCTGCCCATGAAGGAACTGTACACAGGTGTCCCGGCCGAGCTGTTTATCAACGTGGAAAACAATTATGGTGCCGAAGCCGAGTTTGCTTTTGACCTACCAGAGGATGAATTCCTGGAATGGACAGAACCTTCGATACGCTTCACCGTGCCTGCGAAAGGCAAAGCTTCGATACCTGTATCCTTTACTTTGCGCTCGTATGGACTCTATTCGAGGAAGGTGGAGGTGACGGCCGTCCCGGCGGGTCACCAGCCAGTAGTTTTCACAAGCAAACTCTCCGTCCTGATGAAGGGGACCCAAGGCCGTTATGGCGGGGAGAACGGGGATCAGTGGGTGGCTGTCAATGGCGCATTCTCCCTTCATATGAGCAGACAAGATCATACGATGTGGATTGAATATCCGGGCTCTCACCACACGTTCTGGTGGACTTACCCGAAGCTGGGTAAGCCGTTTGCGGAGGAGTTCTCCAAGAAACAAGCCAAAGAAGTGAATATCTATCCCGAAGGGGACAGTCAGGTTCTCGAAGCTCTCTATGAATCGGAGGAATTCCCTGGTTTGCAGGTTAAATCATTGACCAAGCTGTCGGCAAACGGAATTACGGAATTTTACTATGAAATAAGCAATACACGCCGTACTGAGCTGGAAGAGAATATGTTTCTGATGACCAACTTCGGATTCTACGGCAATCGGCTGATTCTGCCGTACCAAGGTCGGTATGTGGACATGGGCGATGTGTATTCCAGCGATCCGGGTCATTGGGACAGCGCCCAAATCACAGAGAACTGGCTCTTCTGCAAGGAAGCGTACGGTGCATGCGGTATCTATTGGGACCCTTCCCTGAAGCTGCTTCGTCCGGAATACACATTGGGGCTGGAGCATGAGCTTGGCCAGATGCCGGCAGGGGCCGTTGTGCAGACCAAGAAGACTGTATTTGCGTTGAACACCTTCGTGAAGTGGCAGGATTTCCGTTCTTTTGCCCGTAAAGAGCGCGATCTGGTTGTACCTGTGCTGGATGACCATCTTGAACTGGTTCTAGGCGGTGGCAATCCGTTTGAAGGAGGGAAGCTGCAGGCAGAATGGATGGAGCGAAAAATGATACCACTAGCCGGAAATCTGGAGCTGTATGCGCAGAACGGTGGTGCATCGGAGGTTAAAGCTGCAGATATGGAATTAAACCGGGAGCAGGACCTTCGCTCTGTACAGTTGGAGTTCTCCCCTGAGGAAATCGTGGCAAAGGAAAATGGTGGAAATGGCTGGAAGATTCGAGCCGTATATCGCGGAGAGGATCGGATTCAGGAACGGACCGCTCTCTGGTTTCCGAAGACGCAATCCGCCGTTGACTGTGTGATTGAAGAAGGGCAGGCAGGTCCGGTGTACACGGTAAGCAATGGAGTTCTCTCGATCGCAGCAGCACCCGGGATCGGGAGCGTCGTGCATTCCTTGAAGTATCAGGGTGAGGAATGGCTGGACAGTTCGTATCCGGAAGCTGCTCCGCGTTCCTGGTGGAATCCATGGTACGGCGGGCTTGGCGTGGGAATCCCAGGTATGAATGGTTTTAGCCGTCAGCAAGAGCATAGAAGTACAGAATGGACGGAGCATAAGGATAATCACGGAAACGTCTGGAAAGGGATTTGCATGACAACCCGAATCGAGAAGCAGGAAGCGAATCGGGGAATCACGGTACAACAGCGTTACCTTATGCTGCCTGGCGTGCCTGTTCTCTGTTCGCTGCATTCAGTGACGAACGAAACCGGGTTGACGCTGGCGGATTACTCGCTTACGGAAGATCATTTCTTCAAGCCGTCACCAGTCTTTGCCGAAGGCTGGCTGGAACATCCCGAGCAAGGACGGTTCTCCTTGGGAAAGGTGGATGCGGGTCTCCAATTGAAGGGACTCTTGCGAGTAGGTGCAGTTACGCGTAAAAACATGCTTCATGCCGTAGATGCCTATCCAAATCATAATCCGTCGGTATATGTGAACAACCAGGTACTCAGCCACAATGTTCATCAACATCTGCCGGTATCCAATGGGGAGACTGTCTGGATGAAACCAACTTATCTGGTCTTAGGGCAGATTCCTCTGAATGCGGAAGATGTCCGCAGCCTGTTGAAGCTATCCTTTGGCAACACGACTGTTGAAAAGGAGAACACTCATGCCGATCATTGATATTCACATTCATCTGTCTGACATTGACAGCTTCCATCGAACGGCGATCGATCTGTCCCAAGTCGATTACTCTGCCGCCGGCCTCAAGACGGAGTTTGACAAGAACGACGTCATACTCGGTATTGGCATGGGAGTGACCGAGCAGACGAAGGGAGCCTTTCCGGACTCCAGTTCACCGAACCCGATGGGACTTGATCTGGAAGAAACGGTTCCGCCCTTTCTGATGGAATGTGTCGGCGTCAATCCGAACCGGCTTGGCGGTGAACACGCGCAGGAAGAATTGGACCGCATTGAAGCAAGGCTGCAAGCTCCCGAGGTAGCGGGTATCAAGCTGTACGCGGGGTACTATCATTACTATGTCCATGACAAGATATATACTCCGATCTATGAGCTGGCAGCCAAGTACAACATGCCCGTCGTGATTCATACGGGAGATACGTACTCGATGAATGGATTGCTAAAGTATGCCCATCCGCTGACTGTGGATGAGCTAGCATATCAACAGCGCGGGGTGAACTTCATGATCTGTCATTTGGGTGATCCCTGGGTGATGGATGCCGCCGAAGTGGTGGCGAAGAATCCTAACGTATATGCTGATTTGTCGGGACTCGTGGTTGGGGATCGTCCCCATTTTGAACGATTCATGAATGAACCGCTGTTCATGGACCATTTCCGCCGGGCGCTGGTGTATTCCGATCACTACGAGAAAATGCTGTTCGGAACCGACTGGCCGCTTGCACCGATTGATCTGTATGCCGAATTCGTCCGCCGACTCGTGCCCGAACAGCATCATGAGAAGGTATTCTACGAGAATGCATTCCGTTTATTTCCGCGCATTGAGCAGCGAATCGCACAGCTGGGTTAAAGAGAAAGGTTCAAGAAATAAATATATTTATAAACTGATACAATACCCTCGATACCACGTTTGTGTTCGTTGTAGTCGTTGACCGTGATTGTCTATCATAGAAGAAGCTCTTGCCACATGTGTGGCAGGAGCTTTTTTTACCACAAATAGCAATTTCGTAACGAAGGGTTATTGAGTTTTGCGGATAAGAGGCTCTTTCTAGTAAAACAACCTACTGCCACACACAAAAGAGAGCCTGACGACTAGGTCAGGCTCTTCTTGGCAACATACTTTGTCGTTGTAACATCTGAATCCTGTCGTTTCAGGAATTTTTTGCTTGGGCGATGCAGTAAAACAACTAATAAAGCATAAAGTTGAATAAGTGCGGCGACTAGCCCCTCATTCAATACACCCATAAATAAAGCGATACTCAGAAAAGTAACAGTGGATCTGAACTTTCGTTGGGTGATGGAAACGACAGCAAGCAAACTGGGAATGACCCAAAACATTATTCTGGCGGTTAGTTCGGCAGAGACGTCACCAAGATCGCTTCCTGTAATCGGAGGATCAAGATAGGCTTCTGGATTTTGACTGAAAATAGAAACAAATACGATAAAGGTGATAATGTAGAACACTATTTTGAAACTTAACAAGATGCGAACACCATTCAGCAATGCGGGTAACTTTGGTTTTAACATTCTATTCACAGACTCCATTCCGCTACTAAATCTATACTTGCAAATCCCGCTTGGAATACTGCCGCACATGGGCCTCCTGCTTGAGATACAACTTGCTCGGTTTATGGAGCAGGAGCACAAGCAGCATAAACAAATGCAGAACCACTAGAAAATTCTGAAGCAATCCGGCAGTGAACAAAAAGGTAAGAATCATGAAGGTTATTGTCCATTTATATCTTCTTTTTGCAATGAATATCATAGTCAGAATCGGAGGTCCCAGGATCAGCAGGGTACGAATTCCCGCATTCGTGAAGTACGCGACCTGATCGGATAGCGGAAATGCGGCATAATCTGCACTATGCAGCAGGATATCGTAGATTAAAAAGCCCATGGCAATCCCGATGTAGATTGTCTGGACCCCAAGCAGCGCGCGTATGACGTTTAATAATGTGGGCATTTTTGTATTCAATGTTGTTTCTCTCCCTAATGAGTATGTAGTTCTTTAATTATACGTAAGGGATGTCATATTTTGTATTAAACCAAAGTCTATAATTATTAATGGTTTGTCGCCCCCTTTGGCCTAGAACATTTCGGAAAGGGCGGCATAGGTACTGCATGAATGTGAAAAGCAGCGCGAAAACATCTGTTAGTCCAGGGTGTATACGCGTGCCTCCGCTCAAAAACATCCTCCTCAAATGCTTATACCACTGAAGAATTAATAGCTAGATACCGATATAAAGAAAATACATAAAGGTTGGACTACATCATGATGAAAATGGAAGGTGAAATGGTTTGAAGTTATTCGGTAAGGTGAAGGGAAGCATGGCGAACATGTCCTTTAGGGTCAGATTGCCGCTGATGATCAGTGTGTTGGTAAGTATCGTGCTGGTGGCGACGGCAATCCTATGTTATAGAGTGGCAGAAAGCATCACCCTGGACAAAAGCAAAGACGAAATTAAGGCGACTTCCGATCGGATCGGTGCTGGACTGTTTACCTCGCTGACCTTGGAGGAGCAGTCTACATTTTTGATTACTACACATCGTACATTTGAGGATTTGCTCGAAATCCGGAATTCGGGAGAACAGAGCGATGATGAATTTTTCTCGGAAAACAGTGAACTGATCGACAAAGCCAATGGCATATTGGCAGACAGTCTCGCAGGAATGGAAGGCAACAGCAATATTATTTTGCTGGACAAGGAAGGCGCTATTGTTGCAGCGAATGATCCGTCAGCCCTCAAGGGTGAACGTGCAGATCGTGATTATTTTAGGCAGGCCATTCAAGGGCGGAATGTCATCAGTGACGGGATTATCTCCAAAACGTTAGGTACGCTGGGAAATGCCTTTGCCATGCCGATTTACAATGATGACAATCAAGTGGAAGGTGTGCTGGTGTCTACTGCAACCACCTCGTTCTTCGTCAACCAGCTGCAGAATATCGAAATCAATGAAAAGGGTAGTGTCATTATTCTGGACCGTGTAGGTACGGTCATGTTTCATTCGTCAGATGAGACACTTGCTGGCCAGAAGATGGAGTCCGGGGAGTATCAGACATTGATTGATCTGCCTCCAAGCGAGCAGCTGCAGCAAGGGGAACTCAGTTCGGAAGAAAAAGTGGTATTCTACTCCAAAATTCCGCGCTCCGATTGGACGGTAATCGTGGAGGATTCGTACGAGGACGTGCGAAAGCCACTCGTATCCATGGCGAACAAAATGTATATCGTGCTGTTCAGTGCCATTGCGGTGTCCATCGCAGCTGGAATTCTGATCTCGCTCATGGTAACGAGACCGATTACGAGATTGAACGGATTGTTCAGACGGCTCGCAGGCGGAGATCTGACCGTTCAGGCAGAAGGCAAATACAGCGGAGAGTTCAAAGACCTGGCAGACAGCTTCAACACGATGGCGGGTGCCAACAGACAGTTGATCTCCAGCATGAACAGCTCCATTGGTACGTTGAACACCAGTACAACCGAGCTGGATCAATCCACACAGCAGACTTCCGCATCCATTGCGGATACAACGACGACGGCAATGGAAATCTCGCGGGCCATGGAATCACAGGCAAGCGATACGGAATCCATCGTGGATAAATTCATGAACGTGGGAAGCAAGATTGCCAGTGTGAGCGAGAAATCGCAGGCGGTGAAACGCAAAGCGGATGAGATTACCGACGCATTTGAAAACAATCATGAGGTCGTCGATAAGCTCATTGCCGTGAACAATCAGAACGAGATTGAAGTGGGTAATATTTCCAAAATTACTGTACAGCTCGCCGAGAGTTCCTCAGGTATTCATCAGATCACAGGTACCATTGCCGAGATTGCGAATCAGACGAAGCTGCTTGCACTTAATGCTTCCATTGAGGCGGCCAGAGCAGGCGATCAGGGACGCGGCTTCGCCGTCGTTGCCTCGGAGATCCGTAAACTGGCAGAGCAGACGACCGCCCAATCAGAGGATATCAAGCGGATTGTCATGCAGACGATTGAACATGTCGAGCAGAATAACCGCAGTGTACAAGCCATTGAGGCTATTGCCGAACAGCATAAGAGCAGTGTTGGACAAACCAAGGAAACCTTTACTTTTGTTACGCAAAATATGCATGAGATCATGGACCAGGTACAGGCCATTGCTTCCGAGATCGAATCCATTGAGCGTGACAAGGATGATGTTCTTGGGGCCGCACAGAACTTGTCTGCTTCCGGTGAGGAAGTATCGGCATCGGTTGAAGAAGTGACCGCAACAATGCAGGAGCAAGCGGGGATGACAGAGCATTTGGCAGAGATGGTGCAGACCATTGATGCGTTGACCAAACGGCTTGCAGAGGAAGCGTCGAAGTTTAAAACGAATTAATGAACAAAGACGTGTAAGGGACACCGATCTCCAAATGATCGATGATAACCCTACACGTCTTTTTGAATTTATAGCGATGATGAGATACTGGTCTTGGCAAAACGGGATAGGGCAAACCGTCCAATATCCTGATCCGTATGCCCTGTCTGGACCAAATCGGACAGGATCTGGCCAATCGCGCTAGCAAATTTGAAGCCATGACCCGAAAATCCGCCTGCCAGCCAAACATGCTCATGCAGCTGATGACGGTCGATAATAAAGTCCTCGTCAGGCGTCATTTCGTATTTGCATACACTGCCACGTTTCAAATGGCCTGCCGCCAGCGGCATTCGAAGCTCAAGCAGCCTCCGCAGTTCACCCTCGTCTGTTTCTTCCGTTCCGAACGGTGTCTGTGGTTCTCCAGGCGTCCATGTTGGTCCTGTATCATGACGGCCAATCTTCACTCCGGCCCCGCCGATGCTGGGGAATCCGTAATAGATCCCTTCCCGTTCAGATATCGTGAAACCAGGGAAATGTTCTTCGCCGAACAATGTTTCCGGTGCATCGAACCATCCTACGGTTTTACGAACGGCCCGGATCGGAAGATCCACAAACGGTTTCAATGTCTGAAACCAAGCACCCGTGCTGAGTATGAGCTTACTCGCGTGATATGTATCTCCGGCAGCGGTTTTTATGGATACGGATTGAGGTCCGCATTCGACATGTTCCACAGGGGTATGCGTCAGCAGGGTGGCACCTGCTTGTTCTGCGGCTTGCCGATATGCCTGAATGCAGCGTTCACTGAACAGATAACCAGCATCCGGTTCGTACATGCCTTCATAATGGTCAGGTATTGTAATCCCTGACCAACGCTTCATCACTTCATTTGCACGCAGCATTTCATACCGGACTCCGGCGTCATCTGCATGAGTCAACCGGTCGCGAAACGAATGGAACTCTGGATCAACCAGGTTGATAACCCCTGAACGAACAAGCAGGTTGTTGCCGGTGATATCCTCCAGCTCCTGCCATAAATTCTGGGCCAGAAGCGCCATCGCGATGTAATCAGGTCCCCCGCTGTACACATGGCGAATTAATCTGGACTCCCCATGATGGCTCCCTTCAGTATGCGGGGGATCAAAAGCATCAATCATCAGAGTTTTTAGCCCGCTTCGTGCCAGATAATAACCTGCACTCATCCCCATGGAGCCTGCTCCAACGATAATGACGTCATAGAAATGTGTAATAAGAGCTCCTCCTCTCGCGGATCTGTTAGGCTTGGGTAGCTTACATGATAATGTAGACTTGAAAGCGAGTTTGGTCAAGAGGCAGCTTATATAGAATGACATAGTGATAACCGAAAATTCGGAGTGTAAACACGGCTTTCCGTACCTTTCATAACAAAAGCCGGTCACTCCACCCTGGAGTACCGGCTTTTGCATATGTGATTAAGCGTCGTAAAATAGATCAGCGGACGAACCAACTGAGCGGCTCGGGTGAAGAGTTGACGGTATCCCGAAGATCATGGACCTTGACATTGCTGCCATAGATCATGGAATCACTGCTCAGCCGATAGGAAGGGAAGCTGTTTTCCGATTGCAGACGCAGGTTGGACTCGAAGTAGATCTGCTGTTGTTTGTTGATGAGAAAAGGAAGCGTACCGGATTCAATCGGAATGTCATCACTATCCGGTTCGTTAACGATCAGGAGGACCGCAGTGCCATCGCATCCGCATCCATCGGTGTCATAAAACAGCTTTAAATAGCCTGGCCGATCTCCCAGCATCGCGTTAAGTCTTGATTCTGCCAGCGGGCTGACCTGAATGATCATAACGTCGTTCACACTCCTCTAATCACCTTATGAATTCGCTTACAATCTAATATATGGGCGAGTGGTGTAAAATAGAAGAGGAATCGAGGCCAAAATAAAGGAAATTAACGAGAAATGGCTTCATGAATAAGCTTGCGAGCAATACATAAACGCTAATCCGTCTTACCGTATGATCTAACGAGAACAGGACAGTGTTTTGTCAGCGAAGGAGGTAAATTGGCATGAAAATCATGAAGCTAAACGACCAGCCGGTCGAGCAGTATGATTACCTGAATTCCATCCCCGGGGGAGAGGTGGCCGAGGCACAGCTGCCCATCTATCATGGTACGGTTTCCGGGCTGCCTGAGGGTGTGGATGCACTGATTGTGGCTTCGGATCTGCAGGGCATTGTGCCTGTCCCCCGGATGGAGACGCACACGATAACCGCCGATGCAGCAGCTGAATCCGACATGGATCTATTGCTCGGTGTAGTATTGCCCGCCCATGTCCAGCTGCTAAGCTGTTTATTTTGACCCGAGGTTGATGCATCAGAGTGAAACCCATTTCATCGCCCATCCTTATCTGGTATGATAAGCAGGAAAATTATAGACAAAGGAAGGTTCCACTTATGACACCGATCACCATTTATGACATCGCCAAAGAAGCGAACGTATCTGTAGCGACCGTCTCCCGGGTGCTCAACGACACGGCACCCGTGCGGGCAAGCACGAGAGAGAAGATCATGTCGATTATCGAAAAGCACCAGTTCCAGCCCAATGCGCAGGCACGCAGCCTGATCAAGAAAGAGACGGGCACGATCGCCATCATCCTTCCCGACATTACCAATCCGTTCTTCCCAGAAGTATTCTGGGGTGCCGAGAATGAGGCACGCGGCTTGGGATACACGTTCTTTCTGTGCAATACGGCGGGCGATTACAACCGGGAATCCGAGTATCTGTCCATTTTGCGGGAAAAACGGGTGGACGGCATTATTTTCCTCGGTGGAAGAATCAACATGCAGCATTGTCCGGACGACATGGCACAGGAATTGATCGACATGGGCAAACGCATGCCGATTGTATTGGTCAATGGCAATATTCCGAAAGGAGGATTCCACCGGGTTTACACGGATGAAGCGGCAGGGGCCGTACTCGCTGCGGAACATTTGGTGGAGCATGGACATCGGGACATCGCTTTTGTAGGCGGACTGAGAGAACTGTCCACAACGATGGTCAAGGTCAAGGCCGTGCAGAAAAAACTGCGGGAGCATGGACTCGAAATACCGAAAGACCGCCAGCTGCTCGGCAGTTTCTCCATCGATGACGGCAAACGGGAGATGTCCAAGCTGCTGGAGCAGGACAATCCACCGACAGGAGTCATCTGTGTGAATGATTATACCGCCATTGGTGCGATCAAGGCAACGATTGAACATGGCCTGTCGATTCCGCAGGATATTTCCATCGTGGGATTCGACGATACGCCGCTGGCCAGTGCGGTTATTCCGGAACTGACGACCGTGTCACAGAATACGTATCAGCTTGGCAAGCTGGCGGTGGATAAGCTGCATGAGCTGATTAATCAGGGACAGGCGAAGAAGCAGACCGTGCTGCAGCCGGAGCTGATCATCCGTCAGAGCACAGGACCTGCCAAGCGATAAAGGGGCGGACATCTAGAAAAGAAAGCGTTGACATTCCCTCGGAAGGTGAAATATAATGAGTCCGTAAATGAAACCCCTTTCATGATGTGGAACGGGTTTTAGTTTTAAGCTTTATGAAACCCATTTCATGAAATGGGTTTCATCGTGGTCATCCATTCATTATTTCGAGGGGGCGTACCGTATGAGAAGAAGTTTAAAGGTCATTTCGTTATTGATGTTGGTTATGGTCGTGGTTCTGACAGCTTGCAGCAGCGGAAACGGCGGCGATTCAGCCGGCGGGGCTGGAGGCAAGGTTGATCTGAGCATGACGATCTGGGGCTCGGAGGACGAGAAGAAGATTTACCAGGAGAGACTCGACATTGTGAAACAAACCTATCCCGATATTAACGTGAAGCTCAACGTGGTTGCCGGAGATTATGACCAAAAGGTACAGACCATGATCGCGGGGGGAACTGCACCCGACATCATGATGATTGCCGAGAACTATCAGGCGTACGCCTCCAAAAATCAGATTATCCCGCTGGATGAGATGATCCAAGCAAATAATGTCAACATGTCAGAACGCTATTCCGATGACATCGCGAACCTCATGAAATACGATGGCAAGCAGTTCGGCATGCCGGATCGCGCAGGCGCGATGGTACTCTTTTATAACAAGGATCTGTTCGACAAGGCTGGCGTGGAATACCCAACCAAGGATTGGACCCAGGAAGACCTGCTCGAAGCAGCCAAGAAGCTGACGGTGAAGGAGAACGGCAAGACGGTTCAATGGGGGTACTACCCAGGAAGCTGGTGGCCGCAATGGATGCAGTTGATCTACCAGAATGGCGGCTCGCTGTTTGACGAAAGTGGCAAGCCAACCTTCAATACCGAACCGGTGCGCAATGCACTGCAGTTCATGAATGACCTGATCTTCACGCACGGTGCAGGACCGACGCCGACAGAGATTGCCGACATGGGCAATATCGGTGCAGACCCGCTGTTCGCTCAGGGCAAAATCGCAATGGAAACAACCGGATTCTGGAACATCGGCTCACTGGCGAAGGTGGAAGGCATTAACTGGGATATCTCTCCGGTATGGGGTGAGACAAACGCATTCTTCAACGGCTTCACCATCACGAATGCGTCCAAACACAAGGAGGAAGCGTTCAAGATCATTGAAGCACTTACGACGCCTGAGGCACAGATGCCGATGATCAAGGCGGGACAGGATGCACCGGCTACGAAGGCGGGACTGTCCAGCGATGAATTCCTGAATGCGGAATATGGCGGCAAGAAGATCAACATGGCTGCTTTCAGTGAATCGACCATTTATGCAGAACCGTTCAACCCGCAATGGAACGAAATGATGAAACTGATCAATGACAAGCTTGGCGTTTACTTCAACAACAAGGCCTCACTGGATGATACGGTAACCGAAATTCAGAGTGGACTGGAACGACTCTACAAATAGCATGGACAGGGGGACAGATGGAGCGCAGCACATGAACTTGTGCGAATCTCCATCTGCTCTCTACGTCATGGGGAGGGCTTAACGTGAGAAAAAAAGACGGGAAATGGTTTTATCTCTTCATCTCGCCTTGGCTGATCGGTTTCCTGGGGCTTACCCTGGGTCCGATCCTGTTTTCCATCTATATGAGCTTCACCAACTGGGATCTGTTCCAGACCCCGGAATTTATCGGTATCGATAACTACAAAACGCTGCTCACCGATGATCCGCTGTTCTGGAAGTCCGTGGGCAATACGTTCTTCTATGCATTGATATCCATTCCGCTGGGGATGTCGATTTCCCTCTGGATTGCCTATTATCTGAACAAAAAAATCAAGGGCATTACCTTCTTTCGCATATTGTTCTATCTGCCGTCGGTCGTACCAGTCGTAGCAAGCTCGCTGCTCTTCATTCATTTGCTGGCACCGACCGAAGGATTGATCAACAAAGCTCTGTCCATCTTCGGCATTCCGGGTCCTGCCTGGCTGCTCGACCCGAACTGGGTCAAACCTGCATTGATTCTCATGTCCCTCTGGGGTGTTGGGGGTGGCGTGGTACTGCTGCTGGCGGGTATGAAAGGCATTCCCCAGGAGCTGTACGAGGCCGCTGCCATTGACGGGGCGAAGAGCACACAGTCTTTCTTCCATATTACTTTTCCAATGCTCACGCCCGTCATATTCTTCAACCTGGTTACCGGAATGATCGGAGCGCTGCAGACGTTCGCGCAGGTGTTCATCGTTACAGCGGGCGGCCCTGACAATGCGAGCCAGATGGTCGTTCCTTACCTGTTTCAAAATGCATTCCAGTTCTACAAAATGGGCTACGCCTCAGCCATAGCCTGGGTGCTGTTCATTATCATCATGGCACTCACCCTGGTTGTGTTCCGTTCATCGGCACTATGGGTGCACTACGAGGAGGGAAAAGCCAATGAGTAATCCATCCGCTGCAGAGAAAACGATATCCTACATTTTTCTGGTCCTGGTCGGGGTGCTGCTTGCTTCCCCCTTCCTGTACATGATCTCGATCGCGCTGGCGAGTGATGCAACGACGGTGAAATCAGCCTTTACATTCGTGCCGATGGAGTTTCAATGGTCGAACTTCTACACGATTTTCACCAACAACAACCTGGGCACTTATCTGAAAAATTCAATCATCATTACCGTGTTCACCATCGTGGGCTCGGTACTGTCAGCTTCCATCGTTTCTTATGGCTTCGCCCGCATCAAGGCCAAAGGCAGCCGGTTTCTGTTCATCGTTCTGCTGAGCACCATGATGATTCCGGGTGAGGTCACCATGGTGCCGCAGTTCATCATCTTCCGTCATCTGGACTGGATCAATACGTTTTATCCGCTCATCGTACCGAGCTTCTTCGCAGGGGCATTCAACGTATTCCTGATTCGCCAGTTCGTGATGAGCATTCCGAAGTCGCTGGATGAAGCGGCGATGATCGACGGCATGGGACATCCGGGCATCTACTGGAGGATCATCATGCCGCTGACGTATCCCATCCTGGCGGCCATTGCCATTTTCTCGTTTTCCTATAATTGGGGGAACTTCATGGGGCCGCTCATTTACATTAATGATCCGGAGAAGATGCCACTCGCACTCGGCGTTCAGCTTCTTACCACAGTAGGTGGCGGGCAGATGCCTCCTTGGAACCTGGTCATGATTGCTTCCTTGTTCCTAACCATTCCGATGGTGCTGGTCTATCTGTTTGGACAGCGTTATGTCTATGAAGCCAATATTAGCGGGGGCAGCAGCGGAATCAAGTAACGGGAGGTGTGTACATGGATTGAACCTGCCGTGAAAGTCAGTGGATGTCATGTTCGTGCATGGAGAAAGGGTTGGGTGAACCATGGCCGATAACAAACAACGCAGCAGCCGCAAAAGGAGCTATACCTTGATCGGTATGGCCCTGATTGTGCTTCTGGTGGGAGGAGGAATCATCGTGAATCATTTTGCCAATGAAAGATCCAGGACGCTTGCATTTGAGAGTGAGCCGGTACGTTTGCAACTGGAAAAGTCCTATGACCATTTTGAAGGATGGGGCACGTCACTCGCGTGGTGGGCCAACGATCTGGGGGGATGGAAGGATCAGGCCAAGGTCGATGAAGTGATGGATCTGGTGTTTGATGCGGAAAAAGGGCTGGGACTGAACATCGTCCGTTACAATATCGGCGGAGAGGAAAACCCGGAGATGAAGGCGCTTCGCCCCGGCGGAGATGTTCCCGGCTTCCAGCCTGAACCGGGCGTGTGGGACTGGAAGGCGGATGCAGGGCAGCGGTCTGTATTACAAGGCTCCCTGGAACGCGGAGTCAACATTGCTGAAGCGTTCTCCAACTCACCACCGTATTGGATGACGATCAGCGGATCGGTCACGGGTGCCGTGGACGGCGGCAATAATCTGCGTGAGGATCAGTATGATGCCTTTGCCGATTATTTGACCGAAGTGGTGAAGCATTACCGGGATGAGTGGGGCATTACGTTCCGGACGCTTGATCCGCTGAATGAACCTTCCTCGGACTGGTGGAAGAAAGGTAATATGCAGGAGGGCAGCCATTTCACCAATGACAAGCAGGCTGAGATTATTAAGAAGGTGGCTGCATCCCTGAAAAGCAAGGGGTTGGATGGAACGGTGATCAGTGCTGCGGACGACAACAGCATTGATGAGACGGTGCACAACTTCAGCATCTATGATCAGGATACGCTGGATGTGATCGCCCAGATCAACACCCACTCTTATAATGGAAGCAAAATGGAGGAACTGCGGACCCTGGCTGAGCGGCATGGCAAGAAACTGTGGATGTCTGAGTATGGTACAGGAGGCAGTGAACCACATCATCACGAGGATATGACATCCGTACAGGAACTGGCGGAGCGGATAATGTTTGATCTGAAGATTATGCAGCCTTCCGCCTGGGTCTACTGGCAGGCAGTTGAAGATGAAGGTGCGAATAATAACTGGGGCTTCATCCATGCTAATTTTAACGGGGAAGAGCAGTATGAGATGACGAAGCAGTATTACGGCATGGCCCAGTTCACCAAGTTCATTCGTCCGGGTACGAAGATTATACCGACCGATGATGGACGTACGCTGGCTGCCTATGACGCAGATCGCAAGAGACTGGTGTTGGTCATTCGTAATGAACTGTCTGCCGGGAAAAAGGCGTTTGATTTGCAGTCTTCTTTTGACGTTGCAAATTCGTCCACCGCGCAGGTGTACCAGACCTCACCGGACCGGAATATGGAACAGCTTGAGGATATTCCGGTGTATGCCAATGGATTGGAAGTGTCTGTGGCGGACAATTCCGTGACAACCGTCGTTCTGGAAGGTGTAACGCTGAAAGCGGGCCAATAGATGAAACAGGCGCAGACAGGCTCGCTTGATTAGGGATAAACGAAAGACATATGAACTCACATACAAAAGAAGGAGGGGAATGCGTTGACAGAGAAACCATCCCTTTTGCTTCATGAGCAGGAGCAGATTACAGATCCTGGGGCTGACAACCGTGTTTCTTCGGAATGGAGTTATGACCGGCATAGCTTCATGTGGAATGGACAACGTGTATTTCTGAACAGTGCAACCATACATTACTTCCGGATGCCAAGGGAAGAGTGGCGGGAGGTATTGGTTAAAGCGAAACTGGCCGGTATGAACTGTATCGATACGTACTTTGCCTGGAACGTGCATGAACCCGAGGAAGGACAATGGGCGTTTGATGGAGATCACGACTGCGGGGCTTTCCTGGATCTGTGTGCCGAACTGGGCATGTGGGTCATCGCACGTCCAGGACCGTTCATCTGTGCGGAATGGGATTTTGGCGGATTTCCTTATTGGCTGGAAACGAAACCGAACATGAAATTCCGTGAAAACAACGAAACCTATCTGCACTATGTGGACCTGTACTTCGACCGGATCGTACCGATTATTCGGGAGCGCCAGGTTTCCGCAGGGGGCAGCGTCATTTTGGTACAGGTCGAGAACGAATACGGTTATCTGATGGATGACGTCGCAGCAAGCGACCATATGTATTATCTTAGGGATGGGTTGCTCCGTCGCGGAATCGATGTTCCGCTTATCACCTGTGTGGGTGGGGCAGAGGGCACGATCGAGGGGGCCAATTTCTGGTCAGGCGCTGACGGGCATTATGCGAAGCTGCGTGCCAAACAGCCGGATACACCGAAGATGGTTACGGAATTCTGGACCGGCTGGTTCGAAAACTGGGGCGGCCCATCTGCCATTCAGAAAACGGCGCCATTACTGGAAAAGCGACTGATGGAAATTCTCCGTGCCGGATATACCGGAATCAGCCATTACATGTTCTATGGCGGGACCAACTTTGGCGGATATGGCGGAAGAACCGTGGGCAGCAGTGATATATTCATGATCACTTCGTATGACTATGATGCCCCGCTGAATGAATACGGGCGTGTGACGCCGAAGTACGCGGTGACCAAGAAGTGGTCCTATTTCGTGAATGCTTTCGGAGCGTTTCTCATGGCATCCGAAGAGATTCCGGAAGCAGAGATTGGCGTACGCCACCCTTCAGGAATCTCCGTGCGGGGCCGGCGTTTCGGCGACCAGAATATCTGGTTCCTGGAGAGTCACCTGGATGAACGTCAGACGGTTCCAATTACGCTGGAAGAAGGATGGACACTTCCTGTTGCCTTGGGTCCTGGACAGATCGTTCCGGTTTTTGACCGGATTCGGATCGCGGATGATGTCTTTCTGACCGGTGGTGCATGGATTGCAGGCAACGAAATCGTGAGTGGAGAACGAACATTGTTCATTGTAGGAGATACGGGACAGCGTTCGGTTGTGGAGCTGGAGGCCCCGTCACTGCGAGTGATCAGCAGCAGCATGCAGCTTCTGCTTGATCATGACCCGGTAAGCGATGTCCGGCGTTTGGATTTGTATCATTTCCGCGAACCCGGGACGGTTCGTCTGGAGGCTGGCGGCGTCCCGCTCCGCATCATTGTGCTGGATAGTGAAGCCATGGATCGTACCTGGAGAATCGAAGGTGTGAGTCAGGAACAGCTGCGTTATGCCATTGGATTGGATGATGTCAACCTTCTGCCATCCGGGCAGGTCGAGGGCATGATCTCCGATCCGGATCGGTCCATTCTGCTGCTTGGTGGCTGGCCCGGTGGTGAACAGATGCTGACCGGACGCGAGTTTATCCATCGGGTTACCGCAGCGGAGTCCAATTGTGCGGAGGATACACATCATAATCATGCAGCAAAGGGAACTCACCATGAGCAGCTGCCCACGCTGCCGATGCCTCCAAGGTTGCCCGAATCCCCGGACGTGTCACGCATAACGTTGGAAGCGATAGGACAATCACCAAGCGGTCAGCCGGAACACTTCGCTAAGTACGGGCAGGATTACGGATATCTGCTCTATGAATGTGACTTCCACAGTGAGGATGGCGGTACGAGCAATCTCATTCTGCCGGATCTTCAGGATACGGCCAGAATATACCTTGGTGGCGCGGAACAGGCTCTGGTGAGGCAGGTTGGCGCTGCGGCGATCCAGGTGAGGACTGTGGAAGGAAAGAACCGGCTTCAGATCCTGATCCAGCACATGGGACGACTGAATTTCTCGCCACATCTGGGAGAAAGCAAAGGATTGTCAGGGCCTGTGTATCTTGGCGGTTCCGTACAGGACATCCGGCGGGACTGGCAAGCAGCAAGTGGGATTGTTCATCTGGATGAAGTACATCATCTGGAGGAAAAGGAAAATACGCTTCTCAGCCGGAGTTTTACCCTGGATGGCATGGATCGTGCCATTCTGGTTGGAGCTGTGAGCAGGGGGCTGCGGGTTAATGGCATCGATGTACCGCTCGAAGGATATCAGGACTGGTTTTCATTTCACACGGTGGATCTGTCACTCTATTTGAAACCGGGTGAGTTCAACACACTGGAGATGCCTTACAGCAGAACTCCGCTGAATCGGCTGGAGCTGATCATGTACCGAAGTGAAGATGAGCTGACAGACTGGCGGATGGCAGGTAACGAAGCTCTGCTTCCCAAGCAGTGGGGAACACTAGATACATCCGATGAAACAGATAATCAAATGGGAGCTGAAAGTGCCGCTCAGTATGGTGGCAATCGTATGGCCAATCCGCTAATTGATCGTTCATATGGCCAGCCAATGTGGTACCGTTGGAAGTTCTCCCGGCCTAGTGTGCCGGAACATTACCAAGTGAATCTGATGGTGCGTCTTACTGGAATGAGCAAGGGAACGCTACATTTGAATGGACATCATCTGGGCCGCTATTGGCAGATTGGTCCGCAGGAAGATTACAAAGTTCCTGTTTCCTGGCTCCAGGATGAGAATGAACTGCTCATATTTGATGAGGAAGGTTGTACACCTGATCGAATACGACTTCTGTATGATGGGCCGTCCCGATATCCATGGGTTGTAATCGAATAGCCAGCAAGTGTGAACAGGCACGGTTAGCCGTGTGCAGCAAGACTCCTTTTTGAATAGTACGGTGATTGTTTGGATCATCTGCTATGCAATAAAGGAGTCTTTTGTTCATGATTTTGGTACAATGGCTAGGAAACATCTGTATATAGATTAGAAGATTTAGATAACAGCTTTGCTTAAAGGAGACGATCCATGAATACCCCGTTTGCGTTTGACGAATTTCCTATTCTTAAGACCGACCGTTTCAACCTGCGCGCCGCAGCTGAACAGGATGCTCCAGATATTTTGGCGTTGTATTCCAATGAGACCGTTGTGGAATTTATGCCGTTTACGCCTTTTGAAAGGGTGGAAGATGCACTGGATGAGATGGGTTGGTATGCGAAGATTTTCAGGGAGCAGTCCGGTTTGCGCTGGATGATTGAAGATGTGGAGTCCGGTAAAGTGGTGGGTACCTGCGGATTCCTGAATAGAGAAGAACTACATAACCGTGCAGAGATCGGATACGATTTGCATCCCGAGTATTGGGGGAAGGGCGTCATGACCGAGGTAGCACGTGCCGTGCTGGATTTTGGCTTCATGAACATGCAGCTGAACAAGATTGAAGCGAAAGTGGAACCGAAGAATGAGGCCTCGATCAGGCTGCTGCACAAGCTTGGTTTTCAACAGGAAGGACTGCTGCGGCAGCATGAGTTTGAAAAGGGACGGTACATCGATCTTGCGGTGTTCTCCAAGTTAAAGAGCGAGGTATAAGGCAATATAAGCTGGTTAGGAATCACATAGGCTAAAAGCCGCGCATCTCCCATTCCAATTATCCAGGCGGATAGCCTTGTCCTGATGAATTCGCCCATGCTATATTGGGGAGATGTGAGGAGATGAGGATATGAAGCTGGTGTCCTGGAATGTGAATGGGTTAAGGGCATGCGTTACCAAAGGATTCATGGATTATTATAAAGAAAGCCAGGCAGATATTTTCTGTGTACAGGAAACCAAACTTCAGGCAGGCCAGATTGAGATGGACCTTGGGGAAGAGGTATACCAATACTGGAACTATGCCATCAAAAAAGGGTATTCCGGTACAGCCGTATTTACCCGGATCAAGCCGTTATCCGTCCGTTACGGGATGGAGGAAGACAGTGAACCGGAAGGCCGGATGATTACGCTGGAATTTGACCGTTTTTATCTGGTGAATGTCTATACTCCCAATGCGAAGCGTGATCTCACCCGTCTTCCGTACCGACTGGAGTGGGAGGATCGTTTCCTGAAATATATCCTGCAGCTTGAGCAGACCAAGCCGGTCATCGTCTGTGGTGACCTGAATGTGGCTCATCAGGAGATTGACCTGAAGAATCCGAAGCCCAATATGGGCAACTCCGGATTTACGCTGGAAGAGCGAGGGAAGATGACCGAACTGCTGGCGGCGGGATATGTGGACAGCTTCCGGCATTTGTATCCAGATCGCACGGACGTATATAGCTGGTGGTCTTATATGCCGAAGGTACGGGAGAGGAATGTGGGCTGGCGCATTGATTATTTTCTTGTGTCCAATCAATTGGCACCGCTGGTCGAAGATGCGAACATTGACTGTCATGTGCTGGGCAGTGACCACTGTCCAGTCGGTCTGACGCTGCAACTGTAGCAGGCGCTGAATAGGCTAAACTTTAGAATAAGGTGCGAACCGCGAGTTTCCGATAATACATTGGAGATTTGCGGTTTTTTGGTGTGGCCGGGCTGTCTGTCTCCTCTTATGGATACTAGACAGCCCCTCCTCCGCCCGCAGGGTAAGTCATGAACTGGACTTTGGTTGGGGGAAGAACTGGACCCCGGATTGTTCCGCTTATAACGGATCTTAGGTAGGATTGAAGAATACATATATGAGTGTTGTTCAAGACATAGAAGAAAATGAGATTAGCGTGTAAGGGGTAGAGGAGCGATGAACAAGGGGTTACGAAGAGGACTGAAAGTATTGGGTGGACTGATGCTTGCGGCAGGTCTGCTGCTGCTTACAGGTACGGCTTACGAGGCTTATCAGTCTGCACAGGATATGAAGTCATACACGCCGCCTGGTAGGCTGTATGAAGTAAGTGGACGCAATATGCACCTCTACTCGGCAGGAAAGGGATCTTCGACAGTTGTCCTCGCATCAGGATGGGGAACACCGAATCCCTACGTGGATTTCAGTCCGCTGTACGACAAGCTGAAATCCCGCGTGAAAATTGCCGTATATGACCGATTCGGGTATGGATACAGCGACTATACGGAGCAGCCGCGTGACATCGATACCATTGTAGATGAAGTTCATCAATTGCTGCGCAAATCCGGTCAGCGACCACCGTATATCATGGTGGGCCACTCCCTGGGATCTCTGGAGACGCTTCGATATGCACAATTGTATCCGGATGAGGTGGCAGGTATCGTCATGATCGATGGGGGCAGTCCTGAATATTACAGCACAGTGGAGATGGATGCGCCAGACTGGTATTTCGATTCAGCAAGGTTTCTGGTGAAAACAGGCATTGCACGTACATTGCTGCATTCGGATCGGATGATGGCAACGCTGGTTATTGACCCGGATCTGGTTGCAGAACCGATGAAAAAGGCCGCTACCAGTTCGACGCTGAAGCATGCGTACAATGACAACGTGATGGATGAGATCCATCGTTCCAGGATCAACGCAGCCCGCGTGCTGGAGAACAAACAGGAATTTTCTTTTCCCCTAACGATCCTGACGGCGGGATCAGACCAACCAAGTGAGGGAAGCCAGGCATGGCAGGCAGATCAAGCCGAGTTTGCCTCATGGTCCATACAGGGAAGACAGCAGATCGTTCCTCACGCGGAGCATTACATCCATAACAGTCAACCGGATGACGTAGCGGATGCCATATTGGAAATGGCTAAGTCAACAGGCAGCAAATGAATCATATGATCCCCGAAACAGACAGCGAACAGGAGGCAGAATGGATGAGAAAATTAAGGGTCGTAACGAAATTCACATCCTTGCTCCTGGCAAGCGGTTTACTCTCTCTCTTGATTCTAACCCTATCTTTCTTGTGCTTCACCGCCAGAGTGGATGCAGCATCTGTTACACATTTTGCCGAACCGTCGGATTACATCATTCACATGTTTCATTTGTTTTTCTAGATCCACGATAAGGGAAGGATGGCTCTCGCTTTGCATGAAAGCAGCCTGCTGCTGCCATTTATGCAAAGTATTTTTTATTTCGACTGGAAACCTAACAAGTTACATGGTATGTTATATCTTTATACGAGAGTAGTAGACAACTATAGAAGAGGACAGGAGAGGATCGAAATGATTAAAGTTGGTATCGTAGGTTACGGAAATCTGGGTAAAGGCGTGGAGAAAGCCATTGCGCAAAACCCGGACTTGGAACTCGTTGCCGTATTTACACGGCGTAACCCGGAGCAGATGGTTGCAGAAGGTACAGAAGTACGTTTTGAACACATCTCTGCTGCTGAGCAATACATAGGTAAAATCGATGTTATGATTCTGTGCGGCGGTTCGGCAACGGATCTTCCGGAGCAGACACCTGCCATTGCCAAGTTGTTCAATACAGTGGACAGCTTCGATACACATGCCAAAATTCCTGAATTCTATGCGGAAGTTCATGCTGCGGCAGAGCAAGGCGGTCACGTAAGCGTGATCTCCACAGGCTGGGACCCAGGCTTGTTCTCCATGAACCGCCTGCTTGCTCAATCCATTCTGCCAGAAGGTAAAGAGTACACATTCTGGGGTAAAGGGGTCAGTCAAGGTCACTCCGATGCGATCCGCCGAGTTCCAGGTGTGAAGGCGGGTGTTCAGTACACTGTACCTGTTGAAGAAGTCATCAACCGGATTCGTGCAGGAGAGACACCGGAATTGTCCACACGCGAGAAACATCTGCGTCAATGCTATGTGGTGGCTGAAGAAGGTGCCAACCAGGATGAAATTCGTGAAACCATTGTATCCATGCCGAACTATTTTGCAGATTACGATACAACGGTAACATTCATTTCTGAAGAGCAGCTTAAATCGGAACATGAAGGTATGCCGCACGGTGGATTTGTTATTCGTAGTGGTGTTACCGGTACAGGACAAAAGCAAATTGTGGAGTTTGGTCTGAAGCTCGATAGCAACCCTGAATTTACCGCTAGTGTACTGGTCGCTTATGCACGGGCTGCACAGCGTCTGAGCCTGGAAGGACATAAAGGGGCCAAAACGGTATTTGATATTCCACTTGGTCACCTGTCCCCGAAATCCGCTGAGGAACTTCGCCGCGATCTTCTGTAAGGTTATAAATATAATGATCCATTTATCGCAATAAACAGCAACAGCCCGTCCTTCATCATGAGGGACGGGCTGTTTGCTGTTGCAGCAGGATATCGTTACGACCAGTGCGCAGGCAAGTTGAGATGAGCCGGCAGTCTGGTACGCGAATTGCCTCTGGCTGCATTCAACTGGGATTGTGTGAGAAAAATGCTCCCGGTCAGATCTGCTCCGCTCAGATCCGCATCACGCAAGTCGGCACCGATCAGATCGGCATATCTTAAGTCGGCATTACGGAGGTCACAAGCAATCATTAACGCGCCGCGAAAGCTTGCTCCCCGGAGGTCCGCTCCTCTTAGATTGGCTCCCAGGAAGTCTCTTCCTTTCAATTTCTTGCGTTTGGACTTTCCTTGTTCATGGCTGCTGGATGGCGCATGTGCACGTACCAGTTCACTCGCCTGCAGCAGAAGATCGTTCACGATTGCCCGCTGAAAGGGAATATCCAGACGCAGGATCGCGGAAGGCTCCAGATCGGTTAGACGTTCGGTCTCCTGGTATACGCTGCGGATGGCGTCGTGAAGAGAGGAGGTTTCCGGGCGCATGAGCATTTCGTTCATATAACTGAGCAGTTCATGCAGTTGTCTCATGACCGGCAGGCAATCGAACATTTCGGCAGCGGATTCCGGATGATCCCGCCAATCTCTGCCCGCATAGGTCACTTGGGACAGCTTCTGGCCTGCACCAAAGCAGTCATAAACGGTGCAGCCCTTAAATCCCTTTTGCCGGAGCTGCGTATGAATGCCGCAGCGATTATCTGCGCGCAGATTGGAACAGGGGGTGCCGCTGGCTTTGTCAAAAGCAAAGTCGGATGATTTGCCATAAGGCAAGGCAACGCAGCACAGGCCGAAACATTGCTCACAGTCCGTGTATAAATGAGGGCTCATTGTGCTGCCGTGGGATAAATTAGACACTGTGTACACTTCCTTTAATAAATGAAAAAACTGGATATAGAATGTCAGTACCACTTTACCACTACACTGGAATTTGATCAATTCTTATAAAGGAGTTATTTATCTAGCGAGGCACTGCCATTTATCACATGTAACACGAGTCAGGAAGCAGCGGCATTAAGCTTGGTTAGCACCTAAGTTCGATGGCGTGGTTGTGACCATTTTTAAGACGAATCATGCCATTGGTTTGGATAGTAAGGTTATACTCAAAATTAAGCATAGGCCCATTCCTAGATTCATTTGGGAGCGTGACTTTTTTATTAATTGCTCGGGCAGTAAATACAGCATAAATAGGGACCAACATTGATATGATAAGTAGAGATAAAAAAAATATTTGCAAACTTTATGTAAGTTACTTGACTAATTAAATTATATAACTTATTATCAATGCAAAGCCAAACAATTAAACGGATGCAGGATGGTGTAGATATGGGATTTATGGATAAGTTATTCGGAAAAGCAAACAACAACACACAAGAGGAGGAAACAAAGATGACGAAATTAAATATTGGGATTATTCTTGGGAGTACGCGTGAAGGTCGATTGAGTCCGCAAGTTGGAGAATGGGTTAAACAGATCGCAGATTCACGCGGGGATGCCAACTATGAAATCGTGGATATTGCCGATTATAAGCTGCCGCTATTGGGCGAAGCTGATGCAACAGAACAGGCTACAGCCTGGAACACCAAGCTGGCGAGCCTCGATGGATTCGTATTTATCGTGCAGGAATATAATCATAGCATCTCCGCATCACTGAAAAATGCACTGGATTATGCTCGTGAAGCCTGGAACGATAAAGCTGCAGGAATTGTCAGCTATGGCTCTGTAGGTGGTGCACGTGCGGCAGAACACCTGCGTGGTATTCTCGGAGAACTGTCGGTTGCGGATGTTCGTGTTCACCCGGCGCTTTCTTTATTCACCGATTTTGATAACGGAACCTTCAAACCGGCTGATCTGCATTTGACCAATCTCAACGGAATGTTGGACCAAGTGTTGTCCTGGAGTGGGGCGCTGAAAACCGTTCGTTCATAATCATATGGAATGTGATAGCCGCCATTTTGGCGGCTTTTTTGCGTGAGGGAGGACAGCGAGCACATTGACCATATCACCCTGTGGAAGCCTGGAGTGACTCCCTTCATTTCAAAGGATGAAAAAGGACAGCACTCCTCAAGGAGAACTGTCCTTCATCAATAAAGTTAAGATTAATTATGATGTACACACGCTTCAAGTGAGACAGCCAAATTACTTAAAACTTAGACTACACCTTGAGCGAGCATGGCATCGGCTACCTTCAGGAAGCCTGCAATGTTAGCTCCCGCTACGAGGTTGCCCGTACAGCCATATTGATCCGCTGCTTCTACACAGCTGCTGTAGATATTCCGCATGATCTCATGCAGCTTCGCGTCCACTTCTTCAAATGACCAGGACAGGCGCATGCTGTTCTGAGACATTTCAAGAGCGGACACCGCAACTCCACCTGCATTGGCTGCTTTTGCCGGGCCGAACAGAACGCCCTCTTTCAGGAAAAGCTCGATTGCATCAAGCGTGGAAGGCATGTTGGCTCCTTCACCGATGGCTTTAACTCCGTTTTGCACGAGCAGCGCCGCGGACTGTTCATCAATTTCATTTTGCGTTGCGCAAGGCAGTGCGATATCGCATGGGATGGACCAGATGCCAGCACAGCCCTCGGTATACACCGCGTGAGGATGCTCTTTGAGATATTCGCTGATCCGCAGGCGATCCACTTCTTTTAATCGTTTTACGGTATCCAGGTTGATTCCTTCTGCATCATATATGTATCCTCCCGAGTCACTGCAAGCCACAACCTTGGCACCGAGCTCCTGAGCCTTTTGGATGGCGTAGATGGATACATTGCCTGAACCGGAAACAACCACTGTGCTGTCCTGGAAGCTCAGGCCTTTGGATTTCAGCATCTCGTTCACGAAATACACACAGCCGAACCCAGTGGCTTCCTTGCGTGCAAGACTTCCGCCATACAGCAGACCTTTACCGGTTAATACAGCTGCATCATGCCCGCTGCTAATGCGTTTGTATTGTCCGAACATGTAACCGATTTCCCTCGCGCCTACGCCAATATCGCCTGCAGGTACATCTGTATCGGAGCCGATATATTTATACAGCTCTGTCATGAAGCTTTGCGTGAAACGCATCACTTCCAGATCAGATTTTCCTTTGGGATCGAAGTCGGAACCGCCTTTACCGCCGCCAATGGGCAGTCCGGTCAATGCGTTCTTGAAAATCTGCTCGAAGCCCAAGAACTTGACGATTCCTGAATAAACGGAAGGATGGAAGCGCAGTCCGCCTTTGTAAGGGCCGATGGCACTGTTGAACTGTACGCGGAATCCACGGTTCACTTGGACCTTGCCCTGGTCATCGACCCAAGGTACGCGGAACGTAATGACACGTTCGGGTTCAACCAGCTGTTCGAGCAAGCTGTTGTTCATGTATTTCGGGTGTGCTTCAATCACAGGAATGAGTGAGTCCAGAATCTCTTTTACAGCCTGATGGAATTCATGTTCTTGCGGATTTCTGGCGATAACCGATTCATAGACGGAATGAACATATTCTGCAGCAGTGACTTGAGTTGATTCTTGAGTAATAGTGGACACTTTTTCGATGCACTCCTTTATTGTGTTAAAGTCTGTGGTTGGCTATTTGCATAAATTGCATAAAAGTTTGTAGTTAAATATACAGGAAAGAAAATAAAAATACGAGATGAAAACCCATAAAATGTTTTTTATGACGTTATTAAAATGTTCTATGGATCTATCATACGGTGTAAAGGTTGGAATATAATAATTGGATAATATAACCAAATGCCAATTTTAAACGGGAAGTTAGCTGAATAGACTGGATTAAAAAATTAGTTTTGGTAAGATGGTAAGAAGGCCCCGGTTTCCGGGGCTTTTATCTAACAGAAGGAGGAAAACAGGATGATGAACAGCAACATACGAATCAACGTGGAGAACAAAGCTTGTATAGGAGGTGAGATCTATTATGAACCATAGGTCTAATCTACAACAATGCAGAGAAATGCTGGTGAAACAGCTGATTACATTGGGTGAAGAGAAAAGAACATTTCTCGACGCCTATTTTGACGTGCGTGAACCTGAACGAATACAGATGGAAAAATTATTGTCTGCTTACACCGGGTATGTCCAGAAGCTGCTGCTGGGACCAGATGAACTTCTTCATTCGGTTGTGCTCATAGGAAGCGAAATCCGATTTGACTATATTGATTTTCATACGTCTGATGCATTCAAGATTGTCATGCCTGACGAGGCAGACCCGGATGCAGGACGTATTTCCTTTCTATCACCTGTGGGACGTCAATTACTGCTTAGCAGCAAAGGGGAAACGAGATCTGTTTCGATCCCGGCTGGTTCCATGAGGGTGCGTATCACAGAGATCACTTGGAACAGTGCATCCTTGAATCCGGTATCTTCAGGAGGTGTGGATCATGCACTTTAAAGAGACGGATTTACCGGGAATTGGACGGAAGTATTGGCTGCATACTCGCAGTGGGGAGCATTTGATCATAGTCATTCATAATGATGAGCGGCGTGATCTGTTTCACATGGAAGCCGGAGAGACGCCTGAAGACGTAGGTGACATGCTGTCCCTTGTTACCTTAGATGACGAAGAGGCCCGGGCGGTCGCCGCCATCGTGGGAGGCATGACATATAAGCCCAAGTTCCAGGAGGAACGGGAAGTCATGCTCGAAGGCTTGCTGATCGAATGGTTGCGAATTGAACCTCATTCCATGAGCATTGGAAGAACGATTGGGGAGTTAAATATCCGTCAAGCGACAGGGGCTGTCATTCTGGCCGTGGTGGAGAAGAACAGGGAAAAACAATTTAATCCGGGTCCGGACTATGTGTTTGCCTCTGGGGCTACCATTGTCGTTGCAGGGGAACGGGATCAGATCAGGCAATTAAAACGGTTATTATCCGATGGACGGTTGTAGCCTATGGATATGCTCATATTCGAAGTGGGAATTGCTGTTGCGCTGATTACACTTACGGGGCTAATATCTGCACGATTACGATTTTCGGTCATTCCTTTCTACATTCTGATCGGGATGGCGGTTGGACCGCATGCGCCACAGATCGGCATTGTGGATCTGCGTTTCATCGAAAGCTCGGCATTTATTGAATTTATGGGCAGGCTAGGCATTTTGTTTCTTTTATTTTATCTTGGACTTGAATTCTCGGTCTCCCGATTGATGAAATCGGGCAAAGCCATATTGACCGGCGGCATGTTCTATGTAGGGCTTAATTTTGCTTCCGGTCTGCTGCTGGGCTGGTTCATGGAGTTACCGTTAAAAGAGACGCTGGTGGTGTGCGGCATCATGACCAGCTCTTCTACAGCAATTGTGGCCAAAGTGCTCGTTGATCTGAAGCGCACGGCGAATCCCGAAACGGAGATTATTATGGGCATGATCATGTTTGACGATCTGTTCATTGCCATCCATATCTCGATCCTGACAGGCCTCGTTCTTAGCGGGGCAACCTCATTCCTCAGCGTACTGTTGGTATCCTTGTCTGCGATGCTGTTCATTGTGCTGTTTCTGATCATTGGCCGGAAAAGCATCAAGTATATTGACAAGGCGCTGAATATCAAATCATCCGAATTGTTTCTGCTTACCGTGATGACATTGCTCTTCCTGGTGGCTGGTTTTTCGGAAACACTGCATGTTGCCGAGGCCATCGGTGCGTTAATGATGGGATTGGTACTCGGTGAATCGAGGCATGCGCAACGAATTGAGCATCAGGTCATGCCGTTCAAGGACTTTTTTGGCGCGATCTTCTTTTTCAGCTTTGGACTGACCATTGAACCCTCTTCCCTTGGGGGTGCTGTCGGGATGACGATCATTGCAGTCATATTAACGATCGCGAGCAATTATGGCGCAGGAATGATTGCAGGCAGAATGTCCGGAATGACGCCCAAGGCTTCGCTCAAGGTAGGATTTACCCTGGTTTCCCGAGGGGAGTTCTCGATCATTATGGCGAACATTGGCAAGGCCGGGGGACTGATGGTTTCAATCCAGTCATTTGCCGTGCTGTATGTGCTGATCCTGGCGGTGCTGGGTCCAATCCTGACGAAGGAGGCGCCGTGGATATATGGACAATATGAGCGTCTAAGGAACCGATTACGAAGGAAAGAGACAGGTTAGATTGAATTCTGGTAGGAGCGTCACACCACGGAGAGATCTTCATCTCTCGGGTGTGGCGCTTTTTTTTTGGTTTCCTTGCTCCCAAATGAGGTAAACGAGCGAGGGGGAAAATTCGTTTTGCTCTAGGGAAGTTGAATCTGAATATTCTCGGTATGCACGGCGACTCCGCCGATCCGAACCTGAGTGATCTCGTTGGAAGGGCCGAGTGTTATTCTGCCCTGGATCTTCGAAGGACGGTTCATCGTGTACCCTTGTTGGATCATAAAAGTCTGATCATGGGGAGTTGGAAGCTGTTGATACTTATGCAGGTAACACAGCAATGCACCATTGGATGTACCTGTGGCGCTCTCTTCCGGGATGTCGTATAGAGGGGCGAAGTTCCGACATTCTGCCAAAGCTGCATTACCTTGCGTTTCGAGTGCAAACACATGATAGCCCACCACTTGATGAGCTTTGCTGATGTCGGCAATATGCCGCAGGTCAGGGTTAATGGTTGCCAAAACATCAGGATGCCTAACCGGAATTAATATATCATGCAGCCCGGTAGACACGATCTGCACAGGCAGTTCAGGATGTAGATCCTGCAACGGAATCTGCAGGGAGTCTGCGATGTCCTGCCGGTTAACCAGCTCTCCAAACTGCGGAAGCGTCTGGGATAGATAGACGTCACCATCTTCCTCAACGGTTACTTTGAGAATTCCTGCAAGTGTATCAAGCGTATACACACCCACGTCGACAATCTGCTCGGCCTTCATCAGATAAAATAGCGCCACCGTTGCATGTCCACAGAGGTCAACTTCATGGTTTGGGGTAAAGAAACGTACTTTGTAATCGGCAAAATCCGAGGGCATAACAAATGCCGTTTCGGAAAAGCCGACTTGTCGGGCAATGTCCTGCATCTGTATAGCAGACAAATGCTCTGCTTGTAGAACGACCCCAGCCGGGTTGCCTCCCTCAGGCGTATCAGAAAATGCATGTAAGGTACGTACCTCTATTTCCATTTTGTTTTACCTCGCTTGTCCAGTTGGTTCGTGAAAAATGAGAATGCTCCAATTATATCATGCTTGATGCCTGAACTGATGAAACGAGGCCGGTCAGCAATTGTTGATCGAAGGTCAAGTGAGTCGCTGCACAGGGTTGGAGGCAGGAACAGAACTGCATTCCCATATATGGAGGTTTAAGATATAATAGTAGAAATTTATTCCATTCTGCGTATGAGGTGATCCCATTGTCCAATGAACTCATTCAAGCCATTCAACTGTTAAAAGAGAAAAAGTGGGTTGATCTGACCCATACCTTCGGGCCGGAATCGCCGCACTTCTCTGCTTTTGATGCAGCCCAGTTTGATACGCTGTTCAATCACGACCAAGGATTTTTTGCTCAGAGCTTCAAATTCCCCGGTCAATACGGCACCCATCTGGATGCACCGATTCATTTTGTACGTGACACGCGTTATCTGGATGAGCTGGGGCTGAAGGAGCTAGTGCTGCCGCTTGTGGTCATTGACCAGTCTGCTGCCGTGGCGAGCAATCCGGACTTTACGCTGGATGTCGAGCATATTCTTGAATTTGAAAAGGAACACGGGGTGATTGAAGAAGGCAGCTTCGTGGCACTTCGTACAGATTGGAGCAAACGCTGGCCCAGTCATGAAAAGTTCGACAACAAGGATACGGAAGGCAACAGCCATGCGCCCGGTTGGTCGGTTAGTGCACTGATGTTTTTGTTCGAGGAACGCAAAATCAAGGCCATTGGCCATGAAACCTTCGATACCGATTCAGCTGTGGATTATCAGAAGAATGGTGCACTTCTCGCGGAATATTATGTACTTGCTCAGGATACATATCAGGTAGAATTGTTAACCAATCTGGACCAGGTACCAGCAAAAGGTGCAGTGATCTTCAACATTGTACCGAAGGCCGAAAAGGCATCCGGATTTCCGGTCAGGTCCTTTGCCATTTTGCCTTGATACATTAGCTTTCAGATGAATCCAAGTTTATTAAAATTCAAAGGCTATTAACTAGATGATCCGTTCTCATATGTAGTAAAGGAGGCACGAGTTGCCTCCTTTTGTATGTCTTACTTCTGATCCGAGTGGGGATTCGGATTGAATCGTTGTGAGATTTTCTTCTCTGCTTTCTTGCGCCGAATCCAGCGCTTAAGTATGCTCTGTTGCTTTCTTTCTTCTAGTGTTTCTTTCATGCCTTGAATCATGAATTCGGATCTTCGTCTATCATCCCGACTAATCTCGCGTAATTCCTTAATAAATTTGTCGTCCATATCTGCCTCTCGCTCATTCAGGATAACATCATTATACCGAACGTACGTTCTTTTATCAAGTTTTACCATTATCCATTTCATCCGTGACAGATTTAGTGAAAAAGTGCACAGGATCAATCTGCTCCATATGTAAAAATGGAATAGAAAATGCAGTTAATGCAGTGACATCTGTATACTTGTCTGGAGGGTGAGGTATGGGAGCAGGCGAAGAACGAATAAGGCGTAAACAGGGTCTCGGCAGATTGTCATGGGCACTTATCCTATTGCAAGGATTTTTGGGCATTGGTGCGATCGTAGGAGGGGGAGGCCTCATTATCGATCCATCCGGAAGTCTCCTCCATATGCCAAACTCGTTGCTGGAACATTCCCCGTTTGGCAATTTTTTGTTCCCGGGAATCATACTATTGTTGGTTCTAGGTATAATGCCGATCGTGATTGCTATTTCGCTTATTGCTCACTCTCATTGGGGAATAGGGGAAAAACTTAACCTCTACCCGGATCGATATTGGGCATGGGGCCTTGCGATTCAGATCGTTACTCTGCTGCCTGGCCTGCAGCGAAGATATTCCAGATAGACAATTTAACACAAATATACAATCTTCATCATTAAGAAACGGCTGCCGCCAGGACCATGGAGTGATCCTGTCAGCAGCCGTTTTGGATTTTATTTTACTTGGATGCGTTGTAATTACTCAAGAACTCTTTTACTTTGGCCGGATCAGACTTCAGTTCATTCCCGGTCTGAACGAGCGGACTTACCGTAGAGTAGGCTTTGAGTTTGTTGTTCTTATAGAATTGCAAAATTTCATCCTGATTGATGGAGTACAGTACGGCCTTTCTCAGATCACTGCTCTTTGCCACATCCCTATTCTTGGTGTTAAACAGCAGATAGGAAACGGCATTGCTCGGAATGCTCTGCAGCTTCAGCTTGCTGTCACTTTCAATGATGTCATACTTCGTTTCAGGTACTCCGTAATACAAATGAATCTCACTGCTGCGAAGCGCAGACAGCGCACTGTCAGCATCCGCGATGAAGCGAACGTTTACCTGCGAAATTTTCGGTGCATATTCTGATCCTTTGCGGTATCCGGGATTTTGGTAGAATACGCCCTCATAGTCATTTTTGTAAGCCAGGATGTAAGGTCCGCTTGCATACAGCGTGTTGTTGTAGGAAGCACCCTCTGTAACCGTGTTCTGATCACCGTAAGGAATATCCTTGTTTACGTCAAAAGAAGCTACGTCATAAGTGTTAATGCTCTCCACCTGTTTTTTGGACACGATCCCTGCAGATTGGTGAGCCAGGTAGTTCAGCACTTGAGGGAAAGGCTCCGTTGTGGTCAGTTTTACGACCTGATATTTTCCTGCATTATTATCCGCTTTTGTTTTGTCAGAGACCAGTTCGGTGATTTTGGAATCGAGTCCTTGCTCAAGTGCGTCTTTGATCGTTCCGTTACCGCCGGATTGCTGGATGGATTCCAGGGTACTCAGGTCGGTTACCAGCTCTGCCTCTTTGATATGCTCGTGCAGGCTGTATGTCCGGTGATCCGGAACGGAGTCTTTATTTTTGGCACGGTCCAGAGAGAAAATGACGTCATCGGCACCAACGCGCTCCCCGGTATCCACCGCTTTTTTATTTTCAATCTTTGCAAAGTTAATGTCGTCTCTGAGAATGAAATAATACTCCGAATTCCCTTCAGCGATGCTGAAATTGTGGGAAAGTGATCCTTCTGCTGTCAATTGATCATCATCCGTCAGATTCACCAGACGAACATACATGTTGGTGTTCAATTGGTTGATGGAGCCGTCGTTACCTTTGATCGGGTCAAGGGAAGTCAGCACGGAGGCACTTTGCGTCAGGATCAGCGGATCTTTTGTATTTTTGGAACTGTCCTTGAATTCAATCGGTTCCCAGGCCATGGCACGAGATTTGGACAGGCGCACCGTATCCGGATTCAGGATATCCTGATTCACTGCCTGACTTTTCAGGGAAATGTACAAGGGAGCGATGTAGGCTTGATCCGTTACCAGACGGTCTTCCAATTGTTTGTACGTTTCCTTGTACTCTTCTGGTGTTTGGGTAGCTGCCTGGTCAATGAGTTTATCGATCTCTTCATCTGCCAGTATGCTGTAGTCACCACCGGTTTTGAAAAGGGAACGAACGGCATAGTCTGGGTTACCGGTTACTGTTGTCCAGCTGGAGAGAGCGATATCGTAGTTGCCCGCGTCCTGTTGGGATTTGTAGCTGCCGTAATCCGGCTGCAGATTCAGCTTCACATTGAAGCCGTTTTTGGTCAGCTGGTCCCGGATAATGTTAACGTCATTTTCGGAAGAGCTCTGGGCAAGCAATTCAATGTCGACTGGAGCCTGATTCTGAGCGTTCTCTGCTGGCGTAGTCGGGGCCGTTTCCGATTGGGATTCGGACTTGGTCTTCACGCTGCAGCCTGAAATCACGAGGACGAGAATGAGCAGCAATGAAATCAACGAACGTTTTTTCATGGGATTACCTCCTGATAATTTTAAATTGAATGAATGGTTTGATTACGCCTTTATCAGTTTCGGATCAAGTGCGTCGCGCAGACCGTCACCGAGAAAGTTGAATGAAAGAACGAGCAGAATGATAGCCAACCCTGGATAAATCGCCAGATACGAGTGCGTTTCCAGATATGTACTGCCCAGCTTGAGAATGTTGCCCCATTCCGGGATATGTGGCTCAACACCCAGTCCGAGATAGCTCAGGCTGCTGGTTGCAATGACCGCCCCACCAATGGTAAGCGTGGATTTGATGATCATTGGCGCAAGCGAGTTGGGAATGATGTGCTTGAAGATGATGGAACGATTGTTATAGCCGAGTGCACGCGCAGCCTCCACGAATTCAAAAGTGGATACGTACAGGACGCTGGCTCTCATGGTACGAGCATAAGTCGGGATCGATCCCAGACTGAGTGCCAGGATGAGATTGACCGTATTGGCACCGAATGCTGCAATGATGGCAATGGCCAGCAGGATGCCCGGAATGGCATAGAGAACATCAAGCAGCCGCATGATGATATTATCCGTGTGTCTTCCATAGAATCCCGAGAAGGCCCCCAGGACGCCACCGATGATCACGGGAATAATGGTCGACAAGCAGCCTACAATCAGCGAGATGCGGGCACCGAATACGATTCTGGAGAACAGGCATCGCCCGAAATCATCCGTTCCTAGTGGATAAGCCAGGGATGGTGGTTGCAGCAGGGCGGAATAGTTGTTTTCGACCGCCATACTGTAATCAAAGGTGAAGAAGCTGCAAATTGAGATGGAAAACAAAAAGATGATAAAAAACATGCCGGACATCGCTGTTACGTTGGGGGCCAGTCGGTCCCACAGGTCGTTCCAGAAGTTTGATTTCTGTTTCCCTTGTCTCCGGTAGCGCCCGATGATGGAAATGCCGAGCAGCAGTGCGAATACGTTTCCTGTGACCGAAGTCAGGATCAGTAGGATGCTGATAGCAATCATCCAGCGCGGAATAATAGAAACTGCAGTATACTGGGCCACGATCATCAGGACGACCAGGTCAATGACCAGAATGAATAGCAATGCGGCCATGGCTGGTAAAAAAGTATCGGACACATAGGGTTTGAACATATTGAGTGCCGATACGCCAATAACGAACAGCTGCGTCAGCAGCATATAGACCGCAAAAGTGTACTCCACCTGCTTTGCTTTTTTGATCAGATGAAATGCCGCTGTGACGATAAATATGTTTCCGGAACAGATGGCAAGCAACTGAACCCAGGCTAGCCTGCGGGTTAATGCTGAAATATGTCCGTGTCTGATCAAGTCTTTTCGGATGAGCAGCATCAGGATACTCTGAATGATGGTGAAGAAAAGATAGATACAAAGTGCAGTCAGCAGAAAGGGCCTGAACTCTTGTCGGCCCAGATCATAGCTGTTGAACAGCAGCAATACCGTCAATAAGAGAGAAGTGACCCACGCGAAACTGGCCTGGCTGTACTCTGGTGATGACTTCAGCCGGAAACGTGCTTCTTGTGTTAAGGAACCCGATTTTGTCATATTGCACCTGCTTTAATATTGTTTCATCTTAGAACGTACTCTTGGATCGATAAATGCGTACAACAGGTCTACAATCACGTTAATGATGGAAATGGTAATCGCAGTGTATACTACTCCGCCCATGATACTCGGAATATCGGGAATAAATTGTTTATCCACAATGTAACTGCCGAGTCCGCTAATATTGAACACTTTCTCCGTTACGGCCGCTCCGCCGAGCATACCTCCGAATTGCAAACCAACGACCGTTACGATTGGAATCAAGGCATTGCGTACCGCATGTTTTAGCAGAACACTCCGTTCGCTTAATCCTTTGGCGCGAGCTGTCATCACGTAATCTTCGTGAATGACTTCCAAAGTGGAAGAACGGGTCATCCGGGCCACCGCAGCCGTTAATCCGGTTCCCAGAACGATAGTTGGCATAATGATGGACAGCCAGTTCTGGGGATTGAATGTTGCGGGTAGCCACTGCATTTTAATCGAAAAGTTCAGGATGAAGATCAGTCCCTGCCAGAAGTTCGGGATCGACAGTCCGATTAGAGCAATAAACATAAATGTGTAATCAAACAGTGAGTTGGGCTTGATCGCCGAGATGATCCCGATTGGAAGTGCGATGACAAGGGCAAGCAGTAGAGAAATAACTGCGAGTGTCAGTGTAATCGGAAACTTTCTGGCAATGGTCGCTGTCACATCCTCATTTCCCGAGAAAGACTTGCCAAGATCAAACAGCGCAATTCCCTTAATATTGTTCCACAGCTGAACGAGATAGGGCTGATCCAGACCGTATACATGATTAAAGGCTGCAATCTGCTCCTGTGTCGCCGTCTCTCCGAGAATGTTGGCTGCCGGATTGAACGGAGACAGATATAAGATGGTAAATACGAGGGTAGCCACGCCCAAAATGACGAACATCGTCATCAGTATTCTTTCGAATATGTACTTTAGATAAGGATTGCCATAGATCAATAGAATGACGTACATCAGACAGCCTGGAATGATAGATAGGGCAAAAAACCAGGGTTTTTCCAGCAATGTACGGAACGTGTCAGCCATGGTCAGGCGCTGCGCTCCATGTTCCTGCAGCCTTCGTGACGTTCGTTCATTTAACTCTTTTTGATACGTTTCCTCCAACCACTCCTCTGCCTGACGTTTGAATTCAGGTTCACTGACCTGCTGCTGGAAGAAATGGTGTTTGCGCCTCAGCTGTTCTTCTACTATTGTTCGAAGCTTATCCCGGTAAGAAGAAGAGAGCATCTCCTGTTCTACAGCTCGCTGAGCCGTTTGCCATCCATCCTTTTGGCGTCCTGATTGCCACATCAGAAGCACAATCAGATTGAGTGGCAGCCCCAGAATAAACAACACATATCGGTAGGAGGGATGAAGCAGCATTTTGCCATAAATAAAACTCAGATTCTGTGCAAGCCGTGACATTTTGCTGCCTACTGCAAGATTCAAACCGAGCAAACCTCCTTTCATTCAGGTTTAAATTGCATTATTCCGATTGATATAGTATATATTATTTAGGGTCTATTCAATTGTCAAGGTATGGAATTGTGTACATATTATGAAGCGCGTAAATATGAAGGAAAGCAGGTGTTCATATGCAGCCTTTACTGAAAGTAAGTAATTTGTCCGTTTCATTTCATTCCGGTGAGAGTGAGTTTCAGGCGGTACGGGATATCAGCTTCGAGGTTCGGAAAGGGGAGACGCTTGGGATTGTTGGAGAGTCGGGAAGTGGCAAAAGCGTAACAGCCCGTTCCATTATGAGGCTGCTCGCCTCCCCTCCATCACAGATGAAGCAGGGTGAGATCTTGTTCCGTGGAGTCAACCTGGCGACCAAAACGCAAAAGGAGATGGAAAGCATTCGCGGCCGTGACATCGGCATGATTTTTCAGGATCCCATGAGTTCGCTTAATCCGACCATTAAAGTTGGAAAACAAATCTCCGAGAGCCTGATCAAGCATCAGAAGTTGTCCCGCAGGGAAGCGAAGAAGCAAGCCATCGCCATGCTCGAACTGGTCGGCATATCACGGAGTGAGGTGCGCTACAATCAGTACCCGCACGAGTTCTCGGGAGGCATGCGTCAGCGGGTCATGATTGCCATTGCACTTGCTTGCCGGCCTGAGCTGCTTATTGCCGATGAACCGACGACTGCACTCGATGTGACTATTCAGGCGCAAATCCTCAATCTGATGAAAGATATGCAGGAACGGCTGGGCACATCCATTATACTGATTACACATGATCTGGGGGTCGTGGCCGGAATGTGTGACCGCGTCGTGGTCATGAAAGAGGGACAGATTGTAGAGTCCGGGACAACGGCCGAGATCTTCGCGAGTCCGAAACACGAATATACGTCCAGATTATTGAATGCCTTGCCGCGGCTGGATGAGAAGAAGAAACCCAAACCGGTTTCGCTGTTCCCTAAGGATCTAAAGGATAACCAGCCTCTGCTTGAGGTGAAATCCCTGCGGCAGCATTTTAATCTTGGCAAAGGCAATACACTGAAGGCAGTGAATGATATCAGCTTTTATATCCGCCAAGGCGAGACACTGGGGGTCGTAGGAGAGTCTGGCAGCGGCAAATCCACGACGGGACGTGCCATCTTGAGACTGCATGAACCGACAGGTGGAGATGTATTGTTCAAAGGTGTTCCACTGAACCGGTTGTCTGCCTCGGAAATGAAAACGATGAGACGGCATATGCAGATCATTTTCCAGGACCCCTATGCCTCATTGAATCCGAAATTAAGAATTATGGACATTATCGGTGAAGCTCTTGATATTCACCAGCTGACCAAGACAACAGCGGAGAGAGAGAAGCGGGTGGAAGAGCTGCTGGAGATGGTGGGGCTTGATCCATCCCATGCACTGCGGTATCCTCATGAATTCTCTGGCGGTCAGAGACAGAGGATCGGTATTGCGCGGGCACTCGCTGTAGAACCTGAGTTTATTGTGTGCGATGAGCCGCTATCTGCGCTTGATGTGTCCATACAGGCGCAGATCGTGCAGCTGTTGGAGGAATTGCAGCAGCGACTTGGTTTGACTTACCTGTTTATTGCACACGACTTGTCCATGGTCAAACATATCAGTGACCGTGTGGCCGTGATGTATAACGGCAAAATCGTAGAGCTTGCCGAGAGTGAAGAGCTCTATTCCAACCCTCAGCATGCGTATACGAAGTCGCTTCTCTCAGCAATTCCCGTTCCTGATCCGGCAGTGGAAGCGAAGAAAAAACGGATTGTATCAGAAGAAAGCAGCAGGGAGCAGCTTGCGGATCGTTACAATCTGGAGCAGTCCAAGTGGGTCGAGGTTACGGAAGGGCACTGGGTGGCTGTTTCTAGTTAGAATTGAATCAGGAGCGATCAATCAGCACAAAAAAAGAACCCCCGTCAGTGATCTGTGGAAGACCAACTGTGTGGGGGTTCTTAATACGTTTGTTTTAGGAATGATGGACTGTATTATTTGAATTGTACGGATTTTTTGATGTTGTCAATTTCGGCTTTGCTTGCATCATCCAAATAAGTGAAGATGAAGTTGAATGCATAACCCTCAATAATGGTGCTGTAGTAATCTTGTGTAATGGTTGTGCCGTCACCAGCATCCATCGTGATTTGCATGACATCCATCTCTTTACCGCCGATGGTTTCGGTTGCGATTTCTTTATAATCATAAGGGAACTGGCTGTCGACCATGAATTTCTTGGTTGCTTCCAGATAGTCTTTACCTGTGCGAATACCTTGCAGGAGACTGACTTTCTCGGCAATCGCCATAGCGGAAGGGCCAACTTCCTGACCGCCAAGCGGTAATTCGGAAGCCATCAACAAGTTCAATGTTTTGGCTTGGGACAGTTCAAGCTGTTTTTTCTTCGTATCATCGTCACCGGCGATGGCATCTGAAGAAGCACTTGTCAGCTCGTTCATTCCTGCTGCATCCTGGAACTCCCATTCCTCAGGGAATTTCAATGATACGCCGAAGTAGTCATTGGTGTAGGAACCTTTTTCCGTTGTGCCCAGTTCAACGTTTGCGGAATTGTCTTCTTCGTCCGCTGCGGCATCAGTCGTTGTTTCCTTACTTTCGGTATCCTCAGTCTTGGATGTATCCGTGTCTGTAGCGGCTGCAGTTTCTGTTTTAGTCGTGTCTTCCGTTTGAGCGTTGTTATCTGCCTTGTCACCGCAAGCGGCTGCAACAAGCATCATCATGATTAACATAGCGAATAAAGACGTTTTTTTTGTGATAGACATAAAACCCTCCTGAAATAAATGTGTGTGTGTGTTCTCTCTCTGTAATGTTGCGTACTACAAAATTGTAGCACAAACGTTCTTCTTTACCACCTATAGGAAACTATAGGGGGTCCCTCTATAAATAAGACAATCGACTCGCAATTGAAACAGCTTCCGTGCTGGATTGCACACCTAATTTGTTGAAGATCACTTTTTTGTGGTGATTCACGGTGCATTCCTTGATTTTTAGTTTCAAAGCAATGGCCTTAACGGTTAACCCTTTCGAGATCATCTCGAGGATGGTTAACTGACGCTCGGTGAACTCCAGGGAGGGTTTCTCCGGGGGAGCAGCCGACAGCAGGCTCTGGTAACTGTTCTGCATATGGGCAGGAATGAGCTTGGCAATGGCGATTAATTCACTTTGCATATCTGCGTTAATGGTGGACACATCCAGATAACCGGAATGGTTGAGTCCTACGGACAGAGGCGTGGCGTAACAGTGCCATCGCTGAAACAGCGGGCTCTCATGCTGCTCCGGGGGCAGCAATACCGGTTCGTTCTTTTCCATCGTGGCCGATATGGCGTTGATTCCGCAGCTCTGTGCAGTGAAAACCATGCCTGGACGAATCGGTGACTGCTTCACTTCATCCTCCAGATCATGACTGTAATCCATGGCAAGCAGAACACCATCCGCGTCCGTGAGCAGAAACAGATAGGTGCTGGACAGATTCTCCCGGATATCCGAGAGACTGCGCTGGAAGGCACCGATTAGAAAATGATTGATTTTGCGCAACCTTTCCAGTCCGGTCCTGGAAATATATTTAATATGAGACGTGCCGGATCTTGGCGCACTGATGTCAGACCAATGTTCCAGCAAGGCAGATGTACGGACAGACATGGTGTTACCTCCTTACAGTTAACCGATCGTTTCTACGACGTGACCTTCCTGGTCGGTAATTTCAGTTCGGGCTATTCGGATAAGCAAGCCGGGAAGGGAAGGTATCTCGAATGTCATTTCCGAAGGTTTGAGCTGAGCTGCTAGCTCGTTTACTGCCTGTTCATTCACGGTTACGGTGATTTTAGTTTCTTCCTCATGAAAAGAAGCGTTTGCCCCAGCCTCGAAGGTGATGTTTACACCTGAACCGATGAGTGATAGCGGAGCGCCTTTTGCAATACGGCTGCGCAGTATTTTCCCAATCAGTACAGCCTGTTTGGCGCCAAGCTGGAGCTCGGCGGGCACGTTTTTTTGCAGCAATCTTTTGCGGGAGGGCGTCCAAGCCAGTTGTTGTATGAACAAAAATGCCGTGCTGGAGCCTTCAAGCTCAATTCCACGCTGGACAGCCTGCTCCACCGACGGGATATCCACATAAGAGGTACGCATGAGATCCGTAACATACTTGGGCATGAATGTTTCGCACGCCTTGAGGAATCCACGTGTATTCCACGTCTGCATGGTTTCCATTTCTCGTCCGGTAATACCAACCATTTGAATGAACTCCACTGTGCCGTTGGGGGTGGACAGCTGCTTCAGATCCGGGTCTTCAATGAAGGAAAGGGCGGTCAGCAAGGTATCCGAGCCCAGACAGATCGGTCCATTGGCATCCAGGTAGTCTCCTGCGTGGAATACGTTACCGCTATTGAAGACATACCGTCCCATATTCTGCAGCAAGTTAAGCGCCCAGGCGGGTGGTTCGTCTTCATCCTCCATTCGGGTAAGCCGAAATGTCAGTTCGAATCCATATCCACTGTGCTCCGGATCATCGGTTTCTTTGTCATACAACTCTGAGAATCCATATGTAACAAAATGCCAATGAGGCGTTGGATGTTCCACTTTATAGGCACTGATTCCATCCAGAGGGTCAGGTCCTCCGAGTGTATAAGGGATGGCGGTGCCATAATGTTTGGGTTCCTGCTCCCCGTAAAGTTCATTAAATGCTGTATCAATGGCATCCCAGCCGGCTGTGCTTGCTTCATCAGTCATCATGGGTTCCTCCTTCACGTTCCAATTTCCCATAAAAACATTTAAAATTAAGTTTACCTTGCTCAGCTATCGTTTCAAGCGGCTTAAGGCTGAATTATGTCAGATAGGACTTCGGGGTACCAAACTGCATTTCAGGGAGGTAATTTACATGAGTATGAAAGATATCTTTCTTGCCGAATTCAAACAGGAGAGTTGGGACTCATTTGTTGTAAGCTTTGCAGATCGCTTTTTGCAGGTTGATCCGAAACTGGTGGAAAGCGCGAAACAAAAGGGAATTCCGGCAGATATAAGTCAGGTGCTTTTATGCGAAATGGGGGAGTACGCACTGGAATGGGTGAGCAAACAGGTGCCTGCTTTAGGCGACCAAAGTCCTGCAAGCTATCTGGGTCATACAGACGGCGCAAATGCATTAAGAGCAGCCATTATGCGCATGCCGCGTTGAAGTTCTTCTATATAAAATGGCTGTCACGTAGTGAAGTTGATTTTAAAATATAGATATGTTACGCTTACATCACGAGAGAAAAACAACAGAATAATCAATACATCGTTTGATGGATTGTTACTGCGAAGACAGGCAAAACCTAAACTGATGGTGAAATGAAGGCTCCTTTTTTGGGCGCTATTTTACCTTGAGTTTAGGTTTTTCTTGTTTTCTGGCCTGTTTTGGGTCCATGGATCAGGAACAACCTCAATAAGATCGACTGATTACCGTGTTGCTTTGCTCGAAATAGGACATTCTATTTTTCTGACTTGTCATTACCAAATAAATTGTTGAAAAGAGGTTGTTATTCATGACCACGGCAAAAAAAGGATTTCCCGAAAACTTCCTGTGGGGCGGCGCTACAGCTGCCAATCAATTGGAGGGTGCATTCGATAAGGACGGCAAAGGACTTTCCACAGCAGATATGATTGCCCATGTTCCCAAAGAGAAGCGTACTGGCGGACATGCCATGGAAATCTCCTCTTCCCGAATCGAAGAGATTCTGTCAGGCAAAATTGAAGAGCGTTTCCCGAAACGCTTTGGTATCGATTTCTATCATCGTTTCAAGGAAGATATCGCCTTGTTTGCCGAAATGGGCTTCAAAGTATTCCGTTTGTCCATTCACTGGGCTCGCATTTTCCCGAATGGTTACGATCAGGAGCCGAACGAAGCAGGTCTGAAATTCTATGACGAAGTTTTCGACGAACTCTTGAAATACGGCATTGAGCCGCTGGTTACCCTGTCTCACTACGAAACTCCGCTCGGTCTGACACAGAAGTACAATGGTTGGGCTGGCCGTGAAGTCATTGGGCACTACGTAAGATATGCAGAAACCGTATTTAACCGTTATAAAAACAAAGTAAAATACTGGCTGACTTTCAATGAAATCAACGTCATGCTGTTTAGCCCATACACTGGCGGCGGCATTCTGATCGATAAAGTAGACAACAAACTGCAAACGACTTATCAAGCACTGCATCACCAATTCGTAGCAAGTGCCATGGTAACGAAACTTGCACATGAGATCATCCCTGGTTCCCAAGTGGGCTGTATGCTCGCTCGCATGGAGACGTATCCTGCGACTTGTAACCCGGTAGATGTGCGTCTGGCTCAACACGAGAATCAGATCAACCTCTTCTTCACGGATATGCACGCTCGTGGTAAATACCCGAACTACATGGCTCGTTATTTTGAAGAGAACAACATCGTGATTCAAAAAGAAGCTGGCGATGATGAAATTTTGCTGAACAACACCGTGGATTTCATCTCCTTCAGCTACTACATGTCCGTAACCAAATCAGCTTCTGCTGGCCTCGAAGAAACAGCAGGTAACTTGACTGGTGGCGTGAAAAACCCATATTTGGAAGCTTCCGACTGGGGTTGGGAGATCGATCCAATCGGTCTGCGTATAACGCTGAACAACTTCTGGGATCGTTACCAAAAACCGTTGTTCATCGTTGAAAATGGACTTGGAGCTTATGACAAGGTAGAAGAAGACGGTTCGATTCATGACTCCTATCGTGTGGATTATCTGAAGAAACACATTGAGCAAATGAAGGAAGCCATCAAGGATGGCGTGGATCTGATCGGATTTACGGCATGGGGTCCAATTGACCTCGTGAGCATGTCCACTTCCGAAATGTCCAAACGTTACGGCTTCATCTACGTAGATCTGGACGACGAAGGTAACGGAACACTTGAACGTTCCAAAAAGGATTCCTTTGACTGGTACAAAAACGTGATTGCAAGCAATGGTGAACAGCTGTAATCCGGGTTCGGATAGCGTGAACGCTTTTGACAAACAATGAAAAGACACGATAAGAGAGGAATGATCGAGATGACAACACCATTTCCGAAGGACTTTCTATGGGGCGGCGCTGTAGCCGCCAACCAGCTTGAAGGAGCTTATAATACGGACGGCAAGGGCTTGTCTGTTCAGGATGTAATGCCTCACGGGATCACAACGCCAAGAACAGAAGGACCTACGGAAGATAACCTGAAACTGATCGGTATCGATTTCTACAACCGTTACAAAGAGGATGTAAAACTGTTTGCCGAAATGGGCTTCAAAGTGTTCCGTACGTCCATTGCCTGGTCCCGGATCTTCCCTAAGGGCGACGAACTTGAGCCGAACGAGAAAGGTCTGCAATTCTACGATGACCTGTTCGATGAGTGCCACAAATACGGGATTGAACCGCTTGTAACGATCTCTCACTATGAGACACCGCTGCATCTGTCCAAAACGTATGACGGCTGGGTTAACCGCAAAATGATTGAGTTTTACGAGCGTTATGTAACGGTTCTGTTCAACCGGTTCAAAGGCAAAGTGAAATACTGGCTGACATTTAATGAAATCAACTCCATTTTGGAGGAGCCGTTCATGAGCGGCGGAATCTACACGCCAAAAGACCAATTGTCCAAGCAGGATCTGTATCAGGCGATTCACCATGAGTTGGTGGCAAGTGCACTGGCTGTTAAACTGGGTCATGAAATTATGCCGGAAGCCAAAATCGGCTGTATGGTTCTGAGTATGCCAACGTATCCGCTGACTCCTAATCCGGATGATGTGGTTGCAGCGATGCATGCAGAACAACGCAACGACATTTTTGCCGATATCCATGCACGTGGATACTATCCAAAATACATTAACCGTTATTTCAAGGCGAATAATATCAATATCAAGTTTGAAGAAGGCGATGCGGAAATCCTCAAGCATACGGTAGACTTTATCTCATTCAGCTACTATGTAAGTATCTGTGAGACAGGCGATCCGGAGAAACGCATTGAAGGAAAAGGAAACCTGTTTGCTGGTGTACAGAATCCGTACCTCAAAGCAAGTGAATGGGGCTGGCAGATCGATCCGCAAGGTCTCCGTGTGACGCTGAACAAATATTGGGATCGATATCAAAAACCATTGTTTATCGTTGAGAACGGACTGGGTGCCGTGGATGAGCTGATCACGGACGAGAACGGTAATAAAACGGTTAACGACGATTATCGCATTCAGTATCTGAATGACCACCTGGTGCAGGTTGGTGAAGCTATCGAAGATGGTGTCGAAGTTATGGGCTACACTTCATGGGGCTGTATTGACCTGGTCAGTGCATCGACTGCAGAGATGAAGAAACGTTACGGATTTATCTATGTGGACCGCAACAACGACGGAACAGGTTCCCTGGATCGTTATAAGAAAAAATCATTCCATTGGTACAAAGAAGTCATTAGTACGAATGGCGCAAGCCTGAAAGGCATTAACGAATAATAGTGGTTCTAAAGGCATGGTTGACAAGCATCTTCCTATGTCATAATTAGTCACATTAACCGCTTTCACAAAAACATTGTCATATAGATAATTATATGGTAAGATGGGCCTAAGGCTAATGAATAACTGGATTGTTACTGTTCAATCAGGCAAAACCAGAAGCAGGGCATGTTTCGTGACCTGCTTTGGTTTTGCCTTTTACTACTTTGACGGTGCAAGGTGATGTGAAGAAATGAAAATTGAGAAGGTGCTCAACAACAACGTAGTTACCGTGATTGATCCAGGCGGAAACGAACTGGTCGTCATGGGGCGGGGAATTGCCTTCAAAAAACATGCTGGTGAATCGATAGACGAAAGTCTCGTCGAAAAAATATTCTCGTTGGAAAGCAAGGAAGTATCGCAGAAACTGAAAACGCTTCTGTCCGATATTCCAGTTGAATATGTTGAATGCTCGGATGAAATTATTCGTTATGCGGAGACGGTGTTAGGTGAGAGATTGCATGAGAGCATCTATATTTCACTAACGGATCATATTCACTTTGCCATTGATCGACATCGTCAAGGATTGCAGATCCGTAATGCACTGTTTTGGGAGATCAAGCGCATGTACCGCAAGGAATATGCCATTGGACTAAAGGCACTTCAGATTATTGAAGAAACGCTGGGTGTACTGCTTCCCGAAGACGAATGCGCATTCATTGCCATGCATCTAGTCAATGCCCAGATGAACGGTGAGATGCGAGAAACCATCAGCATTACCAATATTGTCAAGGACATACTCAACATTGTAAGGCGCAGTTTTGTGATTGAACTGGATGAGGATTCGCTGAGCTATTATCGATTCTTAACCCATCTGAAGTTCTTTGCTCAACGTGTGCTGCAAGGTACAGCCATTGAAGACAAGGAAGAAGATAATCCGCTTCATGATCTGGTGAGTAAGCAGTACCCTGAAGCATATGCTTGTGCAGTCAAGATTAATGATTATACGCGCAAGATCTATAATCGGGTCTTGTCTAAGGAAGAAATACTGTATCTGACGATTCACATTGAGCGTGTTGTCAGAAATGAACAACCAATTGAATAATTTTGGGATTGTTACTGCTAAAAAGGCAAAACCTAAACGTTGAATAATGATAAGCTGAAACTGCTTTGTCATTATTCAGTGTTTAGGTTTTTTTTTAACCTTCATTACACATTAAAGGAGCAAAACACAATGGATAAACAACAATTGTCCAAAGATATTCTGAAATTGGTCGGTGGAGAAGAAAACATTGATCAAGTCACGCACTGTATGACAAGACTCAGATTTAATCTGAATGACAATGGAAAAGCAGACAAAGCGACTCTTAAAAATACACCGGGCGTTATGGGTGTTATGGAAAATGGTGGTCAATTCCAGGTCATTATCGGAAACGACGTGCCTGTGGTGTATAACGCGCTTGTAGGAAACATGTCCAAATCTCCAGAGGCCAAACCATCAACTTCAACAGAAGGCGGCAAAAAGAAAAATCCGCTGAGTGCCGTATTTGACTTTATTTCAGGTGTATTCACTCCAATCCTTCCAGCCATCACTGGCGCGGGTATGATCAAAGGGATCGTGGCCTTGCTGCTTACCTTTGGATGGATTGATGCAACAAGCTCAACATACATCATCTTGTCAGCCATCGGTGATGGAGCATTCTACTTCCTGCCAATCATTCTCGGGATTAGTACAGCTCGCAAACTCGGTAGTAATATGTACATTGGTGCGGCCGTTGGTGCATCGGTTATGCACCCAACCATTACGGCTTTGTTAGCACCGGGTGAGAATGTATCTTTCATCGGTTTGCCGGTTGTAGCTGCAACCTATGCATCATCGGTTATTCCAATTCTGATTGCAGTCTGGCTGGCGTCTTATGTGGAAAAGGCCATCGACAAGGTAACGCATGCTTCTCTTAAATTGATTGTTGTACCTACAGTAACTCTACTTATCATTGTTCCTGTAATGATGATTGCCGTAGGGCCATTAGGAGTTATTATCGGTAACGGCTTGACGGACGGTATTAACTGGTTGTTTAATAATGCTGGTTTGTTTGCAGGATTGCTTGTTGGTGGAGCGTTCTCACTCTTGATTATTACAGGAATGCACTATGCGCTCGTTCCAATCATGATCGGTTCCATTGCAACATTGGGATACGATTACTTGATTCCGCTCATGATGGTTGCTAACTTTGCACAAGCAGGTAGCGCTTTGGGTGTTTCTCTGAAATCCAAAAACAAACAAATCAAGTCCTTGTCTGCATCGACTGGTGTTACGGCACTTATGGGTATTACAGAACCAGCCATGTACGGGGTCAACATGCGATTCAAGAAACCATTTGTGGCAGCACTGATTGGTGCCGCAATTAGTGGAGCGTTCATCAGTTTCTTCCAAACCAAAGCTTATGTTATGGGTGGTCTAGCAGGTCTTTCAGGGATTCCGATGATCATCGGTCCGACATTTGTATATGCTCTGATCGGAATTGTCATTGCGGTTGTAGCTTCAGCAATTCTGACCTACATCCTCGGATTCGAAGATGTTCCAGAAGCGGTTCCAGCAGCAACGACTACAGCTTCAGCTGAGCCTGTTACACCAGTTGCAGCTGATGTAAACAGTTCCGCTTCCGCAGTATCTGCGATTGAAGAAGAAAAAGCCCAGGATCAAGAAGTATTCAGCCCGATGACAGGGGAAGTAAAACCGCTGAGCGAAGTACCAGACCCTGCATTCTCTGAAGAAATTATGGGTAAAGGTTTTGCAATTCAGCCGACTGAAGGTCGTGTGGTTTCCCCGATTAACGGAACGGTGTTCTCCTTGTCGAAGAGTGGACATGCCATTGGTCTGGTCAGCGACAACGGTGCAGAGATGCTGATCCACATCGGAATTGATACGGTGAAGCTGAAAGGCCAATTCTTCTCGCCTAAGGTTCAGGCGGGTGCAAAAGTTGCTGTGGGTGATGTATTGATGGAATTTGACCGTGAAGAAATCGAAAAAGCGGGTTATACAACCATTACACCAGTCATCGTCACAAACATGCATCAATATGAGTCGATTGTATCTGCAGGTCGTACTGCAATCAAAGAGCAAGAGCTGCTCTATACAGCCAAAGCCTAATCCATAAGAAACAGCAGAGTTTCCAACGTACTGGAGACCCTGCTGTTTTTTTTGTTTGTAGCTACTTGTTATGTGTTCATTGAAGCGTATCCGTTACTTCCGTGGAAAGTTCCTATCTGCTGTATTTCTATGGAAGCATCTCCCGCACCAATTGAACGAATTGCTGGGCTGGTTTGGACAGGTAACGATGATGAAGCCAGACGAGTGCCGAACCTACGGTGGAGTTCGGGTCCAGGATCCGATATATATGAAATGATTGTTCGTGATGAAGCTGCAGAACGGTCCCGGGCACGATGGAGTTCGCGAACCCCAGCCGGACCAGCTCTAGCAGCATGGCAACATCCGAGCATTCACCCATAATCGAAGGCTTCACCTGATGTTCACGGAACTTCTCGAGAATCAGTTCAAACATGCCGAGTCCTTCCGTGCTGGGAAGCAGGAGTGGGACTTCTGCCAACTGATCAAAGTAAGTACCGTTTTCGACCGTGGTTCCCAGGGGTTCCGAAGATATGTAGTAGAGCGGCTCCTGCGGCAGATGCAGCACTTCATAGTGTTTCGTTTTCACCGGCATGCGTACGCAGGCCAGTTCAATCAGTCCATCATCCAGCAGATGGCATAGCTGTGAGGATTCATTCTGTTGAATTTTGTAGGTCACTTGGGGATGGCTTGTACGAAACTGCTGGAGCGCCTTCGGGATCAGAGCATCGGAAATGGTATTCATGCCCAAGGATAGCTTGCCCCGGCTTCCGTAACGGAAGCTCTGCATCTCCATAACTGCTTCCTCCATATATTTGGTCATAGTGACGGCATAGTCATAGAAGCTTCTGCCGGCTTGCGTCAATTCCATCATGCGTCCTTTGCGTTCAAATAACGCTACGCCAAGCTCTTCTTCCATCAATTTTAATTGCTGGCTGAGTGGTGGCTGGGCCATGTGCAGCCTTCGGGCAGCTGCAGTGATTTGTTTTTCTTCGGCAATAGCAATAAAGTAGCGACACTGTTTGATATCCACTTGTTTTCACCCTCGTTGCAAGTATATGTATATCGTATAGTAAGCCAACAAAACATGTATTATTAATATACTATCCTCCTATGGTACCATACATTAGATTTACGCACCTAAATAGCAAAATTCGATCTCCATTGGAACGCTGATCCACAAGGTTAACAATGAATTGGAGGATGAAATGCATTGGTTAAGACAATACATGCGGCTGCTGAAGCTGGACATACAGATGAGGTGATCCGGTTCATTACACAAGGTGCCGGATTGAATGAACGGGATGCGCTTGGGCGGACCCCGCTAATGGCTGCAGTGCATGGCAACAAGGTACAGACCGTTAGCAGTTTGATTGATGCCGGAGCGGACATTAACATTCAGGATAATCGATTGGATAATCCATTGTTATACGCCAGTGCGGAGGGGCTCAGGGAGATTGTTGAGATGGCCGTAGCTGCAGGGGCTGATACCAGATTAACGAATCGTTTTGGCGGGACAGCACTGATTCCTGCTGCAGATCGGGGCCATGTGAACATTGTGGAATTCCTGCTGACTTGTACGGATGTGGATGTGAACCATGTCAACAATCTCGGCTGGACAGCTCTGCTGGAGGCCGTCATTCTGGGAGACGGTGGTTCCAGACATCAGCAGATCGTGGCATTGCTGCTGCAATATGGTGCTGATAGAGAGATCGCTGATCGGGATGGCGTTACCCCGCTAGCTCATGCCAGACGGAATCGTTATACCGAAATGGAACGGATGTTATCGAAGGGCTGAATGAAGGTGCCTAATTCTATATTGAGGCGCGAAAGGACAATAACAAAATCATGAACAGACATCAAGAGCATTTCATTACAAAATATATGGGTCAGACATCCTCGCTGGTCTTGGCGGGAATTCAGTGGTTCTTCTTCCTGTTTACCAATACGGTCGTGGTGCCATTATCCATTGGTCATAATTTTCAAATGACACCGGATGCCATTGCAGCATCCATGCAGCACGCTTTTCTGCTCACCGGAGCTGTGTGCATTCTGCAGGCTGTGTTCGGGCATCGGTACGCGGTCATGGACGGACCGTCCGGTCTGTGGTGGGGCTTGACCCTGAGCCTGACCGTCTCGGCATCTTCTGCCGGCATGAGTCTGGAGCGAATCGGGGGCGGACTTGCTGCCGGCTTCCTGCTCGCAGGGCTGACCATGATGGTTCTTGGCCGGTTGGGTGCTGCCCATGTGCTGCAGAAGCTGTTTACACCCATGGTCAAGAGCGCAATGTTGTTTCTCATGACGATTCAGCTGACCATGAATTTCTTCAAAGGCATGATCGGGTATACCGAATTCGGTACATTCAACCTGCCGGTTGCGGCTTTATCTGTAGCTATTGCGTTTTTGGTCGCCCTGATCCAGCTGAAGGGCAGAGGCAAACTTGGCAACTACTCCATCCTCATTGGTATTGTGACAGGCTGGATTGCCTACAGTTTTGTGTTTCCGGGCCAACACGCAGGGTTGTCGGGCAATTCTGGGGGGAGTTTGTTTACGCTGTTTCCTTGGGGGGCACCGACCTGGGAGCCAGGGATTGTCGTTACTGCGTTCTTCGTCGGATTGGTCAATATGACAAATTCAATTACAACATTAAGCACGGTCGAGAAAATATATGGAACACAGACGACAGACCAACAATATAAACGCTCCTATGTACTAACCGGATTGTTCAGCATGCTATCCGCATGTGTGGGTGTGCTGCCATTTGGTTTATTTGCTTCGTCCATCGGTTTTCTGGAAAGTACACGAATTTTGCGGCGTGCTGCTTTTATTATCGGGGCAGCCATGTTATGTATTTTGGGGCTCACCCCTTCAATAACTGCTTTTTTTGCGCAAATACCGCCGAGTGTAGGCAGTGCCGTGCTGTTTGTAGCCTATTTGCAAATGTTTGGAACGGCGCTCAGGACCATTGAAGGCACCACGTTTAATTCCAAAACGATCTACCGCGTGGCTCTGCCTGTGCTAACCGGAGTTGCCGTGATGAACATCCCTGCTGAAGCCTTTCAGGCATTACCGATTTACCTTATTCCGATTATCAGCAATGGTCTCGTGATCGGAGTTATGGTCTCGCTTATTCTGGAGAAAAGTGTGAACTGGTCCAAAATGGAGAGTGCTTCTACCGCGAGCAAAACCGTTACTTCACCATGATTCTTCCCTGTCCGGCAAGCATGCGCAGTTCTCTGGATAGGCGATCTTGGTTTCCATCCGGTATTTCTAGCTGAACGCCGTAATGCCAGGTTTCGTTCTCTTCGTTGCCCCAACGCAGCGTTCCTTCCAGATCTAAGGGATCTTCAAAAAGAAGCAGATTCATTCCGATCCGAATTTCATTGGACTCGACATGGAGGTTTAGCGGAAACGAAAGTTGGCATCCGGATCGGCTGATATCGATCAATTCGGCCTGAATGGGTTTATGCGGGGCAGAGACTCCGTTAATGCTGATAATGTAAATTTCAAACGTGATGGGTTCCTTCAATGTATAACGAAAAGGCTCTCTTCTAAGGTTGATTGACATAGTTTCCTCCACAAAGTTCAAAAGATTCATATTATGGTTATATCGTCAATTTGTACCCGAAAATGAAGAGATACAGCCCTGTTTGCATTGAAGGAGATCCAACACCATATCAGGTAAAAGTGAGCCCAATGCTCGCACTCGCAGACCGTGGATCATAGCTGGAATATATCGAGCCCCAGGGGAGCCTGTATTCCAGGTAGGGATAGGGTTTGGAGCGGTTAATTTGCGGTGCAGCGGCAATCTGTTCACGAAGCCACTCATCATGGGCCAGCTTGCGCTTCATCTCACCTGCCTCGGTCCAGTCATCCCATGAAGAGGGAAATTCACTGCCATCCAGTGCCAAACTGGCCTGAACCAGCCGGGCCTGATGGAAACACAAGGCGAGGTAAAATGCGTTGTCACCTGCAGCAGTATCTGATTTGAATCTGTACCACGTATACCCCGTAGTAAGTCTTTGAACCTCGGTGCTATTCTCCCTGTAAAACAAGCTTGCCTTCAATTCCTCTTCCGTAAGGCCAGAGTACAATTTCAAGCTATCGTGAACCTGAATGACGCCTCGTTCCCATCCATCCATATTACAATCCCTCACCCATTGCATTTTTTCACAAGTATAGCATACACAGATTTAGCCCCTGGGTTCCTTTAACCCCGATGCCCAGCTTGATATAATGGTTGGATACGGTTCTGATTCCTCACTTGGATCAGATGGGAAGGAGCGGATGAAATGCGGCAATTATCTTCTGAATTTCGGTATAAACTGGAGCAGCTCGGGACGGGAGCGGAACAGGAAACCGCCGAACAACTCCGTCAGCTTGGTCAATCCGGAGTGTATATCCTGATCCCTAGCCTGTTACGAATGATGGATGAGGACAGTACTGTCATCCGTCAGGCAGCGGAGCAGGCGATTGCTCGTTTGCTGGAAGCATGTCCAGTAACCGAGCTGGTTTGGCTGAATGAGCATGTTAGGGAATGGCGCCCCTCTCCCGTTATTTGGAAGCGGGTCGTGGAACGTGAGGTACATAGGATAGAACAGGCCAGTACAATTCGTTTATCCATGTTGACGATGCATTGGAGCGGATACATCAGAGAGGCTGCGGTTAGAAGAATGATCCGGGAGGATGAGTCCTATAGCTTTGCTTATTTGCTGCTTCGGTTGAATGACTGGGTGCCCGAAATTCGCCTTTTGGCGAGAGCGGCACTGGAACTTAAATTGAAGCCCGAGCATGCCAAGCTGTGGATGGAGAATATCATGCTTGTGGAGCGGCTTCGAATCTGTGGGCGGGATAATTTCGAGTCTTTTATCGAATCCGTACATCACCTGCTGCGTCAGAAGGAATGCCGATTTGTCATTCATACGGCGCGGGTATCTCCTGTAGCCAGCATTCGTCAGTTCGCATTTCGGATTTCGCTCGAAGCAGAGGGGACGGATGCGGGTATGATTATGGAGCAGGCTTTACGGGATGAGGAGCCTTCCATCCGGCGATGGGCAGCTCAGCGAGTAGATCGCATGTTGTCGGGCCAGAAGCTGAGAGAGGCCCTTCTTCACATGCAGCTGGACAGTGTGCCTTCAATCCGCCGGGAAGGTCTGGCTGTACTTGCCACCATGTATCCCGATGATGCGAAGGCAATCATAATCGACCGGCTTCTCGATTCGGACCTGTCTGTACGAGATACGGCACGGAGGTACGCCAAACCGTGGATGAAGGTGAGTTATGCGGAGTGGTATCTTGATGTCATCTGGAGCGAAGATCAAGACCATCTCGCTGCAGCCATTTCAGGTCTGGGAGAGACGGGGGACAAGACAGACGCAGAGGTGCTGTATGAATATGCGAAGCATCCATCGATTGCCGTACGAAAAGCAGTTATCCGCGGATTAATGCGGCTGGACGCTTCTTCATACGGAATGCATTTTGTACATTCGCTAAAAAGCCCGCAACCTGGCATTTCCCGGGAAGCCTGCCGTGCACTTATGCATCATCCCTATCTTATTCAGCCTGATGAAATGGCTGGTCTGTTGTCGGACCCTGATGCCCTGCCTCATGTCGTTCGCAATGTGCTGCGCATGATCTCCTCCATGAGCAGATGGAGTCAGCTTGGACTGCTGCTGCAGCAGCTTCCAGCAGCCAGGGAGGAATGGGTGAAGCGCGCAATTCAGCGCCAGTTGTACAACTGGGCCAGATACCCGAACCGCAGCAATGGCGGTAGAGTGTCCGCGGCAGAACGGGAACGCCTTCTCAAGCTGCTGTCGTTATGCGGGGAGGAACTGGATAACGATCTGCTGCATCGCTTGGAGTGGCTAATGCAATAAATATTCACGATCAGAGAGGAAGATGAAGGATGGAAGGGACATTTCAATTCGTTACGGGTACGGCAACCATGTGCCTGTACGATCTGGCTTCGTTAAAGCACCGTGTAGAAGAGCCATCGGACTGGTGGTCCATTCCCCAAGATGAACTGGCAGAGGTGAACGCAGGTCATTGTCTCTTTTTTAATCTGGGCGCGGATGGAATGTATGAGGTAGCATGGCGTGTAGATATATCGGAAACAGATGGTGAAATGCAAGAAATGCAAGGTGTTCAGGTGTTCCATCTGCAAGTTCCCTCCGGCAGCGTATTCTTGGGTGCAGCTGAAGATGTCAGTGGAGGCGAACTGGAGCCGAATGAGTCATGCGAAGGGATAACCTTGCCGCTCCAGCCTGGAAATGTGGCTTGCATGGTCTCAAGAGAAGGCAATCACATCTCGCTGACGATTCTACCAAGTGCTCAAGGGCACAACGAGCTGGATAGTCTGATCCGGATTTAAATATTTTTATAAGGATAGACAGGTCTCTAAGAACTGAAGAAAGTTGAGTGGGAGGGATTCACAGTGGTGAATTGGAATTACACATCGATCACAGATTCAGATACGCTGCACCATTATATGCGGATACTCGCTGCACTGGACATTATCATGTCGGAGGAAGAATGGCTTCGCGTACACCGCTATGAAGCAGAGCTGCAGCCTGGTGTGGCTTGGGGGAGTATCGATAACGGGGCAGGTGATCACCTGCATGTGTTGTTTACCGAGTCGGGTGCCTTAATCAAGGGATTCGACCATGAATCTCCACTAAGCCCCCACGCTCGTGAAGATGGCGAAGTCTATCCGGGCATGTATGATGAAGTGCCGGGGGCGTTGAAGGCAGTTCTGCAGGGTCACGAGGAAAGAATGGAACTCGATGATGTTACCTTTTGTATCTGGCAGGAAGGAAACGACCCGGAGTGGAAAACTGGAAGCTGGATTCAGCAAGCGTTAATGGAGGAAAGCGAAGACGACGCCACAGGCGGTGCCGATTTTTTGCTGGGCTATATTGAGGAAACGCCAGAGGCATTCGCTGATTGGGCGGAGGGCTATTATGAATCACATGAACTGCCGCTGTCTGCAATAGCTGAAGTCTATGAAGGAAAACCAGTAACGGCCAATTTGATCAAGCAGCTATGTCCTGAACGTAATGTGGAAGCGGCACTGAATGAGCTGCAACAACGTGGGTATATCGTGGAACGTAGATAATGGAGTAGAAGGAGACAAGCAGCCATGTACGAGCAGCAACTGAAACGCATACACGCGAAGTTAAAGAGTCTTCGAAGCCTGGACACAGATATGGACCTGTTTGGTGCAGAGAACCATGCGTATGAGATGGGGCGAGTATGGACACCGGAAGAGATCGCGGTGTTTGAACAGAATTGGAAGATTAAGCTGCCGGAGGAGTATCGGGCTTTTTTGCTGCATATTGGATCGGGTGGCGCAGGCCCATATTACGGACTGGAGAAGCCGGAAAACGGCGTGTATGCCGTAATTGGATATGATGATGTACTGAATGCTATCTCGGATCCATTTCTCCATATTGAGGCTTGGAACTGGGATTATGACTGGTATGATGACAGCAAGGAAGAAGAGGAGTGGGATGCGCTGGACCATGAATATTTGGATCCTAAATGGTCGGCGGGCCTGCTGCGCATAAGTGATTTTGGCTGCGGCATTTCCATGAATCTGGTCTTGAATGGACCATGCAGCGGGGAGATTTGGACCGATGATCGGGCGAATCGTAACGGTATTTATCCGGATCATTATTGGGGTAATACGGAACGTTTGCATTTTCTGGATTGGTATGAGTTATGGCTGGATCGTTCCCTTCGAGAATTGCATGAAGAATAGAGGATTCTCGATAGTGAAAAAAATGAGCTGGTTTGCATTGTTCTCCGTGCTAATCTTATATTTCTTATCGTTTTACTCATTATATTCCAATATGAATAATCAATGGTTAATCGTTCCGCCTGCCTATGTGCTGCTCGTTACTTCGATATTCGTTCTTGCTCTGGCTATACTTGGTTATAAAGATCGATCGAACAACTTTGCGAAGCTAAGAAGCTGGATCTCGGTGATTCTCTCCGCAGTCCTCATTTTCCTACTACTTGTTGTTGCATCATTTACTGCGATGTTCTCCGGATCAAAAGTAATACTCACGACGACACATTCGCCAGATCAGCACTATACACTAAAGTTCTATAAAACGGATGCGGGTGCAATGGGGACATTCGGTATTGTAGGGGAATTACAGGGAGCACTTTGGTTTCGGAAGGTTGTATATTCTGAGCGAAAGACGGATCAAGTCCATTTGGAATGGAGCAATAACCACACCGTTGTCATTAATGGCCGCCAAGTGAATTTATTGCAAGGGGAGACAAGGATTCCACAATAATATTTATTGAGGAATCCTACTGTCTATGTACCGCTTTGTAGCACAACACTTTAGATAGGTGATAACTATTTCATATGGTGAAAGTACTAATTTGACTTTACATAATAAAATGGGGTTTATAGATAAACTGTACGATGATCTTCAGGAAGCAGAGCGAGATATGATCGAGTTGTAAATAAAATAGGATTGGTAGTAGGTAACGTGATCCACTTGAATGAACCAATTAGCCTGTCTTGTGCGTCACAGCGTATAAGCAGGCTTATTTTCGTTTGTCAATATAATATGGAAGTATATTATTTTGGAAGTCATATAAAATTTCAAATTTAGAATACCGATATACATCATGTAGCGCTTATTTCATGTTTATGAAGTTAATTTGTACTATGCTACAGCGCGGGGGGGGTTGCGGATTGCGTATAAGCAGGACCATAGACCAATGGAATGTAGTACAGAGTTGCCCTACAACACCACATTTACCTAGATAAAGGACGGGGAACGTATGAATCGGTATGATGAAATTATTTGGAAGAGGAACAAGCTAATCAATATCATTTTGTGGCTTATAGTTGCGATTGGTTTGGGCTTGATCTTTTTGCTTCCTAAGCTGGTTGTTTCCAGTAGCATAGCCATTTTATTTGCGGGTTGGGTTACATATGCTAATGTGAAACGAAAACACATTCATTTAATTCCTTGGCTGATCACACTGATCATTACAATATGTGGGGTCTACATTGGTTGGGGAGCTGTCAATTTTTCGTTAAGTCTGGTCTTAACTGCAATACTTCTGCTGTATCCGAACAAAAAGTTTTTTATGATTGGATTTTTCATATCACTCGCAAATAGTGTTCTTCAGTTATTTGTTATAAATACAGAAAATACGATAGACTTGATTGGGAATATTGTTAACGTGGGCATGTTCGCCCTTACTGGAGCCATCCTGATGTTAGTCTCCCATTTAAATCAAAGACTTTTCCTGGACAGCGAAGTCCGCTGGCAGGAAGTAGAGCAATCCAAACAAAGAGTAGAGACCATGATGGAACGTGTCAAAGCTTCGGTGGAAGGCCTGTCTCTCTATACGGATCAACTGAAGCAAAAAGTTGACGCGACTGGGTCCATTACAAATGAAGTGACGCTTGGATTCAGTGAAGTGGCCAAAGGCGTGGAGTTCCAGGCGACCAGCGTAGCGGAAATTTCGGAATCCCTCTCCCTGTCGGATCATCATATCCGTGATGTTGCTTCCTACTCGTCTCAAATGAAAGAACTGTCCGCCAGTATGGCATCCAGCACGGAAACGGGAAGTGCACAGATGGACCATCTGAATGTGCAGATGCAGGAACTCTATGAGACGATTGATACCACGGCTTCCGATATGAGAAAGTTCAATGAGGAAAGTGAAGCGATGTCCCTGATGTTGAACAGTATCTCGGATATTGCGAACCAGACCAACCTGCTTGCACTCAATGCTGCGATCGAAGCCGCTCGTGCAGGTGAACATGGACGCGGATTTGCGGTGGTTTCGGAGGAAGTTCGCAAGCTGGCGGAGCACTCTGGTCAGTCGGCAAATGACATTGGCACCATTTTGACCCGGTTAAAAGGGCAGACTCAGGCGTTGACGGATCGCTTCGAACGCATTCGCCTTGCTCTTCAAGAAGGAAGAGACAGCGTGCAAACTGCAGAAGTTGTTTTCCGTACCATTAATAGCAATTCCCAGGAAGTGCTGAACCAGGCCATGGATATTGAGAGCAGTTCCGCAACGATGAAGGAATCCTCCACTAAAGTGGTGAATGAGGTTTCCGAGATTTCTAGTGTAACTCAGCAATCCAGTGCCGCTACGGAAGAGATTCTTGCCAGTATGGAGGAGCAGCGCAGCCTGACTCAGAAGATGGTGGACAGCTTCGGTGAGCTGGAACAACTGATTCTGAACCTGAATGAGCTGGTTTCAGATCATCAGATGTCTTCTTCTGTCACTGAAGAGAAGGCTGGTGATCGTCCTTCACCGAGTGTGGCACCGATGGATACGCTGTCAGCTTAGAGGCAGGTTAACCTTTAGTAGAAAATGTAGAGTCCGCCCGAACGTTCGTCGTGGGGCGGGCTTTTTTGCTGCCAAGTGGTGACTTGAACCCCGTGTATATCTCCTTTACAGTGTAAATGTAGAATGTGAAGTACAAGGAGGAGAATGGTTAATGAATTGGCTTGAAATCAGTAAGTCCAAAGATGTGAAACAAGCTTGCGAAGCAGTACATAGCCTGGATATCAATGAGCGGGATGAACGGAGACGTACACCGCTTATGCTTTTTCTGACGTATCGCATGCCAGCTGAGGCCATTAAATGTCTGTTAGAACAGCAAGCAGACTTGGATGCTGAGGACAAACTCGGCGATACCGCTCTAAAAAAAGCTGTGAAGTTCAAGCAGATCGAAGCCATCCAGCTCTTGCTTGAATATGGGGTGAAGCTGGACTCTACATATGGAATTCAGGCGACGGCCTGGAATGCAGCTAGACGGGATCCGGCCATTGCAGATATGCTGCTCGGTACCACGGGATCGGTAAGACTTCGGCTGACCCAGGCGGAGAAAGCAATCGTGGATGAGATTTTGTACGAAGAATCTTCAGAGAAGGCAGCCGCGAAGATCCGTGAGCTGGATTCAGCTGTACTTCTGCATGCTGTGGTGGACGGGTACAACTGGGATGACAGTCCCGCACCTATGCTGGCTGCTTGTGAACATCCTGCTTGTGCCGAGATCACGCTGCTGGACATGGTAGAGCTGCTGGATGCCGATTATTGGCTGGAGATGGACGAAGATGAAGTGAACCAAAGCGAAGATGGACCCGGTTATCGCCGGCTTGCCGAGCTATTAAGAGTGAAGTGTCCAACAGAATCCCCCGAATGAAGTGAAGAATACAAAACAAGAGCATGGTCTGTAAGCAACTAGAGATGCTCTTTTTTTCATTGTGTTAAATAACGGTTATCCTAGGCGTACACCTAGTCTGTCTCCATATTCATCGGTCCATGATGGGACTGGAAAAAATGCAAAGAGGACTGAATCACCTCGTCTTCAATAGACGAAACTTGAGCTAGGTTGTATTCCAGCAGCCTGAATAAATAACCGTTGATGTCTTCTGCGTAATAACCGACACCTTTCTGGTAAAATCCGTCCTTCGATGTCGTCACATATAATGCTGTTCGGTGGTTATCCCCCTCTGATCCGACATCATTCCATTGGTCAAAAGCCATAGGTTCATAGACCGTGAAACCCTGTTCATCTGCCCAGTCGGCCTGATCGGGGAAATAAGTCCCAATGTTGTTTATGGCACAGCCTTGGCAGGCCCAGGCATTATCCGAATAATGCAGGTTCTCTGCTATATTATCTGGATTCGTCAGCGTGAGTCCATATGAACCGTTCGCACCTACGCTTCCCGAAGCTTTCCAGCCTGCTGGCGCTAATAACAGGTAGCCGCCTTGCATGTCTGGTCGATACACGAGTACAGCTTGCAGCTTTTCTTTCAGTTCCGGCGAGAGTTCGTAACTCATCTCCGGAATTCGGGGAGGTGCAGATCGGATATAACTTCGATCGCTGTCCATGCTGAGATCTGCTTCCGTCAACTGCAGAGGCAATGCAATTTTACTCCCATCATTTCCTGGGAAAACGATTGTTTTCCCCGTCGATTGAACAGGTGCTGAATCCTGTGGAATCCCTCCTAGAGCAGGTGCCGATGCATAGCCGTTTCCCCAGGTGCTAAACCCGATATGCATTCCACATGTAAGCAGAGGTACGACAGCGATTGCAGTGAACCATCCTATTCTGCGGCGACGGGGCTTGGCGGATGGACGTTGTTCCACGTTTTTCTCCATTCCTCGCTCAACTCCTTATCCGATAATTCAATAGCTTAGCGTCCGGCTCGTTGCAGACTTGATTTGGGTAGCAGATATTGAGATACCAAGTGTATTCACCGCTGTTCCTCCGTGTCACATCGATCATCCATGCTCGGCAAGCTGTACCTCGAAGCCGTCCGGATCAGCGATGTAAAGGAAACGCAGATGGGGGTTGGGCTGGACGGGGCCACGAACAATAGGAATATTCAGTGCTGCCAGCCGTTCCATAGCTTCTTCCAACGAGCTCACCTCATAGCCGATTGACACGCCAGATTCTTCTTTTACGATGGATTCGCTGCCCTCAATCAGTTCCAGCATGGTTTCATTTTCAGTGCCCAGCATGGCAATCTGCCGTCCACGGCTTTCGAATTGGCGCTGTATGGGGAGCCCGAGCATGCCGTGGTAGAACCCGAGCGAGGCTTCCAAATTGCGTACCCGCAGCGTGATCCAGTTTAGTTTGATTAACATGGGTGAATCTCTCCTTTTGTCTCCCATTTATAAATGTCACATCCATTATACGATAAGCGCGGAGGGGAGCCTACTTCCTATCAACAAACAACAAAATAGCTGCCGAAATATTCGGCAGCCTAATGGTTTAATTCCAGGTAAACCGCTGTAAAGCTCCTGTGGTTTTTATATTATTCTCGTTTCGTTACAGGCAATCTTGCGAATTATTGGATCAGATCCACTGCACCTTGCGGTACAAATGCGTCAACGCCGTTGTATACAATCACGCCTTCCAGCGCAGTCTTTTTGCCGTTAACCAGCGCAATGTTTTTGTAGATATGCAGTTCTACTTTTGTGTTGCCTTTAGTAACCAGAATCTTAGGATTTTTGGCATCCGTCAGATCCAGCTTGTACGTTGCACCCTTGGCAGTGAATGCTTGTTTGGCAGGAACAAACAGTTGTTTGCTCACGCTGTCCAGATCCAGATCCAGTACGCGTGCCATGTATTTAGCCACATCGGTGTTGTCGATCACGCCGAATGGACGGTCATTGTTCGGTGCATACGTATACAGCACGACATCTCCACCTGTGTGACCACCAGTCGTCCAGCCGATGCCTGCGCGTTTGCTAATCATTGGCCCGATTGCGTAGTTGAGGCTGCCCGGCTCGGCTGCCTTAATTGTGGCAATCTCCTCGGATGTCAGGTCGGAAATGCCATAGTATTGTTTCATAACAGCTTTGATGTTGGTACGTTTGGCATTCAGCTTTGCTTCCACACCTTCACCTGTCAGCTTGGCCTTTTTCAAAGGTCCGATAAATGTGGACAATGGTTCCTTGTCATACGTGCCACTTGTTGCATTGTTACCAATGGTAAGTCCGCCGTTACCATGGTCCGTTACCGCCACGACAGCTGTCTCACCATCTGCTTTGGCAAAATCCATGGCTACTTTTACGGCATCGTCAAATGCCAGCACGTCACTGATAATTCCAATTGGATCGTTGGCATGAGCTGCCCAGTCCACTTTGCTGCCTTCAACCATCAGGAAGAAGCCGTCTTCGTCTTTGGAAAGAACATCAATAGCTTTGGATGTCATTTCAGCAAGGCTTGGCTGCTTGGCAGGGTCACGGTCCATATCATAAGCCATGCTTGCAGGTGCGAACATTCCCCACAGCTTGCCGGAGTCCGAGGCTTTCATGGCAGCCGGTGTGGTCACGTAATCGTAACCGAGTGCCTTGATGGAAGAGACCAGATTCTCACCATCTTTGCGGCCCGCTGGCTCGAGGTAGCGACTTCCGCCGCCGAGAACAACGTCCAGGCCGTTATATACTTGCTGTTTGCTGAGCGCATCGTAATTTTTGCGATCTGGATAGTGGGCAGAGAAGTCTGCCGGCGTAGCGTGCATAATTTCGGAGGTGGCGATAATGCCGGTTGCCTTACCTGCCAGTTTGGATGCTTCCAGCACGGAAGCAATCGGTTTTTTGGCGTCTCCAGGCGCAATAGCCTTCTGTCCAGGCATGGTTGCCTTGTCTGGCAGTACGCCTACATACCCTGTATGTGATTTATAACCTGTAGCAAAAGCCGTTCCCGCAGGAGCCGAGTCCGCAATCGGAGCATCCGCGGAGTGTGTGCGAACCATACCGCTTGCCATCGAATCCAAAGTCAGGGAAGACCCTTTGTACCAGCGGGCCAGTGCAGTAGCGTCGTTAGCCATGCCGTCCGGAATCAGGATAATGACATTTTTGATCGGTGATGATGATGCAGGTGTAGCAGTGTCCTCTACAGCCCACGCAGCGCTGCTTCCTCCCAGCGTAGCTGTAACAACTGTCGTAACCGCGAGCATCATTTTGGCCGCACGGGCATTGAACCGGTTTAACATGAATGCATCCTCCTAAAATAGATATGTATAGTTTGGTACCCCAAAACCAGTGTATACAACAATTGCTAAACGAACGTAAGAAATGGGTTAACTAAATGTAAAATTTACGATTACGAAGCATAATCAGGAATGAGAGGGTGTGAGCAATGGCTGAGATGAAGAGGTTTACAGCGGAACCTCAGTTCGGTATGATTTTTGTATTAAACGATGTTGCGTTGGACAAGGGGATGTGAGTGCATGTACCGAATCGGAATTGTAGGACCGAAGCCGTCCATTGAGCGGACCATGCGTGCTGTGGAGGGGCAGAATCTGGAGGCTTACTTTGAATTGTATCCCTATGAACACGCACGCGAGACGGGCGAGATTATTACGAGGAACCGCGAGAATGTGCATGGATGGGTGTTTACGGGTCCCATTCCTTATCTGGCAGCCCAGGACGTCTTGCATGAAAAAGAACATGCCATCTACTGCCCGCCTACCGGGGCCAGCTTGTACAAAGCCATGCTGCAAGCCATTTATACACTAGATAATCCGGTGAAGGAAATCTCCATTGATATGACGGGGAATGAAAGCTGGGGGCTGATGGACAGTCTCGAGGAATTGAACTTCTCAGATGAACAATTACGAAAATACGTTTTTTCCACCGATTACGATGTCGAAGATATGATCCAATTCCACGTTCGTCACTGGGAGGAGGGGCAGACCAAGGCAGCCATTACCTGTCTGTACGCTGTATATGAAGGATTACTCCAGAGAGGGGTCCCTGTCTTCAAAATTGATTCCACCAAGCTGGAGACGGTTCAGGCGGTACGAATGCTGATTGAGCAGATTCGCAGCTCCGCATTCAAGGACAGCCAGATTGGCGTGTTAATGGTCGAGATTGACCGGTGGCATGAAGCTGGTGAACAATCGACGGAACGGTATCAGCTGCAGCATATGGAGCTCAAGATCAAAGGCATCCTGCTGCGTCATTGTGAACAAATCGATGGTTCCCTTCATCAGGATGGTACAGGACGATACCTGATGTATGGTTCCAGGGGCGGAATGGCCCGCAACATGGAATCGCTGCACACGACGATGCATCAGCTTGAGCTGGATACGGATCTGCTTTCATTTGCGGGGATCGGGTTCGGTGAGACGGCATTTGATGCGGAACGTCATGCCCGCAAGGCGATCCAATATGCCAAGGACGATGAAGTCGGACGTGTGATTGTCTATGAGACGGATGGTAGCATTGTGGAGGCAGCGGGCGAGGAGCAGGAGTTATCTTATGAGATGTATTCAAGTGACACCGAATTGCTCGAACAGTTGAACAAGGCAGGGGTAAGCATTCGTACATTTCAGAAATTAAAGGCATACATACGCCGGATGGGCAGAGAAGAATTTACGGCCAGTGAACTGGCATCGGGATTATCAATGACCATCAGGCACGTACAACGTATTCTGGGCAGTCTTACGGCATTTTCCTTGGCTGAGATTACGGGAAATGAGCTGAATACCCGCAGAGGACGGCCGAGTAACCGATATCGACTGCTGCGTTAGATTTTCGAACATTGAGGCAGAATAAGGATACCGATTATGCAACCTTAGTTCTCATGTCCATGAGGAGTGGACATGATGAACCTGTTTGCAGATCGGTATTTTTTATTTTAGTGTCAAAATACATAACATAAGTATTGAGTTTTCGGTGGAGTTAATTATATAATGTCCTAAAATTACGACATTTTCGTTAAATGTACGTTAATATCACAGTCAGGGGGTATTTGCATGGTGAAAGCGGAAAGGCAGGAGAGTACAGGACTTTTTGGTTGGGTAGAGAAAGTGGGGAACAAGCTCCCCAATCCGTTTTTATTGTTTATCTATCTCATTGTCGCCCTGATGATTGCTACACTTGTACTGTCATTCTTTAACGCGACAGCACATAACCCGATTGATGGGGAAAAGGTACAGGTCAAAAACCTGCTGAGCCGAGAGGGGATTCAGTGGCTGCTGCCGAATGTGGTAAAGAACTTTGCAGATTTTAAACCGCTTGCTTCGATTTTGGCATTGGTACTCGGAATTGGTTTGGCTGAGAAAGTAGGTCTCCTGGAAGCGGTTATGCGCAAAATGGCTGTTCGGGTACCCGCCCGCTATGCCAGCTATCTTGTCATTTTCATTGCATTCTTCAGTCATGTGTCCTCGGATGCAGCGCTTGTGATCATGCCTCCGCTCGGAGCATTGATTTTTCTCGCTGTAGGCAGACATCCGATTGCCGGATTGATCGCAGCCATTGCCGGAGTTGGCGCTGGTTTCACCGCAAATATGCTGATTGTGACTACGGACGTACTGTTGTCAGGCATTAGTACCGAAATTGCCGCCTCGGTAGATCCGAGTGTGGGTGTTACGGTCTTGGATAACTGGTACTTCATGTCTGCCTCTGTCATTGTGTTGACGTTGGTCGCAGGGTTTATGACAGACAAATTCCTGGAACCGCGCCTTGGCACATATGAAGGAGAACGTGTATACAAGCTGGAAGCCCCAACACCTGAAGAAAACCGGGCACTGCGCGCAGCCGGTATTGCCGCCCTTCTTTTTATCGCTGTCATCGCGTTTATGGTGGTGCCTTCAAATGGCATTCTTCGCAACCCGGAAACAGGCAGTGTAATGGGTTCGCCTTTCCTTGCAGGGATTGTGCCTGTCATTTTGCTGTTCTTCTTCACCGTGGCACTGACTTATGGCATTAAACTGAAAGTGATTCGGAATCAGAATGATTTGCCGAAATTGCTCATTGAACCGATCAAAACGATGGCAGGATTTATCGTGATGGTCTTCCCGCTATCCCAATTCGTGGCCATGTTCAACTGGAGCAATATGGGTAAATTTCTGGCACTCACCATTACGGATTTGCTTGAAAAAACAGGGATTAACGGTATTCCGGTTGTGATTGGACTGATCTTCCTGTCTGCACTGCTGACGATGTTTATTGCAAGCGGATCTGCGATCTGGTCCATACTGGCTCCTGTGTTTATCCCGATGATGATGCTGCTTGGGTTCCATCCAGCGTTTACTCAAGTCATTTTCCGGGTATCCGATTCGGTTATTATTCCACTCGCTCCGGTATCGCCTTTTGTACCATTGTTCGTCGGATTTTTGCAGGAATACCGCAAGGATGCCAAGCTCGGAACGTATTATTCCTTGATATTGCCATATTCCATTGCCTTCTTCTCCGTCTGGGTTGTTATGGTTATTCTCTGGTACGTCTTCAACCTTCCACTTGGGCCGGGAGTTCATGCAAGATTGTAGAAGCTAGACAATACAGGAAATGAAGAGAGTAGAGAGAGGGGAACCAATATGATCGACATTATCGCGCTTCGCAGAGAGCTGCATCAATATCCCGAATTGGGATTCACTGAATTTCGAACCGCGACCAAAGTTGTACAGATGTTAACAACGTTAGGTTATCGTGTTACCTATGGAAAAGATGCCATTGATGATGCATCCCGGCGGGGGCTGCCCAAACCGGAAGTACTGGAAGATGCCTATCAGCGTGCTCTTCAGGAAGGAGCAGAGCCCGCTATCGTGGAACAGATGCGCGGCGGATTTACGGCTGTTGTAGCCGAGCTGGATGGAATTCAGGAAGGGCCGACAACTGCCTTTCGCTTTGACATGGATGCACTGCCGATTCGTGAAAGCATGCAGAACAAGCATGTGCCACAGTCGGGGCAGTTCCGCTCAACTCATGAAGGCATCATGCATGCATGTGCACACGATGGTCATACCAGCATTGGTCTCGCACTGGCAGAACGGTTAAGTGACCGGCAGTTTCCGGGGAAAGTCCGGCTGCTGTTCCAGCCTGCCGAGGAGGGGGTGCGCGGTGCGTACGCCATGGTAGAAAAAGGCATGCTGGATCAGGTCGACCGCCTCTTCTGCATGCATCTGGGCACCGATGTACCGTCCGGTCATGTCAAAGGGGCCTCCGCTGGTTTCCTGGCAACGACGAAGCTGGAAGCGCACTTTACCGGGGTATCCTCTCATGCGGGAGCTTCACCTGAAGAAGGACGGAATGCGCTGCTTGGTGCAGCGACAGCCATGCTTAACATTCATGCCCTGCCAAGATTCAGTACAGCCGATACACGGATCAATGTGGGCATTTTGGAAGGGGGAACTGGCGCGAACATCATCGCCGAGCACGCTCGTATGGTGATTGAGACGCGTTCTACGAAGGAGGAAACGAATCATGAACTGGAGCGGCGTGTTCGTCAGATTCTGGAGCATAGCGCAGCCATGCATGAGTTACGTGTTACGGTTGAAATTGTAGGCGGAGCGATTCCGATAAGGTGTGATATGGAACTTGCGGAACTTGCCGTGAAGAAGGCAGAAGGAATCTCCGGAATAAGGCATGCCGAAGCAATCTCGGATGGCGCTGCCTTGGGAAGCGAGGATGCAAGTTATATGATAAAACGCGTGCAGGAGCAGGGTGGACTTGCCACGTATATGATTGTAGGCAGCGATCTGCCTGCACCCCATCACCATCCAGAATTTGATATCGATGAAGCTGTCCTCGCTCCGGCAGTGGAATGGTTGGAGAGATTGGCTCGGAACGTTTAAAGTTTCAGAGATTGGCATGTCCAAGAAGTATCATAAAGGCAAAGATGCCATAATGGTGAAGGTTAACGAGGAATTGCCTGAAGAGGCATACGGGCTGCTATCAGAAAAAAATACTTACAGGCCGTTTTTTTCTGGTAGTAACCCGGTTCGAAGCTACCCGGCGGCTTGATTCGTGATGAACGTCAGATTACAAGAAAGGGACAGGAGAGCACAGCTCTCTTGTCCTTTTGAATTTCACGAACTCGGTACCCCAGCGGCTGGCACAGCTGCCTACTGCGTACCTATTCTATTTTTTCTCAAAAAAGCTAAGTGTACCCGTGCTCTCATCCGCACTGACAAATACGCTGCGGCCGTTAACCCGGTGGATTCCTTCCGGTGACTCACCAGCTGTCGGAATCAGTCCCAGATAGACCGGGTTTACCGGGTCAGCCAGATCGAAGAACAAAATGGCATCAGCCCGTTCGGAGGCTACGGCAGCATAGGTTGTGCCGTCTACGGTGGATACCGTCAGGTTCTCGACTTCACTGCCTTTGTTGGGACTGCGGTCATCCGGGTATAAACCAACCTTCGCGGTTGCTTCATCGATCAGGTTCTGGCTGTCGTATACCCGCTTGCCCTGCAGATCCCAGACGGCGATATTGCGTCCGCCTGCTTTGACGCCATCATCAAACTCATCTTTGCCCAAGTCGCCTTCATTGGCAGTCAGCAGGTATTTGCCATCTGCAGAGAACGCAATACCGTCTGGCTCATAGCGAGCAGTCAGGCTTTCGGTGAACTGAACGACACCATCATCGTTCAAATCCGCTTGGTGTGAGGTAGTACCGAGGGAGAAGATGGAGCTGATCTGTTTCGTTTGCAGGTCGATGATGGCAATGACGTTGTTCTCCTGCAATGTAACAGCTGCGGTTTTGCTGTCCGGGCTAATGGCAACATACTCAGGTTGCGGGTCGTGCGGATAGCTTGCGCCGGTCACATCTTCCAGAGACACAGGCAGGTTGGTTACCTCTCCTTCAAGGACGTTTCCGCCGGTAAACGATACAATCATGATGCTGCCTGGGCGTTTTGCATTGGGGTAATCGATCTCGTCTGCAGCTTTGTTAAGTTCCTCATCTTCAATCGCAATCACGGCGTGTAGTCCGTCAGGGGACAATGCAATGGAGTCTGGCCCGATGCCAAGCTCATACGTCTTCACGGTTTTGTAGGTTGCAAGATCAACAATCGCCAGCAGTCCCTTGTTCGCTTCGGTATCTGTATCACCTGTACGAATAACGGCGAGGCCGTATTTGCCGTCCTGGGATACCGTTACGCTGGTTACTTCGGCTTTGGCAGAGAGGTTATGGAAGCTGACGGTTTTCAGAACATTAACGTTGTTCAAGTCAGCAATATCCAGCACAGAAATGCTGCCATTGTCGGCTTCAGTAACGAGGAGGCGCTGACCGTCCGGAGTAGAGGCAGCGATTTCGGCTTTGCCACCTGGCATCTGGAAAGCAGCTGTCTGTTCGAACCCGGTTTTATTTTGGCTCAGAATTACTTGATCCGTAATCCATTTCAGTGTTTGTGGAGAAACGTATGTCGTTCCTTTCGTAACATAACTTTTGCTGTCCAGCTGTGTTTGCACACCGTTAATGGTAGCTGTAGCTGTTCCGACCGGGAGTTGCACTCGGACTTCTCCCAACTGGATGTCGGCACTGCGACTGCTGCTGTCCCATGTAATCGTTCCCTGCATATTTTGGATGGCTGTTCGTAGTACGACATGATTATTAGCAGATTCAGATGCGCTGGCTGCATTAACCATTGATGTGTAGCTGGTTGCTCCTGCGCCGAGTATAGCTGTCATGGACAAAACGGCGAGCCATTGATTTCTCTTTTTCAAAGTTCCAGATCCCCTTTATCGTTTCATGGTTGATAGTATGTATAATTGCTTTAGTATAGGGGCGAATTGTTAAGCCAAAGTTAGCGAATCAGAGCATTTGTGTAAAACATGCCGTGCTTTATATCCAAGTGAAAAAGCCTACTGGCAGAGCTGAGCTCTGTCCAATAGGCTTTACTTGCTTACTTGCTTGGTGGTGTTTGGAAACCTTGTGGAAATGTACTGACTTAGAACCAGCGGCTCAGGTCTGGATATCCGGTAGTTGCCCAAGCTCCATCTACTATGAGGCTGGAACCGGACACATATCCTGCGTCATCGCTTGCAAGGAACAGGGCAGGTCCCGTCATTTCTTCCGGCTGTGCAGCACGTTTCATTGGAATCCGCTCCATATAGGCTTCTTTGATATCTGCATTGGAGAGCAGTTCCGCAGTTAATGGTGTATCGATGAGGCCGGGTAGAATGGCATTAACGCGAATTCCGTTACGCGCCATTTCGAGTGCTCCGTTCTTGGTGAGCATTTCGACACCGGCTTTGGCAGAGGCATAGGCCGATCCGGCATACATGGGCACGTGGGAGTTGAGGGGGGCCACGTTTACGATGGCTCCGCCACCATGTTTAGCCATCTCAAGGGCTTCATGTTTCATGCTCAGGAAGACGCCTTTCATGCATAGATCCACGGTGAAGTCCCAATCTTTCTCCGAGAGTTCCGTAATGACGCCTGCACGGGATGCGCCTGCCACATTAAAGGCCAGATCGAGTTTGCCAAATTGTTTGACGGCGGCACTCACCATTTCTTCAATATCGTTTTCAACGGTCACATTGGCTTTAACGCCGAAGAACCGTTCCCCGAGTTCACCCTGAATGGCGTCCAGACGTTCTGTATTCAGATCGGCGGCAACGACGGAAGCTCCTTCTTGGACAAGCCTTCTCGCAATGGCATAACCGATACCGGATGCCGCACCTGTAACAACCGCCACTTTACCTGCAAATCGATTCTCAAACGTATTCATATGTAGCACTCCTTTGTTGGTTAAAATAAAATGATTTCGCTTACATTCATCTTCAATCCAAGTATACTTAATTTTATGATTCATGTATATTTAACAAAAATACACTTAGCTTAAAATTAATTAATGTAAGGGTTGGGAAATGAACGATGAATCTGGAACAAATGGTGTATGTGCTTGAAGTTGAAAAGACCAAATCAATTACCATTGCTGCTGCAACATTGTCGGTTACGCAGTCTACCATCAGTCAGGCGATAACACGCCTGGAGCATGAACTGGGCATGCAATTGTTCAGCCGTTCCCGTAACGGTGCATATGTATTGGAACAGGCCAAGCCTATTTTAGGCAAAATGAAATCCGTTGTGGATACGGTCCAGAACATCAAGGAGGATGCCCAGTATATTGGGGAGTCGATCCATGGAGAACTCCGATTGTCAGCCATACCTGGAGGGGTTCCCGGCATTATACCTACCATTGCGAGTATGAAGAAACGGTATCCGGATCTGAAGTTTGAGCTGTCCGAAAGTGCTGCCCGCAATATTATCAGAGATGTACGTAACAAGCAGGTCGATCTCGGTCTAATCGCTCTGTATACAGATGATATGGAGCAGCATCTGGAAGGGCTGGATTTTGTTCCGATTGATGAAGGGGTGATGCGTGCCTGTGTGAATCATACCAATCGCTTGGCAGGCAAAAAATCGATTACCATGCGTGAGCTGAAAGATGAGACACTGGTGTTATTTAATGACGAATTGGTGGATTTGTTTGTAGGGGAGCTTTCACAGGCGGTGGGAGAGGTGAATGTACTGTTCCGAACGAATAACTCCGAAGTGGTCAATGCTGCACTCGCCCAGCTGGATGCGGTGACGATCGGTCATGAATACTCCTTCACCCATGACAGAAGTGTTCTGCATCATGACTTCTCCATCCTGGAAATTGAAGGTGTACAGCGTGCGATTTCCATTGGCTGGGTTATGCGTGAGAGCAAATCGCCCAATCTCATCGTCAAGCGGTTTCTGGATCGATTTCAGTATGAGGGGTAACGTTGGCGAGGGGAACACCCATGGCATCGGATGCGTTAGCTTTAGTTTATCAGAAGGTAGCAGGATAGATGAGTTCGTCATTCCGTAGAATTAGTCAGTGAAAGTCAAAAGGTTAAAAAAGGTCAAAATAAAAGAAAGAAGAACCTATTTCACACCAGTAAGCCATGATGAGAAAATTTTGTTTTTTTTCGCCGTTTTCGCCTTTTGAGCATCATCCACAAAGAGGATTATAATAATCCATGTAAGCAACAACAAACCAATCACATACAAGGAGATGATGTTCATGTTTGATCTGATCCCGTTTCGTAAACGAAATGAAGACCTGTTCGGACACATGCTGAAATCCTTCAATGATATGGTTGACAGCCCATGGGTTTCTCCCTTTGGAACCGGCAGCCAGCCATTCCGGACGGATATCCGTGAAGAAGAGGGTAAGTATTTAATTGAGGCAGATCTTCCAGGTATCGCCAAGCAGGATATTGATATTCAGGTTCAGGGCAATGAACTGATCATCCGTGCCAAACGCAATGAGTTTCATGAACAGAAGGATGATTCCAACCGGATCATTCGGCAGGAGCGTCGATCAGGTGAATTCCTCCGGCGTTTCTATGTGGAACACATTGATGAGGAGAATATCAAGGCCAGATTGGAAGATGGCGTGCTGAAGCTTGAAATTCCGAAACGTTCAGGGGATGATCATACCCGCAGACGTATTCAGATAGATTAATGATTGAATATGCAGAACGCCAGCATTTGTAAAAGGATCCCTCAAGGAGATGGAATGGAGAAGACGGTAGTCAGATTGTTTTCTCCATGCCATCCCTTGGGGGATTTTTTTTATCTCATTGAAGTTCTATGATTTCTCTGCCGCGGCCAGCATGAGCTTGTAAATTTGGCGGGTCGTGTTGATATTCCTGACCGTCATATATTTGTAGACGGAGGAACCGACAAGCTTGTTCATCCCGCTGCGCGGGGCATCTTCCCTGCTTACCGAATACAAGATGGCTCCGGTAACGTATATCAATGTACCGACTTCCGGTTTAAGGGGCAGCTTGTCCAAAACCGAGACGTCATTGACCTCATCCCAGAGAAACATCACGTCACTCTTTGCCTGATCATCATTGGTCCATTCCTCGGGCAGAGCCTGAAGCACGGTCTGCATTTCATCCATATTGCGCACTACAACCCGAATTTCTAAGCCGAACTCAGCAGCAATGGCCTGCTCCAGTATCTTGGATATCTCGACGTTAGCCTGAATGCGTTCCTGCTGATCGGCAAAGATAATGTTGCCCGTATTAATGTACGTCACGACATCCAGCATACCTGCCTGCTCAAATGTTTCTTTCAGCTGCTTCATATTGATCTTATTGTTCCCGCCTACATTAATCCCCCGAAGCAAAGCAACATAAATCATAGTCTTCCCCCTTGTTCACCAGAGATAAATTCGTCGTGAATAGTGTAGTACACATCATTAATCGGTTAGCCAAGCCGTACTCCCGATCAGGGTTATTCTACGCTCCCGTGTTTTAACGAAGCGATAAATACTCAACTAGGTGTGCGGTGTACTCTGCGCCAAGCAGATCAACCAATAAAGGTTCTACATGCTCCAAATATTCGGGCTTGGTTTCATATGTCTCTTCATCCTTCACTTCTCCGCCATAGGAGTGTGCCGCTTCAATCAGGATGGCGAGCGCAGCGAACAGGTCGGACAATGAATCGGCAATACGCCGGGGCTCTCCGCCTTCAAAGGCAGCATACACAGGTGAGTTGACCTCGTTTGTATCCACAATCAATGGATCATCATTGAAATTGGCAATGACAACGTGATTTGCTTTCCAGGAGGGAGACTCCACATATGGCTCATTCCTGCCGATCCAGCGGTAACCCTGCTGCTGGCGGTGCAGATGTTCGGGGGCAACAAAGGATAACAGGGCCGCATCACCAATTTCCACGGCCGCACTTTTCATTTTGAGTGTCCCTTCAGCTTTTACATCTCTCATTTCATAATGGGTGTACAAATACATAAGCTCAGGTGAGAGCGGTATCCGCTTGTCCACTTCGGGCTGGTAAGGCTGTTCGCGGGGGCGCAGATCATGTTGTCTGAAAAGTCCGTAAGCTTCATTGTATAAATCCTGCTGTTCAACAAACTGTTTTAAGGCAGCGTCCAGTTTTTGCATGGCTTTAATTCCTCCTGATGTTGTGAATGTCATGTTATGTATAGGATCCAGGATCCAGTCATCATAGAAATTATACTATATCAAAATGGCAAAAGCTTACAACCTGTGGAGGATGGCCTGGGTGCAATGGAGCAGTAGGAATATCAAGAGGCCTACTTCAGACCCAATTTGATAAGAAATCGAGAAAAAGAGAATTGAAGGCGTTTACATCAATAAATAGACATGCTATACTTTTTTTCAAATAAGGATTGTTACTGTTTCGGCAGGCAAAACCTGAACATCAATATGCGTGGATTCTGTCCACGGCGTATTCATGTTTGGGTTTTTTGGCATTCAGGCGGTCCATATTAAGGAATAGGAAAGCGCGCGCTGGTCATTCCCACACACCTCATGCTGAACAAGAAAGGGGAACATTATGAACAAGAGAAAATGGCTGAATGTATTCGCTGCAGGTTTTATCAGTAGTATTCTGGTGATTAGTGGATGCGCATCCAAAACACCTCAAGCAGCAAGTGAGACACCGAACCAGGCAGCAGAACAGGAAGAGAGCAATAATCAGAAAACGGCAAAGAGTGAAACAGCTAAAGGAAGAACCGTTATTACGACCGATGGTGAAGTTGATGATATGAACTCGGTCATCCGTTTTTTGCTGTATTCCAATGAAATGGATCTGGCCGGCATTGTGCTGACCAGTTCGGTTTATCATTACGCAGGTGATAAAGAAGCGGGAATTGAACCATTCCGTTGGACAGGTACACAGTGGGTATACGATATGATCGATGCTTATGGTGAGATTTATCCGAACTTGTCCAAACACGCGGATGGTTATCCGGAACCCGAGCAGCTTCGTGCCATGACCAAAATCGGGAATATCTCCGATAAAGGCGAGATGGAGAAAGAAACGGAAGGCTCCGAATTTCTTCAGGCCCTTTTCCTTGACGATGATCCCCGTGATCTGATTGTTCAAACCTGGGGTGGCACCAATACAACGGCAAGAGCGCTGAAATCCATTGAAGAGCAGTACAAAGACACGGCAGAGTGGGAAACCATCCGCAAAAAGGTCAGTGATAAACTGGTGCTGTACATCATCCTCGACCAAGATGACAGTTATAACGAATATATTGCGAAGAACTGGCCGGACATCCGCATTTTGAATGACCAGTCGAACTTCTGGCATTTTGCGTATGCGTGGAAGATGCATGCCGAAGAAGTAAACAGCAAGCTGCATGGGGACTGGATGATCAAAAACATTCTGGATGGACATGGCAAGCTGCTGGATATGTATGCTTCCATGGGTGATGGCAAAATGATTGAAGGCGAGCTGGACGAAGAACAGCGCGGAAGTGACGCGTATCTTAAAAACAATCCGCAATATGATAAATACGACTTTATCTCCGAGGGGGATTCCCCTTCGTTTTTCTATCTGATTGATAACGGACTTCGCAGTATGGAGGATCCTTCCTACGGCGGTTGGGGCGGACGATTCGGCGCAGTGAATGACAAGCTGTTCAGAAACAATGTGCTCGATTATGATCCGTATACGAAACGATATGAGGCCGAGTATTCCCTGATGAGATGGTTTGATGATATTCAGGACGATTTTGCGGCTCGTGCAGACTGGGCTGTTGCAGATACCTATGAAGGAGCCAACCATAACCCGACGCTGACCGTTAAGGAAGGACTCGATCTGTCCGTCAGTGCGGGTGAGCAAGTAACACTCAATGCCGAAGCGAAGGACCCGGATGGCAATCAATTGACCTATAAATGGTGGAGATATTTTGAAGCAGACACGTATGAGGATGCCATAGTAGAGCAGAACCAAGTGGAGAAGGAGGTCGTAGGAGACCTGCTGCTTGGATTGCATCGGGAGCTGGCGAAGGATGAACAGGTAGATACGATCAAACTGGAAGGCAGTGACACGAGCACGGTGACATTCACCGTACCTGAGGATGCCAAATCCGGGGACACGATTCATATCGTGGCCGAGGTACAGGATGATGGCGAGCATCAGCTGAAACATTATCAACGTGTCATTTTGACCGTAAAATAACGTACAGGCAGCCTGAGCTAAAAGCATATTACAAAAGAGGAGCGGTCTCCACAGCAGAAACATGGAGATACGCTCCTCTTAGCTTGCAAGGTAAACCGGATTCGCTAGCGGCGAATGCCTGTCCAGAACACATTCCAGGCAATGGCGAGTGCGTGTTCATAAGATTGTCTGGTCTCATATACGAGCTGTACATCCAGTCCATCCAATAGTGTGACATAAGCCACTGTAGCTTCCTCGGGGTTTAGACGGATGTCCTCATGTTTGGCAAACACGGCAGCGAGCTCGGCTTTGAGCGTGCCAAGATATGTACGATACTGCGCGAGTACAAAATCATGAACCTCAAGCGGAGTAATAAAGGACAGAATGTACATAAAAGCCACATTCGGATGAGTCAGGAATCTGTTTTTATGGTCAAGCAAAAAGTTGTACAATTGCTGCTCCAAAGGCAGTTCATTCGCTTCCAGGAAGAAGTCTTTAACGAATTGCTGTTCCTCCTGAACCACTTCCTCATAGAGTTCAAGCAGCAGCGCCTTTTTGGTCGGATAATGGTAAGCAAGGGATTGCTTGCGAATGCCGGCCTCTTCGGCGATCTGTGCCATCTTGGTTCCCTCGTAACCCAGACGATTGAAATGTTGGATGGCAATGTCCTTGATACGTTGTTTACTCAATGTCTACCTCCAATGAATAATCTTCAGCTCTCCGTTGTTTCCGGGAGTATACCAGATATAACAGGATATATACCACAAAAATGCCTATGGCAATATCATACACCACTGTATAGGAAAATGCTGAAGCAATCATACCAAGAAGCAGTGAACCGCCGCCAATGCCCAGATCGAAGAAATTGAAGAAAGAAGCCATGGCATTCTCATGTTCATGCTCGTCCACCAAGTTGACACACCAGGTCTGAATTGCCGGGAAGATCGCTCCGAATCCGAATCCGTACAAGGCACCGGCAATGAGGAAATGGATGTTAGTTTGGGCGATTGTCAGAACGAAAAGTCCAACGATTGCGAATACGGCAGATGGCAGCAGTACGGAACCCGGGCCCAATCGATCGAACATTTTCCCGGAGAACAATCGGACCACGAAACTCGCAATAGCCACAATGAAGAAAAACCAGGCTACATTATCGAAACCTCTCTCTGCCGCAAACAAAGCCACAAACGACATGATCGAACCGGCAGCCACGCCGACTAGCATAATCAGCAGAGAAGGAAAGAGCACCTTTTTTTCGATTAGCTTGATCTTAGGTGTATGGGAACCCGATAGGTCCGCACCTGATTCCGTTTGTGGTTTTCTTGATACAAATATCGCCATGATCAGAGCGAGAAGCAGGATGCACATGCCACCCATGAACAGACTTTGATAATTGTACTTATACAACAGACTGGTTCCGATCAATGGACCAATGGATATGGCTACGGTCTCTCCTACACCGAAATACCCCATGCCTTCACCCCTGCGATCCCGGGGTATGTTTTCTGTAGCAATCGTTGCAAAATATGTCGTAGCCAAACCAAATCCGAATCCGTGGATTACCCGTAATATCAAAATCATCCAAATACCTGACGATAGGTAGTATGAACCTGTGGTTAATGCACATATGATTATGCCGATGAGCAAGAGGAACTTTTTGTCCATCCGCGTTGCAAGCACCGAAGTGAAAGGGCGAACCAGGATGGCTGAAAACATGAAGATACCTGTCACCAGGCCAATCTGTGAAGCATCGCCGCCAAGCGTTGAAACGAATAGCGGCAAGGTTGGTAACAGCATTTCAAAGGCCATGAACAATAAAGCGTTAGCCAGCATGATAAAAATAAAAGATCTTCCCCACAATTTCAGAGGTGTAGTTCCATTTCCAAGGGTAGTCATCCATCTTCCTCCACTTTGTTATCTCTGTCGCGCGACATGTTGAACTGATATTACCTGACGATAGTCAGATTGTAAAGAGTTTTATAATTTGCAGAAATGTGAATCTAATTCACGATTTCAACAAGTGAATTAATATTTTTAATTCATATTCCAACATTTTCCGATATAATAGCCACATATGAAGCGGATGGAAAATACCTCAGAGAGGTGAGTGTGATGACGGTTGACGTCCTTGTACGTAACAATGTAAAGGTGCTTGGTGCAGGCAGCCAAACGATCGTGTTTGCTCATGGGTTTGGATGTGATCAGGACATGTGGCGCTACATCGTTCCGGGGTTTAGTGAAAACTATCAAATTGTTTTGTTTGATTATGTAGGCTCAGGCCAGTCTCAGATCAATTATTACGATGCGCATAAATACAGTGATTTGCGAGGGTATGCTACGGATGTCCTGGAGATTATGGAAGCGCTCGAATTGAGAGATGCGATCTTCATTGGGCATTCTGTCAGCAGCATGATTGGCATGCTGGCATCGATTCAAGCGCCGCAGTATTTCAAAAGCATCGTGATGCTGGGGCCTTCTCCACGATATGTGAACGACCTGCCGAATTATTATGGAGGCTTCGATCGCCGTGATATTGATGAACTGCTTGAGATGATGCAGTTGAATTTCATTGGCTGGGCGAGTTATTTGGCACCGATTGTGATGCAGAATGCGGAACGGAAGGAGCTCACGGAAGAGTTGGAGAAGAGCTTTTGCTCCAGAGATCCGCATATTGCAAGGCAGTTTGCCGAAGTGACGTTTTTATCCGACTGCCGTCAGGAGCTGGAACAGGCATCCGTACCTACGCTGATTCTTCAATGCTCCGATGACAGCATTGCCCCGGTTGAAGTGGGGGATTATCTGCATGCTCATCTGAAGAACAGCAGATTGCAGCAAATGACTGCCAAAGGGCATTACCCTCACTTAAGTCAACCGGAAGAGACCATCCGTTTAATTAAAGACTATCTGACGAGTGCGTAATACACAGTAGAAAGGCTGTTAGTGATGGATACACAATTAGATCTCGCTCCCTGCGGATACTTCTCGATCTCTGACTCGGGTATCATCCAATTGGTGAATCAAACGCTGCTGACAATGCTGGGTTATGAACGCAGCGAGCTGATGGGACGGCATATTGAAACCACCATGTCGGTCACCAACAAGCTTTTTTTTCACACGTATTTCTATCCATACATTCAGCTGTATGGACGCGTGGACGAGATGTACTTTACGTTTCGCACCAGTGACCAGCAGGATGTTCCGGTTCTGCTTAACGGGGTTCGCCAGACACGTGACGGGGTAAGCGCAGTGGACTGTGTTGTTGTGGTCATGCGTAAGCGAATCGAGCATGAGAAGGATATTTTGAACACAAAGACGAAGCTGCAGGAGCTTTACCAAGCCACACATGAAGCCAACAAGGAGCTTGAACGGCTGCACGAGGAATATGAAGTAAAGCAGCAGGCGTTAATCCAAGTGAATGACCAATTGGAGACGATGGCTTCAACGGATCTGCTCACCGGACTCAAGAATCGCAGATTTTTTCAACTCAAAATGCTTGAAAGTCTGGGAGGCTTCCGTGCAACCCGGCGTGAGTTCTCGCTTCTGGTCGTGGATATAGATCATTTCAAAAGCATTAACGATACGTACGGACATCCGGTAGGGGATCTCGTACTTGGCAATCTGGCAGGTCTGCTGCAGTCGGTATCCAGAAGTTCGGACGTTGTGGCACGTTATGGCGGGGAAGAATTCGTGATTATCCTGGCGGATTGTGATGCCGAGCAAGCATTGGTTACAGCCGAACGTTACCGTTCTCAGGTAGCTTCAGCCGATTGGGGAGCCTATAACATCACAGTAAGTATCGGTGCAGCAACGGTCGCAGAGGAGGATACGGATCAGTCCTTGTTCCAAAAAGCGGATATGGCGCTGTATGCCTCCAAAACCGGGGGGTGAAATCGAGTGACGCATGCAGCAGGTTTAATCAAGAGTTAGCGTCGTATTCAGCAATGATGCAGTAAAAGCAGAAAATAACCGGAAAGGATGGGGATACCCCTTTATCCGATCCGGTTTTTAATTGTGCTATGTATCTCTTATGTCATAATTATTGGTTGTCAGGTATAGTAGCGAATTTGCTTTTTATTAATGGCTTCATGCTGGAATTCACCCAGATTAATTATAGCGTTTCTGCGCTGTTATCGAGGTGCAAGGTAACCATACCCTTCTGCTGGTGATCCGGGCTGGAGTTGGAAATCTTCGCTGGCCTCATCCATGAAAGCCGGGTTTACATAGCGTGAGTTAGCGTCATTGCCGGAGTTCTTCATGTAGGTTGAAAAACCGGAATACCCTTTATTCTTCCAAACCCACAGGGCATCATCCTCTGCAACCGGGGTGTAGTATACATTTTCATCAAGAAGATTCCCTGAATTGCTACTGTATTCATTGTAGATGAGCACACCAGAGCTGCCGGATACGACAATGTTGTGTTTAAAGGTGTTGTTCTTCGTCATGGCTTGCACGAATAGCTGCCCATTGCCTGCGCCCAAGGTGTCATTCTGAAACAGGGTGTTGTACATAACCGTGCTGTTTTCAGTAGACCCACGTTCCTCGTCATATCCTCCCATGGCAATGCCCGTCAGCCTGTTGTGGTAGACCAGGTTATTCTGGAGTGTAATATGACTTGTCGAACGTCCGGCATGCTCGGATGCGATTTCGATTCCGATATCGTTGCGGTACACCCGGTTCTGGTCAATGATATGATCTGTACCCCCATCGACATAGATGCCCCCAGCGGAATGGCTGTCATTGGGAAGATGGATGCCGTAGGAAGGATTGAAATTGGACGTAATATCATATACTTCGTTTCCTCTTACAATTCCATTTCGGGCCCGATCATATTTGTCGTCAGCAGAAATCTCCTCGTACCCAATCAGATCAATGCCGATGTTGTCCGTATCATGGATGGTGTTGTCCAGTATGGAAAAAGTGTCTACATTTCCGTTAACAGCGAGTGACTCGCTTGAACCCAGCACGAGATCATACAATTCATTATCCTGGATTAGAATATCCTTCAATGCTGCGGGGTGTTCGGTACCATAGATTGCGATGCCGTGTGCATCCCTGCCTGTCAAGTCTGGCCCTTCAGGCTGCACATTGCTGGCGATAGCGTGTATGGTATTGCCTAGAATCTGGATGTGCTCTCCAGATCCGTGCACATAAATTCCGACGGGTACTTGGTCTGCACGTCCTGTGGTGAAGTTCCGGAGCTCTAAATTCTGTATGGTGATGAAGCTGGCATCCTCCACCTCAAGCAAACCTTCTAGCCCATTTACAGATAGACCTTTTCCATCAATAACAGCTTGCTCTTTGGGATAGCTGGAAAAGACGGTAGGCTTAGTGGAAGACTGGCCGTTCCGAGTGATTTTGGCCTTCTGATGGTACACACCCTCTCGTAAATAAACGGTACTTCCCGGCGTGGCATGATCGGAAGCATGCTGGATTGTTTTCCAAGGGGACTGAATGGTGCCATTATTTCCATCGTCACCTTCAGGTGATATGTAATAGACTTTCTGATGTTCGGATTTGTCAGTCGGAACAGGATTTGGAATGGACGAAGCCTGTTCCTGGCAGCCCGCTGCCAGCAGCGTCAGAGCCAGAAAACAAATTTTGACTGAACGAAGCAAAGTATTTCCTCCTTATGAATAGCTGTGGAGTTTAGATTATAGCAGATTTGAATGGTGAAATAAGCCATGATATGCTCATAGAAAGGAACAATACGCTCGTGTGTAATAGAGGGTTAACCATGTGGAACGATGTATTTGAAAGGAAATGGGAGAAGCGGCCTGGAGTGAAGCAGGAGGAAATGGATGCATTTCTGCAAACATGGAATGTTGCGTTATCTATGCAGGAACTGCAAGAGATTCGGGCAAGGCAGAAGAATCCGTTTCCGAAGTTATCCCCTTTTTATGAACAGTATACGCCTATGGTGGAGTGTTAGAGGTAGAGGTAGATGGTGGCCGAAATGGAAAAAAGAAAGCAGGCGTGGATGATGAAATCATCCCCCGGAAGGAGTAGAGATATGCAAACATTATCTGTAGATCAACTGTTAGATCGGGACAATCACGCGTGGGGGGAACTCAAGGAACTATTGGATAACGGGCAAAATACATATGAGTATGTTTCTGCACGGCGAGAGGATGCAGAGGATGCGCTCTATCGTCTTCAAGTGAGCACCAAATCCTATCTGGGAGCCGTCGCTTACGAGACGGAAGGAATTGTGCTGGACTATGGGTGGATCACGCTGCTGGGTGCAGGCGGTGAGAGCATATTTGGAAGTCTAACCAGCTGGAACGATGTGAGTGACAAGCCCTGCGTACAGGCACTGGACGGCATGATGGTGGTTGCCTACGATGTTGCGGGTGGATTTTTTGCAATAGATACGGGAAAATTCGGTCGCACTGGAGAGATTTATTATTTTGCGCCGGATACAATGGAATGGGAATCAACGGAGCTTGCTTATTCGGGGTTTATGAACTGGCTGGCGAATGGTGATCTGCAGCAGTTCTACCAGACCTTCCGCTGGGAAGGATGGCAGAACGATCTGGCTCAGCTTCAGAGGGGACAAGTATTTGCCTATTACCCACCTCTGTGGACGCAAGAGGGGGGAGGGGAGAGCAGCAGCAAAGCACCTGTTTCGGTGGAGGAAACCTGGAAGGCAGCACTGGATGGAAATTAGCACGAGACCCTAAATCCAAAGTTTGAATCCACGGAGAATGAATCGGACTGAAAGCGTACTGAAGCACACTGAAGCACACAAATAACCCGCATGCTGTGCAGGTTGTTTGTGTGTTTTTTATATCCATCATTTTAGATCTCAAACATTATTTGGCAGCCGCTCTAACCTGTACAGCCCTGGAATGAGAGGCTCTATGATGCCATACAACAATAACAAGTGAAGCAAGACAGATGAAGAGCAGACATCCGTATACAACGTGATAAGCTTCCTCTACCGAAACGCCCGGAATGCTGTGTAACAGCAGCCCGCAGACCGCGACGGACACCGAACCGCCGAAGAATTGAATCAACTGAAGCATGCCCATCCCTGCTCCAATCTGCGCTTTGGGAAGGATGCGAGACGTTTCGTTATTCAGTGAAGCCATGGAGGCTGAGAGTGCAGGCGAGAAAAAGAGATAGCCGCCGGTAATGATCAGGGCGGACTGATTCAGTCCGAGCATAAAGAGGGCAAGTACAGCTGCAAGCAGCACATGTCCAATCATCAGAAATCGCATGTTGCCATAACGGTCAATCCAGCGCCCTACGAAACGGGTGCAAAAGGCTGCGACAATGGCTCCCGGAGCAATGAGTAGACCAATCGCGAGCGACGAACGTCCGAATAGATCGGCGAGGACAAGTGGCATCAGGAACAGATTGCCCAAATTCACCACCAAAATGCAGAAGCCAATCAGAATCAAACGGGTATACCCTGGCGTTCGGAATACATCCGGGTTGACAAAAGGAAGGTTCGCTTTGCGGATATACACAATATGAACCACAAGAGACAGGACACCGATGGCGAACCAGATCCAGGACTGCTGGGTAATCGCGACCAGAAGCGTAATGGCATTAATGACCGTCAACACTGCGCCGATTATATCAAAAGGGTTGTCTCGGCTTGGTGTTTCACGCGGCAGGAAATAGAGCAATACAGGCAGTGCAAGCAGGACCAGTACGGTGATTGCAAAAAGACCATTCCATCCCCAGTATTCGCTAATGAGTCCGCCGACAATGGGGCCAAGTCCAAAAGCCATGGCACTGCCTGAAGAGATGAGGGCAATGGCTGCTCCGCGGCGTTCCAGCGGGATGTAGCGGCTGGCGATAACAAGACCCAGTCCGGCCATAACCCCTGCACCTGCGGACTGCAGAATGCGCGTCAGCAGCAGGATGGCGAAGCTATGTGCGAATAATCCGAGTAACGAAGACAAGCCCAGAATCAGCAGTCCAATCGTTAGCAGTTTGCGCACCGGGACCCGGTCGGACAGCCGACTGAAGATTACGGTCGACAATGCGTAACCGATCGAGTAGCTGGAGATGACCCAGGAGCCCAGGTCAGATGTAATTTGGAGATCGTTAATAATGACGGGCAGGGATACATTAAACATGGTGGTATTCATCACAACAATGAACAGACAGCATGTCCAGAGAGGCATTACAATTTTATCTTTCACATTACCATTCCTGTCTATGAATTCAATTGAGCTATATTGAAAATCAATAAACCATTTTACGCCCAATCCGCATATATGGCAATAATGTCATAAAATTTGAAGGGTTTCGCATCGGTGACAAATGAGATGATACAGATCGAAACGAAACATAAAAAAACAATAGGCAATGCCTTGTATTGCAGAGGTTGATCTACATCAGCAGAAAGACGCCCGTTGAGGGCGCCTTTGAAGGGTTGAAGTATTTTTTACGAAACACTGACCGCTTTGCCGCGGTTGCGAATCCACTTGATGACATCCATCAGAATGACTGCGAGGAGGGCAAGGCCGCCTGCAATCAGGAACTCGTTCCAACCAAACGCATCCGGAATGGCGAAGATGCCGCGTATACCCGGAATCAATGTGATTCCGTAGAGACAGAGACACACCAGGATCGAACCAAGCACAAATTTATTCGTCGTGAAGCCCACCTGGAAGATGGTCTGTGTGTTGGAACGGGCTGCAAATGTTTGCAGACTCCGTGCAAGAATCAGGGTCGTAAAGGCCATCGCTACGCTCATTTCTTCCGAGATGCCAAGCCCGATATACTGGGACACAATAACAGCCGCACCGATCAATACACCTCGTGTAATCACGGCTTGAAGCGTACCGCCGGCAAAGATGCCTTCATTAATATCACGCGGTTTGCGCCGCATCACATCCGGTTCCGCCTTTTCCGTCCCGAGTGCAATGGCAGGCAGGGAGTCGTTGACCAGATTGATGAAGAGAAGCTGCAGGGCCGTAAACGGGTTCACCCATCCAACTATAAGTGCGAACAATATGGCGATAATGGCCCCAAGGTTACCCGCAAACAGGTAAGCAATGGCTTTTTTGATATTATCAAATACCATACGCCCGACACTGACGGCGTTAACGATGGATACAAAGTTATCATCCGTCAGAATCATGGCAGCCGCATCCTTGGCGACATCGGTACCACTGCCCATGGCTACGCCGATGTCGGCCTGTTTGAGAGCGGGTGCATCATTGACGCCGTCTCCGGTCATGGCGGCAATTTTGCCTTTGCGCTGCCATGCGCGCACAATGCGGATTTTGTTTTCAGGGGATACCCGTGCATAGACCGAAATGTGTTCGAGCTGGCGATCCAGCTCTTCATCCGACATTTTGTCGAGCTCCGCGCCGGTAATGGCCAGATCATCCGGGCCTGCAAGTCCAATATCCCGTCCAATGGCTTGGGCTGTCGTTTTGTGATCCCCTGTGATCATGATGGTACGGATACCAGCCTTCATGGACTCTTCAATGGAGCCGTACACGGCTTCACGCGGTGGATCAATCATGGCTGTCAGTCCAACAAGCGTCAGATCATATTCGTCTTCGGGTGTGACCTGCTTTTTGTCATCGAATTTTTTGTAAGCATAAGCCAGTACACGGAAGGCGCGTTTGGAGAAGGCTTCGTTTTTCTCTTCGAATTGTGTGCGAATCTCAGCTGTAAGCGGCTGAACCTCTCCGTTCATGAACACATGAGTACACCTGCTGAATAGCACATCCGGACCACCTTTGGTTAGCAAGGCCGTTTGTCCTTCGAAGGTATGTACCGTGCTCATCAGTTTCCGATCCGAGTCAAAAGGAAGCTCCGCTTCCCGTGGGAACTGGTCCCGGATTTCGTTGTAGTCCTTGTTCACACGATTACTGAAGGCAATGAGGGCCACCTCGGTCGGATCGCCCAGCTCTTTGCCTTCCTGATTAATATTCGAATCATTGCAGAGCACTGCAATATGTAACAACCGTCTTTCCTCTTCAGACCACTGATCAGGATCGTCCGGGAATTCCTCTTTGGTGCCATGGGGGATGTAATAATCCACAACCGTCATCTTGTTTTGGGTAAGCGTCCCTGTTTTGTCTGTACAGATAATGCTGGCTGAACCGAGTGCTTCCACGGCAGGAAGACGGCGAATGATCGCGTGCTGCTTGGCCATCTTATTCGTTCCCAGCGACAATACAATCGTCACGATGGAAGAGAGAGCTTCGGGAATGGCGGCGACGGCGACAGCAACGGCAAACATCAGCGCATTGATGATCGAAGGACCCAGATTGTCCGTGCCTTCTGTTAACCAGACACGTCCTGCCTCAATGGCGAAAATAAGAATGGACAGCCCGAGGATGAAAAAGCCGAGTTTCTTGCTGAAGGCTTCCAATTTGCGCTGTAACGGAGTTTCTTTGGCTTCGGCGTTTTCAATCAATTCGGCAATCTTGCCGATCTCGGTTTTTAACGCGGTGCCAGTTATTACCAGAGTTCCCCGCCCATAGACGACCAGCGAGCCGCTGAAGGCCATGTTGCGGCGATCACCGATGGGAGCTTCTTCCGGAATGGCATCAGCATGTTTTTCGGCTGCTTCCGATTCTCCGGTCAGCATGCCCTCATTGATTCTCAGGCTTCCGGATTCCAGGATGCGACCGTCTGCCGGGACATAATCTCCCGCATCCAATAAAACGATATCGCCAGGAACGAGTTCCCTGGCCGGGATGGTCTTTTTCTCGCCGTCACGAATCACTTTGGCTTCCGGAGCAGACATTTGTTTTAAAGCATCGAGTGAGCTTTCCGCTTTTTTGGTCTGCACGACACTGATTACTGCATTCAACAGGATGACCAAAAAGATAATCAGCGATTCAATGAGATGTCCAAGTACAACCTGTACACCTGCTGCAATGAGCAGCACGATGACCATGGGGTCTTTAAAATTTTCAAGAAACAGTTTCCAGACAGGTGTTGCATTTTTGCCTTTTAACTCGTTATATCCCTCTGTCTCAAGTCTTTTTGCAGCTTCGGAGGCCGTAAGCCCCTTCGGGGAACTATCCAACGCTTGAAGGGTCTCCTCAGCACTGTGCCTATAGTATTGCAATTGACCAGCTCCTTGATTAAATGGATTTCTTCTGTGTATTACCCTTACGAGCAAAATATAGAATCGTTTCATTCTCATATTTTTTATGTACACAGTATTTTTCATAAGGAGCTCAGATATGCCTCTTGTCCAATTTATTTTAAGTGATACACGGTTTGTACGTGCACCACTGTATTTGGTATTCATACGCAGCCAATATGAAACGTGGAACCAATAGGTTCATTTACTTCTAATTTTGACTATAAGGTGTCGATTAATAAACTGTGTCCGCCATCACACTTGGTCCCTCAAGGGTTTGTTACGCTGTTACCAGCGAATGAATTCGAATCAGGTTTGGGAGGGAACAGGCATGTTTTGTTATCAATGTGAGCAGACACCGAGTGGTGGATGTACGGTAGTTGGGGTCTGTGGTAAAAATGAAACGATAGCTAGTCTGCAGGATACCATGATTTTTGCGTTAAAAGGCATAGCCGCTTATGCGACACATGCACGGCAGCTGGGGTATCATGATCCCGAAGTGGATCGAATAACACATGAGGCCCTATATATGACTTTGACCAATTCCAATTTTAACGTGCAGGAACATCTTGATATGGCCATGCAAGTAGGAAACGCGGCGATCCGAATCATGGATGTGCTGGATCGTGCGCATACGGAGAGATTCGGCATACCGCAGCCCATCACCGTTTCGCAGAATCAGATTGAGGGACAATGTATTGTAGTGACCGGACATAACTTGTATGCGCTGGAAGAGCTCCTTCGCCAGACAGAAGGGAAAGGCATCAACATCTATACTCATTCTGAGATGCTGCCTGCACACGGGTACCCGGCACTTAAGAAATATGCTCATCTGAAAGGCAATATCGGCAAAGCCTGGTATGATCAGCGCAGATTATTTGAACAGTTCCCGGGTGCCATACTCGCGACCACGAACTGTGTCATGCCCATCAAAGGTACATATGCCGACCGATTCTTTTCGTATGAAGTCGCGGGCCTGGAAGGCGTAGCTAAGATTATCCATGATGATTTCACCCCTCTGATTGAACGTGCACTTTCCCTGCCGGCGGCAGACGTTAAGTCTGAGCAGGTGTTAACGACAGGGTACCATCATGCAACGGTGATCGGGCTTGCCCCGGAGATTATTCAGGCAGTCAAAGACGGACATATCCGTCGTTTCTTCGTCATTGCGGGCTGTGATGCACCAGGGAAAGGCGGAAACTATTATCGCGAGCTCGCGACTTCCCTGCCTAACGATACCGTGATTTTAACCACATCATGCGGCAAATTCCGCTTCAATGATGTGGATTACGGTACAGTCGGGGATACAGGGATTCCCCGTTATATCGATTTGGGGCAGTGCAACAACTCCGGTTCTACCGTGAAAATTGCACTGGCTCTCGCGGACGCCTTTGGCTGCTCGGTGAACGAGCTGCCTGTCAGCATTGTCCTGTCCTGGTTTGAGCAAAAAGCGGTGGCGATCCTGCTTGGGCTGTTCAGTCTTGGTATTCAGGACATCCGTATTGGACCGAAACCGCCAGAATTTATCTCGGCTGGGGTATTGGATGTGCTTGTTGACATGTTTGGCTTGAAGCTGATCACAACGGCAGAGGAAGATATGAATGCCATGTTGGCGTTGTCATAAGGGTCCGGAAAATGAAACCATCATAGAAGAATGAAAGAGCCTGCGGAAGCAGGCTTTTTGCTATTATAAGGTGAGTTTAGGTCCATGTACCCTGCTTGATTATTCATGAAATGAAAGGAAAATTAGTTTGAATATCCTATTGAAGTTTGATCATGGAAATGGGTATATAGATAAGGGCACATCATAAAACTCGGGTTTACCGCAGCATAAGGAGAAGGTACATATGAATGACAGGCAATTCGAAGAGATATTGAAACTTGCAGGTGGAAAGGAAAACATAAGACAGGTCACGCGGGAAGAGCAGGCAACGGTACTTGTTCTGGAAGATAACAGTAAAGTAGATATGTCAGTCCCTATTGCTACCGATCTTGAAGTAACAGTTCGGATAACAGGTGCAGAATGTCGCTTGACGATTCGTGATGAATTCTCCTATTATCACCTTCTGTTAGGGGACATAGGCGCTAGAGAGAGCATGCACAATCATCCTAAACGGGAAGAGAAGCTTTTAAACCGAAAGTCATTTTTGGTATTACCGTTTATATCCGATGTGTTTAGACCCATAATGCCTGCCATTCTGGGAGCAGCAGTCTTCAAGATTGTGCTTGCGATCATAACACTGATTAGTGCATACGGTTTTTCGGAACCCTCATCCTTCCTACAAAGTCAGACATTTATGATATTGAAATCCATTGGGGAAAGCGCCTTTTATTTGCTGCCGGTATTGGCAGCTATCAGTACTGCTCGGCAGTTAAAGAGTAATATCTACGTTGCAGCAGCTATCAGTGGATTGATGTTTTACCCTCAAATGAGTTATTTACTGTCAGGTCAAGAAGAAGTTCATTTTATGGGTGTGCCGATGGTGTCGCAGGCAGCCTTTTTCTCAGCGACTCTCTGGATGATTATAACGATCTCTGCGGCGTCTTATGTAGAAAGGGCAGTTGAACGATTCAGTCCTAAGATGCTGCAAGGAATTCTGGCTCCGGCATTAACACTTGGAATTCTGGTCCCACTGGTCCTGCTGGTGCTGGGCCCACTAGGTTCGTGGATTGACAAGCGGATGCCCGCTGCCGTCGATTCCTTGCTCACGGATGCACCTGTCCTGGCTGTGATGCTGCTGGGAGCGACATTTGCATTAATGCTGTTTGCTGGATTGCATTATTGGCTCGTTCCCTTAATGCTTAATGAGCTGATGACCAACGGATTCTCCGTGATCATTCCTGCGATGTTTGTTGCGTTTACTGCTCAAGCGGGGGCTGCACTGGCTGCGGGACTGCGCAGCAGACAGCCCGAGTTCAGAAAGCTCGCATTCTGGGCAACAGGAACTGCTCTACTGGGCATTCCCGAGCCTGCGATCTATGCCGTCAATATGAGAAGGAGAGCTTCTTTTTATGCAGCGCTTATCGGTGGCGCTATAGGCGGACTTTATTTCGGCATCGTGTCCGTAAAATCTTTCGCTTTAAGCGATTCAGCAGGCCTGCTTCAAATCCCTGCATTCATGGAAGATGGTACGCTGAATGTGATCCATGCGTGTGTCGGCCTGGTTGTAGCCTTTGTTGTCTCAGGTGCACTCACATACTGGCTGACGGGTAGGTCAACGAATAACAAACATGTATAAAGCGTAAAGCTTCTCAATATGTGGTTTAAATTTTATGTAATTGAAGGCGTTCTACAAACTGTAACCACATTCCATAAACCTGAATATTGCTCCATAATATAGACAACTCTACTCATAATGGGCCCTGTAATTTTATGAATTATAGTTAGTTGTCTACGCCCCTTGTTATTCCTGCACATAGTATGTGGAGAAATATCACGGAGGTGAGTTAGTTGATAAATCGTCATGGGAAACGGATTTGTAGGCGTAAATTCAAAAAACATGTACATTGCGGTGTGAAGGTTAAGGTTGTGAAGGTTAAACCTAAAGTTATTGTTAATGCACCGCAAGGCGTACCAGGGATTCCTGGTCCACTAGGACCGATAGGTCCCAAAGGGGCGACTGGTGCTCAAGGGATACCGGGGCCAGTCGGACTGCAAGGGATTCCTGGTATACAAGGACCAGTGGGTCCGGCTGGTGCGGTAGGAGCAGTGGGCCCAGCAGGCCCGATTGGCCCGGTTGGCCCTGCTGGCCCTTCTGGCCTCGTGGGTCCAGCTGGTCCTGTCGGTCCTGCAGGTGCAACTGGAGCAACAGGTCCTGCCGGTCCAACGGGGGCTGGAATTTCCGATTTCCTGAGTGTTTTCCGAGCTGATCCCGGTACAGGTACGGACACCGTTCCAGGAAACTCGCCAATTACGTTGACTGGTGTTTTGGCTAATGTGGGTGGTGCCTTTACCTTCGTGCCGCCATCTTCAACGATAACCATCAATGAAACAGGAAGTTACTTTATCTCTTTCTCCATTCATAATCAGGGCGATGCCGACTTCAATCTCACAGTGAACGGAACGCCCATAACTCCCGTGCCCTTCACGGGTAATGGAGGAGGTCCCGTATCTGCTGAAGTTATCGTTACGGTCACAACGGTTCCGACAACGATTCAACTGGTAAATGCGAATGCAACTCCTGCACAGTTGCATAACAATCTGAATACCACGGTGACTATTCTGAAACTGACTCCTTAATGTCGATTCACAATATAGTCTATGTCAGCATAAAAATTAAAGTTTATGCCTTTTATCCAGTCAAAAAGTCTATTTATTGAGATGATAGTTATGGATGGCTAGAGATTAGGGAGCGGCGGGATGCTGTGTTAAAAAGACATGACCGCCGCTCTTTTCCTTTCCGTAGCCGAGACCCTAATTAAGGGGAGTGGACTCTGAATTGGGGGAATAGTTTATCGAAGGAATTTCGTAATGAACTTCAGATCCTGTAATTGGATTGTAATGCCCAACTTATTGAAGAGCAGTTGGGCACTCCGATACTGATTTGTGCAGATGAGAATGATATCATAGTATATGGAGCAAAGTGTGGAATGTTACGGTAGATATGGCTGGAGAGCTGATGCCTCATTGATTTTTATAATCAGCGGGAATGGATAAACAAACGGTATACTAAACCTCTAACGCCCGCAACTTGCGCTGTTGGTAATCCAAAATGGCTTCATAGAGCAATGGCTCGCTAAAGTCCGGCCACATGACATCCGTAAACCACAGCTCAGCGTAGGCAACCTGCCATAATAAGAAATTGCTCAGCCGTTTCTCCCCACTAGTCCGAATCAATAGATCAGGTGCCGGATTTTGCCCGGTATATAGAAACTTCTCAAGGTCCTGCTCGGAGATGTCCGGCACGTTTTTGTTTTCTTCAATACATAATTTAACGGCTTGAACAATATCGCTTTTCCCGCCATAGTTCATGGCGAAGTATACGGTCATTCCGCTATTGGCCTGGGTTAGTTCAACTACTTTGCGCATGGCCTCCTGTGTTTCAGGAGGGAATTTGGATATATCACCAATGAAATTGACCTTAATACCATGTTGATTCAATTCCTGAACGGTAGTATCTTGTACAAATTCGACGACCAGACTAATGATATAGTCTACTTCCTCTTTCGGTCTTTTCCAATTTTCCGTAGAAAACGCATAGAGGGTGAGAGAGGCGATCCCGTTTCGGTGGCACATGCTTATCGTTTCGCGCATCGTCTGCATGCCCGCATAATGTCCCGCACTTCTAGGGAGTCCTCTTCTCGTGGCCCAGCGCCCATTTCCATCCATCATAATCGCAATATGTTTAGGGAGTTGACCATTCCAGTCTATGGTTTTCCTGATATCATGGTCTTTCTTATGTACACGGAGCCACTTCAATGTATATTCTTCCTCATGATCCGCTTGGCGAACAGCTTCGGTCTGGCTGGTAGGTAATCATTCTGATGTTCACCACGGTTTCCAGAATTTATAATGATTATATCGAAATGGAATGGAAGTTTAAAGGGGCGCTATATTTGTTTGCCAGATTCAGTGAAGGAAAATGGACCGACCCCCTCGCAGGATGTTGGCAATTTTCGTAGGTTGGTTTGGAAGTCAAAGCAACAGATCTCGTCTATACTGTGGATTATCATCTAGGAAGTAAACAGATCCATATTTATCTATTGGTTATCCCACAAAAGCCTGCCCATTTGCTGATTGAAAGAGCTTTCATTTCGTCCGTATACTAGAGGTGTTAACGAGTTGAATGCTTTAATTAGGCGTTCATCTTCAAATAGGAAGGAATGATATGAAATGGGCAGATTAACTGGAAAAGTTGCAATTATAACAGGTGCCGCGAGCGGCATGGGATTGGCAGGGGCTCAATTGTTTGCCAGAGAAGGGGCTAAGGTTGTCGCTACCGATGTGGCTGTTGAAGCTTTGGAAGAGCAGGTGCAGCAGATCGTGTCGGCTGGCGGAGATGCCATTGCGCTTAAGCTGGATGTATCGAGTCCGGAATCGTGGAACGCTGTTGTAGAAGAAACGGTAGCGAAATATGGTAAAATAGATATTCTGGTCAACAATGCCGGAATTCACATAGCCAAGGGGATTTTGGAGGCCGAGCTGGAAGATTGGGAGAAGGTCATGTCCATTAATGGCACAGGGGTATGGCTGGGTATGAAGGCGGTTATCCCTTACATGCAGCAGAATGGACAAGGCTCTATTGTTAATACATCGTCCATCGCTGCAATCATTGGCGGAATTGCAGACGCGCAGGGGGCAGCCTATAGCGCTTCCAAAGGCTCTGTACGTTCACTGACCAAGCATGGTGCGCAGTGGTTTGCGAAAGACAATATACGGGTTAACTCTGTACATCCAGGTGCTGTATTTACCGGCATGGTGGAAAAAGCAGGCATCAAGTCACAAGTGGAGATGGGTGAGCATTACAAAAATCTGGCTCCTCTGCCTCCGCATGCCGGAGAATCCATGGATATCGCTTATGCCTATCTGTTCCTCGCTTCAGATGAATCGAAATTTATTACAGGCGTTGAGCTTCCTGTCGATGGCGGCTGGATTAGTAACTAGACAATAGGATAATACGGCAGCTATTCGAAGGTACCACTCTCATGTTGAATGAGAGTGGTACCTCTTTTATATGGGCAGGCCTAGTTTATGAACGTGGCCCGGGGCCAGATTCGAGCGATAAACCTCATTCGAGCGATTCATACGAGTAAATTCCAATAGCTGCTCTGCCATGTAAGTGGAACTGTATTTGAAGTTGCTCTGTACCCAGCCCGTAATAAGACCCAGAACGGCATTAGCCTGATAGCAGGCAAGGAGTTCCTTGTCGATCCTGGGATCCGGAGATATATCCGTTACGTCCTGCAGGTACAGGGTAATGAGCGTTTCATAGAGAGTATCCCGAAATCCCATAGGCATATGGGAATGAACAAGCAGGGTATAAAAGCTGGAATTGACAAGAACATGGTCGAAGATTTTGATGGCTGAAGCACTCAAATCCTTGATCTCAAAATCATGGTAATGCTCATAAGGAGCTCGGTAAGCGGCTATCAGGTCATGGATCACATCGGTCAAAATTTCACGCAGCAAGTCTTCTTTGTATACATAATGTTTGTAAAATGTACTGCGATTCAAATCGGCCGATTTGACAATATCGGTGATGGTAATGCTCTCCAGCGGTTTGCGTGACATCCATTCCAGAAGGGAAGCCTTCAGCGCCTGTTTGGATTTGTAAATTCTTCGATCTGTGTCTGATTCGGATGCAGATTTATGCATATACACACCCTCCTTTGCTTATCAATAATACTTTTAATATGATGTGATTTTTTTGGCCAATAATACAAATATGTGAATATCTGGTGACTTTGATGTTGTATTTAGCCCACGGCGTAGCATTCTCCATTATAATAAACCAAAACGGACGAGGAGATGAACTTCAGTTGAGAAAAGGAATACTCATTGCTGCCTTATTCATTATAGTGGTGGGCTTAGGAATATATCTGATTGCTGACAATGTGCTAACCAAAGAAGCAGGCCCTCCTGAATCTACCAATGTCAAGGAACTGGTATACGATATCAGTACGGGCAAAGTCGAAACCAAATCGGCCTCCATTAATGCCACCCAGTTGGTCGTTACCGATAAGGATGATCAAACGACAACCTATGATCTGCCTGAAGAAGAGTTCTTCCTTTCGATTGCACCCTATGTGGAGCAGACTCATCCTTGTGCCGTTCATAGTCTGACTGGGTGTCAGGGGGAGCTGAAGAACAAGGAGCTCCTGGTGACAATTCATGACTCCGAAGGGAATACATTTATGAAAGAAGAGCCGATGAAAACCGGAAAGAACGGATTTGTTGACCTGTGGGTACCGAGAAACCGAACATACTTGATTCGTATTGTCCATGATGGGAAGGTCGCAGAGTCCCAGCTGTCCACGTATGATCAGGATGATACGTGCATTACCACGATGGAACTGAAATAGCATTCAGTGGGATAGCCTTCAGATCCCCGTTGGAATCGTGGTGCTATTTTACAGGATGGAAGGCAACGCACGTTGATGAATAATACTGCAAAGCTGTCATGTCGTGATGCTGGTTGAGAAGAGTCCATGGATAACCAGGGACTCTTTTTCTGTTTATCCCCATAAATGGGCAAGATGCAGAATCTGTGGTCAGCGTATTGTCGCTTTTTCATTGACAAAATGTGATTTCTGTCGCATAATCCAAAATGTGATAATGATAATTATTATCAGATTAATACATACAAACAGGGGAGATTACAGTACATGAAAAAAAGCTTGAACGGACTACTATTATTGTTGGTTTTTGCTCTTACATTAGCAGGATGCGGTTCTGCAAGCACTAGCTCGAACGGATCAGCTGCGGATGCAGGTGAAGGTAATACTTCTGACAACACGCAGACGGAAGCGGCTTCCGGCCCTGTAACCGTTAAGCATAAACGCGGAGAGCTTACGCTGGACAAGCCGGCAGAGCGCGTGGTTACACTGGAATGGACATATACGGAAGATGTGGTTGCACTGGGCGTTCAACCGGTAGGTAATGCAGACAATGCCAACTACAAAGTCTATGTCACTTCCGAAGCAGCCCTGGACGACAGTGTAACGGATATCGGTACACGTAGTGAGCCGAATCTGGAAGCTATTGCTGCTTTGAAGCCAGACCTCATCATTGCCAATGCAGATAATAATACAGCAGTCTACGATCAGCTTAATGCGATTGCACCAACGATGGAATTCGACCCTTACGATGGTGATGGCTATAACTATGACAAAATGACAGATATCTTCAATAACATCGCAATTGCTCTTGGCAAAGAGGACAAAGCGAAACAAGTACTGGATGAACTGGATCAACATTATGTAGAAGCTAAAGAAAAACTGGCTGCTGCCGGTAAAGAGAATTTCAATTTTGCGCTGACACAGGCATTTACGTATCAAAATGCAGCAAGTCTGCGTATGTTCACCGACAACTCGGTTGTTATTGGGACATTGAACAAGATCGGTTTGGTTAACGATTGGCAGCCGGAAAAGCTAGAGGGATATGGTTTCTCCACAGTGGGAATTGAATCCTTGTCTGATGTACAGGACAGTAACTTCATTTATATTACACAGCCAGACGATGACGTTTTTGGCACAGCAATGAAAGATAACTCGGTTTGGAAAGAACTGAATTTCGTGAAGGAAAACCGCTTATATCAACTGGACAGCACAACATGGACATTTGGTGGACCCATCTCCTCCAAAGTGTTGGTTGACGGGGTTGTTGAGGCGATTACCAAATGAGTTCAGTTCAGGGAACTAGGCCAGCGATGAACTGGCGCACCATAAGCATATATGGGGGCGGTCTAACCGCTCTCATCGTGCTTTTTTTTGTAAGTCTTTGTTATGGAGAGGCTTCCGTTCCATTGCACACCGTATGGGATGCTCTTACAGGCAGACAGAATACGTTGGAACACAATATGATTTGGGATTTGCGTATGCCGCGTACGGTTATCGGCATTATCGCAGGAGGTGCGCTAGCTGTTGCCGGAGCGCTGCTGCAGACGATCACTCGTAATCCCTTGGCTGCGTCAGACACGCTGGGCATTAATGCAGGTGCCTATTTTATTGTCGTGCTGGGAGCTATTCTCTTCCCGGGGGTACTCAATCAATCGCCTTTTTTGTTCGCCGCTCTTGGCGGTCTGATTGCGGCATTTGCTGCTTATTTTATGGGTGGCGGACGGAAATCTAGTCCGGTTCGACTTGCGTTATCCGGTATGATCGTGTCGATGGTGCTTGGTTCATTTACAAGCGCACTGCATATTTTCTTCTCCATGGAAACGCAGGGACTATTCCTATGGGGTTCCGGAACACTCGTCCAGAATGACTGGAGCGGCGTCACTTATGTTTGGCCATGGGTCGTTGGCATAACCATTCTGGCGCTAATATTGTCCAGACAGTGGGATATGCTTGAGCTGGATGAATCAACGGCGTCCTCTTTGGGTCAAAAGGTTGGACTGGCTCGTGCCGGCGGTTTGATCATCGCGGTTTTGCTGGCAGCGGTAATTGTCAGCGTAATTGGGCCGATCGGCTTTGTGGGTCTGGTAGCACCCCATCTGGTTCGATTGAGTGGGGTGCGCTCCAACCGATTACTGTTACCCGGTGTTTTTATATGGGGAGCGGCTCTCCTCGTTGGAGCAGACGTGCTCGCCAAGATGGTACATAACTCCAGCATGGAGCTGCCGACAGGAGCTGTCATGGCGATTATTGGTGCGCCATGGCTGATCTGGCTGGTTCTTACACGTATGAAAGCAGCGAACGGTTCAGGTATGTCATCTTCAATGAGCACAGGTGCGCCTTCACGCCGCTTTGCGTTCGGCCCGATGGCCGTATTGTTCTCAGTCATAACTATAGCTCTTATATTGCTTAGTACAATGTTTGGCGGTCTGCGAATTCCGCTGGCCGATCTGCTGCCGAGTTTATTCCGATCTGATGGACTATTCTCCGCGGTAATTCAGCTTCGGATTCCGCGTACGCTTGTTGCTGCAGGTGCAGGAGCTGCACTGGCGATCAGCGGAGTGCTCATTCAGATGGCCGTGCGTAACCCGCTGGCGGATGCGTCTATCGTCGGTGTGTCCTCTGGGGCAGGGCTTGGAGCGATGATGGTCATCATTTTATGGCCGGGTCTGCCGATGTATCTGCTGCCAATCGCAGCAATTATCGGTGCGTCTATTGCGGCAGTGGTTGTGTTCTCCCTCTCCTGGAAGAAAGGACTGAATCCGTCTGCGGTTGTGCTGCTGGGGATCGCCATGTCGGCCATTGCTGGAGCAGGGATTCAGATTTTGATTGTTCGTGGCGCAGTATACGGCAGCAGCGGATATATCTGGTTGACAGGTAGTACCTATGCCCGTACGTGGGATCAGGTGAAGGTTATCGGTTTATTTTTGGTTGTTCTGGTTCCGCTGGCCTGGTGGCTGGCACGCCGATTCGAACTGTTGGTATTCGACGATAACAGTGCGTCAGGACTTGGACTGGGCGTACGCCGTACACGATTGTTGGCCATGACGACGGGGGTGCTCTTGGCAGCGGGGGCTGTCGCTTGTGTAGGAACCGTCGGGTTTATCGGTTTGATTGCTCCACATATGGTGCGGTTGCTGACGGGACATAAGTTAAGACGGTCCATGTTTTTATCCGCACTCGCGGGTGCAGTGATGCTTGTGCTCGCTGATACAATTGGCAGAACAGTCATGGCGCCGACAGAGATTCCTTCAGGAATCCTTATTGCCCTGATTGGAACACCGTACTTCCTTTATTTGATGTACCGTTCCAACTGGCACAGACCAATGAAGTAAATGGATACAGTACAGGATTGGAAATGAAAAAAGCCCGCTTATGCAGCGGGCTTTTTTGACGTTTATTTATTGATTTATACCGATAATTCTGATACAACGGTTCTACCGGAAACTGGATGAACTTCTCCTGAAGCTTTTTAGACAACTGAATCAGTTGCTGGGGGAACTCCACAACCTGTTCGACGATGCTGTCCACTTTTTGATAGATTGGGAGGTGGATAATTTCATGGAACTTATATCTGTTCAGGTCAACCAGTTCTTTCAAGAAGCATCCCTTAGGGTGTAAGTGACTGTGGTATGTCAATAAACTTCATATATTGCAGCATCCTGCTCAATACTGCCGCACTCTGAGCCCGGGTCGCCATTTCCTTAGGAGAAAACATATTGGCTGGCGTACCTTGCATCAAGCCTGCTTCCATCATTATGGACACTGGTTCGGAAGCCCACTCTGAAAGAGTGGTTCGATCGGCCAATACAGCCAGTACTTCCGTGTCCGGATGAGGCTGTATTCCTGCAAAAACTAATGCACGGGCGAGGACTGCAGCCATCTGTTCACGGGTAATGGTTGCATCCGGTCTAAACAAGCCATCATCAAAACCGTTGATTAAGCCTGCAGCCTGTGCAGTGCCCACGGCTCCAGCATACCATTGCTCTGCTGTAATATCGGCAAACACTGCTGTCGGCTGGTGCTCAGGCAATCCCAGAGAACGGACAAGCAATGCCGTGAATTCGGCACGTGTAATCTCTTTCTCTGGCGCAAAGGTGTCATCGTCTTCACCCTCGACAATGAATTTGTTCGCAAGCATTTCGACGTCGGATCGTCCCCAGTGATCCTTCATGTCCGCAAATGCATGATTCGCAGAGACGACTGCAAACATGCTGTTATGGGGTGTGAAGATGATGGCTTGTGCCTGCTGGGCGTCCATGGTAAACAGGGAAGGGGCAAAATGCATCTGATCTTCTGCATCAATCCACACGGCCGTTGACTTTTCGGGTTCAGCCTGTGAAGGGAGTGAAAGGATTCGTTTACTATATCCCTGATTAGAATGTCCTGTCTGCTTCCCATCGATATATAAGGCGAAGTTCATGGGGCTGCCGATGAGTTCATAGCCTTGCTTCGTCACCGCAGCATCCAGGGTGCTTACGATGCTGGGGGATGTTTTTCCAATACCTATGGTTACAGTCATACTGTCAGCCAGTGAGGGTAACATGTTCAAGGGCAGCTCATAGCTCACTCCATTGACTTCGAAGGTTATGCTGACCTCCGACTGCTTTTGCAGCATACTCCGTAGTGACGCGACCGGCAGATCCAGGAATACGACAGGAGATTCCGTATGGAAACGGATCAGCATTTCCGATCTTGAACCGGCGAATGCTTGCACGAGAGAAGCCGCATCAGGCTTAAGGCGGATCGCTTCCTGACCGTCAGGGGCGGTCTCTGTTGAAGTTTTAACCTCGATATCGAGCCCGTTAATTTCCAGCTTGACCGTAGCTGAACCTGCGGCTGGCGACGGAACAGTCGGGGACCCGGCCGATGACTCCGATCCTGATACAAGAGAAGGGGCTGGGGGAGTGCCAGGTGACGGTTGGGGCTCGGGTTGCGGAGTTGTAAGGGGCATTAACGTAATTTTGCCCACATCCACAGCCTGCTCCGCCAGTACTTCCACGCTTCGTTCTGCCGCATCATAACCTTTTGCGCTTATGATGAGAGTTCGGGTTCCGACAGGAATCTGTTCCAACGTAAAACCTCCCAGGTTATCCGTAAGTATATCAATGCTGTCTACGGAAACAGAGGCGCCCTCAAGTGGAGTCAATCCCGTGCCGTATACAGAACCGGTGACTGTTCCAGCCTTGGGAAATACCGTGATGGTTGCCTTTGCCGTATAGGAGCCATCTTCGGATGTAACTTTAATAATGGCTGTACCTTCAGCCACAGGCTGAACTTCCCCGTTCAGGTCCACGGTGGCAACAGTTTCATCACTGGAACTCCAGTGGAGTGTTTTGATAGTAGCGTCTTCTGGTTCAACGGTTGCTGTCAGTTTTGCCGAGGGCCCACCAGACGTGAGGTCCAGTTCAGCCCGCTCCAGATGAATACCACTGACAGGGACGAACTGACGAATATGCTTTTGCTCTAGCACGAAGCGCTGCCACGCCTGAATGCGATAGTCTCCCTTATTGTCATCGTCTGTCACTTCAAATAGGATCACAACCTGTCCTGGACTTGCGGCAGGAATATCGGTACCAGAAATATAGGGTACTGCATCCTCAGGCAATGCATCGCCAACCAATGGAGGGTTAGGGTCCGAGGGATCCAACGCATAGGCAAAGGTATGATCGGTTTGGGTTGGCACTGCTGTAATGCTTGTTGCGCCTACCTTCATTCCGGGCTGAACCTCTGCATCCGCAATACCTGGAGCCTTCGCTGCAACGACTAGTTGCAGAGCGCGTTCCGTTGTGGCGGACCCGGCATCCGACAGAGAGACGTTTACGGTGTACGTGCCGGATTGTATCGGTGTCCCTGTCAGCTCACCAGAAGGGCTCAAGCTTAATCCTTGGGGGAGTCCAGAGGCAGTCCAGGTAAGTCCTGCGCGTGCTCCGTCATAGCCAGCCAGATCAATGTAATAAGATTCATTCTGAAACGCCTGAGGCAGCTCGGTTGTTAATACTGCAGGGCGCAGATACGGATAGCCGTTGTTGATGGCAGGATGTATGTTCCAGGTATCTGTAAAATCCCATCCGGCATAAGTAGCCTGCTGCTTCATTTCTGTTGTAGTTCTCCCGTAGGTTTCGATAATGCTGTCAGCAAATAAAGCTGTCCCTGAGGTCATACCTGTGGTCATCGTGTCGAAGTATGAACCCGATATGTTTGTTTTGTACACATATCCACCGATCGCACCCCATTGTGAGTAGCTACTCGGATTCAGCGTGGAGATTGCACCAGTTGAATAGGTGTTTTTGACGATATTGTATTGATCTGTGATACTTAACTGATAACCTGTAATTCCTCCAGCATATATATGGGCATAAGGCTTGTTCTCTAGAGGCTCGTTAGCCAGATTACCGGTAAAATAAGATTCGCTTATGTGGCTCCCTGCCTGGGATCCTATAAGTCCACCTCCATGCAAATTGTCAGATTCGCTTACCGTAACGGAAGCGGCTGAGGAAGAGTGAGACAGACGTGCATTGCTCAATAATCCTACGATGCCCCCTGTAGGGCTTATACTGCTGGAGATGTGCCCGCTCAGTACAGCTCCCTCCGTATATACATGATCAATGCTTCCCCCGGATTGAAAGCCTACGAGTGCACCTGTATTGGAGCCCCCTTTAATATCTGCCTCCAGGTTAATATATTGAATATGACCATTGGACTCACCCATAAAGCCGTTTGATAATCGGGTGTCATTATTTATAGCCAAGCCTGTGATCCAATGTCCCTGCCCGTCAAATGTACCACTGTACGGAGCGTATTCATTGCCACCAAACGGAATCCAGTTTATCCCCGACAAGTCGATATCCGCGGTTAGGCGGATGTTTTCTGTCAGGTAAAGTTCCTGATTATGGTTGATGTACACAAGCTGATCTTGGGTAGATACCTGGACCCAGCCGTTCTCAACAGGCGGGATGGAGCTTGATCCGCTTTGTTGGCCTTCTGCCTTCACAGAGGTGTACACACCCATTTGTCCCGCGCTAAGGATGATCACAAGCAGGATTTTCATCATGGATGAACATTTCTTCATTTAAACTTCACTTCCCCTTTAGTATCTAGAAATAAAATTAGGATGTAACCGAAAAGAATTGTAGAACGTGAACGGTGAGAATCTGTGTCAATCAAAAACTAGTATAATATATTTTAAGTAACATGCTTGTCTCGTTTATGTCTCATAATTGAAACAGAAAGTAGTGTGCTGCATGAATCCACAATCAGAGAACAAAAATCTGCCTGCGCCGCACATTGTCGGTTTTGCTCAGGAATTGAAGAAGTTGACTGAGTGGCTTGCTTCATTTAATGTCGAATCGCAAATTTTTTCGATTACGGGAATCGGGGGTATTGGCAAGACGACGCTGCTCACGGAAATGGCAGCAGAGGCCAGGCGATATTCAGCGGTTACGTTGTGGTTGGACGGAGAGATCTGCCTGCAGACGCCAGGCGCCTTCCTGTCTCATCTGGAGATGAGTTTGGAGACGGAGTATGGCCGAACACGTACGGCAGATACCCCACTTCTTGCACATGTTGTTGCAGAGTTGACCCATCAACGTACCGTAGTGGTAATCGATAATTGTGAAAAAATAGACCGGATCGATAACTGGCTGTTATCCAGGTTGCTTCCCTTGGTTGCAGCAAGCGAATTCCTGCTTGTTGTAGCTTCCCGGACTGGGCTGCCCGTTCAGTGGAATACAAATCCTTTATGGGTTAATCGTGTTCATTCATTTTCTCTTGAGCTTCTCACTCGCCAGGAAGTTCACGAATATGTCCAATCAAGCGGATTGCCACTCCAAGTACAGCAGGATATCGTAGAAAAAACAGATGGGCACCCACTGCTGCTTGCGCTGACGGTGGATATGCTGCGACGTCAGGGAAGAGATCGGGAGGAATACGAACATCAGCTTCCCCGCATTTTGAGCGCAGAGATACTCAAGGAAGCGACCTCTCCCTATATGTATGAGGCTTTACAGTTGCTGTCGCTATTTCCGGCAGCAGATCAGTCGATGCTCAATCAGTTGCTGCATCACCCCCTGAGTGTATTGGATTACGTGGCATTGAGTACATTATCCTGTGTCCGTTCTGGCGTCGGAGGTCTTACTTTACATCAGTTGGTGTCCCGGATGTTGAGGGAGGACTACGAGAGGCGCGACCCTGGCCATTACCAGATGATGCGTTCCCGAGTATTGGAATTGCTTACGGAGCGGTATCCTTCAGTGAACAGGCTGTTGCAAATGCAGATTGCGACTCATACATTGGAGCTGTACCGCGAACAATTGCCCTCGACCCATGCTTATACCGATTTCTCAACGGTACGTCAGCGGGAAGTGGAGCAGCAGATGTCTTTTGAGCCTGAAGATCTTCCTTACTTACAGCGTTTTCTTAACGCGTCGCTGGCACGTTCGGATTGGCAATCAGAGCTAATCGAGAGTGGACAGCATTCTGCATTATTAGATGATATTGCCAATCATGTTCCAGAAGGGATACGCGTTATACGGAATGCAGACAAGCTACCTCTGGCATTCTGTGCTGGACTTTGGTTGCATGACAAAACGTTGTCTATATTGGAGAAATATGCCCCTAATGATTTGAAAATGCTGGGCGAGGCGGCGAACTCGGCACGCGGACTCCCTCCTGAAGCGGCTGATACGATATGCATCCTTCTAGCAGCAGTAGACGTGGAACAGTCCTATTATCGCCCTGAAGAACTGGGTGGCATGCTGTTCCAATTCTGGCTAATCGATGCGATGAACGGACTGCGTGCAATAATTCCCACTGCGGACAGACAACTAAACACGTTGCTGTCACATTTGGGATTTGAGGAACGGATGATGCCGACTAAGCAAAATGCCAAGGAGGATATGCAAATATGGGAACTGGATTTCAGGCAGGCGACCTTTGGGGTCTGGGTTCAGCGTATTCTAAGGCAGAACATTCAGACTCCAGGCTTCATCGCTCAGGAGAAACCCCGTGTCTTATCCTGGGATGAAGTCAGACAAATGCTCCAACATATACATGATGATACGGTGCTTGAAGGGATGGCGCCCTTACAGGCCATGGGGTGCGAAGGAGTGATTGCACGGGAATTGGTTATGAACATCCTTCACGCTGATCAGCCAACCTACCCACTTACTGAACTGGGGCAGCGCATACTTAGGGAAAGCTATTTGCATAGCAATTATCGGAAGACCGAGTTGGCTGAAGTTTTACATATGAGCCGTGCAACCTTCTACCGACATTTACGGCAGGCATTCCAACAATTGGGCCATGCGTTTGCGCAAAGATGGATGGCTTTGAAATAGAAGGAAGTCTGCAGGCCACTTTTTTCAACTAATTCAGAACGACTCAATTCAACGTGGTTCCTTAAGAGTGGATGAATGATAACTATCCTATTTTATATAAACCCCAAATAACGCGAGCCTGCTGCTACTCCAGTCCTTTGCCGCTCGCGTTATTCATTATCTAAGTTGTTGCTCTGAGAATGCCGCTGTCTCCAACAGATGACACTGCTCGGTGAAGATTCTCAACATCCTGGACAAGCGCGAGACGAACATATCCTTCCCCTGAAGGTCCAAATGCACTTCCAGGCGTCACGATGACGCCCGCCCGGCTGACCAGATCCATGGCGAATTGCTCCGAACTGTCATAATGAGCCGGAATCCGCGTCCAGATAAACATGGTGGCATCGGGCTTCGTTATTTCCCATCCGAGTCTGCTGAAGCCTTGGCACAGAATATCCCGCCGTTCCTCATAGATAGCCCGTACCCGGTCTACGTCACTCTGATCCCCGGTAATGGCGGCAATGGCTGCCTTCTGGATCGGGAGGAACATGCCGTAATCCATGTTGGATTTCAGCTTTTTCAACATGGATACGATTGCTGCATTGCCCATGCAAAATCCGATTCGAGCCCCAGCGAGTCCGTAGGTTTTGGACAGGGAATTGAATTCAACGCCTACGTCCATGGCACCAGGGAAGGCAAGAAAACTTCCACATGATTTCCCGTCAAACACAAGTTCGCTGTACGCATTGTCATGGAGGACAATGATATCATGTTTTTTGGCAAATGCGATCAGGTCCAGATAGAACTGCTCCGGTGCCATGGCTGTTGTTGGATTGTTGGGGTAGGATACCAGCATGAATTTGGCTCTCTGCGCGATAGCTTCGGGGATCTCTTCCAGCTGAATGACATATTGATGTTCTTCCTGTTGCGGCATGTAGTACAGCTCTGCCCCCGCCAGGAGCGGCCCGTCCGCGAATACCGGATAACAGGGATCCGGAACGAGGACAAGATCACCTTCATCCACGATGGATAATGAGATGTGTGCCAGACCCTCTTGTGAGCCGAGCAGAGAGCAAACTTCGGTTTTGGGATCCAGATCGACCTGATACCTGCGTTGGTACCACTCACTGGCAGCCTCCAGCAACTCACTCTGATCGTTAATAGCATAGGTGTAATTCTGCACATCAGCCGCTGCCTCACACAAAGCCTGGATAATATGTTGCGCTGGCGGGGTATTGGGTGCGCCTACGCTAAGATCAATGACGCCCAGCCCCTGTTCCAGACGTTGTCGCTTAATTTCAGATAATCGGGTAAATATTCCTTCATTAAAATGGTTCATTCGTTTGGCAAATTGCATGCTGTGGTTCCTCCAGTCTGTTCAAACACTTATATCTATAATAGATGGGCGGGGAGCAAATGAGAAGAGACGCGAACGAACTCTATAAATGCAGGCTATATTGCACTTCTCAAGTTAGTTTTCTTCATTTACAATTACAGGAAAACCAGATGGAGGGGATCTGAAATGAGTGAACCTTGGACTGCGTCGATGAGCGGGGTTCCCTGGAACGCAGCGAAAATGGACAATGCGGTGAAGCAGCTGCGGAATCGGGCTACCGTTTCTTTTGTAGTCGGAGCCGATGTGATGGAAGATGTAGCGGACTTGGACGAGCGGGTATTTTCCAAACGGCCTGATCTGATCCTAAAGATTACGAATGTGGAGGAGAAGGGGCGCTACACGGAAGAATTCTTGAAGATACTTGCTGGATTGAAAAATGTCAAGGCTCTGGAACTGGATTTGAAACAGAAACAGGATTTGCAAGTACTTGGTGGGCTGCAGCGAATGGAATTTCTGAATATACGAGCAACCAAAACGCAAAATCTGGAGTTCATCCGACATTACAAACAGCTGCAGTATCTCTCTCTAAGCGGTAAATTCGATGATTTATCTCCGATTGAGGACTGTATTCGGTTGAGTACATTGGTGTTAAACTGTAACATCGAGACGCTGGACTTTGTTGTGGACCTGCCGTTTATTGAATATTTGGCCATCGATCATGGTGTCTTAAATGGACCGCTGGATGTGCTCGCTGACTCAAACATTCGTATGCTCAGATTGTCGTCTGTAAGGAATCTGACCCATATTGATGAACTGAGTGCATTGCATCATCTGGAGTTCTTGCACTTGTCACTGCCCAAAGTCGAGCGGCTGTGCGACTTTTCAGGCATGAAGAACCTGCGGCAGCTGGACTTGGATTTTATGAAATCATTACGGGAAATAGACAACCTGTGGACAGCGGAGCAATTAGAGGTACTGGAACTGAAAGAGATACATAAAGGAATAAAGGCAGAAACTTTCGAACGTTTGACTGAAATGCCAAGTCTGCGGCAGGTGGATTTCCGCTTCATCGATCACAGCAAAGGCCGTATTGCAGCCATGCGCAAACACATGATGGATGCGGGAAAAGAACATATTCTCTATGAGAATATCCCTGAAGAACAACGCATTCCCTCAACGGCTCTTGTACACCTGTCCAAAATTCTCATGTAATATATAAGCAATATATAAGCAAATGCCCGCTTTCTAAGCGGGTATTTGCTTATATACAATCTTAAGATGCCTCGCTGGTCACGTCTGGCTAACCATGACTCGAGGAGATGAACGGGTCATCACCCGCATGACGCTTACGATATTCTCCCGGGGTCAGCCCGTATCGACGCTTGAACATGCGGATGAACGAGTTCACGTTCTGATAACCGACCTGCATGGCGATATCCTGAATTCGCAGATCGACATTCACTAGCAGTTCCTTGGCCCGCTCAACCCGAAGATTATTGAGATACTCGCTGAAGTTGATGTTGGTCTTTTCCTTGAACACACTGGAGAGATAGCCCGGCGTGAGATTCAGCTTGTCGGCAACAAGATTCAGATTAATATCCTCCCCATAATGATGGTTCAGATAATCGAGAACAAAGCTGATGACGGGATCTTTCGTTTCCAATTGGCTGCTGATCGCGGTGAGCACAGGTTGAATCTGCGACTGAAGCCATGTCCTGTACTGCTGTATGGAATAAAAACCAGCGAAAGGATCACCAGATGGAGAGGAGGGAAGCCCGCCTACAATGTGCGTCAAATTCAGCTTCATTACTGTCTTACCGATCTGCTCTACTGCACCGAGAGCAAATGTCCGAAAATCCTCTGCGGCTGCGTCCTTGTGCTTCAGCTGTTCCAGCTGGCGATCCAGCCAGGCCATAACGGCCTCCTCATTACCTGATTGCAGAAGGTCATGCAGTTCCTCCCCGTAGGTCACCTTGACATGAAACGAACTGGATGAAGAGGCTCGTGGCTCCACAATAACCTGGGTTTCTGCGTTTAGTCTTCGCTCCTTGAGCAGAGTGGACAAATTCCCGTACGCATCGGTAAATGGAATATCCCCCGAGTACACCGGGCTTACCGCGATGGTCAGGTATAGAGATTCTTCAGCGGCAAGCAGCTCCTTCAGCGTATCGAGCGCCTGCAGGATACCGCTCTGCGGACCGGGATCGAACAGGAGCAGGAGTAACTGATCCTGTTCAGGCTGAAGTGCAACGCTGTTATTCGGATTGCTGGTGAACAGGCTCTGAATTAATTTCCACAATAGGAGGGTATGCTGTTCCAATTCATCAGGCCGGTCCTTGAAGCCAACCTTGAATAAAATGGCCACGTAGGGATGTTCGGGCTGCCGAACCTCCTCAAGATCTGCCAGATGGGAGCTGAGCGGGATGTTCTTGACTTTATGCGTATAAGCGAACTGCCGTACCAGAGAGTTCTTCTGCGCAAGATCGCTTTGAATGAATCGATTGCTCTCCAGAATGCTACTCAGACGGTCACCGATCATGGCGAATTCCTTCACTCTGCTCAACTTGTCTGTCCCGCTTCCGGAATTTCGGTCAAGAGCGGCAATAAGGTGCTGCAGCGGCTGGTTTAACCTCAGGCTGAACAGCAGGGAGGAGAGTACACTGATCAAAATGGCAGCGCCGAGCAGTACCGTAAGCAGCAGCTGCATGCCGCGCATCTCTGCCGCAATCACTGAGGCCTGGGTGACCCTCACATAGGTGAACCCGGTCTGCTTGCCTTTTTCATAGAAGTAATACTGATCTCCAATGCGTTCATGTCTGCTTCCCTCTATAGGAAGCGGAGGATTATGGAGTTCCTCTTCTGTGGTAGTGAACAATAAACGCCCCTCACTATCCATGATGTAGAACGGATTATGGCTGCCGTCTCCATACGTATCCTGCATACGCTGCGGATTCAGCATCACAATTCCGTACACTTCCTCATAGGGGATGGCTTTCATCATAACAGGCATCAGCTCTCCCAGAGAGCGGGAAGAATGGACCGTTTTTTCCGTAAAAGCTGTTGCGGGCATCACCTTCAAGAACTGGTTGTTCATTGTTTGGGTTTTCCAGTAGTCCGGCGAATACGCTTCACTGTAATAATATTTGCCAAACATGTCGGCTGCGCTGCTAAGTCCTTCCTTCTCCAGCACATAGTCCTCCTGCTTGAAATAAAGAATGAAATTGTCGATATGCAAAAAAGGATTGGTATACAGGGTAGAGAGGTCGGCCTTCACTTCAGCGGGAATATCATAACGACGATTGTCCTTAAGGTGGCTCAATATGCCCAAGTTGGCTGTCCAGGTATCCGATTGAGTGAGGGCCAGAATCATGTTCTGGGTCAGCCGGAAGTGATTCTCATATCCTTCGACGGTCTGTGCGAGGCCCAGCTCATTTTGCCTTACCATCTCCTGATAAACTTTGTTGCTCAGGTACAGATGGGAGAACAGATTAAATGAAGCCAAAATCAGGATGACACTGAGGAAGCTCAGCATTAGCTTAACAAACAGGCCGTTCAGCGCAAATCGGTTTGTAAGCAGTCCCTTCATTATGACATTCCCCCCTCGGATACAGCCGCAGATCAATGGTCTAATTTAATCATAACGGCATAAATCTGACACAAACAATATGCACTTTTACTGATTTATACGCGGATATCTGGAAAATAGCAGTATAGGGAAATGTTATATAACATGTAGATAGCGCTTACCATAAAGGGTTTGTTATAATAAAGGGATAATTTCAGGATTTAAAGAGAAGTTATCTGACAATATAAAATCCTTTAACTATGCTTTTGTGTGATCTTAATGAAGGATGCCTATGCTGACATCGTGCACAATAGCCTCATTTCCCCGCATCAAGATGTGGAGTAGAAGAATATTCTCACTGGAGGAAATTAATGAAACGTTCTTACCTGTTATTGGTGATTTTATTAAGTCTAAGTGCATGTGAACAAGCTAATACGAGTGACAACGACAGTAATGATGCTCCTGTTTCCCGAGAAATTAATGTTAAGAATGCTAAAGATGCAGAAGTTTCTCCCAACACCAAAGAAAATTCATCGAATGACTCCTCCCATTTTTTAGCTGAAGACGAAAGTGGTCTATCCGCTTTGGATACTGATACGGCCTATAAAATGTGTACAGAAGCGCTAACTGAATATTACAAAGCGATTTGGAACGGCTCCGACATTGAACTGGATCGTTATATCGATAACGAAAACCTTAAGCAATATACGCAAAAAAAGATTGCATCGCAATTTAATTTGTTTCGCAAAAACAAGCTCACTCATAATCGAGTGACAGGCGTTGATATTAGTGCCGGAAAAGTTGAACATGTTAGAGAAGGTGAAGGTTTTTTCTATTTTCAATTAGAGGCACGCGTTAGTAAGGATGTAGGCAGCTTTGCTGAACCTACTGAATTTCTGGTGCAAAATGTGAATGGGAAGTTAGTTATAGTTGACTGGTATACTAATACAAAGGATAGTTATGATTCTGTTGTACGTGGAGAAAATCAGACTATTGATAATCCGGATATCTGGAATGGCAGTGAGTGGGCCAATTAACTGGATTAATTTATATACTCAGCAATAACAATAGATCATTGTATAGGAAGAAAAGAAAAGCGCGAGCTGCAGGGTTTTTCATCTCTGTGACTCGTGCTTTTTGGTTCGGACTCAACTGCTCTAGTGCTGCTTCTGTTGAAAATAGGAGAGTTCAGGTCAATTAGCTCAATGGACTAATCTAATCATAGCGGCATAAAGCTGACACAAACAATATACACTTTTACGGATTTATACGCGGATATCTGAAAAATAGCATTACAGGCGAAATGTTATATAACATGTAGATAGCGCTTACAGATGAAAACTCGCTATAATTTGGTTATAAACCCCGGTGAAACAGGGGAAGTTAGCTCACATCTTATTGAGCTGCAATCATGTAGCAAGAGGGGGCCTGCCGATGGCTGATGCTGGCTTAATGGAAGACAAACTGCGAAAAAAATTAAATCATTCGTCTCGGCGGAAGGTACGGATGACCCGGATTTGGAACAAAAATAAGGCGCTATGGCTGCTCTTCCTGCCATGCCTCCTGTATTATTTAATCTTCCGCTATGCACCGATGTTCGGACTTGTCATTACCTTCAAAGACTACAACCTGTTTAAGGGAATATGGGCCAGTGATTGGGTAGGGCTCAAATACTACCAGATGTTTCTGGAGAATCCCGATTTTTGGCCGCTCATGAAAAATACGTTCCTGCTGGGATTGTATAAGTTGGTGTTTGGGTTCCCGGCCCCGATCCTGCTTGCCATTCTGCTCAATGAGGTGCGTAAGGCGGCGTTCAAGCGTTTTGTACAGACGGTCAGTTACCTGCCCCATTTTATCTCGAATGTGATTGTGGCAAGTATGGTCATTATGTTCCTGTCCCCCACCGGAGGGCTGATTAATAATCTGCTCGCATGGATCGGCGTGGGACCTATCAATTTCATGAATGAGCCAGGGCTATTTCGGGGGATCTATGTCCTGTCGGAGATCTGGCAGCATATTGGCTGGGAGACCATTATTTATCTGGCCGCGCTGACGGCCATCGACCCGCAGCTGTATGAGGCCGCTGAGATGGACGGAGCAAGCCGATTGCGCAAAATCTGGCATGTCACGTTGCCTGGCATATCTCCCGCGATCGTCATAACGCTGATTTTGAATATCGGCAAGGTGCTTGAGATTGGTTTCGAGAAAGTTTTCCTGATGCAGAATCCGGCGATCTACGATACAGCTGATATTATCAGCACGTATGTCTACAGGGTGGGGATGGTCCAGGGAAACTTCAGTTATGGCGCCTCCATTGACCTGTTCATGGGAGTCATCAGCCTGATTTTCATCTATACGGCCAACTTGCTCAGCCGCCGATTAAGTGAAACCAGTCTATGGTAGAAAAGAGGTGTGAATGTGAAATCCCTCCGATTCTCCTGGTTTAATCTCGTGGCTTCATTAATCCTGCTGCTTGTTGTGATGGTCACACTCTATCCGTTCCTTCATATGCTGGCCGTCTCCCTCAGCAGCAACGTAAACGTCATCCAGAACAATATTTCCTTCTGGCCCAAGGGCTTCAACCTGAGCATGTATAAGCTGGTGCTGGGAGATCCGCAAATCTGGACGGCGTACCGAAATACGATTATCTATACTGTGCTCGGTACGCTGATCTCGCTGGTGGTCACTTCAACCGGAGCGTATGCATTGTCCAGGAAAGACATGGCGCTGCGCAATAGCTTCACCGTGCTGATTGTCATTACGATGTTCTTTAGTGGCGGAATGATCCCGACCTTTCTGGTGGTCCGTTCCCTGAATCTGGTGGACACCGTCTGGGGCATGGTTCTCCCAGGGGCAGTGAGTACATGGAATCTGATTCTGATGCGAACGTTCTTCTCTGGCATTCCCAAAGAGCTGGAGGAATCGGGCCGCATGGACGGTCTGAACGATATCGGCATCTTCATTCGTATTGTAGTGCCGCTGTCCAAGGCGTCCTTCGCGACCATTGCTCTGTTCTATGCCGTGGGCATGTGGAATAACTTTATCTTCCCGCTGCTCTATCTCAGATCTCCCGATTTGTTTCCGCTTCAGGTGCTGCTGCGTAATCTGGTGCTGGCCGGAAGTGCAAGCTCAGGCGACGTTACGTCGATTGGAGGAGATAACATGGTGGTGGAGGAATCTCTCAAATATGCGACCATTATGGTCTCCACCCTGCCGATTCTGGTCATTTATCCGTTTGTACAGAAGTATTTCGTGAAGGGAGCCATGGTTGGAGCGGTCAAAGGTTAATCGGCAAGAACCACCGTAAATTCAGATTAAGGGAGAGAAGCGTATGGCCAAATGGAAATCGGTAATACTTCCGCTGTTGATTGCTGTAACGATGGTAGCGGGGTGCAGTGGAGGCGGCAACGGTTCCAGCTCAAAGACGGATGTTCAAGGGGAGAATGGCGTAACGAAAAATTCCACGGGAACGGGAAAGACGTTCACCGCACTGCTGGATAACAATGCCACGTTCCCATATTCCAAGAGCTGGCCCGTTTGGGACTGGTTAAAGGAGAAGACCGGCGTCACGCTTGAAGTGCAGACACCTTCCGGCAAGCTGGAAGAAAGCCTAAATCTGGCGATTGCCTCCAAAACGCTGCCTGATCTGATGTATATGCCCAATCGCAAAGAATCAAACAAGTTTGGACAGCAGGGCGCGCTGGTGGACTTGATGGAGCATATGGATAACATGCCGAATCTGCAGGCATGGATGAAACAATACCCCGAGGAAGCGAAGGCTGCCCTCTCCGCCGACGGCAAGATGTATATGTTCCCCAATCAGGGCTTCGGTGAGACGAACCGCATGATCTGGATGTATCGCAAAGACGTTTTTGACAAGGAAGGCATTCAGGTTCCAACGACCTACGAAGAGCTGCATGCGGCCCTGAAGAAGCTGAAGGAGAAATATCCGGACAGTTACCCTCTCTCCATCCGTTACGGGCAGATTCCGGATGAGATGAATGCCAATATGACGGTGAATTATGGGACCGGAGAAGGTGCCTACTACGATTTTGACCAGAAAGAGTGGCGTTATGGACCGACCGAAGACAACTATAAAACTATGGTAGGCATGTGGAAAAGTTTCTACGACGAAGGCCTGGTTCCGCCCGATTTCTTATCTCTGCAAACCAAGCAGTGGCAGGATATGGTCTCTACGGGCAAATCATTCGTGACCATTGATTATATCAGCCGGATTGATTTCTTTAACAATGCCATGCAGCCGGAGAATCCAGAGTTCAACATGCAGTTCATGGCACCACCAGCCGGCATTTCCGGGGGAAAACAGCTGAATCCGTATTTTCATTATATGGAGGGCGGATTAACGGTAGCTTCCACCTCCAAAAACATTGACGATGTCATGAAGTACATGGACTTTTTCTATTCCGAGGAAGGGCGTACACTCAGCAGTTGGGGAATAGAAGGCGAGACCTATGTCAAGGAAGGCGATGCGATCAAGTTCAAGCCGGAGTATAACGATGTCATTGAAATGCGCAAGCAGACGGGGCTTCAGACCAGCGGGACCTATACGTGGATTGATTTTAATGCCCATTTGTCACTGTTCTCGGATGCCCTGAAGCACGCTTATGAAGAAGCGGTGAAGTATGATCCTTCAGCCATGCAGCCAAGACCTGCGTTTACCGAGAGCGAAAATGAAATTATATCCATTACCGGGCAGGCAATCAAAAAGCACCGCGATGAGAGCTTCGCCAAGTTCGTAACTGGCTCCCGCAGTCTGGCGGATTGGGAGAAGTATGTAGAGGAGATTAACAATCTTGGTGTAGATCAGCTGCTGAGCACCTATAAGGAAGCGTATGACCGCGTTCTGAATATTCAGTTGAGCGCGAAATGAGCGAATGTACGGCCCAGGAATCCTAGACCATTAGTACAGAATGGCAAAAGGAGGCTTCGCTTATGAAAAAGCAGCACCTGCGTGTGTACTCCGGATTCAGGCTAGCCATGATTTTGTTGATAGGTATGGTGTTCGTTGGAATACCCTTCCCTGGTAATGCGGGAGCAGCGGGTTCCATCTCGCTGGACGCACCGGGAGGTGGGTATGTGTCGGACGGGGGGATGGTAGAGATCGGAGGCAGTTATACCGACCTGTACGATATTCGGCTGTATGTGAACGGAACGTCCCAATACGAAGTGCTGATGAATGATCCGGACGGGGATGACAGCGGCACTTGGTCTTACATGCTGGATACCTCGGGCTATAACGGAACAGTTGAACTGGTGGTCCGTGGACTGGATACGTCCACCCGCTACGGGGTATGGGGTGCTCCCGCCATCCTTACGATTGATAATCCGGCAGGGGCTGTCCCTGTCGTCACGATTACTGGGCCGTCCGAAGGTGTGCCTTTAAGCGGTCAGGTTGAGGTCACCATGGAGACCAGCTCGCCCATTCCGGTTTCGATGGTAGAGGTAAGGGTGAATCGGGGGCCATGGCAGCAGGCGGTCGAGCAAGGTTCGGCGTATGTATTCGTGTGGGACACGGCGGGAATGGGCGATCGTACGGTCAGTCTGGAGGCCAGAGCGACCAATGCACCGGGGCGATACGGCTATAGTCCAACCGTGTATGCACAGGTTGGAAACGGGACGCATGAACCGGCCGTGCCTTTGCCCGATCAGGACCGGGCGATGTGGATCTGGGAACCGGAAAGCTACAAATTGCTCCTGAATCCCGGTGCGCGTCAGGTGCTCGAGTCATTTATCACAGATACGCAGACATTCGGGCAAGAGCCGGTTCAGACCCTGTATCTGGCAGTGGGCAAATATGCCGGGTACAATGCGCTGGAAGAACAGGTGGATGAACTGCGTTCGTTCCTGAGCTGGGCTCATAGCAAAAATCTGCAGGTTCATGCACTCATTGCTGGCGGCACTTCTCCGGCCTATATGGGCGCTTACGAGAAATATCACAGTCATGCAGTAAGGGAAATGGAACAGGTCGTCAATTACAATCTTGCAGCTGCAGATCTAGAGAAGTTCGATGGTATCAATGTGGATATTGAACCTTACATTTCCCCCGACTTTAGAGATCCTAGCCGATTTCTGCAGAAGGAATACCTGGATGTCTTGCAAAAAATGATTGACCGCCGGAATATGGCGGGTATCCGGCTGCCGTTCGGCCCGGCTGTGCCCAAGTGGTATGACACTTCCGACCAGGGGGCGAATATTGTCTGGAATGGCTCCAGCAAGTGGCTCTCCGAGCATGTACAGGATATCTCTGACTACATCTCCATCATGGATTACCGGGATACGGCGGATGGCTCTGCGGGCATTATTGCCGGGGCCACTGGAGAACTGGCTTACGCTGACCAGATCGGCAAACCGAATTCGGTGGTAATCGGTGTGGAGACGCTGGATATCGCAAATAGCGGCGATCCAGAGGCGATCACGTTCTGGGAGGAAGGCCGCAGCCATATGGAAGCCGAACTGGATAAGGTCTATACAGCTTACGCGCAGAGCAGCGCCTTCGGCGGCATTGCCGTTCATCACTATGATTCCTACCGGGCACTGCCTTCTTACTGGGGACCGGGCGGCATTTTTTGGACAGCGCCGGATGATCAGGAGGCCCCTTCAGCCCTTGCGGGAATGCCATCCATCGAAGCAACCAGTTATCAGGCCATACAGCTGAATTATGAAATGGCTTCGGATAACATGGAAGTGGAGCGCTATGTAATTTACCGGAGTACCATCCAAGGATTCACGCCTGCTGCTTCGGATATCGCCGGACTCGCCCGGGGTCTGAACTACCAGGATAAGGGACTGCTGCCGGATACGACGTACTACTACCGCATTGCAGCCCGCGACTTGCAGGGTAACATCGGACCACTCACGGATGAAGTATCGGCTACGACGGGAAGCACCACCCTGAAGCCGCTGGTTGTCTCGGACATGAATCTGGTGTTTAGCGGATCAGCAGTATCCGTCACCCTGAAGGTCAGAGATTACGATTCCGGCGCAGTACTAGCGGGTGCGAAGGTGGAGGGAAGGTTTACGTATTCGGCAGGACGGTATACCAGCGGGATCACCGGATCAGATGGAAGTATAACGCTTGGCTCGGAAGCGGTGGTACCGGGAAGGCAGGTAGGTTTTGAACCACGCCGGATCCGTTATAACGGTTATTACTATGCAAGCGAGCATGATCTGCCGCATGCGACACTGCTGATGCAGAATGTGGGTCATGAAGAATCGGGCAAACAGCCGTCTGAAGGAGGATGAGAAGCATGAAAGCAAATGGCTTAATACAACCACTGGAAACCCAGGTCGCAGATCGAATGTCTGTACAGATCTATGCCAATCGGGATCAGATGGGGACGGCTGCAGCTGCTGCAGTAGGTGCTCAATTAAGACAGCTGCTGCAGGATTCAGAGCGCCATGTCCGTATGGTCTTTGCTGCAGCGCCTTCGCAGAACGAATTGTATGAGGGATTGGTGCGGGAGAAGGACATCGACTGGTCACGGGTCTGTGCTTTTCATATGGATGAATACATTGGTTTGCCCGAGGAGGCTCCGCAGCGCTTCGGCAGGTATTTGACGGAACGATTGTTCAGCCGAATTCAGCCGGGGCGGGTGGAACTGCTGAACGGACTGGGCGATGTCAAGCAGGAGTGTCTGAGGTATGGAGAGCTGCTTCGTGCTGCGCCCATCGATATCATCTGTCTTGGGATCGGAGAGAATGGTCATATTGCCTTCAATGATCCACCTGTTGCTGATTTTAATGACCCAGTGCCTGTGAAAGTGGTGAAGCTGGATGATGCCTGCCGGCGTCAGCAGGTAAACGATGGCTGTTTTGCCAGGTTGGATGATGTACCTGAACAGGCTCTGACTCTGACGGTGCCGGCGCTGATGGCAGGCAAGAAACTGTTTGCCATTGTTCCAGGCGTGTCGAAACGTCAGGCGCTCAAGGCAGCTTTACATGATCCGATAAGCACGGCATGTCCCGCTACGATCCTGCGTACACATCCCGGTATCACGATGTTTACGGACCGGGAAGCCTTCGGCCTGTGAGTCTGCCCATTGTTGGTAGACACTACCGGACGGGGCTGCCCATTGAGGTCCGAGTCAGAGAGGGAAAGATTGCTGCCGTTACTGATCTTGCTCTGACATCTTCCACGGAACATCTTCCCTGGCTTGCCCCCGGTCTGGTTGATTTGCAGGTAAATGGTGGCTGGGGTCTGGATCTGAATGCGGCTCCGCTGTGCCCGGATACGGTGTTGAAGCTGACCATGCTGCTGCGGAGTCAAGGAGTCACGAGTTATTGCCCTACACTGATTACAAACCGTTATGATCGCCTCGCTGAATCTGCATCCGCTATTGCAGAAGCTGTTCGGGTAAACGCGGATGCGGCCGCGTGCATAGCGGGCATTCATCTGGAAGGCCCGTTCCTGTCACCGGAGGACGGACCGCGCGGTGCACATCCGCGGCAGCATATCGTTCCCCCGGACTGGGATGCCTTGTGCCGCTGGCAGGAGGCAGCAGGCGGGCTAATCCGTATCGTGACCCTTTCCCCGGAATGGCCGGGTGCAGCTTCATTTATCGCCCGGTGCTGTGAATCTGGCATTCTGGTCTCGATTGGGCATACGGCGGCTTCGCCTGAGCAGATTCGGGAAGCTGTCCAGGCAGGGGCTGTCATGTCCACCCATCTTGGCAATGGTGCGCATCTGATGCTTCCACGCCATCCAAACTACCTGTGGGAGCAGCTCGCAGCAGATGAGCTGTATGGCTGCATGATCGCAGATGGCCATCATCTTCCGCCATCCGTGCTGTCTGTCATTCTCCGAATGAAGCGCAAACGGGCCATTCTCGTTAGCGATGCCGTCTCACTGAGCGGCATGCCACCAGGTTCTTACCGTCTGCACATCGGCGGCGACGTGGTGTTGACAGCAGAAGGGCGGCTGCACCTTGCCGGGCAGCCGCAGCTGCTGGCCGGCTCGGCAAGGATGCTGCTGGATCAGGTGAGCTATCTCGTGGAAACAGGACTTGCCGGACTTGCCGATGCCTGGGATTGTGCTTCGGCGCATCCGGCGGAGCTGCTTGGGCTTCAACAGGCCGCAGGACTTGAGGCAGGAGCACCTGCGGATCTGGTTAGCTTCAACATGAATGGTCGAAAGTTAAGCGTGCTGCAATGCTGGAAGAATGGTCGGTCACGCCCACCGGGTAACGAATAGGAGGAGAGCGATGCAGAGCTTGATACCACAACCGAAGCAGATGACAGCCGTTCAGGAAAGTCCCTTGCGACTGGATGGCAAGGCAAGAATAAGCATGTATATGGATCAGGAGGATCCCCGGCTCGCGATCCATTGCAGAAGGGCATTTCCGGGACTTCAATATACATCCTCTAGGATAGATAAAGGTTACATGCTTGTTGTCGAACGTTTATCGGACCAAGAACCACGGCAGGGAGATCATAACCCTGAGAGCAACGATCAGGCCGTTGATGAAGTTCTGGAAGAACGGGAAAAGAGCCAGCTCCCCCCTGATGTCACTTCAATCACTGCAAAAAGGGAAGAAAAATGGGCTTGTCTTGCCGGGAGGTCGCAAGGTTACACGTTAGAGGTATCGGCCCGAAAAGCTGAGGTTTACGCGCTGGATGCGGCGGGTTTATTTTACGGATTACAGACCTTGGTTCAACTACGTGGCTCAGATGGAGACATCCCGGCCGTGTCTATATCCGACTGGGCGGATACGGCTGTACGGGCAATGAACCTGGATTTGCGCCAGACGTTCTCGAAGCCGGAGCTGCTAATCGAATATTTGGGGGAGTTTGCAAAATATAAGACGAACGCAGTGCTGATTGAATATGAGGATAAATTCCCATTCCGGGCATACCCCGAGTTCGCACACCCGAAGCATGCGTTAAGCCTTTCGCAGCTTGAAGAACTGAAGCGTACGGCCCATGAACATTTTATCGAGATTATTCCGCTTCAACAGAGCTTCGGACATCTGGAGTATGTATTGCGCCATGAAGCCTGGCGGCACCTTCGCGAAACAGAGCAGTCCACCGGGGAAATCTGTCCGTCGCACCCGGAGTCCTTCGAGTTGATTACCACGCTGCTTGGGGAGATGATTGACGCCCACCCGGAATCGCGATATATACATCTGGGCTGTGACGAGGTTTACAGCCTATGCGAATGTGAACGCTGCCAAGTAGAGTATGACGGTGTGCGGGAACGAGCCTTTATTGCCTTTTTGAACCGGTTGATTGCATTTACGGCAGAGCGAGGGAAACAGTCGATTTTCTGGCATGACATGCTCGACAAATGTCCGCCTGAAGAACTTGCTAAGCTGGATCAGCGAAGTGCAGCCATGATCTGGATTTATAATGGACGCAATATTGAAGCAGAGGTTACTTCGCATACGAATAAATTCAGATCGCTAGGCATCGAAGTCATGGGAGCTCCAGCCGTTCGTAGCTTTGACTGGGCGGAGCACCAGAATTATCCCGTATTATCGAACCGCACGGACAACTTGCTTCAGTGGGCGAAGACAGCAGGCAAGCTGGAACTTGACTGTATCGTTGCCACCAACTGGACGGGGCCGTTCAGCCTCGGTGTTCCGTATGGCATTTTTGAAACCACTTGGTATCCCATGCTGCTGCATGCGGACTTAACCTGGAATCGCAAGGCGGATGTCTCCACCTTCATCGATCGATTCCTGGAACGATTTCATGGCATTGATCCGGTAACCGGACATACTCACATCGGCAATTATCAGTTAGAGGATTATTATGAGGTGATCTGGAAGCTGCTGGACGAGGTGCAGAACCATAAGGAAGAAGCTGAACTGATTTCCATTATGCATGATTTTGAGGTGGCAACAGACCGTTCACGAGCGATCCACAAGTATGCTTACCGCTGGGAGCTGTATCCTGGCGATGATGCGGAGTGGCGCTCGCTGCAGAACAACTACACAAGAAACCGCCGTGGACGCGAGAAGGTTTTGCCCCGCATGAGGGCTGCGCTGGAACGTTTCCAGCCGCCTGCTATGGCAGAGCATTTTGTGAAATCGAGATTCTATCTGCATGATTATCTGGAACGCACACTCTATCATGAATTGGGACTGGATGCGACCTATGCGGAATCTGAACCGAAGGCGATGAGTCTTGAAGATAAAATAGCCATGATGTGTGTGGTTGGTACGCCATCGATCTGTGCCGAACCGGAATTTCGGGAGAGAATGTCGCAGCAGCGGTTTGGCGGAATCGGCATCTTTCCCCATAATGTTGAGAGTGAGCAGCAGACGCTGGCACTACTCGAAGAAGTGCAGAAGATAGCCGGAGAGTTTGGCAGCTCGTTGCCTTATTATATTTCGGTAGATGAAGAAGGAGGCACCCTGTCCAAGTTCAAAACCTTCTTTCCCTATATCCCGGGTAACCGGGCAGTGGGGTTAAGCGAAGTCCCCGAAACAGCCTATCTGCTCGGTAAATTCATCGGCAGTCAGTTGAATGCGCTGGGGATTCCGATGAACTGGGCACCTGTACTGGATGTGAACACCAATGTGGATAATCCCGTCGTCGGTGTCCGTTCTTTCGGAGAGGATCCAGGGCTGGTAGCCCAATTTGGCCGGGCTTACATCAAGGGGATGCATGAAGCAGGTGTGGCTGTGACGGCAAAGCACTTTCCAGGTCACGGCCAAGTAAGCGGGGATTCGCATGTGGTCCTGCCCGCGTGTGAGCTAACGCTTGAGCAATTGATGGAGGGACCGCTGCTCCCGTTCGTTGAGGCAATCGATGCCGGAGCGGATTCAATCATGATGGGGCATCTGGTGTTTCCCAACATTCCGGAATCCGCTGGGCTCCCAGCTTCGCTCAGTTCTTTTTTTGCCTCAGAACTGCTGCGTACCAAGCTGGGATTTGAAGGTGTAATCTGCACTGATGATATTGAGATGGGAGCGATCCGTAATCATTTCAGTCCGGATGAAGTAGGCGTCCTAGCCGTACAGGCGGGAAACGATATGATTCTAATGTGTCACACCCCTGAGTATCAGAGCCGGGTTATTGCGGGTATTCTGGCAGCCGTGCAGGACGGGCGGATCGACGAGGCGCGAATTGATGAGTCTGTTCATCGGATCCAGCAGCTATACGGTAAATTCCAACAATACCAAGCGTCTGCCCAGCCTATTCCGAGAGAGGAGTGGGATGAGGAGGCACTGAATCTGGCTCGTAAAACCGTGAAAGTCACCCGAGATCCACAACGAATGCTTCCGCTCAGGACTTCGCTGAATTATTTGCTGATTCTGCCGAAGCAGGAGCAGCTGACGCAGGCCGATAATAGCGGTGCAGCCGAGATCAGACTGGCATCACTTTTGAAGGATGCAGGAATAACGGTGGTGACGCACCACTGTTCTATGAGGCCGGATGCGGACGAGATCACGTCACTCGTACAGCAGACGGCTGGTGCGGATGTTGTGATCCAGGGTACGCTTAATGCTCATCTGTTCACAGGTCAGTTGGCGCTCGCCGAGGCACTGGCTTCGGTTAAGCCCCTACTAAATCTGGTGCTGCGCAATCCGTATGATGACGCCGTTCTGCCGCAGCAGGGTGGGAGTATACAGCTGTGTTCAACCTCTGATTATTCGCTTCGGGCACTGGTAGAGCAGCTGACGATGGCCGCTTCGAAGTGACTTGTCAGCTTGAAATGGTAGTCCATAATGAAAAGGTAAAAAGCCCGTTACTTAACGGGCTTTTTACTGTATTGAATCCTTCTGTTATTCCTTGGTTGCTATAAGGATTCTCCATGATTGGATGGGGACTGCAATAAAACATCAAGCCTTTATTATGCGTTGGTATCCGTTATCGCAGGCATATTGATTTCTTTTACGCAGGCTGCTTTGGACAGGTTCACGATGCATTTGACGATGGAAACCATATCCTGGAGGGGGATACGTGTGCCATTATATTCAGCAAGTGCACGCTCACTTCCCTCTTCATAAGGTATTTCAGCTGCAAGCTCCCCAGGGTTAATACATGTAACGGCAATGCCATCATGTCTCGTGTGCTCCCGCAGGGCCTCCGTAATTCCTCGAATGGCAAATTTGGAAGCTACAAATGAAACCTGAGTGTTATTCGAATTATTCAGACCAGCAGTCGAGCCGATCAGAATGATTTTGCCGGCCGCCGATTGCCGGAGATGGGGCAGTAATGCCTGAATGCATACAATCGCTGAAGTTATATTTACATGAATCAGATTCGAGATAGCAGCAGGAGCGTCCTGATCAAACGTATAGTGATCCTTAAACCCTTCCTTTTCCCAAATGCCTACATTGTAAATGAGAACATCCAGTGTTTCGTGCTGGAGAGCGTCGCTGACCACGTTGGCTGCATGGAGATCAGACAGATCCGCCTGTATCCATATGCGTTCTACGCCGTCATTCAGGTTCAAACTGTCAGGCCTGCTGCGAGAGATGACCCAGACCTTGTCTCCCTGCTCGGGAACACCTCTCACGAAGGCATCTCCAAGTCCTTTGCTTGCGCCAAATACGAGATAGTTTTTCAATTCAAGTTCTCCTTCTTTTCAATTGTTCGAATCGAGGGGTAGCTGATCAAGAACAGACTCTTTATTTTCCAAAAGTATAATATCTTCTCCCTGCTGCTGTCTTAATGTTATATTTTCCCGTCCCCATGCACACATCACATCCACAATCTTGTTGGCAGTAACCCCATATTCCGTAAGGCTGTATTCCACTTTTGGCGGCATCTGTTGATACACATGTCTTCTGACAAGACCGTCCTTCTCAAGCTCGCGTAATTGCTGAATCAGAACCTTTTGCGAAATGCCGTCGATACTGCGCTGCAGCTCGCCTGTCCTCTTCACGCCTGACATTAATAAACATATGATTAGCGCTTTCCATTTGCCGCCGATCATTTCAAGTGTTGCTTCGATTCCCAGATTGTATTGTTTCATGACAGTTCACCTCGTTCAGGTTACATCTTGATGAGTCGGTATAACTGTTCATTTTCTCACAACTTTGCTGATGAAGTCCATACACACCTTGAAGTAACCATCTTACTTTATTGTGTGTATTTTCTTTTTGCTGGGCCTATATGATAATGGCGTTATTCAAACAAAAGGTTTAACCTGAACGAAGAAAGGAATTCAAAAATGAAAACACTTGTGATTCTGGCACATCCAAATATTGACGTTTCGAGAGTGAATCGGCGCTGGAAACAAGAACTTGAACAGCATGCGACTGATATTACAATCCATGAGATCTACCAAGCATATCCGGATTGGAACATCGATGTTTCCAGAGAACAGAAGCTGCTCGAAGCATATGATCATATTATCTTGCAGTTTCCGCTATATTGGTACAGCTATCCGCCTTTGCTCAAAAAGTGGTTTGATGATGTTTTTACTTACGGATGGGCGTATGGGTCAAAAGGCAATAAATTGCATGGGAAAAGGCTGAGCCTCGCCATGTCCATTGGGGATAAAAAGGGAAATTACACGCGAGAGGGCTCTGTTTCGTTTAGCGTAGATGAAGTGATTACACCTTTCATAGCCAGCATAAACCATGTTGGCGCGGTAGCGTTACCGTATTTTGCAGTCTTTGGGGCCTCATTTCAGGTCACCGATGAAGAAATTAACCAAAGTGCCAAAGAATATATCAGCTATATCGTTAAGTATCGGAATGCAGCCGGAAACCTGTCGGTTTGAACAGAAAATGATATGGGATCCGTTTGCTGTTATACGGGAGCAGGGCCTGACGCAGCCTCCCGGGCGGGTCAGGACTCGTAAGCCGGATTTTCCCATAACTGATCCAGTCGGCTCCAGCTTCCGGCGTTTGGAGAGGGCTGGTCATTAGAATCCTTTCCTTTGCTCACATCAATATGGAATTCATATAGCAGAAAAACAGGGAGCACATGAGAAGCTAAACAAGCTTCCAATCCTAATTCGCATAGTGTGCTTCAACCTCCTCGCTTGCAGGTGGCAGCTCCATGCCTTCCTTCCAGAGCAGCGTCGCATTGTCCTTCGGACCGTAATAAATGGCCTTAATGGTGATTTCAGGGTTCTTCCGGTTGGCATTTAATTGATCGAGATCCACGAAGTTGTTGATATTGCCAAGACTGATCTCGGCGAATTTCTTGGATTTGATCAAAGGCCGGACTGGTGTCATATAGAAATCTCCGTCATCCTCCAAGGTGTAATTCACCTGATCCACCCGGTAACCGTCGGTCATATTCACATGATACGCGATTCTTCCATCATGGAGCCGACTGACTTTGGTGACTTTAATGACACTGGCCGGAACCTCGTTAATATTCCATTGGAATAATCCGACATAGCCGAGATATATGGCTCCGCTCACGGCTGTCGCGAGCACCAGGCCTTTCACAAAAGACGCTGTTTTCGAGCGCCGCCAATATGCCTTAAAGCTGGCCAGCCCTGTGCTTGCCTGTCTATTTTTCTCCATCACCTCAAAAGGCAGGCTGCTGCTCTGATGAAGCTTGTGTAGGGCTGCTTTACACGCTTCGCAGGTAGCCAGGTGAGCTTCGACGGCGTCTTTGGTGTTAGCACTGCATACCTCATCGTAATACAGCGGCAGCAAATCCCGAACGACTTCGCAGGATAGTTTGTTCATGGCTTTTCCTCCAGTAATAAGTCTTGAATGGTGTTCCTTGCACGATGAAAGGTTACTCTGGCCCAGCTTTCCGTTCTTCCGAAGATCTGGCTGATATGGTCAAAAGACAGCTCGCCAAACACCCGCAGCGTAAACACTTCCTTGTAAGGCTCCTTAAGGTTGTGCAATAGCTTATGGATGCGCAAAGCCTCTGTTTTGTCGATCAGTTGTTGTTCCATCGTGAGGCTGGTGCCAGACCTGGTGTCAGGCGGGGGTTCAGGTTCGAAACGTTTTTGTTTGTCCATGTACGTGAAATAAGTATTTTTGGCGATTTGGCATAGCCAGACGCTGATTTTACAATTGCCTTTGAACTGGTCAATATTCTTCACGGCTTTTACAAACGTTTCCTGAGTGATTTCTTCCGCTATCTGCTGATTTCTGCTTAAAGATAACGCAAATAAGTATACCTCCTGAAAATATTGTTCGTAGATTTGTTCCACATCGGCCACTTGTTCACCACCTTACGTATATAAGACCCGGTCACGGGGATTTCGTTACAAACAAATTAGAGAGGCATAAGCTTGACCAATGCACTGTTCTTCCCAGTGTCTATACGATCCGGTAATTGAGAAGGAATGGAAGGAAGATGGCCGGTCGGGCAGTTTAACGTGGAAATGACCAAATTAACATGTAAAGATGATACATGAGAATTGGACTTTTTTGGACAATAACCAATGAAGTACAATGTTCTAGGAAGGCTATATTACCAGAGGAGTGATCACGTGATTATCATGATTAATGGGGCTTTTGGTTCTGGTAAGACCTCCACAGCTCAAATGCTTCAACCCTTAATTGCCAATAGTATGATATTTGATCCTGAAGATATTGGACTTATGACTTGGAAAATTGCCCCTAAAGAAGTGAGGCATACCCACGAACAAACTGATGATTTCCAGGACATGGAGCTTTGGAAAACCTTGACTGTAAATGTGGCAGGGGAGGTAAAGAAGAAGTATCAAAAACACTTAATTGTGCCTATGACCCTGTATAAAGAGGAGAACTTCAATTACATTTACAATGGATTTAAAGAATTGGATGAAGAACTGTATCATTTTTGTTTGATAGCTTCAGAGGACACCATTTATAACAGATTAGTCAAGCGCGGTGACAAGGTAGGGGGATGGTCATTCCAACGGACAGCTACTTGTGTCGAAGCTTTTAGGAGGGAAATTTATCAAGAGCATTTAATTACGGATCACTTAAAAACAACTGAAATTGTAGACATTATTTTAAAGAGATTAAACAACAATTATGGATGAACTTCGTCAAAGTGACTGACTCGGCAGGCTGACTGCATCCTTTCCTCCCTTGGTCCGCCCAAGATTTGAGCTAACGGGAAACCATTAGTTCAATAAGGGGCAGTCTGCTAGTTGGCAGGTTGCTCCATTTTTAGTTAAAAAACTGATCGTCGCTACGGCTTCCGGCAAAATTCGCCGGGGACGGTCTGATAGAATCGGATAAACAGCCAAGATGAGCCATTGTCCTCAGAGTAGTGGTATTTACTGACCATTGATTTTGGAAAGTGAAGTGGTCACAATAGTAATATTGCCAAAAATGACGGAATTGTTATTTTTGTAGAAGATCAACTTTCAACGATAGACATCGATCCTTCGATGTCGTTTTAATGCTAAGTAACAGGGAGGAGCATCCATGCAGCAGGATGACCGGAGTGTCACCAAGGGGCGTAGTTCCGCAAGGGCATTAGCCACACAACTTATTGAATTGTCTGGAGGAACGGGCAATATTATCGAAAGCACCCATTGCACGACACGACTCCGACTCCGATTGCAGAACAGTGATCTGGTAGAACAAGAAACTCTTGACGGTATGCAGGAAATTCAAGGGGTTTACGTTCGTGCTGGACAATTGCAGATTATCCTTGGTCCCGCTCTTGTCTCGAAGGTTAATCGCCAGGTGAATGGCATGCTTCAGTCAGCTGCTTCGTCCATACCAAAAGAAGACGACCCGAATGGACCTGTCACACCACGGCTACACGAAGAAGGTCATATTGAATCCTACTCACTGCCGTCCATGTCTACTGCCAGCAGGTCATCCAATGATAAGGGGCTTCATTCACGAGCATTGTTACACAGGTTGATGGACGCATTCCAATTTTTTTCTGATATCGTTGTGCCCATTATTCCACTCTTCGTCGGGGCTGGACTGCTGTTGGGTCTCTTGGGACTTGCGGGAGCATTCGGTTGGGATGATCCGAGTCAAATGTGGTTCCGGATTCTGTCACTGCTGACGGGCTCCGCGTTCCAGCTGATGGCGGTTCTCTTCGGATACAACACGGCCAAGCGGTTCGGGGGAACCCCGGCGCTTGGTGCCGCTGTTGGAATTGTCATGACTCATCCGGGGATTCTTCCATTCACCGAAATCGGTGGAGAGCCAGCCTTTACTCAAGCTTTGCCCCTATCACCGCAATTCGGGTATCAGGGAGCCATAATCCCAACCGTTCTTGCGGCGCTTATGCTAACGATAATGGAGAAAGGACTACGCCGATGGATGCCGTCATCCGGAGCTGTTCTTCTCGTTCCCTTCTTAAGCTTTAGCATCGCGGGCAGCCTTGCGGTACTGGTTATAGAACCCCTTGCTCTTGGTCTGGGCCGATCGCTGGGAAGTATTCTCGAACACGTCTTCAACTACGGGAGCTTGCTTTTTGGCCTTCTGCTTGGAGGGATCTACAGCTCCATTGTGATCACCGGTCTCCACCACGGGATTCAGGCTGTCGAAGTTGGACTGATTTCCAATCCGGATATCGGCTTCAACTTCTTGCTTCCGATCTGGTCCATGGCGAATATTGCGCAAGCAGGGGCGGGTCTTGCAGTGTATGTCAGAACCCGGGACGAAGCATTGAGAAAAATAGCATTGCCTGCTTCGATCACCGCGCTGTTCGGTATTACCGAGCCAGTCACCTATGGTGTGAATCTTAAACTTGGGCGCCCCTTTCTGGGTGCGGCCGCCGGAGGAGCCGCCGGAGGAGCATATGTCGCATTTCATCAGGTTGTGGCCAATTCATTTGGGCTAACCGGATTGCCGATGATTGCTTTTATCGTACAGCCGGGGTTGATGAATCTTGTTCATTATCTGATCGGTTTTGTGCTTGCGCTGGCGACGGCTTTTACTGTTACCTTGCTGCTCGGTGTTGATCGCGATGTTCGACCAGAAGCTGATAAACTTAACGAACAGGCATAGGAGACTAACATGAAGATCAAAAAAATACTCAACAATAATGCCGCTGTGGTTAACGATCATGGAGAAGAGAAAATAGTCATGGGGCCGGGTGTTGTTTTCCACAAAGGAAAAAATGATATTGTAGACCCAAGCCTTGTTGAAAAAGTGTTTGTGATGACTGATCCGAAACGCTATAACCACCTTCAGGAAATACTGGGGACCCTGCCTGAAGAAGAAATTGCAGTCGCCCAGCAGATCATCACTTTCGCCGAGAAATCACTGGGTGTTACGTTTCATGAGCATATCCATATCGCTCTTACAGACCATCTCTCGTTTGCTCTGGAGCGGATTGGCAAGGGAATCGAAATTCGGAATACGCTGCTTGAGGAGATTCGTATCCTCTATCCAAGAGAGTTCCAGCTTGGGCTTCATGCCAAGCGTTTGATCTACGAGAAATTGCAGGTGGTCATCCCGGAAGATGAGGTTGGTTATATCGCCATGCATATCCATACGGCCTGGAAAAATGCGGGCATGAGCTATAAGGCTCCGGAAAAGACGGCCATGATCAGGGATATCGCGGAAGGTGTAGGACAAGTTGCCGGTGTACTGGATCGACGGTCTGCGAACTATGAGCGACTTTTGACCCAGCTTGAGAATATGCTGCAAACGGATGAATCAGGCAGACTCCGCAATGAACTGAATCCGGAGCTTGTAGCGATGGCAAAGATGAATTTTACCGAAGCATATACACAGGCCCGCGAGATCTGTGAAATGGTTGAAGAGGATTATGGATATGCTTTTACCGAAAGCCAACTGGTTGTGATCGCCATGGAAATCAACCGGATAGATCATCGACTTCATCCAACCTCGGATTGATTCTGATGCTTGATAAACTGAGTCCCTGGTCCTTGATCCGAATCGGGAGTTTCGATCTATAGCCAAGTTTTGATCGGACCATATAGAATAGTTATCGACAGTTGAATATGTCGGGATTGTTACTGGTAAGCAGGCAAGACCTAAAAGTCCGTTGGGATCGGTATATCCACCATACCCTAACGATTTTTAGGTCTTTTTCTGTTTTCCGGAAAAAAATGACAAGAGAGAGGGATACACCTAATGAATTTCCAGAAGATGATGAGAAGAGTGACAGCAGTAACGTTGGCAACAGCACTATTGGCAGGCGGGGGAGCTTCGGCTTTTGCAAAAGAAAGTTCAGACTACAAAGAGAGTTATGGTTTCTCGCATATTACACGCGCAGACGCCCTGAAAATTCCTGAGGAACAGATCAAAGAACGATTCAAGGTTCCTCAGTTTGACGCATCTACTATCCAAAATCTGCCTTCTGCAAAAGGGTATGATGAGAATGGTAACATCATCGACATGGATGTGTGGGATACCTGGCCACTGCAGAATGCGGATGGTACCGTAGCTGACTATCATGGTTATCAAATCGTCTTTGGCCTGGCGGGTGACCCGGATCGGGGATGGGACACATTCATCTATATGTTCTACAAAAAGGCAGGAGACACATCCATTGATGCCTGGAAAAATGCAGGCAGAGTGTTCAAAAACACCGACAAGGACGTTCCGAATGACCCCATTCTGAATCAGCAGGCAGAGGAATGGTCCGGCTCTTCTACGCTGACTACGGATGGCCATATTCGTCTGTTCTACACCAATCGTCATGGCTGGGACCCGGCCAACGGATTTTATGGCAAGCAAACCCTGACGACTGCGCAAATCAATGTCTCCGAACTTACAGAGAATACACTCAAGGTGGATGGTGTTGAAGATTTCAAGTCGATCTTTGATGGTGACGGCAAAATGTATCAAACCGTGGAGCAGGCTTTCAGCGGTGGGGATTATTCCGACAATCATACGCTGAGAGATCCTCATTACGTTGAAGATAATGGTCACAAATACCTTGTTTTCGAAGCCAATACTGGAACAGAGACGGGCTACCAGGGCGAGGATGCATTTAATAACAGAGCCTTCTACGAAGGAAGCAAGAAGTTCTTCCAGGCCGAGAGGGGGAATTTGCTGCAAAGCCCTAATAAAAAGTTAGCTTCCTTAGCCAATGGCGCTTTGGGGATCATTGAACTGAATGACGATTATACTTTAAAACAAGTGATGAAGCCGCTGATTGCATCGAATACAGTAACAGATGAAATTGAACGTGCAAATGTCTTTAAGTTGAATGGAAAATGGTATTTGTTCACGGATACAAGAGGAGCCAAAATGGTTGTGGATGGTGTCGATGCTGAAGATATCTACATGTTGGGATATGTATCTAATTCTCTGACAGGACCATACAAGCCGTTGAATGGTAGCGGACTAGTACTGCATCAGGATCTGGATCCTAAGGATGTTACCTGGACTTACGCACATTTTGCTATTCCGCAGGTTCAAGGCAACAACGTAGTGATCACTAGTTACATGACCAACCGAGGAATGTTTGAAGATCATCACTCTACCTTCGCACCAAGTTTCCTGGTGAATATCAAAGGATCCAAAACATCCGTAGTGAAGGAAAGCATTCTGGCACAAGGACAATTGACAGTGGAGTAAACCAACTCCACAGAGAGTCTGAAGAAAGAAAATGTCGATAACTATTGGCATTTTCTTTTTTTACAAGCGGGGTATTGTTATGAATATTAAAATTAGAAAGAAAATGGTCATCGGGTCTGCTGTCTGTGGTGTGATCACGCTCGCTTTCACTGTCATTCCGATCTTGACCAACAGCCCATGGCCTACAGAGGATACGGGAGTAGCCTCTCCTAGCGCGAGTATGAGAGCTAGCTTCCATTTTACAACGCCAGACAAGTGGAAGAATGATCCCCAAAGGCCGATATATCTGGACGGGAAGTACCACTATTATTATCTGTATAACGGTGATTACCCCACAGGTAATGGTACGGAATGGCGGCATGCAACATCGGGCGATCTGGTTCATTGGAAGGATGAAGGAATAGCAATCCCTAAATATACGAACCGGAACGGTGATCCATGGTCTGGCTCATTGGTTGTGGATGAGTCAGGTACAGCCGGCTTCGGCAAGGGAGCAATTGTTGCAATCATGACGCAGCCCTCTGCCGACAGCGGACAGCAGGAACAATACTTATGGTACAGCACCAATCAAGGGAAAACGTTTAAGCCATATGGAGATCGACCGGTGATCAAGAATCCGGGACAAAAGGATTTTAGAGACCCTAAAATCATCTGGGATGAGCAATCCCGAAAGTGGGTTATGGCTCTGGCTGAAGGGACGAAGATTGGATTCTATGAATCGGTTAATCTGAAAAATTGGCGATATACCGGCGGCTTCTTCACGGAAAAAGTGGGGTTGGTGGAATGTCCTGATCTCTTTGTGATGCGGGCAGATAACGGAACCTATAAATGGGTACTCGGCGTAAGCGCCAATGGCAGATCATCAGGACAACCCAATACCTACGCTTACTGGACCGGAAGCTTTAATGGCAAAGAATTTGTTCCCGACCTTCATGAACCACAATGGCTGGACTATGGCTTCGACTGGTATGGGGGAGTTACATTCGAAGATGGGGCAAGCACTGACAAAACCGATCATCGCTACGCATTCGCCTGGATGAATAACTGGAGCTATGCCAACAATACGCCCACACTGCAGGAAGGTTACAACGGCATGGATTCGATTGTTCGTGAAATTAAACTGATTACAACAAAAACGGGTGAGTATCGACTGATCTCAAGACCGATTGAGTCTCTGGAACAGGCGGTGGTCTCGGAGACTGCCTTTAAACCGATTACAGTGAAGGGATCTCATACACTTCATGTGACGGGAGATTCGTATCAGCTTGAGGCCGATATATCGTGGACCAAGATCAATAATATTGGATTAAGGCTTCGTGAATCCAACGACCAGAGCCGACATGTGGATACAGGCGTCAATGTAGAAGGTGGCTATGTCTATGTGAACCGGACCTATACCGGGAATCCTGACAGGAGTGGCCGAGACTTGGAGAGTCAAGCGGCATTCGCTCCGGAGAAGAACAAAGTTCATCTCAAGATTCTGGTAGACAAGACCAGTATCGAGGTCTTCGTCGATGATGGTTCATTGGTGTTATCCAATATCATCTTCCCCCACTTGAACGACCGTGGGATCACACTCTATGCTGAAGGGGGGACGGCAGTATTTAGCAACCTGCAGATAAAATATTTCGATTAATTGGTGGCATGGGTCGGACTGCTTCTATATTAATACGTCTAATTATCAGTCAATTCGGTTGAAGGCTAGCTTCTCCTCCATTGCCATCAAGTTGGAAGACGAAAAGCCCGCATCGTCAGATGTGGGCTTCTTTCATTTATTCTTCCCCTGTAGCCACCGAATTCTCCTCATAACTAATCCAGTCGCTCCAGCTGTAGATTGGTCTGCAATTGGTTACACAGTAGGCAGCTGTGGGCCCCAAGAGAATATCAATCCATGCACGCCCGAATAGGCACAGGCACGGAAAGTGTATTCTGCTTGGCTCTGGCCAGCTGACTTAACTCCCCGATTTATACGTCATGCTTTCCTTTAACGTATAATCCAATGGATATAGTCTTGTATCATTTCTTTGCTTCGTGTTCGATTTATCTTATCAGGCTCTAAATACAAATTGAGAGCCATTCCATTGATAAAGGCAAACAGTTTTTCTTGTTCCTTCTCTTCATCGGTTGTGCTCAGAAGACCTTCATTTTTCAAGTATATAATGCAATTCTTGATTGCGTTTTGGAGGTCCTCATAATTGGTATCGAACCCTTTTTGCGTTTTTCCATAGGTAACAAATGCAAACCAAACCTCCATTTCCAATAATGTTTGTTCATCAGTCGGGACTAGCTCAAGCAAGTATTCAACAATTCTTTCTTGAGGCGCCAGTTCTCTTGCATTCAGATTTCTTAGCCGAATAAGTACCTTTTCCTTAACTAACTCCATCGCAAACGCTAATAGGCTCTCTTGTTTTGAAAAGTAATGTCTTAAAGCTCCTTGTGATAGTCCGGCTTCCTTCGCAATCGTTCTTGACGTTGCATGATGAATGCCTTTCTCGCTAATGATTTTCCAAGTTGCTTCTGCGATAATATTCTTCATTTTCTCATGGTCCACGATTTTTGGCATATACACAGAATATCATATTATTTAACTCAACTGAAATAAATAGACGATAAAGATGGAATGTGCTAGAGTTTATTTAACTCAACTGAAATAAAAAAGAACGAGGCAAAAGCGGCATGCAACTCAAAGGAGTGCAATTGGAATGAACCAGCAATTCAAAGTAATGCTTCCAGCATGGGGAAAGGCAATCGGCTTATTGTGCATGATAATTATAATTGTTGCTGTATTGTGGTTAGTGTGGACCGGAAACTTGAATATAAGGTACACGGCTGATCGTGAGGGAGTAATTCCAATATGGCATAGTTGGTTGCCGGCATTCCTTGGCATTTTTCTAATCCGTATGATTCCTTATAAAAGTCAAAATCACCCGTCTTTCCAAAAAATGGAGAGACATCACTTGGTCGTACAATCGAGTGTGTTATTGGTGTCATGCGTTTTATTTACGGCTTCTCTTATAACGATTGACCAGCAAGGATTACATTTCGAGCTATATTATTTGGCGTTCAAGTTGACGACACTGTTGTGCATTCCGCTGATTTTCTTGCTAATTTATCGCAAAACGACTGGCGCGCAACAAGAAATTATCTCGGCAAAGCCTCGCTCTCGCAGACACGTCATTGCGCCAATAATCATTATTGTGGTCTGGGGTTATCTAAAGTTCTATTCCCCAATTGCACAACCAGAAGGAGCAATCGAAGCAACCGATTTGACAGAATTACTTCTCTTGGTGTTGATTGGTTTTATTATCAATAGTGTATTGGAGGAAGTTTTCTATCGGGTATGGCTGCAAACCCGGTTGGAGGCATTGCTGGGAAGATGGCCTGCCATTCTACTAGTTTCAATGTTATGGTCCATTTGGCATGTCGCCATTCAAGGATCTGGTCAGTGGGATGTTGATGTGGCAACAGTGATTGCAAATCATGGGGTTACGGGTCTGTTTCTTGGTTATTTATGGGCCCGCTATCGTAGAGTATGGGTGATTATCTTGATTCACGGACTCATGAATGCTTCTCCTCATTTTCTTTTGCAGATCTTGTTTCATTGAGCGGGAAAGAGCTGGATAAGTCTGCCCATGCATAGATGCCTCTATCTGTCTGCCTTTAGCCTAGTAATATATTTATTACAGTGAAAGTGGCTTCATCCTCTACATGTTGATTCCCTGTTTACGCACAGGCACTGCAAATACACCGCCCCGGGCATCAGCCTGCATGGCGGTGTATTCGTTTTTGAGATACTGTAGACCCGTGCTCCGTACCTACTCTTCCGCAGTTTCCACTGCATTCTCCTCATAACTAATCCAGTCGCTCCAGCTTCCGGCATACAGCTTCACATTGGTATATCCGGCTTCCTCGAGCGCAATCACGTTCGGGCAGGCCGAGACGCCGGAGCCGCAGTATACGATGATGGGCTCGTCCTTCGCCAGCTTTCCAAAGCGTTCTTCCAATGTACTTACGTCAGACCACCGACCTTCTGCATTCAGTACATCCTTCCAAAAATAATTCTGCGCACCCGGAATATGTCCGGCCTTGGCGTCAATTGGTTCCTCCAGCCCCGCATAGCGGCGGGCATCGCGTGAATCAATCAGCACCGCTGAGCTATTCGCCGAAGCGTGCTGAGCATCCCCAGTTTATTTGTGGGAATTATTTATCCGAGAATCAGAATGTATTATAATGATATAATTGATGCTACTTATTAAATAAGTTTCAAGTAGCAGAGAGGGCTCTATGGAACAGAAAAGATACTAAAATACATAGAAACTTATATAAGGTGGTTTTTTTGTGGAAGTAGGAGAATTTAATGGAAAGTTCGAGAGCGCTGTAAATACTATCTTCATGATGAAAGAAAAACAGATTTTTGATAATTATATAAGTAAAATAGCGTTTCCCTATTTTAAAAATTTCGCCTTTCACTCAGTAATTAATTTTGACTTCCCTCTAACTATTTTAACAGGGAAGAATGGTTCTGGTAAAAGTTCTGCACTTCATGCGCTTTATGGTTCGCCAAGAGGAACGAATATTAGTGATTACTGGTTCTCTTCACAACTTGATCCAATAGAAGATTTTGGAGAAGTTCAAGAGCGTCATTGTTTCTTTTATGAATATCTAAACAAAGGAGACAGGCATTCTGTACTTTATCAGAAGATGAATCACAAAAATCGTAGCAGTATGGAGTATTGGGAGACTTCGCGACCTAGAGCAAAATATGGTATGGCTACCAGTAAAACACGTTCAAATCCTATCGAAAAAAATCTTGTATACATTGATTTTAGGAAAGAATTAAGTGCGTTTGATAAATTCTTTTATTTTGGAACTATAGATCATCTTCGTTCAAGTTCTAAGCAAGATTATTTAAGGTTACAATCAGCTAAACTTAAAAACTTAATTGATTCAGGTGAGATTTACGAAATACACGGATGCACACAAAATGAAAACGTAATTCAGTTGACTGAAACTGAGATTAAAGCAGTGGCTTTAATTTTACAAGAAGATTATGTTGATATCAAACTGATTAACCATAAGTTATTCCAAGGGTGGGGAACATCGGTTATATGGAGCAAAAATGGTTTTTCTTATTCTGAAGCACACGCGGGTAGTGGCGAAATAGCTATAGTTACTTTAGTCCATAGAGTTTTAAATTCACCTCCTAGAAGTTTGATTCTATTGGATGAACCAGAGGTTTCCTTGCATCCTGGTGCTCAGAAGCTACTACTATTGTTTCTATTAGAGCAAATAAAAGTAAATAAGCATCAAATTGTCATGTCTACACATTCTCCTGCATTTGCAGAGAAAATGCCCAAAGAAGCAATTAAGAGATTTATTAGAAATCCTAAGTCTTCTAAAATTGATATTCTCGATGAATGTTTCCCGAGCGAAGCGTTTAGATATTTAGGACTTTCTTCTAAATATGATAATGCTAAGATACATGTCGAAGATCACTTAGCTGAAAAAATCTTAAATGCTGTCATAAAGAATAACTCTGATCGATTTGACAATTTCAGTATTTTTTTCACACCTGGTGGTGCTTCTTATATAAAACAGAATTATATTCAACATTATGCAAATGAACAAACTGGCAACAGTTTTGTGATCTTTGATGGTGATCAAAAAGTTAACGATATTTGTATTGATTTTGATACCTTACCTGCGAAGCTACTTGATGACAAGGATTATCTAAAAGACCAAATTAAGAACTTTACAAACCAAGATATAGATTTCGTTAAAGATGGAGGAGAAGGGAAAAAGAGGGACGATCAAGTTGTTAAGGCGCAAAAGCGATATATCGAATTTTATAAAAATTGTGTGAGGTTTCTCCCTAAGCTTACTCCCGAAGAAATCATTTGGGATGACGATTACGTTTCTGATATGATTTTACTTCAAAATAGAAATTTACTTGGGGAAGTAATGGAAGAGAAAGATTATAAAAATAAAATATCAAAATTATCAGAAATAATGACTGGTAATGATAACTCTGCTTCTATCAACATAATGCAGGACATGTTGATTAAGAAATGGATCGATAAAAGTGATGATTCTCAACAGGCTATCAAAGATATTTTGATTGAATTTATGAATATAATGAACAATCAAGAGGTGGTATTGAAGTGAATGTAATGAATTTAACCGCAATAGATTTGTTCGCAGGTTGCGGAGGCTTAACCCAAGGATTAAAGCAAGCAGGAGTCGATGTTGCTTCTGCGGTAGAGATTAATCGTAGTGCAGCTAGAGCTTATCAAATGAACCATCCTGAAACTGTATTAATTGAACAAGACATTTGTAATGTTAGTGTCAACGAAATTTTAAATGTTACCCCTCATAAAAAAATAAATTTAGTTGTAGGATGTCCTCCGTGTCAAGGATTTTCTAGTGTGAGAACCCGTAATAAAGGTAATATTATAGATGATGATAGGAATAAATTAATTCTCGAATTTTTAAGAATAGTAGAAGGAATACGACCAGAGTTTATTATGATGGAAAACGTTCCGGGTATTGTGAATTACATTAATTTTAATAAAACAGTTAATCGATTGATGGAAATTGGATACAAATTAGATTATAAAATAGTTAATGTGGAGGATTACGGGGTTCCGCAACGAAGAAAAAGGTTAGTTTTATTGGGTTCTCTGAGTAAACAAGTAACTATTCCTGAAAGTTCACGATCTTTACGTACAACTGTAAAAGACTACATTTATAACCTCCCATCTGTAGATATAAGTGAAGATCCTATGCATAAAAACACCACAAAACATAGCGAGAAGGTAAAGAATATTATTGCTTTAATTCCTAAAGATGGTGGTAGTAGAAAGGACCTGCCTCCCGAGCACTGGTTAGAATGTCACAAAAAAAGCGGAGTTGGCTTTTCAGACATTTATGGACGCCTAAGCTGGAACAAAGTGTCTTCTACAATTACGGGAGGGTGCCTTAACCCTTCTAAAGGAAGGTTCCTGCATCCAACAGAAGATAGAGTTATTACTGCTCGAGAAGCAGCTTTACTTCAAACCTTCCCGATTGATTATGTGTTTCCATCAGATATATCTAAGACAGAACTAGCTCAGATGATAGGGAACTCTTTCCCCCCTAAATTCTCTGAGTTTCAAGCAAATTATTTAAAAAATATCTTAGTTGAAGAATAAAAGTAAGTATTGGTCATTCTATTAATATAGCATTAGAAATAAAATAAGTACGGCAACTTCATCACTTTTATCAAGTTGGGAACAAATCTTAGTAGACTAATCCCTTCAAAGTCGCACAAGTTTGGATTCAGTCCGTTGTTCAATAATAAAAGTGTATGTACATCTCCAAGAGCCACACATTCGAAGATGAATGGTTGCTCTTGGAGAATTTCATTTCTATAGTTGCTAATGAGAATAGCGCATTTTTTGTTTGATTATTTACGAGATAACACAAATCCACAATATTAATCAACGACTCCGAATACTAGGCTAAGATCTAGAGCACCAGAAATATTAACACTCGCACTCTGGGTTGGCACACCTTTACTAACTATACTAGTCCAAAGAACTTTCTCATCCCCTATATTAGTTAATTTTCCTGATTCTTCTTTAACACTATCGTCAACCCCGTACATAAAATATAAATCTGAATATTGTCCATTTAGGGTGTAGCTTTGAGTAAGGGACTAATGATGCTCACCAAAACCGTTAATGCTAAAACCTCTTTTTGGAAGCTGTAAACCTTTATCATATTCCTGCCCATCGATTTTCATCTTACATTAATCACCATATCTTCAGCTATCTTAATTGGAGGTTTGTTATATATAATTTTAAAGAGATTAAAGGAATGTAACTGTGACTGTTTGCAGGTTGTTAAGTTGTCTGAGAGTCTTCATTTATATTGCAACCCTTTAGTTGGAGATCGTATAATAAAGTAATCTAAACTGTGGAAAGGAATGATATTGCTGTGATTCACGAAAGCAAAGAAACATCTAAAATAGTAATAACCGATGTTGAATTAACATTCAATAGTGTATATGAGAAATCATATTTCCCTAAGGAATATGCTGAAGAAGTACAGCGAGCAAATGCTCTAATCCTTCCATATGAGGAAGGGTTTCGTGATCACAATGACCCACTTTTTCCTGAAGGATCTATAGCGTTTTTTCAATATGTTCAAGATGTTTCAAAAGGTACCGAGGTTACCTTTGATATTTGCGCTTCTGATGAACAATTTCAAGAACTTGAACTCCACTCTGACCTTATAAACATACCAAATATTATAATGACAGTTATTGCTTTACCTATTGTTACGGGGCTGATAACTAACTATCTATACGATAAAATGAAGTCTCGAAGATCTGATCTTAAAGTAAAAGTAAACCTGATAGTAGAAACAGAAGGGAAATCGAAACAAATTTCATATGAAGGTGATGCTGATAAATTTGATCAGACGATAAAAGCAGTTAATCTTTGGGAAGAGTAGGCTATATACATGGATCTGTTGACTGTTAAAAATTATTTGCATAATTTCCGCGGCACTGCTCTCAATGAAGATATTCCCAACCATCTTAAATCATTGAAGGCTATCGAAGTATCTCATAATAATCAGTTTGTAGCAAAAGAAATTTGGTGCATTGAACAGGTGTATAAAGTGATTCAAGGATATTTAACTGCCTTTCGAAATTTGCAAGAAAAAAAACATTTTGATGCCTGGCTAGCCTTTGATCGTGCTGATATAGAATTTTCCTTCCTTAGAAAACATTTGGATTTTCAAGATAATAAATTTAATTTACAATTTTACGATAAGATGATTTTTCAGTATCAAAAGTTGTTTCCATACCAATATTTTATGAGTCGTGAAATGGTTGTAAAACGGGCTAGCTGTTCAATATGTGGAGAAACTGTTTCTATAAGGAGGCCTTGTGGTCACCGGATTGGAGAAATCTATAACGGTAACCATTGTGGTCGCATTATTGAGGACGCTGAATTTCTAGCTATAGCAATTGTAACTAACCCATTTGACAAGTACACGGTACTTTTCCTAGAAGGAATGGAATACAATTATGCAATGCTTGATAATTTGCTAGGTCAAATATCTGGACCACATGATGATTGGGACTTAGATGTACTGAAGGAGAAAAGAGAAGAGTACATTAAAATAGGTAGAAATCAACCCTGTCCTTGTAACTCTGGAGAAAAGTATAAACATTGTTGCCACAATACTGAAAAAGAACTATTCGACCATTATAGGGTCACCACTCACTCTAAAAAGTCTGTTAGTATTATTCCTATGCATACTGTACATACATGGTAGTAATATAACACCATATTGTATTATTTGTTTATTGGTTGGCTTTTTGTTGATCGAACTCAGAAAACCTACATCGCCTTGTTGACTCCAACTTGCACAGCTCCGAGTCAGGCCGTTTTCTCTACGTTCGTTCTTTAAGCCCCGCGTACTCCGGGGCTTTGTAATTATCATTCCCCTTAGAAAGCATTTTCTCCAACGCAGCGTTGACCTGCTGTTGACTTCGGATACATGAGAATGCTCCAAAGTAGCTAACTTGGAATCCTGCACCGTGTACTTTCTGAATTCTCGCAACACAATAAGCCCGCGTTCTTAGCGGGCTTATTGTCACTAGTATTATATGTTATTTTTTTCGTTTTTGGGAACACGAACTCCCTGACAATAACTACTTCTTATTATCATTTGCAAGTATGTCGATTTGATCTAAAAGCGTCTGCACCGACTTTTGCTTTTTACCATGCATACTTAGATAATCTTCGATTTTGTCAAAGCATGCATCCAAATCCTCGAGTTCACTATCAGTAAAAGTAATGGTTGTGATTCCGAAATCTCCAAAATAGTCGTTTCTATTACGCATTTCCTTACCCCACTGCAATTTTAAATCACTATTCCATTCAATTTGCCTACCACTTTTAGCTCCTTTTACAGACATGTGTGAAGATTGTGGACTTATTTCAAAGCCCACAATCTTCATAGTATGGGGATTTAAGATTGTAAAATCCAACCTATACTTGTGCTCCTTATCTGCTCCACCCCACCGTAGCTCTGGAATTAGGAATGGTTCTTCTAAAATGTTCTCAGATTTTTAGGTAATCAATATATCGATCATATAATTCCTTTTCGTACTGTGATCTTTTAAGACGCTTTAAGATGTTCTTAATGAATTTATATAGTTCTTCTAGAGAATCGAATTCGTACAATTCGTCATTTTCAATATCAACAAGTCCAGTACTCATTACATGACCTATAGTCCAGTATGAGAATTCAGCTTTGCGAATCTCGCTCACGTCATTTTTTCCATTTCTTATCTCTTTTAACTGGTGATATCAGCAACCCCAGTAGATATCTTTATCCCCAAACCAATAACTCCACAAACTTTCTATTGGCTTTTCCCTAGTTCGTTCTTCAAATTTTCTATAGAAATTCCTCTCAAGAAACAACATAAGATATTGCTTGAATTTCTTACCCTTCAACAAATGAAACAAAGGATGGCCACCGGACCACCTATCATCTCCCTCTGTTTCAATAAACCCTTCCAACCACCTCGAAATAAACTCATCAGGTTTCGCATACTGAGTGTTTACGCAATCGGCATATTCGTTATTTTTTCCACCAATCATTCCGTGGAGCGAGTGGATGGTAATATCTTTTCCTAAAATTGCTGTAGCTCGGTTTAGTACGCTAGGTCGAAGGCTTTCTAATTTAGTAGTAGCTCTTTTATTATTTTATTAACAGTTTTCTTCTCTTCCTTAATTATCGTCAGTATATCTCTTCACCTTTCAATAAAGATGTTCAAATATAAAGTTAGTATAAACGTCCCTCCCATTTTAGGGAAATATTATCTTTAATTCTCTCAGATTGGGTCACTATGACAACCACAGAATTGATGAGTGAAGAAGTAGTTGATTCTGTGTTGGCTACGCCAACCTGTCTTTGTAAGAGTTGCTTTTAGAAGTAAGTATGTATGGGATGGGAAGCTTTACTTTGCTGTGGTGAGGTTTCCCGGCTCTTTATCTATATACTCGAATATTAACAGTATAATGATTGTTATTATATGTAATTAATTACAAAATTTAGGTGTCAATAGGTGTTGTTGACTCGCTGTTGACTTCGGGCATACAAAACAAGCCGCCATAGCCTCCCGGGCTGCATGGCGGTGTATTCGTTTTTGAGATACTGTAGACCCGTGCTCCGTACCTACTCTTCCGCAGTTTCCACTGCATTCTCCTCATAACTAATCCAGTCGCTCCAGCTTCCGGCATACAGCTTCACATTGGTATATCCGGCTTCCTCGAGCGCAATCACGTTCGGGCAGGCCGAGACGCCGGAGCCGCAGTATACGATGATGGGCTCGTCCTTCGCCAGCTTTCCAAAGCGTTCTTCCAATGTACTTACGTCAGACCACCGACCTTCTGCATTCAGTACATCCTTCCAAAAATAATTCTGCGCACCCGGAATATGTCCGGCCTTGGCGTCAATTGGTTCCTCCAGCCCCGCATAGCGGCGGGCATCGCGTGAATCAATCAGCACCGCTGAGCTATTCGCCGAAGCGTGCTGAGCATCCTGCACGCTGGCGAGCATGTGCGGCTGCACGTTCGCTTCGAATGTGGACGGGATCCGTACGGGCACATCCGCAGTGACTGGGAACTTGGCGTTCTGCCAAGCAGAGAAGCCCTCGTCCATCACGTACACCTGTTCATGGCCCAGATAACGAAGCAGCCACCATAGACGCGAGGCGTTCATACCACCCTGATCATCGTAGGCAACAATACGAGCATTTGAACCGATTCCCGCCTTCGAGAGACGCTTAGCCAGTTCTGTTGGGTCAGGGAGCGGGTGGCGTCCGCCATGAGCAGACACGGGAGAGGACAGATCCTGTTCCAGATCGAGATAAACGGCACCTGGAATATGTCCGGCTTCGTAAGCTGGTCTTCCTGCATCCGGTTGACCGAGCAGGAATCTGCAGTCGGCAATGACCACATCCGGTTCGTACATTCTGGCGAGCAGCCAGCGCATGGATACAATGTTTTTCATGAAAATACACCGCCTTATGAAGAGTATTGGATTCCAATTGAAGTCTGTTGTATCAGACTCCAATCGTTCTTTTTGCCATGCCATATGTTGCTGATAAAGTTACACCGCCGTAGGTTCGACAGGCCCTTTTCCGCCTACAGGAGCGTCAGCGGTAATGGGCGCCGGTTTGGTTTTGCCATACCGAATGAAAATCCATACCCCAAAGATAATGATGACGCCGGCAATCATCTGCATGGCACTAAGGGATTCACCAAGCAGCATCCAGGCCAGCAGGGAGGAGAACACGGGCTCACCGAGCACGCCCATGGATACCGTTGTGGCATTCATATACTGAAGCAGCCAGTTAAAGAGATAGTGTCCGAAGATCGTCGGCACGATGGCTAGCAGCAGGAAAATCCCCCACTCTGAAGCGGCATAACCCCCGAACGGATGCCCCATGGCCAAATTATATACCGCCAGCGTGCAGGCAGCGACGAAAAATACCCAGAAATTATAAGAGAAGGCACTTAGTCCGGAACGCAGGAATTGTCCAAGCAGCATATGGATGGCTACCGCAATCGTTCCCAGCAGAGATAGGAGATCGCCTTGCAGTGCCGTACCGGCCAGCTGAAAATCTCCAGCTCCGATGGCGATGGAGCCAAGCAGGGCGATGCCCATGCCGATAATCATCATGCGGTTAATTTTGGCTTTGAACAGCCACACGGAACCTGCCAAAATCAATATGGGTTCAAGGGCAAGAATGACCGTGGAGCTGGCCACACTCGTAAGTCTGAGCGATCCCATCCACAGCAGGAAATGAAGTGCCAGCATCACACCGGATGCGAGCAGCAGCCCCCACTGCCTGAAATTAAGGCGCATCATCTCATGCCGGTATTTCCAGACAAACGGAAGCATCAGCAGGTTGGTTAGAAACAGCCGGTACATGGCGATGACAGCCACATCTGCACTGGACCAGCGCACGAAAATGGAAGAAAACGAGATGGCAATAATGCCGACAACGAACAGAAGTTCAATGGATCTGCCGGCACGAAACAAGCTTGTCATGGATGTAGCTCCTTCTTGAAGTCAAATGGCGTAAATCAATTCATTATACAGGAGAACGCAGCCGTTCGAAAAGCGATGAAAGGAAAATAGATAAGCAGATTGTAACCGGGCTTGTAACTATTCTGTCATTCACCAAGGCCGCTTTTCTATTAATCTTCTATATAGAGACATGAAACGATATAATATACCAATAATCGGGAAATTAAGGAAGTGGCACTGAAAGTGAGAGTTCAACAACAGACAGCAGGCGAAAATGGCGGCATTGCGAGCAGAAGCAGCCGAGCAAAGACACATAAACGAAGACGAATCCGGTACGGAAGATTGAGTGCAGCCCTGATACTGCTTGCACTGATCATTACCGGTTTAACATATGCATTCATTGGAATGACCCACTGGATTAAGGGCTATGTCGCACCGCCCCCTATAGCTGTCATTGAACAGCCAACCAAGCTGGGCATGATTGAAATGACTCCGGATGTGAAGGAAGAGCCTGCACGATTTCAGGGACAGGTTCGCAAGCTGGCATACATAACGTTTGATGATGGACCAAGTGAATATACGGAACAACTGCTGGATATTTTGAAAGAGCATGAGGCCAAGGCAACCTTTTTCATGATTGGACGTCAGTTGAATCAACATAAGTCTGCGGTAGAGCGATTGGTCCAAGAGGGCAGCTACCCGGGGCTTCACAGTATGACACATAACTATAACACCCTGTACAAAAGCGGAAGCTCCGCGAACTTCGTGAAAGAATTCAAGAAGGAGCAGAAGATGGTGCAGGATCTGATTGGCTTCACGCCGCATCTGATTCGCGCTCCTTACGGCAGCAGTCCGCAGATCGATGAATCCTTCAGGGGCGACATTGCCGCAGCGGGTTTCAAAATGTGGGATTGGACGACAGACTCTCTGGATTGGAATCTTCCGGGTCAGCCGGACAAGATCGTGGCGCGTGTCAGCAAAAGTGTGCACCGGGACAAGGAAGTGATCCTGATGCATGAAAGGGAGCAGACGGTGCAGGCGTTGCCGCGTATTCTGAAATTGCTTGAAGATCGGGGTTATGAGTTCGAGGTCTACGATCCGAATGCACATTGGACTGCCAATTTTAGCGGAGATACCCGCTTGTAATCAGGGACGATAATACAAATGCAAGAGAGGAGACGACCGAGTGCGTACGTGGAAAAAATCAGCACTGGCTGCCGTCGGTCTGGCGTTGACGGTGATCACCAGTGCGTGTGGACAGCCGCAGGAGCCGGCTGCGAATCAGGTAAACCAACTGATCCTGAATGATCAGGAAATGGCTCAGAATCTGAAGGGACTTGCCCGTCATGAACGGGAGGAAATGGAATTGTACACATCGATTTTAAATAAGGGGAAAAACAAAAACAGTGACCTGGAGTCACTGCTGGATGAGGCGGAAGATCATATCGCCGAGCGGAGAAAACTGCTGGAGCAGGCGGAAACCTTGATGAAGCAGACACGGGAACGGACACCCGCTGTACGGGATTCCCTGGGACGATTATCTTTTGAAAAAGAAGAAACGCTCGTTCAGGCACAAACCGTTCTGGACCAATACGAGGCAAGAGCACAGGCATTTGAGGATTTTGCAGCTTTTTATGAGCAAAGTTTGGATGCCGATGAATTGCTGTATTCATTAATGAGAGGCAGCGCAGAACCGAATCTGGTCAAAATCAAACGCGCTATCCGGGAACGCAATAGCCAATATGCGCATCTTGCCGAGTTAAGGAAGCAATTCAACAAGCAGACGAAAGCGTTCAACGGGGCCAATGCGAAGCTTGTTCAAATGGAACAAGCCAGTTAAAGATGCGTTTGATTTCGGGGTGTCTATTTATCTATCTGATTGAGCTAGCGACCAGCCGTGTAAGTACTAGTATGCAGAATGAAGCAACATGGACAAGCATCATTGCGTATAAGCTAACGGAGGTGTTCATATGCGAAATACAATGAATATTAGTGCATCATTACTCGTTTTACTCATGGGATTCTCACTTGTGGCCTGTGGTAACAGCAGTCCTGCAGCGCAGCCACCAACCAAAAATACAGGGGAACAGACGCCTGCACCGGAGCAGCAGCAAAATGACAGTGTGGTGATCGAAGCAGAAGGCATTTTGACGGGCTGGGCAGATCCTCACACGGTAGAGATCCGTGTCAAGGAGGTTCCGATGGCTTTCCAGGTTGAAGAGAATGTGCAGAAATCCTTTGATGACATTGATGATGAAGATTCAGTACAATTCAAATATGTAGAGAGAACGATTGAGAGCGGCGACAGTACAACCAAGCAGCTGGTGCTTACGGAAATTACGAAGATTGAAGCGGATGAACCGAACGGTTCCAATGCAGGCGATAACGTGACATCAGATCGTCCCAAAACAACAGAACTCGAAGTAACAGTGGAAGGCATGACGGAGAAGCGTCTAGCTGAACTTGCTCAAGGTGAGGGGTACTCGCTGTATGTGTTCGAACCCATGGCCTTTGATGCAGATGACGACGAATTGACAATGAAGATTGATCCTGACTACAAAGTGGAGATCGAAAAGCTTCCTTCAGACTTCAATCTGGATGCGCTGAAGATGGATGCCAAGGAAGAGCTGAGCGAAACGGGAGAGGTCAAGGAACTGAGCAAGGAAGAGCTCAGCAATGGCCCGATGAAGGATGCAAGACTATATATGATGTCTCAAAACGATAAAAAGACGGAGTATTTCATTGTAAAAGAATTGGATGGCAATGGTTTCATTTTCCACATTGATGCACCTGTAGGTGAACCATCTGAGGGATTCCTGCCGCTGGCGTATGTATCCCTGAATTCCATCATGAATGAAGAGAACACCACCAAATAACATGAAAGAGCCGGAAGGAACAATGCTTGGGCATAGGTTCCTCCCGGCTTTTTTTGCCTTGTTCTATTCAGTTTATACATCATCTACCGTTTACCTGAGGCGCGTCAGGTTAAAATGGCCGATTCCTTGCGCCCTTTGAGTTCCTCGTATCGGGCGACAACATGCTGATGAACCAGGTGTTCGTCGGGAATGCCCATGCGTTCACGAATGAAGGCGGAGACGCCATCTTCACGAATCATGTGTTGGAGCTTCATGGCTTCCTCGTCCTGCTCGTGATCGAAGAGCATTGCGGCAGCCATAGCGGAAGTAAGATGGGGAATTTCTATTCCGAATTCGCTGGCCTGCATCGCTGGGCGAACAAGCCGGTCATAAGGCGATAGCTTGCGAAGGGGTGAACGTCCGACCCGGGTAACCTGATCTGTCAGGTTGGGGTTGGCAAAGCGTTCGAGAATGGTATGGATATATTGGCTGTGTTTTTGAGGATGAAACCCGTGTTTTCTCACAAGCATGGCTCCCGTTTCCTCCATGACCTGTTTAACCTTGGCACGCAGTGTGGCGTTACTCATGACTTGCCTGATCGTCTTGAATTCTTCGAGATATCCGAAGTATGCAGCCACACAGTGACCTGTATTCACGGTAAACATCTTGCGCTCAATATAAGGCTCAAGGGAGTCGACGTAGTGTACGCCTTCAATCTCCTTGAATCCATCCAGCAGCGCCGGACGGTGAACGACCCATTCATAAAAAGGTTCAACGGTGACCTGCAGCGGATCCTTATGGTTTTGCGCCGGGACAATCCGGTCGACGGCTGCATTGGGGAACGAGATATAGCGGTCGGCTTTGGTACGAGTCTGTTCGTCCAGAAACGGATATACCCGTTTCTTTAGGCGAGTGCTGCCTCCGATGGCATTCTCGCAAGCGATGATATGGAGGGGTGCCTGATTGTTGTTTTTCATGCGGAGATATATGCCTTTGGCAATGGGTTCGGCAATATCCTCAAGTGCGGATACACCGACCGCTGTCGTAATGAGATCAGCTGATGCAATCTGCTCAGCCACGCGATCTTGTTCGCCCACATGAATGGCCGTGACGTTGCTGACCATGGTTGTGTCCTGATCTGCATTAGCGAGGGTAATGGGATACTCTTTCCTTTTTTGCAGCATGGAGATCTTCTTCGGGTTACGTGCGACAAAGCAGACTTCATAATCGGAAGCGGACAACATATGACCGATAAAACCGCGGCCTATATTGCCCGCTCCAAAATGTACAGCTTTCATGTGTGAACTCCCCCTTTAAAATTTGAAATGCGAAATTCGTGCAGACCTAGACGGTGGTGACGAGGGGTTTCGAGATCAAATCGTTTAATTCGAGGTCGGTCAGGCATGACAGCCGTTGGTGAGGCATATCGAAATCCAGCGTTCCTGTTATGGTATTGGAGATTACGACACAGTGAATACCAGCTGCAGCAGCTGCACGTGCGCCGTTAGGTGAATCCTCAATCGCTACGGCTTCGTCTGCAGTTACTCCAAGCGCTTCCAGTGCTTGAGCGTATAATTCCGGGTCAGGCTTCACATGGGCCACATCGTCAGCTGTTCGAATCACTTCGAAGTAATCCTTCAGTTTCAGTTGTTCCAGATGCTGTTCGACCCACTCCCGTTTGGAGCTTGAGGCAACGGCCAGTTTTAATCCGGCCTCGCGTGCCGCTTCGAGGTAATTCTGGATGCCTGGTCTTACCTGCTCCTTGTTCATCAGTGCTGCATGCTGCAGCTGAACCGCTTCCCTGAACGCTTCCCGATCGATCGGAAGATTCAAATCTGTGATGAGGTACTCATAGGGATTGAATGTTTTCAGACTGGTACCAATGCATTGCGAATATATCTCCAGGGTCAAGTTCACGCCGTGTTCCTTGTAGGCATCACGAAAAGCGATATACCATGCTGTCTCCGTATCAATAATCGTTCCATCGAAATCAAAAACCAGTGCCTTAATCATAAATTTGTTCCTCCTGTTTCAGAATTTGTTTTGGGATAAAACAAAAGAAAAAATTGCAAATTTCCCCTTTGTTACTTTTGCGTTGCGGCAGATTAGTTGACGCGAATGCTTGTTGAGAATTATAAATGTGGAAAAATTTAAGCGTTGAAGCTAATAAAACCGTAACATGGGACAAACTTAGGGGTCAAGCGCGTCATGATTGTTCACATTGAAAATTTGCACATAAATGACGTGTTTTCAGAAAGTGGCGAAGGTGGCAAACCGTTATGACCTATGCATGTAAGCGGTGTACTGAAAAAACGGTTTTCTCCGTTGAAAAAAAATAAACTTTTTTTGCGATATGGAGAGATAACAAGCGTTCCACCTTTTTCGACACATTTATAATAGAAGAGAGCCCTTGAGAATTTGTACGATTTAAAGAAGCCAGGCTGCATCTTTTTAAAATTCTTTACGGCAGAACAGCCCTTGTGGGAGAATGGAAGAGATATGTTGAAAGTTAGGACGCAGAGGAGGGACCGGCGATGCTGGATAAGGATCGATTTAACGGATGTTTACTTGGACTAGCGGCAGGGGATGCACTGGGAACGACAGTGGAGTTTAGCAGCCCAGGCACATTTGAGCCTGTAACCGATATTGTGGGGGGCGGTGTGTTTGGCTTGGCTCCCGGACAGTGGACGGATGACACGTCAATGGCGCTATGTCTGGCCGAAAGTCTGGTGAGAAAAGAACATTTTGATCCGGCGGATCAGATGCGCAGATACACGAATTGGTATGAAGTCGGCTACATGAGCAGTACCGGAACATGCTTTGATATTGGTGGGGCCACGCGAAATGCGCTGGAGCGATTCAGGGTGACCGAAGAGCCTTATAGCGGATCTACGGATCCGATGACGGCCGGTAACGGATCAATTATGCGGCTCGCGCCTATTGCTATGGCATATGCCAACCATCCGCAGGATGCTGTGCATTATGGGAAGCTGAGCTCACGCACTACCCATGCAGCCACGGAAAGCGTGGAAGCTTGCGAGGTGCTGGCAGCTATACTGGTTGCAGGACTGCGTGGAGCGGACAAGCATACCATGCTGCTGTCGGAGACATGCCATCAGTGGAGAAGTGAGGCTTCTTTTACCCCAGCGATTGAAGAGGTTGTGCGTGGATCCTACCGCGATAAGGAACCTCCTGAAATTCAGGGGAGCGGCTATGTCGTCCGTTCGTTGGAAGCGGCATTGTGGGCTTTTCATAAGTCTTCCACGTTTGAAGAAGGTGCACTGTTGGCCGTTAATCTCGGTGATGATGCAGATACAACCGGTGCCGTGTACGGACAGATTGCGGGTGCCTATTACGGACGGAGCGGCATCCCCGCACACTGGCAGAACAAGCTTGCGATGCTGGAAACGTTTGAGTCGTTAAACGAGGCGATGTGGGTGAAGGCGGAAGGAATGTCTTCCAAGAATAATTAAGAAATAGGAATTACAACAGAGACAGAAGATGGAGACAGGAGAAGAGAACATCATATGAACAAGACAGAACGACGTGCTTCGAAATCGGGAAAAGGAGGGGCATTTCCGTTATCCCTTCTATGCCTGACGGTAGGAGCATTCGCTATTGGAATGACCGAATTTATCATTATGGGATTGCTGCCGAATGTGGCTGCCGATCTGCATGTGAGTATTCCGCAGGCAGGCCAACTGATTACGGGCTATGCACTGGGAGTCGCCGTTGGCGCGCCGATTCTGACCGTGTTTACCCATAAGATACCGCAGAAAAAACTGCTGGTGCTGCTGATGTGCATTTTTATCATCGGTAACGCACTATCCGTCATTGCACCAACGTATGGCTTGCTGATTTCGGCACGCATTTTGACTGCATTTGCACATGGTACATTTCTCGGCGTAGGGTCGCTCATGGCCACTCGTCTGGTTGCGCCTGAGAGAAGGGCGGGCGCGGTGTCCGTTGTGCTTGCAGGACTTACGATTGCAAACATTATTGGGGTACCCTTCGGTACATTTATCGGCCAACAGCTCGGATGGAGATCATCATTCGGGGCCATTACGATCCTGGGTATTGTCTCATTGATCGGCATCATTCGATTCATTCCGGTTATTTCGCAAGGGGAGCCTGCGAACCTCGGACAGCAGTTCCGTAATCTTGTTCGTCCTCAGGTGTTATTAATATTGCTCATTGGTGCCATGGGTTGTGGAAGCCTCTTCGCGGTATTTACGTATATTACACCCATGTTAGTGGATATCAGCGGATTTGCGGAGCAAAGTGTAACATGGATACTGGTACTGTTCGGCGTTGGTGTGACGCTCGGGAACATGTTGGGTGGCCGGCTGGCCGACTGGAAACTGATGCCGTCCCTGATGGTCAACTTCGGCGTGCTGGCTGTACTTTTGGCTGCACTCACTTTGACGCTGGAGAATCCATATCTGGCGGTCATTACAATCTTCTGCTGGGGTGTTGCGGCGTTCGGGATTATGCCGGGTCTGCAGATTCGAATCATGAATATGACTCGCGAAGCACCGCTGCTTGCGACCACATCAAGCCACTCCGCGTTTAACCTGGGGAATGCAGGTGGAGCCTATATTGGCGGGTTCGCGATTACGCATACGGGACTTATTTCCGTACCATTGTACGCATCAGTCATCGCGGCTCTGGGTTTGCTTGGGCTTGTGATCAGTCTGGGGATGGAACGCAAACAGCGTTTACCCGAAATCCCGGACGTTGTGGAGCCTGCGCCGCTCAGCTGAGTTTAGGGGAAGTAGATGGAAGGATGCAGCCTCTGCTCCGCAGTAATGTGGAGTGGAGGCTTCTTTGCAGTTTTAACTAGAAAAAGACAAACCATCCTGATTGAAGTATTATTGGTATAACATAACGGACACCATACAGGCCCTGAAAGGATCATTACAGTGAGGAAAATCATTAATTTTATTCTAGTTTTGCTGATCATCTGGGTAGCGCTACTGTATCCTTTTCGTTTGGCTTGGTTTGAAGGTGTGCTTCAGATTCCTGAAGATCTTCATGCTGTTTTCTTGGTTTTTTTATTCTTTGGATATCTGATTTGTTCCTCGGGCACAGGACTTCTTCTGGGCAAGATGTGCTTCAGGCGAAAAGAGGAGTAGTTCAGGGAAGTTAAGTTGAGAAATGGCTATCGCAAGAAACTTGCTTCAAGGGAGGTACTTCAGCATGGAACATGGTTCACTGAATCAAGCGATGTTAAAGATAAAAAAGTGGCCCAAAGATCCGATCGCGGCGGGACGCCGTCATACCGTTGGGCTTACATCTGACGGTCTGGTGATGGCTGTTGGTGATAATAAAATGGGTCAATGTGAAGTCAGCGGCTGGCGGGATATCATTGCGGTCGCAGCAGGTAATGTACATATGGCGACAAATACAGGCAATGTCCACACCATCGCACTGAAATTGGATCGCACCGTGGAGGCTGTGGGATGGAACAAGGATGGCCAGTGCGAGGTAACCGACTGGCACGATATTGTAGCCATTGCGGCGGGTTGGCGTCACACCATCGGTCTGCAGTCGGATGGTAAGGTGGTCGCTGTGGGTCGGCATCAAGAAGGTCAATGCCAGATAAGTAGTTGGAATGATATGGTGGCAGTAACTGCAGGAGACTGGCATACCCTCGGCCTGAAGGCAGACGGAACCGTGCTGGCTGTAGGGAATAACCGATATCGCCAATGTGAAGTCAGTGGCTGGCGTAATGTGGTAATGGTCGCTGCGGGTTATCTCCATTCCGCTGGTCTACAATCAGACGGTACGGTGCTCGCTGTGGGTAGTAATAAACATGGTCAATGCGATGTAGGCAGCTGGCACGGTGTCGAGGCGATTGCGGTGGGGAGTAATCATACCATTGGCCTGAAAGCAGACGGTACGGTTTCCGCTGCAGGCTGGAATACGTATGGCCAGTGTAATGTAAGTGACTGGCACGATATTGTTGCCGTAGCGGCAGGTTGTGCCCATACTGTAGGACTTAAATCAGACGGTACGTTGGTTGCTGTCGGAGATAATACATATGGACAATGTGATGTAAGTGGATGGCAAGGCATTCGTATGCCGGGGAATATTTAAGAAAGGATTCTTCGTGTAGCGTCACTCTGTCGTAGAAAGATGAATTTGAGTGCAGAGCAATATAGTTCGTAGAAGTCGCCAATATGGCGGCTTTTTTTGTTAAGGGAATTAATAGGATACTCTCCTTGCGTTAATTTGTCTGAATTGTCCAGTGTTGACAAATGGGATCATTAAATACTTGTTATCCGAATTTTAAAAGGAAAATAGTCCCTGAAAGTAAGGACTATCCTACTATATCCTAAAATTAGGAAAATGCCGATAATCATTTATTAGACTCCATTTATATCACTCTTAAGGTATCAAATGGATAAAAGACTTAAAGGAGGAAGGCAACTTTCATGAGTTTGAGAAAAAGTTTTATCGTTTTTCTGGTCGTTTTGTTCGTGATGGGGACTATTCTTCCGACAAGCGGATATGCGCTTTCGGATCAAGCAGATGCCATAATAATGACCGAAAGCAGCGCGGAGAATGTTGATGTATCTATGGAGGATTTAGCTTTACCAGACGCTGAAAATCTGGATGTTTTTGATCCGGACATTCACGAAGAACCAGAGGGTGTGGATGAAGATATCGAAGATCTAGAAGATACACCAACGGTAACTGAAGATACGTATGGTGAGGGTTTCTTTACGACTCAAGCCATGGCATTAGCTGAAGAGCAAGTTATTGTAATGTATCCTGGTGATTCTTATAGTTTCACGAATACTGGAACTCGCACTCGGTCCTTGAGCACAGATGCTGCCACATCGAGAAGCAGTTCTTATGACTATGTCGTATATAGAGCAGATGGAAGTATTTCAACAGATAACTTGAATTCAACGAGCAGCTTATCCGTAGGAGCAGGGTATACCGCTGTTGTGACTTCAAGTGGGAGCAATGCTTTTACAGCAGCTATACCGGCTGATTTCACCTATAATATATCCGCCAATCCTGCTTTAAACAAAGTAACTTTGTCTAAAGGCGAGAGCTATCGGTTCGTTAATGAAGGTACACAGTCGAGAGCCATAAGCGCGGACACGTCTACTGCTCAAGACCGAAGATATGACTATGCCATTTATCATGAAGATGGAAGTCTGGGTAGTTCAAATTTTGAATCAACCGGTAAACCTTACATAGGGGCAGGATACGAGCTCATCATTACAGGTGCCGGATCACAACCGGTTACCGTCGGACTCCCTTACGAAGTCTACAGTGGCGAGTGGAGCGATGAACCTGCGTATACCCGAGTGACGCTGGGTCAAGGCGAAAGCTACCAATTTACCAATATCAGCGCTAAATCTGATGCGCTCCAAAGTGATGGGTCCACCAAAGACAAACATGATTATGTCGTTTATCTTCCGGACGGGACGGAAAGTTCCACCGGGACGAATACATCGACTAAGCCCACGGTAGCTGCGGGGAGAACCGCTGTAGTGACCTTGGTAACAGCAACACCCGTAACGTATGGTGTACCGTATCGGACATTTGATGTTCAAAAGGCTGGTGGCGATGCCATTACTCGAGTTAACGTATATCCCGGAGAATCCGTGATTTTTCGAAATAATGGTTCCTTAGCCAATCCGATTAAAAACAATGCGAGCAGCTCAAACGGAGCCCTTTTTGATTATGTTCTGTACACAGCAGAAGACGTCGTTCATTCAGATGGCTTCAACAAAAATACAAATCCGATCATTCGTTCTCAGGGTTATGCAGTTGTGACCGTTGTCGGACAGGTCCCCATTGAGTTTAGCTACACGGATGATTTCTCGGTCGAAGACAGCATGGAACCTGCGTACCATCGGGTAACACTGAACCAGGGAGAAAGCGTGACATTCTGGAATAACAGTACCGACCGGGAATATCTCGACAGTGATGCGTCTACCAGCCAAGGGCGCATATTCGACTACGTGACATATTACCCTGATGGCACAGAACGGAGTACAAAAAAAGCAACGGCAGTTGAACCTGTTGTATTTTATGGGAACAAAGCTGTAGTTACGAATGTATCCGCTCAACCGGTAACCATAGGTGCGATTTACACGATTTTTGATGTAGAGGGTCGACCGAATGAAGCGCTAAGCAAGATTACCGTGTCTCCAGGCCAATCTGTAAAATTCCATAATGGCGGTTCACTTAGCAACCCGATCCGGAGTAATGCCAAGTCGGTAGGTTCTCTATATGATGTCGCGGTGTATAAAGCGGATGGTAGAGCACACAGTGACAAATTCAATAACAATGGTAGTCTCGCTACAATTCCATCCGGTGGTGAAGCCATCGTTACCGTAGTGGGAAGTACACCCGTATTATTCGAATACACGGATGATTTCTCTGTAGTGGATAGCCAGGAACCGGCTTATCTGCGTGTGACTTTGAATCAAGGGGAGAGTTACGCCTTCAACAATACGAGTTCAGATTCGGAAAGACTCCGAAACGATGCTTCCAGCAGCGCTGGACGAGTGTATGATTACACGATTTACAACGTAGATGGAACCGAGTCCAGTAGCAGAACAGCAACTGCGATTGAACCGACAATTTTGGGTGGCAAGAAAGTTGTCGTTACGAATGTCTCTGGTCAACCTATAACGTTTGGAGGAATTTACCGCGTCTTCCGCGGACAAGACGATGAAGTGCCTTCACCTGAATTGGAAATCACCATCAACCAAGGGCAGAGCGCAGTGTTTACGAATCCGGGTTCGGAACCTGCTGAACTTCAACGGATCGCAGGAGAAACTTCCGTTGTGGATTATGTGGTCTACGATAAAACGGATAAAGCATTGTACTTTGTGGAAGGTAGAAGTCATGCAACATTGGAGATTCCAGCGGGTGCAACGCTTGTCGTCACCGTAGTATCTTCGGAGCCGGTAACGATCCAATATGCCTCTCCTGTGACAGTCAGTTCGAGTCAGGAACCTGCACTCATCAAACGGGATTTGGCGCCAAACAACACGGTGTTGTTCTCGAATACATCATCCTATGAAGCAATGCTTGCGGGACCTCCTATAGAAGGAGGAGGCTATGATTACGTTATTCGAGACCAGAACCAAGTCATTGTTAGAGAAGGAAAGAACGCGACAGGAGCACAATTTGTGCCTGGGCATTCTGACATCCAGGTGCAGAACGTATCAACTCAAACGCTGCATCTTGTAGGTGCTTATCGCCAATTTGTGGTCAAGGAAGTGAATGTGGAGTTTCTGACCTTGTATGAGAGTGTAGAGACGGCGTTGCCTACTGTTCAGCAAGGCAATGTGTATTATCGTTTTTCCCCATACGGTACTGGTAAGTATCGGATCGCAATTAAAGAGTCAGGAGACTTTTCGATCGAACCTAGGCTTGAGTTATATACAGATAAGGAACTGAGCAATGCAATAGCAGCTTCAGTGGAACAGGAGCAGGTGTATGGTGAACAGTATACCGTGCTGGAGTGGGAGCTTCAGGGTGGACAGACCTATTATCTGAAGCTGAGTGAAAAGGATGGAAAATCAGTTCAAGGGGTCATTAAGGCTGCTCAAATGTACATTCGTAATGATAGCTCTTATGAATATGGCTATGGCAATCAATTGCTTAAAGTTGTGTTATTTACGGGAGATCAGATTGTATTTGAGTATGATCGCAATGGAAACCTGACGAAACGTACGAAAAAGATTTACCCCTTTAATTAATAATTGTCTAAATCTAGGTTGAGGTGATGGAGTGTTTAAGAAAATAACGATCATTTGGCTTTGCGCCATTTTGGTACTTAGTGGACTCGGTTCTTTTGGATATGGGGGACAAGCAGCTGCGGCAGAAGGGAAGGATTCTATTCCTTCTGCAACCTACATTACAATCCATAGTTTAAAAGAGCAATTTGGTATTGGAGAAGATTGGATTGTACAGAAACTAGATCAAGGGTACTCATTGTATCAACTGTACAAGGCTTTACAAACAGACCGCACAGGCGGCGAGGCAGCAGAGAAATGGCTAGAAACGCAAGAGACTAGTAAACCGATTCAAATGGAGGGGCTAAGCCCTTCCGGATCGCCACAAGAAAACACATTTTCAATTAACGCCATTGTAGAAGATGCTCCAGGTACCGGAACGACCGTGGATGAAACGGGGCTAAACCATGTCGATATCCGGGACGATGCATCACTGTACATGACGTCTTATGGAGCGGAATCGATTTCCACTGCTACAGGGGAGATGATGGTTAGTAGCACAGACCTCTCTCTACCAGGCCTGATTCCGTTTGATCTGACACGTATCTATGACAGTGCTAGAGCAAGTGGACAGCTCGGCGTTCAATACGACGAAACGACACAAACCTATTCCAATGTAGTCACGCCACGTAAGGAAGAACTCAATACGGGATTGGGACAAGGGTGGCGCTGGGATATACCCTACATGGAAACTCGCGGGGATGAACGGTTTATCCTTATTCCAGGCGTAGGTTATTATCGCCTAAACGCTAATCTTGAGCTTGAAGGTTACGTATGGAATGATTTAACCGTGAAGCAAGATACGACTGTGACTGTGGATGGTCAGTCCAGCAGTTACCGTTTGTCGATCCGGAATGGCTACGATTATTTGTTTAACGGAACCGGAGAGTTACTGCAAATTACAGATGGTTACCGGAATACGGTGGATTTTCAATATACAACATTGGATGGAAACCAAGTCATCTCCCGGATTCAAAATAGTGAAGGTCAGGCACTGACTTTTGCTTATGACAACCTGAAGGTTACCGTACAGCTTGCCGGAACGGACCGGAAAGTAACGTATACACAGCGGGAAGATGAAGGTATTCGCATTTTGCGAGAGTTTACCGATGCACTGGATCGGACAACGACGTATACGTATTACTATCCGGAATCCAAATTCAATTTCCTGCCTGAGCTGCAAAGCAATCAGAATGCGCATGGTATAATGCATACTGCTTTATTGTCGCGTATTACGAGTCCATCTTCTGCCATTACGGATTACGCATACATTCCGGCGATCAAGCAAATGGGTGATGCTTCTTCCTATTTCGTCTTTAAAGTGAGAGAGCGCAAGAGCCATTTCAGTACGACCGATGGCGAAGGTACGTTGGACAAAATCAACTTTGAGTATTCTGGAGAAGATCTGGACTCTTATGGCCAACCAGCCACATGGACAACGAAAATTAAGGCTGCACATACCGTGGATACGTGGACGTTCTCCAAAACGTATGGCGCTGCCACTGAGCCTGAACTGATTTTTGCAGATCAGCATACATTAACTGGTGATGACGCAACCTATACCACGACATTTCAATACGACAGCCAAACGAAACGGAATCTCCCGACCCTAATGACAGAGTGGGTCAGTGTAAGTGGTCTTTCTGGCGAGAAGCTGACTATGACTATGACATACGATACTAACGGTATGTTAACGTCAGCGAAGCAAAGCACAGGACAGGAATCCACCTTTGCTTATGAAACGGGAAAATCCCCCTACCATTGGGTTAAACCTGTTCGAAATACTACAAAAGTGAACAGTACGTTGGAGCAGTATAGTGAAACAACATACAATAATCAAGGTTCCATGTTACGTAGCACTATCAAAAACGGATATGGCGGACAAGTACTCTCCGATTCAGAAGTGAAGCTGGATGATAAAGGCCGCGTCATCAGCAAAACCAACAAAGGTGGTACGCTGGCCAAAGATCGTACTGTGACACTCATTTATCAACTGAGTGCAGGGCATCTGTTGGAATCGACTTCGCTGAACGTGCATGATGCCGCTGGCAAAGCAGAATCTCTAGTGGAGTCGTATAGCTATACGTCTGCCGGTCAACTGGAGACAACGACGAACGCTGCCGGTGAACAAGAAACGAAAAAATATGATCAAATTGGGCGTCTTCTTCAGATTCAACATGCCGATGGTACGCAATCAACGAACTCATATGATGATACAAATAACATCATTACAACTATGTCAGCCGACGGCTTAGTCACTTCACAGCGGTTTAATCCGCTTGGTCTACTTGTGGAAGAAGAAACTGCGGGTGCAACTTATAAATATGCCTATGATGGTGAAGGCAATGTGATAGCTTCGGAAGATGCCGAGGGTAATGTGACGAGGTATGTGGTCAACGCGTTTGGACAAAAAACGGAGACTCAATATCCAGATGGAACCACGGAAAAAACAACCATCGATCCTGTTGGACAAACCGTTACGTACCAGGACGCTTCAGGGTATCAAACACGCGAGATATTGGATATGCTGGGACGTACGACAGCATTAGAGGAGTATCGAGACGGCAAATTTACTCCGTTACAACAAAGTGAGTATGACCTAAGCGGAAACGTGACTGTGTCCATTGATGGTAATGGGGAGCGGACAACATATACGTATGATGCGCTTGGCCAAATCGCTACGGCAACCACGCCAAAACAAGAAACCAGTCGTTATTTTTACAACTATCTGGGGCAAGTGACCCAAGTTGTTTCTGCTAACGGACAAACGGTGACCAAACAGTATGATGAATTGGGCCGGATCATCAAGCAGACCCCACCGAAGCTGGATGGTTCTGCGACTACCTTCTATTATGATAAAAAGAGCAATTTGATCAAAAAGCAGGATCGGCTCGGGAAGATCACCGAGTATACGTATAATAGCGACAACATGCTTACAGGGTTCAAAGGTCCGGATACGTCTGTATCGTATACTTACGACGAGATGGGCCGTAGAACGTCGATGACGGATGATCACGGCAAAACGACCTATTCATACCGTGATACGGATGGTATGCTCAGTGGGCTCGCCTTCCCGGATGGAACCGAGCTGAAATATGAAAACAATACCCAGCAGCGGTTAGGATATACCCTTACTGATGCAAACGGACAATCCTTGCGGGTACACGGTGAATTGGACATGATGAACCGGGTCACTTCCATGGATATCACCTCAGGAACAGGGGGCGCTTCAGCGCTCGAAGCATCGGCCCAGACGCCTGTGGATCGAATGACCTTTAGTTATGCGTCGAACAGTTTGCTGGAAAACGTATCGTTTGGGAAAGGCCTTAGCACAAGCTATCAGTACGACGGATATGATCTGTCAGGAGTCACCGTTTCCCAAGGAACGACTTCAATGCACCAATTCGACTATCAATACGATGGAAATAAAAACACCACCTCTAGAACTCAAAATGGTACAACCGACCAGTTCACGTATGACGAGCTTAGTCGAATTCAAACAGAATCTGGTACCGTGCAGGAGACGTATACGTACGATGCGAATGGCAACAGGTATACTACAGGCAGCGGTAAGGTATACGGTCTGAAAAATGCAGAGTACACGTATGACAGTCAGAATCGGTTGGTCAATGCGACTGGTGAAGGAAAGACAATAACGTATAGCTACAACGGGGACGGTTTACTGTATGAGCGCACCGAAGGCGACCAAACTAACCGTTATTACTACGATGAAGAAGCTAAACTGATGGCGGAAGCCCAAGTGGCGTCCGGGAAGGCTGAACTGACCTACGCATATATCTATGATCTGTATGGAAAACTATGGGCGCGCCAGGACAAGCAAACTGGAAAATTGGAATATTACCAATTTAATGGTCATGGTGATGTAGTCGGACTTGTGGACGATACTGGTCAAGTGTTGAATGAGTATACGTATGACATCTGGGGAGGACCACTCACAACAGAAGAAACGGTCTCAAATGTACTCCGTTATTCGGGCGAGTATTGGGATGAAGCAGTAGGGCTACAGTATTTACGAGCCCGTTGGTACGATCCAGGCATGGCTCGATTTATTGGGGAAGATACGTATGAAGGTGAACTGGAAGACCCGTCAAGTTTAAACTTGTATTCATATGTAAGCAATAATCCATTGAAGTATGTAGATCCAAGTGGGCATAACAAGTTTGGAACAACAACTTACGGCAATTATGCTCATACAGCTTTACAGAATATATTTAAACTAATAAATTTATTCACTAAAACACCTATTGCATTTACTGAAAAAGGTGTTACTCTAACTAATGGTAAAAGAGGAAGAGTAGATCTAGCTTTACAAGTAAGTGAACATCAATATGAAATTTATGAACTCAAACCGATAACTTGGGCTAATAATGCAAAATTAACTGCTACAGGTAGGGACCAATTAAAATCTTATATCACTGGGATAATTGTAAATGGATTCAGGGGAGATACCTTAGCAACAGCAGTTGCTGGGACATCATGGAATCCTGATAATATTTCTATTCCAAGCCCATATAATTCAAAGAAAGAAATCGTCTATTACACATACTATGCGATTCATCCAGGTATGATATATTATGGGGAGAGGGATAAGAATAAAGTTAATCCTAATAAACTTCTAATTGAAAACATACCTGTCCCGAATGAATTTGACTTAATTGAAATTCTCAATAGAGTATTTTCTGCGGAATTTTCTCCAAATGGTTCTTTAAATCCAGATGGGACTATTAAGAAAAAAAATAACTTTGGAGGCTTACCTGCTCCTTGGGGAATTCCGATAATAATACCAGTAATATAGAAGGGACGATTCCATTGGATATCACCAACATAATTAAAAAAGAATTAGCTGAGAGACTTCATAAACTATCATTTGAATATCAAAATTCATCAATAAACCCCTGGATTTTCGTTAGATCAAGAGATGGTTTTTCAAAAGAGATTATTGAAATTGATTTGAGTGACTATCAATCTTACGCTATTCGTTGTACCTTTCAAACTGACCTCAAGTCAATCAGTAGTACTCAACTTGCTGAAGGTACAGTTCATGAATGGTATGTTTATAAAAACGAAGAAGAATTATTTTCTATTCTCAAACTATTCGGAGAAATTACGGAGAAGTTTGGGTTAGAATGGTTTGCAAAAAATGTAGCCAACCAACCTTTTACAATACCTAATTACCTGGAAAATGACTGGTTACAATCTATTGATAATTTCATTCAGACAAATCAACTCGAATTAGAAAGTTCTAGTGCACTGCTTAAACTGGATGAACTAATTGCACAGGGGTTGAATCCAAATGAGATTTATTTGGCGGGCTTTTGTTTTGGAGAGATGATTGTTAAACATTTTGGAGCAGTTTGGGAATTTGATAAAGAACAAGGCCCAATGATCAAAAATATCGGAGGTCTTCCAAATTTCAATAAAAGTCCACATAATTTGGTGGGAGCTGTATTGGGTCAAAACAACTTGACTCTACAAAGGTATTATAATGATATTAAGTTTGTAGTAGATCAATTATAATATAACCACAATGTTCATTCGCAAGAAGTTTAATGGTAATATTAATTCAACAAAACGCAAACACAAACAAACCGCCCGTTTAAAAAAATTGTCCATTTGGGTTGTACGCACATCAATTGCTTTAATTTTATATTCTAAATAACGCTACTTCTATACATCAAACAGGTTGATTATGGTCAGATACCACCGTAATTGACCTGTTTTTTATTATGACGGATTGTCAAGTCAAGTGCGACAGTTCCTCTGAAAAGGATTCATGAGCAGTTCTCCACCCCAGCAAGATCCGTGCCTTTCGGGAAAAACTCTCGAAGTAGTCCGTTCGCATTCTCATTGGAACCACGTTGCCAGGATGAATATGGATCAGCAAAATAAACGTCCAGGTCATGGGTTGCTTCTACATTCGCATAGCAAGCAAACTCCTTTCCACGGTCGGCCGTGGCGGTAAGAAAGGTCCCCTTCGGGTACTGTGAGATAGCTACACCGAGGGCGATTTCCATGGACAAGGCTGTCCGATCCGGCATGAGAACGGCGGTATACAGACGTGTCTTGCGTTCAATGAACGTGGCGATGCATCCTTTGCTTTTTCCACGACTCGAAACCATCGTGTCTAGCTCCCAGTGTCCAAATGTTTCACGAGAGCGAACCTCTTTGGGACGCTGAGCAATGGGCTTTCCAATCCTGAATCTACCGCGCGTTTCAGCTGGTTTCTGACGCTTTCCTTTGTGACGGAGTACTTGAAGCAAACCACGCATCAGCCGGCCGTTGTAGATCCAGCGATAGATGGTTTTAAAGGAAACAACAGGCAAGCCGTCCCTACGAAAACGTGCCATGATTTGCTCTGGAGACCACGTCTTGTGAAGTTTTTCCCTGCTGATGGAGGATTTCTAGCTTGCTGCGTTCGATTATGCTAAGATGTGTGTAGCTCATGGTGGATTCTCCTTGTGTGAATGGTTGTGTGAGAACTTTCATTCTACACGAATCCGGCCATGGGCCCTTTTTTATTTATTTCCAGTAGGTGTCGCACTTCATATTACAATCCGTCATATAAAAAGCCACGCTCAAAAGCTAGATGGTAATTATAAGAAGCGGATGGTAAAAGGATATTTATTTGAACGCCAGGTATATAGGAGTGTAGTTATACTTGTTGACGATCTTAGCTCAATTTCACATGTTTTTGTGCCTCGTTTAATAAAGGGGACGTCTCCAAGGATGCTAAACATGCGTGAAATCGAAGAGATCACAGAATTGCCTTCATCCATATATATTATTGAAAACCCGGCCGTTATTTCATTCCTAGTTGGTGAAATTATTTACTTTCTCAATCGAAACAAGTTATCATTAGAGCATCCCCCTCAAGATTTCCCAATTTAATTTGTACTATTGGTCAGACAAGAATCGCCTCAAAGGTTTTCTTAGAAAAAATGTCTACAAGCAAACCCCCGCTGTATTATCTACAGTAGATAATTAAAACTGAATTGTTGTATTCAATTCATCCCTCCATGTTGTTGAAATGAAATTTCTTTGAAGAAGGGTTTGAAGTATTATGTATAACTTTATCGTAAATAAAAAAAATACTAGTATTGATGATGGCTCGAATATCCTATCTCTAGAGATTGAAAATGGGGAGGCCATCGCTCGATTTAGAGGATCTCTGTTGGCACTGTTTGGAGAACCCAATTATAAAACATCTGACGCAGAGAATGCATTTCAGTATTCCATATCAGCCATAGATAAAATCGGTAATTCTTGTGTGTTTTCGATTTATCAGGGGCCCAGTGGGCTTGGCATAGAAGGCAAAGAGGATGACGATTCTGTTCTTCAGGCAGTGCAATTCTTCGTTAAACATGTAACAGAAGTGGTACCTGCTGACTTCGATGAAAAATTAGTCTATGGAGACACAGGAAGTACGATAGAATATGGATGTAAGAAAGGTGCTTGCTACTACATAGAGTCCTCTCCTATCACATCAATAAAAAATGATAAACATAGACTTCCAGATTTAACAACACCTCAATGGAACGAAATAAATGAAATTGATTTCACTGGAGTGAAAGACCCCGATGATTCATGGTTTTGGAAAGAGGATTTATTACACTCCTCAACAATACACTTTCCCTCGATTCGCGACTTAATGCGTAAGGACCTAAGTTTAATCGTAGGAAAGCCGATTGGTCTAGACGAAGTAAAACGTATCGGACACGAGGAAGGTTTTAATACAGAATTTGATGCAGGAAAGCCAGAAATGGCATTAAATGCGTTAGCTGAAGTATGGGCATGGAAAACAACAGCGGGTAAAACCTCACAAAAGAGACGTCTTGATTGTTCTTCCTTTGCTTGGACAATTTCACGAGCGGTGTATGGATTTTATGGTGGAAATCTAAATAAAAATCATGCTCTAGCGAATGCATTATATGACGAACATGAAGATCTAATTTCCTCTCAGGAAGATACACTTCGTTTCTTCTATGCACTACTTAATCTCTTCAAGTTTAAACGACTTAAGGGATAGATGTGTTTTAACAAACGGAGAATAGTAGCTTATTGAATCAATAAACGTCTTCTTTCAACATTGACTTTATTGTTCAACAACGTGTTATAGAAACACAATAAACTGTTTCTGCTATGCATATTGATCGATGAACAGATAGAGATTGCTTAACAAAATAAAATTGAAAACATTTTTGGTGTAACTATCTCATCGAACGACGTGGAGAATGTTTAGACAAGTGATATATCTCCATCACTATTCTTCCAATTGGAAGAATCAGCATCTAAAATGCCTCTTTGCACTACTGTAAGTATGTTTTTAGGCACTCACGTTATCGGCCTGAGTAACCCTGAAGCGGTGCGTTGCGGCTCTTAGGTGGCCGCTCTTGCCGCCTTAGAGCCGCTAGCATCAACGGAAGACTTTGGAACTGACTCATTTATTTTTTGAATTAACTGACTCACTCGACCCTGGGATACACCAAGCAGCTCGGCCCATTTCTTTTGTGAAGCAGCGGGGCACTCTCCCATGATCTGAACAAGCCTCAACGCTGTATCCTTACCGCGGGTCTCCTTCTTTTCAACAATAGTCTCTGTTGTGGCTGCTTCGACGGAAGGAACAACTCCCTTTTTGGATCCCCGTTCCTTTTCCGCACTTTTCCTCTCTGGGACCCCATTTATACAAGAACTGCAAATGAAATATTCTTTAAAGTAGGCAAGTCCCTCCGTAGAGGAACAAAACATACATTCAGCTAATATTCAACCGGATCGCCAAGCTCGATTCCCAGGGTACGCCGCAATTCAATAGGCAGTACAATACGGCCAAGCGCATCTAACTTGCGTACCATCCCCATATTTTTAGATTTATTCATCCTACTCCCTCTCCCATTTTTTCCCTCATTGTATCATATGTACTATTACCTTGCAGATCATCACAAATGTTGATATGGAACATGTGTTCTCTTATGATAGAGTAATCAAATAGCTTCGGAGGTGCTACGATGCTTTCAGATCTTGAGCGCAAGATCCATCGAATATTGTACAACTACTCTCACGCCCGAAGAAGAATGCCATCGATGCACGAATTGACAGTTAAAACAGGCTAGTCTAAGGGCGAGATCCAGAAGTGTCTAATCCGTCTGGAGGATCAGCTCTTTATTCCTTGGGACGACAAAAGACAAGTCGAGTCTATTAAAATACTACAAGGCTGGGAAAACGTTGAATCCAAAGCTGCTCCCATCGAGCCGATCAAGAATATCGACTATTGGACACAACATTAAAAGCCAGCTTCGGAAAGCTGGCTTGGGATCCAAACTCACGCCCTCAATTTTGAAATCCCAGAGCTTCTCTCCATTAGATTTAACATCGTGTAAATATGTTGAATTATTAGAAATAGTTGTAAAATAAACATTTTCGCTACTATCTAAAATGGCGCATTTCTATTGGAAAATATATCCACTAGTATCGCAGCCTCCTTTAAATAGATGGAGTTTATCATTTCCCGTTAATTTAATGAACAAATAGATAATCTTTTTATGTATCACTCTCCCTTATCTTAAACAGCTATTCTCTCCACCAGAATAATTGGGTTTGCGGTTCGCCACCTTCCTCATGAAATTTTAATTCTGTCTCTATGGGGATAATTGATTTCTCCGTAATTATAGGTACAGGGGAGCCAATAAAATTAATACCTAATATTAAAGCAAAGCTGATGACAAAAATTCCAAACAGGATAATGATAATACGTCTCAATCAGTCACCTTCCCCAAATAATTATCTTACTCGTACATTAACACATATTGAAAAAAACCAATTCGTCTTCAGGAGCTCCTGCATAGATACGCAATGCTCTCTGTCATCGAAATTATAGTGAATCTTTATACTTTCACCAAACTCGACCTTACTTTTTTCAGGCCATACATTTGTAACTGCGTAAGCCTCATTGGTAATCCCAAAAAAATTAAATACTCCAAAATAAAATATAATTCCAAGAATAAATACCATTGTTAACTTTCTATTAAATACATCTCTCACGAGACAAACTCACTCTCTTTCTATACTCAACTTATTTACAATAGGACTCATTTGTACAATCCACTTCTTTGCCCTTATCAATGACAACGGTGACATAATTGACCATAAATTGGTCGTTAAACACTAGTTTAACATCCATCTCAAATGTTGTATTGACAAATGGCTTTACCTCTTTTTTTTCTATATCTCCTTCTTTTATTTTTCTCAGATAAACAACTGTTCGTATTACTTCATCATTGGTCCAACTTTTACTTTCTTTCTGATCTATGACATAAGAAAGATGTTGTTGATCAATAATGCGTTGGACTTGACTTCGAATCTCCGATTGAACATGTTTCGAAGGCGTTTTAAAAAAGTCGAGAATTGCGCTTTGGTTAGGAATTATAATAGAGGCTATAAAAGATACGATAATTGTCCCTATTAGTACACGTTGCTTCCTCTTGTGAAGAATGTATACCGCTACAACAAACGGTAGCAGTGTTAATGAAAGATACACAAGGGTCTGACTTGCTGGAGGAACATCAAAGATTAGGAAACCTCCGTCTCCTGAGAGCATCAATAGCATTATTAAATATGCAAAAATTCCTCCTCCACCAATACTCAATATCGATGCAATGGAGGGGCTAAGCCCTTCCGAAGCATTGCAAGAAAACACATTTTCAATTAACGCCATTGAAGAGGATATTCCAGGTACCGGAACGACCGTGGAGGAAACGGGGCTAAACCATATCGATATCCGGGACGATGCATCACTGTACATGACGTCTTATGGAGCGGAATCGATTTCCACTGCTACAGGGGAGATGATGGTTAGTAGCACAGACCTCTCTCTACCAGGCCTGATTCCGTTTGATCTGACACGTGTCTATGACAGTGCTAGACCAAGTGGACAGCTCGGCGTTCAATACGACGAAACGACACAAACCTATTACAATGTAGTCACGCCACGTAAGGAAGAACTCCATACGGGATTGGGACAAGGGTGGCGCTGGGATATACCCTACATGGAAACTCGCGGGGATGAACGGTTTATCCTTATTCCAGGTTATTATCGCCTAAACGCTAATCTTGAACTGGAAGGTTACGTATGGAACGATTTAAACGTGAAGCAAGATACGACTGTGACCGTGGATGGTCAGTCCAGCAGTTATCGTTTGTCGATCCGGAATGGCTACGATTATTTGTTTAACGGAACTGGAGAGTTACTGCAAATTACAGATGGTTACCGGAATACGGTGGATTTTCACTATACAACATTGGATGGAAACCAAGTCATCTCCCGGATTCAAAATAGCGAAGGTCAGGCACTGACTTTTGCTTATGACAACCTGAAGGTTACCGTACAGCTTGCCGGAACGGACCGGAAAGTAACGTATACCCAGCGTGAAGATGAAGGTATTCGCATTTTGCGAGAGTTTACCGATGCACTGGATCGGACAACGACGTATACGTATTACTATCCGGAATCCAAATTCAATTTCCTGCCTGAGCTGCAAAGCAATCAGAATGCGCATGGTATAATGCATACTGCTTTATTGTCGCGTATTACGAGTCCATCTTCTGCCATTACGGATTACGCATACATTCCGGCGATCAAGCAAATGGGTGATGCTTCTTCCTATTTCGTCTTTAAAGTGAGAGAGCGCAAGAGCCATTTCAGTACGACCGATGGCGAAGGTACGTTGGACAAAATCAACTTTGAGTATTCTGGAGAAGATCTGGACTCTTATGGCCAACCAGCCACATGGACAACGAAAATTAAGGCTGCACATACCGTGGATACGTGGACGTTCTCCAAAACATTTAGCGCCGCCACCGAACCTGATCTAGTTTATGCAGACCAGCATACACTAACTGGAGATGATGTAACCTATTCTACGGAGCTTCAGTACGATAGCCAAACCAAACGGAATCTCCCGACCCAAACGACAGAATGGGTAAGTGAGGGTGGTCGAACTAGTGAAAAGTTGACTACGACTATCGCATACGATACAAACGGCATGGTGACGTCCGAGAAACAAAGCACCGGACAAGAATCAACTTATTCTTACGAAGTGGGCAAAGCGCCTTACAATTGGATCAAACCGGTGCGGATCACCACTAAGGTGAATAGCACTTTGGAGCAGTACACGGAACTATCATATAACAATCAAGGGGACATGTTACGGACCACCACCAAAAACGGATATGGTGGACAATTGCTCTCTGATTCAGAAGTGAAGCTGGATGAAAAAGGTCGAGTCATTGGTACAACTGACAAAGGTACATTGGCCAAAGACCGTACAGCGACATTCAGCTACCAACCGAATGCAGGGTATCTGTTGGAATCGACTTCGATGACCGTGCATGATGCTGCTGGCAAGGCAGAATCTCTTGTGGAGACGTACAGCTACACGTCTGCCAGTGAACTGGAGACAACGACGAATGCTGCCGGAGAACAGGAAACGAATCAATACGACAAGTCAGGGCGTCTGGTTCGAATAACGTATGCCGATGGTACACAATCGACGATTGCATATGATGACACCAATAACATCATGACAAGCACTTCGCCAGACGGCATGGTGACTTCCGAGCGTTACAATCCATTAGGTTTGCTCGTGGAAGAGCAAACGGCGGACGCAACATATAAATATGCCTATGATAGCGAAGGAAACGTGACAGCTTTGGAAGATGCTGAGGGAAACGTGACGAGGTATGTGGTCGATGCATTTGGGCAAATGACAGAGACCCAATATCCGGATGGAACCAGAAACACAACAACAATTGATCCTGTTGGACAAACCGTAACGGTTCAGGATGCTTCCGGATACCAGACTCGTGAGAAAATGGATTTACTGGGACGCACGACAGCAGTAGAAGAATATCGGGACGGTACATTTGCTCCGTTGCAACAAAGAGAATATGACTTGAGTGGCAACGTGACTGCATCCATTGATGGTAATGGGGAGCGGACGACATATACGTACGATGCGCTCGGACAAATTGCAACAGCAACCACGCCCAAGCAAGAAACCAGCCGATATTTTTACAGCTACCAGGGCCAGGTGACCCAAGTTGTTTCTGCCAACGGCCAAACGGTGACCAAACAATATGATGAATTGGGTCGGATCATCAAGCAGACCCCACCGAAGCTGGATGGTTCTGCGACTACCTTCTACTATGATAAAAAGAGTAATTTGATCAAAAAGCAGGATCGGCTCGGAAAGATCACCGAGTATACGTATAACAGCGACAACATGCTTACAGGGTTCAAAGGACCGGATACCTCCGTATCGTATACGTACGACGAGATGGGTCGTAGAACGTCGATGACGGATGATCACGGCAAAACGACCTATTCATACCGTGAAACGGATGGTATGCTCAGTGGGCTGGCCTTCCCGGATGGAACCCAGCTGGAATATGAAAACAATACCCAGCAGCGGTTGGGATATACCTTGTCAGATGCCAAAGGGCAATCCTTGCGGGTACACGGTGAGCTGGACACGATGAACCGGGTCACTTCCATGGATATCACCTCCGGAACAGGGGGCGCTTCAGCACTCGCAGCATCGGCCCAGACGCCTGTGGATCGAATGACCTTTAGTTATGCGTCGAACAGTTTGCTGGAAAACGTATCGTTTGGGAATGGCCTGAGCACAAGCTATCAGTTCGATGGTTATGATCTATTAGGAGTCACCGTTTCCCAAGGAACGAGCGCCATTCATCAGTTCGACTATGAATATGATGGAGATAAAAACATCACGTCCCGTACTCAAAATGGGACAAGTGATCAGTTTACGTATGATGAACTTAATCGCATCCAAACGGAATCGGGTTCGCAACAGGAAACATATACGTATGATTCGAATGGCAACCGGTACAGTACCGGGAGTGGTAAGATATACGGACTGAAAGATGCAGAATATACGTATGACAGCCAGAATCGCTTGGTTAAAGCGACCGGGGAAGGCAAAACAGTAACCTATAGCTACAACGGGGATGGTTTGCTGTATGAGCGCACCGAAGGTGACCAAACGACTCGTTATTACTACGATGAAGAAGCTAAACTGATGGCTGAAGCCCAAGTGATGTCCGGTAAAGCTGAACTGACCTATGTCTATATCTATGACCTGTATGGGAAACTGTGGGCACGTCAGGACAAGAAAACTGGAAAATTGGAATACTACCAATTCAATGGTCATGGCGATGTAGTCGGACTTGTGGATGATGCTGGCCAAGTATTGAACGAGTATACGTATGACATCTGGGGTGGACCGCTTACGGCGGAGGAAACAGTGCCGAATGTGCTTCGTTATGCCGGTGAATACTGGGATGAAGTGGTAGGACTGCAGTATTTGAGAGCTCGTTGGTATGATCCAAGCATGGCAAGGTTTATTGGCGAGGATACGTACGAAGGTGAATTGAGTGATCCACTGAGTTTGAATTTGTATTCGTACGTGAGCAATAACCCGTTAAAGTATGTGGATCCAAGCGGCCATATGGCAGAGCCTTACTATGCTCAAGAACTCAGACATATGTTGAAGGATGCTAAAGCGAAAGGTTATAAAATAAATACTTCAAATTATAATTTGTATAAAAATACAATTCGAGATCGTTACAGCTTTAACTCTTTTCTAGATAAGAATCGGTTTAATTACTTGTATGATATGGCATTGGGTAAAAGTCCTTATACTAAGTCTGCAGGTAATATTAGTTGGGCGACTGAACAGTTAGTAAGTGCGTTGATTAAAGGAAAAGAGGCAGAATATGTTGCAGCGCTTGCGCTAGGTTTTGCTGGTGGTAAAGTTAGCGGATCCAAAAAATCCACCAAAAATACCACAACATTGTGGGATATAAAGACGAATGCTAAAGCTACATTAACTTATAACTTTCACGGAGATAAAGTAAAAGCATATCAGGATAGTCATGGCTATTGGTGGGCAAAGGATACTACCGGTCACGCTGATTCTGCATTCAAAGTGTTTAAGAAGTCAGGGAAAGAACTTCATTGGGTAGCTGACGCAGATAAGTACGGTAATTGGATTAAAGATAAACATAAGAGCCAAACAGGTACGGTAATAAAATTGAAATAGTTTGTCGATACAGTAAGGATATAACTATTTTCCTTACTGTATCGCATTGGAGGTCAGTTCATTGGACTTTAATCAACAATTAGATAAGTTATTAATCGAAAGTTTCCAAAATTTGAAATTAAAAAAGCCTCTTTTTTATAACTTTAAAATTGCAATTAGATATGAATTGGGGGGAGATCTAACCAAGCAAAGTAGGATAGATAGAGTAACGCATAGAGCATTTTCCATATTTAATGAAATCGGTGAATCCACCGATATAGTTTATTTAACCGTTTTTGTAGATAGCTGGAGTGAGCATCCTGTTTCGGCATTTGAGAATGATGTTTATGACAATTTTCTCTATTATTCAGGAGTCAAAATGAAAGACATTGAAAAGCGAGAACTAGAGTACCGTTATAAAGATCCGGATGAAGACGACGAAGAAACCATTACAGTGCAATATTGTACTAAAACAGAGCTTGAAAATTTAAAAGTGAAAGATTTATTTAGCGCCATTGCATATCGAGAAATTGCTCCTGAATCCCGAATTGTTGGTGATATTTTTCTAATTAACGAAACAATAAAATGCATATTTCATATTTATGACAGCAGAGGCATGGATGTTGTTGCAACAGATACAGATACATTACGTCCGGTTTACGAAAAGTTTAATGATTGGATATTAGATTTTGATCGGAACAAAATCAATCAAATCTTCCGCGATCAAACCCAGTAAGACTGGATTTTTTTAAAGAGTGAGTAAGTCAGTCGTATCTGAAATAAACTACTGAATTTATAAAAAGTTAAGGGCCAATCCCCAAAAAAAGTCGCTACAATTGGTATTATCCCCTTTAGTAGACAAGAGAAAAAAGACATCTGTTAAGATGGACTTAATCTTGCCTAATGGAGGGTTTTTTTCATGGCTAAAAAAAGACAAACTTTCCGGCGGTACTCCTTGGAATTAAAATTGGAGGCGGTCCGGCGGGTCAACGTAGAACATATGAGCATACGTGAAGTCGCGAAACGTTTGGATATTCAAAATAAATCTCAGGTACAAGTATGGGCTGCGAAAACGAAACACGGAATGAGCTTAGAACCTGGCACATCTAAACGAGGACGCCCTAAAACGAAGTTTTTCAGTAAGAAAGAAGAGGTTGCTTACTTGTGAGCGGAGATTGAATATTTAAAAAAGCAGTACCAAATCAAATCTACACAAGGAGTGACGAGTAAAGCTACCAGATTTCAAATCATAGAGGATTTGGGAGTACGCCATCGTCTGGTTTGGCTCTTGAAGCTAGTTGACGTTTCCCGCTCGGGCTATTACAAATGGAGAAAAAGCATACAGATGACAAATGAGCGTAGACAAAAGCAACATGAATTAGAATCGCATCTGCTTGCCATCCATCGCGTTCATCCCTACTCTGGTTATCTTCGAATGACGTTGGCTTTACGGAGAGAATTCCTTAGGGTTAACCACAAAAAGGTGTATCGTTTAATGAAACAATTAGGGATCGGTTCTGTCATTTGAAAGAAGCGTCGTTTCTTTGGGAAACAAGCTTCTGTGGTGAATCCGAATCGGCTCGAACGCCAGTTTCAGGCAGATAAACCATGAACTAAACTTGTTAAAGACATTACCTATATTCGTGCTGGAGAACATTTTGTGTACCTTTCTGTCATTCAGGAATTGTGTAATAACGAGATTGTAGCTTGGCATCTTTCCGAACGAAATGACCTCGCTTTGATTCATGAAACGCTGGATAGACTCTGTCAGCACACGGATCTAAGTGTCGTAATCCTAAACTCGAATCAAGGATTTCAATACACCTCTAAGCCATTCAACCATAAACTGAAACATGCTAGGAAGTCACTCCAGGCGTGGGAATTGCTTGGACAATGCCTGTATCGAGTCTTTCATCTCTCATATAAAGACCGAGAAAATATAATTGGATGAGGCAGCAAACCAAGCGGAGGTTGAACAGCAAGTGAGAGGTGAATAGATGGTGGCATACAGTCTTAAAGCATTCACTGAAAAAAACCATAAGTGCTCAAAAGGCATGCTTCTATCCTTCTTAGACGTCGAGGCCAAAGAGCCTATGATTAGTGACATTATAATTTTTCTGAATTGCTCTAATATAGGAGAAGAAATAGAGTTAACGGATCATTTTATCATTCGAGAGAATGATGTAGAAGTTCTTATTTTGAATGAAACGACAGAGATGTTTGCCCTAAATAGAGAAGAACGCAGGGTTCGTATAGACGTTGATGTATTACTATTTGTACTGAATCAAAAAATGTCTTACGGGTTAGATCAAGTGAAAACGATTTTAAAAACGCATAAACTTTAATATCATTTTTTCCAAAGAGAAGGTGACAACGTGTACTACTATAAAGGCGCATTCAGAGGCGCAGATAATTTTATCTATTTCAAAAGCGATGTTCCATTAGCCGAGAGTGATGTCATTATATTGGGAGAGAAGAAGTATTTTATCGAGAGTGTCCAGAAAGAATTCGTGCTTCTTCAGAAGGTTGGCTCCATTGTTGAAGTGAGTACGTAATACTCATGCCGAAGGATAGACTGACACAGGCAAGCATATAGCAGCAGCGTTCTCCGTCATAAAGCTCCATTAAATCATCGAGGGAACGTTCCCTTTTTCAAGTGTACGTGCACTTCTGGGCCCCCGCCTACATACAATAGATCGACCCTGTTCCTTCACGTGCTCAGGCCAGATCGTTGTAAAACTGCAGGAGGTGTCATCTGTGCCCGGATTGTTTACCGCAATTGCCCTGTTCATCAAGGAGTTAACGCTGCTCGTCTCGTATGTCAAAAATAATGCGTTTCCCCAGCCGCTGGCTGAGGACGAAGAAGCCAAACACCTGCGCCTCATGGCTGAAGGCAACGCCCACTCCCGCAACTTGCTCATTGAACACAATCTGCGCCTTGTTGCGCATATCGTCAAGAAGTTCGACAATACGGGTGAAGATCTGGAAGATCTGATCTCGATCGGAACCATCGGCTTGATCAAGGCCATCGAAAGTTTTCAGCAAGGCAAAGGAACCAAACTCGCCACATTTGCGGCCCGCTGTATAGAGAATGAAATTCTGATGCACCTTCGTTCCCTGAAGAAAACACGTAAAGACGTCTCCCTTCATGATCCCATCGGAACGGACAAAGAGGGCAATGAAATTACGTTAATCGATATCCTTGGAACCGAAGCGGATGATGTCGTCGACAAGGTGCAGCTTAAGATTGAGAAAAGCAAAATCTACCGTAATCTCGACATTCTCGATGATCGGGAGAAGGAAGTCGTCATTGGCCGATTCGGCCTGGAGGCAGGCGGGGAAGAACGGACCCAGCGCGAAATTGCCAAGGAACTGGGCATCTCCCGTTCCTATGTTTCACGGATCGAGAAACGGGCGTTAATGAAGCTGTATCATGAGTTCTATAAGCAAAAATAACAATGACCCAAAGTAGAGGGCGCCTTGTTAGAAGAGGTGTCCTCTTTGGCGTGAAAAAAATCATAAATGAAGGATAGGTATTCTGGTCAGATTATTATATGATGTGTTGTATACAAGTTTCAGCAACCTAGAGAGCATGTGCAGAAAGAGAGTGGTGGTTTACCATGCAGCAAGAAACATTAACACGGGGATTAAAGAACAGGCATGTCCAGCTTATGGCGATCGGAGGGGCGATTGGGACAGGCCTCTTTCTGGGAGCGGGCAAGACGATTCAACTGACAGGACCGTCGATCCTGTTGGCGTATATCATCACAGGTGCGGTTTTGTTTTTGATCATGCGTGCATTGGGGGAACTGTTGTTAAGCAACCTGCAGTATCACTCCTTTGTGGATTTCGTGCGTGATTACCTGGGAAATATGGCGGCGTTTATTACAGGCTGGACCTACTGGTTCTGCTGGATTTCCATTGCTATGGCGGACATTACGGCTGTCGGCATGTATACGCAGTTCTGGTTTCCGAATGTACCGCAATGGATGCCTGGTTTAATTGCATTAGTCATTTTGTTAATCATGAATCTGGCAACAGTGAAGCTGTTCGGCGAGATGGAATTTTGGTTTGCTTTAATCAAAGTGATTGCCATTCTGGCCCTTATTGTTGTTGGTCTATATATGATATTTAAAGGTTTCACCACAGATCAGGGGACGGCAAGCTTCACCAATCTGTGGAGTCATGGGGGATGGTTCCCAAATGGCATGCATGGCTTCATCATTTCATTCCAGATGGTGGTGTTCGCCTTTGTCGGCATGGAGCTAGTCGGACTGACCGCAGGGGAAACGGAGAATCCGGAGAAGGTTATTCCGAAAGCCATTAACCAGATCCCCATCCGTGTGCTGCTCTTCTATGTGGGTGCACTGCTGATTATTATGAGCATCTATCCGTGGAAAGCGATCGTGCCGAGTGAAAGTCCTTTTGTACAGGTGTTTGCAGCCGTAGGTATTGCGACAGCCGCCGGGATCGTGAATTTCGTGGTGCTGACATCCGCAGCTTCGGCATGCAACAGTGCTATTTTTAGTACAAGTCGTATGGTCTTCTCCATGGCCAAGGATCGGAATGCGCCGGAGTCCCTTGCACGCCTGAATAGCCGAAAGGTGCCTTCCAATGCACTCTTTTTCTCCACGCTGGTCATTCTGGTTGCCATTATTCTGAATTATGTCATGCCAGAGGGCGTGTTCACACTGATCACAAGTGTATCGACCGTTTGCTTTATCTTTGTCTGGGGCATTATGGTGATCTGTCACCTGAAATACCGCCGTACCCAGCCGGAGCTTGCTAGTCGGAGTCACTTCAGGCTGCCGTTTTATCCATTTTCCAACTACTTGATTTTGGCTTTTCTCGCGTTTGTGCTGGTTGTTCTGGCCTTGGCAGAGGATACACGGGTGGCGCTGTTTGTTACTCCGGTGTGGTTTATCCTCATGGCAGGGATCTATCTCTTCCAAAAAAGAAGGGCAACCCCAACGCAAGGTTAAAGCACTAATGGTTTCCATGCGGATGAGATACCTTGTACTCCGAAAGAAGCAAAAAAAGAAAACCGTCCATCCTTGATGGGCGGTTTTTTTATGTATTTAAAGTGACCATTTCTCATCTGAATGAAGTTAGTAGCCATATTTTGCAATTGAAACGGATGCAGAAGCGCATCCGGCTGCCCGGTAAAAATGATTACGTTTTGGACCAAAAGGAGTCTGTACCGATAGTTCATTAATCTGTAATATGTTTTATATTAACCAGATGGAGGTGGACAGTGATCATGCAAGAAAAAGATGTTGTTCTGAAAGGGAAAAGGGTAACACTTGTACCTATGGATAACAGCCACAAGGCGGAATTAATCAGTATCTTATTCTCTCCAGAAGTGTGGGAATTCACCTGGCGAACGATCCATACACGTGAAGAACTCGATCAAGTACTGACGCTTGCACTGGACAATAAAGAGAAGGGATCACAGCTTCCCTTCACTATTGTGGATCAAGCGACAGGAGACATCATCGGAACTACCCGAATAGGCGATCTTGACATGGGGAACCGAAATGCTGAGATTGGATGGACCTGGCTTGCACCTGACTACTGGCGGACGGGAGTAAATACAGAGTGCAAATACCTTTTGCTGCAATATTGCTTTGAAGAACTGAATTTAATGCGGGTGCAGTTCTCCGTAAGCGGACAAAATGTCCGATCGCAACGAGCCATTGAACGAATCGGAGCCAAGAAAGAAGGCATATTCCGTAAGCACAGAATAAAGGCGGACGGTTCGATTCATGACAATATTTTTTACAGCATCATAGACAATGAATGGGCAGATGTAAAAGAGAAACTTTTGTTTTTATTATCCAAAACGTATACATAATCACTAATGCGGCAAACGATATTTCGCTAATGTTGACTGGAGAACTAGCTCTTTCTCCGGTCTAACCACTCCAGAATAATCTTAACAGCTTCCATATATCGCTGACCGACGAGCAAACCAGTATGAGTCGTATGCCATAGTGCGGCATATTCTGCGTGAAGCTGCTCTGCAGTTAGTCTGCCTCGCTGCTCCTCTTCCTCACTGGACACGGCTTTGATTACGAGACTAGGACATGTAATGGACTCACCGTTAATGGATACCACGTCCTCACCGCCAAAGAACGCGGAGAATGTGCTGAAGGCCTGCGATGATTCCATGGCCAAATACTTGCGTTGAAAAGCAATGTCCTCTGCCGATTCATCTATGCTGGTCAGCTCATCGTGAACGGGTGCAGGAACGACGAGACCAGGCGTTATTCGAACCACGTCAGCATAGGGCACGGAGCGAAGAACTTCCTGGCTTAGACTGGAATCAATCACGATTAATCCACGAAGTGGAGAGTGTTCAGCAATCTTTTGACTAAGAATGCCACCCATGCTGAATCCGATAAGAATAGGCGGCTCCCCGCAAGCAGTGATGATCTCCTGAATATCCTCCAGGTAATCTTCGAAGGTCACCCGGGTCATGTCCTGCACCCTGCTCTTGTAGTGACTTCTCAGATTCATGGCATAACAAGTCCAGCCCTGTTGAACGAAATGAGGGATGTATTTGCTCCACATCCAGCTGCCTGTATAGGCACCGTGAACGAATAGGAGAGGGGGTCTGTGATCACTTCTCCCTTGAATTTCATCGCCCTCAAATACCTCCAGATATAAATCCTGTTCCCCAATGTATTGTGCGGTATGGTCAGGCAGGGACTTGGTGTAGTCCTTCATGTAATAATTCCTCCTTCAATTTAGTTTTATATCAAACTATTTATCCAAAAAAATTTAGAAGTTGCTGTGAATTTTCATCAAAATTCGCAGCAGTTCCTCTTTTTCTGTCTCCGTGATATCCGCGTAAAAAACATTCAGCAGGTTCTGGGAGATCTCTTCAAAGACGGGCTTGAGCTCCTCGCCTTTGGATGTCAGAACTACATGAACAACGCGCGTATCTTCGTCACTTCTCTCCTTGATGACGTATCCCATTCGTACCAGCTTGTCGACAAGTGCTGTGACGGTAGATTTGTCCTTGCCAATTTTTTTGGCGATCTCCGCCATGGTCATTTGAGGTCGGTGATACAGAGCATAGATAATATCGCCATGCGAAGTGGCAATATCCTGCACCCCGTGCTTAGTCATCTCGGATACGATAAAACGATTGGAACTCTCTTTAATTTTGGATATGAGTGATATGGCGTCTCTTGTTTTCATACACCTAATATAGTTTTATATCAAACCATTGTCAAGAGTGTAGTCATGTTTTAAAATTGACAAAGATAATCATTCTCAATTATAATCCGATCAAAAGCGTTGTAAATAGCTATATTTATTTGATCTTACATTATCGTGGAAGTGATGGGGGAAGAAATGGCACAAACAGTTCAGATGCAGACGCAGCACGTGGGCAAACCCAAGTCTTTGATTCACAGCAAATCCGGTTTCGCATTACTCCTTGCCGCACTGGTGGTATTCATGCTGGTGTCGGTGGGGATTGCAGTTTCCATTGGTCAGGTGCATATTCCGCTGGCCGAGTCCTATCGTATTCTGCTTTACAAAATAACAGGCTTTCAGCTTGGAGCTGCGCCAATTGATTCGGGTTCCTATACCGATATCATCTGGCAGATTCGTTTTCCGCGCGTATTAATGGCCATGTTTATCGGGGCAGGCCTGGCGCTCTGTGGTGCAGTCATGCAGGCTGCTGTGCAGAATCCACTCGCTGATCCTTACATACTAGGTATATCCTCAGGAGCTTCACTTGGAGCTACGTTTGCAATTTTGATCGGATTCGGTTCCATTAGCTGGTTAGGTCAAACGGGTGTGGCCTTTTGGGCTTTTGCCGGTGCCATGGGGGCATCTTTGCTAGTACTTACGCTTGCAGGTATCCGGGGCAAAATGACATCGGTCAAGCTGGTACTTGCCGGGATGGTCATTAACGCACTATGCAGTGCGTTTTCGAATTTTATCATTTACTTTGCAAACAATGCGGAAGGCATCAGAACCGTCACATTCTGGACGATGGGCAGCCTGGCGGCTTCCGGCTGGAACAAACTCCCGCTAATCAGTATTGTCGTTCTGGTAGCCATTCTGTTCTTCCTCCTGCAATCCCGGGTGCTGAATACAATGCTGCTCGGAGATGAAGCGGCTGTGACGCTGGGCATTAATCTTAGTGTATATCGCAGACTGTACATGCTGTTAACAGCACTGGTCACGGGTGTTATGGTATCGAGCTGCGGGATGATCGGTTTTGTGGGACTCATTATTCCGCATATCGTAAGAGGTATGGTTGGTTCAGACCATCGCAAAGTCATGCCCGTTTCGGTATTGTTCGGGGCTATTTTCCTCATTTGGACGGATGTTATCGCAAGATCTCTGATATCCAGCGTTGAACTGCCGATCGGAATCATTACCGCCATGATTGGTGCGCCGATGTTTATGTATATGCTGGTCAAAAAAGGCTACGGTTTTGGAGGAAAATAACCATGAAACTGAACGTAGAAAATGTATCCATATCGGTGCTGAATACGGACATTATCCGGAATATTTCGTTACAGGTGAACGACAAGCAATTTGTTGGCATAATCGGGCCGAACGGTTGCGGCAAGTCAACGCTGCTCAAGAGCATCTATAAAGTGATTAAACCACAGCAGGGAAGCGTATTACTCGGAGATAAGGACATTCTGAAATCCAGTCCGAAGATCGTATCCCGGCATATGGGCGTTGTAGGGCAGTTCAATGAGCTGAGCTTTGATTTTACGGTGCGTGAAATGGTCATGATGGGCCGGACACCGCACAAAAAGCTGCTGGAAACCGATAACCAACAGGATGTTGCGATCGTGGAGCAGGCGCTTGAAAAGGTACATCTGTCCGGACATGCGGACCGCAATTACGTGTCCCTGTCCGGTGGAGAGAAGCAGCGTGTCATCCTGGCCCGTGTACTGGCACAGCAGCCGGAGTTTCTCATATTGGACGAGCCGACCAATCATCTGGACATCAAATACCAGCTCCAAATTCTCAATATTGTCCGTAGATTGGACATTGGCATACTGGCAGCACTCCATGATCTCGAACTGGCAGCCGAATATTGTGATTACCTGTATGTGGTGAAGCGTGGGCAGATCGTGGTTCATGGTAAGCCTGCCGATATTTTGACACGTGAGATGATTGGGGAAGTATTTGAAGTGGATTGCGAAATCTACGAAAATCCGGTCACGGGCGGATTGGGCATAGCCTATCTGAGCACACGGTAAGCCAGGCTGGACATGGATTGGGTATCACAAGTGATCTGATGAATTTAACAGAAATGCAGCCGATGGCACAGACCATTACAGAGCGACGCATCTTTAAACAGTTCCACAGTAAAAGGTAAAACAAGAGTAGATCCACAGGGAGTGGAGAAAAGATAGACCGTATCTTGCACGAGCAATGTTGTAGTGCTGGCAGGAACGGTCTTTTTTGTGGAGCTGAGAGAACAAAGTTATTGTAATTTGGGGTCGATCGGTTTGGAGTGAGTGCCCTTGCTGACTTCCTCGAATATATCAGTGGAGTTGTCGCCTAGGGACGAAGGGCCATTTGTGTTTTGCTGTTGGTCGCTTGCAGAGGTCTTTGGTATGCCGGATTGATTGTTTCCGATCAGCTGAGCACCGGCTAATCCTATACCGTTCAGCAGTTCTTCCAAATCTCCGATGGTTACGGGACGGGCATGTCGTTTCAACACATAGCCGAGTTGACCATTTGGCTCAACTGTTGCTGTCTCCAGATCATTGATGCTCGTAATTCCATTTTGTCTGAGATGCATCTCCAGCTGATCCAGGGTGTAACGCATGCGTTTCAGGTTGGGGACTATGACTTGTCCATTTTCTATAATGATTTTGGAACTCCCGCTCATAATCCGTTCAAACACATTGAATTTCATTTGAAGGAGCTCTACCACAAGCAAGGTCGCAATAAAAATTGCAGCTGATCCAATGGCTTTACCAAGTTCGTGATTTGCAATAGGCTGTACAATCGTTGTCCCGATTGAAATCATGATGACCGTTGTGGCCACACTCATTTGCGAGATCGATTTGCGTCCTGCAATTCGCAGTAAAACCATGCCAGCCAGCACAAGTAAGATCGATTTCCATATCCAGTCCATGGTTACATTCCCTTCTGTACCAAGTCGTGTATCTGCTTTGCTTAGCCTGTTCGAGATATGGAGGGATTATACAGTTATTTGGTGAAGTACTGATGGTGAGGAAAATAGTCCCAAAAACAAAAGGACCATTATACTACGTTCCAAATGAGGAAAATAACCGATGTTATTAAGGAGGTCCCTTTCTGCTAACAAACGAGGAGTGATACAACTTACGATGCATACGAATATAAAACAGGAACTTCTCTCCCAAGAAGATTCCGAAGAGGCCATACAACGAATAACAAGTATTGCTAAAAACAAAGATACATCTCAAAACCATTTACTGATCAAACTTCTGGAAACTACAGATGACCATGAATTGCGGAACCAAGCGGCCATCGCGTTATCTGAGCTTGGAGATGATCGAGCCGTCGAGCCTTTGATTCAAGCCATAATGGACCCCGGAACATCGGGAAGCAGGGGAACATTCTTAATCGCACTTGAAAACCTGGATTACATATTACATATAGAGCACATCATTCCGTTTATTGGAGATACCAGTCTGGAAGTGTGTGCACAGTCATTCATGCTGTTGGAGCGATTGAAAGACAGGCTATCCGATGAGCAAATACTTACATGTGAGCAAGTGATTGAACATCAAATCAAACATAATGAAAGAAAGCTTCTGGTCGTAGCCTTGGACATGGTGCAGAGTTGGAGGTAAGGGCGATCCGTGAACTAAACTATTGCCTATCCAATGCTTTCATTCACCCCATCCTTTCGTTTACAATAGGGTATTGATTGCAGCTAACGAAGGAGCGGGTAACGATGGCGAAACAGAAATACTATGTCGTCTGGGAGGGCAAGCAGCCAGGCGTGTACAGTACGTGGGCGGAATGCAAAGCGCAGACGGATCATTTTACCGGAGCAAAATATAAATCATACGAATCCAAATCAGCAGCCGAAGAGGCATATCGTGCGGGATGGAAGGGGAACTGGGGTACTGGCTCAAGTGGTGCAAGCAGTTCTTCCAAGAGCAAATCGGTCAGCAGGGGAAGAAGCGCGGGGATGGAGACATCCGATGAAGTGGACTACGACAGCATTTCGGTTGACGTGGGAACGCGCGGAAATCCGGGACCCGTAGAATATAAAGGTGTGGATACTCGCACCGGAGAGATTATTTTCTCGGTTGGACCTATTTCCAAAGGCACGAACAACCTGGGTGAATTTTTGGCCATTGTACATGCCTTGGCATATCTCAAAAAAGAAGGAAGTAACAAGACCGTGTATACCGACTCGGTGAATGCCATGAAATGGCTAAAGCAAAAGAAGGTATCCACCACGTTAGCCCGGGATAACTCGACGGAAGAGATCTGGCTCATGATTGACCGTGCGGAGCAATGGCTGCGTACAAATACGTACAGTAATAAAGTGTTAAAATGGCAGACGAAACAGTGGGGCGAAATCAAGGCGGATTACGGGCGCAAATAAGCAAAAATCCTGTACGTTTGTTCCATTATATGTAGTCTATTAGAAACGATATTTACAATTTCCAGTTTCCATTCTATAATCATCTGAATATGATAAGTTACACATATGGAGGAGCCTGTCATCTGCAGGCCCTCTTTATCTTTTTGGTCCATCCCTTTTTCGTCAAGTTATGGGGTAGAGTACACATTGCAGGAGGCAGACATGAGTTCCATTTATAGAAGTGAAGAAGGCAAGAGCAGTATTCTTGAGGATTATGAAGCCTATCTGGAGAATCTGGGTGAGGGCGTTGAGCGGGAGTATGTGGAGACCCGTTTTGGACAAACGCATGTATTGCTGACGGGTCCGGAGGACGGGAAACCGCTGTTCATTCTCCAAGGCGGAAACTGTGTGAATCCGATGACGTTGTCCTGGTTTTCTTCCTTATTCAACGATTACCGAATTATTGCTCCCGATACGATCGGTCACCCTGGTTACAGTGAAGAGACACGAATCTCGGCAAGGTTTGATAGTTTGGCTTTGTGGATTTCCGACCTGTTGGACCACTATAAGATTGAAAAGAGTGCGTTTATCGGGCCTTCTTTTGGCGGTGGAATTATCCTTAGACTGGCGACGTACATCCCGGAGCGTATTGCTTGTTCCGTATTGGTATCGCCTGCTGGACTGGCTGTTGGTTCGAAATTTAAAACGGCCCAGGATATTGTTCTTCCACTCGTGAAATACCGGATGACTTCTTCGCCATCTTCTTTGCAAAAAATTACAGGCACCATGTCATGCAACTGCATGAAGGAAATGGATAAAAACATCATGGGCAAAATCTTCAAATACGTCAGCATGGAGCAGGATAATCCTAAGCTTACGGAGCGTGAAGAGCTGGTGAACTATACATCGCCAACGCTGCTGCTGGTCGGAGAGAAGGATGTCTTTTTCCCAGGGGATAAGGTCATTGAACGTGCTCAGAAAATTATTCCGAATGTACAAGCTGTCAAGTACGACACAGGTCATTTTCCTTCACAGGATGTGCTCATTCAGATGAATGAGGAGATTCGCCAGTTTTTACAGAAAAACTATTAATATAGCGCAGGTACGGGCGGATTGAGGTATTTTCCAGTCTATTAAAATAATCCGCCCGATCTGTCGATAAACAATAGCAGGCGCATTTGTGGAGTTTTATCTAAGATTGTGTAAATCTATTAGCAGTAGACTACCATTCATTTTTGGTTTAGTTTCGAATAAATGAATATCTCTCGCATTGACCATGTTTCAAATGGTATCATTTGGTTTAAATATATGGTTGGCGATGAAACGCCTGCTGGTTGGAACGAAATGATGCAACTTGCGGCAAGTCTTCCGATCGACAAGGTTGAAAAGAGGGTCTGTTATGAGAAAAGACAATTACAAAATGGCACTGCAGCGCAATGTCATTCTAAACGATACATATCAGGTAAGACAGGTACTCGCCTGCAGCGAGCTGGCTATTGTATATGCTGGAAGAGACAAAAATACAGGGGCGAAGATAGCGATTAAGGAATTTTTCCCGCAAAGGCTGGCTTCGCGTCAATCAGATAAGCGAGGAGTGTACTGTTCTTCGCGCGGTTTCGGCGGACAATATCAGGAATTGCTTGCTTCTTTCCTGGTAGAAGGAGAATTGTTGTCCAGCCTGAGTCATCCTCATATCATTACATACATCGATCATTTTGAAGAAAATGATACAGGGTATCTGATTACGGAATACTGCAGCGGGATAACGTTGAACGAGTATTTGCACGAAAACGATCATGCACTGGACCCTGCATTTATTCAGGGGACCCTGCTTCCTCTGGTCGATACGCTGGATTACATTCATAAGCAGGGGATTCTTCACCGGGATGTGAAGCCTTCCAACATTATGATTATGGAGGACGGAACGCCTATGCTGCTGGATTTCGGTTCGGCTGCTCGCTGGCCCACGCAATCTGGAGATAAACAGGCCATTTTCACATCTTCGGGATATTCACCGCTTGAATTTTATTCCGAGAAATCCAGTCAGGGGCCGATGTCAGACATCTATAGCCTGTCAGCTCTGCTGCATTATTGGACATGCGGACAGCCTCCAATGGACGTGAAAAAGCGGTTATTTCAGGATGAATTACCATCCGTTCGCAGCCACAACACCTATGTGAATCCTTGGCTTGCGCGTGTCATTCACTGGGGCCTGACGGTTCGGTCCGAGAAACGTTGTGCCTCGCTCGCCTGGGTCAGAAGATCTTTGCGGATTCAGGCCTTGATGTGGAAATTACGCAAACCTGGCACGTTGGAATGGACGCTGACAGAGGAAGAACATACCCAGGTCTATGATCTGGAAACAGGCAAAAAGCATGAGACGGCGTGATTACACGTTGTGTGCTGCATCCAGGTTCTGATTGCTGGAGCTAAAACGCATGAACGAAAATAAGCCAGGCTTCCCGAGTAAGGGAGGTCTGGCTTTTTAAACTTTTGACCATCAAATGTAGCAGTAATACTTCTGTTTCAACGACTAGCCTGTGGCTATGGTGGATCTCTTCGTTGTCCAACATACATATTCGTACTCGGTTTAATGGCTTTGTAGCGAATTTCAATCTCCGTAACCCCGCCTTCAAACGTAATATACAACTTCTCATTGTACTCTAACGCTTCCGTGTGCTTGCGCTTTACTGGTGTTCTGCCGCGGACAACCGTGCAGTTCGTGTCATGACGTACCAATAACGTTTCCTTCTTCCCAGCCTCTAGCCAGATTCGCCCTGATTCTGGAACTTTCACTCCACTGTCCATTCGATCAAACAGTTCACTCAGACTCACTTTTCGGCGGTCCAAGGACGTAAGTGGCCAATGAGTCACAGGGATGTACCGCCTAAAATCATCCGAACCGGATCCGAAAACAAACAAACCGAGATGATCGAAGAGAGAATTCTCCCTTATTATCGTGAGCTTGGTTCCCAGTATCTCGCCGAACGTTATGAAGAAATATTGTTTCAATACTATATGAATTATGGTGATAAGGATAAGGCGCTTCTTCTTGCACAAAATCGTTTTGAATCACAGACGACTTCGCTGATATAAGGGTAATATATGAATGCGAGAAGCGAGGGAATATAGTTCATTTGAAACGAGCACTGTATCTCCGATACAATGTGGTCAGAGAGTCTGAGAGAATGGCTCAAAAATCCGGCTGAGAAATGGAGAACTACAATATGACTGATTTTATTAACGCAGAAGATATTAATGATGTAATTCTGGCAGCGGCTGCCTCGGAGCTTGAGCAGATGGTGGACCGGATTTGTGAATTGATCGGCACGCCTTTGGAGCAGACAACAGAGCTGGAGCGGCAGGTTATTGCTGCATTCGGTTTTGGGGCAGTGTACGGCATTACTCATCGGGATCAATTAGCAGAGCCCCAGGCTCATGCACTGAGTATTCGTATGTTAATCAAGCCATTTAACTACAGTGAGCAGCAAGCAGTGGACTTTGCCGACGATCTGATTCGGGTGGCCTCAGACCGGGAAGCTCATCCAGTAATGAATACGATAATTCATCGTGGGATCGATGGGCACCGTCAATTTAACCAGGAGGACGATGAAGGACTGGCGCACAATATTCAGGAGATTTTGGCTGCGGTACAACCGGAGAGATAGAAGAGAGTTACTAGATTTGGGAGATGATCTCAAGCTAAGACAGAAATAGATACTTCAAATAGAAAACAATGCCTGAAATGTGAGTGAGCCGATAACCGCGTAATAGGGTTATCGGCTTGGTGTCTGTACGGCTAGCTCTAATGATATGCGTTTATCAGCAACCTCTCGGTTATGTCACTTGTTGCTGGTCTTCTTGATCAAGTCCACGCCATCGTATGCCAGACTTTCCACACTTGCAGCCTTCTGCAGTAAGTAATGATCAAAAAAGTTCCTCGTATAGTCTGTAACAAGATTTCGCATCTCAATAGCATCCCGTTCGCCTCTGAGTTCCTCATTAACACTGGTAAATACGATGTCGCAGTAATCTAAATGCGCAACACGATCAACAGAGAAATAATAGGTTCCCATGCTATTGTTAGCGCCAATTATCGCATTCATGTTATAGTTTGGTTCACAAAACAGTAGCAAGAAGGGTTTCTTAAGGTCGCTGCCGAGAAGGCCGAACGCACCGCTATCCAAGCCAATCCCGCAGGCGAACCGGTCGTCGTCCCGGCAAACCATCGCCGTCGTAGGCCCTCCATAAGAATGTCCGACTATGCCCATGCCGATGTCAAAGAGCAATCTGCCCTTAAAGATGGAATTCATCTCTCCGGAGTCCAGCTTGTAAAGATAATCGGCTACATACCTTACATCTTCTGCCTGTAATTCACTATACTCTGTTAACTTGGCAAGTATCGGCAGTGTAAGCACGTTATGGCACATCTCAATGGCAGTCTCATCGTCAGGCCGCATCTCCATCTTACCAGCCAACGCCAGCATCTCCGGATCTTCAGAAAACGCCATAATGACATCCGAAAAATCCTTTGATACATTAAACAGGCGCCCATCTTTACGCTTATACATCGTGCTATTCTGATGGCCGATGCTTACCACAACATATCCCATGCTTGCCAAGTCTGTACAGATCACTGTACCCCATTCTGGAGAACCGCCCCCGCCGCAAACATAGAATAACACCGGATAGCGCTTTTCCTTCCCGGAAAGAGCAAGGTCATCGTAACACTGGGTCTTGATATCTATAGAGAAAACATCCTTCCCTTTAAGATACGCAGTGATAAGTGGCTGCTCTTTTAACAATTCGTAGACTTCAGGAAACATGTACGTTGATGTACTCTTACCTTCGCTGCTGTCAGACGGATAGTACACAAACGCCGTCAGTTCTCTTTTTGAGTGATCTGATGCCGTGTACTCAAAATCCATCTGGGTTCGACCAACAGTATAGCCGCCAATGGGTTCTGGAAATGCGTCATACGTTTTCATTTTCTTGTTCCCCCTTAATTAATATAAGTGGCCAATGTGAAATACATATATTGCGCTATGAGCGCTTTTCAATACTGTGAAACGATTACATCCTATCTTCAGTGAATCATATCTACTCCTTGGCTTTCTTGATATCGCTAACCATTTCAGAATATTTATGATCTTCAAGCAGCCCATGACTCATAAAATCAGCAAAGTACTTGCTAATTTTATGTTGCAGCTTAGAGTCCTTAATATCGAATTCCCTAAAAAACATGACTAAATTAAACTGCATTGACTCAAACATAAACGAAATCAGGTCGTCGTCAATATCAGGTCGGAGATACCCATCAACCCGCATTCGGCGTAAAATGTCCTTGATCAAGGGGAATGACTCGCCCTTTAGCACATTCAGATATACTTTAAGCAAAATGTTCTCAGGAATGTGTAAAAATGTTTTAGTGAGTTTGATTTCCAACTCATTCAGAGGCTCGGTCACAATGCCATCAACGTTACCGAATAAGCCAGTAAGGAAAAACCGGAGAAGGGAATCTTCATTACTGTTATTAAAATACGCAGCTCTTTTCTGGGTCACATTACTTATTAAGAGACAATAAAGGTCATCTTTGTCTTCAAAATACCGATAAAATGTTCCGGGGTGCATGGACAAACGATCCAAAACCATCTTCATAGTTATATCCTCGTATAGATGATCAACAAAAAGCTGCATAGCGCTATTAGATATTTCCTCGCGCCTTGCTTCATCTAAACGAAAGAAAGTACTTTTTGGCATAGGTTACTCCTTAATGTGAAGTGTGAATACATTCACACCATACCGATAATTGATTCACATGTCAAGGAGTATTGAAATATTAATGAATTGCCCACTCCAGGCTGAACGTATGTTACAGAAAAAAAGGGACACGTCCAACATTTGTTGGTGTGTCCCTTCTAGATATTCAGCTAAATATGTTTCGTTTGACTAGCGGTTATGCATTTGGACGTTTTACTTGCCCAAAATCGCTTTAACGCCTTCGCTCAGTGGTTGAGCTGGACGGCCAAGCAGTTTCTCCAATGTGTCGCTCTCTACAGCTAGTGCGCCTTCGCGGATGGCACTCTGCATATCAACCAGCATGGAGACCACAAAGTCAGGCAGACCTGCACCTTTCATGATATCAGCGTAAGCCGCATCGTCCACGTTTTGCACGTTCATGTCCTGTCCGAGCACTTCGCCGACGATCGCTGCAAGTTCAGCTTGAGTGCGGAGTTTACCAGACAACTCGTATACCGAATTCTCATGTCCCTCACCTGTAAGTACTGCTGCCGCTGCATGAGCATAATCGCTGCGCGTAGCCCAACCTACTTGACTGTCGTTGGTTGCATGAACCCATGGGGCACCTTGGGCAGCAGCTTGTACGCTGCCTGCTTCATTTTCCAGATACCAGTTGTTACGCAGGAAGGAGTAAGGAATGCCGGATTCGCGGATCGCCTGTTCTGTGGCACGGTGCACTTCAGCCAGGGAAAGGGTGTTATTCTCGGCATTTACCACGCTGGTATACGCGATAAATCCAACACCTGCACTCTTGGCAGCATTAACGGCAGCTTGATGTTGGCGGATACGTGTCTCATTGTCGCCATCTGTGGAGATGAGCAGCAGACGATCTACACCAGCGAAAGCCTTGGCAAGTGAACCCGGTTGATCGAAATCACCATGACGAACGTCGACGCCTTGAGCGCGCAGTGCTTCCGCCTTCTCCGGGTTGCGTACACTTACAGCCAAATCCCCAGCGGATACCGTTTTTAACAAAGCTTCTACGACCAATGAACCCAAATGACCTGTTGCGCCAGTAACCAAAATTTTCATGAGATATTCCTCCAATGGTATAAGTATTTTGAAAAAAAGTCCGTTATAACAGATGTGATTACAACCGAAGGGAAAAAAAAAGCTCGTTATGAGCTTCTTTTATTCAGACACATGAACCTGATCCATCATCTGCTGTATGGTTACGCGGTTCAAGCGCTGTTCCATCGCTGTCTGAGCCTCAATGAGTTCGGCACGCAAGGTACGTTCGATCATGCTGCCCACCGGACAATCCGGATTCGGATGTTTATGAAAGTTGAATAGCTCCCCATCCTGGACCACTTCGAGTGCCCGGTATACATCCAGAAGGATGATGTCTGCCGGGTCCTTTAATAAGGAAGCACCGCCGACACCAGGTCTGACCTCGATCAAACGAGCCTGTTTCAACTTGGACATGATCCGCCGGATAATCACGGGATTTGTATTTACGCTGGAAGCAATAAAATCCCCAGTGCACTCATGGGGTGCAACAGCGATTAAGGACAGGGTGTGAACCGCAATGGAAAAGCGGCTGCTGATTTGTTTCATGGATGATCACCACCGCTGTAACTATAATAGTTACAAATTGTGAGGTTGTCAATTCTATTTTTATTCCTTTTCAAAAATAAAATACAGAAGGTTATAAATATTGTTTACATAGGCTCTTCAATGATTACGACAAATGTGAAATAGAAAAATATGTTTTAATTGACAAATAAGAATAGGAATGTATAATCTGGCTAGATCAATCGTTGTAAACAGCAGTGCATTGTTTGGGATAACCTTTAGAAGGGAGGTGGATATGCTGTACTTCAGATTGAAATACATATGTTAATTCCAAGTGGATGACATCCATTTCGTCTAACATCTTAAATTCAATGTTTTTAGATCAGTTTCAATACTTCCAGCATCTGACTCTAGATCAATAGAAATGAATCGTGAATGAGAGGAGCCACGTTAGTCATGCTGTTACGAATGTTGAGAAATGATATCAAGAGAAAGAAAGGGATCACGGCTTCATTGTTTATTTTTGTACTGCTAGCTGCCTTACTGGTGTCATCGGGGGCCAGGATGATTATGGAATTAACAAGTTCCATTCAATATTTGTTCTCCGAATCCAAGACTCCTCACTTTGTACAGATGCATGCTGGAGAATTGGATCAAGCCAAAGTGATCTCTTGGGCCGAGGCTGATCCTAATGTCGAGCAGCATCAGATTGTAGAGATGGTTAATATTGACGGTGCGAATCTGTTTCTTGGAGCAGAATCTGAGAAAAATAGCGTAATGGACATTGATTTTGTTACTCAGAATCAGGATTTTGATTATTTACTTAATCTGAATAGTGAAATGATACAGGTAAACGATGGCGAGATTGCTGTTCCTGTGTATTACATGCAGCAGAACAAATTAAGGATAGGAGAACAGGTACGAATTGATAACGGTTCATTCAAACGTTCCTATACCATTGTTGATTTTGTCCGGGATGCCCAGATGAATCCCTCCGTCATTCATTCTAAACGTTTTATTGTGAGTCCAGCAGCCCTAGAGGAATTGAAGCAGGGTGTTGGGGAGATGGAATATTTGATCGAGTTTCGATTGAAGGAACCCGGACGGATAGGAGAATTCACTCAAGCTTATCAGAATGCAGGACTTCCTAACGCTGGTCCAGTCGTGACGTATGGCCTGTTCCAGTTACTGAATGCCATGACTGATGGTGTTATAGCCGCCGTTATCATTCTGGTCAGCCTAGTGCTGATTCTGATTGCGATGCTCTGTATCCGGTTCACAATGCTGGCTACCATAGAAGAAGATTATCGTGAGATAAGTGTCATGAAAGCCATTGGAATCGCGGAGAAGGACATTAAGAAACTGTATCTCATGAAGTATGTGTTTATGGCCGGGTTAGCTTCCCTGCTTGGATATGTTACATCACTGGGTGTGAACAGACTTTTTGTGTCTAATATCTTGTTGTACTTGGGAAAGGCGCCTGCAACTTTGTTGCAGTTTGCGGTACCTTTTCTCGCTACCGGGTTGATTTTTGCCATGGTGGTTCTGTTCTGCCGGACGGTGCTGCGGCGGTTTCGTTCCATCTCTGCGGTGGAGGCACTCCGAACGGGAAGCCTGGGAGACACTCAAATTATTCGCAATCGTCTCAGTCTGTCCCGTAATCGTTGGTCTTCTGTACCCGTCTTTCTGGGACTGAAGGATGTAGTTCAACGCGTCAGGATGTTCCGTTTGTTACTGTTCGTCTTTGTTGTCAGCTCGTTCATTATGATTGTGCCAATCAATTTCCTCAATACCTTGAAGGCACCGAGTTTTATTTCCTACATGGGTGTAGGTCAAAGCGATATTCGAATTGATTTAAGGCACACGGATGATGTAGAGCAGCGCTATAACAACTTGATAAACCAGATCAAAACAGATGAGGACATTAAAACATATTCTCCACTGGTAACAAGTCTGTTCAAGGTTCGAAATGCTGAAGGCAGTTATGACAATCTGAGCGTGGAAACTGGGGATTTCAGCATTTTTCCATTGTCTTATATCAATGGTAGTGCCCCGGCAGCCACCAATGAAATTGCACTATCCGATGCGAACAGCAGCGAGCTCGGGCTGAAGACGGGAGAACAGCTTACTTTGCTGGTGAATGGAAGGAATCAGGTAATGACGGTCAGTGGCATTTATCAGGACGTAACAAATGGCGGAAAAACGGCGAAAGCGTTGTTGCCTTACAACAAGGATAGTGTTCTGTGGTATGTAGTCAGCCTGGATTTGAAAGATCGTAGTCAGATGGCTGCCAAAATTGCTGAATATGAGACATCTTACTCTCCAGCCAAAGTAACAGATCTGCAGGGATACCTGGATCAGACGCTCGGAGGAACCATTCAACAATTAAAATTGGTCACAGTGCTGGCTTTAGCCATCGGGGTATTCATTTCGATACTCATTACCTCACTTTTCCTTCAAATGCTTGTAGCCAAAGACAGTAACGATATCGCTGTCTTGAGAAGTCTCGGTTTTGCTTTGTCCAAGATCAAGCAGAAATATGTCGTAATGTCACTTGTCATATTGATTGTAGGTGTTGCTGCTGGAACGATACTGTCCAATACGTTCGGACCATTGCTCGTTAGCGCCATTATGTCAACGTTTGGCGCTTCAAATATTTTGTTCGTAATTAACCCGGTACAGGCGTATATTCTGTGTCCGTTATTTCTTGCAGGAACCATTGTACTGACGGCATGGATCAGCATCCAGTCAATCAAGGAAACTAGCATATCCAAAATGATCGCAGAATAGGGGCGGATTAACCATGACAACCATACTTGAAGCTAAAGATGTGAATAAATCTGTAGCCATCGGTGAGAATGAAGAACACAGCATTCTAAAAGATATCAATCTCCAACTCAAAAAAGGAGAGTTCGTATCTATTATGGGACCGTCCGGCTCAGGCAAGTCTACGTTGCTATACAACGTTAGCGGCATGGACCAGATCAGTGCTGGTAGTGTCTACTTCAATGGTAAAAAAATATCGGCATTTCAAGAAAGCGATCTGGCGAGTCTTCGATTAAACAAGATGGGCTTCATTTTTCAGAATATTCATCTGCTCAAGAATCTGAATCTGCTCGACAACATTGTACTTTCGGCGTATCTCGCCAAGAACAGCAGCAGAGATGTGATTAATACACGAGCAATGTCACTCATGAAAAAGATGGGAATTGACGGGCTGGCCCAGCATAATATCACTCAAGCCTCGGGAGGACAGCTGCAGCGGATCGCCATTTGCCGCGCGTTAATCAATAATCCGGATATTCTGTTCGGAGATGAGCCGACAGGAGCGCTAAATTCCAAATCCACACACGAGATTATGGATATTCTGGGGGATATTAATGCCACAGGTACCACCATCCTGCTCGTAACCCATGATGTCAAAGTCGCTGTTAGATCGGAACGGGTGTTGTTTATGATGGATGGTAAATTGGTGGCCGATAAAAATATCGGCAAGTATGCAAGAGAACGTCAGGATCTGAAGAACCGCGAAAGCCATCTTTCACAGTGGTTAACTGAAATGGGGTTCTAATTCTGAAACTTCACGACTAGAATAGACCGACAGTCGGTCGAGTGTATCGGAGGACAGCATATGAGATTAATCAAAAATCCGGAAGAACGCCGAAATGAAATATTGGATGCGGCAGAGGTTCTGTTCATGACAAAAGGTTATACCAAAGCAACGGTTATGGATATCCTCCAGGCATGTAACATTGCCAAGGGTACATTTTATTATTATTTCCAGTCCAAGGAAGAGGTAATGAACGCCATCGTCATGCGTTTTATTCTGAAGGGGGAGGAAGCAGCGAGACGTGTGGTGTCCGATCCAAAATTGGATGCCCATGACAAGATTTTTCACATTATTATGGCGCAGAATGAGCCTGATGACAAAAAGCTGGGGCTGATTGAGCAATTGCACCATGTGCAAAATGTGGAAATGCACCAAAAGAGTCTGGTGGAGACGGTCATTCGGTTAAGTCCCATTTTGGCCGAAGTGGTGGAGCAAGGCATTCAGGAAGGTGTGTTTCATACACCTAACCCGAAGGAATCAATTGAGTTTTTACTGGTATCCTCACAGTTTTTACTGGATCAGGGCATTTTTCAATGGAAGAAAGAAGAGCTTCAAAAAAAAGTTGAAGCATTCTCTCAGATCGTGGAACGTGTCCTGGGGGCGAAAGAAGGAAGCTTCGCCTACATTACCCGTCTGTATTTTCCGCATCAAGCCTAAGAGGAGAGAGGGGTGGCAACAATGGAACACACGGTTCAAACATCATTCAGAAAGTTTCTGGTTGTATGGGCCGGTCAGCTTGTCTCCATGATCGGGATTGGTCTTACGGCTTTCTCACTGGGTGTGTATGCCTTCGAGAGGACCAATACGGCAACAAGTGTTACCCTGATTACTCTATTTACATTTCTGCCTAACATTCTACTCAGGCCCATTGGGGGTGTACTGGCTGACCGATTCGACAGAAAGACGATGATGATTATCGGTGATTTGGGTGCAGCTGTTGGTTTGATTCTTATTCTGGCAATCATGCTCACAGCTGATATTCAGTTATGGCATATTTACGTGGGGGTATCGTTCAGTTCCATTTTTTCGGCCCTGCAAAGTCCGGCATACAAGGCTTCTACCACGGATTTGCTCGATAAGGAACAATTCTCCAAAGGAAGCGGGCTTGTGCAGCTGGCGGAATCTTCGAAGTTTTTGTTTTCACCAATTATCGCCGGTATCCTGCTCAGCGTCACAACCATCGAAGTGATCTTGATTATTAATATCGGTACTTTTTTGATTGCCATTCTGGCCGTACTGGTCATTCGGAAGAACATGAAAGTGGAGTGGGAGGATAAAGAAGAAACAAACTGGCTGACCGATATTAAGGAGGGCTGGGAGGAAGTCGTAACCAACAAGGGAGTGTTGCTTCTGGTCGTAATTATTTCTTTGGTGACCTTCTATCTAGGGTTTCTGGAGACACTCATCGGCCCAATGCTCTTGTCCTTCACGGATGCGAAAACACTGGGGACGTTTCAGTCCGTTAGCGCCACTGGCATGCTGATCAGCAGCTTGTGCATCGGGGTATTCACGATGACGAAGAAGTATGCAAGTGTGCTGGTCATGGGGTTGATCATGTGCGGACTGTCCTTCTCGCTTCTCGGGGTATCGGCCAACATATATTATATTACCATCGCGGGCGTTCTATTTCTTTCATCATTACCGTTTGTCAACATGAGCGCGGATGTGCTTGTTCGTAAAAACATTGCCAACGAGAAGCAGGGCAGAGTATGGGGGATCATTGGTATCCTGTCTCAACTGGGGTTTATCATCGCGTACAGTTTGGCCGGATTTCTGGCTGACCACGTGTTTAATCCGGTGATGATGGAAGGCGGAGTACTGGCATCTTCAGTTGGTCAAATTATTGGAACTGGACCGGGGAGAGGAATTGCCTTGCTGTTCATCATCGCCGGCCTGTTTGTTATTCTGCTCGCCATTGTTACGTCCCGTTTAAAACTGATTAAGTCACTTGAGGAAAGTTCAGATAGTGCAACTCGCTCAGAAGTTGGCGGGGTGACACACGATTAATTGAAAGATGAACAAGGAGAGCCTTATCCGCATAATGTGCTTTTTCTGTGGGAAGAACGAAGTGCAACATTTATCGGTAACAGCAACAACAACGAAAAAAAGCCATGTCCCTGGGTCAGGTGAACCAAGATGGCCAGCGCTGATTATTGGGACAGAGCTTCTTCGGTTATTTTGCGGATATCAAATGGGGAGCGAATGCCTTCATCAATCATGTCAGGCAGAATGTTGCCCAGGAAATAACGGACACAGTGAAGGTCGATATTTTTGATCTTAATCAGTGCATAGCGGTACATGACAATGAACTCTTTCTCCGTATTGCCACGCTGCAGTTCCGCAAAGGCTTCGTACACCTGATCCATTTTATCCGCAACCTCGAGAATCAGTCCTTCTACGGAATCGTCTTTGCCTTCTCGCAGCTGCCTGCGGAAAATGTCCTTGAATTCCTCAGGGATATTTTCGTTGATAAAATGCTCTACCATGGCTTCTTCCACATGCAGCAGCATGGAACGCAGTTCCAATGAGTAATGTTTGACGGGTGTCTTGATGTCACCGATGAAGATTTCGCCATAATCATGGCTGCTGGTGATTTCGTATAGCTTTTTCCAATCGATGCTTACTCCGTGCTGTTCTTCAATATCTGCCAGTGTCTTGGCATACTGGACCACTTTCCAGGAATGGGCGGACACACAGTGTTCTTCGAACTTGAACTTGCCCGGCGTCCGAATGATGCGTTCAAGATCGTTCAGTGACCTAAAGTACGTATGAATTCCCATCTAAGCTATCATTCTTTGTTGGTTGAGTATGAACCGACTATACTTTAATTATGTTAACCACGGATTAACGATGTATGCGAGAAAGGTAAAAATAAACTTTGAAAGAGAACAACCCAAAAAACCACCATATCTACTGAACTTTTATTCAGCATAATCCATGGTGGCTTTTTAGATCTTTGATGGTTCACGATAAATGGAATTGGGCGATGTACAATCAGGCCTTCTTACGAACTGGTGAAATAAACCAATACGCCATGCCGACAAATAGCGCACCACCAATGATATTGCCCAGTGTGACGGGAATCATATTGTGCAGCCAACCTGCCAGCGTGATTGTATCGGGGTGGTTGGGCAGCAGCCAGGATAGTGATAAGAGCGTCATATTGGCGACACTGTGCTCATATCCGCTGGCGATAAAGGCGTACAGACACCACCAGATCAGAACGAGTTTGGCAATATCCTCTTTGGAACGGGCTGCCATCCAGATGGCCAGACAGACGAGCCAGTTACAGAGGATGCCGCGGAAAAACAATTCGGTAACGGGTGCAGCCATCTTTTTGGCCGATACGGCAAACAGTAAGTGCTCCGGTGAAGCCGTCTTAAACAAGCCACTGCCTACAATAAGCAGACTGAGCAGAATGGCGCCAATCAGGTTGCCGAGGAAAACGAGTCCCCAGTTTTTCAAAGTATCTCGAACCGTGGTCCGGCCCGCCAGCGTGCTCATGGTAAAAAACATGTTGTTGCCTGTGAACAATTCCGAGCCTGCAAAAATGACGAGTGTGAGGGCGAGCCCGAAGGACATGCCCATCAGCATCATTTGCAGCGGTGACTTGGCTGCAAGCAGCGGTGCACCGATACTAAAGATCAGAATAATTCCAAGCCCTACGTAAGCTCCTGCCATTAAGGCAGCCACCATGTAACGCGGCAAACTGGCATTCATCTGATCCCGTTTCTTAACGGCAGCTTCAATAATTCCTTCAACACTTGGTGTAAACATCATGGTCTCCTCCATTATTGTGCATCTATCTCGTTCCTGCTCATGGAGCTAGCTATACAGCAATCCAGACCTGACCGTTCTCGAGTTTTACCGGAAACATCTGAACCTGTCCCTGATCCGGTGCCTGCACCTGACCCGTACTTAAGTCGATTTTCCAATCATACAGCGGATCATAGAGATAATGTCCGGATACGATTCCTTCGGCGAGTGGACCACCCTTGGGGTGGGGGGTATGGTTTTCGGCAGCGAATACGGTACCGTCGGATGCGCGGAAGACAGCCAGTTGTCGGCCTTCAATTTCTACTACTCTCCCGATCCGGGGAGGAACTCTTCAATCTCTCCCGCCGGAAAATAGGTGCCTGATTGTTTGGTTGTCATATGGACTGCTCCTTTTCTATTCAGGTTTCATCTGTAAATTTAATCATATTGATCCAGTATCGGAAATTTTAAAGCTTAAAGCTTAAGGACGAGCCGACACTTCAATTCCCTGGAACAGTTTCGTCTGGCCTTCTTCGTTACGCAGTGCTTTCTTCCATGGATCCTCCACATGGCTCAGAGCGAATTCAATGCGTTCCATCAGTGCTTTGCGTTCCTCCAGATTATCCACCACAACCGAACGAATCTGCTCAAGCCCTATACGTTCTACCCATTCCGAGGTACGCTCCAGATAGTTGCCAGTTTCGCGGTAGTATTGAATAATTGCACCGCAGAGTTCGATGAGTTCTGCATCTGTTTTCACTTTGCATAAGGAGTCTGCCAGTCTGGCTTTGATACCGCCGTTACCGCCAATAAACAATTCCCAGCCTCCATCATTACCGACGATACCGATATCCTTGGTACACGATTCAGCACAGTTCCGCGGGCAGCCGTTGACCGCCATTTTGAATTTGGCCGGCAGATCAAGACGTTCGAATTTGCGTTCAAGCAGGGCACCCATGGCCATGGAATCCTGAGTACCGAAGCGGCAGAACTGGGAACCGACACATGTTTTGACCGTGCGCAGCGATTTGGCGTAGGCATAACCGGAAGGCATATCCAGCTCCGCCCATACCTGCGGCAGATCCTCTTTTTTGACCCCGATCAGATCGAGACGTTGTCCCCCGGTAACCTTGACTGCTTTTACATCGTATTTGACCGAAATGTCCGCAATGCGTTTCAGTTCTTCCGGAGTGGTTACACCGCCGTACATGCGCGGTACTACCGTATACGTGCCATCTTTCTGAATATTGGCGTTCATACGTTCATTAACGAAGCGGGATTCCTTCTCGTCTTCATGTGTATCCGGCGCAATCATGCCCAGGTAATAGTTGATTGCCGGGCGGCATTTGGAACAGCCTTCAGGCTGGCTCCAGCCCAGGACATTCATCACTTCCTTGGTCGTTTGCAAACCTTTTTGCTTGATTTCAGCTACAATTTCATCCCGGCTGAGCGAGGTACATCCACAGATGCCCTGTTTGGCACCACTAGTGAAGTTGTCTCCCAATACGTATTGTAAAATTTGCTCCACCACCGGTTTGCAGCCACCGCATGAACGGGTTGCACCAGTGCAGGCTTTGATCTCGTCGACGCTGGTCAGACCCTGATTCGTGATGGCATCGACAATGGTTCCTTTGGTTACACCATTACATCCACATACGATCTCGTCCTCGGCCATCGTTTCGACGGAGGCAGCTTTTTTGTGACCGCCACAGCCCGTACCCATCAGCGAGGCATACAGCTCATCCGTCATTTCGGCTCTTTGTTTGATTAATTTCTGCAATTCGGCAGAATCGGTCACGTCACCAAAGAGCACAGCGCCGACCATGATGTTGTCCCGCAGCAGGATTTTTTTGTAAGTCCGTTTCCAGTCATCCTTATGGCTGATCACCGTATGGTCCGGACTATCGAGGAACTCACCTGTGGAGAAGACGTCCACACCTGAAATTTTTAATTTTGTAGATACGACAGAGCCTTCATACGGAGCAGTCTCCACACCGCAGATATGCTTGGCGAGAATCATGCCTTGTTCAAATAAAGGGGCAACGAGGCCGTAACATACGCCCCGGTGTTCGGTACATTCCCCGACGGAATATACGCCTTCCAGTGAAGTCTGCATGTAGTCATCGACGACGATGCCCCGGTTAACCTCCATGCCGCTTTCACGGGCTACAATTGTGTTGGGCTTAATGCCTACGGCCATAACGACGAAGTCTGCGTCCAGCACGGTATCATCGGCAAATCGGAGACCTTCCACACGTTCCCCACCGATCAGTTCAGCCGTCTGGGCCCCCATTTTGAAACGAATACCCTGACGCTCCAGTTCCGCTTTTAACATGGCCGAAGCCTGAGGATCGAGCTGACGTTCCATCAAGTCTTGCATAAGATGCACTACAGTAACGTCCATGCCGAGCTGCACCAGTCCTTTGGCCGCTTCCAGTCCGAGAAGTCCTCCGCCGATAACAGCTGCTTTTTTATATTGCTTGGCTGCTTCCAGCATCATATTGCAATCGGCAATATCCCGAAATCCGACAACGCCTTCTTTATCATGACCCGGAACCGGGAGAATGAAGGAGCTGGAACCTGTAGCGATAATGACTTTATCGTAGGGCACCCGTGTGCCTTCGTTCGTTACGACTTCCCGGTTGTCTGCATCGATACGGGACACGGTTGTCCCGGTATGGAGCGTGATGCCATTGTCTTCATACCAGTGCAGATCATTCAGCACGATATCATCAATGGTTTTGCTGCCCTCCAGGACATAGGACAACATGATCCGATTATAGTTGGGATAGGGCTCCGTGCCGAAAACCGTAATGTCATAGCGTGAAGTCAATTTCAAAATTTGTTCAACCGTACTAATGCCGGCCATACCGTTACCGATCACGACAAGTTTTTCTCTTTTTCCGTTCATGTGTGTAAGCCTCCTTGGTTTAACACTGGACAATATCAACATTTTTAGTGGTTTATATTTGAATCATACCGTGGATTGCTAACACTTAATGTGATTTATTTCACTAAGAAAGATATAAGTAGCACAATTTAATAAGTGTGAGCCCCGTCACGGAAACTGTTTTTTATTGAAGTATGAAGAAGGGAAGGTATTGAGGTCGTGACTCTAATCTAAAATAAGAAATACGAACTATTGTTCTCTTTTTCTTTTCGGTGTAACATCGAGAATGGGATATGATGTTCCCTATTTCTTCGAAAGGAAGTTTTTGCATCATGATGGGAAGATCCCACCTGATTATTGGAACAGGCGTCTCACTATCTGTTCTTCAGCTGATGGGGATGCAAGTAACGGCACCGGCAGTTACGGTTGCGCTCATTGGTTCACTGCTGCCGGACATTGATGAGCCGAATTCCTTGTTGGTATCCAAGGCGCTGCCCAATAGTTTGATCAGGCTGCTGCAAACCATTTTGCTGCCTACAGCCGTATTTGTGTACTTTTATGTGCAGGCGAAGCCTTGGAATCTGCTGCTTGCCATTTTGGTCGGACTGGTATCTTTCCTGCCGTCACGTTCGCTCCGCAAAGTGTTAATGTTTGTCATCGGACTGGGTCTTGTATTCTACGGTCACGCATTAGCGCCATGGAACCTGATTGCGGGGAGTCTGCTCATGTTATGTACTACGCTGACCCATAGAGGGCTAACACATACTGTCTATGGAACTGCAGTCTGGGGAGGACTCTTATACAGCACAACGCATGTGCAGGGACCGGAGATCTGGGTTGCCGGTGGAGTAGCCTATGCCATGCATCTTCTTGCAGACTCGTTGACGAATCGCGGGATTCGTCCGCTTCCGCCACTGAAGTGGCGGATCAGAGCGAATTTGATGAGCACGGGGACCAAACATGGAGCCGTGGTAGAAAATGTATGTATCGTGCTAACGCTTATTTTGGCCTGGATCGCATTTTCGCCGTTATTCCTGTAACTCTGAGCAATTTTTGCGTCGTGGTTTTGAATCGGATTATGCAAACGTGCTGAACAGCAAAAGAATTCAAAAACGCCAGTCCTGGATACATGGACTGGCGTTTTTATTGACTCTCCGAGTCCTGTAACGCTCCTTGCCATGTAGATCGTTCAAGCGGCTATCCACTTGTGAACTAGGATCAGGAAGAGGATGGGGAATCGGTAAGCCCATCAATATCGGAAGAGCCAAATACAAATAACACAACAAGGATGACTACAATTAATAGCTCTGCAAATCCAGTTCCATCAAAGTCAGACATCATCCCAACCTCATTTCATTCTAATCATTTAGGAATTCATTCTTTTTTGGAAAGCCCGCATCACATCATCCAAAGTCACATCGCCCATCTCGTCAAGAAATTGGACCACTTTATCCGCATTCGAAGGCGAAATGTTTGTCAGTGTTTTATACTGTCCGACCAGCTCAACGACCAGAGTGGCTTCGCGAAACAAGGTCACGGCATCGACTCTTAATTTACCACTAACGAGCAAAGCTGCAACGATAAGTTCCAGGTTTTTACCTTTAAGGTTGCCATTGAGAAGGGAGTTTGCGGCATTTGTTTTTTTGGAACCTTTATTCGATTTTCCATTCCTTCCCACTGCCATAACAGGTCCCCCACTGCTTGGTGTTTTGTTCTCTTTCGTTGTTGTATCTTATGTGTGATTTCCTATAATGTTCGAACTATTAATCTATTTTTAAGCAAAAAAAAGAGGCACTCCAACAAAAGTCAGAATACCTCTTTATCTAGGAGGGAGGTCACAAGAGATTACCCACTCCTGCAACTCGCTCCCACGTTTACGCGTTTTCGATAATGGTGTTCATGGTTGTACGATCCAAGCCCTTCACCAGTTTGACTAGCAGCGCCTTGGCAGCGTCATAGTCATCGGTGTGTATGATGGAAGATGATGTGTGAATGTAACGAGCACAAATACCAATAACCGTTGATGGTACACCAATTCCGCTAAGATGAACTTGTCCAGCGTCCGTGCCGCCAGGCGAGATGAAATATTGCATTTTGATCTGGTTCGAAGAAGCCGTGTCCTGCACATATTCCACCATGCCGCGGTGCGTAAACATGCCTGGATCGAAAATGCGAAGCAGGGCCCCTTGTCCAATGTGTCCAAAAGACTGTTTGTCACCTGTCATGTCATTTGCTGCACTGCAGTCCAGTGCGAAGAAGATGTCTGGCTCAATCAGATTGGCTGCTGTGCGTGCACCGCGGAGCCCCAATTCCTCCTGAACTGTTGCACCGCAATACAGCGTGTTTGGAAGCTTTTCTTGGTGGAGCGCTTCAACCAATTCAAGGGCAAGACCGACTCCGTAACGGTTATCCCAGGCTTTCGCCATGATTTTCTTCGGGTTCGCCATTGGTGTGAATTCACAGATCGGCACGATTTGCATGCCTGGGTGAATACCCCAAGATTCTGCTTCCGCACGGTTATCCGCACCGATATCCAGGTACATGTGGTTCAGATCAACCGGTTTGCTCCGTTGGGACTCATCCAGCAAGTGAGTAGGCGTTGAACCTACAACGCCCGTAATACGGCGATCCGGTGTAATGATCTGCAAGCGCTGGGACAGAACGGCCTGACTCCACCATCCGCCGAGCGGACGGAATTTAACCATGCCTGTTTCCGTAATGCCTGTTGTCATGAAGCCCACTTCATCAAAGTGTCCGGCTACCATAACTTTAGGGCCTGATTCTTCACCGCGCAGTACGCCAAAAAGACTCCCCAGACGATCCTGAACAAATTCCTCTGTATATTGGGAGAGCTGTTCCTTCATCCATCCGCGAAGCTCGCGTTCAAATCCGGAAGCGGAAGGGAATTCGGTTAAGGTGCGAAACATCTCCATTGTTTTTTCATTCATGTGTCGACAACTCCTCTGCTCGTATGTATGACAGTCTCGGCAGAACGGCTGCGGACTGTTGTCCTCCATTATTAAAGGACATTATTAACCACTGGTCACATTATAGCACATTATAGTATGAACCTTGCGCAGGTAATTGTCCATGTTTGTGTCACGTATCTAAGGCATCGTTAGTACAATAAACGGAAGTTTGCTTATAAGTTTGCTTATGAAATGGGCTTTACGAATTGGGCTTTACCCTCACGCCTTTCACAGCACGATGGAATATGCATGAGTTGAGACTTTCTCCGTACCAATTACCGCGGATCTCTTATTCGTTTGCCTGACGACAGGAAGGAGTTGGAACCCCAGATGAAGCCACCTCATGAAGGTAATGAAGATATCCTTTTTATCGTCCTTTTTATTTTGCTCGTTATCGTACTTCTTTATTTATAAGTAAATGCTTCGGACCTGACGGTTCATACAATTAACTTATCCTCTCTGCTCCGGCGTATTGGATTTAACTTGCATAATTGAACTTCTCACCAACTGGAAACAATTGTTGCAATTCGCCGGATACATAACCTTCCCATGATTAACAAACAATGAACATAGGATTCCACACTATATGCAGCGACAAGCTGTGCGACCCATTCGATTTCTAAGGAGGTTCTGTATCTTGCCAGCTCAAACCAAAGGATCCGGAAACGGAAAAAAATCATCATCCCTGTCCATCAGTGAACAGGACTACAAGAAGGTAGCCAAAAAGCATGAGCCATCCCGTCCGATTCTTGCGAATTGCATTAAAGCATTCTTTGTCGGGGGATTCATTTGCATCATTGGACAGGCTATCCAGGAAGCATTCAAAGCAGGGTTCGATATGACTTCCAAGGAAGCGGCCAGTCCTACGGTTGCGGTCATGATCCTGATTTCGGTTATTCTCACATGCCTTGGGGTCTACGATAAAATTGCCCAGTGGGCCGGAGCAGGAACAGCGGTCCCGGTTACCGGATTTGCCAACTCGATGTGCTCGGCAGCATTGGAGCACCGTGCTGAGGGACTTGTCCTTGGCGTCGGAGCCAACATGTTTAAGCTAGCCGGATCGGTTATTGTATTTGGCGTCGTGGCTGCCTTCATTATAGGTATCATATACGCCTTCCTTGGAGTTGGAGGTGGGCATCTATGAAGCTTGTCGGACGCCAAACTTGGCAATTTGAGAATCGTCCTCGAATTATCGGCAGGGCAGCGGTTGTTGGGCCAGAAGAGGGAGCGGGACCACTCTCCGCCGATTTCGATTACGTCTATGACAATCTGGAGATTGGCGAGAAAACATGGGAAAAAGGGGAGCGCAAGCTGCTTGAACAAGCTACGCAGCTGGCGCTCATCAATGCAAACATTACAAAGGAAGAGCTTCAGTTTTTTATTGGTGGCGATCTCCTCAACCAGATTATAAGCAGTTCTTTTTCTGCTCGGAAATTGGGAGCTCCTTACCTCGGTGTATTTGGGGCTTGTTCCACCTCTATGGAGAGTTTGGCACTAGCATCCCTAATCGTCGATTCGGGAGCAGGTGAATATGTCCTCGCCGGTACGGTCAGTCATAACTGCACCGTGGAGAAGCAGTTCCGCTACCCGACCGAATATGGATCCCAGAAACCTCCTTATGCTCAGTACACGGTGACCGGATCGGGTTGCGGGGTGGTATCCCGCTCAGGTGACGGTCCTGTTATCACCCGGGCAACCATTGGGCGGGTCATGGATCTTGGAATTAAAGACCCGTTCAACATGGGGGCAGCCATGGCACCAGCAGCGGCAGATACCATCGTGTCTCATTTCCGGGATACGGGGCTGGAACCAGGTTATTACGATCTTATTGTCACTGGGGATTTGGCTTCGGTTGGACTCCCGATTACGAAAGAACTGTTGCAAAAGGAAGGCATCCCCATGGAACAAACGACATTTAATGACTGCGGCCTCATGATTTATGATCGGGAAAAGCAGCCATTCGTCGTCGCTGGGGGCAGCGGATGCGGGTGCTCCGCGACTGTAACGTACGGACATATATTGAACCGGATGCAGAAAGGCGATCTCAAACGGGTTCTGGTTGTTGCCACGGGCGCGCTGCTGTCACCGATATCCTACCAGCAGGGCGAGAGTATCCCGTGTATTGCACACGCCGTAGCCATTGAAAAGGAGGGATAAACGATGCAATTTTTATGGGCATTTATTGTGGGAGGCTTAATCTGTGTGGTGGGTCAACTGCTGATGGATGGCGTCAAGTTGACGCCGGCTCACACCATGAGTACGCTCGTTGTGGCAGGCGCGGTTGCGGATGCGCTCGGATGGTATGATCCACTGGTTGAATTTGCAGGAGCAGGGGCATCCATCCCCATTACGAGTTTCGGCAATTCATTGGTGCACGGGGCATTGACCGAGCTTGAAAAAGTAGGATGGATCGGGGTTATTACCGGGATCTTCGACTTGACGGCAGCAGGGATATCCGCCGCGATAATCTTCTCCTTTCTCGCCGCGCTGGTGGTTCGGCCGAAAGGCTGACAAGACACAGCCGAATGGTTTTAGCCATATGTATTACACTGAAAGGCTCCGGATGATTATATCCGGGGCTTTTTGTCGCAATCATGCGAGAATGGCGGCCAATCTGACGGCTGGAAACAAATTGTGATTCTCTTCGAGTGTACTCGGGCCTGTTGTTCATGTACAATAAAAGGAAATCTGTATGCTTTTTTAGGAGGTTAGACCACATGCCTGTGCGCAAAGAGTCGATCCAAATCATTTCAGCAGTTCGTTCTAATCTGGAATCATGCATAATGGGGAAATCCTTTGAAATTCAACTTTTGCTCACAGCTTTGCTTGCAGGCGGACACGTTCTGATTGAAGACGTACCCGGAACAGGCAAGACACAGTTGATCAAAGCATTATCGAAATCCATGCGCGGAGAATACCGCCGCATTCAATGTAATCCTGATATTTTGCCAAGTGATATTACAGGTGTATCCGTATTCCACCCGCGTGACGAGCGCTTTTATTTCCGTCCGGGTCCAGTCATGACCAACATACTTCTGGCGGATGAGATCAACAGGGCAACAACGAAGACCCAGTCAGCCCTGCTGGAAGTCATGGAAGAACGCAGTGTAACGGTTGATGGAGATACCTATGATCTGCCGCACCCGTTCATGCTCTGTGCTACACAGAATCCAATTGATTTTGAGGGAACCTATACTTTGCCGGAAGCGCAGCTCGACCGGTTTATGCTGAAAATAAGTCTGGGTTATCCGGACAAGGATATCGAGAGAACGCTACTGAAGCAGCATCAGTCAGGTCAGCCTGTGGACCGGCTGGAGTCCGTAACCCACATGGACCAGATTTCGGCGATTCAGCAGGAGATCAAAGAAGTCTTTATCGGCGATCCGGTCATGGACTACCTGCTTGATGTCGTTCGCAATACACGTTCGCATCCATCCGTGCTGCTGGGGGCCAGCCCGCGTGCGGCCATTTCATTCATGATGGCGGTGAAGGCGTTTGCCTTCCTGCAGGAACGTGATTATGTGCTCCCGGATGACGTGAAAACGATGGCACCGTATGTCCTCTCCCATCGGATTGTACTGCGTCCTGAAGCGAGACTGGACAGCATGAGCTCTGAAGCCGTACTAAATTCTGTACTTCAGCAGGTTCGTGTGCCCGTCTCCATGGGGCAATAATTCATGAAGCCGCTTTTGAGTAATGTCAGAAGAGGAATGCGCCACCCTCGCGTATGGAGTATCGCGGCGGTGTGGATTTGTTGCTTGACCTATGTATTGTTCCAGGGCGGGAAGACATCCATCATGCTGCTCTCGATGGTGACCCTCCTTTGTCTGTATCTCGCCATTGCCGGATTCAGCGGAGTAAGACGTGCGCGCGGTGTACGAATGCTGTCATCAGGCCAGGACCATGAAGAATTGCTGCATGCCGGTGACCAGGTTCAGGTGAAGCTTCAACTGACCATTCCCGGATTTTTGCCGCTGCCTTACGTGGTCGTCCGTGAAATGTTGCATCGTCATAACGGGGAATCCTGGTCCTTTAGGGAGAGCCTGATTCCTAACATGCGGGGAAATGGGGAGCTGTCTTTTCAGACCCCGCCCCTGGAGCGCGGCAAATATGCGTTTTCCGAAACGGAATGTGCAAGCGAGGATATCTTTGGACTGATTGAGCACCGCGGTACATTCAAGGCCAAAGGCGAGTTCAGGGTGCTGCCCCGCACCGTATTCATACCGTACTGGCAGCTGTACGATCGTAAATCACGACTGTCGGGTCCACAAACCGCTCAGACGCGTTCCCGCAGGGAAACGACTCAAATCAACGGTGTTCGTGATTATGTGTATGGCGACAGGCTGTCCCGCATTCACTGGAACGCTACAGCCAAGACAGGAACATGGAAATCCAAGGAGTTCGAACATGAGTCGGTACCCAAAACCATTCTTGTACTTGATGCTCTGGCGGGCAGTTATGAGCAGGGAGAAGCGTTTGAGCTGGCTGTTTCCACTGCGGCTTCGCTTTTGGAGTATGGTACGAGAGAACGGATGGGCATGGGGCTGATGACGCTATCTGACCAAACGACGCTGCTTCCCCCAAGCGAAAGCCTGCTTGAACGGCAGAAGATGATGCATCACCTGGTGGATGTTCAGCACAATGGTCAGGATAAAAGGCTGCTGCCCGGCATTGAGAAGCTTGCTCGTCAGCTGCCGCAGGGCGCTTATTTTGTTGTGATATCTCCCCAAAAGGATGAAAAAGTACTGGAATTGCTGCGGTGGGCTGATACTCGTGGGATGACTCCTTGCCATATTATCATTGACACCAAGGAGTCACGTCAGACTGCCGAATGGTCCGCAATGCTGCGAGGAAGAGGCACGAGATCCTTTGTTGTTTCCCATCTGCAGGAACTTCCAACGGTTATGGGGGGAGGTTCTGTATGAGTACGAATAGTAGAGAACAGTTGATGGGGAAAAGATCCTGGTACCACGCAGCGTCGCTGCTCTGGATTTTCCTGATCGGCATGCAGTGGATCTCGTTTACACAGGAATCCTGGTACACCGAGACGACTTCATTGGTATTATGGACGCTGGCTGCAGTCAGTGTACTGGAGATTATTTTACCATTCAAACCGATATACCGAACCGTAATCAAGGCTATCGTTCTCATTTATATTTTGCATAAAACGCTTATTGATTACTCGGTCTACATTCCTTACGGTACATTGACCGATCGCACGGAGCAATTTCTGCTGCATTTGACCCCGTACATCTGGTTCTCCCTGTGTGCATGGGTCATGCTCGAAGCTGCTCTTCGTCTGGTGACTACAACACGCCGTATCCTTGTCTTTCTGGGTGTGAACATCGTATCGATGGGTATTCTGGATTCGTTCACCCAGATTCAGCTCTGGATCGAAGTGGCCTGGGTCATGTTTGCCGGGATGGGGTGGCTGGTTTGCCAGCACTTCCGCAATTTCCAACTGAACTATCCACAAGGCTGGAAGCGCCTGCTGCGTTATCCGTACAAAATCCTGGCGAACATAGCGATCATATTTTCACTGATTATTGTAGCGAGTGTAAACATGCCGGAAGTACCGCCTACGTTGACTGATCCTTATACGGCATGGCGTAACTATACCGGAAGCCCCGCCAGTCAGACAGGTAACGGGACACTGGACATTCCAAATTCCACTGAGTCCGGATACAGCCGTGAAGATAACCAGTTGGGCGGTGGATTTAATTTTGATTACACGCCTGTCATGTCGGTAACAACCAATGAGCGAAGTTACTGGCGCGGTGAAACCAGGGAAGAGTACACCGGTACAGGGTGGGATGACCGCAGACGGGTGTCCACAGAAGATGTAGAGCTTGGACAAACGCTGGAGAATGAGGATGCGGGCAGCGTGAACACCAAGCAAGTTACTCAAAACGTAACGATGCTGAACGATAATGTGTATCCAATCCTCTTCGGTGCGTATTCCATAACCGAAGTGAGCTCGGTCAATGGCGAGAACGAATCAGGCCGGATGCTGTGGAATGCGAATCAGGCAGAACTGCACATCGTAACAGATCGGCAGCAGCCGCAATTTCCCAAAACGTATACGGTAATATCCGAAGCACCAGTCATCGTGGAAGATGAGCTCCGAACCAAGACCTTTGATGAGCTATATGGAAGCAATCCCGCAGATGACATGTACCTGCAAATGCCTTCCCGGTTCCCGGATAGAGTGACGGAGCTCGCAGCCGAAATAACGGCTACGGCAAATACGCCGTATGAAAAAGTGGCATTACTGCAAAACTACTTACAACAAAACTTTAACTACACCAACAATCCCGATTTATCCCGAAAAGTAAGCAGTGATTTTGTTGAAGGATTTTTGTTTGACATCCGCGAGGGCTACTGTGACTATTTCTCTACGGCGCTCGTCATGATGGCACGTTCGGAAGGTATACCTGCCCGCTGGGTAAAAGGTTATGCTCCTGGGCAAATGTCTCTGAACTCTGACATGCAGGCACCGCGCCAGCCCGGTTCGGAAATTGAGACGACGTATACCGTGACCAATGCAGATGCCCACTCCTGGGCTGAGGTTTACTTTGGCGAATACGGCTGGATTCCGGTTGAAGCGACACCTGGCTTCGATATGCCACTGTTGACGGAACAGCCTGATGCACAGCCAGTAGACGAGCCTGAAGAACAACCGGAGGAAGAACAGGTTGTGGAAGAAGAGCAAGTACCTGCACCTGAACAAGCAGCATCCGGCATTCCCGCGTTTGTGATCTGGGCAGCGGTGGCTGTACTTGCACTATGGGTTGCATATATGTTCTGGCGGAATCGCTTCTCACTACGTTTCTGGGTTCTGCGTCTGCGCACCGGCGGACCTCTTACGCCTGAGCAGAAGGTTGTTGCAGAGACGGAACGCTGGATTCGCTATGTGAAACGAAAAGGATTGACCCGAAGCGGAGACGAGACCCTGCGTGAGTCTGTCAACCGATGGAGTCAGGCCAAGCCGGCTGCAGCTGCAACGCTGCAGGAACTGCTGGCGATGTTTGAACGGACGCGTTACAGCCCGGCTTCCGTTACTTCGGATGATTGGAAGGCTGTCTATGAGACGGCCTTGAAGCTGCGCAAGGAACTCAAAGCGGAACGGGCATAGAGGATGCCCGTCCCGTTTTTCCTTTTTCCCATACCATCAGGCACTGTATGCATTTTCAGGAAAGACGGATTTGTGATATAGTGTGTCGTATGAAACTGAGGTGACTTCTTTGTTTAAAATGTTAATGCCCAAGCTGCGAGTAGACACGGTTTTTGACATAAATCTGGAAGAGCTGTACGCTCAAGGCTACCGTGGAATTATAACTGACCTGGATAATACGCTTGTCGGTGCGAAAGCCCCTGATGCTACGCCGGAACTGATTGAATGGTTTGCGCGTGTGAAAGAGGCGGGTTTCAAGCTGATAATCGTGTCCAATAACAATTTGAATCGTGTATCTTTGTTTGCGACTCCGCTGGATATCCAGTTTGTGCATAGTGCACGCAAACCATCGAATGCACCGTTTCGTAGAGCAATGAAGATGATGGAGCTAACTCCAGAAAAAACGATTGTGGTAGGCGACCAGATGCTTACGGATGTATATGGAGGCAACCGACTGGGACTTTATACGGTCTTGGTACTGCCCATTTCCATTGGTGATGAAGGTTTCATGACCCGCTTCAATCGTCGCGTGGAACGGATTGCTCTAACCAGTTTACGCAAGAAAGGCTTATGGCTCGAGGAGGAAAAGAAGAAATGACAGAAACGCATAACGGCAATCTTGCCGTAAGATGCAGTGGATGCGGAGTGCATCTGCAAACGGAAACTCCGGAGAAACCGGGATTTATCCCGGAGAAAGCGCTGGATCGTGAACCGGTCATATGTCAGCGGTGTTTCCGGATCAAAAACTACAATGAGTCATCATCCGTCACGGTGGATCAAGACGAATTCCTGGCTCTTCTCAGCAAAATCGGGGATAAGGATGCACTTGTCATCCATATCGTTGATCTGTTTGACTTTGACGGCAGCATTATTTCCGGTCTGCAGCGTTTTGTAGGGAACAATCCGGTACTGCTGGCTGTCAACAAAACGGACCTGCTTCCCAAAGTAACCAACTGGAATAAGGTTCGTAACTGGGTGCAGAAGCAGGCTAAGGAGCAAGGTTTGCGTACGGTGGACGTTGTGCTCTGCAGTGCCAAGCAAAACCAGGGATTCGATCGTCTGTTGGAGCTTGTTGGTACGTATCGCGAGGATCGTGACGTTTACGTGGTTGGCGGTACCAATGTGGGCAAATCCACATTAATTAACCGTCTCATCCGTGACTACAGCGATTTGGAACAGGAATTGACAACGTCCCGTTATCCGGGAACGACGCTGGATATGGTCAACATTCCTTTGGATGATGGAAAATATATTATCGATACGCCGGGAATCGTTTATCCATGGCGTTTCAGTGAGATCGTATCACGCAAGGATCTGGCGGCCATTATGCCGGACAAGCCGCTCAAACCGGCCGTTTATCAATTGAATGCCGGTCAGACGCTGTTCTTTGGTGCAATGGCTCGTTTTGATTTCATTGAAGGTGATCGCCAGTCCTTTACTTGTTATACAAGCAATGCAATTGATATTCACCGGACAAAACTGGAGCGTGCCGACGATCTGTATCGTGACCATGCCGGAGAACTGCTGTCCCCGCCAAGCCGTGAGGATGCAGCTGATATGCCTGAATGGACACGGCATGAGTTCCGTATCAAACGCGGCAGCCAGTCCGATGTGTTCATATCCGGTCTGGGCTGGATCAAGGTCAATGGTGAGAATGGGGCGCTTGTCGCTGTACACGCACCAAAAGGCATTCGAGTACTGGTTCGTCCATCTTTGATCTAGTTATAAGGCAAATTGATTTCTCAATAGATCGGAGGCGGACGCATGTCAGAACAAAAGAATACCCATACTTCACTTCCTGTTTTGCTTGGAGTCTTTGGTGATCCGATTGGACATTCCAAGTCGCCTGCCATGCATAATGCGGCTCTTGCGACAGCGGGTGTGAACGGATTGTACATGCCGCTTCATGTTCGTCCAGAGCAGCTGGAAGCAGCTGTTAAAGGCATTGTTGCCCTGGGATATCGGGGTGTTAATGTAACGATACCGCACAAAGAAGAGGTAATGAAATACCTCGATGTCATTGATGAAAGTGCGCGGCTGATTGGTGCGGTGAACACGATCGTTAATGATAACGGTAAACTGACAGGGTACAATACCGATGGTATTGGTTATGTTCGTTCGTTGAAGGAAGAAGCAGTACCGGAACTCACGGGCAAGAAGATCGCCGTTCTTGGGGCAGGAGGTGCTGCAAGAGGCGTCATCTATGCTCTGGCAATGGAGAAGCCGGAACGGATTAGCATCCTGAACCGTACTGCGGAGAGAGCCGAGGGCCTTGCCTCCGATTTGAGAGGACATGGATTGGCTAACATCACAGGCAGCGGCATGGAAGAAGCTTCAGCTGTACTGGCCTCGGCCGATATCGTTATTAACACTACGGCGGCAGGCATGCATCCACATGTCGATGATGTTCCTGTGAATCCGGAGCTGATTCGCGAAGGTGCGGCCGTGAGTGATTTAATCTATAATCCGCTGGAGACGCGCTTGCTTCGAGAAGCACGTCTGCGGGGATGCGTCGTGCACGGCGGCCTTGGCATGTTTGTGTTTCAGGGCGCGGTCGCTTTTGAGCACTGGCTCGGCATTCCTGCCCCAGTAGAGACCATGAGACACGCTGTATTGGATAGTTTTAATAAGTGAAAAATATAATTGAACGGACAGGCAACAAACAGACGATCAACGCTGTGAAAGTGGCCTGCCGGGCATAAGGAGTTATGGAGTAATTATGTTAAACGGTAAACAAAAGCGCTTTTTGCGCTCACAAGCACATCATCTGACCCCTGTATTTCAGATCGGCAAAGGGGGCACCAATGATCATCTGTTCCGTCATATCGAAGAGGCAATTGAGAAACGCGAATTGATGAAAGTGCAAGTGTTAAACAACTGTCTGGATGACAAAAACGAAATCGCTGAAGAAGTGGCCCGGGAAACCGGTAGCGAACTGGTGCAGATCATCGGAAGCACTATCATCCTGTATAAGGAATCACGCGACAACAAACAAATCGAACTTCCTTAGGACGGTGACACGGGTGAAGATTGGCATCATGGGCGGGACGTTTGATCCGATCCACATGGGACATCTGCTCGCAGCCGAAGCTGCAAGAGATTCACATGCCCTGGATGAGATCTGGTTTATGCCTTCCCATGTTCCGCCCCATAAACGTGGAGCGGGAGCTTCGGGACAGCAGCGCCTTGAGATGACTGAGGCTGCGGTAAAAGGTGTAGAACAGTATGAAGTGCTGGGCATCGAAATGGAACTCGGTGGTGTTTCCTATACGATCGATACAATGAAGGAACTGTGGCGTCGTTATCCGGAGCATGAATTTTATTTCATTATCGGAGCGGACATGGTGAACTATCTTCCGAAGTGGGAACAGATTGAAGAGCTGGCAGCGAAATTAACCTTTATCGGTGTGGGTCGGCCAGGGTTTCAGCTGCATCTGGATGACCTGCCGGAGGAACTGCAGGACAGCGTTTTGCTGGCCGAGATGCCCCTGGTGGACATTTCATCCACGGCTGTTCGCAGGAGACTCGCAAAAGGGCACTCGGTACGATTCATGATCCCTGATGAAGTGCATCAATATATTGTAAGGAGCGGTTTATATGGGACTAAGCCGTGAAGAATTAATTAAGGCTGTTTCAGGTCAGATGCCGGAGAAGCGTTGGAAGCATACCCTTGGCGTAATGGAAAAGTCCGTTCAGTTGGCTGAAAAGTATGGTGCGGATCCCGTCAAAGCTGATCTGGCAGCCATTCTGCATGACGTCGCCAAGTACTGGCCTGTCTCAGAGATGGAAGCAGTCATCCGTGAAAACGGATTGAACGAAGAGCTCCTACAGCATGACAAGCAGCTCTGGCACTCGGAAGTAGGTGCTTTCGTGGCACAGCGCGATTATGGTGTGGATGATCCGGAAATTATTAACGCGATCCGCTGGCATACTTCAGGGCGTGTAGGGATGAGTCTGCTCGATAAGGTCGTATGTCTTGCTGACTATATCGAACCGGGGAGAGATTTCCCGGGCGTAGATCACATTCGTGAGCAGGCAGAGCGCAGTTTGGAAGAGGGGCTGATTGCCGGCTTTGATTCCACGATCAGCTTGCTGATCTCGCAGCGCCGCGTCATTTATCCGCTGACGATGTTATCGCGGAATGATCTGATTGCACACTTATAAAATATGGAGGTTGGTTCATGACAGTATCATCGAAAGAACTTATGAATATGGCGGTAACTGCCGCTGACGATAAAAAGGCATCTAATATTGTAGCACTGGATCTGATGGGCATCTCTTTGGTTGCAGACTATTTTGTCATCTGCCACGGGAATTCCGATACACAGGTACAGTCCATTGCAACGGAAATTCGCAAACAGGCGCATGCAGCTGGCGTTGACATCAAAGGGATCGAGGGCATGGATTCCGCACGTTGGGTGCTGATGGATATGGGCGACGTGGTTGTGCATATTTTCCATCGTGATGAGCGCGAATATTACAACATTGAACGGCTGTGGTCTGACGCCAAAGTGGTGGAAACGGTATGAGTTTGATTGCAGGAACGGTCGTCTCCTTGCCGGTTGATCGTGAAGTATCTCCCTTTGGCTACTTTTTGACGACAGGATCGGAAGATGTACTGCTTCACTATACGGAGCTTACGCGGGATGTAAAAATCGGGGAAACGCTTGAGGTCTTTTTGTTCTTTGATACAGAGGACCGTTTGGCAGCGACAATGAAAAAACCATATCTCACTCTCGGTGAAATGGCGCGATTGGTTGTGGCAGATGTACATCCACGCCTCGGCTGTTTCCTCGAAATGGGACTTGGACGGCAATTGCTGCTCCCCATCCGTGAATTGCCCGAATTGGAAGAACTGCGTCCACATGTGGGCGATGAAGTTTTTGTTATCATGGAACATGACAAGCAAGGACGTCTTCGCGCCAAATTGGCTGGCGAACGCGAGCTTGCGCCACTGTCGTTCCACGCTCCAACCTCTTGGTTGAATGAATGGGTGGAAGCAACCGTGTACAAGCCTTTGCAAATGGGTACATTTGTGCTCGTAGAGGGCGGAGTACTTGGCTTCGGTGCCATCGGCATGATCCATTCGTCCGAACGCAACAGAATGCTGCGACTTGGCGAGAAGGTGAAGTGCCGGGTAACGTTGGTTCGTGAAGACGGACGTGTTAATCTGGCCATGTCACCTCGCAAAGAGGTAGGCCGTAATGAAGATGCGGACAAACTCCTGGCGTTCATGAAAGATCGTCCTATGGGCGGTATGCCTTATTCGGATGCAACTCCACCGGATATCATCAAGCAGCGCTTCGGAATTAGCAAATCTGCTTTCAAGCGTGCTTTGGGCAAGCTGATGAAAGACGGACTGGTGACGCAGAAGGAAAACTGGACGTACTTGACGGAGTCAGCTCCTGAAGATTCGAGTGAAAGCAAGTAATCGTTAACGTCATATTGGACCTGAGAGAAGGCAGGGCAAGGCTGGGTGAACTCCGGACGCCCCTGCTTTTTCTTTTGGAATCCGAAAATGAAATTGAAAGTGCGGTGCCTGACATGTCTTACCGTAAATTTGCTTATGTGTACGATGAATTAATGGAAGATATGCCTTATCCGGACTGGATAAGGTTTGCAAGAACAGCCTGGGAGCAGCATGGCATGCCAAAGAGCGTAGCCGAACTTGGATGCGGAACAGGATCTATTACGATCCCGCTGGTTAACTCGGGTTTTGAAGTAACGGGCATTGACCTGTCTGCCGATATGTTATCCGTGGCGCGAAGCAAGATGGAGGGAACCCCTCAAGGTCATCGCTTGTATCGTGAAGGCAGCGTCCGCTGGGTTCAGCAGGATATGCGGGATTGGAGAGTACCTGAACCAGTAGACTCCGTAATCTCCTTTTGTGACTGCATTAATTATCTGCTTGAAAAGGAAGATGTTATTCGCACGTTCCAGCGTACCTATGAGATGCTGAAGCCCGAAGGGACGTTCCTGTTTGACGTACACCACCCTGACACCTTGATTCGTTATGAAGAAGAGCAGCCTTTTGTGCTGGATGAACGCTCTGTATCCTACATTTGGACCTGTGACATGGATCGTGAACGGTGTGAGATTGAGCATCATCTGAGTATCTTCTCCCGAGTGGATAATGGCAGCAAGGACATGTACCAGCGTTTTGAAGAGGTTCACGTTCAGCGTGCATACGATCCCGATTGGATGAAGCTGGAGCTGACAAAAGCCGGGTTCAGAGATGTACGCGTATATTCAGATTTCGAGTGGAAAGAAGCTGGAGAAGGCGCACAGCGGCTTTTTTATGTCGCAGTGAAATAGAATTGCTAATGGAAGCTACCCTTATGAGGATAAGGGTGGTTTTTTATTTTGTGATGAAAGGCATTGTCAGCAGCGGGAGAGGAAGCCATAATGGATGTATGGAAAACGCTTTCTGGAATTGGCATAGAATTTGTATTCATGAAAAGGCGGGTGCAAAATGGAAAGTACATATAAAACAAGGCTGACTTCAGAACAGCTGAATGCCATTGCGAGGCAACATTTCAACACAGGCATCCAGGAATATAAGGAAATGATTGACGGATGGGCCAACCATGCTTATTGTATCTCGCTGGATAACGGGCAGGTGGTGGTGCTCAAAATCGCTCCTACTAACGTCGATAAAACATTGCGTTGTGAGCAGGATCTTCTGATGGCTGAAGTTCAGGCACTGCGTCTCGTGGAAGAGCTCCGGGATGTGCCCGTCCCCCGTGTATTGGCGTGTGATACATCGTGCAGTCTTGCTCCTGCGGATTACTTTATTATGGAATTTATGCCCGGCACGCCCTATAACAAGGTCAAAGATCAGTATAGTGAAGCAGAACAGGCAGGGATCGAACAGCAGCTTGGTGCATACAATCGTCGGATCAATGAGATCAAAGGAGAGAAATTCGGCTATTTCTCAGAAAAGAAACCAAAGTATAGCACTTGGAAGGAAGCATTTCTCAGTCTGATGGATGACCTGCTTACCGATGGTAAAGAGGCTGGCGTAAGTCTTCCTATCGATTATGATGGCCTTGCACAATTGATTATGGAGAAATCGGATGTGCTGAATGATGTTAACGAGCCGGCTCTTATTCACTGGGATTTGTGGGATGGCAATGTATTTGTGGAAGAGGGGCGGATTACAGCCATTATTGATTTTGAACGTTCCCTTTGGGCGGATCCCCTGATGGAACACTATTTCAGTCATTTTAATTATACACCAGGGTTTGTAAGGGGGTATGGGAGGGCCATCACAACCGATAGCGAACGAAAACGAAGAAGCTTGTACGATCTGTATTTTGATCTGGTGCTGTGGATCGAATGCACATATCGTCAATATGATAACAAGGAACACATACAGTGGGCGATTAATAACTTGGAAGAAGGCATTGAGCGGTTTCGATTGTCCTGAGCCGAATGCTGAAGAACCGCATCATTTAAAGTCCAACAAAACACGCAATATTGACTTTAGTCTTGCTTTTTTATATAATGGTCCCGATATTGTATACATATTTCGATGATAAGGAACAGTAGTGAGTCCTGTACATGACAGAGAGTCGGCGGTTGGTGCAAGCCGATTGACAGTATTTCACGAACTCGCCTTGGAGAAATGCGGTGATTACACCATCCTGTGCTTGAATGTCTGGCATTTCGTTCAGGAATGGAAATCCGCATCGGTTAACCGCCGTTACAGGTCCAAAGGGAGTGGATGACGAAGCACGTTCGTCCGCTAACTAGGGTGGTACCACGGGAATTCAACCTCTCGTCCCTAGCGCTGCAAACGCTATGGATGCTGAGGTTTTTTTGTTGCAATAAATGTGAATAACCAAGAGGAGGAACAATAGATGAGTGAAAATCACCAGCCGAAGCACGGCTATCAGCCGCAGGTTATGGAGAAAAATTGGCAGCAGTACTGGGATGAGAACAAAACGTTTAAAACAGGTGAGGATCCGGGTAAACCGAAGTTTTATGCACTCGATATGTTCCCATATCCATCCGGTTCAGGTCTGCACGTAGGTCACCCGGAAGGTTATACGGCAACGGACATCGTTTCCCGTTTCAAACGCATGCGCGGTTACAATGTGCTGCATCCGATGGGCTGGGATGCTTTCGGTTTGCCTGCTGAGCAGCACGCTCTGGACACGGGTGAGCACCCGCGGGAAATTACGTTCCGCAACATCGACAACTTCCGTCGTCAAATCAAGTCTCTTGGTTTCTCGTACGACTGGGATCGTGAGATTAGCACAACGGACCCTGAATACTACAAATGGACGCAATGGATCTTCATCCAGCTGTACAAAAAAGGCCTGGCATATGTGGATGAAGTGCCGGTTAACTGGTGTGAAGCGCTCGGTACGGTACTGGCTAACGAAGAGGTTATCGACGGCAAAAGTGAGCGCGGTGGTCATCCGGTTGTACGCAAACCGATGCGTCAATGGGTACTGAAAATCACGGAATATGCTGAACGCTTGCTGGAAGATCTGGAAGAGCTGGACTGGTCCGAGAGCATCAAGGATATGCAGCGTAACTGGATTGGCAAATCGACGGGTGCAGAGGTTGTATTCGCCATTGAGGGTAGCGAAGAAGTTATCAAAGTGTTCACCACACGTGCGGATACCCTGTTCGGTGCAAGCTTCGCCGTTCTTGCTCCTGAGCATGAATTGGTCGATGCCATTACGACAGCAGAACAGCGTGAAGCTATTAAGGCTTACCAAGAGCAGGCGGCTCGCAAAAGTGATCTGGAACGTACGGATCTGGCCAAAGAAAAAACAGGTGTATTCACTGGTGCCTATGCGATCAATCCGGTTAATGGTGCGAAACTGCCTATCTGGATTGCGGATTATGTACTGGCAGGATACGGTACAGGAGCTGTTATGGCGGTTCCAGGCCATGATGGTCGGGACTGGGAATTTGCGAAACAGTTCGGTCTGGACATCATTGAAGTTATCCAGGGTGGTGACGTGACACAAGAGGCGTATGCCGGTGACGGACCGCATGTGAACTCCGACTTCCTGAACGGACTGAATAACGAAGAAGCGATTGCGAAGATGATTGCATGGTTGGAAGAGAGCGGTAAGGGACAAGGAAAAACAACGTACCGTCTGCGCGATTGGTTGTTCAGTCGTCAGCGTTACTGGGGTGAGCCGATTCCAATTCTGCACCTGGAAGATGGAACGATGAAGACCGTACCGGAAGATCAACTTCCTTTGCTGCTGCCGGATATCGACCAGATCAAACCTTCAGGTACTGGGGAGTCACCACTGGCGAACGTAACGGATTGGGTGAATACCGTAGATCCAGAAACGGGAATGAAAGCACGCCGCGAGACTAATACGATGCCACAATGGGCGGGAAGCTGCTGGTACTATCTGCGCTTTATCGATCCACACAACGACAAAGAGCTGATCTCCCAGGAGAAACAGCAGCAGTGGTTGCCGGTTGACCTGTACATCGGGGGAGCCGAGCATGCCGTGCTTCACCTGCTGTATGCTCGTTTCTGGCACAAAGTGTTGTATGATCTGGGCGTGGTGAGTACCAAGGAGCCATTCCACAAACTGGTGAACCAAGGTATGATTCTGGGAACCAATAACGAGAAAATGAGTAAATCCCGTGGCAATGTCATTAATCCGGATGAAATTGTGAATGAATTCGGAGCCGATACATTGCGTCTCTATGAGATGTTTATGGGACCTTTGGAAGCTACAAAACCGTGGAACGCTAACGGGGTAGAGGGCATGTACCGCTTCCTGTCACGCGTATGGCGTCTCTTCATCAACGAGGACACTGGAGCGATCAACGACAAGATCACTGTGGATGGCGGAACGGAAGAATTCAAACGCACAGCTCACAAAACGATCAAGAAAGTTACGGATGACCTGGAACATCTGCGTTTCAACACAGCGATCAGCCAGTTGATGATCTTCATCAATGATGCTTACAAAGCCGATACACTGCCACGTGAAGCGATGGAAAACTTCGTACAGCTGCTGTCCCCACTGGCACCGCACATGGCGGAAGAACTGTGGAGCCGCCTTGGACACGAAGGAGGAATCTCCTACGTAGCTTGGCCGGAGTATGATGAGTCCATGACGGTAGATGCTGAAGTGGAGATCGTTGTACAGGTAAATGGTAAAATCGTAACCCGTGCAACAATTGCTAAGGATCTTGATGCACAAGGCATGCAGGACTACACGATGGAACTGGCGACTGTCAAACAGGCTCTGGAAGGCAAGACCATTCGCAAGGTCATTGCCGTTCCAGGCAAACTCGTTAATATTGTTGCCGGTTAATTTCACCGGCTCTGAATACTTCATCCAGCTTTAACAAGTCTTCTTCGTACTTGTCATGGGTTGTATGGATGAGGCTGTCGAATACACCGTCCAGGCTGTTTTTCATTAAAGCAAGTGCCTGGGCGGTAATGCCGCCGGGTACTGCAACGCGAGCCTGAAGCTCTTGGGGTGTATATCCTCCTTCCGTAAGCAGCTTGCCTGTTCCGAGGAGCATTTCACCTGCAAGAGCGCAGGCATCTGCGCGTTTGATCCCTGTAAGTTTGACGGCACTCTCGATCCATTGTTCCAGGAAGAAGGATATGAATGCAGGTCCGCAGCTGGAAAAGTCGGATGTAATGCGGGTGCAGGCTTCATCGACTTGGTAAGGTCTGCTGAAGTGACTGAGAAGCCCTTCCAGAACGGAACGGTCCTCAGGAGTCATGCGTTCGCCATGAATGCACAGGGATGCTCCGCTGCCGACCTGGTGTGTAACGCTGGGAATAATCTTGGAGACTTTGCAAGGAAGTGAAGATTCCAGATGGCGCAGCTGCACGGGACTCGTAATCGAGACGATGATGTGATTGGGATTTACGACAGGCAGAATGTCGTCAATAACATGCTTAAATTCGAGTGGCTTCACGCATAGAAATATGATGTTGCTTCGGATGACAGTTTCCCGATTGCTCTGCGATTCATGCAGACCGGGATAACGGAGGGATAACTGACGCACTTTGGAAGGGGTCCGATTGCTTGCAGCGATCTGCCGAGGCTCGAGTGCTCCGGACTGAATCAAGGCATAGATCAGCAGGCTTCCCATGCTGCCGGTTCCGATAAATCCAACCTTCATTGTTTCAGGCCTCCTTTCATGCTTTACGGTACTGGCGCAGTTCGTTCCTTCTATTCTATGCATCAGGACTTGTATGACATGACATGAAAAAAGCAAAGCTATGATTTCACCAGTAACATTCAACGGTTCGGAAGCACCGCCCGTGTTCAGAATATTTTATTTTGAAGACAGGGAGAGGTGTGGAAGCATGAAATGGAAACAGGGAATAGCCATTGCTGCTGCGGTGATAGGAAGTGTATTCATATTATGGTCGGGCAAAAGTGAACAGCCTCCTTCTGGCTGGGAACCCATACAGCTCGGCACCGAGACGCCGACGAAAGAGCAGGAGCCCCCTGCTGTGCAGTCGGCTGTTTTGGGTCATGGCGAAGCGGATCAGCTTGTAGATGCAGACCCGAATAAAGCTGCTGGTGGCGCTGTTGCGGAGGGGACTGAACAGGCAAATATGGCTGTTAAAGAGACGGGTTCAAATAGCAGTGCGAGTGAACCAGAGGTTGCTTCGGTAACGGTACCTGCAGTGGAATCTGCTTCAGAAAATACTCAAACCGCTCTGCCTGCACAGGATATCGATAACGGTAAAATTGATGTCAATACAGCACCTGCTTCCAAACTTACGGAGCTTCCGGGCATAGGGGAGAAAAAAGCCCAGGCCATCATTGACTATCGCAATGCCCATGGTCCTTTTACCAAAGTAAGCGATTTGACAAAGGTCAAGGGAATTGGGATGAAAATGTTGGAGAAAATGGCCCCCTATGTTCAGATCCGATAATTGCTCTAATAAGATGATTACGGGCAGTAAACAAATATTTTCTTACGTTAAGTGACTAGATATGCATGGTACTGAATGTAATTTATAACGAACGGGAGAGGAAACGAACATGAGTACAGCAGATGTACGCAAAGATTGGGATACTTATTTCATGGACATCGCCTATATGGTCTCAACCCGTTCCCGCTGTTCGCGGCGCCATGTGGGAGCCGTGCTGGTTCAAGGTAAAAAATTGCTTGGAACAGCGTATAACGGTGCACCCATGGGCGTTCCCGACTGCTCCGAAGCCGGATGCATGATTTCCGAAGAGTATGAGCTGGTCGTAACCGATGGTCAGGAGGAAATGATCAAAAAGCAGCGCTGTATTCGGACGATACATGCGGAGCAAAATCTGCTTTTGTTTACCGATCGGAATGACCGTGAAGGATCTTCCGTGTACGTGACGGATGAACCTTGCTGGACTTGTTCCAATATGCTGGCAAACAGCGGCATCACAGAGATTGTTTTTCATCGTCCGTATCCCAAGGATACAGGCAAAGTAACACGCATGATGGCTCAGAAGGGGATAACGTTTCGCAGGTTGGAGAATTATCAACCACCGCGTGAAACCATGATGACGATTAGTGATTAACGGTATTTTAATGCTGGTTAAAAATTTGAAAACACAGGCAGGCCATTAAAAGAAGGATAACGTATAGTGGATTCGATGGGGAAGAACCCCCGGTTTAGCTGTTTCAGCTGCCGGGGTTTCTTTGCATTCCATTAATTTATGTCGGAGGGAGGAATACGTTAGTGAAGGGCAGACCTTTATTCGTGTTCACTGTTTGTTGGTTGTGCGGCAGCGGGTTGGCATGTGTTATGACAGGATGGACTCTGGTTTGGGGGATGCTCGGTGCAATCGCTTGTTTGCCGTTCCTGCTACAATGGATTGACATGCGGGGTTGGTCCATCTTGGTGTTAATCGCGTCGCTAACAGGTGGTGCTGTGCACTGGGAGTGGAACGAGGCCCGGAATGTAAGCAGTTTGCCCGAGGTTACTCAACTGGAAGTTGCAGAACTGGATGGTTACGCTGCTACGCTTTATGGAACATTGGATTCAGACGTTCGGATTGACGGCGACCGGGCAGACTTTCAGATTCAGCTTACTTCAATAGAACCTTTGGCAGAGGACCAATCTGGGACAGAAACCGAAATTCTGCAGATGCCTACAAAAAAAGAACGCCTGATGGTGCAGGTACGATTGGCTGAAGAGGAAGAACAGCAGGTCGCGGCAGAATGGCGGCGAGGTGACGCAATCACGTTGACCGGTTCACTGGCGCTGCCGGGAGAAGCGAGGAATTTTGGCGGTTTTGATTATCGGAATTATCTAAAGACACAGTATATCCATTGGTTGTTTAAAGTGAAAGGAGCCAGTTCGGTAACAACCACTTCTCCAGAAGGGTTTGGACAGTTCAATATACTCCGTTGGAATGACCTGGTCAGAAACCAATTGGGTTCTGCAGTAGACCGACTGTTCCCCGAACCTCACGCGGGTTACATGAAAGGACTTATTATAGGTATGGCAAGCGACATAGATCCGGATACATATGGTCAATTTTCACAACTGGGACTTACGCACATACTGGCTATCTCGGGTACGCATGTTGCCGTATATGTGGCGTCGCTATTACTTCTTATGTCGTGGCTGAGGTTAACCCGGGAAACATCACTTACCATTGTCTTGTTAATGATTCCTGCATATGTGCTGTTATCGGGCGGTTCGCCTTCGGTTATTCGTGCAGGGATTATGTCCATGATCGGTTTGTATATGGCGCGGCGAGGGCTCGCCAGGGACGGACTGCAGATGATTAGTGCAGCTGCCTTGATGATGATGTGGTGGAATCCCTATTTCCTGCTCAGTGTGAGCTTTCAGCTGTCCTTTCTCGTGACTGCAGGGCTGATGATCTATATGCCCCTTATAAATCGGCTATTTAATGGCTGGCCCAAAGCCATTGCAGCGACAGCTTCAGTAACAATAACCGCACAGCTCATTTCTTTTCCAGTAACCATTCTATATTTCAACCAGTTTTCACTGCTTTCCTTCGTCGCCAATTTTCTGCTTGTATCTTTAATTAGCGCTGTTGTACTGCCGCTCGGTACGGTCGCGCTTATATTATCATTCCTCTGGCTGCCTCTGGCCAAACCTCTTGCCTGGGTTGCGATTGTACTCAACAAACTGACATTTGTGAGCGTAGAATGGATGAACAGCCTGCCGGGTTTTGTGCTCATCTGGGCTACACCTTCCCTGTTATGGATTGCGGCATATTATGCTGTTCTATATATACTTTTGTACCTTCTTCATCGGGGAAAAGGAGAGGTTCAGCCTGCCTTGAACGCTGAAGGAGACACGGTACCATTGAATCAGGCATCACGTGAACGTCGTCTGGTTGAAGCCGTTAAGTCTGGTGTGATGGATACACCGATGGAAAACCAAGGTGGAAGTGATCAGGTTCGGAGTAATAAGTCTGGATCGATGACGACACTCAGTGCAAGTATTGCCTGGCCGGAGTATACAAGTGCATTTACGGCACGAGGTGCAGGCTACTATACTGGTGAACGGATGAGTTTGTTCCATAAAGGGGTATGTGGTTTGCTGGTTCTGATTCTTGTTGCGGGGTTGGCTTGGGCTTACCGGACTCCCCAGCCTACCGGCACTGGAGTCGTTCAGTTTTTGGATATTGGCCAGGGGGATAGCACACTCATTACTACGCCTAGAGGTAAACATATACTGGTGGATGGCGGCGGCACGGTTCACTTTGGCAACCAGGAATCCTGGAAAATTCGGCGAGATCCTTATGAAGTAGGAGCTAAAGTAGTTGTGCCTTTATTGAAAAAACGTGGCATTCATCGACTGGATGCAGTCATTCTGACCCATGCCGATCAGGATCATGCCGGAGGCTTGCAGGCCGTGCTTGAGCAGATTCCGGTTGAACGTTTCATGTTTAACGGTACAACAAGTGGCAAAGACAATTTCGAAAAGTTGCTGGATACCGCAGTAGAACGACATATTCCGTTATATGCCATTCAACAAGGAATGTCATACGCACCGGATAATGAGACCGCGCTTCATTTTATATCACCGGATCTGGATCATTCACTGGTTGCAGAAGGCAGACTGCCTGTGTCTGAACACCAAAACCATGATTCAGTTGTATTTCTGCTGGATATGGCAGGCGCCTCCCTGTTATTCACAGGAGACATGGATGCAGCAGCAGAACAGAATCTGTTATATATGATACAAGACGGATCTCTTGCAGCATCATTCAAACAAGAAAGTGATTCATTCTCTTTGTCTTCCACCCGCAAGGCGGTCGATGTGTTGAAGGTGGCGCACCATGGCAGCAAGACATCGTCGACCGAAGCGTGGCTGCAGTACTGGGATGCCAAATCAGCGGTCATTTCAGCAGGAGCCAACAATACCTATGGACATCCCAACCCTGATGTACTCGAACGCCTGGAATCTGTGGGTTCGCAGATTTACCGAACAGATCAGATGGGCGAAATCCAGATGAGAATAAAAGACGGCAAGATTGACGTACGTCAAAAATTGATTATGGATGAATTATGAATTTTCGCCCGGTGCAGGATAATGGTTATTTTTACCGAATAATGATTAGGCTCAGTTTTATTAAGCGCCAGAGATACCGAGATACATAATAAGAAGGGGATAAGAAGCGATGGGATACGAAGAAACAAGACTAAAGAACGGCGGAGTTAAGCAGCATTTCAGAGCTAAGTGGCTCAAAATAACATTGATGTTATGTATTGGAGTTATCTTTTCCAGCTTGCTGCCCGGTCAGTCTCCTGCGACTGCAGCATCCACTACAAGCAGCTCGATCATTTCCGTACTGGACCGTAACCATTATCTAATCGACACTGGTACAGTTTGGGCTAAGGGCATGACCAGTGGAGTCTGGACGCAAAGTCGAAACCTGATTGGCATCTCCAAAGGTGATTCTCATTCCCTATATGGTTGGACTGCGGATGGGCAAGTCTATCGTTGGGATGTGGACAATCCGCAAAAGCCTGAGATAAATCAATACAATGGAGTAGAAAAGGTGTATGGAAATGGTTTGATCCTTCTTCAGGATGGAACACTCCACGACGATGGAAAGCAAATTAAAGGGTTGGAATCCATTATCGATGTCGGTCCTTATCCAGCGGATCGTAATTATTCATATGGCGCATTATCTTCGTCGGGAGACGTCTATTATGCGGACTATCGAAACATGGTTCGCAAGGTAGGGAACGTAGCGGATGGAAAAGCCGTTGCCACGAATAGTGCGTATGCTGCTGTTCTGAAGAACGACGGATCCGTAGTTATTGTTAATATGATGTATGAAGAGGAGCAGGTACAAGTCGCAAGTGACGTTCAATCCATAATCTGGCAAGGGAGTACACATAAGCTACTAACGGTGAAGAAAGATGGCACGGTATGGAGTTATGATCGTACGGCTAAATATAAGTCTGAACAATTGGCAGGGCTAACGAATGTCAATCAGCTTATATATTCGTTTGAGCTAGATGAATTATATGCACGATTACAGGATGGATCTTGGGTTGTCTATAATGAAGGGCAAATGGTACCACTCCAAGTTCCTTCATTAACTAAAGTAACGTTAACTGCATCGGCGAAAGAAGCTGTTATTGGAGATGAAGTTACACTTTCGGTTCAGCAGACATATAGCAACGGCTTTAAAACTAAACGTCAGCCGCAACCTGCGGAAATAACGTTGGAACAGCCTCAAGTTGCTAAAATTCAGGATGACGGCAAACTTAAGGTTACGGGGATTGGGACGACTCAAGTAACATTTACAATAGAAGACCTGACTTCAAGCATTCAGTTGGATGTAGGAGTGCAGCAAAAGCTGACAGGAGCTGCATTATTAAATGGTACCGTATATTTGCCAGTGCAGTCGGTGTTTAAGACGTTAGGTGCCAAAGTCGAGGTAAAAGGTTCGTCTTTTTCAATTCAACTTGGAGATGACAAGATTATCCTGCAAAAGGGAAATGCAACTGCGCAATTTAACAATAAAGAGCTCAAGTTAAAAGGAAAAGTGCAAACCATTGGAGGACAGACGGTATTTCCAGCAAGTCTCTTGAGTCAGACTGCAGGGATTAAAGTTCGATGGGATGGAGAGTTAAAACAGGCAGAGGTTCTGGTGGGTAAGTCATCCATTCTTATTGAATCCAAGGATACAGCTGCACTAATCAAGAAAAAAGAGCTTGGAAGTCTTAGCCGATTGATCGGCAAATCGTATTGGATTAATAGTTACACCGAGTTGGGACAACGTTTCAGCAAAGTAACGATAACCGATATCGAAATTAATAAGAATGATTCTGGAGATAAGAGCTACTCTGTAGTATTTCGTAACGCAAAAGGTAAAACAGGTGTTGTTTATGCAGGGGGCAATGCCACCAAGGTCACGGAGATGTTGTCAGATTCGGATCAATTCTTCACTTATGATCCCTACCAAAAATACAAATGGTCGCAGTCCACATGGAAGAAGATTATTGCCGGTGAAGTAGCTCTGGGTATGACCACGACACAAGCAGGTTTGGCGTGGGGAGACCCCACGAGCATTACCCAAGAAATGAGTTCAAAGGGTAAAATAGAAGTGTGGGTCTATGCTGGGCCGAATTTATTGCGTGTTTTGAGCTTTGTCAGTGGAAAACTGATTAGCATTTATTAAATTTATCTTCAATAGCATGAAATCACCGTCTCAATGAAATTATGCAAAAAGCCCGTTTCGGCTAGACTCCTGGTTGGAGTATAGCCGAAACGGGCCATTAATAATCAAAAGAATTATTCAACGCCGTCCTTAAAATGTTTGTTCCAATGCTTGTCACCTTTGTGCAAAAGGTCTTCTACTGTTTTTTCCAGCGTGAGCAGAAGCTGCTCTCTGACATCAAGTACAGTTTCTCTGTACAGACGTTCTTCCGATCCGACGATTTTATCGCCGTATAACGCCTGTGCAGCGGTGTATTTCCGGTGTTCCTCAACCAAAGTATCAATGGATTGCATTGCATGTTCTACAAAATGAGAAATGCTTTGATATTCCTTCGGCATTTGTTCTTTTAATAATTGAATCTTCGCAAGAGCTGGCATGCTCATCACCTCGTATTATGAATGTAAATTTACAATACACTATTTTCATGAAAATTGCATTAAAAAGAGCTTAATTTTGGACAAATTTCGACTTTTTTTATTTTTGAAAACTTTCACGCGCTTATCTATAATGTATGCCATTGCAATGGAATTGAGTCGTGTAAGTAATGGAATGGCTGGTTGAAGCCGCGTGGTGACTCGGTATGCAATTTCTGTTATTCTTAGATAAGTTTCAGCGGCCCTTCATACATAAGCCGTTATTTTGTTGTGGTAATATTCACATCTATTAACGTATTCTAGGAACATGCTGAGCTTAGTAAGCGATAACAAGTGTGAATGCTCCAATGTTTTACCTTTTCTGTCTAAAAAAATACTTAACTTTGCAACAATTTTATTGATGAACACGTCTGTAAGGTTGCAGGGAGAGGGGGATCCTTTGTGGTAGAGCCGGAACTCATCAGAGCCGCTCAATCGGGCGATCGCGACGCTCTAATTACCCTATTGCGGGACATAGAACAGCATGTATACCGAACCGCATATTACATTTTAAATAATGAACAGGATGCTTTGGATGCTGCTCAGGAAGCATTGATCCGAATCTATACCAAAATTAATTCCTACGAAGAAAAAGCCCAATTCAAAACATGGGTGCAGCGGATCGTAACGAATATCTGTATTGATAAATTCAGAAGAACCAAGCCCTCGGTCTCCATTGACGAGCATGAGATGGTATTTCAGGATAATCAGGATGTGGAGTTTGAAGTGATGTCCACGTATGTTGCAAAAGATATTCAGGATGCGATCAACAAGCTTCCAGAGCATCATCGAACGGTAATTGTACTAAGATATTTGCAGGATTTATCGTATAACGAAATTGCGGATTGTCTTGATCTTCCGCTGAATACAGTCAAATCGTATTTATTCAGAGCCAGACAGCAATTGCAAAATCTACTACAGGAGTATCAGAAAGGTGGTGTGACAGGATGAAATGCGAAGAGGTGGTGGAATGGATGCACCGGTATCTGGATCATGATCTGGGCGACGCGGAAACTGCGCAGATGCTACAGCACGTGGCCCAATGCCCGGAGTGCGCCGAGAATTTTAGTTTGCTTAGAGCTCTTTCCAGAGAATTGGAAGATTTGCCGCAGGTGACCCCGAAATTCAGCTTGGTTGATGCAATTATACCTCAATTGGATGCGATTGACGAAGCGCGGAGGGAACAAAGCAGTACAATACAGGAAATGAGTCCTGTCCCTGCTGCATTCGAGAATTTACAACGTTCAAGTGAACGCAAACCAAAACAGAAGTGGCTTAACTCCATGATGGGCCGGATGTCCATGGGTGCTGCTGCCGCGGCAGTGGTGCTAGGTGTTGCGATCTGGGGTTATGAACCTGAAAAGGTGGAGAATGCCGAGTCGATCATGATGAGTTCGGGCAGCACCCAGGAGACGGGGACGGTCGATCAAAATCCGCTAAGCCGGGAGCTCGAGAACGACGAATCCTCCTCATCTGAAAATAACAGCGGTCCATTAATGGATGATACGGAGAGTCAATCGCCCATGTCAGAAAAGACGAATCCAGAGACTGCGCCCGAAGAAAGTGGATCGGGTCAGGTCCAGGAGCCTGAGGTGAAGGATAACCAGACGCCAAATCAGTCAGACACAACGTCTGAATCAGATAACAGCACGGAAGCTCGAAATTCTCCTTCCAGTAATCCGGATGCTTCCGATAGTCAGAAGAGCCAAGATCAACGACAGGATACGCAGCAAAAAAATCAGGATTCAAATACAGCTGCTGTGCCTCCTGCAGGAGCGGATGAAAAAGAAACAACAGAAGCAGACGGCAGGGATGCTGAATCATTCAACACACAGGGGATTGCGCCTGAGGTAGATACTGAGGAACCGACTGAAGATAATCAATCTCCCGGTACCGAAGCGGGAGCTGCGGAGAGTGGCAACAAAGGCTTTGTTGCACCAAATCAGGGGATAACCTCTACCATGACGTCGAAGGAATGGAATTCACCCGACGGATCCTATGTAGTGATGCTGATCGACAACCAGTTAAGTGTTTATTCAAAATCGGCAACGGATTCAGACGTTCTTAATCTGGTGGAACAGCGCAGTTTGGAAGGTACATTGAAGACAGCCGGCTGGTCCAGCGACAGTACCTCGTTCAACTACGAGACAGACAAGGATGGAACTACGGTGAAGAGTTCGTTCACTGTGCCTTCGGCTTCGGGTGAAACTTCCACTAAATAATTCGGAGAGTGTGAGCCTGCTCTCTCGAATCAGCAGAACATTTTAAGCTTGGCAAGAATATACTGAACGTATCAATAACGTCCTATCTCAGTTGAAACAACTGACGTCGTATGACCGGGGTCCAGCCATTTCTAGAATTGCTGGTGTCCTCGTTTATATAGATGTAGGACCAGGGGCCTTCATTCGTTATAAAGGATGATGGCCCCTTTGTTGTCTGTCCTGTTTTCTGGTAGGATAGTAGGGATAGGGGGCACCGTGATGGATGTGAAAACGGCAACAAAGGCGATACGCAATGGGGAGACGGCTCCGATATATGTGCTGTACGGAACGGAGAAATACCAGATACAGCAATTTACGGATATGTTAAAAGATCAGGTAATTGAGGAAGAGCATCGGGATTTTGCCATTATTCCGTATGATTTGTCCGAAACACCTGTAGAGGTGGTCATTGAGGAAGCGGAGACGGTTCCCTTTTTGGTCCCTCGTAAATTAATTATTGTAAGGGATGCTAGCTTGTTTACGGCGGGTAAAGAGTCCAAGATTGATCACCAGGTGGATCGTCTGCTTACTTATATGGACAATCCAGCTGATTACAGTACCATTGTTTTCCTCGCACAAGGAGACAAACTGGATGAGCGTAAAAAGTTGGTAAAAGCAGTCAAGAAACAGGCAGTCGTTCTCGCCTTTGCTCCACTGAGCGGAGAAGAACTGCTGAATTGGATCGTGAAGCTTGCGAAGCAGCGGGATGTGTCGTTTGAAGCGGGAGCTGCCGATACACTTGTGAGTTTTGCGGGCACAGGTTTGCAGACTCTATCTGCTGAAGTAGACAAGCTATGCCTGTACGCGGGTAATGGGGGAACCATCCGTCGTGCTGATATTGAGTCATTGGTAGCACGCAGTACCGAGCAGAATGTATTTGCCTTGGTGGAAGAATTAGCCAACCTACGTCTGGAGAAAGCACTGGGTCTATTCTATGAACTGCTGAAACAGCGCGAAGAGCCTATTAAAATTGCAGCTCTGATCGCTCGTCAGTTCAGAATTATGATTCAAGTCAAAGAGCTCGGGCAGCAAAGCTATTCACAACAGCAAATCGCCAGTCAGCTGGGTTTGCATCCGTATGCGGTTAAAATTGCCGGAGAGCAGGCTCGCAAATTTCAGCCGGAACGGCTGAGAAATATTCTGAGTCATCTTAGCGAACTGGATTACCAGATGAAGACAGGTGTCGTCGATAAAGTGCTTGGATTGGAGTTATTCCTGCTTAGACTTGGAGCATAAAGACAGCATCTCGAGAGAGAATGGATTCGCAAACAAAGAACCCGTATTCGGTCGTCAGATAGATCGCCGGAGACGGGTTCTTTGTTTGGATTGATTGAATACTTATCAGACCAGATACTAAAAAATCCTGAAAGCACGGTGCTGTTCAGGATTTTTCCATTGGATCGTATAAGTAACGCTTCTTACGCTTGTGCGGAAAGAGCGTTCAGTTTTTTCGCCAAGCGAGACTTTTTGCGGGCTGCAGCATTTTTATGAACCAGACCTTTAGTTACAGCCTTGTCCAGCTTTTTGGAAGCAGCTTGAATCGCAGCTTTTGCAGTATCAACTTCGTTGCTTACCAGAGCAGCATCAGCAGCTTTAACAGCTGTACGGAGTGCGGATTTCTGGGAAGCGTTGAGTGCGCGGCGCTTGTCGCTCGTTTTTACGCGTTTAACAGCGGATTTGATGTTTGGCATTACATTCACCTCCTGTAAGGCATTCGCATGAATACAAACGTTTCACAACTTAAAATATTCTAGCACGCTAGCATGCAAATTGCAACAAATATTCCTATAGTGTTCTTGGCATTGCATAAAGAACCTCTTTTCCCCACACAATATGCTCAAATGCGGTAAGGGAGGCAGGAACAGATGACGCTCGATTTACAGAACTATACCGTTCGCACTGATTTGGCAATTGACTCGAAAGAAATGGCTCAAGGTTCACAGAAGCAGACGATTCCCGGCCTGCGTGAAGATGTGGAGGAAAAAGACGGCATTACCATCACACGGATTGATGTACTGAACGATGCTGCCGCAAAAACAATCGGACGTGTCAAAGGACATTACGTCACGCTGGAAGTTCCATCGCTACGTAACGGCGACACCGAACTTCAGGAACGCGTGGCAGCGGAATTCACGCGGGAGATGGAGGATTTTCTAACCAAGGCGGGTGTGAACAAGACATCCAAAATACTTATTGTAGGTCTTGGTAATTTGCATGTAACTCCTGATTCGCTTGGTCCACTGGTGGTGGAAAACTTGATGGTAACCCGTCAGTACTTCGAATTGGTACCGGATCAGGTGGCTCCAGGATATCGTGAAGTTAGTGCCATCGCCCCTGGCGTGCTTGGTACTACAGGGATTGAGTCCAGTGACATCGTGCAAGGGATTGTGGATAGGACCAAACCGGATGCCATTATTGCCATTGATGCACTGGCTTCTCGTTCACTCGAACGGGTCAACACCACAATTCAGGTGGCTGATATTGGAATTCATCCTGGTTCAGGTATCGGTAACAAACGACGCGGACTAACTAAAGAGATTTTGGGTGTACCCTGTATTGCCATCGGTGTGCCGACCGTATGTTACGCCTCGACGATCGTAAATAATGTCATTGAAATGATGAGCGCACACTTCCGTCAAGAGACGGATCAGACCAAACAGATTATGGGCATGCTGGACGATATCGGTGAGCAGGATCGTTTAAGTTTGGTGAAAGAGGTTTTGGAGCCACTTGGTCATGATTTGATTGTTACCCCAAAGGAAATTGATGAATTCATCGAGGGAATTGCCAACGTTATTGCATCAGGCCTGAATGCTGCCCTGCATGACGCGGTGAATCCGGATAACGTTGCGGCGTATACTCATTAAACAGTAAACCATCAAAGGCAGGAAGTCCGAATCTATCGGACTTTCTTTTTTTTGTCTTTCTTCTATTTCCTGTTCTATCAAATCTTGCAGGCTCATAGAGTTGAAGTATAAGAGTTGTCCAGCAGGGAAGGAGACAGATGAATGAACAAAATATTGGCCTGGAATATCGGAAAGTGGAAAAAAAGATGTCTGCACGTGCTGGCCATGGGCCGTACGTTGCTGCTGCTTATGATTATATCAGCTTTGTTTTTTGTCGTACTTGGTCTGGGAGGCATGGCAGAGAAAAGGTTGAACAATTCGCCGGTTTCTTCCATGAAAGGTTTTGCGAGTGCTGTATCCAGCAGCTTTTTTGTGGATATGCTCGGCATGGAGATGCCCCACCTGACCCAGAAGGAGCAAACTTCCGCATTCTCCGGCGAAAATCTGACGACATTTGTATTTCAGCTTCTTACGAATGTTAATCCTCAAGACCCCAAAAGCCTGATCGCAAGAGAAATGCCTGGCATGGGTGCCAATCAACCGGTTTTGCTCCGTCCTGGTTCTGGAAACGAGAAGGCCGAAGCACCTGAAGATTATCAACCAGGACCAGGGCTGACGGATACCGCATCTGCTGGAGGAGGCAAAACGGATGGCGAACTGCATATTCCCCCAGGTCAGGATAACCTGGATTCTTCCGAAACGGACGAGCCGGATGACGGAGAAGTGAAGGAAGATCCACCGCCGAAGAGCGATGGTCAAGAAGGTACAGCCACAACGGGTAAAAAAGCCGTACTGATCTATCATTCCCATCCGCGTGAAGGATACAATCCGTTGCTTGGCACCAAGAGTGATAATCCTTCCTCCGGAAAAGCGACAGGCAACGTTTTTCAAGTAGGGACGTACCTGTCCGACAGTTTGCAAGCGCTTGGCGTTGGAGTGGAGCATGCAACGGACGATTACCCGACCAAAGTGAAGGATTATAACTGGAACTATTCCTATAAATATTCCCGCCAGACTGTAAAGGCTGCACTCGCCGAAAATGATGACCTGACCTATCTCATTGATATTCACCGGGATTCCCAGCGTCACAACAAAACAACCACGACCATTAATGGCAAGGGGTATGCCAAAGTATATTTCATCATTGGTCATGAGAATCCGAATTGGCAACAAAATGAAGCCTTTGCTGCAAAGATTCACAAGAAACTCGAAGCGAAATACCCTGGTGTCTCCAGAGGGGTTTGGGGCAAAGATGGTGGCGGAGCAAATAATGGTGAGTACAACCAAACCCTCTCACCCAACAGCATTCTGATCGAAATCGGAGGGATTGACAATACAGGGGCTGAGCTCAAGCGAACATCAAAAGTCCTTGCAGACATGATTGCCGAAGTATATTGGGAAGATCAGAACGTGGATAAAGCCAGTACGGGGACCAAGTCACAAGGCAGTTGAGTATTTCAAGATGTAACCTGACAGGAGGGGAACAATGTGTCCAGATTCGGCAAAAAAATGTTAACCGTTATTGTATTCATGTTATTAGGGGTTCTGCTGGGGATGCAGCTGGCAGGAAGTAACCTTCAGGTGGGTAACATTTCAGAGGTTCCGGCCGTAGTCAAACCGGAACCAGAACCAGAACCTGCTGCCGAATCGGAGCCCACTGTTCCCGTTCAGCAGGAAGAAAAAGAGAAGCCGATTGTTCCTGTTCAAACTCCAAGTCAGGTGCTTGGGGCGGAGCAGAACAAAGCCCCCGTGGATGTGCTTGCAGATAAAACGGCGGGACTGCTTCAAAATCTGTCTCATAATGGAATTAAGTGGGTAGTTTCATTGTTTAGCGGGGTTGCTGAATAAAAAGCTGCTCGGTAAAGGTAAAATAAACCCCTGGAGATTCACAAAACAGGATGTTTGTTATAAAGTTGAGACAACGCGGGATTGATGCACCCTGCATCAACTGTTATAATGAAGTGATTGACACTAGGCTGTTTCTGGGGGTAAGGAATGACTGACATTCGGGCAAGACAACGTAAAATTCGTAACTTTTCAATTATTGCACATATAGATCACGGCAAATCAACACTTGCGGACCGGATCTTGGAGTACACAGGTGCGCTCACCACACGGGAAATGCAGGAGCAGGTACTGGATCAGATGGAGCTTGAACGCGAACGTGGTATTACGATCAAGCTGCAGGCCGTTGCCCTGTCTTATAAAGCGGATGATGGTGAAGAATATCTATTGAATCTAATTGATACGCCTGGACACGTAGACTTCACATATGAAGTATCTCGCAGTCTTGCTGCATGTGAGGGTGCGTTGCTGGTTGTGGATGCGGCTCAGGGAATTGAAGCGCAGACACTGGCAAACGTATACCTGGCATTGGATAATGACCTTGAAATCTTACCGGTCATCAACAAAATTGACCTTCCAAGCGCCGATCCGGATCGGGTGAAGCAGGAAGTGGAAGATGTCATTGGTTTGGACACCAGCAATGCAGTTCTGGCTTCGGCCAAAGCCGGCATTGGGATTAAAGAGATTCTGGAACAAGTCGTACAGAGTGTTCCTGCACCACAGGGTGATCCTGACCAGCCATTGAAAGCGCTGATTTTTGACTCGCACTATGACCCGTACAAAGGCGTAATTGTATATATCCGTGTCATTGACGGCAAAATCAAGTCCGGTTCCAAAATCAAAATGATGGCAACAGGAAAATCATTTGAAGTTATCGAAGTGGGTGCGTTTAAACCACGTATGACCATTGTGGACGAGCTGAACGTGGGGGATGTTGGTTTTGTTGTTGCAGGTATCCGGCATGTAGGAGATACCCAAGTCGGGGATACGATAACAGATGCCAAAAATCCAACACTAGAACCTTTGCCGGGTTACCGCAAAATTAATCCAATGGTTTACTGTGGTCTCTACCCAATTGAGACATCCGATTATGTGGATCTGCGTGAAGCGCTGGAGAAATTGCAGTTGAACGATGCATCCCTAAGCTTCGAACCGGAAACCTCAAGTGCACTCGGCTTTGGATTCCGTTGCGGATTCCTGGGACTGCTTCATATGGATGTTATTCAGGAGCGGATTGAGCGAGAGTTCAACATACCGCTCATCACAACAGCACCAAGCGTAATCTATCATGTGACATTGACGAATGGTGAAGTCATGCAGATTGATAACCCATCCAATTATCCTGAGGTGGGAAGAATCGATTACGTGGAGGAACCATACGTGAAAGCCTCCATTATCGTACCGAATGATTATGTAGGTACCATTATGGAACTTTGTCAAAACAAACGCGGTGAATATGTGAATATGGAATATCTTGATACCACTCGGGTTACCATTACGTATGAGATCCCATTGTCCGAGATTGTGTATGATTTCTTCGATCAATTGAAATCAAGTACAAAAGGGTACGCGTCCTTCGACTACGAACTGTCTGGTTATCGTCAGTCCAATCTGGCGAAAATGGATATTTTGCTTAATGGCGAGCAGGTCGATGCCCTGTCGTTCATCGTTCACCGTGACCGTGCATATAACCGCGGCCGCATTATCTGTGAGAAGCTGCGCGAGCTGATTCCACGGCAAATGTTTGAGGTGCCGATTCAGGCATCCGTAGGTACGAAGGTCGTTGCACGTGAAACCGTAAAAGCCATGCGTAAAAACGTACTTGCCAAGTGTTACGGCGGTGACATCTCGCGGAAACGGAAGCTGCTGGAGAAGCAGAAGGAAGGTAAGAAGCGGATGAAGCAGGTTGGTAACGTTGAGGTGCCGCAGGAAGCGTTTATGGCGGTGCTGAAAATTGATGATTAAACCATTCAATTTTGAGTGCAACACACAGTGCGTGTATCAAAAGTGAATTACAGAATACTAAATAAACTAAGCTGAAAGGGAAGCCGGATGGCTTTCCTTTTTTCAAATAGAGGGGGACTTGCCATGACATTGGCAGCACACAGCCGGAAAACAGGTGCACCCCAAGCGGTGTACCTTCATATTCCCTTTTGCACAAATAAATGCTTCTATTGCGATTTCAACTCCTATGTCCTGAAGGACCAGCCTGTAATGCAATACCTTGAGGCATTGGAGCGGGAGATGGAACATACCGTCAAAGCCAATCCGCCGGGAGAAATCAAAACCATTTTTGTTGGTGGTGGTACACCAACGGCTTTGAAGCCAGACGAAATGGCCGTATTCCTGCGGTCTGTTAAAACGTATTTCCCGAATTGGGCGGACGATATTGAATTTTCAATGGAAGCCAACCCGGGAACGACAGATGCCGAGAAGCTAGCCGTGATGAAAGAAGGCGGAGTGAACCGCGTCAGCTTTGGCGTACAGGCTTTTCAAAATGACCTGTTGACAGGTATTGGACGAATTCATAATACGGACGATGTATATCGCAGTCTGGAGAACGCCCGCAAGGCAGGATTGACTAACCTGTCGATCGACCTGATGTTTGGCTTGCCAAATCAAACGGTGGAGATGCTGAACGAGAGTATTGATAAGGCGCTTGAGCTCGATTTGCCTCACTATTCCATATACAGTTTGAAAGTTGAAGAGAATACGCTTTTCCATACGTTATATCAAAAGAACCAACTGCCGCTCCCTCATGAGGATGATGAGCTGCAGATGTATCTTCTATTAATGAAGCGAATGAAAGAAGCGGGATACGGCCAGTACGAAATCAGTAACTTTGCGAAACCCGGATTCGAGAGTCGGCACAATATTACGTACTGGCGCAATGAGGACTATTATGGTCTTGGAGCCGGTGCGCATGGATACGTGGGCCGTGAGCGTCATATGAATATTAAAGGTATAAATCCTTATGTCGAAGCATCCCGTGCAGGACTGCCTCGCCTGGATCATTTTGAGATCAGTCGTGCCGAAGCCATGGAAGATTATTTGATGGTTGGACTGAGAATGCTGGAGGGTGCATCCGCTTCGCGGTTCAGTGAACAGTTTGGAGAATCCATCGAAGACGTGTTTGCTAAGCCCCTAGGCAAAATGCTGAATGCAGGACTGCTTGAACGGACGTCAGACGGCTTCCGGCTCAGTGAACAGGGGATCCTGTTCGGGAATGACGTTTTTGCCGAGTTTATCGGGTCAATATCGCTGAATTCGTAGCTTGAAATTCCATACACTCTGTTGTATATTTATTCATATTGATTTTACAGAGCGTGTTTGGATAACCACTACGAAGTCAGCTTTCCTCTGGAAAGCTTGTATAGGAGGAGAGCGGGATGTCGGCGATATGCAGAAAAGCCGTACCGGAAGATGTTGAACCATTGTTTGAAATGATTAAGGGATATGCTGAACGTGGGATCATGCTTCCGCGATCAAGGGAAGTACTGCATCGACAGCTGGAACACTTTGTCGTAGCCGAAGTGAACGGTGAAGTGGTGGGCTGCGGCTCGCTGTGCCGTCTGGGGAATGATCTGGTGGAAGTCAGGTCGCTCGGCATCTCGGAAGGACACAAAGGGATGGGGATTGGTTCCTTGCTGCTGGACCGTTTGGTGGAAGAAGCTGAGAAGCAGCAGATTCCAAAGGTCATGGCACTGACATATGAGGTCTCCTTTTTCCTCAAAAATGGGTTTGCCGTGGTAAACAAAGAGATATTCCCGGAAAAAGTGTGGACGGACTGTGTTCATTGCAGCAAGCAGGACTGCTGCGATGAGATCGCAGTGCTGAAGGAATTGAATGTATCCGCATAAAATAATGAAGGGCCATATGCTTCGGAAGAATGTAACATTCGTCTGAGCTGGGTCCTTTTCTTTTATAGTAATTTAGTGGCTAATGCTGTTATGACCGGCCAAGAATGGTCTATACTATAAATAGATGAGCGTACTCATCAAACTGACTTGACAATCTTCACGTCAGTTTGGTATTTTTGTATTACCGCTTAGCACTCATCTAACCGGAGTGCTAACGACATGGGACAGTACAGTCAGAAGGAGGGAATACTCACCATGTTAACAGAGCGTCAACGTATGATTCTGAACGCTATAGTGGATGACTATATCCGTTCAGCTGAGCCCGTAGGGTCCCGAAGCATTTCCAAAAGGGGAGATGTTGGATACAGTCCGGCTACGATCCGTAATGAAATGGCGGATCTCGAAGATATGGGTTTTCTGGAACAGCCGCATACCTCGGCAGGCCGTATTCCTTCGCATAAAGGCTATCGATATTATGTCGATCATTTGGTTCCCTGGAATCAGGTGGAGCCGCAAGAGCTGGATGATCTAAAATCATTCTTTGCCGAAAAATTAAATGTCATGGAACAAGTGATTCAGCATGCATCGGTCATTTTGTCGCACATGACGAATTATACTTCAATCCTTCTTGGACCCGAAGTATTCCATACTTCACTGCGTCATTTTCAGCTGCTGCCGCTGAATGAAAATACGGCCGTGGCTATTATTGTGACCAACACGGGTCAAGTGGAGAACAAGACGGTTCAAATTCCTCCGGAGATCTCGGTAGCCGAGATGGAGAAAGTGGTCAATTTGCTTAACGCCAAACTGGTTGGTGTGCCTATCTACAAATTAAAATCCCGCCTCTACACCGAGCTTGGGCAAGAGATGGAACGGCACATTTCACGCTATGAGGAAGTTATGCAGGTGCTGAACAGTGCTTTTGACAACGAACATGATAATCGTCTATTCCTCAGTGGTGCAACGAATATGTTGACCCAACCGGAATTCAAAGATGTCGAAAAGGTAAAGGATATTCTTGACCTGCTGGATGAGACACCAACACTCATGAAATTAATGATGCCTGTGCCGGGTGGATCAGGTATTCAGGTGCGTATCGGCACCGAGAATGATCATGAAGCCTTCGCCAACTGCAGTTTGATTACAGCGTCCTATTCATTGGATGGAGAAGCTTTGGGATCAATCGGGATACTGGGACCCACACGGATGGATTATGCACGTGTCATTCATATTTTAAATACATTATCTCGTGATTTAACGGCTATGCTAACGCATCGCTTCAAATAGGAAACATGCTGCAAGCCATAAGGATACGGGATTGAACGAATTCATTAGTATAAGGAGGTGAACATCTTGAAAGAGGAGCAATCATTCGCAGCAGAAGAACAGGAACAGCAGGAAATGACAGCGGCCGAGAGCCAGGGACCTGTTAACGAAGCAGGAGCTGCAGAAGCGCAGGCCGAGGAGATGGCAGATCAGGGGCAAGATGAGCTCGCACGTTTGAAGGCAGAGGTTGAGGAAACACAGCAGCGCTTTGTCCGTGCTCAAGCTGATTTTGATAACTTCCGTCGCCGTACACAAAAGGAAAAAGAGGAACTGGCGAAGTATGCTTCAATGAAGTTGGTCACCGAACTGGTGCCGGTTATTGACAACTTCGAACGTGCCATGGCTACTGTGCCGGAAGGTACGGAATCCGAATCCTTCTCCAAAGGCATCCAAATGATCTTCCGCCAGCTGGAAACGGTGCTGAACAATGAAGGTCTGACTGCAATGGAAACGGTTGGACAGCCGTTTAATCCTGAATTCCATCAAGCAATTATGCAAGTGGAGAGCGACGAGTATGAGGAAGGTACCGTTGTGGAGGAAGTCCAAAAAGGCTATATGCTGAAGGATAAAGTACTTCGTCCTGCCATGGTTAAAGTCAGCTCATAATTTTGGTTACAGAATAATGGGCCTCGCCCCATTGATTTGTAAGCTGTGACGAAGTTTAATATAAAGGTTTACACACATAGAGCGCGATAAGGAAGAACTGCAAATAAGGATCAACCTGATCCATTTTAAATAGTTGAGGGAGGAAATTTTCCGATGAGCAAAGTAATCGGTATTGACTTAGGAACAACCAACTCTTGCGTAGCGGTAATGGAGGGCGGCGAGGCTGTCGTTATTCCAAACCCGGAAGGCGCACGTACAACCCCATCCGTAGTGGGTTTCAAAAAAGATGGAGAGCGCGTTGTTGGTGAAACAGCTAAACGCCAAGCGATCACGAATCCGGATCGTACGATCATTTCGATCAAACGTCACATGGGTACTTCCCACAAAGAAACAATCGATAGCAAAGACTACTCTCCACAAGAGATCTCTGCGATCATCCTGCAAAAACTGAAATCCGATGCTGAAGCTTACCTTGGCCAAACGGTAACTCAAGCGGTTATCACTGTACCGGCTTACTTCAATGACAGCCAGCGTCAAGCAACCAAAGATGCAGGTAAAATCGCAGGTTTGGAAGTTCTGCGTATCGTCAACGAGCCAACAGCAGCAGCTTTGGCATATGGTATGGAGAAATCCGAAGACCAAACCATTCTCGTATATGACTTGGGTGGCGGTACATTCGACGTATCCATCCTTGAACTGGGTGACGGCTTCTTCGAAGTTAAAGCGACTAGTGGTGATAACCAACTGGGTGGCGATGACTTTGACCAAGTAATCATTGATTATCTCGTAAGTGAATTCAAAAAAGATCAAGGCATTGACCTGAGCAAAGATAAAGCAGCGGTTCAACGTTTGAAAGATGCAGCGGAAAAAGCGAAAAAAGAACTTTCCGGCGTATTGACTACAACGATTTCCCTGCCGTTCATCACCGTAGCTGACGGCGTTCCTCAGCACTTGGAGTTGAACCTGAGCCGTGCGAAATTCGAAGAAATCTCTGCTGGTCTGGTTGAGCGTACGCTTGAACCAACTCGCCGCGCATTGAGCGATGCTGGCATGACTGCTAATGATATCGACAAAATCGTTCTGGTTGGTGGTTCCACACGTATTCCTGCAGTACAGGAAGCGATCAAGAAACTGACTGGAAAAGAGCCTCACAAAGGCGTTAACCCGGATGAAGTTGTAGCTTTGGGCGCAGCTGTACAAGCGGGCGTACTGACAGGTGACGTGAAAGACGTGGTATTGCTCGACGTAACTCCACTGTCCCTGGGTATCGAAACTGCAGGTGGCGTATTCACTAAAATGATCGAGCGCAACACAACGATCCCTACATCCAAATCCCAAGTATTCTCCACTTATGCAGACAATCAACCAAGCGTTGAGATCCATGTCCTGCAAGGGGAACGCGAAATGGCAGCTGGCAACAAAACGCTGGGACGCTTTATGTTGGGAGATATTCCACCGGCTCCACGCGGCGTTCCGCAAATCGAAGTTAGCTTCGATATTGATGCCAACGGTATCGTTAACGTATCTGCAACAGACAAAGGTACGAACAAAACGCAAAAAATCACCATCACGTCTTCCAGCGGTCTGAGCGATGCTGAAGTTGAGCAAATGATGAAAGATGCTGAACTGCACGCTGAAGAAGATAAAAAACGCAAAGAGCTCGTTGAAGCGAAAAACAGTGCAGATCAACTGATCTACTCTGTGGACAAAACGATCAAAGATCTTGGCGAAAAAGCAGACGCTGGCGAAGTTGAGAAAGCCAATGCTGCAAAAGAAAAACTGCAAGGCGTGCTGGCTTCCGACAACCTGGAAGACATCAAAGCAGCTACAGAAGAACTGACAGAGATCGTTCAACAACTGTCCGTTAAACTGTATGAGCAAGCACAGGCACAAGAGCAAGCAGCTCAAGGTGCTGAAGAGCAACAAGGTTCCGCTAAACGTGACAACGTCGTAGACGCTGATTACGAAGTCGTGGATGAAGATAAAAAACAAAACTAATTCGCGGTTTTTCGTGGATTAATCATCGGTGACGTTCGGATCGAGGGGAAAGTCATAGCCGGGTCTTCCGTGCTTTGACTTTCCTTTTGTCACGATGTGCGATAAGGTGAATGTTATGGGGGTGGAAGAGTGGCTGAAAAACGTGATTATTATGAGGTACTCGGCGTCGGCAAAAATGCAAGCGACGAGGAAATCAAAAAGGCATACCGTAAGCTTGCCCGTCAGTATCACCCTGACGTGAACAAGGCAGCAGATGCGGAAGCCAAGTTTAAGGAAGTAAAAGAAGCTTATGATGTAGTCAGCGACAGCCAGAAACGGGCTCAGTATGATCAATATGGTCATATCGATCCGAATCAGGGCGGATTCGGCGGTGGCGGTGATTTCGGCGGCGGCGGATTTGGCGACATCTTCGATATGTTCTTTGGCGGTGGCGGCGGACGACGTGATCCGAATGCTCCGCAGCGGGGAAATGATCTGCAGTACACGATGACCATTGAGTTCAAGGAAGCGGTATTTGGCAAAGAAACCGACATTACCATTCCGCGCACCGAAAGCTGTGATACTTGTCATGGTTCAGGTGCCAAACCAGGTACGAAGCCGAAGACTTGTTCCGTCTGCCAAGGTAGCGGTCAGCAGGAAGTCGTGCAAAACACACCATTTGGCCGGATGGTCAATCGTCGTGCTTGTTCGAACTGTAATGGTTCTGGTCAAATCATTGAAGAAAAATGTACTACATGCAGCGGCAGCGGTAAAGTCCGCAAGCAGCGCAAAATTCATGTTCGCATTCCGGCGGGTGTGGATGACGGTGCTCAACTGCGCATGACAGGTGAAGGCGAAGGTGGTCTGCGAGGTGGACCAGCAGGAGACCTTTATATCGTCATTCGTGTGAAATCACATGATTTCTTTGAGCGTGAAGGCGATGATATTTACTGCGAAATTCCACTTACATTTGCTCAGGCAGCATTGGGTGACGAGATTGAGATTCCAACGTTGACTGAAAAAGTGAAGTTGAAAATTCCAGCGGGTACGCAAACCGGAACGTATTTCCGTCTCAAGGGCAAAGGGGTTCCGCGCCTGCGCGGCATGGGCCAAGGGGATCAACATGTGAAGGTGGTTGTTGTTACACCGAGCAAGCTGAATGATGAGCAGAAAGATCTGCTTCGTCAAATCGCTGCCTTAGATGGAGAGCAGACACATGAACATGAACAATCCTTCTTTGACCGGGTGAAACGGGCTTTCCGCGGAGACTGAGTATCAAAATATAACAATGTGTAAGGACACCACAGCGGTTTAACGCGTGGTGTCCTTTTACATATATACATAGGGTTAAGGTTGATTGTAGCTCCTGCGTTACATGACATAGGCTCCGAATAACAGGTGCTCCAAGTGCGAGAATTCTGCATAAGATGAGCAATACTGCGGAAAGATAGCAAGGCGAGAACGATCATGCATAACTGTTATGCGAAATATTGGGAAGCAGGTGAACCGAATGACCGAAAAAAATATTTTGGCCTATTTTCATAGTCCGGAGCAGGCCGAGGGAGCAGCCAAAAAGTTGGAAGCCTTGCGTGTGGAAGACCTGTCCATTAATCGTTTCAGCCGTTATGCAGGTATTGGACCCAGTGGCGCTTCCTACACACCAGGAGTTTCCGGCAGCTTCTCATCGTGGGTACCGGGTGCGCTTGGTACGAATGCAACAGCGGGAATCATGGCTGCAGCAGATCCCTCTGCAAGTGGCATGAGTGATGGTGGACAAGAAGGTCCTACCGGCAGAGATGTATTGTTAACGGTTGTTGTTGACGAAGCAGTACATCACCGGGCGTTATCCATTATTGAACAAGCTGGTGGAATGATCTAGAGATAAGCGGACTAACCTATTTTGAAGGAGGATTATAACGATGGCTGAGCACGAACGCCCAGGCAAGATTTTGACCAAAACGGAAAAGATGAAACGGATGCAATCCGCAAAAAACGAAGATGTTGAATTCAGCGCTGAGGCTGCGGACCATGATGACGTAGAGGCATTGCGACGCAGTGAAGCGGCTGATCGTCGTCAGGGACGGGAGCTTCATGAATGAAGAACGCTCGGCTGTAACGATCGAGGCGATCTTCACAAGCTGGTCTGAAGCTGAATCTGCACGAAGAGCTCTGGCGTTGCTGCATCCGAATCAGTTGAGCATCGAGAGTCTTACGAGCGAGTCCCTTTCTAGAGACGCAGAACCGCAGGAGCATATGGATGAAGCGCCTACTGCCTTGACGGGGGGATTCAGCGGCGAACTGAATGTACTTGCACTCATCAGTGATGAGACAGAGATGTTATCTAATGGCGAGGTTATGGATATGACAGATCAGCGAGCATCAGTTCCCTCCCGACAAGAAATACGGTTGACCGTTTCTGTAGCTAGTGACTATCTCCCTCAGGCGGCTGAGATGATTACGCAGAATGGTGGACGTTTTTGCTGAGGATTTTCCCTCTTTTTCGGGCAAAATCGAGACAGGATATCCGAGCAGTTAAACTGCGGGTGTCCTGTTTTTTTGGTTTGAATCTCAGGAACGGTTTTGTGCTCCTGCTCCCTTGTGTAGTACAATGATTGGGATGTTTGAAAAATGAGGAGGAAAAATCAAGTATGTTATGGCATGAACTAACAATACATACCACAGAAGAAGCTGTGGAAATGATCTCGAATTTTTTGCATGAAGCAGGTGCTGGAGGTGTCTCGATCGAAGAATCTGGCACATTAAATAAAGAACGTGATACGTCTTATGGCCAGTGGTATGAACTGCCTTTGAATGATATTCCTGAAGGTTTGGCTGTGATTAAAGGTTATTTCTCGGAAGGTACGGACATGGAAGCACTTAAAAACGAGGTTAATCCGAGGATTGAGCAGCTTTCCGAATTTGATATTGATGCGGGCGAGATCCGGTACGAGGTTCGTACAGTGGATGAGGATGACTGGGCGAATGCCTGGAAACAGTATTTTAAGCCGGTTCGGGTTTCCGATCGTTTGACGATTAAACCAACATGGGAAGATTACACACCAGAGAGTCCGGAAGAGAAGATCATCGAGCTGGATCCGGGTATGGCTTTTGGTACCGGTACACATCCGACAACCTCCCTATGCTTGCGGACACTGGAAACGGTGATCCAGGGCGGCGAGGAAGTCATTGATGTAGGTACAGGCTCGGGTATTTTGGCGATTGGTGCCATTCAGCTTGGCGCAAAACATGTGCTAGCGCTCGACCTTGATCCGGTTGCAGTATCGAGTGCGAAGGAGAATGTGCATTTGAACGGGTTGGAACAACAAGTTACGGTGAAAGAGAGTGATCTCCTATCTGTTCTTGGAAGCCAGGATCCTGCGTTAGGCGTTCAATTGCCTGTGAAAGTCATCGTGGCCAATATTTTGGCCGAGATTATTATGCTGTTTATTGATGATGTATACAATGCACTGGAACCGGGCGGTGTCTATATTGCTTCAGGTATCTGGAAAAATAAAGAACAGGTTGTGCATGATGCACTCGTTGCTTCCGGCTTTGAAATTAGTGCGGTCCACCGTGATGAGGACTGGCTGGCTTACGTTGCCAGAAAGAGGTAACGGATGGACTTTCTGAATTCGTTCTTTCGTTATCCCATTGATCAGCTCCCGTTTTTCCTGCTAACCATTCTGATAGCTTTCACCGTACATGAGTTTGCACATGCGTACTTTGCCAATAAATTTGGGGATCCGACCGCGAAGCTGCTGGGTCGGGTCACCCTTAATCCGGTAGTGCATTTTGATTTGTTTGGTGTACTGCTGCTTGTGATTGCGGGTTTTGGTTGGGCACGTCCTGTTCCGGTCAACCGTGCGAATTTTGATAAACCAAGATTAATGGGTGTCATTGTATCGTTCGCTGGACCGCTCAGTAATTTGCTGCTAGCAGTTGTCGGAACGATTATATATGCTTCGCTGGTGGGTTCTGGCGTAATGGGCGGGATTGAGAATGAACGCTTGTTCACAGCGATCTCCACGTTCTTTTACATGTTTAACCTGACGAACTTTTTCCTGTTTTTGTTTAACATGATCCCACTGCCACCTCTGGACGGATATCGAATTCTTGAGGATATATTACCACCGTCCATTAGTCGCAAGCTTCAAGGAGTAGAGCAATGGTCCATTTTCATCTTTCTCTTAATTCTGATCATTCCTCCCTTGCAAAGAGTAACGATCCAACCTTTATACCAGTTGGCATACAACATGTATGTTGATTTCTCATATTTGATTTTAGGTTTGTTTTAATAAGGATGGATTCAGGGCGTTTTGGACTGAAATACTGGTCAGAAGGACATAAAAGTTGTATGATCATCTGTGGCGATTGGATTCACGCCTGCCGCGCGGCAGGGTGAATGCCAGTCATAACAGGAAAGAATAGGTGGATAAACCCATGCAGCGTTATTTTGTATCTGCAGAACAGCTTACAGCGCATTCGGTTGTCATTTTGGGAGATGATGCGCGCCATATCAGTAAAGTGATGCGTGGCAAGCCTGGAGATAAACTGATTGTCAGCGATGGGCAGAGTCGTGAGGCTTTGGTGGAGATTGAGAGTATCGAAGCTGGCCAGGTAACGGCAAATATCGTGGAATCTCTGGAAATGGACCATGAAGCTCGCATTCGCGTAACGGTGGCCCAGAGCTTGCCGAAGGGCGACAAAATGGAGACGGTTATTCAGAGATGTACCGAAATCGGAGCGGTATCGTTTGTACCTTTCCTCTCGGAACGGACGATTGTCCAATATGATGCCAAGAAAGAAGGCAAACGGTTGGAGCGGTGGCGCAAAATTGCCAAGGAAGCCGCTGAACAAAGTCATCGGAATCGCATTCCATCCGTCGAGCAGCCACTTTCCTGGAAAGGGCTGCTGTCTTCTTTTGAGGGCTACAGTTTAGTATGCTATTGTTATGAAAAGGAGAACGGCAAGCAGCTGCGTGATGCGCTGAAGCCGTTTATTGAACAGCTCGCACCCGGTGCAGCTGCAGACGTGTTGATCGTGGTTGGGCCTGAAGGCGGGTTCTCCGAAAGAGAAACGCTGGAAGCCGATCAGGCAGGCGCGGTATCCGTTGGGCTGGGCAAGCGCATTTTGCGTGCCGAGACCGCAGGGATGGCGGCGCTGACTTGTGTTTTATACGAATCCGGAGAAATGGGGGGAATGTAATTATGCCATCCGTGGCGTTTTACACCTTGGGCTGCAAAGTTAACTTTTATGATACAGAGGCGATCTGGCAATTGTTCAAAAATGAAGGATACGATCAAGTGGACTTCGATGAACAGACAGCAGATGTATATTTGATTAATACATGTACGGTAACGAATACCGGGGACAAAAAGAGCCGTCAAATTATTCGTCGTGCCATTCGGCGCAACCCGGATGCGATTGTGGCTGTTACGGGCTGTTACGCCCAGACTTCGCCTGCAGAAATTCTCGACATTCCTGGAGTGGATCTCGTCATCGGAACTCAGGACCGGGATAAAATTTTGCCTTACGTTCGCGAAATTCAGGAGTCCCGTCAGCCGGTGAATGCCGTACGGAACATTATGAAAACTCGTGTATTTGAGGAAATGGACGTGCCGGACTTTGCGGATCGTACGCGTGCATTCCTGAAAATTCAGGATGGATGCAACAACTTCTGTACGTTCTGCATCATTCCATGGTCACGCGGGCTCTCCCGCAGCCGGGAAGCAAACAGCATTGTTCAGCAAGCTCATCAACTCGTATCTGCCGGATATAAGGAAATTGTCCTAACGGGCATTCACACGGGCGGGTATGGTGACGATATGGAGAACTATGATCTGACTGATCTGCTGTGGGATCTGGACAAAGTGGAAGGGCTAGAGCGCATCCGTATCAGTTCCATTGAAGCGAGCCAGATCGATGATCGGATGCTCGATGTCATCAAACGTTCGGACAAGCTTGTACGCCATTTCCATATTCCGCTGCAAGCGGGCGATGACACGGTGTTAAAACGCATGCGCCGCAAGTACACGACCGAAGAATTTTATAACAAAATGCTTCGCATTCGTGAAGCAATGCCGGATGTGGCTATTACCACGGACGTTATCGTTGGTTTCCCAGGTGAGACAGACGAAATGTTCCGTAACGGCTATGAATTGATGAAAAAAATCGGTTTCTCGGAGATGCACGTATTCCCGTACTCCAAACGTACAGGAACGCCGGCAGCCCGGATGGAAGACCAGGTGGATGAAGAAGTCAAAAATGCACGTGTGCATGAACTGATTGACCTATCTGAACAAATGCAGCTGGCTTATGCACAGAAGTTTGTAGGTCAGGTTCTGGATGTTATTCCGGAGGGTGAAGCGAAAGGCCGTGAAGGCAGCGGAAAACTGCACGGTTATAGCGATAACTATATTCAGCTCGTATTTGATGGCTCTACGGACATGATCGGCAAAGTGTGCCGTGTCAAAGTGACCGAAGCTGGTGTGAACGAAAGCCAGGCTACACTGGTCCGTGTGTTGGAAGATAATCTGAAGTCTGCAGCGATGTAATCGTGGCATCAAAAACAAGGATTTCATTTCCTTGGGGAGCGTACCCGGGGAGATGAGATCCTTGTTTTTCAACTAAAGGCAAGACATATTCATGAACGGGGGAAATCTGATGAACAAAAAGGAAATATCGGCAGGCGGCGTAGTCTATCGTAAAGGGGAAGACGGAAGTCTTCAAATTCAGCTCATTGTTGATCGTTATGGCAAAACAACACTTGCCAAAGGCAAGATGGAAGCGGGAGAAACGGTAGAGCAAACCGCTTTGCGCGAAATTTTGGAAGAGACAGGCATGGTGGGCCGAATTGTGGAGCCTGTCGATATCATTGCCTATACGTATCAACATGTTGAATTTGGTCCGGTAGACAAGGAAGTTCACTATTATCTGGTTGAAGCAGAGAGCGGAGACCTGCAGCCACAGATCGAAGAGATCAAGGGAGTCGATTGGTACGCACCAGAAGAAGCCTGGTCAAGACAGCAGCAGAACGGTTACGACAACAACGATAACATCTTGCGTGTGGCACTGAACAAGCTGGGCATTAACGTATAGCAATTGCCGAATACAGCGATGCTTGGTTCATTGCTAAGTAGAGGAGCCAAGCATCAAGCCGCGGGCGACTTCGCTGATGGGGCGTGTGCCGGTGGTTTTTTGTGCCAGATGGGCAGATAGCACAGTGGTAATGCAAGCAGTGAGCTGATGATGTTAAAAAGGGTCTGGGCATGCGCAATCTGCGCCCCGTTGTCCGCTGACAGCCAGGCTGAAGCTGCATGCAGCTGGCCGATCAGCGGCATGAAAAGCAAGGCTCCCGCAATGTTCAATACGACATGGGAGGCCGCAACGAATTTGCCTGCGGACGCTCCGCCGGCGGCTGCAATGACAGCTGTGACACATGTCCCGACATTGGACCCGATCACGATGGCAATACCGATCTCCACAGGCAGCACACCTGTGGCAGCCAGCGTAATCGCCATGCTGATGACAGCAGCACTGCTATGGATGAGAGCCGTAAGGCAGGCACCTGCCAGGAATCCCCACCATAAGCTGTCAGCCGAGCGATCCAAAAACCACTGAAATACGCCCATGCTGCGCAGGGGGACGGCGATGGATTGCATGACCTGAATGCCAGTCATGACCAGAGCAAAACCAGCAGAGGCAAGAAAGCTGTACTGTGAGTTAGTCAGGAATCTTTGGGTATGTTCAGGGGCTGCTTGATTACGTTCACTTAGAACAACAAAGACAGCCCAACCTGTAAGAGAAATCACAAGCAGGGGCAGGGCAGCACGTCCAATCTGTAACCCAATCAACTCGGTTGTCAGGCATGTACCGATGTTCGTGCCCAGAATAATGCCAAGCGTGCGACCATAGGTAATCAATTTTGCATTCGCGAGGCCGATGGTGAGGACTGTAACTGCAGTACTGCTCTGTAATATTGCCGTGGCTCCTGCACTGAAAGCCATGCCTTTCCAGGGCGCAGAGGTAGCCCGGTTAAGCCATCCGGCCAGCATCGGCCCAGCCATTCGCTGCAAGGCTGTTTCCATCAGTTTCATTCCACCAAAAAAGATAATCAGCCCATAGATAAGCGGCAGCACAACATCTCTAAACATCTCGTTCCATCAGTCCTTCCGTGCCTAGTCGTTATCTCATCTTATGAGTAAGAGAGGACAACCATGACAGCCAGAGGAAATCGGTGGGAAACAGCTTTCAATTTAGTCCTTACCATACTCATCTCACAATTCAAAAGGTACGGTGATTCGTGCAAACGGAGCGGAGGGGACGGAATGGGATCTGGAGAAGCGAAGCGTTCGCGTTTATCCCGGGATTTTCCCTTTGTGAAAAGGGAATCAGAAAATCTGGGGATAACAGCGATCGGAAGACCGATCTGTCCCCGAAGCGGTCTCCCTTTGCACTAAACCTATCTTTTCAACTAACTTACAACAAAGGAAGTGGATTTACCTTGCCATCGGTTACACTGGAACGCAGTCGCAAAAAGCGGCTTGAACATGCACATCCATGGATATATAACAACGAGATAGCCTCGGTTGACGGTAACCCCGAACCAGGAGATCTGGTCAATGTATTAAATCATCAAGGACGTTATCTGGCGACAGGATACTATAACCCGGCATCACAGATTACAGTGAGAGTCGTTTCTTATCAACCGCTGGAGTTTGAGCAAATGGACACAGCCTTTTTTGCCGCTCGCTTCAGCGACTGCCTGCGTCACCGGGAACGTTTTATCCAGGATGGAGAGGCCTATCGTTTGGTTTATGGGGAAGCTGATTTTCTGCCAGGTCTGATCGTGGATCGTTTTGGCAGCATTCTCGTTGTACAACTGCTTACCTTGGGAATGGACCGCTGCCGTGAAGCCATCGTACAGGCTCTAATTGAAGTGATGCAGCCGGAGGGGATTTATGAGCGCAGTGATGTGCCTATCAGGGAGTTGGAAGGGCTGGAGCAGACAAAGGGACCGCTCTACGGGGAGTGCCCGCGTCATGTTACGGTAACCGAGAATGGATTGCTTATTAAAGTCGATATCGTAGAAGGCCAGAAAACGGGTTATTTCTTCGACCAGCGTGAGAATCGGGCTGCAATTGAACCGCTCATGAAGGGCTGGGGTTACAAAAGCGGAATCTCCTTGCAGGAAGTGGAGCAGGATGGAAGCAAACAGCTGTTGCCCGTAAATAAAAGTGGTAAAGTGGTAACTTTCCCTTATTGGGACGGTGCTACCGTCCTGGAGTGTTTCTCACACACAGGCAGTTTCACACTGAATGCTTGTAAATATGGAGCCAAAAAAGTCACATGCCTTGATATTTCAGAGCATGCTATTGAAAGTGCCCGCACCAACGTAGAGTTGAACGGATTCACCGATCGGGTAGAGTTTGTTGTCGCTGACGCATTCCAGTACTTACGTGAACAGGTCAAAGGAGTAGAAGAGCGTTCCGTACGTGCACGCGCAGCTGAACAGAAAGTAGATACTTCCAAAGCCCTTGCAGCTGGTGGCGGGAAAACATTTGATGTGGTCATTCTTGACCCACCTGCCTTCGCCAAAACAAAATCGGCAGTCAAAGGGGCGTGCCGTGGATACAAGGATATTAACCTGCATGGCATGAAACTTGTGAATGAAGGTGGGTATTTGGTGACGGCGAGCTGTTCGTATCATATGCGCCCTGATCTCTTCCTGGAAACGATTGCGGATGCAGCTGAAGACGCGGGTAAAGTACTGCGTCTGATTGAATGGAAAGCTGCCGGCAAGGATCACCCGCAAATTTTGGGCGTGGATGAGGGACATTACTTGAAATTTGCAATTTTTGAAGTGCGCAGCAAAACAAACTGATCTGTCATTTGCAAAAAAATGACGTTAAGAAACAAGTCCACGGTGTAGTTAGCTGTGGGCTTGTTTCGTGTTACAGGAAATCAGCCTGGCTTTACCGGATTGTGGCAAACGTATGTTCCGAACGAGGTCAGATATGTTATACTGGGAATTAAAATCTTGTTCGTGATGGTTTGGAGGATTGGACATGTCTGTACGCTTTATTATTGGCCGGGCAGGCAGCGGCAAGACGACGCTGATTACCCGGGAAATTACGTCTTTGCTTCAAAAGGAACCTCAAGGCAAACCACTCATATGGCTGGTTCCGGAGCAGAGCTCGTTTCGTACCGAGCAGGCCCTGGTTTCTTCTGGCGCAATTAAAGGTACCATGCGTGCAGAAGTACTGGGTTTTCGCCGATTAGCCTATCGTATCATGCAGGAAGCAGGTGGTTCTGCGCGAATTCCAATTGGTGCCGAGGGGAAAAAGATGCTGCTCTATAAAGTGCTTCAGCGGCGCAAGGAAGAGTTGAAGCTTTTTGGCGCTTCGGGCAATCAATTGGGCTTTATCGGGCATTTGAATGATTTATACAGTGAGTTTAAGCGTTATGAACTAGATCCCGGCTTGTTGGAAGAAGGTCTTTCTACGTGGAATACGTCTTCTTCGGCACCGATCCTGGGTGATAAGTTACATGATTTGCTTCTTATATATCGAGATTATGAACAGGAACTAACGGAACTCTACATCGATGATGAAGACACGTTGACAGAATTGAACGACCGTTTGGTAGAAAGTGAGCTTCTTCAGGATGCACAAATCTGGATTGACGGTTTTCAGGGCTTTACCCCGCAGGAAATGAGCGTGATAGGAAGGCTGATGCTTCAGTCTTCTTCAGTAACCATCACGTTGACTCTGGACCGTCCATATGATCACGGGGCTCTTCCCAGCGAACTGGATCTGTTCCATCCAACAGCGAGCGCATATGCGCGGCTCAAAGGTATGGCTGATGATCTGGGAGTTTTGAGTGAAACCACAGTGCTGCAGCCGGATGTTTTGCCAAGATATGAGCACAGCCCTGGTTTGGCCCATCTAGAGTCTGGGTTCGACCGACGGATTCGTTGGAAAAGTGATGGCCGCGATGCGGGCGTGAAGTTATACGCAGCGGAGAATCGCAGGGCTGAGATGGAAGGGGCACTGCGTGAAATGCGCAGATTGGCTCAGGAGGAAGGCGTGCGTTACCGGGATATGGCCGTACTCGTTCGTCAGCTGGATGCCTATGCCGATATTGCCGAGCCATTGTTCAGGGATCATGACGTGCCGGTTTTCCTGGACCGTAGAAGAAGTGAGCTTCATCATCCGCTCTCCGAATTCATTCGTTCTGCAATTGATGTCGTTCGTCGCCGCTGGCGTTACGAAGATGTATTTCGCTGTGTCAAAACGGATCTGCTGCTTCCACGTGATGGTTCTATCACTCGTGAAGACATGGACCAGCTCGAAAACTATATCCTCGCCTGTGGAATCCACGGTTACCGCTGGACCGACGGCAAGCCTTGGAAATACGTCCCCAGTCTGTCTCTGGAAGACAATGGCCAGGAAGGCCGAAGCCAAGGGCGGGAACAAATGCTGTCGCTCATGGAAAAATGCCGAACAGTCATTACGGATCCAATGGCTGCGTTTGAGAAACGCATGATCAAAGCCAAGACGGCAAAAGAACAGTGTGCTGCGCTATATGGACTACTCGAAGACGCAGAAATTCCCTGGAAGCTGGAAATGATGTCTGCTGCGGCAACAGCTCAGGGCGACCCGGAGCGTTCGCGGGAACATCGTCAGATGTGGGGAGCAGTCCTGGATCTGCTGGACCAGATGGTGGACATGATGGGAGCCGAACGACTGGACATCGATTTGTTCGCGGGTCTGATGGAAACGGGGTTAACCGAGCTGAAGCTAGGACTTGTTCCACCGGCGCTGGATCAGGTGCTGGTCGGTTCCATGGACCGGACGCGGCTGCAGGGTATCCAATATGTATTCATCCTGGGTGCCGTGGACGGTGAGCTGCCGGCTGTGCCGCAGGAAGATGGCGTGTTAACGGAGCAGGAGCGGGAGCTGCTGACCGAAAGAGGTCTTGGTCTCGGACCTGGAACAACAAGACGAATGCTGGACGAGCGTTTCCTGATCTATACCGCCTTGACTGCTGCAAGTAAGCAGTTGTGGTTAAGTTACCCTGTGGCTGACGATGAGGGCAAAACGCTGCTGCCTTCGGAAATTGTGAGACATGTACGAAAGATGTTTGGGCTGAATGAATCACCACTTCTTGCACAGCCGCCAGTAACCGATTCGGAAGAAGCTCACTGGCCTTATGTCATTCATCCAGAGCAGAGTCTGTCTGTTCTGATTGGGCAGCTGCGCAGATGGCGCAGGGGAGAGGAGATTCCAGAGCTCTGGTGGTCGGTTTACAACTGGCATTGTTCCAATGAGACACTTCGACCTCAGCTGGAACGTTTGCTGGGCTCCATTTTTTATCGCAACCGGGCATTGCCGCTGCGTACTTCAACGAGCCGGCGGCTATATGGCACGGAGGTGCGGACAAGTGTTTCGCGAATGGAACGATTCGTGGCCTGTCCATTTTCCCATTTTGCCTCGCATGGCTTACGATTGAAAGAACGTCAGCTGTACCGGCTTCAGGCTCCGGATATCGGGCAGCTGTTCCATGCTGCGCTGAGTCAACTGGCTATACGACTGCGTGAAGAGAACCGCAGCTGGGGCAGCCTTTCTCCGGAACAGTGCCGCAAGGAAGCGGAGCAAACGGTCGATCAGATTGCACCCCAGCTTCAGGGAGAGATTTTGCTGAGCACGAAGCGATACGGCTACATTTTCCGCAAATTGAAGGATATTGTAAGCCGGGCTTCGGTCATTTTGGGCGAGCAATCCAGACGGGGAAGTTTTGAACCTATTGGTCTTGAGCTGGACTTTGGGCCAGGCAAGCCCCTGCCGCCTCTTCGTTTCGAACTTGAGAATGGATGTGTGATGGAGATTGTGGGCCGGATTGACCGGGTCGATGTGGCCGAGGGTGAGAATGGTTTGCTTCTCCGGGTTATCGACTACAAATCAAGCCAGACGGATCTCAAGCTGCATGAAGTGTACTATGGACTGTCCCTGCAGATGCTCACGTATCTGGAAGTGCTGCTTAGTGCTGCCGAAGAGTGGCTGGGAGAATCAGCAATGCCTGGAGGAACACTGTATTTTCATGTGCATAATCCATTGCTGCAATCCGCGAACGGCATGACGTCAGAACATGCAGGACAGGAACTCCTGAAACGCTTCAAAATGAAGGGTTTGCTTCTGGCAGATCGTGATGCCATCGCACAGATGGATAACACGCTGGATAAGGGCTATTCGGCCATTATTCCTGTCGCGCTTAAAGCTGACGGCAGCTTCTATAGCAGTGCAGCGGTAGCTACACCGGAACAATGGGACACCTTGCTCGCATCTGTTCGAGGCAATATTCGGGAGATCGGGACCCGGATTACAGAAGGGGACGTGGCAATAGAACCGTATCGCATTCAGCAGGAGGTTGCATGCACATTCTGTCCGTTTAAGCCTGTCTGTCAATTTGATGAGAATATTGAAGGCAATGAATATAATCTGTTGTCCAAACCGGGCAAACAGCAAATCTGGGACATGCTGTCACACAACAAGGGAGGGGAGACGTCATGACGAATATGCCAAAACCGGAAGGCAGCTTCTGGAGCGATGACCAGTGGAGCGCGATCTCCCAGAATGGCGAAGACATTCTCGTTGCAGCAGCAGCAGGGTCGGGCAAAACAGCCGTGCTGGTTGAACGGATTATTCGCAAAATAGCCGATCCTTCCCGTGGTTTCAGTGTGGATCGATTACTGGTGGCTACCTTTACGAAGGCAGCTGCAGCTGAGATGAAGCAGCGGATTCGGGAGGCACTCGAGCGTGCACTCGAAGAACAGACAGAGGAAGAGCATCTGCGCAAACAGTTGTCGCTGCTTGGGCGAGCTTCAATTACAACGCTGCATTCATTTTGTATGGAAGTCATTCGCCGTTACTATCAGCAAATTCCGCTTAACCCGGCTTTCCGGATATTGAACGAGAATGAAGCCGAAATGCTGCGTCAGGAGCTCCTGGAAGAGCTATTTGAAGATAAATACGGGGAAGAAGACGAAGGCAGCACATTCCGTGAGCTTGTGGACTGGTTTAGCGGTGAAAGAAACGATGATGCTATGCATCGGCTTGTGCAGCGCCTATATGATTTCTCGCGCAGTCACTCCTGGCCGGATCACTGGCTCGCAGAAATGGCGTCTGCATTTCAAGTTGAAAGCGTAGAAACGCTTGGCAATTCAGCATGGGTACAGAGCATTTTACGCGATGCCGCACTTACCCTGAGCGGTGCAGCGGGACTCTTGCGTCAAGGTATTGGCATTGCGATGCAACCGGAAGGGCCCAAACCGTACGCGGATACGCTAAAGGAAGATCTGGCCATGGTGGAGGAACTTTTGTCTGCAGTGGAGGTTATGCCTTGGGAGAGACTGCCTGAAGTATTTCAGCCAGCGGCTTTTGGCAAGCTGAAACCCTGCAAAAAGGATCAAACCGATCCGGCGCTTCAGGAACAAGTGAAGGAACTTCGGGAGGCAGCCAAAAAGGCAATCACCGATCTGAAAGGCTCGCTCTTTGGACGGAGTGCATTTTCCTTCTGGCAGGAGCTGGAGCAGGCTGCTCCGCTCATGCAGGAACTGTCCAAACTTGTAAGTGAGTTCGGCGAACGTTACAAGCTGGCCAAACAAGAACGTGGGCAGGTTGATTTTAGCGATCTGGAACATTATTGTCTTCACATTTTGCGGCATGAGGATTCCACGCCAGAGCGCTCCATGCCTTCAGATGCGGCGATGGAATACAGGGCACGTTTCGATGAGGTGCTGCTCGATGAATATCAGGATACCAATACCGTTCAGGAAGATATCGTAAGGCTGATTTCAAGGGAGAATCCGGGCAATCGCTTTATGGTAGGAGATGTGAAACAGAGTATTTACCGTTTCCGCTTGGCTGAGCCGGGACTATTTCTGAATAAATACCGTCAATATAACTCTGGCACCCAAAGCGATGAAGGAGAAGGAAGTACTCGTCGTGCAGGCAGACGAATTGACCTGGCACGTAACTTCCGCAGTCGTGCTGAGGTGGTTCATTCGGTGAATATGCTGTTCCGGCAGCTCATGAATGAGGGCGTAGCAGAGATCGCTTATGACGAACGGGCACAGCTTGCCTACGGGGCTTCGTTTCCACCGGAAACCGAGGGAGATGAGGCCTATACACCCGAGCTGCTGCTGATTGACCGACAAGGCGGGGGACCGGATCTGGGCGAGAGTGTAGATGAAAATGGAGATCAGCTGGCGTCGGCTGAACTCGAAAGTGTCGAACTGGAAACAGCCCAACTGGAAGCACGGGCTATGGCTCGGCGCATTCGGGAGATGGTTGGCGATACCGATCAGCCTGCGCTGAATGTGTACGATAAGGCGTTAAAAACAATGCGCCCTGCCCGTTACGGCGACATTGTCATCCTGCTGCGTTCTGCCCTGATGTGGGCTCCATTAATGATCGAGGAATTCAGGCAACAGGGGATTCCGGCCGGGGGGGAGCAGAGCAAGGGGTATTTTCAGGCAACGGAAGTGGAGATCATGTTATCCCTGCTTCAGATCGTGGACAACCCAAGACAGGATATTCCGCTCGCCTCAGTCCTTCGTTCACCGATTGTGGGCTTAAATGAAGAGGATTTGGCACAAATCCGTCTGGGGGATAAAAGGCAATCTTTCTATGACGCGGTTGTATCTGCTATCCAGATTGAACAAGTGCCAAATGATAACTCATCCGCTATACAGATGCAATGGCCGGAAATATGGTCAGAAATGGAGCAGGCAGAGCAAGAGGCGGCTGTTACAGCAGAGCCCCATGTGCTTGAGAAGCAATCTCCAGATGGGGATAGAGAAACTGACGTTTATCCTGATACAGAAGAGCGTGCAGGGGATTCAGGTTCAGATTTACAACGGAAATTAATTCGTTTTATGGACCAGCTGGAGCAATGGAGGCTTGAGGCACGTCAAGGCAGCCTGAGCGAACTCATTTGGCGTATATACAGGGAGACCGGCTATTTGGACTGGGTGGGTGGTCTTCCGGGAGGTATACAGCGTCAAAGCAACCTGAAAGCTCTGTATGACCGTGCACGTCAATATGAAGAAGCTACGTCGAACCGGGGCTTGTTCCGCTTTTTGACCTATGTCTCCAGACTTCGTGAGAACGGCGGGGATCTGGGAACAGTGGCCGGATCGGGAGAACAGGATAATGCTGTCCGAATTATGACCATTCACCGGAGTAAAGGCTTGGAATTTCCAGTTGTATTTGTGGCGGGCATTTCCAAGATGTTCAACCAGCAGGATCTGAATGCACCGTTCCTGATGCACAAGGAGCTCGGATTCGGTCCAAGGTTTGTGGATCGGGAAAATAGGGTGGCTTATCCCACACTGGCAAATCTCGCGATTCGACGCAGAGCCCAGTTTGAGCTGTTGGCTGAGGAGATGCGGGTACTATATGTGGCACTTACTCGGCCCAAGGAGAAAATGATTCTGGTTGGTACGGTTAAGGATGCCGCCAAAAAAGCAGCGGCCTGGTCACAGATCAAAGACAGTTCGGAACTGATTCTGCCTGATTACCTGATAGCGGCTGGACGGAGTTATCTCGATTGGATCGGGCCGTCTCTGATTCGCCATCCATCGGCTGCTTCGTTACGCGAACTTGCTGGTGTACAAGATTCCTATGCTGCTTGCCTGATGGATGATGAATCCCGCTGGAGTATTTCCGTCATGTCTGCGGAATGGGTATCCAAGGAGATCTTTGTGGGTTCGAAACAGGGTGAGGAAGACGAATGGGCAGAAGCTCGCCTAGAACGAATGAACGCGCTGCAAGCAGTGAAACCGGTACATCTGCATCCTTCCCCAATCCATAACGAGATGGTTAGAGATTTGCAAGATGAACCTTCACGAGAAGACGTGAATATTGATCGGGTTGCAACCGATACAGAATGGGTGCAAAACGTAGAGCGGCGCCTATCATGGACGTACCCATATGAAGCGGCAACCCGGGTGGCTGCGAGCACGTCCGTCTCAGAATTAAAGGCTATACTTGCGATACAGGATCATCAGCCTCTACTCGTAATGGAGGAGCGGGAAAGACAACTGGACAATGTTGAAGTTCTTGAAAAACCGCAGTCAGAGGATAAAACCAGTGAAATTCGTCATGAAGGGACGGATGCCACGAGTGAACATTCCTTCAAATTGCATTTGCGCCGCCCGAAATTTATGGAAGAGAAGCAATTGACGGGGGCTGAGCGTGGTACTGTGTATCACACGCTGATGCAGCATTTGCCAATGGATGGAACGAAAGTGGATGCCGAAATTGTTGAACAGACGCTTGCAAGGCTGGTTACACTTCAGATTTTGTTGCCTCATCAGGCAGAAGTGATTGAGCCTGAACATTTGGCTCAATTCTTCCATACGGAACCAGGTACTGAGCTGCTGCGTGCAGACTGGGTGAAACGGGAGATTCCGTTTATCTATGGAATGCCAGCAGAACATTCTCCCGCCGAATGGCTGCACAATTTGTCTTCGAATGCAGGAATGCAATCCGTAGATGAAGATAGTGGGCTTCAGGCTTCTTTGGATAATGAAACCGTACTTGTTCAGGGTATCATTGATTGCCTTTATGAGGTAGATGGCCAGCTTACGCTGCTGGATTACAAAACAGACCGGGTGCTGGAACATCGCGGAGGACTAGACGAATTGACCAAAAACTATCGTTTTCAGCTGGAGCTGTATGGTCGGGCGATTGAAGATATTTTGGGGCGGAAGGTAGATCGGAAGTGGCTGTACTTCTTTGATGGCGGACATGCTGTAGAACTTTAAAGAAACAGTTTGAACCGAAGTTATATCGGCATATTTGCTAAATTGGATTACAACGGATGCCAAGAAGGGGACGAATCGGTTCTTAGAAGCGATGTGTCCCCTTTGTTTCCGAATTTGCTAGTTTCAACAAGTCATGAGCCACCAAGATGGGGACAGAGCGCTCTTATGATTATGTCTTTATAGGGGAGAGAGGGGATGAATGGAATATGCGTATTTTGCACACAGGGGACTGGCACTTGGGAAAAACATTGGAAGGACGAAGCAGGCTGCGTGAACAGGAAGACTTCGTCGATGAACTCGTTAAAATGGCAGATGAGCAGCAGGCTGATGCAGTGTTGATGGCCGGTGATGTGTATGACTCGGTCAATCCGCCTGCATCGGCAGAGCAGCTGTTTTATGAGGCGGCTGCTAGGCTTACCGAGCGTGGAAGACCACTGGTGGTCATTGCAGGCAACCACGATCAGCCGGAACGGGTAGCTTCTGTGACACCACTTGTAAACAGGCAGGGTATTACACTTGTGGGTTTGCCAACGGCGGAAGCGGTGACCATCCATGCGCCAAGAACAGGGGAGACTGCCAAAATTGCTGCTTTGCCATATCCTTCGGAGGCAAGGCTTAATGAAGTGCTCACTACGGATGGCGATGAGAACGTGCTTCGTCAAGCCTACAGCCGCCGTGTAGGCATGTTAATGCAGCGTTTGGCTAACTCGTTTGGTCCGGATACGGTGAATTTGGCGATGAGTCACATTTATGTGCTGGGAGGTGTTGAGAGCGATTCGGAGCGACCGATTCAGGTGGGTGGGGCTTATACTGTTGATCCATCTTCGCTATCGATCGGTGCTCAATATACAGCACTCGGACATCTTCACCGTGCCCAGGCTGTAAAGGGGGACGGTGTGATTCGGTACAGCGGATCACCGCTGGCCTACAGCTTCTCGGAAGCAGGACAGAGCAAATCCGTAACGATGGTGGATTTGGCGCCAGGCGGAACGCCGAATGTAGAAGAAGTCCTGTTATCCTGTGGACGCCCACTTGTACGTTGGAAGGCACGCGGAGGTCTGGCCGAGGTCTATCGCTGGTTGGAAGAGGGAAGAGATGCCCAAGCATTCATTGATATGGAAGTGTGGCTGGACGATGCCATGTCTCTTAAAGAGATCCAGCAGCTGCGCAAGTCACATGATGGCATCATTCATATTCGTCCGGTGTATCCGGAGATGGCCGCTGCCGGATTGTTGGAGCAGCGTTCCGAGCTGCCTGTGCATGAATTGTTCCGCAAGTTCTACCAGCGTCAGACGGGCGGGGCACAGCCAGAAGAGAGTCTCGTGCAGCTGTTCCTTGAACTGGTGGACGAGGACGAACCAGGCGTACGAGAGGAAGTCGAAGGAAGATGAAGCCGATTCTATTAAAAGTGGCCGGGTTGCAAAGCTATCGTGAGGCACAGGAAATTGATTTTACCGTGCTGACGGAAACCGGATTGTTCGGAATTTTCGGCCCAACGGGCAGCGGTAAGTCTTCTTTGCTTGATGCCATTACCCTTGCCATGTACGGAAAAGTGGAGCGGGCGGTTAACGGAACGCAGGGGATTATGAATCATGCTGAAGATGCCCTCGCCGTTGCTTTTACGTTCGAACTGTCGTCAGCTGAAGGAACTCGAAGATTTCGGGTGGAACGGCGTTTTAAGCGTAACAATGAAATATCGGTAAGCAATACGATCAGCAAATTCATTGAGACCGTAAACGGAGAGGAGCAGGTGCTGGCCGACAAGCTGGCCGACGTGAACCGCTGTGTTGAAGATGTGATCGGGCTTAAAATGGATGATTTTACGCGAGCCGTAGTGCTTCCGCAAGGAAAATTCGCTGAGTTTCTATCGCTGAAAGGCAGTGAACGACGTCAGATGCTGCAGCGGTTGTTTCATTTGGAAAAGTACGGGGATCAGCTTGCCATTAAGCTCAGCCGGCGCGTGAAGGATAACGATATGGTTCATCAAGCGCTCTTGGCAGAGCAACAGGGTCTTGGCAATGCGAGCAAGGAAACGCTGGAAGAAACCAAACGTCTCCTACAGGAGGCCGTGAAGCATGCGGAGCTCTCCCGTCAGACTCTGGATGAAGCCACGAAGGAAGCAGAGCAGCTGGGGAAAATACGTGAGTTGAGTCATGAACGCCAGAAGCGTCTGGAGGAACAACATAAGCTCAAAGCTCTCGAACCGAAAATCGAAACAGGGGAGCAGCGGTTGAAACAGTCTGGCTCAGCAGATGCCATATTGCCTGCGCTTCAGACGATGCGGGACGCAGTGACCCAGCAGAAGCTGCGACAAGCTGCTGCTGCAGCTGCACATGAACAAGCGGTGGAACACGAACGATTATCTGTTCTCGAAGCTGAGAAAGCTGAGACAGCACGTGTGCAGCTGGCTGAAGGTGAACCCAAGCTGCTGCTTCGGCTCGAACAGTTGGAACAGGCCAAAGAGCTGCAGCGGGAACGAGACAGTCTTCATGAGGACAGTGCACGTTTGAAGCTGCTTCTGGACAAAGGACAGGCTGAGCAGGAAGTCCATGGCCAGCAGCTGGAGAAGGAAAAAGAATTACAGCAACGCGGACGCAAACGGCGGGAAGAATTGCAGGAAAGTCTGAAGCCGAATGAAGTCAAGTCAGAGGAACGAAGACAACTGCAAGCTGCCCTGGAGCTTCGGCACCGACTGGATACGGCAGCAGAGCAGCTGCGTCAGAATCAGGCCGAGATGGAAACGTACAAGAAATCTGCGAATCTGGCAGAAAGCAAGCTTCAGGCGGCAGCAGCCGAAGAGAATCGCCTGAACGAACAGCGGAAGCTGTTGCTTGAACAGGCGGGGGCGGGTTTGGAGGCCATGCTTGCCTGTGAACAGGACATCGGCCGTGAACAAAGCCTGCTGGCCGGGGCGGAGGAGCAGCTGCGCGGCTCGATGCGTGAGCAGGAGCTGCACCGGCTCTCCTCCGCCTTGCGCGCCGAGCTGAAGGACGGCGAGCCATGCCCGGTGTGCGGCTCCGCACACCACCCGCTCCCGGCTGCGCCGCCGGGAGAAGGTCCGCACGCAGGCGATGCGGACTTGGAACTGCTGCGCAGCCTGCAGGCAGAGCTGCAGGAGCTGCGCTTCGGGCTGCGCCAGCAGCTGCACGAACGTCGCAGCCTGCTGACGCAGCTTGGCGCAGCGGCCGGCGAAGCACCGGCCGCTACCGAGGCCGCGCCTGCGGCAGCGGAGCCTGGGCCCGCCGATTCGCCCGCAGACGGGCGCTCACCGGCGGACTGGGCGGCGCGTGCCGCCGCGCTGCGCGAGACCGCGCGGGCGCTGGCTGACGCAGCTGCCCAAGTGCAAGCGGAAGCCGCCGCGTTGCAGCAGGCGGCTGTGGGTGCGCAGCAGCGCCGCATGGAGGCGGCTGCCGCGCAGGAGGCCGGCCGTGCCGGTCTCGTCCAGGCGGAGCGCAAGCTGGCCGAGAGCGAGGCGGCAGCGGCTGCGTTGCAAGGCCGCTGGGCCGCAGAACTGCCTGGCATCGCCCCAGAGGAGGCTGTCGCCCTTCATCAGGCGATGCAGGAACGCGATGCACGTGCCGAAGACATCAAGGAACGGCTGAACAAGAGCGTCACGTTTTTGGAGGAAAAGGAACAGTCTGTGCAGTCCCTTCAACACAAGCTGGTTGAACTGGACAAACAACTGATTCAGTGGCAGACCGAGTGGCAGGGGAATCGCAAACAGCTGGTCGAGAAGGAAGAACGCCTTCGCCAGTGGGTAGGTGAACAACGTGTAGAAGAACTCATTGCTGCTGCACAGTCACAGCTGGATGGCCTGCGGAAAGCAGCCGCTGACTCGGCCCGGCGCTTCAAAGAATCGGATAATCTGAAACAGGAGTCTGCCAAGAAAGATGTTATGGCTAGGCAGGCCTTGGCTTCAGCATCGGAACATTTGGAGCAGGCTCAGGCACGCTGGGAGCAATTGCTGGATCAATCTCCATTCGACTCTGAACAAGCTGTTCTGGAAGCGGCCATTCCTGCCGAGGAGGCTGAGCGATTGGCAGCAGAGATTCAGCATCATCGTGAAAGGGAACGCGAGCTGGCATCTCAGCTGCGCGAACTTGAGCAGAAGCTGGGTGGTGCAGAAGTGTCCGAAGAGCAGTGGTTAGCCTGCGCAGAACGTCTGAAGCTGCGACGGGCTGAGGATGAAGCAGCGCTAAGTGCGAAGGCACGTGCAGAACGCGATCTGGAAGATGTTCAGCAGCGTCATGTTCGCTGGACTGAACTTGAGAACAAACGGGTAGAAGTAAGTCATCAAGGGGAGCAGCTCAGCAAACTCCAGGCTGCCTTCAGAGGCAATGCATTTGTAGAGTATATTGCAGAAGAACAGCTCATGCAGGTTAGCCAGGCTGCCTCACAACGTTTGCGTTTTCTGACCAAGCAGCGCTATTCGCTCGAAGTGGATTCGGGTGGTGGGTTTGTCATCTGTGATGATGCCAACGGCGGGGTTAAACGTCCGGTGTCCACCTTATCCGGTGGAGAGACCTTTCTGACCTCATTATCCCTGGCACTGGCTCTTTCTGCCCAGATTCAGCTGCGCGGCCAGTACCCGCTTCAATTTTTCTTCTTGGATGAAGGGTTCGGTACATTGGACCCTGAGCTGCTGGATACAGTCATTACATCACTCGAAAAACTGCATGATGACCGTTTGGCTGTCGGGGTCATCAGTCATGTGCCGGAACTGCGGGCTCGTCTGCCGCGCAAGCTGGTTGTTATTCCTGCGAACGAAGCTGGAGGCGGCTCCCGGGTAGTATTGGAGAGTCTCTAATATACAGAGTTGCTGCGACTGCTTTAGAGTTAATAGAGAGGTCTAATGTAACCAGCAGGAGAACCCTTATTGACTCGCTTCCAGAATAAAATAAGGCGATACTTAGGCTAGTCTTGTAAATTGAAGTGAGTTACCTCACAGATACAGGTTCAACCAGCTGTTATACTACAGTCAAGCCGACATACCTTATGTTAAGTACCCCGGCGGACGTTTGATCAGGAAGATTCCCGGTCAGACGTCCGCGGCAGCCGATTTCAACCGAAATCCGCTCGTGGGGTACTTCTTTTTTTGCCTAAACCTTTAGTGTCAATTCGCCCAGATCTGAATACTATGAAAGGGTGATGAAGCACGATAAGGGAGGCGTACTGAAGTGGAGAAAGTGGAAGCGAAGAAGATTTGCAAGGAACACATGCATCGTTATGTATGTGTGCAGATGAAAGACGGAAACCATTATGATGGAATCATGGAAAACGTGGATGACGACATGATTTATTTGGCAGTGCCTGTCGGTCCTGAAGCAGCGCATCACGCAAACTGGGGGCCGAACGCAATGCCGAACGCAATGCCGGGAGCAGGCTATCCCGTGTCCCATGCTCGCGGATTCTATCCGGGGTACGGCTACCCGTATCCATATCCCTATCCCTATCCATACTATGGTTACGGTCGCAGACGTTTTAACAGACTGGTGCTCCCCTTGATCGGGCTGACTGCATTAACGCTACTGCCATACTATTGATGAAGTGATTGCATGGTGGATACGGAATTGAACAACCTTAAGGACCATTCTCATCCTTGTGGCATACAGCTGCCTACCTGGGTGCAGAAAGGTCTTTTTTATGATATTCATGAACAAATAGAGAATGAGAATCGTCCTGAGCATTTATTGGCATGCTAGCTTAGGGCTATGGATTAATTGAGCTTAACTGTTTTTTCATGTGAGATTGGACGTCACTTTTCACTTCCGGTATGATAGAGAGGTATACATAAATCTTTAAAGTACAAAGGAGGGTATGAACAATGGATTGCTTGTTTTGCAAAATTGTAGAGGGCAGCATTCCCTCCAACAAAGTTCTGGAGAATGACCATGTGGTTGTCTTTCACGACATCCAGCCTGCTGCACCGACACATGTCCTCGTTATTCCGAAGAAACATATAGCTTCCATGAATGAGGTGACGGCAGATGATATATCGCTGATTGGTGAGATTCATCTGGCAGCACAGGAAGCAGCCAAACGCCTTGGGGTCGATGAGTCCGGTTATCGTTTGATTAATAACTGCGGCAAAGATGGGGAACAAACCGTCCATCACCTGCACTACCATCTGCTTGGAGGCACTAGACTCGGTGCGCTGACAAGCCTATCGGATTCGCACAAATCATAACGAATCCTAGATCCTACTGTACTTTTCCTCCTCAATGGAGATAAAAGGGACACTGTGATTCGTATAAATTAAAGTGATCATTACGTTAAGGTTGACACCTTTATTACCTTTCGCCTATAATGAAAGGTGATGAACCGTGTTATTGCTCTTGGACGGTCTGGTCGGAGGGAGGGAAAACTGGTGTCTGAAACTAAAGTTCGCAAAAACGAGACTATTGATGCTGCACTTCGTCGCTTTAAACGTTCCATCGCTAAAGATGGCGTCTTGGCTGAGGTGAAGAAACGTAAGCATTATGAGAAGCCAAGCGTAAAGCGCAAGAAAAAGTCCGAGGCTGCTCGTAAGAGAAAGTTTTAGGAGGATTTGAACAACATGAATCTTAGCGAACGATTGAACGAAGATATGAAGCAAGCGATGAAGAGCAAGGACAAGTTCAAGCTCTCCACCATTCGGTTGATTCGTTCGACGATCAAGAATCTTGAAATAGATTTGAAAAGAACTTTGGATGACAACGAAGTGCTTGATATCCTGAGTCGTGAAATCAAACAGCGCAAAGATGCCCTCCAAGAATTTGACAAAGCGGGCCGTGAAGAACTCGCGGCAAATGCAAAAGCGGAAATTGATATAATTGGTCAGTACCTTCCCGCACAGCTTACCGAAGAAGAAATTAAAGTTATTGTACAGCAGACCATCCAGGAAACCGGTGCTTCTTCGAAAGCCGAGATGGGGAAAGTCATGGCGGCCCTTATGCCGAAAGTTAAAGGCAAAGCGGACGGCAAACTGGTTAATCAAGCAGTTCAACAATTTCTGCAATAAAGCAATCAATGAACACCTCCTGACTTGTCAGGGGGTGTTTTTTCCTGTTTGTGAGTCCTGAATCTACATTTCAGACTTCATTATATTCGATTGTAAGAGTCCGCTGTAAAGGTAGAATCAAACCGTACAATTTTCAAAACAGACAAGAATTTTACTTTAAAATGGTTATTATTCATAAAATTAGATTTAAAATCTTGCAATTGCTCCGGCTTTCAAATATAATTTTAAGATTTTGAAACGAAATGTTGCATTGTACGTAATAAATACCATAAGCTGGACAGTATAACAATAATGGAAAAGGGGGGATTATTGTGAAGGGAAAGCGCCGGAAGAGGCTTGCGGGGCCATTGTTGCTCATGATGCTGCTGACGTTGCTGCTTCCTGTCTGGGTTGGATCGCCGTCTGCACAAGCAGCTGAAAAGAGCGGCGCCGTATATATTATTCCGGTTGATAAACCAATCGAGCAGGGGTTAGGCAAGTTTATGGAGCGTGGCTTTAAGGAAGCTGAATCAATGAATGCTGGCCTGATTGTTCTCGATATCAATACGCCGGGAGGACGTGTCGATACGGCGGAAGAGCTGGGTACCCTGATTAAGGAAAGCCCTGTTCAAACCGTTGCTTTTGTCCGCGGAGATGCTGCTTCGGCTGGGAGTTTTCTGGCTTTGAATGCAGATAAGATCGTAATGTCGCCAGGAAGCATGATTGGTGCGGCAGCGATGGTGGACAGCACGGGGAAGCATGTCGATGATCCGAAGCTAGTTGCATTCTGGAAGAGCAAAATGCAGGGAGCAGCGGAACAAGGCGGCCGTGACGGCAGTATCGCTGCCGGAATGACAGATGTCAACATGGTTGTGGAGATGCCGGAGATCAACAAAACGAAGCAAAAGGGTGAAATTATTGCTTTATCAGCCGAGGAAGCGCTGAAAGTGGGATATGCGGACCACATCAGCTCAACTCCGGAAGAGGCAGCAGCCTGGCTTGGTTATGGGCAGGACGATGTATTTACTGTAGAGCGAACCGCAGCAGAGAATATATCTTCTTTTCTGACGAATCCTGTGGTCATGACTATACTTTTGTTCCTGGGAATTGCGGGCGTAATCATTGAACTGATTGTACCTGGATTCGGAGTACCTGGTATTGTGGGGATCGTTTGTTTTATCCTCTATTTTTCGGGGAACTACATTGCCGGTTTTGCAGGAGCAGAGACATGGGTGCTCTTTACGGTTGGACTCATCATGATGATTCTGGAGATGTTCATTCCAAGCTTTGGTATCCTGGGTATATTGGGATCCATTGCACTTGTTGCCGGCGTTGTGCGTGCAGCTTACGATACAAGTGATGCATTTGTTTCGTTGGGAATTGCCTTCGGGGCAGCGCTGGTAGTCATAGCTATCGTGGTGATTCTCTTTAAGGACAGAGGCATATGGAATCGATTTATACTGAGTGACAAATTGTCTGCCGATCGAGGTTATTCATCTGCGACAGAACGTAAAGAACTGATTGGTCTCCAAGGGATTAGCCTGACTCCGCTTCGTCCATCTGGAACAGCAATGTTTAATGGGGAACGGGTCGATGTGGTTTCGGACGGAGACTTTATCCCAGTTGATACACCGATTATTGTGGTTAAAGCCGAAGGCACTAGGATTGTGGTCCAGCAAGCTTTGCCGGTGTAAAACGCTTGTCATGCCGGAGTTCTGGTGGGCTTCGGCAGTGTACATAACCATATGGCCGTGCTGCTTGCCGAATGGTGTTTTTCTAAAATTAGCAGCATTATAGTTGAGATCTGTTATGATGAATTTTTACAAAATTAAAGTGCAAATGGAGGAATTTTGACTATGGAACCAACGTTGATTACGGTTTTGCTCGTTGCGGTAGTTGCCATTATCGTATTGAGCGTATTCTTCAGCTTTTTCCCAGTAATGCTCTGGATCTCGGCCATTGCATCCGGTGTACGTGTCGGAATTATTACACTGGTAGCGATGCGATTGAGACGTGTAACACCTAGCCGAATCGTAAATCCAATGATTAAAGCAACCAAAGCAGGTCTTCAACTGTCAATGAACCAACTGGAGAGCCACTTCCTGGCGGGTGGTAATGTTGACCGTGTAGTAAATGCTCTGATTGCTGCTCAGCGTGCAAACATTCCGCTGGAATTCGAACGTGCTGCTGCGATTGACCTCGCTGGTCGTGATGTATTGCAGGCTGTACAAATGAGTGTTAACCCGCGTGTCATCGAGACACCAATTGTATCTGCGGTAGCCAAAGATGGTATTGAAGTTAAAGTTAGAGCACGGGTTACGGTTCGGGCCAATATTGACCGTCTCGTCGGTGGTGCCGGTGAAGAGACGATCATTGCCCGTGTCGGTGAAGGTATCGTAAGTACAAACGGTTCCTCGAATTCCCACAAAGATGTTCTGGAAAATCCGGATCTGATCTCCCGTACGGTATTGTCCAAAGGTCTGGATGCAGGTACGGCTTTTGAAATCCTGTCCATTGATATTGCGGACGTGGATGTAGGTAAGAACATTGGTGCGTTCCTGCAAACCGAGCAGGCTGAGGCTGACAAACGCATCGCTCAGGCGAAAGCGGAAGAACGTCGCGCTATGGCCGTAGCCCAAGAGCAAGAAATGAAGGCACGTGTAGTGGAAATGAGAGCGCGTGTGGTTGAATCCGAATCCCAAGTACCTTTGGCAATGTCCGAAGCACTTCGCAGTGGCAAGATCGGTGTCATGGACTACATGAACCTTAAAAATATTGAAGCGGATACTCAAATGCGCAATACTTTGGGAAAACCTGGTGAAGGTTCGAATTCCAACGATCAGGGTGATTCCAAAAACGGAAGATAGGCGGTGAATGCGTATGGGCCTATTTGAATGGATTTTTGATAATCTGTATATAGTGGCCGTCATCGGTTTTGCGCTCTTTTCTTTCTTGGGAAAAGCCGCCAAATCGGCTGATCCGAACAAAAAGCGTCCTGGCAACGGGATGCCTACATTCGGAGGCAGCGGTAATTCAGAACGGGATGATCGCTCGAGAGACAATTCATCTCCGCAGCAATCTTCCGGACCGGCAGATCCCCGTTATGATGAACAGTATGACGATCGGTATGACGACGAGCAATATGATGATCGTTATGATCAGCCTTATTCGGAGCCTGCTGCATCTTCTCGACCCGCAAGTGACTACAGAAGTGAGGGCTCTATGAGCGCTATGGAAAATTCGCTTGAACAACAGATGAAAGTGATGGAGCAACAGCAACGCCTGATTGAAGAGCGCTTGAATCGCATCTCTTCTGCGGATACACCGACTGTATCTGACTCCAGTTGGGAAGAGGGTACATCGGGTGAAACTAGATCGTCCCGGCTTCGTCCGGAAGACATCCGTACCGGTGTTTTATGGGCAGAAGTGTTGGGGGCGCCACGGTCCAAACAGCCTTTTAGAACAAGAGGCAAGTTGTAAAATGTAATATCAATCATAAAACAGCAAAGAGCCGTCTCAGGTGAGAAATACGCCAGAGAGGGCTCTTTTTGTTGTGCTCCTTTTTTAGAATTAATGATCTAACAGAAGCTGTAGTTTTCATAAAATCATGTCTCTCCGCATAAGTTGAACTGTAGAGGAAGGGGGAAGACCTTCGTATGACCCGGATCAGCCGCAAGCTGCGCAGATGGACCAGTGAGGTACTGGATCTGCCGCAGGACGTGCTTTATGATATGCCACGGTTAACCCTGATTGGCAGCAAACAATTGTATATTGAAAATCATCGCGGTGTGATCCATTTTACGCCAAATCGCATTGTCCTGGCTTTAACCCAGGGTCAGCTCGAGATCAAAGGGGTTGATCTAATGATTCGCAATATTTTGCCGGATGAAGTGGCGGTTGAAGGAACGATTCTGGATATACATATGAATGGAGCGGAGGGAAACGGATGAAACAGCCCAGTCTGTACAAACTGCGAGGTGCAGTCCGAATAACGGTCACTGGGGGGGACATCGAAGCGCTGATCAACATGTTGGCAGAGCAGGGACTGGAGGTGTGGAACCTGCGTGCCCAGGATGGACGCAAGGCAGAGATGAATATTCTGCTGCCGCATTTTTTTAGGCTGCGTCCTCTTTTGAAGCGGACAGGCTGCAGAGTGAAGGTGACGCACCGCAGCGGGATTCCTTTTTTTATGGCCCGATTATTGAAAAGAAAGTTCTTCCTTGGGGGCATGGTGCTTTTTGTGATTGCCATGTTTGCATTATCTTCGATGATTTGGAACGTTGAGGTGAAAGGGAATGTAAAAATCCCCACCGATGTCGTACTCGCTGCAGCCAAAAAAGAAGGGATCTATCCTTTCCAGTGGGGATTCCGGCTCCAGAGTCAGGACAAGCTTTCCAGGCAGCTGGCGTTGGCACTTCCCGACGTAACTTGGATCGGTGTGAGCAAAGAAGGGACAACCATTACCATTCAAGTTGTGGAGTCTGCCCAGCCTCAGCGTGAACCGCTGCTAAATCCAAGGCACTTGGTGAGCAAATCGGATGCAGTCGTTACTCAAATATACGCGGAACAGGGGCGTCCCGTCGTACAGAAGGATATGCGCGTCAAGAAAGGTCAAGTATTAATATCGGGTATTTTGGGTGATGAAGAGAATACGGAGAATGTTGTGGCCAAAGGCGAGGTGCGAGGGCTCGTATGGCGTGAATATCAGGTGGAAGTACCTCTCGTGCAGAAGCATAACACCATGACAGGAGAGAGTAAGGAACGTTTTTATGTTGTGCTTGGGAATTGGGCTGTTCAGCTCTGGGGATATGGAAAGACTCCCTTCAGTTCCTTCAATACGGCGAGTGACCATAAGCCGCTGACGTGGCGATCCTTCACGCTTCCCATGGGATGGTTGACTGAAACCGATATGGAGACCACACAACAAGAGGAACAAAAGACGGTTGAGTGGGCCAGAGCGAAAGGGCTTGAGGGAGCCAGAAATGATATTATCGCCAAAAACGGCAAAGGAACAAAAATTTTAAGTGAAAAAATTTTGCATGAGAAGAAAGAGAATGGTAAAGTTTATATGAAAGTATTATTTGAAGTGGAAGAAAGCATTGCGGAAGAACTTCCGTTAGTCCATAGTCAAGGAGAATGAGGCTATTTGTCAGAACAAACACGCAGCATACGAATCTCCCTCCAGAGTGCGGGAGAGGGTCAATCTCTTTTTGGACCCCAAGATATTTTTCTGAAACTGATTGAATCCGAGATTCCCGCCCAGATTGCTTCTCGCGAAGCGGAGATTGTCATTCACGGCAATACGAAGCATGTGGAATCGCTTGAACAACTATTCGATGTGTTACTGCAATTGGTGCGTAATGGGTATGTGCTAACCGAACGGGACGTCAGCTATGCCATTGAACTGGCCAAGGATCTGCGTGCAGACCAGCTGCTTGATCTGTTCAAGGGTGAGATTACAACGACCTACCGGGGCAAGCCGATTCGTGTTAAAACCATTGGACAGAAACACTATGTAACGACGATTAAGAAACGTGATGTTGTATTCGGTATCGGTCCAGCAGGTACGGGTAAAACCTATCTGGCAGTTGTGCTGGCGGTTGCAGCCCTCAAGGAAGGGAGCGTCAAGCGCATCGTGCTTACAAGGCCTGCTGTCGAAGCGGGTGAGAGCTTGGGCTTCTTGCCTGGAGACCTTCAGGAGAAGGTTGACCCTTATCTACGGCCTTTGTATGACGCCTTGTACGATGTAATGGGACAAGAGCAAACGGCCAAGGCACTGGAGCGCGGCTTGATCGAAATTGCGCCACTGGCATACATGAGGGGGCGTACACTTGATGACTCGTTCATCATTTTGGACGAAGCTCAGAATACGACCCCTGAACAGATGAAAATGTTTTTGACCCGTCTTGGTTTTGGTTCCAAAATGGTCATTACCGGAGACGTGACACAAATTGATTTACCTCGCGGCAAAAAGTCTGGACTTGTGGAAGCAAAAACGATACTTAGTGAAGTTGAAGAAATTGGATTTGTCTATTTTGCCGAGCAAGATGTTGTACGGCATTCCCTCGTCCAAAAAATTATCGTTGCATACAACCACGCCGCAGAAAATCAAGAATAGAAGGGATTGTCTAAAGTGACCTCGAAGGAACTGTCAAAAGGCAAATCTTTTCAGAATAGAACTACAGGATGGAAGTATAGCGTGTGGGCACGCTATCTTCTGTTTTTGTTTCTGGTGATTCTCTTCTACTTTAGTTTAGCTTCCAAGCTGCTTCCCGAGCGGTATGATATTCAGGAAGGCACACGAAGTGAAGTGGATATTGCTGCGCCCATGCAGATTCCGAATACGAAGGCTACGCTGAAAGCGCAGGAGGAAGCTGCTGAGCGTGTACAGCCGATCTATCAGATTGTGCAGCTGCGAAACGAAAATCTGATGACCACTCTGCTGGACCGGATTGATCGTCTGAATCAGGATGACCAGATTTCCAGTCAGGATAAGATTGACATCTATCGCGATGAGATTCCGCAGCGGCAGAAGGATTTTGTGTCCAACTTTATCAATAACAATCGGAAAGCGGGTACATATTCCGAAACTCTTTTGGAAGAGATTCGAAACGTGGTGCAGGAGCAAAGCTACCGAATTCCGGAAGAGACTTATATTAAGATATCTCGCTTGACTTCAGATGATATTCAGGAAATGAAGACGGTGGCCCGGGATATTGTCTCCAGATTAATGACGGATCAGATCAGTGATGCTACGACCGCACGCGCAAAAGTAGCTGAAATGGTAAGTGTAAGTTCCCTAAGCAAGCGTACGCAGCGTGAGGTTGTTCAGGAGCTCGCCCGTCTTGTGGTAACCTCCAACCGCTTCTATGATGAAGAGGGGACAAAGGAAGCCAAGGTGCAGGCCCGTGAAAACACACAAACGGTCTTTATCAAGCAAGGTGATACATTAGTTGCGAAGGGCGAGATGATTACTCCCGAGATGTACGCGCTTCTTGATGAGAATGATTTGTTGAAAAACGAAGTGAATTACTGGCCGCAGCTGGGTCTTCTGATGCTGTCTTGTCTGCTGTCGGCCGCTATTCTCATGTACATTCAGCAATTCAGCGGAACGCATTTTAAATATAATAATTCACAGCTGCTGATGCTTGTACTCATTTTCATTATTACAATTGTGCTTATGCATGTGACGGCATTCATCCAGACAGCAGACAAATCGTATGTCGGCTTCCTTGCACCAGTTGCAGTGGGTGCAATGTTAATTGCTTTATTGCTGGATACATCGCTTGCTTTTGTTTGCTCGATCATCATTGGCATGTTGTCAAGCATTATCTTGAATACGCATCAAGGTCAGATTTTTGATTTTGAGCTCGGCTTCTTTGCGGTGCTGGTGTCTTTTGTCGCCATCTTCGCCACATATCGTGCAAGCCAGCGATCCACCATTTTAAAGGGCGCCATCATGGTCTGCCTGTTTGGTTCCATCGCTGTGTTTACACTGTCCTTGATTGATACAGGGGATTGGAACCGTACAACAACGTTGTACGGCGTCGGATTTGCTTTTGCAGGCGGTGTATTAACGGCAATCCTTGTGATTGGACTTATGCCGTTTTTCGAAACATCGTTCGGTATATTATCGGCACTGAAGCTGGTGGAGCTGTCCAACCCGAACCACCCGTTATTGCGCAAACTGCTGACGGAAACACCAGGCACGTATCATCACAGTGTTATGGTAGGAAACCTGTCCGAGGCCGCAGCCGAGGCTATAGGAGCAAATGGTCTGCTCTGCCGAGTAGGTTCGTATTACCATGATATTGGCAAGACCAAGAGACCGATATATTTCATTGAAAATCAGAACAATATGGAGAACCCGCATGATTCCATCGACCCCAAGCTGAGCAAATCAATTATCGTTGCACACGCACGGGATGGCGTGGAAATGCAGAAGGATTACAAGCTTCCGAAACCGATCCGGGATATCGCGGAACAGCATCATGGTACAACCTTCCTCCATTACTTCTATCACAAAGCGCTGCGTCAAGCCGAGGAAGCGGGTGTCGAGCCTGACTTTACAGAAGAAGATTTCCGTTACCCAGGGCCAAAAGCCCAATCCAAGGAATCGGCTATTGTTGGAATAGCCGACAGCGTTGAGGCAGCGGTTCGATCCCTGCGCAAACCGACTGTGGAACAAGTGGAATCCATGATTGAGAAAATTATCAAGGGACGTCTCGATGATCATCAGTTTAACGATTGTGATCTCACCATGCGCGAACTGGACATTGTAGCGAAGACCTTGAAAGAGACGGTGATGGGGATCTTCCACTCCCGGATTGAATACCCGGAAGAGATCAAGAAACCGAAGCCGACCTCCCCTGAAGCGGGTTGACTTACTAATATGAGCAGACAGGAGTTATGAAAGAATGAGTCTTAACCTGGCATGGAATAATGATCAACAGGATAAAGAAATTACAGAGCCAATGATTGCAATGCTGGAGCAGTTGCTGAACCTTGCAGGAGAAGCTGAGGGCGTGGCAGATGGAGAAGTTGCTCTAACTTTTGTGGATGATGCTCAGATTCATGAGTTGAACCGAGATTACCGCGGAATCGATCGTCCGACAGATGTATTGTCGTTTGCCATGAATGAAACCATGGACGAGGAACTGGACATCATTTACGAACTGGATGAGGATGAAGAGATGGAGGAGATGCCAGATGTTCTCGGTGACATCATTATCTCCGTTCCTCGTACCATCCTGCAAAGTGAAGAATACGGGCATTCATTTGAACGTGAGCTTGGTTTCCTGTTCGTGCATGGTTTCCTGCACCTGCTCGGATACGACCATCAGGACGAAGCGAGTGAAGCCGAAATGATGGGCAAACAGGAAGCTGTACTCGCCCAGGCCGGGTTGACACGATAATGAAAAGGCGCTCCTGGAGTCTGGTGTTCCGCAATGCGGCAGAAGGAATCGTATACGGTTTTCGGACACAGCGAAATGTAAGGGTTCATTCGGGAGTAGCCGTCATCATGTGTTCGGCTGGATTTATCTTCGGGATTTCGAGGACAGACTGGATGTTTGTGCTGACAGCCATCTTTTTGGTTCTGGTGACCGAATTAATGAACACGGCCGTAGAGGCAGCGGTAGATCTGGCACATCCGCATATCCATCCGCTTGCAAAAGCGGCGAAAGACACCGCGGCTGGCGCAGTTTTGCTGGCAGCGGTGTTCGCCGTAGTCATCGGATGTATGGTGTTCTTTAAACCTGTTATACATTGGCTTGGTTTCTGATAAGCCTGCTATAAAAAGAAGTTTATTTTAGGGATAACCTGAGGGAGAGATTTGGATTATGGATAATCAACAGCTCATGCAAGAAGCCATTAAGGCACGTGCAAAAGCGTACACACCTTATTCCCATTTTGGCGTAGGAGCAGCTCTGCTGGATAGCGAAGGTAATGTGCATCATGGATGCAATATTGAGAATGCTGCCTATACACCAAGCAACTGCGCAGAGCGAACAGCACTTTTTAGTGCGATCGCAGGGGGAGAGCAGCCTCGTAGTTTCAAGGCCATTGCCGTTGTAGGTGATACGGAAGGTCCAATCGCGCCATGTGGCGTGTGTCGCCAGGTTATGGTTGAGCTGTGCGAGCCGGACATGAAAGTCCTTATGGGTAACTTGAAAGGTGACTTACAGGAAACGACCGTTGCCGAGCTGCTGCCTTGGGCTTTTGGTCCTTCAGATCTAGATTTTTCCAAAAAATAAACTATTCCAGGCCTAGGCGCCTGAGGAGGAACATATGAAAAAAAAAGCATTTAAATCGGGTTTTGTAGCTATTGTTGGGCGTCCTAACGTGGGTAAATCCACTTTGATGAACCAGGTTATTGGACAAAAAATAGCAATTATGTCGGACAAGCCGCAAACCACTCGTAATAAAATACATGGCGTTTACACATCCGAAGACAAGCAAGTTGTCTTTTTGGACACACCTGGTATTCACAAACGGCAATCCAAGCTGGGTGACTATATGAACCAGACGGCCTTGAATACGCTCGGGGAAGTGGAAGCAGCTTTGTTCCTGATTGACGCTTCTGAAGGAATGGGCGGTGGTGACCGTTACATCGCAGAACAACTGAAAAATGTACGAACTCCTGTCATTTTGGTGATGAACAAAATTGATAAAATCGAACCGGAAGCGCTGCTTCCGCTTATTGAGGAGTATCGCAAGCTGCATGATTTCGCAGAAATTGTACCGGTCTCTGCCAAACTCGGCAGCAATGTAAGTACACTGCTTGATCAGATCGGCAAGTATTTGCCGGAAGGACCGCAATACTACCCGGAAGATCAGGTTACAGACCACCCGGAACAGTTCGTTTGTGCGGAGCTGATTCGGGAGAAAATTCTGCAAATGACCCGGGAAGAGGTTCCCCACTCCATTGCTGTAACCATTGAGGATATGAAGGTTCAGGACAACGGGGTAGTATACATTTCAGCCGTTATTTTTGTAGAGCGTGACTCTCAAAAAGGGATTATTATCGGTAAACAGGGAGCCCTGTTAAAAGAGGTCGGCAAACGTGCGCGTACGGATATTCAAAACCTTTTGGGTTCGAAAATCTTTATGGATCTGTGGGTTAAGGTGAAAAAGGATTGGAGAAATCAGGATCGCGTTCTGCGTGATCTCGGCTTCCACCGTGACGTTTAATCGAGCAAGTATCCATTAATTGCAACACATAGTTTACCTTGCAAGACTCCATCCTAACGGGTAGATGCAGACGTCATTTCCGAAGAGAGGATGAAATTCTGATGCGAGATTTTTCGTGGAAGGTTTTTGCAATGACGGGGGATGTGGAGTCCTATTTGTTGTATACCGAGTCATGCGCGTCAACAGGACAGGAGTCTGATACTGCAGGGGAAGTGATAGAAGATGAAGAAGCCGAAGGTTAATTGGCTGATTCGGGAATGGTTAGGTGACGAGGCATGCTATACAGGGTGGAAGGGATTGTCATCCGCAGCATGGACTACGGCGAGGGAAACAAAATTATTACGCTTTGCACCGAAAGTGGTGGAAAAGTAGGAGTACTCGTCCGTGGTGCCAAAAAGCCCAAGAGCCGACATGCTGCGCTGGTGCAGCCGTTTACGTACGGTCAATACGTATATTTCCGTAACACGGGCCTGGGGACACTGAATGCGGGCGAAATCATGGTGTCGTATCATGAGCTGCGGGAGGATCTGGTCAAAGCAGCTTATGCATCCTATGCGTGTGAACTGCTGGACAGGGTTCTGCAGGATGAGGAAACAGGGGCTTTCTGGTTTAAGCAACTTAAGGCCTGTCTTCAGGCGTTAAAAGAAGAGAAGGACCCAAGTGTCATTACCAGTCTCTATGAGATGAAAATATTACAGTCGGCGGGCTACGGCCCGTCGCTTGATGAATGTATTTCATGCGGCCAGGAACGGCCCGATGAACAGTTGTTTGTAAGTCCAAGGCTCGGTGGAGTGCTGTGCCGAGCCTGTAAACACTTTGATCCACCCGCGTTGTCTGTAAGTCCCAAAGCTCTGAGGTTACTGCGGTTATTTGCACAGCTGGATTTGCAGCGACTGGGCAATATATCCGTCAGTGAAGCTACCAGAGATGAAATGAAGAAGATTATGAGAGCCTTCATGGATCACCAGCTGGGGCTCAATCTAAAATCCCGTTCTTTTCTCGATCAGATGGAGAAATACGGGATTTAAGATGTGTTTTCAGGAGATGACAAGATTATCTTGACTTTGCACTCTTTTTTATTTAATATGAACTATAATTTCTCTTTTTGGAGACATGCATTGAACGAGAAAGTAGGAGACTGGATTTATTATTCTCGTAGATAGGCCATTTGGTCTTGATTACGGTGATAAGCGAGCCCGGGATGGTGAAAGCCGGGATGAATCAGTCTGTGAAATGGCACCTCGGGAGCATGAATGGACACGGAAAAGTGGGTTTGCGTGAACAGGTTATCCTGTTTTGTACACAAGCCAAGTAGGGTGGAACCGCGGGAATAGCTCTCGTCCCTACGTCTGGACAACAGGCGTAGGGCGAGGGCTTTTTTTGATTTTTGGAATTATTTTCCGGCTGAGCTGGTCGATATATTCTGTGAAATTTCTCGCAAAACGCGGTTTGTTCGTTCCACGTCGGGCTTCGATTGACGCTTGTGCGATCGGAAGTATTCTAAGCTAGCCATTAAACCCATTGAAAAGGAGCATGATTATGAATTTTCAGCAGATGATTCTCACGCTGCAACAGTTCTGGGCCGAGCACAACTGTATTATTGTCCAGCCATATGATACGGAAAAAGGGGCAGGTACAATGAACCCGATGACCTTTTTGCGTTCGCTTGGACCGGAACCTTGGAAAGTAGCTTATGTAGAGCCTTCCCGTCGTCCTTCTGATGGACGTTATGGAGAAAACCCGAACCGTCTGTATCAGCACCATCAATTTCAAGTTATTATTAAGCCTTCACCAGACAACATTCAGGAAATTTACCTGGAAAGTCTCAAACGTTTGGGAATTGATCCGCTTAAACATGATATCCGTTTTGTGGAAGACAACTGGGAGAATCCTTCTCTGGGCTGCGCAGGCCTCGGCTGGGAAGTCTGGCTGGATGGTATGGAAATTACACAGTTTACATACTTCCAGCAAGTCGGTGGAATTGAGACGAACCCCGTTGCTGTCGAAATTACGTATGGTATGGAACGCCTTGCTTCTTACATTCAGGAAAAGGAAAATGTGTTTGAACTGGAATGGGTGGAGGGAATCACCTATGGTGATGTATTCCTCCAACCTGAATTCGAACACTCCAAATATACGTTTGAGGTATCTGATGTGAAGATGCTATTCACCCTCTTCAACATGCATGAAGAAGAAGCCAATAAAGCTATGGCACAGCATCTGGTATTCCCGGCATACGACTATGTGCTGAAGTGCTCCCATACGTTTAACCTGCTGGATGCTCGTGGAGCAATCAGTGTTACTGAACGTACCGGTTACATTACACGTGTCCGTAATCTGGCACGGCAAGTGGCTGCAACATATGTGGAAGAGCGCGAGAAGCTTGGCTTCCCGCTGATCAAGAAAGGGGGAGCGGAGCATGTCTAAAGATCTGTTATTTGAAATTGGTCTGGAGGAAGTTCCTGCACGCTTCATGCGCGCAGCGATTGAACAGCTGCAGGACCGTATCGTGAAATGGCTGGATGCATCGCGCATCACACATGGTGAGGTAAACGCTTATGCTACACCACGTCGCTTGGCTGTCCTGATTCAGGATGTTGCCGAGAAGCAAGAGGATGTGGAAGAAGAAGTGAAGGGCCCTTCCCGTAAAATTGCACTTGATGAGAGCGGCAACTGGAGTAAAGCAGCACTCGGATTTGCACGAAGTCAAGGTGTGGATCCCGATCAGTTTACGTTTAAGGAACTCAGCGGTGTTGAGTATATCTATGCGACCAAGAGCAGCAAAGGTGTAGAGACTTCATCTGTGATCGGTGAAGGATTGCTGTCGATCCTGCACGCGATGACATTCCCTAAGTTCATGCGCTGGGCTTCATATGATTTCAAATTTGTCCGCCCGATTCGCTGGATTGTCGCTCTGCTCGGCAGTGAGGTCATTGATATTGAAGTTGCAGGAGTGAAATCCGGCAATGTAACTCGCGGACATCGTTTCCTCGGTAAAGAGACCGTGATTACTCATCCTGCTTCATATGTTGAATTGCTGCGTTCCGAACATGTCATTGCAGATATCAAAGAACGAGAGCAAATGATTGTTTCCCAGATTCAGGCGCTGGCTGCTGAGAAGAATTGGGATATCGCAATCAAAGAAGATTTGCTGGAAGAAGTCCTGTTTCTGGTGGAAACGCCAACCGTATTGTTTGGAACATTCGATCCTGCATTCTTGAATATCCCTCAAGAAGTATTGATTACTTCCATGCGTGAGCATCAGCGTTACTTCCCTGTACTGGACAGTGAAGGACAATTGCTGCCTTACTTCGTAACGGTTCGTAACGGTGGCAGTGATTCGCTTGACGTCATTGCGAAAGGAAACGAAAAAGTACTGCGTGCCCGCCTTTCCGACGCCAAATTCTTCTACGAAGAAGACCAGAAGCTCGAGATTAAGGACGCATTATCCAAATTGGAGAGTATTGTCTTTCAAGAGGAACTGGGTACCGTTGGTGACAAGGTGCGTCGCATTCGTAAAATTGCGGACGGTTTGGCATCCAAGCTGCAAGTTTCTGCTGATGTTGCCGAATCGGTGAGCCGCTCTGCAGATATCTGCAAGTTTGACCTGGTTACGCAGATGGTGGGTGAATTCCCTGAACTGCAAGGTGTGATGGGTGAGGATTATGCTCGCAAAGCAGGCGAGAAGGAAGAAGTAGCCAAAGCGGTATTTGAACACTATCAGCCGCGTTTTGCCGGGGATCAATCTCCTGCTTCGCTCGTAGGTGCGATCGTAAGTGCTGCAGATAAGATGGATACCATTGTGGGCTGTTTCTCCATCAATATCATCCCGACTGGATCCCAGGATCCATATGCACTTCGTCGTCAAGCTGCGGGTATTGTACAAATTTTGCTGGATCACCAGCTTCCACTGACCCTCTCCGATGTGTTTGGGGTCGCACTTCAGGTGCATGCTCAGATGAACCTTTTGAAACGTGCAGATGAAGAGGTTCGTAAAGATCTGCAGGACTTTTTCGGTCTTCGTGTGAAAAAACTGTTATCCGAGACGGTTCGTTATGATGTTGTCGATGCAGTGATCTCTTCTGGATTCGATGATATTAGTGCCATTGTTCCAAAAGGTGAGGCACTGATGGCAGCTGTCCAAACCGGCGATGCGTTCAAAACGACAGTGGAATCTTTTAACCGGGTGGGTAACCTAGCTGCCAAAGCGTCCAATGCTTCTGTTCATCCTGAACTGTTTACCGAAGAGGGAGAGAAGCAACTGCATGAAGCCTGGAGCAGAACGAATGAGGAATATCGCAAAGCCCTGTCGCAGCACGCTGCTGCTGAAGCGTTGGCGATTGCATCAGCTTGGAAGGAAGCCATAACAGCATTCTTCGATTCCGTAATGGTAATGGCTGAAGATGAAGCAGTGCGTGCAAACCGCCTGGCTCTGCTTGCAGCTATCGACCGTGACTTGAAAGGATTTGCCGATTTCTCCAAATTGGTGTTAGTGTAATATCCCGCCCCCAACGGCTTAGAGGATACGCATCAAATTCAGTATTAAAGAAGGATATATGAGGGTATAAATATACGGAACGGGTTGTGAAATTTTATTTTTAACAGCCGTTCCGTATTTTAGCCTTTGATTTACCTTGACTGGTCAGAAGGAATTTCGCTGGCGGAAGTCGTATATAACAATATGCAGCTATTTTATGAAGCCGGGTGATCCTGAGGTTGAGTGAGTTGAATGTACGCCAGATTGTTGTGGACGGCGATGCTTGTCCGGTGAAAGCCGAGATTGCAGAAACGGCCCGCCGTTTTGATATCCCCGTATTGTTAGTATCTTCCTTTGATCATTTGCTTCAGGGAGGAGAAGGGGTGCGTACGGTGCAGGTGGACCGCAGTGATCAGAGCGCGGATCTGTACATCGCCAATCATATCAAGCCCTGTGATGTAGTCATTACACAGGATTATGGACTGGCTGCACTCGCGCTTGGCAAACGTTGTTATGTTTTATCATTTCGTGGTCGCGAATTTAATGATCGTGATATTGATTTTATGCTCGATTCCCGTCATACTGCTGCCAAAGCACGGAAAAGAGGGCATTATGGGAAAGGTCCAAAGCCTTTCACAGAGCAGGATCGGGAAATTTTTCAACATAAACTGACAAAACTTTTAAAAGATTTGCAGGAGAATGTGTAAGTTTAGCGAATTATATTTACGTGCTGAAAGAGATGAAGGTGGCCAGAGATGAGTACCGGACAAGGCGGTATACCCGAAAGCATTATCGAATCGGTGTTACAGCAGCATGATATTGTCGATACGGTGAGCCGATTTGTGCATCTGACCAAGCAGGGGAAATACATGAAAGGCCTCTGCCCTTTTCATTCCGAGAAGACGCCTTCGTTTACAGTCACACCAGAGAAACAAATTTTCTATTGCTACGGTTGCGGCACGGGTGGAAATGCCATCAAATTCAGGATGGAAATCGAAGGGTTATCCTTTCCCGAGGCTGTCAAGACGATGGCGGAAGAAAGTCACATTTCCATGGGGGACTGGCAAGGGCGTGAATCCGCTCATGTGAATCCGGAGACCGAACGTCTGCTGGAGGCGTATGAGCTAACTGCAAAACTGTATCATTTCTTATTGAAAAATACAGAGCATGGAAAAGCAGCCATGGAATATTTGCGCTCGCGGGGCTTTAGCGACAAGCTGATTGACCAGTTCCAGATTGGCTATGCGCCGAATCGTTGGGACACGTTGGTGCAATTTCTGGAGAAACGCAACTTCCCACTTGAAGAGATGGAGAAGGGCGGTCTTCTGTCGCAGCGGAATGAAGGTCAGGGCTATGTGGACCGCTTCCGAGACAGGATCATGTTCCCGATTAATGGCAGAAGCGGCAAACCGATTGCATTTGCAGGTCGCATTTTGGGAGACGGGCAGCCGAAGTACCTAAATTCACCGGAAACCCGGTTATTTAACAAAAGTCGAGTTCTCTACAATCTGCATCAGGCCAAAAATGCGATTCGCAAACAAAGACAAGCTATTTTATTCGAAGGTTACGGCGACGTGATCTCCGCCTGGGATCAAGAGATCCAAAACGGAGTAGCGGCCATGGGCACAGCGCTGACCGAGAATCAGGCGCTCATGCTCAAGGGCATGTGCGACGAAGTCATAATCTGTTATGACGGAGACCGAGCGGGGCAGGCCGCTGCACTTAAGAACTTCCCCATCCTGGAAGAGGCTGGACTGCAGGTTAAGGTTGCTCTTATACCCGAAGGACTTGATCCGGATGATTTTATCCGCAAGTACGGTGGTGAGCGGTTTCGCAACCAGATTGTAGACGGTGCTGTAACGACAACAAAATTTAAGCTTATAAACCTTAAAAAAAACCATATACTGCTAGAAGGCGGCGGTCTGATCGCCTATTCCAAGGAAGCGGTAAAGCTAATCGCGCCATTATCTTCCCCTACGGAACGCGAAGTGTATTTGCGTGAACTGGCTGCTGAAGTGGATGTATCTTTTGAGACACTCAAGCAGGAGTGTAACGAAGAGCGTCAGTCCATGAAAAATAACGAGCAGTATGGGGATAATAACCCGAAAAGGTGGAATAATGGTAGGCAACAAAATAGGCAGGTGCCTACACCCAATCTATTGCCGGCTTACCATGCTGCCGAGCGCAAACTTCTTGCCTGGATGCTTCAGGATGACGAGGCTGCACAGTATGTGAATGAGCATCTTGGTGAAGCTTTTAACTTGGATGATCATGCAGCTATTGCTGCTTATCTATATGCCTATTATGCGCAAGGCAAATCGCCGGATACAAGCCGTTTTATGTCCTCATTGCATGATGACCGATTGGAGAAAACCGTCAGTTCAATCTCAATGATGGACGGCCCGGGTGAATGGAACGTTCAGATACTCGATGATTGTATCAGGGAAGTGCTGAAATATCCGCGCAAAAAAGAGTACGATCTAAAAAAGGAAGAAATGATTGCTGCAGAGCGTGCAGGTGATTTTGTACGCGCGGCACAAATCGCAATTGAAATGATTGCCCTAGAGAGACAGTAAATGTCCGTGTGTTGGATGTTTCTAGGGAGGAGGGAGTCGAGTTATGGCGAATGATCAGCATACTGAACTAGAAACAGAATTGACGCTGGATCAGGTTAAGGATCAACTGATTGAATCAGGCAAAAAGAGAGCTTCATTGAACTACAAGGAAATTATTGAGAAACTCTCCCCGTTTGAGCAGGATGCAGAGCAAATGGATGAGTTTTACGAACAATTAAGTGACCTGGGTATCGACGTGGTAAACGAGAATGATGAAGAGGTTACGCTTCGCCCTAATGATGACTCAGAGAACAACAGCAGAGAGGGAGACGATGAGTTCCACTTTGATGATGATCTGAGCTTGCCTCCAGGCATCAAAATCAATGACCCTGTCCGGATGTATCTGAAGGAAATTGGTCGCGTACCTTTGTTGTCTGCGGATGATGAAGTGGAGTTGGCCAAACGGATTGAAAACGGGGATGAAGAAGCAAAGCGCCGACTGGCTGAGGCCAATCTCAGACTCGTAGTCAGTATCGCCAAACGTTATGTGGGACGCGGTATGCTGTTCCTTGACCTGATTCAGGAAGGAAACATGGGTCTGATCAAGGCCGTAGAGAAGTTTGACCACAAAAAGGGTTATAAGTTCAGTACGTATGCAACCTGGTGGATCCGTCAAGCGATCACACGTGCCATTGCCGATCAGGCTCGTACCATTCGTATTCCGGTGCACATGGTCGAAACGATTAATAAACTGATCCGGGTATCCCGTCAGTTGTTGCAAGAACTTGGACGTGAACCAACGCCGGAAGAAATCGCAGCCGAAATGGATCTGAGTGTGGAGAAAGTGCGTGAGATCACGAAGATTGCACAGGAACCGGTTTCCCTCGAAACACCGATTGGTGAAGAGGATGATTCCCATCTGGGCGATTTTATCGAGGATCAGGAAGCTCTGGCTCCAGCAGATGCTGCTGCTTATGAATTGCTGAAAGAACAGCTTGAAGACGTACTGGATACGTTGACAGAACGTGAAGAAAATGTACTTCGCCTTCGTTTTGGTCTGGACGATGGACGGACGAGAACGCTGGAAGAAGTGGGCAAGGTATTTGGGGTTACGCGTGAGCGTATTCGTCAGATCGAAGCTAAGGCTCTTCGTAAATTGCGTCACCCAAGCCGCAGCAAACGGCTAAAGGATTTCCTCGAATAACAGAACTACGGGAGACTTTTCGCAAGCCGCTCAGGCGGCGGCGAGGTCTCCTTTATTTTTAAATGGAATGTCTTAAATTGCTTGGTTTTGGTAATTAATCCTTGAAATGTTTGATTGGATTTCATTTTATCGCTTTTCGTTGTCCAATGCAAATCAATAAATTAAATGAATGTGCAGGTGCTTCATGAAACTTTCGAATCGATTACAACAAATACATGATCAAATTCCCGAAGGCAGCCGCATAGCCGACATAGGCTCAGATCACGCACTGCTACCGGTAGCGGCAGTACGCAGTGGGAAGGCTGCAAGTGCTGTGGCTGGTGAAGTTAACCCGGGGCCCTACGAGGCCGCGCGCAAACAGGTGAGTGATGCAGGGCTCCAGGAGCAGATTACCGTCCGTCGTGGAGACGGGCTTGAGGTCGTCTCTGCGGGAGAGGTAGACGTCATTACGATTGCGGGAATGGGCGGAGCATTAATTGCTTCCATACTGGATCGTGGCCTTTCCAAACTGGAAGAAGTGAAGATGCTTATTCTTCAACCTAATGTGGGAGAGGATATTCTCAGACGCTGGCTGATGGATCATCAATGGGTGGTCGTGGCGGAACGATTGCTCGAGGAAGATGGCAAGATCTATGAGATTATTACAGCTATGCCCCAGGCATCCAGTCCAATTGCGAATGAGGAAGTCTACCTTGCCCGTCCGCTTGAAGGTGGAGTCGTTCTGACGAAAGATCTACTGCTGCGTATGGGTCCATACCTAGTGGATAGACCGACAGATGTATTCTTTGCAAAATGGGAAAGTGAGATCGTTAAGCTGAAGGGCGTTGTACAGTCCATCTCAAAGTCCGACCAGGACTCTTCTCGTGAAAAAGCTGCCGAGGTGGAACGTCTGATTGCAAACCTGAAGGAGGTGCTCGAATGTTTGCCAAAGGTCAAACCGTAATTCAATTGATGGAGCAGCTGGCTCCCAAACACCTGGCTGTACCCGATGACCGGATTGGTCTGCAGCTGGGAAGTCTGCAAAAAGAGATAAGTCACGTTCTGGTTGCCCTTGATGTGACCGATGAAGTTGTTGAAGAAGCTATTCGAATCGGTGCCAACCTAATCATTGCACATCACGCTATTATTTTCCGGCCGGTAAAATCATTCAGTACGGATACACCGATGGGGAAATTGTATGAGAAGCTGATCAAGCATGATATTGCCGTATATATCAGTCACACGAATCTGGACGTAGCCGAAGGCGGCATGAATGATTGGATGGCTGAAGCAATTGGGATTGAGAGCAAAGAGTCTTTGGAAGACGTACATACAGACCATCTGTACAAGCTGGCTGTATTCGTCCCGCGCACACATCATGAACAGGTGCTTCAGGCCATTCTGGAAGCAGGAGCCGGAAGCATTGGTCAATACAGCAAATGCAGTTTCAATACGGAAGGAACGGGAACCTTTGTACCAGGAGAAGGAACACAGCCTTTTATCGGTGAACAGGGTCAGCTGGAGCGGGTGGAAGAGATGCGTATTGAGACCATTGTACCGCAAAGCCTGCGGAGCAAAGTCATACAGGCTATGCTGAAGGCTCATCCATATGAAGAAGTGGCCTATGACCTGTATGCGATGGATTTAAAGGGCCGTACGCTCGGTCTGGGACGTCTAGGACCCCTCAAGGAACCAAAGACACTGAGTGAGCTAGTAGAGGTCGTGAAGGCCCAATTAAACGTGCCATACGTTCGTGTAGTAGGGGATCTGAACCGGCAGATCAAAAAGGCGGCAGTCCTTGGTGGTTCAGGAAGCCGCTATACCCTGACTGCTCGCTTCAAGGGGGCCGATGTCATCGTAACGGGAGATATTGATTATCACACCGCACATGATGCGCTGATGGCTGGCATGTGCATCATTGATGCTGGGCACAATGCCGAGAAGATCATGAAGCCCAAAACAGCGGACTGGCTGCGATCCCGCTTGGCCGATAAGCGATATGAGACTCAAGTGACGGCCTCGGAGGTCAATACGGAAGTATTCCAATTTATGTAGTAATGTCGGGGTCATCTGTTTCCAGTAATATTAAGCTTGTTTGTAAACCCAAATGCCTGTATACTATGTAATGTTGTTCGGAAAGCTTGACAGACAATCGCTGGTGGCCTTGTTGCCACGAGAGGAAAGTCCGGGCTCCACAGGGCAGGATGCTGGATAACGTCCAGTCAGCGCGAGTTGAAGGATAGTGCCACAGAAATGGACCGCCGATGGCCGGATTTTCCGGCACAGGCAAGGATGGAACCGAGGTGTAAGAGACCCCGAGGAACGCTGGTGACTTCGTTCCTGGTAAACCCCATCTGGAGCAAGACCTAATGGGACACAGTCGACTCTTCGGAGGAGACAGCCTTAGCCCGAGGTGTGTCTAGGTTGGTCGCTTGAGCTGTGCAGCAATGTATGGCCTAGATAGATGATTGTCGCTTGTGGTGGGAGGGTAGTTCCCGTTTGAACCACGAAGAGCACAGAACCCGGCTTACGGTAAGCTTTCCAAACTGCAACAACATGTACTGAACTACTTACTGAGTATGTAATTGTACTTTTAAAATTAAAACATCAATAAGGCGACAGAAACCGATGATCTCGGATCTGCCGCCTTATTTTTTTTGAACTAATTTGGTTATGAGTGAACAGTACTCATAATACAGTTAATGACAGTTTATTACAGTGTAACCGCGGTATCGGATTGTATAGAAGCATGCCAGCGCTGAATTGCCCGATCCATACGTTCAACGGCTTCAGGAAGCAGGTCAGGGTCTGTATGCGTGAAATTGATACGCATCCGGTTCAGTTCAGGAGTCCCCGCATAGAAGGAATCACCTGGGACAATACACACTTTTTCCTGGATACCGTAAGTAAACAAATTGCTGGCTGCCATTGCTTCAGGCAGTTCTAACCACAGGAACATGCCGCCTTGTGGGGAGTTCCAAGTGATACCTTCCCAAGCCTTCTCAGTCATAAGTGAAGTCATGGTATGCATCCGTTTGGCGTAGTCTTTGGAAATACTGCGAATATGTCCATCAAGATCAAACGTTTCGAGCAAGGCATGAAGAGCTCTCTGGTCGATGCTGCTGGAATGCAGATCGGCTCCCTGTTTCGCTCGTGCAGCGATCTTAACAATATCTGCAGAAGCAAGAATCCAACCCGTACGAAGGCCTGGGGCTACGGTTTTGGAGAATGTGCTGGTATAGATGACGTTGGATGGTCCATCATAGGACGCTGCATCCAGTTCGACGAGCGAAGGTGCATCCAATTGTTCCGGATTGAAACGGATTTCGCCATATGGATCGTCCTCCAGAATAAGTACTCCATATTTGCGACAGAGGTCAACAGCCTGCTGTCTTCTGGTGCGACTCCATACTTTGCCTGATGGATTGGAAAACGTTGGATTAATGTAAACCAGTTTCGGTTGATGCCGTTTTAACTGTTCTTCAAGGGATTCAGGGAGCATACCCTCTTCATCACAGGCTACACCATGAGATTCGGCCTGATAGGAATGGATAACTTGAAGAGCAGCCAGGTAGGTTGGTGATTCAACCAGTACACTGTCACCCGGATCAAGCAGAATTCGGCAGACCAGATCTATGGATTGCTGTGATCCTGTAGTCAGGAGCATATGATCGGGGGAAGCGGGAATGCCCTTGGATTCCAGACGCTCGGCAATTTTGGCACGAAGCGGTCTATAGCCTTCCGTTTCTGCATATTGAAGGGCAGCGGCGCCGCTCATAAACACCTGTTGATACGCGTCACGTATAGCTTCAACCGGGAATGATGACTGTGCTGGCAAACCTCCGGCAAGGGATATCATTCCGGGCGCCTGAGCGGCCTGAAGCATGTCGCGAACGACAGAGGACGGGGTGTTTAAAGCCATTTTGGACCAAGGGATACTCATCGTGTTCTCATCTCCTGTTATTCACTGTTATACTGATATTATAAACTATAATAGCCGGAATGCTATATAACAGTAAAATGTGGATGATAACAGTTGGGGGAGCGGGCAGATGCACATCGAATTGAAACGGGGAAGCAGCACCAAATTGTATATTCAAATCGCACTTACACTCGCAGACCGGATCCGTTCGGGTTTGATTGAGCCGGGAACACGTCTGCCATCTGTACGGAAAATGACCGCGGATCTGGGAGTAAGTCTGGTCACCGTGTCTAAGGCGTATGCCGAACTTGAGGCCATTCAACTGATAACCTGTTCACAGGGAAAAGGATGCTATGTACGCGGGGCTCAGGAGATGGATAAAACGCAGGATCTTGAGAAAAACCAGCAATCAGATCGAAATCACGATAATAACACCCCATGGAACTGGCAAATGGCACTTGTGGATTATTTGCCGCGTGCACAGCTTTGGCGGCACTTTGATGCTTCTCCTCAGGTTCAGTATGAACTGCATATGTCAGCCATCCAGCCTGAGCTGCTGCCAACGACTGAAATTATCAATAGTGCCTACCGGCTATCCTCCGACCATCCTGAACGCATGGCAGCGTACGGCTCTTTTCAGGGGGATCGTGAGCTGCGCCAGACCTTTGCAGGCCATTTTGCCGAAAGGGGTCTGCAAGTCACCCCGGAGCGGATGCTGATTACGAGTGGTACACAGCAGGGAATCGACTTAGTCGCTCGCACCTTCGTGGGGCCTGGAGATGTGGTATACATGGAGGCTCCTACATACACGGGTGCAATTGATGTATTTACGAGCAGGGGAGCCAAAATCATTACTGTGCCGATGGACAGTGAAGGCATGCGTATTGATCTGTTGACACGCCTCTGCGACACGTACCCGCCGAAGTTGATTTATACCATTCCTACGTACCACAATCCGACAGGTGTAACGATGAGTGCCAGAAGACGGGCACAATTGTTGAATCTGGCCCAAAGTTATCATTGTCTCATTTTGGAGGATGATCCATTTGCCGATCTGTACTTCCGGGATTCTCCTCCCGCGTCTATTAAATCGATGGATGTTACAGGGCATGTCGTTTATATAAAAAGTTTCAGCAAGGTACTGTCTCCAGGTTGCCGCGTAGCCTGTGCAATCGCTGAAGGGAGTGTGCTGACCCGTTTGGTGGCAGCCAAATCCACAGCGGATCTGGGCAGTCCTCTGCTCACACAAAAGGCACTTCAATCCTTCATTCAGCATCAGTATAGCTCCTATATCGTTCGATTGCGCGAAGAGCTGTACGCCAGGCTTCAGGCCGCATCCGATGTTCTGGAGGAACACGGTGTGCCGGGCATGTACTGGGTCCTGCCTGAAGGCGGCTTGAATCTGTGGCTCCAGCTGCCGGATGGTCTGGATATGCGAGAGCTGCACCGTCAGTCTCTGGCCGCAGGGGTTTCTTTTCTGCCGGGATCAGCTTGCTACGTAGGTGAGACGGATACGGCAAGCTTGCGAATTTGCTTCACGGTAACGAATCTGAACAGGTTATGTGAAGGGCTTCGTGTGTTGTGCGGTGTTATTCAGAGGGTCATGCCTCAGCAGGGTGGGGCAACGGCGGACAGGCTGCCGCTCATTTAATTTTCCGGAACAAGGACATACATCCAATCCACTTTCGTCCTGATGCAATACGTTATAGTATCACTTGAAAGGGAGTTGGTTTGAAATGAACCATTACTGTCCACCGCTTTGCCCGATTGTATGTGACCCGATCCAGGTTGTTGAGGATTACTACGTTCCACAGATCGTACCTGTCATCCACCCGATTGAAGTCATCAAAAAAACGCACTGTGTGCCGATTCATCATCACATGTATCCTGTCGTTGTCAAAGAAGAAGATCCTTGCTATGTATCCAGCCATAACGGCAAGAAAAAATCCGTGAAAAAATCAGGCAAAGCCCGCACAACGTCCCGCAAACGCTAGTTGCAGCGGGTGCCCCGGGGAAATAGAGAACAGCTTAAAAAGCAGCATACGCCCCGGGGCGCAGCTGCTTTTGTTTTTTTATACCAAGCTAACTCGGAGAACAATCAACGAAATGGCTACTTGTTATATTTTTTCATGGTGTTATCCATCTGCTGCCTCACATGTTGAGGCCAGAACTGTAGAGGTGCACTGTTGCTTGAAGCAGCCTGAAGGGCCTTGTAAACATCGACCTGTCCATAACCATAATACTTGTCGTGGCCGGGGTCGCCTAGGTCAATGACACTCTGACGCATCAGATCCATGACTTCCGTATTGGTTAGATCCGGATTTAACGAACGAATTAACCCTGCAAGTGCAGCGACATGGGGACTGGCCATGGACGTTCCGGACAAGGCGGCATATTGATTATTGGGATAGGTGCTTGCGATGCTGGTGCCTGGCGCCATCACATCCACATAATCCCCATAGTTGGAGTACGAAGCCTTATTCATATCCGGATCAGTGGCCGAGACGGCGAACACCTCGGGATAAGCGGCAGGATATCCAGGCCGTTCGGTGTTATCATTCCCGGTTGCAGCAATCAGGACAATATCGCGATCAAAGGCATACTTGATGGCATCATGCAGAAATTGGGCATCTGCATAGTTGCCCAGACTCATGTTAATGACCTTAGCGCCATGGTCTGCAGCCCAAATAATGCCTTCGGCCACAGCATATGTGGTTCCTGAACCTGAATTGTCCAGCACCTTCACAGGGAGAACCTTGTTATACCAGCTCATCCCCGCCACGCCTTCACTGTTATTAACAATAGCACCAATGATTCCGGCTACATGTGTACCATGCCCTACATCATCAAGTGGTTTGCTCTTAGGATCAACCACGTTATATCCCTCCAGCAGCTTGCCCTTCAGATCCGGGTGATTCAGATCTACCCCGGTATCCACTACTGCAACAATAACGTCTTCTTTTCCTTTGGTTATATTCCAGCCCCGATTGGTTTCAATGGCGGGGAGATTCCATTGATAATCGGTGAACAAAATATCGTTGGGAATCGTTACATCCGTATCGGTTTGTTCAGGTGCAGTCTCATTGGTTAAATACATGTAGTGGGGTTCCATATACAGTGGATTCCATTTGCGTTCAAAATAGGCATGCAGCTGCTCGTAGTTCATGTGTTCTGATCGAAAAACATAAGTGTATCCCAGCTTACGCGCAGATTGGGTACGTAAATCGGATTTGATGATTCGCATATCCCGTTCACCCGGCTCCTGTCGGAAACGAATAACGATTTCATTTTCGTAGAAATGGCTGGCATTGGCATTATCATGACCTGTTTTTACAGTGACTTCGTTAAGGGTATCAGGGTGAACGGATTCGATTTTGAATTTGCCCTCACGTGGGTAAGGAATCATACGCAGATTTTTGCGCTGATGTTGTTCCACCGCATTCAGGACACTTTGGCTAAAGAGTGCAATAACCGCTTTGTTCCCGTCCTTGGAGGGGATTCCCATGACGAAGTATTTTTCTTTGCCTAAGGGAAATGAGGAAGATTCAAAGCTTTGACGTTTCATAACAGCTTTTTTCGCAAGGTTAAGGGAGTGCGCCAGTTTTTGCTGCTCCACTTTGCTTCCTTCACCAGATGCTTTAGCGAAATGTTTGCTGATGGAGCTTTTCGTATCCAGCACATCAATGGCACGGATATGATCGTGTGTACGCTGTAAATCCTGAACGTAACGACCAAACTCGGCCTCATTCATTGAGGTGCTCTTTTCGAGCATTAACCTCAGATGCTGCTTGGCATCCATACGAGTCAACAAGTCTGTCGCTTTCACATCCTGTACTTTTAAACGCTGTTTGTTCGCATGTTCCTCATGAGGAGCATCGTGCATGGCACTCGGCTCAGGTGCAGGACGGTTGGATGTCGGAAGCAGCAAGGTCAGCGCAAGTGCTCCTGCACCAGCGGCAATGGCCCAGTTTATCCATTTAGGTCTGGACATGGGGGATGTAACCTCCTCTTGTATTTTGGACAGCAGTCATGAGAGTTTCCTGTATTCATCGTTGTCCTTGGCATAGTTCTATCGTTAGGAAAAGCGGTTATTTTTATGCAGGTGAAAACGGAGCAGACTTCGCTTAATGGGTAAGGATCGTGGCGGTTATGTAAAGGATGATTAAGGGATACCGCTCGTCATCTTTTTATGGTAGGATAGTAGCTGAGAATTCAAGGTCAGGGGACAACCACCGTGGCCGACCTATATGTAAGGACTTATTTAAGGGGGAGCTACCTTTATGTCAGCAGCCAATGTACAGAAAACTTGTGAGTCAACTAGGGAAAAGTTAAAACCTGCTATCGATCGGATCGAACAATTTTTGAATGAAAATGCCTTGCCTGAACTGGATCAGAATCAGACTGAGGAATCAACAACCTTCTACAAAGGATTTCTTTCGGATCTCCGTCATTTGCTTGTTTTTTCTGAAGTTTCTTACGAAAAACTTGGCGTTGTGCTGCGTCGTGCCAATTTCGATGTCGATTTTGCCGAAAAGGCTCTCTATAATACGTATCATCAATGCGTAAATAGCTTTTTCTATCCGAAAAATGAATGTTATTCCGAAGATGGAAGATATGCGTACACAGGTCAGGATGCTATTCGCTTCCGCGACAAGCCAGTTCGTGCAGTGCGCGATGTTATTCTTGAAATTTCCAAAACGTATGAAGAACTGCGTGATGATCTGGCCTATTATGAAAGTGACTATTTGACCCAGCGCCGGATGCAGAATCAACGCAACCACGCATAGTTCAACGTCTAACTGATTATATAAAATGGATGAAACCGCCAGCAATGGCGGTTTTTTTGGCGTTTCCGAACAAGAAAAGAGTGCCTGATTTCATGTCATCATCTGACATCTCGCCAGAGAATAGCCGATTTACGCTGGGGAGACAATAGATGTCGAGGTGATAAATAAATGAGCCAAGACAAGCCAATTGTCAAATGCAGTGTGTCCAACTGTCATTTCTGGGGAGAAAACAATTTCTGCCATGCAGATGCCATCATGATTGACATTGACCAACATGCTACCCGTCGCTTGCATGAAGAATTCGCAGGAGAAACGTTTGATTCGGATCATCAGGATCATGCACGTACTTCTTCAGCGACATGCTGTCACACATTCAAACCCAAATGAGCAGTCATCCCTATATTCATAATGGAGGTGCTTTGAAGTGAAGAATGACCATAAAGAGGATTATCCATTTCATCGTTCCAAAACTGCCACCCCCGCCAATGTGAAGAAGCGTGACCGTGTGGATTATCCACGACGTGAACATCGCGAGGAGTACGGCGCAGAGGTAGCTCCTCCGGCTTCTGTTCGTACAGAACGCAAGGAACCTGCTGCAGCAGCCCCAGAAAAGCATGAAGCTGACCGCGTTATGGAGTCAACCGGTAAAGTTTCCGCTTATATTGGGCTTGCATGCGGGATCGCGTCCTTGTTCATGTGGTCTATCGTACTTGGTCCAGCTGCAGCCGTGCTTGGTTACTATGCTTATGTAAACGGGCGTAAAACAGCCGGAGCCTGGTCCATTGGACTTGGCGCACTGGCAACGATCAGTTATTTCTTCATGATTCCATTTGCCCGTTAAATTCAGGCTTGACGAATACCTGATTAGCCAGGGATTTCATCTGAATATTGCATATCTTCACCTTCTCCCTTCCCGTAAATACGGGATATGGGCGAAGGTTTTTCGTTTTTGCGCAAACAAAAGGTTAAGATTGGTTTATTTTTCTGAAAACCATGGCAGATTTTTGTAAAACGATGTAGAATATAGGCATAATATACGTTTATTTATACGGGAGTGGGAAAACAGATGCAGATTGATCCAAGTGGGTCACGGCAGTTACTGGACCTTCAGTTGTCCAATGTTGCCAATCAAACGAATGTGTCCGGTGATGCTGCTGGTTCATCATCAGACTTTGCTGATATGATGGACGGGCTGTTAAGTGCGAATACAAGTTCCTCCATCAGCGGCGATTCATCTTCTTCAACGTCAGTTGGTATCTCCAAAAGATCAAGTGACGGCTTGTTATGGTTACAACTGGGCAGTTTGTATAATACGGATTCAAGTGTGAGTTCATCCAGCAGTAGGGAAAGTGTGTCATTGTCGACTCTTAGCAAGACTGAGAGCGCTGATGCCAAGGCATCTGTGCCGACAGATTTTGAATCTCTGATTGCAGCGGCGAGTGCCAAATACGGTGTACCTGAAGCTCTGATTAAGGCTGTAATTGACACGGAATCCGGTTTTAATCCGAACGTGGTATCTTCTGCTGGCGCCAAAGGCTTGATGCAATTAATGGATGGGACTGCAGCCGGACTTGGTGTAACGAACGCCTTCGATCCTGCGCAGAGTATTGATGCCGGAACCAAATATCTCTCCCTTCAGCTTCAGCGTTTTGGTGGCGAAGTGAAGATGGCGCTTGCGGCTTATAATGCCGGACCAGGGCGCGTTTCCCGTCTTGGTGTGTCAAATGACAGTGAACTGATGAGCGTACTTAACCTTTTGCCTGCGGAGACACAGGCCTATATTTCCAAAGTGGAAAAAGCACAGTCGAAATATACAGTATAGAGCAAAAGACTATGATTACAGCGAGTTCAGGAAGAGATCAATTCAGGAGCATGCTTGGGAACCCAGCCTGTTCCGGTTTGGTCTTTTTGTGTTGGGGCGGGATCGTGTTACAATGCTCACTGTAGGTTTATGAGAACATCTGAAGGAGGTCTGACCTCATTTGAAATATTTTGATTATGCGGCGACAACTCCTCCTGATTCAGAAGTGGTTCGAACGATGGCTGAAATTATGGAGGCTCATTATGGCAATCCGTCATCCATTCATGGGTACGGAGAACGAGCGGATCAACTGCTGAGACGTGCACGATTCGGTTGTGCAGCTGCCATTGGTGTTAAGCCTGGGGAGATCGTGTTTACTTCCGGGGCAACGGAGAGCAACAACCTCGCGATAAAAGGAGCGGCACTTAGATATCAGACACGTGGAAAACATCTCATCACGACGGCTACCGAACATGCTTCGGTATATGAGAGCTTTTTGCAGCTGCAGCAGTGGGGTTGGGAAGTGACCTGGGTGCCCGTGGATTCGGATGGCCGCGTGAGCGCTCAGCAGATTATGGATGCATTGAGACCAGACACGGTACTTGTCAGCTTGATGCATGTAAACAATGAAACAGGCGCTATCCATCCCGTTGCAGAGATAGGCAACCGATTAAAAAGTGATGCGCCGCGCGTACTTTTTCACGTGGATGGGGTACAGGGGTTTGGCAAAATGGACGCAAAGCCTGCCACGTGGGGGGCTGATCTGTACAGTTTATCTGCCCACAAAATCCGTGGTCCGAAAGGAGTGGGGCTCCTGTATGTACGAAGCGGGGTAGAGCTTACCCCACTGCTGTCTGGTGGTTCGCAGGAGCAGGGCATGAGAGCAGGAACCGAAAATGTCCCTTTAATTGTAGGGATGGCGAAGGCGATGCGTCTTGCAGCAGAACGGCAGTTGGAGTTTGCTGAACGTGCAACCGTACTGAGAGATCGAATTATGGAAACCATTGAAACGATTCCTGGACTTATCCTGAACAGTCGGAAGGATGGAGCCCCCCACATTATTCACTTTTCCTATCCGGGGATGAAGGCTGAAGTGGCGCTCCATACGCTGGAGCAGCTTGGGATCATCGTTTCTACACAATCAGCCTGCTCCTCCCGCTCTGCGGAGCCCAGCAGAGTCCTTCTTGCGATGGGAAGAGATGCGGCGAGCGCTTCAGGCGGATTGCGGATTAGTCTAGGTAATGAACATACAGAAGAGGATGTGGCCTTGCTGGAACAAGCGCTGCATCAGATGGTGGCGCAACTGCGCCCGTTGGAAAGGCGGATGTAAAGTCAAATGAAATATGATATGCTGCTTCTCCGTTTTGGAGAGTTTATGTTAAAAGGCAAAAATCGTGCACGATTTGAAAAAACGATTATATCTCAGGTGCGTGCCCTGCTCAAGCCATATCCAGGCGCAAGCTTGCGCAAGGAATTTGGACGATTGTACGTGGATCTCGGTGGTCACTCCCATACAGAGCTGATCGCAGTGCTGAAACGGGTTTTTGGTGTGATGTCCATCAGCCCGGTTAAAGTGACTCCTTCTGTGCTTGAGGATATTGTGGAAACGGCCGTAGCTTTCATGGATGAGAGAGAAAATGAGTTCAGGGAAGGTACAACGTTCAAAGTAAATACCCGCCGGGTGTGGAAAGAGTTCCCTCATTCTTCACACGAAATGAACCACATGGTCGGCTCCCCGATCCTAAGAAAATTCCAGCAGCTTCGTGTGGACGTACGTAATCCGGACATCGAACTGAGAGTAGAGATCCGAGATCAGGGAACTTATATTTTCAATGAAGTGATTCCAGCTGTCGGCGGGTTTCCTCTCGGTACCAATGGCAAAGCGATGGCGCTGCTTTCGGGAGGAATAGATAGTCCTGTTGCGGCCTGGGCGTCCATGCGTCGTGGACTGGAAGTGGAGTGTGTACACTTTTACAGTTATCCGTTCACCAGCCAGCGTGCTAAGGAAAAGGTGATCGATCTGGCCCGTGCTTTGGCTGATCATGCCGGTACCATCAAGTTGCACCTGGTCCCTTTTACAGAGATCCAAACAGCGTTCACTCAGCTGGGACAGGATAATCTCATCATCACACTGATGCGCCGCTCCATGCTGCGAATTGCGACCAAGCTGGCTGAACGTGAGCGGGCACTTGCATTAATTACCGGAGATAGTCTTGGTCAAGTCGCAAGCCAGACGCTGCCTAGCATGAATGTAATCGGACGCGCAACAGAACTTCCACTTTTGCGTCCTCTCGTAATGATGGACAAGCAGGAAATTATTACGTTGTCCAAACAGATTGGGACGTATGATATATCGATTCTGCCTTACGAGGATTGCTGTACCCTTTTTGTGCCCAAATCGCCTACAACGAATCCAAATCTTCGCATCGTGGACAAAATTGAAGCAACGATGAGTCATTTGACTGAATGGGTAGACGAAGCTGTTGCTCAAACGGAGACCATTGTTCTGCATGCAGGGGAATCAGCTCCTGCAACTAGTGAAAACGCGGAAAATGAAATCAAGGAAGACTGGTTCTGATCATCGCATCAACTTGCAGAATGACATAATAAGGACTATGTTACCTTCAATGGAAAAAGGACCGGCCGATGGAAAATCGGCCAGTCCTTTTTGTATGTCTATCTTGGTTTTATGAATATGAACGCTGCTGCTCTCCACCTCGTCTATTGCTGCTGGAACGTTTGCGGTATCCTGCGAATACCACACCTGCAACGACCAGCACGATAAACAGAACGCGCAGGGCAGGATGCTCGGTGAAAAACGGCACAAGCCGATGTTCCTCTGTAATCATATGGGACGCGGTATAGCCGAGTACAATGGCCCCAAGATATATAATCCATGGGAAGTGATTGATCAGCTTGATGAACAGGGTACTTCCCCATACGATGATGGGCACACTGATCAACAGTCCGATGATAACAAGTACCAGATGCTGTTCAGCCGCACCAGCTACTGCAATCACATTATCCAGTCCCATGGCCGCATCGGCAATAACGATGGTGCGAACTGCTACCCATAAAGAGCTGCCTGCCTTAATATCGTTATGCTCTTCACCCTGGTCCGCCAATAGTTTATAAGCGATCCAGATCAGCAAAACGCCACCTACTAGCAGCAGCCAAGGCACCTTAAGCAGCCAAAGTACGACAACTGTGGCTACAATCCGAATCACTAGGGCACCCGCTGTCCCGTAGAGAATCGCCTTTTTCTGCACAGATGGGTGCAAATTACGTGCAGCTAGACCGATAACGATTGCATTATCGCCAGCCAGCATGAGATCAATAAATACAATTTTCACCAAAGCAAGCCAAAAAACAGCGCTAAAAAGCTCCATATGCTGTCACTCCTTCTATATGTCCGAACCTAGAAAAGCTTGTTCAATCGTTAAGAATAGCATGGACAACTTTGACATACAAGTAAGAATGGGGGGAGGAGAAACATGGATACATTGTGGCTGTTGACTGAAATTCTAATGATCAATCTGGTTTTGAGTGGAGATAATGCGGTAGTCATTGCTCTCGCGAGTAAGGATCTGCCGGAGAAGCAGCGTAAACAAGCGGTATGGTGGGGGGCTTTTGGTGCGGTTGTACTTCGGTGTGTATTAACTTTTGCAGCGGTGTTAATGCTCGGGATTCCTTTTATACAGGCAGCGGGCGGGATATTACTGTTCTGGATTGCCGTGAAGCTCCTGCTTCAAAACGAAGACGAAGTACATATTCGGGAAGCTTCTACGACCTGGAAAGCGATTCAGACCATTTTGATTGCCGATTTTGTCATGAGTCTGGACAATGTGCTTGCCATTGCGGCATTGGCTGATGGAGATCTGGCACTTATAGTTATCGGAATAGCAATCAGTATTCCCATTGTGGTGTGGGGGAGCGGATTAATCGTCGGTTTGTTGAAACGATTCCCCATTCTGGTATTTGCCGGCGCAGGGATCCTGGCATTTACGGCAGGTGAAATGGTCATGAGTGACCCGAAGCTGGGTCAATGGCTTGGCGGCTTGACGGCTGAAGCCCACACACTTCTACCAGTGGCAATGGCTGGTCTGGTCATAGCGGTTGGAGGAGCGCACAAGTTTGTCAGGCGGAATGTATAATTTGGTTCTGGATAGCAGCGAAAAAAACAGAGTGGAAGACAACCGTCTGCCGAGGACGGTTTTTTTGTTGAATTTAATCGTCCTATGTTGTGAACATTGAGGAATAAGGGACGGTTCATTTCGTTAAGGGTAATACATACAAGAGCAGCGGCAAAAAGCGACATCAAGTATAGTTTTTTGCAAAAACATGGGCTACACTAGAGGCAGGTCTACAAAAGCTGATCATCATGAAACGGCAAATTCGTTGAAGCTTACAACCTACATAGCCTAATTGATATAAGAGGTGATTGCAGATGAAAATGAGAAATGAAAAAGCGATCGGCATATTTATTGTGGCAGCAGGTATTATTATTTTGCTTGGCAAACTTGGGGTGTTTGGCTTCATTGGACGCCATTTCTGGCCTTTGCTTCTATTGCTGCCAGGCATTGCTCTCCATGCCCTGTACTATGCAAGAGTCACTCCTACGTGGTCACTTGTTCCCGCAGGCATATTGACGGTGTATGGTATTTTGTTCGGAATTACGAATACATGGGGCGGAGGGCTGATGAGCAGTCTCTGGCCAGCGTTCTTGCTGGGAATTGCCGTTGGTTTACTGGAATACGGACTCGCTGAACGTTATAAACCCGAGTTTGTGCTGCCAGCAGCATGGGGTATAGGTGCTTTGTCCATTGTTTTATTCGGATTTACCCTGCTTCATACCGGAATTATCTATGTGCTGGCGATCCTTTTGATTTTGGGCGGGGTCTGGTTGCTGCTTGGACGAGGACGTGGCCGAAAGGGCTGGTAACATTGCCAAAGACGTTACTCCAAGCGAAATATCTTGATTTTTAGCTATGATCAACTATAATATAAGGGATAAAGACATGCGTCGGGATATCACCGACGCTTATTTTGGGTGAGTAACCTGCGAAAAAGCGGGAAGTTTAGTAGATAAGAATTGAAATTGGAAAGGATATGGATACAAACCATGCATTCAAGAGAACACATTCGCAATATTGCGATTATTGCCCACGTCGACCACGGGAAAACAACGCTAGTCGACAAGTTGCTCCAGCAATCCGGTACTTTCCGTGATCACGAAACGGTACAGGAGCGCGCAATGGACTCCAACGATTTGGAGCGTGAACGCGGTATTACGATTTTGGCCAAAAACACGGCTATAACTTATAAAGATTACCTGATCAACATTGTAGATACACCAGGACACGCCGACTTCGGTGGTGAAGTAGAACGTATCATGAAAATGGTTGACGGCGTATTGCTCGTTGTTGATGCTTATGAGGGCTGTATGCCACAAACGAAGTTCGTACTTCGTAAAGCACTGGAGCACAACCTGACTCCAATCGTTATTGTAAACAAAATTGACCGTCCAGCGGCTCGTCCGGCTGAGGTTATTGATGAAGTACTTGACCTGTTCATCGAACTGGGTGCCAGCGATCAACAACTTGAATTCCCTGTCGTATATGCTTCCGCATTGAACGGAACATCCAGCATGGAAGACGATCCTGCCAAACAAGATGACAACATGATGGCGATCTACGATACCATCGTAAGTCATATCCCTCATCCAACAGAGAACGTTGAAGAGCCACTGCAATTCCTCGTTACGCTGATGGACTACAATGAATACCTCGGACGTATCGCTATCGGTCGTGTAAACCGCGGTGTGATTCGTCAAGGCCAATCCGTTACTGTTATTATGCGTGATGGCAAAAGCAAAACAGCTCGTATCGAGAAACTGTTTGGTTTCCAAGGTCTGAAACGTGTTGAGACAGAGGAAGCTGGCGCAGGTGACATCGTTGCGATCGCGGGTATTAAGGATATCAACATCGGTGAAACGATTGCTGACCCGAACAACCCTGAAGCTTTGCCGGTTCTGAAAATTGATGAGCCAACACTGCAAATGACATTCCTCGTAAACAACAGTCCATTCGCAGGTCGTGAAGGTAAATGGGTAACTTCCCGTAAACTGCGCGAGCGTTTGTTGAAAGAATTGGAAACTGACGTATCCCTTCGTGTTGAAGAAACAGAGAGCCCAGATGCATTTATCGTTTCCGGACGCGGTGAGCTTCACCTCGGTATCCTGATTGAAAATATGCGTCGTGAAGGATATGAGCTTCAGGTATCCAAACCAGAAGTTATCGTCAAAGAAGTTGACGGTAAGAAAATGGAACCTCTTGAGCGCTTGTTGATTGATATCCCTGAAGAAAGCATGGGTTCCGTAATGGAAAGCCTGGGCGCACGTAAAGCAGAGATGGTTAACATGGTCAACACGGGTAGCGGTCAAGTACGTCTGGAGTTCCTGATTCCTGCACGTGGTCTGATTGGATACAGCACCAACTTCCTGACATTGACTCGTGGTTATGGCGTAATGAACCATGCATTTGACAGCTACGCTCCAGTAGTATCCGGTCAAGTGGGTGGACGTCACCAAGGTGTACTGATTTCAACTGAAACAGGTACGTCAACGTTCTATGGAATGATGGGTGTTGAGGATCGTGGTACGCTCTTCCTTGAGCCTGGAACAGAAATTTACGAGGGTATGATCGTTGGTGAGCATACACGAGACAATGACATCGTTGTCAACATCTGCAAAGAAAAACAACTGACTAACGTTCGTTCTTCAGGTAAAGATGATACGGTTAAAATTAAAACGCCGATTATCTTCTCGTTGGAACAGGCGCTTGAATATCTGAATGATGATGAATATTGTGAGATTACACCGAAATCTATTCGTCTTCGTAAGAAGATCCTGAACAAATCCGAGCGTGAGCGTGCAGAAAAACAACGCAAAATGGCTACAAAATCCTAATAGCAACAAAAATAAAACTATATAAGTTAACGTTTGAGGGTACACAGCCGAACGAAGATTTTTAACCCGCTAAAGTAGTGTAGGGATCGGAATCGATTCTGTAGAAGCGAAGCGTTCGCCTTTGTCTCTGAATTTTAACCCTCGAAGAGGTGTTCAAGAAAATTTGGAGACAACAGCGATCGAAAGAACGATCCGAAACCGGAACGGTCAATTTCGCGTCTATATAATCTGATTCGGAAGTAGTGTCCCTCAACCATTTAACTTATATCTAGCATGAACAACGAAAGGAGCTGACTGTGCATGCAAGCATGGTTCGCATCAAACCCGATCGTAGCCTACATCGTCATCTTTGTGCTAATTACTTACGTATATAATAAGGTGTTTCGGGTACGTCAGAAATTGCCGCTCGTTAAGGAAATCTTTCTTTATCTATTGATGGCGATGGGCACATTCATGCTTCTTATTTTTCAGATCGACAAGCTCCCGATTATTCAATGCTTGTTGGTAGCCGTCGGTCTGATGCTGTTAGTGCGAGTGCGCTATTTCATCGAAGGTCGTCAAAAGAAAAAGGCGGAAGCTGCCGCCAGAAACTCATAAAATCTGTCTCTGTATAGACCATCCGTTTTCCTTCGGGAAAGCGGTTGTCTTTTATTTAGACAAAAAACAGATGTGATAAAGGTGTTGAAGATATGAACTCGAATTCGAACGGACTGCCTCCGCGTAGACAGGCACCAGCCAAATCCGGAGCTTCAGGGTCTAACAACAGTAAAGGTAAACCACCCAAAAAGAAAAAACGGATGCGTACTTTTGCCAAATTCGTTCTGAGCCTGTTGGTGATTGCCATTATTGTAGGTGGGGGATATCTCTACTGGGTATACAATCAGGTGGCGGACACTGGCATTGATAAACCAGTGCCTCCAGGGATGTCGGCCAAGACGAAGCCCATTACCATGCTTCTGTTGGGTACAGACAACCGTCCTGAAACTGGAACGTATCTATCCGATGTTGTCATGGTAGCAGCCATGAATCCGGATACCAAAACGGCCACAATAGTTTCCTTGCCTCGGGATACGCGGATTGAACTTGAAGGATACAAGGCGAACAAACTGAATTCATATTATCCTAAGTTTAAAGCCCAGGAGAAGACCTCGGGTAAGAATGCTGAGGATCAAATGAAAGAAATGATGGGCAAATATTTTGACGTCGATATCAATTACACAACCGTGCTTAACTTCCAGGCATTCCGCGATGTCGTTGATGCTGTGGGCGGTGTGGATGTGACGGTCGACAAAAATATGTGCTATAGGGATACGGCCGACAATACAGATATTAATCTAGTTGCGGGTGACCAGCATCTGGATGGCAAGCAAGCGCTCGATTTTGTGCGTTACCGCAAATCCAACTGTGATCCCAAAACAGCCGAATCCAATGACTTTGACCGTAACAAGCGTCAAAACCAGGTGCTGAACTCCATGCTGGATCAGATGAAATCACTTGGTGGTGTGACGAAGATCAGTAAAGTGATTGGTGCGGTTGATGACAATATGACAACAGACGTGGAATCCGAACAGATGAAAAACTTTATTTCTACGTATTGGAACATTTCCAAATCGGATGTGCACTATACGCCTGTGACCGGGGACTGGAGAAGTCCTTATGTCTATGTGAATGAGACGGAGCTGGCCAATGCAAAGCAAGCATTGCAGGATACGCTCTCTGGCAAAGTAACAGCTACTCCGGCGGCGGAGTAGCTGGGGATTGGAAGCATGTTTCCGGGTATGTTATAATAACATCAATCATAGTATCAAGAATTGCATAAAGAAGGTTAGGGAGGGCTGGTTTAATGTCCGAAGCCGTCACACAATTGACTGAATCTCTTTTGCAGCAATTCAAGAACGAGACGTTTGTACTCCTGAATACGGTAGACATTGAATCTGGAGGCCCGACATCCACGGCAATCTCCTGGATCTATGCGGAGAATGCATCCACACTTCGGGTTGCTTTGGATCATCGTTCACGTCTTGTGAACAATATGAAACAAAATCCGTTGATTACCGTTACGGTATTTGGAGAAGAAACGGTCTATGCCATCAATGGACGCGCTTCCGTTCGACAGGATCCATTGCAAGATGTCCCCTTTAAAATGTGCTGTTTCGACATTTCCATTGAAGCGGTCAGAAATGCCCTGTTTTATGGAGCCCAGCTATCTTCTATGCCTCAATATGTCAAAATATACGATCAGCGTGCTGCTGAAAAATTAGATGAGCAGGTTTTTGCTGCCATGAAAAAAGCCTAGTGAGAAATCACTGGGCTTTTTGTTGCTTTTTGTCCGTGGTATGCTGCTGCATTTGCTGTTCTTCAGGAGCCTGCTCATCTGGATTTTGACGGACTTTGACGTCTTTCGGGAGCTGTGGAATAATCCGTCCGACCATGTCAGCTAGTTCAGAAGCAAAACCAGATATGGGATGTCCTTGGCGGATATGCTCTCCAATCTCCCGGATTCGTTCGGTAACATCCGCATCAGCGGTTACAATAGAATCAATACCTTCTGGATCTTTGCGCAGAGCTTCTGCAACCGAGTATTTAATCGTTCCAACGCGAGCGCGTTCCAATTCGCCATCTACATCAATGCCTACGACCGCCGTATTTCCGAGAATGACGCAATTGGCGTCTTTGACACCTTCCACTTGCTTGGCAAGTGCCTTGAGATGGGTAATTCGATTTTCATTGGTCATCCGGCCTGTCTGGTTATCATCAGCAACGTTCAGTTCATGAACTTCACCCGTATTTTCATTGAAACGGTCAAGGCGTGAAGGATTCATTCGGTCATCCTCTGTATAGAGCATGTGGGATCCGTTTTGTTGATCTTGCCGTGTTGTGACATTTCCTCCGTAACCCCTCGCATGAGTACCTTGCTGCTCTTGGGAGGCATTGCGTGAAGTGCTGTTGCAACCTGTAAGTATAAAGATCAGAAGCAGCGTGCAAACCCAATATTTCATAAATGTTCATCCTTTCTTGGAGTTTTTCAGAATGGTTGACAATTATTTTGTCCTAGACGAATACATTTATGTATGGGAGCATGATTGTCCATGCCGCTGCTGAAAGATCACACGATCACAGATGAACTTGGGAATGGAAAAAAGGGACTGCTTGTGCATGGAAAACCTATGATCTGATCCGGCATTCCCGAGTTCACGTTCCAAACCATGCCTTTAACGACGCCGCTTTGGAGGGGATTGAATGAAAAAGATTTTTGTATTGGATACCAACGTGCTTCTGCATGACCCCAATGCCATTTTTGCCTTCGAGGAACATGAGGTAATCATTCCCGCGGTTGTACTGGAGGAAATTGACTCCAAAAAAAGAAATGCTGATGAGATTGGCCGCAATGCCCGAAATGTATCGAGATTGCTTGATGGTCTGCGTGAGCTGGGTCACCTGCATAGTGGCGTTCCTCTGGCCAATGGAGGTAACCTGAAGGTGGAGCTGAATCATCGTAGCTTTGTAAAGGTGCAAGAAATGTTCGGTGAAATCACCAATGATAATCGTATTCTGGCGGTTGCCCTGAATTATCAAATTGAGGAAAATGAGAAAGAGGTTGTGGAACGGCAGGTCGTATTGGTTAGTAAAGATGTATTAGTTCGTATCAAAGCAGATGTACTCGGTCTGTTCACTCAGGATTACCTGTCCGATCGGACAGCAGGGCTCAGTGAACTATATCCAGGCTACACGGCCTTGAAAGTTCACCCGTCGGTAATCGATGAGTTTTACACATATCGTTTTCTGCCGATTAAACCATTACAGCTGTCCTATAAGCTGTATCCGAATGAATTTGTGATTCTTAAGGATGAGATGGGCACCAATAAATCAGCGCTGCTCAAGGTAAACACAGAAGGAACCAAACTTGAGCCGCTGTTCCTAAGCAATGACAATGTATGGGGTATTAGTGCTCGAAATGCACAGCAGCGAATGGCGCTGGAATTGCTTCTGAACGATGATATTCCACTCGTCACCATTACTGGAAAAGCCGGTACAGGAAAAACTTTGCTGGCTCTTGCGGCAGGCCTTCTTAAGGTGGAGGACGACCATAAATATAAAAAGTTGTTGATTGCGAGGCCAGTCGTTCCCATGGGTAAGGATATCGGTTATCTGCCAGGGGAAAAGGAAGAGAAGCTGAGACCCTGGATGCAGCCTATATATGATAATCTGGAGTTTCTGTTTGATACAAAAAAAGCAGGAGATATCGATAAGATTTTGATGGGGCTTGGCAGTATCCAGGTGGAAGCATTAACGTATATTCGCGGACGTTCCATACCTGGTCAATTTATTATTGTAGATGAAGCCCAGAACTTATCCCGTCATGAAGTGAAAACCATCGTTTCGCGGGTAGGTGAAGGCAGTAAAATTATACTGATGGGTGACCCTGAACAAATTGATCATCCATATCTGGATTCCGCGAGCAATGGCCTAACTTATGTTGTGGAACGATTCAAACAAGAGGGCATTAGTGGACATATTATGCTTGAAAAAGGAGAACGCTCCAAACTGGCTCAATTGGCGGCGGATTTGTTATAAGTTTAAGTGGATATATTTCCCGGGAAAATAAAGAAAAGACCGGCTCACTGGAGCCGGTCTTTTGACTGAAAAATTTAAAAAGAGTTATTACACAGAACTGGGTATTCTCGTAGTATGCAAAATCTCAAAAATATGTTTTTTGGCAGGATAGGACAGGAGTACTACTTATTTGTTACAATAAACTTTACAGGAAAAATATAGGGAGTGAGGAGGAGAGTTAATGAAGCGTAGACATCAGGTTGTTTTATTTGCAGTTCTACTGCTTTCTTTGACGATTCTGTCTCCGAGCTTTGATTTTAGAGGGGTACCACAGAACCAAGATCAAGATCAGGAGAATGATACATTTCCCAATGCTGTATCACGTAATGAGAATCAACAGGTCCCGGTTGAGATTGTTGTTTCAATGTCTGAAGGCGAGTTTCAGGTGTTCTCTACAATCGCAAAACAAGTAGCGGCCGCGCGGATGGTGGAGATCAATCTACGGAATCTGGAAACGGATACATATAAAAAAGTGCTGGATGACGAGCTGGCTGTGGGGGACAGCGGGGACATCCTCCTGCTTGATAGTGGTGACATTCAGGGGTATGCCAAAAGAGGTCATCTGTATCCTTTGAATGCAACAACGCTGTCGAAGGCACTCGGTGACTCGATATCTCATTTACGGGAAAAAACAGAGTGGAATGGTTACCAATGGGGGATGCCATTTGACTTTGACCCCTACGTTCTTGCATCTAGATCCAACTCGGTTGCTGAAGCTGGCTTGGAAAGGTTACCAGATAACCTGGATGAGTGGACTAGGCTTATTAATCTAGTGGAGAATAAGACACAGAAATTGCTTGCGATTAATATCAATGATTCTTACGCAGCAGATGCATGGTTAAATGAGTTTGGGTCTGGAGTCGCTCCGAGTACGTTAAGAAATGCATCAGAGTCGTATACAGCCGGGGGATATGAACAGGCGCTGCAGGTGCTCAATCGGGTTCAGCCGCATATCCTTGCCAAAGATGCCGACCCGGGTTTCGCAGATAAAGACATGCAGGAAGAAGCGTTAATGGTTGTGACACCGTTTTCCCAACTGGTGAAGGGTAAACCGTCATTAACTGAGGATCGTCTACCCAATCGGATCATGTTTAAACCCCTGGCACCTGCAACATCCAGAAGTTTCGTGATAACTTCCGGTTCACATGAAGCAGAGCAGGCGAGTCGATGGATTGAAGGCATGACTTCCGCTTCAGTGCAATCGGACTGGTACCAGCAAGCTCATCATTTGCCCGCCCAACAGCAGCAGTTGAACGTAGAGTCCCAAAAGCTATCAGTCGAAGGGCAAATAATGAGTGGTCATGGTCAGGAATGGTTTACGTCCAAAACATCTGAAAAGGGTGTGTTAGAAGACCAAGGGCACTTATCACCATACCAAAAGAAAGTTCAGCAGTTTCTTCAAGGGGAGATTTCTGCGAATCAGTATGTGAATGGCATTTTGAATATACATCAATCATCAAAATGATATGGCAAGTTTAACTTCAAGCATCCCTTTGCTTGTCGATACATCAGTAGCTTTCACGAAGGACAGAATTTTCTGGGGGTAGAATCCAAGATCAAACTCCTTCTCAAGCATTCGTCTTGTCGTATCCGGTAGTTCCAACTGGTTGAAAACAAGTTTATCTACATGAAAACGGATAGAATTTTGAGGTTCATTTTCTACCGTGTAATGACCTTCAATGCTGAGCTGTAACTGATCACGTTGTCCGGAAGCTGTAATTCGTTCCTCATCAAACTGAAAGGCAAAATCTTCGAATATCGGGTTCTGTTCACGCAGGAATTGATTTAGATCCTCTTGTCCAATGCGAATGGTATAAGCTGTTCCGGTCGTGGAAATTCCACCATTCTGCTCTTGAATAAACTCAGGGAGATTTTGCATCGCATTTGCCAGTGCTCTGAAATAACGTTTGACCTCATAAATGCCAACATTCTCCCAATAAATCGTCAATTCATCCATTAACTTTTGGATGGCTGCCGGATTTCCACTTGCCGAAACCTGTCCATCAACTTCCTTCTGCAATGCGAGCACACGCTCCCGCTGATTTTCCAAATTGTTTTTTAATTCGTCCAGTTCAGCCGTGGTCTGGCTTATTTTTGTTGAGGTCTCCTGCATACTGCGGTATCGATCCTGATATTTGCTTAGGACTGCTTGGTCTCTGCCAATAATAATTTGGTAATAGTCATATAGGATAAACAAGTCTTTGAACGATCTGGCCCCAAGGACCGTCATGAGAAGGCTGTCTCGTTCTCCCGTGTAATACGATCTGACCACAGCACCTGCCCGATCTTGCTGGATATGTATTTGATCTTCCTGTTCCTGGAGCTGAACTTTCAACTCTTCCTGTTGTTGATCGAGTTCCTTTTGCCTAACGGCGATACGTTCAATCTCATGATCGATTTCCACGATGGACAGACTCTTTTGCAAAATTCCACGTGTTTCCTCGGGTGAAGGTTCTCCATAGGCATATGCCGATGTGAACTGGACAAATAGTAGTGTGCAGATGAATAGGGCGCAAATGCTATATCGACGGTTCACCGTATCATTCTCCTTTCCTCTAAGTACAATATCCATTGTACAGGCTTCTGTCTTCCAGACAATATATGAAATGAAATCTTGAAATATCCTTAGTGGTTACATAACAGTGAAAACAATCCGTTATCAGATGGACCTATAAAGGAAAAACAAAAAAGCGAAACGGCTTATGGCCGAATCGCTTTGATGCTGTTGGCGGATTAAAGCGGCAACCCCATTTGGAACACGGTCCAGTAGCTGAACCCTGTGAAGGTAACGATCATATAACCCCAGAAGAGCAATATGTACGTTCTTTCGGTAAATTTTAGATACCCCAAAATGACGAAAAACGCAGTCTGCAGGAAAAAAAGCAAAGCCATCTCGACCAGATCTCCCGCAAAAGCCATCAGGCCAATCGTTAGCGTGAAGAACCCGAGTACCCGAAACATGCGTGCCACGGTTAGTCCTCCTCTCTATGTACGATCATAGATTGTCTACACAACATTATACCGGGAAAGGAAAAAGGTGTAAACAGAATTGGATATGAAAGCGAATTCTTTTTTTAGCAGATCAGTATGTGAATAGGCCATCTTTTCCATATGTAAGGTATGAGTGCTCGCAAATATGGACATACATTTTAGTATGAAATCAATTCTATGAACTCTATGAGAGGCATAAGAATGAATGAAGCAGCTTTTATACCTAATTCACAAACCGGGAAACCGGTAATGAGGACGGTTATTTTAGGATGTTGTTAGGAGGGTATTATAGCATGACTGCAGTGAGACAGGATGCTTGGAGTACAGAGGACGATTTGATCTTGGCTGAGGTTACTTTGCGGCATATTCGGGAAGGCAGCACACAACTCGCGGCATTCGAGGAAGTTGGCGAAAAAATAGGCAGAACTTCTGCCGCTTGCGGTTTTCGCTGGAACAGCTGTGTGCGTAAAAAGTATGAGTCTGCCATCAGCAATGCGAAGGCACAACGTCAAAAGAGAAGTTATCTCCGGAAACAGCCAGCTTTGCTTGGACCACAGGTCGCAGCTTTGTCAACGCTTGATACGGAAGAAAACCTGTATAAGACTGATGGAGTTTCAGAAGACTCCCTGTCCATTGATGCGGTAATTCGCTTTTTGCGCCAATGGAAAGGTACGGTTCAGGAAAATGGTCGTCAACTCAAAATGCTTGAGAAGGAGCTTCGTGAAAAAGAAGATGAACTCCACGAACTTCGTTGTGAGAATGACCGTTTATCCAAAGAAGTAAATGAAGTGCAAACCGATTACCGTGTAGTAAACGATGATTACAAAGCATTGATTCAGATCATGGATCGTGCGCGCAGGCTTGCTTTTCTGGCTGAAGAAGAAGAGGAACTGAAAACCCGTTTCAAAATGGATGCCAACGGCAATCTGGAACGAATTGAATAACGGATCAAGTTGTAAGAATGGCGATATTTGATCAGACCCGTCACATCTCCGTTACAAACGGCAGGTAAGACGGGTTTTTTGTTTGAAGTATTTGTTCTATTATATATAGAAGTAATTATTGAGACTGGAAGAGGGATGTCCCATGGTAATCGACGTTGTAGGAGCAGGCTCACTTGGCCTCTTATATGGAGGGAAGCTTCAGGCTGCAGGTAATGCTGTGCGGTTATGGACAAGGACGTCAGAACAAGCGGAAGAACTGCGTTTGCACGGACTAACGATAACAGAGCAAGGGGAGAAGACTAAGCTGCTTCCCGAATATGTTGAGGCTTATCCGATATCCGAATTATCTGCTCACTGGCATCATCAGCCTGGAGACTGGCTTTTCCTCATGGTTAAGCAGACAAGTATAGATGATGTTATTCATAACATGGATACGATGAAAGAATATATCCTTAATATTGTCTGTTTCCAGAACGGGATGGGCCATATAGAGAAGCTTCAGGCTGCTTTGCCGTTGTCCCGTGTATACCGCGCAGTAACTACCGAAGGTGCCAAGAGGGCGGAGAACGGGGTTATACGGGCTGGTGAGGGACAAACCTGGTTTGGTAGAGATGTACGTACTAGAGCAATAGAAGAAGACACCACAGCGAATCTGCAAGACCTTAGCCTCCAAGCACGACTGCAGCAGGCAGGATTTAACTGTACAGCGTCGAATCAAATCGATAAGCTGATATATAGGAAGCTTCTGATCAATGCCGTCATTAATCCGCTCACCGCGATATGGAGAATACCCAACGGAGAATTGCTTCAGAATGATTATCGCGTAAAGGTTATGCGCCATTTATACGATGAAGCTGTGGCTATTTACAAGGCGAATGAAATCATGTTGGATATCGACATGTGGGAAGAAATTTTGTCCGTTTGTCGATCGACGGCTTCGAATACGTCCTCGATGCTCGCAGATGTTGTGCAAGGACGGCGTACCGAAGTGGAATCCATCAGTGGGCAAATGGTACGCATGGCCCATCGGTGTGGGCTGACTGCTCCGCAACATGAATTAATGCTTTATCTGATCGAAGGAATTAGGCCGGAAGGAGTGAGTTGATGGGTTTTTTTATTGTGCTGAGCATACTGCCGTTTTTTCCGTTTCTTATTGTGTACTGGGCTATGTATGGATGGAAAAAGGATAAACGAGCTTCACTTCGCACCGCAATGGATGTCACCACGGTATTTCTGATTTTCTCTGTTTCGGCGTTATTCAACTTAACATTCGATACGAATTTTGGATTTTATTTAACACTGATACTCATACTAATTGCACTTGGATTGATTGGAGGAGCTCAAAACAGACTGAAAGGAAAGGTCGATGGGGGTCGAATGTTCCGGGCCGTTTGGCGCATGGCCTTTGTTTTGATGAGTTTTGGGTATGTCTTGTTTACTATATTTGGCTTATTTAGATACTTAATGAAACAGATGTGAGGTTACATAACGTAAAACAGCTAAAAAATGTGTCGATTTTGTCGAAAACTGAAAAAAACATTACTTTCTGAAAAAGTAATGTAGATTTTTTTGACCGGTGGTTGTATAATCTATAAACATAAACCACATCAATTTAGGGGGAAAGTGTTAGATGAAAAGGAAAAGTCTATTAGTCCTTTTGACGCTGATTCTGGCGTTCGGTACCGTACTTGCAGCGTGCGGATCGAAAAATGAAGGCACAACAAGTAACACGGGAACTGGCTCTGCAGGCGAGGAAAGCGGTCTCGCAAAAGATCAAGTACTGAAAATTAACCTGACAGCTGAACCTCCTACGTTGGACCCGGCTCAGGCAAAAGACAGCCAAACCAACACTGTTCTGAAATTCTTGTACGAAGGTCTTGTACGTATCGATGAGAATGGTAAAGAAGCACCAGGCGTTGCGAAAGACTGGACAATTTCCGAAGATGGTTTGAAATATGTGTTCAACCTGAACCCGGATGCGAAATGGAGCAACGGTGATGCAATCACTGCTGAAGACTTCGTTCGCTCTTGGGAACGTGCATTGAAACCGGAAACGGCTTCCCCGTACGCTTACCAATTGTACTACATCAAAGGTGCTGAGGGCTTCAACCTGAGCAAAGACGAAACATACAAAGGTACTAAAATCACAGATTTCTCCCAAGTGGGTGTAAAAGCTACTGATGAGCACACACTCGAAGTGACGTTGGAAAACCCAACACCTTACTTCTTGGGTCTGACAGCATTCTACACGTACTACCCAGTACACCAATCTGCTGACACAAACGATAAATTCTTCACTGATTACAAAAACATGATCGTTAACGGACCATTCACTATGGATCAATACGCTAAAGGTCAAAAAATCGTAGTTAAGAAAAACGAAGGCTACCATGCAGCTTCTGACATCAAATTGTCTGAAATCAACATGTCCCTGACAAGCAGCAGTGCTTCTGAACTGCAAGCTTATAAGTCTGGACAACTGGACTACACTGGTGCACCTAACGGTGAGATCCCAACGGACCAAATTCCTTCTGTAAAAGCGGAATTGCCGGATGAATTTAAAGCAACTGGTATTGCAAGTACTTACTACTACCAGTTCAACGTTAATGAAGCTCCATTCAACAATGCTAAAATCCGTAAAGCTTTTGCAATGGCGATCGAGCGTCAACTGATCGTTGACAAAGTTACACAAGGTGGACAAGTTCCAGCTTACGGCTTTGTACCTCCAGGTATCCGCGGTGAAAACGGCGAGTTCCGTGATGAGCACAAAGACGACTACTTCACTGAAAATGTTGAAGAAGCAAAAGCATTGCTTGCTGAAGGTATGAAAGAAGAAGGATACACAACATTGCCAGCTGTTACATTGATCTACAACACTAGTGATGCACACGCGAAAATCGCGCTTGCTGTTGCTGACATGTGGAAGAAAAACCTTGGTGTTGACGTGAAAACGGAAAACCAAGAGTGGGGCGTATTCCTTGAGAACCGTCAAAACCAAAACTTCCAAGTAGCTCGTGCAGGCTGGTCTGCAGATTACAACGATCCATACAACTTCTTGGAAATGTGGACTACTGGTAACACAAACAATGACTCCAAATTCAGCAACGAACAGTATGACAAAGATGTTAAAGAAACTGTGAAATCTGCTGATCCAGCTGCACGTATGGCTGCATTTGCTGATGCTGAGAAAGTCCTGATTCAAGACGAAATGGCTGTAATGCCAATCTACTACTACACTAACGTATCTTTGACTAAGCCTTACCTGAAAGGCGTACAACTTGATTTCAGTGGAGCAATTGACTTCACTCGCGCATATCTGGAAGAGAAATAAGTTGTTCTGAAGTCTATATGATTACTTCGGGATATATATGTGGAATTCCATATATATCCCGATTTTTTTGTATGTGCACCGATTTTCCTTATAATTCTTGAAATTTCCGATAAATGGATTGGACTTTATTCATGTCTAATTCTACAATCGATTTGTATACAAAATATTGTTTTTGGAGGTGTGCAAGGGTTGGTTAAGTACGTGCTGAAAAAACTGCTATTTATGCTGCTATCGCTTTTCATACTCGCATCAGCAACCTTCTTCCTGATGAAGGCCATTCCGGGTGACCCTTTTACATCCGAGAAAAAAGTATCGCCTGAAATTCGGGCACTACTGGAAGAAAAGTATGGGCTGGACAAACCGATGTATGAACAATACCTGAAGTATATGGGTGGAATTCTCAAAGGTGATTTTGGTGTTTCGATGAAATACCTGAATCAAGAAGTAACCGACATGATCACTCAAACGTTTACAGCATCTCTGAAACTGGGGATCTTTGCGATCGTGATCTCTGTAGTCGTTGGGGTGTTGTTAGGACTAATCGCTGCAGTTTACCATCGTAAGCTGATAGATGATGTCACGATGATCCTGGCGGTAATTGGTATCGCGGTACCGAGCTTCTTGCTCGCATCTCTGCTTCAATACGTTTTCGCCTTCAAACTGGGCTGGTTTAACGTTATGGGATTCGACGGACCGCTTGACTATGTACTTCCGGTTGCGGCATTGTCTGCATCCCCGATTGCCTTTATCGCACGTTTGACGCGTTCCAGCATGCTCGAAGTGCTGCACGCGGATTATATCAAGACAGCTAAAGCCAAAGGTCTGAAATGGCCTGCAATCATGTTTAAACACGTTATTCGTAACGGTATTCTTCCCGTTGTAACTTATGTGGGTCCGATGACGGCTAACATCATCACGGGTTCCGTAGTTATTGAGCAAATCTTTAACATCGGGGGAATTGGTAAAGTATTCGTAGAGAGTATCACGAACCGGGATTATACAATGATCATGGGGATTACGATTTTCTATGGTATCCTCCTGATGTTGGCACGTTTCCTTACAGATATCGCATATGTGCTGATTGATCCTAGAATTAAGCTGGAAAGCCGGAAGGGGGCATAACGTTGTCTGGCACGAACAATAACAATAAAGAAACGGCGAACACTGCCCTGGATAGTCAGGCAGCGGTGAAATCGCAAGAAAGTGTATCGTTATGGAAAGACGCCATGTACAGACTTGCAACCAACAAGGCCGCGATGATCAGTTTGGGCATTCTGGTTCTTGTTGTCATCTTCTCTTTGATTGGTCCAACTTCGTTATTCACAAGTTATAATTATTATTCTAATGATTTGCTTAACGCCAATGCAGCGCCAAGTGCGGAGCACTGGTTCGGAACGGACGAGCTCGGTCGCGATGTATGGGTAAGAACCTGGGTAGGTGCGCGTGTATCCCTTACTGTAGGTTTGGCCGCTGCCTTGATTGACCTTGTCATCGGGGTAATCTACGGAGCGATTATGGGCTTCTACGGTGGACGTGTTGATGGAATCATGAACAAGTTCTCCGAGATTCTCTATTCCCTGCCGTACATGCTCGTTGTAATCTTGTTGCTCGTTGTTTTGGAACCAAGTCTTACGACAATCATTATTGCCCTTACGATCACAGGCTGGATCAGCATGTCCTGGATTGTACGTGGTGAGATTATGCAATTGAAAAACAGAGACTTTATTCTTGCAGCGCGGTCCATGGGCGCAAGCACAGGACGTCAATTGTTCCGTCACTTGCTGCCGAATGCAGTAGGACCAATTCTCGTAACGCTGACGCTATCTATTCCAAATGCCATCTTTGCTGAAGCGTTCTTGAGCTTCCTCGGACTGGGTGTATCTGCACCGAAATCATCCCTGGGTTCCATGATCAATGACGCATTGACAGGCTGGACGCTGTATCCTTGGCGGATGTGGTTCCCTGCAGGTCTGATGGTACTTACAATGCTTGCATTTAACTTGCTCGGAGACGGTCTGCGTGATGCACTTGATCCGAAATTGCGTAAATAGAAATAGGAGGTGGGATTATGGAGCCAATCTTAACAGTCAAGGACCTGAGTGTGTCATTTACAACACGTTCTGGAGAATTTGATGCCGTTAAAAATGTAAGTTTTGAACTTGGCAAAGGAGAGACGCTGGGGATTGTTGGTGAATCCGGTAGTGGTAAGAGTGTTACCGCCCAAACCATCATGAAGTTGATTCCCTCCCCGCCTTCGAAGGTCAAAAGTGGAGAGATTACTTTTCACGGGCAGAGCCTGCTTGGGAAAACCGATAAACAAATGGAAGCTATCCGTGGTAAAGATATCGGGATGATCTTCCAGGATCCAATGACTTCATTGAATCCTACAATTAAAGTCGGTAAACAAATTACCGAAGTGCTTCGCAAACACCAAAACATGTCCAAAAAAGAAGCTGAGAAACGCGCTCTGGAAATGTTGGAGCTCGTGGGTATCAAAAATGCGGCAATCCGCATGAATCACTACCCGCACCAATTTTCCGGTGGTATGCGTCAGCGTGCAATGATCGCCATTGCCCTGGCATGCCGTCCATCCCTTCTGATTGCGGATGAGCCGACAACAGCACTCGACGTAACGATTCAGGCACAAATCTTGGACGTTATGAAAGATATGCAGCAAAAGCTTGGAACATCCATTATGCTCATTACCCATGACCTTGGTGTTGTAGCCGGTATGTGTGATCGGGTTGTCGTGATGAAGGAAGGCGAAGTTGTGGAAACGGGAACGACAGCTGAAATTTTCAGCAATCCTAAGCATCCATATACGATCAAATTGTTGAACGCCTTGCCTCGTTTGGACGAGCCTAAGAAAGAAAAACCTACTCCGGTTGGTATTATCAAAGGTGCCAACAAGCCGCTAGTTGAAGTGAAGAACCTGAAACAATACTTCAATTTGGGTAAAGGAAACATTCTCAAAGCGGTTAATGATGTCAGCTTTGATATTTTTGAAGGCGAAACCCTTGGGGTTGTAGGTGAATCCGGATGTGGTAAATCCACAACAGGACGCACGATTCTTCGCCTTTATGAGCCAACAGGCGGAAATGTTAACTTTAACGGAACGGATATCTATAAGCTGTCTCCACGCAAAATGAAAGAAATGCGTAAAGACATGCAAATGATCTTCCAGGATCCTTATGCTTCACTGAATCCACGTTTTAACGTTATGGATATTATCGGCGAATCGCTTGATATCCACGGACTGGCTTCCAGCGGTAAAGAGCGGAAGAGACGTGTAGAGGAATTGCTGGATCTCGTAGGCTTGAACCCGAGCCATGCGCTTCGTTATCCGCATGAATTCTCCGGTGGTCAAAGACAACGGATCGGTATTGCCCGTGCACTTGCTGTGGACCCTAAATTCATCATCTGTGATGAGCCTTTGTCTGCACTTGATGTATCCATCCAAGCTCAAGTGGTTAAGCTGCTCGAAGAGCTTCAACAGCGCCTTGGTTTGACTTACCTCTTCATTGCGCATGACTTGTCCATGGTTAAGCATATCAGTGACCGTGTTGCTGTTATGTACATGGGTAAAGTGGTTGAGCTGGCAGAGAGTGAGGAATTGTACTCCAACCCGGTTCACCCTTACACCAAAACATTGCTGTCTGCTATTCCTGTACCTGATCCGGAAGTGGAAGCAAACAAACGCCGCATTTTGCTGCCGGACGAACAGTCTGGTCCAATCCAAAATGCAGGAAGTGGTCCTGTAAACGATCCGTATAACCTGGAGAATGCTCAATTGATTGAAATCTCCAAAGGTCACTGGGTTTCCGAACCATACGTTTAAGGAATTATATTCCGTTTGGACTTATTGATGTTATCAAACCGCCGGCTTGTTCGGCGGTTTTTTAGTTTTTTGGTGACTTTCTTTTGACGAAGTGGCCTGTAGTTCGGTACAATCAAGAAAGGCTCTTTGAAGCAGAATAGGAGGCAGACCTCATGAAAGGTATTACCGAGGCACTCCGCAGCGGAACACAACTTGCAGAAGATTATATCTGCTCACGTGATGCTGCGCGGGGCCTTTACGAGTATGACATTCACTGGGAATCCGGACTTCATGCGCGTGCCGAGTGGCTGGACCAATCGGAGAACACACGTGTGGATCGTCAGAACCTGGTAGAGTATTTACGTATATATAATAAACGTTTCAATGATCACGAAGCCGTACATCATTCAATCGCACGATTGGCTGAGGAAGGTACGTTTGTGGTTACAGGTGGGCAGCAGAGCGGCTTGTTGACAGGGCCGTTATTTGTCATCTACAAAGCTGCGAGTGTCGTTGCGGCTGCCCGTGAAGCTGAAGCCAAGCTTCAGCGCCCGGTAGTTCCCGTATTTTGGATTGCTGGAGAGGACCATGACTGGGATGAAGTGAACCACACCTATCTGCCTGGTCATAACGGTGAAATGACCAAGGTCAAACTGCATGGTCGATTCGATGGCCGAAATTCGGTGAGCGGGGTCACGGTTGAAACAGCACAGTGGATGAACGTAATCGAGCAGGTGGAGCATCTTCTGCCGGATACTGTACATAAACCAGGATTAATGCAGATGCTCACCTCGATCCATCAGTCCAGCTCGAATCTTAGTGAGGCTTTTGCGAGAATGGTGTCAGCATTGTTTGGCAGTACTGGACTTGTCCTTATGGATGCTGCAGATTCCGGATTGAGAGAACTGGAGCAACCTGTGTTTGAGCGATTGATTCGCGAGAATGCTTCATTGCGAGAAGCTTATTTGCAGGGTGCTTCCGTGGTGCAGGAAGCGGGCTATCCCATGCCGGCAGAAGTTGCTGAAGACGGAGCAAATTTGTTTTACATCCATGATGGTTCACGGTTACTTCTGTTCCTGAAGGATGGTTTGTACACTGATCGAAAAGGGCTAGTGTCTTTTACGGAAGAACGATTGCTTCAGGAGCTGAGGGAACATCCCGAGCGATTCAGTAATAATGTACTCACCCGACCGTTAATGCAGGATTCTGTACTGCCTGTAGCTGCGGTGATACTAGGACAAGGTGAGATTGCGTACTGGGGATTAACCAGAACCGCATTCCGCCAATTTGGTCTGCAGATGCCCATCTTGCTGCCTAGGTTGTCCTTCACCATTCTGGAGGATGTCCATCACAAGCACATGAATCAGTACGAGCTCTCTTTCCAAGATGTGCAATACCACATGGAAGAAAAAAGAGAGAAGTGGCTCGCAGGACAGGAAACATTCCAGGTCGAGAAGGAATTTGAGCAAGTCCAGCACAAAGTTGCTGAGTTTTATCGTCCACTGCTTGATCAACTTGCGCAAATTCACGCTGGGCTTGATCGGATCGGAGAGACGAATTTGAGAAAAATCAACGAACAGATTCAATATCTGCAGAAGCAAACACAGAAGGCGATCACAGATAAACATGAGGTCGGACTCAGACATTGGAACGGCATACAGAACTCCCTCTTTCCTATGAACAAACCACAGGAGCGAGTCCACAATGTGCTCTTCTACTTGAACCGTTACGGAACCAAGTGGATTCAGGAGCTCATCGAGAGCGGACGTGAATTCCGGGGTCAACATCAAGTGATTGAACTGTAACTGTGTGCTTCGCAGCAGACCCTTATAATAGAAGAAACAGATAAAGAGGAGGATGGGGCATGACTACACCTGCACTGCAAAACAGTATTGTTAAGGATATGGGACTCGCTTCTGAAGGACATTTGAAAATTGACTGGGTAGAAGCGCATATGCCTGTATTAAACCGGATTCGCCGCCAATTTGAGCAGGATCAGCCATTCAAAGGATTAAAGGTTGCCATTTGCCTTCATCTTGAAGCTAAAACAGCTTACCTGGCAAAAGTCATACAGGCTGGCGGCGCGGAAGTGACCATTACGCACAGTAATCCGCTGTCAACTCAGGATGATGTATGTGCGGCTCTTGTGGAAGATGGCGTTACAGTGTATGCCAAGTACAATCCGGGTCCAGAAGAGTTCAAGCAGCTTCAGCTTCGTGCACTGGAAGTTAAACCTGATCTGATTATTGATGACGGCGGCGACTTCGCTACCATTATTGCTTCCGAACGTCCAGACCTTGCGGCTACCATTCGTGGAGGTGCAGAGGAAACGACAACAGGTATTATCCGTCTGAAAGCTTTGGCGAAAGAAGGACAATTGCAGTTTCCGATGGTTGCGGTTAATGACGCATATTGCAAATACCTGTTCGACAACCGTTATGGCACAGGTCAGTCTGCTTTTGATGGCATCATCCGTACAACCAACCTAGTGGTAGCTGGTAAAAATGTGGTTGTAGCGGGATACGGCTGGTGTGGTAAAGGTGTGGCGATGCGTGCCAAAGGGCTGGGCGCCAATGTAATCGTAACAGAAATTGATCCCATCAAAGCGGTTGAAGCGCATATGGATGGTTTCCGTGTGATGACGATGGTAGAAGCAGCCAAACTGGGCGATTTCTTCATCGCGGTTACCGGCAACAAGGACGTCATCACAGGTGAACACTATGACGTAATGAAAGACGGAGCAATTCTGAGTAATGCGGGGCATTTTGATGTGGAAGTGAATAAACCTGAACTTGCCAAACGTTCAGAGTCCATTCGCACTGTGCGTCGCAACATTGAAGAATATCGATTCAAAGATGGACGTAAAATGTACCTTCTTGCAGAAGGGCGTCTTGTGAATCTGGGTGCAGCTGATGGCCATCCTGCCGAAATTATGGACACGACATTTGCATTGCAGGCTTTGGGCTTGCGTTATGTTAGCGAGAACTACGAGGCATTGGGCAAAACCGTTGTTAATGTACCTTATGAAATTGATCAGCAAGTTGCCAGCTACAAACTGGAAAGCTTAAATATTTCGATTGATTCCTTGTCTGCTGAACAGGAAAAATATTTGGATAGCTGGAAGTTTTAGGGCAATCCAATAATTACAAGCTGATGAACGGATTCAAAGGGTTTAAAATAGTGTATTGATGATATGGCTCATATGCGGTTGTAAGTAGAATAACCGGTACCGGGGAAACGTCTTTGATCCTGAGCGACAGGATCAAAGACGTTTTTCTTATGAAGCAAATTGAAAAAAATCAAGCAAGCAAGAAGGGTTTTGATTTTTTAGTGCGAATCTATTATGCTTAGGTGGTGGAAAGTGGGGCAAAGTGGGAGAAACGGGTGAGGAGTGAGTGGGCCAATGTTTATGGGGGAGTTCCAACATAGCATTGATGACAAAGGTCGGGTTATTATTCCGGCCAAATTCCGCGAATCTCTGGGACCGTCTTTCGTTGTCACACGGGGTTTGGACCAGTGTCTTTTCGTGTACCCTATGGAGGAGTGGGGGGTCATGGAACAGAAGCTCAAAGCACTGCCTTTGATGAAGTCGGATGTACGGGCGTTTACCCGCTTTTTTTTCTCGGGTGCTACCGAATGTGAATTGGACAAACAGGGCAGGGTAAATTTACCGGGCAATTTACGGGAGTATGCCAAATTGGACAAGGATTGTGTTGTTCTTGGCGTGTCGAACCGGGTGGAGATCTGGAGCAAAGGCATATGGGAGAGTTATTTCAATCAATCCGAGGAAGCATTCAACGACATTGCCGAAAAGCTGGTCGATTTTAATTTTGATCTATAAAGTCAGGAGGGGTGCAGGTTGTTTCACCACATAACCGTACTCAAAGAAGAGGCAACAGAGGGATTAAACATCAAGCAGGACGGTATATACGTGGACTGCACTTTAGGTGGAGGAGGACATAGTTCCGTCATTGCTTCCAAGCTCGGTCCAGGGGGAAGGCTTATCGCACTGGATCAGGATGATTGGGCTTTGGATAATGCACGCGAGAAGCTTGCTTCGTATGGAGATCGTATCACGCTTGTGAAAACGAATTTCCGTGATCTGGAACAGGTTCTGAAAGAACTGGATGTCCCAATGAAGGATGGCGTGCCGCAAGTGGAGGGAATTTTGTACGATTTGGGCGTGTCATCACCTCAATTCGATGAAGGAGAACGTGGATTTAGTTACAATCACGATGCTCCGCTGGACATGAGGATGGATCAGGATGCACTTCTGACAGCCAAAGAGATTGTCAACGAATGGCCTGAAGAGGAAATTGCCCGAATTTTATATCGTTACGGTGAAGAAAAGTTTTCAAGAAGAATTGCCCGCGTCATTGTGGAAAAACGAAGCCAGTCTGTTATTGAGACCACAGGAGAGTTAGTGGAATTGATCAAGGAAGGCATCCCGGCTGCTGCTCGCCGTACAGGCGGACATCCTGCGAAGCGCAGTTTCCAGGCGTTGCGGATTGCAGTGAATGATGAGCTGGGCGCGTTTGAGGAAGCATTGCATCAGGCGGTTCGGTGCCTGGCACCAGGTGGACGTGTATCTGTTATTACCTTTCACTCGCTTGAGGATCGGATTTGCAAACAAATATTCAGCAGTTATCTGGAGAAATGTACGTGCCCGCCTGATTTTCCGTTATGCGTGTGCGGCGGCAAGGGGACATTGCGTTTAGTCAACAGAAAACCGCTGATTCCGACGGAAACGGAACTGGCCGAGAACTCCCGTGCACGTTCAGCGAAGCTGCGCGTAGCCGAGAAACTGTAAACCAAGAGCGAAGGAGAGAGTCTTTGTATGGCATATACACGTGGTAACCTTGCAGTGAAAGAAAAAGCAACCCAAGAACGTGTGACTCAGCAGCGGTACAAGGAAACCACCAAAGTGGTGACTCGTCGTACCGGTCTTCCTGGACGTGAGAAGTTCTTGTACCTAATGACATTGATTGTCTGTATCGTTATCGGTGGTGCACTGATGTGGCGTTATGCTCACATCTATGATCTGAACAAGCAGGCTCAATCAACGCTGTCCGAGACGAGAGAAGCCGAGAAAACCATTGCAGACTTGGAAGTTGAAAAAGAAAAGCTGAACAATCTGGTTATTGAAAATGCACGCAAACTAGGCTACGTGGAGGCCTCCGGTAAGGATGTAATCTATGTACCTCGTACAACAAGTGCAACGAGCTCGCAGGATACAGAGTCGTCTTCGGATACAGCAAGTAAGTAAAGAGGTGTACCGATGGTAAAAAGAATAAAGATGCGCACGCTGCTTATAGGGGGATGTATTACCCTCTTTTTTCTTGTACTGATAACCCGAATCTTTTTCATTCAAGTTGTAAACAGCAGTACCTGGCAAGGATATGCATCCGAGCTGGTGGAACGTGAGCAGACGATTAAGGCAAGCCGAGGGTCCATTACAGATCGGAATGGCAACATCTTGGCAACAGATGCACCGGCGTACACGGTATCGGTTAACCCCGAGATGATCCATGAGCTTGGGATTGAAGACGTCGTCACATCCAAGCTGTCTGCAATACTTGGCAAGAATGAAAGTGAAATGCGTGCGTTGGTGACTGCCAAAAATAAAGATGGGGAGTATTACAAGCAACGTGAAGTGCGTAGTGAGGGATACAAAATCAGCCCGGAACTGGCAGCGAAAGTAACCGCACTACGTGAGGAACTGAAGGAAGAATACAAGGCTCAGAACGCCATCGTGATGGCACAGGAGTCGAAGCGGTTTTATCCGGAAGAAAGGCTTGCTTCGCACTTGCTTGGCTACATGAGTTATGACGGGAAAGCCGTTAATGGGCTTGAGCTTTCTTATGATGAAGAGCTGACAGGCACCGACGGTTATCTGAACTATCAAAAGGATGCAAAAGGCATCAAGCTTCCTGATTCTCAGGATAACTACCTGCCTCCGCAGAACGGAAACAATCTGAAGCTTACGATTGATGACACTATTCAATTTTATATTCAGGATGCCATAAAAGAAGCGGTTGCCCAGTACAATCCACTGAGCATGACCGTCATAGCGGCAGATCCTAACACGATGGAAATATTGGGCATGGCCAACTGGCCCGACTTCAATCCTAATACCTACGGGGAAACCACGGATCAGAAAAATTTCATCAACCATGCGACACAGTCCATCTACGAACCAGGTTCCACATTTAAAATTGTTACATTGGCTGGTGCTGTAGAAGAGAAGCTGTTTGATCCGAATGCCACATTTGAATCGAAACGGATTAATATTGGCGGATTTTCGATTAGTGATAATGGTCACGCTTATGGCCAGATTTCCTATCTCGAAGGCGTTAAACGCTCAAGTAACGTTGCCTTTGTTAATCTAGGTTACAACATGCTTGGTGGCGAACGTCTGCGTCATTACATAGACGAATTCGGATTTGGCCAAAAAACGGGGATTGATCTGCCAAGCGAGTCGGCTTCCCCGATCAAACCATTGGTCTACAAGTCCGAAATTGCAACAGCAGCCTATGGTCACGGTTTGGTTCAAGTAACCCCGATTCAGCAGGTGGCAGCAATCTCGGCCATTGCCAACGGCGGGAAACTGATGGTTCCACATCTGGTGAAGGAAATTATCAATCCAAATGACGGGACTACTGAAGTCATCAAGCCAAAAGAGGTCCGCCAGGTCATCTCCAAGGAATCTGCGAAACTCGTAAGTGGATATTTGGAACAGGTTGTAGCAGACCAGCAGATAGGTACCGGTCGCAACGCTTATATTGAAGGATACCGAGTTGCCGGTAAAACAGGAACAGCAAGAAAATGGGTAAACGGGGAATATAGTAAAACCAAGGACGTCGTTTCGTTTATCGGATTTGCACCTGTCAACAATCCCAAAATTGCGATGCTGGTCGTCATTGACCAACCGAGTGGAACCAACATTGGTGGTGGTGCTGCTGCAGCTCCTGTATTTAAGAAAATTGTAAGTCAGACACTTCAATACATGGGTGTTCCGAAAGACACGACGAAGACCGCTGACAAAAAGGAAACTACAGTGATTCGGACGAAGGCTCCCGACCTCGCTGGAAAAACGGCAAAACAGGCCAGAAGCCAACTGCTGAACGCAGGCATTGCCTATGAAACCCTCGGACAGGGCGAGAGTGTAATTCGCCAGTATCCTGCAGCAGGAGAGGTTATGAATCCGGGTCAGAGAATCTATCTGCTTACCGAAGACAGCAGCAAGATGAAAGTGCCTGACCTCACAGGTGAATCCCTTCGGGATGCCATGGAAGTTCTTTCACTAATGAAAGTGGGAGTGATTGTCAAGGGCGAGGGTTATGTCGTGAGTCAAAAGGAGCAGGTCGCTGGGGAACAGCGGACCATACAGCTCACATTGCAGACGGCCAAGGCCGCAGTAACAGGGATAGCGGATGAAGATCCGGAATCTTCCGATGCAGCATTGAAGGAAGAGAACAAGGAGACAACAGAAGAGCCAAGTAAGACCGAAGAAACTGGCAACGCTGATGGAACCGAGACTTCAACCAATGAGACGGAATCGTCTTCAGGTGCCGCGATCGATCCGGTCCTTCCGTAGCAATCCATTATAGCTTGTTCTAACCCCCGGTTGTCCCGAATATTCATGAATGAACGAGATCATGATTTTGGGACGAGTGGGGGGATCTTTTCGTGAAGGGTTCAAGCGTAAATCTACGGCGCAGGCTGTTATGGAGTTTGCTCATTTTGGTATTGTTATTTTCGGCCCTGGTGATCAGGCTTGCTTATGTACAGCTCGGTAAAGGCCCGGAATTGTCTGCGAAAGCGGAGGAGTCTTGGCGGCGTAACATTCCGTATTCAGCCAAACGGGGAGAGATTCTGGATCGTAATGGTACCTCTCTTGCCTATAATGTAACTACACCGACAATTATGGCGATTCCGGCTCAGGTGAAGGAAGCGGAGACTACGGCGAAAGCACTGGCCCCTTTGCTTGGGATGACTGAAGAGAAAGTGCTGGCAACCATCAAGAAAAGAGAACTGATTGTAAGACTACAACCCGGCGGCCGCAAAATTACGATGGAGAAAGCTCAGCGCATTCGTGATTTGAAGCTTCCGGGTATCGTCGTTGCAGAGGATAATAAACGTTTCTATCCTTATGATGATCTAGCCGCTCACATTCTTGGTTTTACGGGTATTGATAACCAGGGATTGACCGGGGTGGAGAAAAGATATGATGAGAAGTTGACCGGTTTAAATGGCAGTGTGTCCTACTTGTCCGATGCGGCCGGAAGGCTAATGCCGGGCTCATCTGAGAAGTATGTGGAACCAAGAGATGGCCTTAACCTGGAGCTAACGATCGACAAATCAATTCAATCCATTATGGAAAGGGAATTGGATCAGGCCATGGTTAAATTCCAGGCCAATTCCGCTCTGGCGATCGCCATGAACCCGAAGACGGGTGAAGTCCTCGGCATGGCCAGCAGACCAGGGTATGAACCAGCAGATTACCAGCAGTACCCGTCTGAAATTTATAACCGGAATTTGCCGATTTGGATGACGTACGAACCGGGTTCAACCTTTAAAATCATTACCTTGGCGGCAGCGCTGGAAGAGAAGAAGGTGAATCTGCAGCAGGATCAATTCTTTGACCCAGGATATGTTGAAGTTGGAGGTGCCCGGCTGCGTTGCTGGAAAAAGGGCGGCCATGGCAGTCAAACCTTTCTGCAGGTCGTAGAGAACTCCTGCAATCCCGGGTTTGTGGCTCTAGGTCAAAAGCTGGGTAAAGAGTCCTTGTTTTCTTACATCAAAGACTTTGGATTCGGAACCAAAACAGGTATTGATCTTAGCGGCGAGGCAAGTGGGATTTTGTTTAAACTTTCCCGAGTAGGTCCTGTGGAGCTTGCGACAACAGCCTTTGGGCAGGGCGTTTCCGTTACCCCCATTCAGCAAGTGGCGGCGGTATCGGCTGCCATCAATGGTGGCAAGCTTTACAAACCTTATGTAACAAAAGCATGGGTTCATCCTGAAACGGGAGAAGTGATGGAAGAAGTCAAGCCGGAGCTAGTGCGGCAGGTCATTTCCGAAGACACATCCAAGCAGGTTCGTGAGGCTTTGGAAAGTGTTGTTGCAAAAGGCACAGGAAGACCGGCTTTCATCGACGGATACCGGGTAGGCGGCAAAACAGGTACAGCCCAGAAGGTTATTAACGGACGTTATTCCTCTACCGAGCATATTGTATCCTTTATTGGTTTTGCTCCAGCAGATGATCCACAGATTGTGGTGTATACTGCTGTCGACAATCCGAAAGGAATTCAGTTCGGGGGCGTGGTTGCTGCTCCGATTGTACAGAATATTCTAGAGGACTCGCTGCATTACATGAATGTTCCTGTGCGTAAAGACCAGGTTGCGAAAGAATACAAGTATGGTGAAACCAAAATTGTTACGGTTCCCGATCTCACAGGTGCAACGGTAGAAGATCTGTATGAAGATCTCAACATGAACTTTATGCTGGCGAAGTCCGGCAGCGGAAAATACGTAATTAACCAGGCTCCGAAGCCCGGAGCAAGGGTGGAGCAGGGCTCAACGATACGAATCTATATGAGTGATGTGCTGAATGATGCACACGATCATACGAGCGAAGAAGGACAGGAGCCTTAACCGGCTCCGGGTTCCAGCGCAACAAAATTCAAAAAGTTGCGTTTCATTAAATGGCTATATGGACGATATTAATAAAAAAAGATATGCCTTGTGCAGAAGTAAACTTGGAGAAGTGAGGTTATTCATGTGCTTTTAAAACAACTTGCATCGAAGCTGACAACTGCCCGCCTGATTGGCGAGCCTAATACAGAATGCCAAAACTTACAGACAGATTCCCGCCAGGTTCAACCGGGAGATCTGTTTATCTGTCTTCCGGGACATACGGTAGACGGACACGATTATGCGGAAAAAGCTGTGAATGCCGGAGCTGTAGCACTGGTCGTGGAACGACAACTGGAACTGCCTGTACCCCAGCTGTTGGTTAAAGACAGTCGTTTTGCAATGGCAGTACTTGCAGACTCTTTTTTTGACTCACCAAGCCACAAGATGAATATGATTGGTGTAACGGGAACGAACGGCAAGACAACCACCACCTATCTGATTGAAAAGATCATGAGTGATCATGGACAGAAGACAGGTTTGATTGGTACGATCCAAATGCGTTACGACGGCCGGACCTATCCGATGTCGGGAACGACACCAGAAGCGCTGGATCTGCAGCGCAGTCTGTACGATATGGTTCAAGCAGGCACGAATTGCTGCGTAATGGAGGTCTCATCACATGCTCTGGAACAGGGACGTGTGAAGGGAACGGACTTCCGTACAGCTGTATTCACCAACTTGACTCAAGATCATTTGGACTATCATAACTCCATGGAAGAGTACCGTGCAGCGAAAGGCCTGTTCTTTGCAAGATTGGGCAACGAGTATACAGAGGATGCCTCCCGTCGCAAATTTGCGATCATTAACGCTGACGATCCATCGGCCCATTATTTCAAATCCGTGACTGCTGCTGAAGTCATTACATACGGCATGGAAGATAACGCTGATGTACGGGCATCCAAAATCTCGATTACATCGCAGGGCACGTCTTTCCATGTGGATACATTCGCAGGCAGTACAGACATTAACTTGCGCATGGTAGGGAAATTCAACGTGTACAACGCCATGGCAGCTATCTCTGCTGCACTTGTTGAAGGGGTACCATTGGAAGAGATTAAACGCAGTCTTGAAACTGTTCCTGGTGTAGATGGGCGTGTTGAAGCCGTAGACGAAGGTCAGTCATTTGCTGTCATTGTGGACTACGCTCATACACCGGACGGCTTGGAAAATGTGTTACGGACGGTAAAAGAGTTTGCTGAAGAGCGCGTCATCTGTGTGTTCGGGTGTGGGGGAGACCGGGATCGGACCAAACGTCCGTTAATGGGGAAAATTGCCGCAAAGTATAGTGACATTGTTTTTGTTACTTCCGACAATCCACGCACGGAGGATCCGGATCTGATTCTCAAAGATATTGAAGCAGGTCTGGTAGAAGAAGGCGTACCATCTGATCGTTATCTTATGGTCGTCGATCGTCGTCAGGCAATTCACGAAGCTATTGAAATGGCAAGCCCAGCCGATGTAGTATTGATTGCGGGCAAGGGTCATGAGACCTATCAAATCATCGGAACAACCAAAACGGATTTCGATGATCGGATCATAGCCAAAGAGGCGATAAGGGGAAAATCCAATTGATAAAAAGAACATTGGCACAATTGGCCGAAATGTGCGGAGGAACACTAAGCGACTTCGCTGCCTATGGAGAAATCCATGTTGAAGGTGTATTTACAGATTCACGTAAGCTAGTAGAAGGCAGCTTGTTCATCCCGCTTGTCGGCGAAAGGTTTGACGGACACGAATTTGTGCAAGCCTGTTTAGAGAAGGGAGCGGCAGGGGCATTATGGCAGAAAGACCATGGTGTTCCCCCGCAGGGCGGAGCTATCATTGTAGTTGAAGACACGTTGGCAGCTCTGCAGGGGCTTGCATCTGCTTATCTAGCCGAGAGCAAAACCTCCGTTGTCGGCATTACCGGCAGCAATGGCAAAACAACAACCAAGGACATTGTGGATGCCATTTTGTCTACCACCTTCAAGGTGCATAAGACACAGGGCAATTTCAACAATCATATCGGACTTCCACTTACCGTGTTAAGCATGGAGCAGGATACCGAGATTGTGATTCTGGAGATGGGTATGAGCGGCCGGAGAGAAATCGAGACACTGTCGCTGATTGCTCAGCCGGATGTTGCCATCATTACAAATATCGGTGAATCCCATCTGCTGCAGCTTGGCTCCAGGCTGGAGATTGCCAGAGCAAAAGCCGAAATTGCTGCAGGCCTGAAACCAGGTGGACTGTTGATTTATAACGGAGACGAGCCGTTGATTAAGCAAGTTCTGGCTGAAGCAGAAACGAAGCAGCCGGAGGGAATGAAACGATTTACCTTCGGACTTCAGACAGACAATAATGATTATCCGACAGGACTCATGAATGCACAGAATGGCGTTGTTTTCACGACCAAACAATTAGGAGAACATGCACTTACGCTTCCTCTGCTTGGTACACATAATGTAGTCAACTGTCTGGCTGCACTTGCGGTTGCACGCCACTTTGGTGTGAAAGCCGAACAGATTGCTTCAGGGTTATCGCAATTGAAACTGACGGGCATGCGCATTGAAGTTCTTCATGGAATCAGCGGACTAACGATGCTTAATGATGCCTATAATGCAAGTCCAACATCGATGAAAGCTGCTATTGATGTACTGGAAGGGCTCAAAGGATATCGTTCCAGAGTAGCCGTACTTGGAGACATGTTGGAACTTGGACCTCAGGAACAGGAGCTTCACCGTGGCATCGGAGAGTATATTACGCCAGGGAAAATGGACATGGTGATAACCTATGGACCTTTGTCAGCCAATATAGCTGAGGGTGCAAAACAGCACATGCCGGCAGAAGCCGTACATGCATTTGAAAACAAAGAAGAGATGACCCGTTACCTGCTGGAAAAATTGCATCCCAGAGACGTTGTCTTGTTCAAGGCCTCCCGGGGGATGAAGCTGGAGGACGTGGTCGAATCACTAAAAATAGCATCATTACAGAATTGAGTAGACTAGAGGGGTGAACCCATGGATTTTCAGGTATTACTGTTAACAATCGGCGTTTCATTTATTTTGGCGGTAATTGCCGCACCGCTTCTGATTCCATTACTTCGCCGAATGAAATTCGGACAGCAAGTTCGGGAAGACGGGCCGCAGAGCCATCTGAAAAAGAGCGGGACACCAACGATGGGCGGGGTTGTCATCCTGCTCGCGTTTACATTAGCCTTTTTGAAGTTTTCAGCAGTCAAGAATACGGATTTTTACGTCCTACTCGTGGCTACGCTCGGTTTTGGACTGATCGGCTTCCTGGATGACTACATCAAGATTGTATTCAAACGTTCATTGGGACTGACCGCCAGACAAAAAATGCTGGGGCAGCTGTTTTTCAGTGCAGTGATGTGTTTCCTGCTCATCCAGAACGGACACAGCACAGCGATTTCTATTCCCGGAACATCGGTCTCCTTCGACTGGACGGGATGGTTCTATTATCCGTTTGTGGTGTTCATGATGCTTGCCATCACAAATGCCGTTAACTTTACGGATGGATTGGATGGTTTGCTATCCGGAATCAGCGCTATTGCGTTTGGTGCATTTGCAATCGTAGCGATGCAGGCAACGTCTATGCCAGCAGCGGTATGTGCGGCAGCCATGATTGGTGCCGTGCTTGGTTTTCTTGTATACAATGCGCACCCGGCCAAAGTGTTTATGGGAGATACGGGCTCGCTCGGCATTGGTGGTGCTATTGGTGCCGTTGCCATTGTGACAAAAACAGAGCTTCTTTTTGTAATCATTGGTGGTGTATTCGTCATCGAGATTTTATCCGTTATTATTCAAGTGGTATCGTTCAAGACCCGGGGCAAGCGTGTGTTCAAAATGAGTCCTATTCACCACCACTTTGAATTAAGCGGATGGTCGGAATGGCGGGTTGTTATTACTTTTTGGGCAGTTGGTGCTATTCTTGCTGCGCTCGGACTTTATCTCAACAAGGGGTTGTAAATCATGAACCATCCTGAATCATATCGCGGTCAACAGGTTGTTGTGCTCGGACTGGCAAAAAGCGGCGTGCAGGTTGCCAAAGTGCTGCACCGTGCGGGAGCGAAAGTCACAGTTAATGATAAAAAAGAGAGGGAACAATGTCCCGAAGCATCCGAATTGGAGGCTTTGGGAATTTCTGTTGTATGCGGGGGACATCCCGATGATCTGATTCATGCGGGCGTGAAGCTCGTGGTCAAAAACCCGGGCATTCCTTATCAGGCGCCTCCAGTACAGCAGGCCCTTTCACTCGGAATTGAGGTTGTAACGGAAGTGGAAGTGGCTTACCATCTCTGTGCTGCACCGATGATTGGGATTACGGGTTCCAACGGGAAAACAACGACAACCACATGGGTTGGCAAAATGCTGGAACATGCAGGCTTGAAGCCGATTGTTGCCGGTAATATTGGTACTCCACTCAGTGAGGCAGCGGAACAGGCGACTGCCGATAACTGGATGGTCGTTGAACTCAGCAGTTTCCAGCTTAAGGGAACCGTCCATTTCCGTCCCCGGATTGCAAGTCTGCTTAACGTCACAGAAACGCATTTGGATTATCACGGGGATATGGATGACTATGTCGCTTCCAAGGCTAAAATCTTTGCCAATCAGCTTCCGGATGATGTAGCTGTGCTGAACTGGGATGATCCCGTATGCCGGGAATTGGTTCCTTATATTAAAAGCAGGCTGCTTCCGTTTTCCATGACAGAGAAGCTGGAAGCTGGCGTATACGCCGATCCTCCTTACGTGGATGGAGAAGAGGATGATGTGAAACGCCAGGTGGTATATGCCGACGGTGAAGGGAACCATCACATCGTTATAGACGTTGAAAACATCGGCATTCCGGGACAATTTAATGTGGGGAATGCCCTGGCTGCGGTAGCTATTGCAGTAGCAGCAGGAGCTGATCCAGCTGTGCTTGAGGTCCCCCTGTCCGAGTTCAAAGCAGTTGAGCACCGTTTGGAGTATGTGCTGGAGCATAATGGCGCCAAGTACTACAACAATTCCAAGGCTACCAATTCGAAGGCAACCGTGATGGCACTGAACTCCTTTAAGGAGCCGGTTGTGCTGATCGCCGGAGGACTGGATCGGGGTTCGGACATGATGGAGCTGCTCCCCTTGTTCCAAGAACGGGTAAAAGCGGTCGTTGCGCTCGGCGAAACACGGGAGAAAATCGCCAAGGTCGCCGAACTGGCGGGATTAAAGCAAATTAAGGTCGTCGATAATGAGGATGATGCTGCCCAGACGTTAACCGCTGCAGTACAGGAAGCGTCGCGGCTTGCGGCACCTGGTGATGTAGTACTGCTGTCACCGGCGTGTGCAAGTTGGGACATGTTTGCTTCTTATGAGGAGCGGGGACGCATTTTTAAAGAGGCGGCGCATAACTTGTAAGTAGGGGGGTGGAAAAGCCCCTACTTCCATGCAAGGGGTGGCCTCCTGATGAAACAGACGCGACCGGCGCCGGATATCTGGCTCCTGATTTGTATTGTGGCATTGCTTGCCATCGGCATTATTATGGTCTATAGTGCGGGCTCGGTGCTTGCTTTTCATGACTATGGCGATTCATTTTATTTTGTCAAAAGACAGTTGTTATTCGCAGGACTCGGACTGGCTGCCATGTTTATAACGGCTAATGTGGATTACCGGGTCTGGCGGAAATATGCGAAACCGATATTGATTGCCTGTTTTATTATGCTGATCGCCGTATTAATCCCAGGGATTGGCGTGGTCCGCGGCGGAGCACGAAGCTGGCTCGGCATTGGATCATTTGGTATCCAGCCTTCTGAGTTCATGAAGCTGGGCATGATTTTGTTTTTAGCGCATTGGCTCAGCAAGGAACCGGGGAAAATCAAAACGTTCACAACCGGATTATTGCCCCCGCTTGGATTGATAGGTCTCGCCTTCGGCATTATTATGCTGCAGCCCGATTTGGGGACAGGCACCGTCATGATGGGTGCATCCATGCTGATTATTTTTACGGCAGGCGCGAGAATGAAACATTTGCTGCTGCTTGCTCTTGGGGGAGTCGCAGGGTTTGCCGCGTTGATTGCGGCTGCTCCGTACCGATTGAAGCGAATAACGGCTTTTCTGGATCCATGGTCTGATCCGCTGGGTGCCGGCTATCAAATTATACAATCGTTATATGCAATCGGACCGGGTGGACTGGCAGGCCTGGGCCTGGGGATGAGCCGGCAAAAATACAGCTATGTGCCCGAACCACAAACGGATTTCATATTTTCCATATTGGCTGAAGAGCTCGGGTTTATTGGTGGACTCATTGTACTTCTATTGTTCCTGGTGCTGGTCTGGAGAGGCATGCGAGTGGCGATGACAGTACCAGATGCTTTTGGCAGTTTGCTGGGTGTAGGCATTATCGGTATGGTGGCTGTGCAAGTCATTATCAATATCGGCGTAGTCATCGGACTCATGCCAGTCACCGGAATAACTCTTCCGCTGATCAGTTATGGTGGATCATCCCTGACCTTGATGCTGACAGCATTAGGAATACTGTTAAATTTATCACGTTATGCGAGGTGACTATGCGATGCGAGTCGTACTAAGCGGCGGCGGTACCGGTGGACATATCTATCCGGCCGTTGCCATAGCAAGGCAATGTGAGGCGGAGAATCCCGACTCGACATTTTTATATATTGGAGGGACCCGTGGCCTGGAGAGCAAGTTGGTGCCACAGGAGAACATTCCTTTCCAATCCATTGATATTACAGGTTTTCGCCGGAAGTTGTCCGTGGAGAATCTGAAGACAGTAATGAGATTCATTCAGGGCGTCCGTAAATCGAAGAAGTTGCTCAAGGAATTTAAACCTGATGTGGTTATCGGAACAGGCGGTTATGTATGTGGACCGGTGGTTTATGCAGCTGCCAAACTAGGTATTCCGAGTGTCATTCATGAACAAAATGCAATTCCGGGTTTAACCAACAAGTTCCTCACACGTTATGTGGATACAGTGGCAGTTAGCTTCGAAGGTTCCGAGAAGGCTTTTGCGGGAGCCAAAAGAGTAGTGTACACGGGCAATCCGAGGGCAACCACGGTTGCCAAGGCCAGCCGTGATCGCGGCTTCGCCACACTGGGCGTGCCAATGGACAGCCGGGTTGTGCTGGTGGTTGGTGGCAGCCGCGGGGCAAAAGCAATCAATAAAGCGATGGTGGACATGGCTCCCATGCTTGAGAAGCTGGACAATGTACACGTGGTTTATGTTACGGGTGAATCCTACTTTGACGAAACAAGAGAAGCGATACGCAGTTCACTTGGAACGATGCCAAACCATTTGCATGTGCTCCCTTATGTTCACAACATGCCGGAAGTTCTGGCTTGTACTTCATTGATTGTAAATCGTGCAGGCGCTTCATTCCTGGCCGAAATTACATCACTCGGCATCCCGTCCATTTTGATTCCGTCACCCAACGTGACGAACAACCATCAGGAAGCGAATGCACGTACTCTAGAAGGCGGCGGTGCGTCCGTAACCATGCTGGAGAAGGACCTGTCGGGAAAAGGGCTCTATGAAGCCATTGCCCGGATCATGAATGATGAGTCGGCCCGCAAACGCATGGCCGCTGCGTCTCGGGAGCTTGGCAAGCCGGATGCAGCCGAGGTGCTGGTGAATGAGATTCAAAGGCTTGCTGTACGCAGGTAAAGTGCGTTCTGGGCGATTGTCACACACAAGGCAGGACTGACATAAGATACCGTATAAATTGTGACAATCGTTCCATGGCGCCGCATCACAGTTTTTGTCGTTTAGCAGGGATGGCTTCAATGGATGCTGAACCTAAGAGGCAGGCGTAACGGCAGGAGCATCACATGTCTTTATAGGTGATTGTGGTTGGTGCCAAAAGGAGAGGCCCGGCCGGATCGAAGTTCGGCATGGAAATTCCCAAAAGCGTTTGATGGAGCTGTGTACACTTAACGCTGGTGCTCATGGATCGGATGTGTCACACATATTTCAATCCGCTGAGATTGTGCTGGAGACAGGCAAATGGGTACGTTACAGCAAGGAGGACATGGAATTTGCGTATCGCCCTTCTGTGCTGCATGAACAGAGAGGCATTGTGCCAGAAGCTGCATATGCAATTCGGCATAACGTGCGCAAATTCGTTTCGGAAGTGATGAGGCTTGCAAAAATCGCGGACGTTTTGCCCAGCCACTGCAGATGCGTGCGCAGGCAGCGTATTCCGGAATCCGCCCAGAGACCGCGCGGCCCAGCTGTTTCAAGCAGCAGAGCCTGAAGGGAACACGGGAGGCTACAGGTACCCACCTTGCATGCCGATTTGATTGTCATTGCCAGCCTAGCTACAGCAGAGGACGTTATCACCCTTATGCAGCAAATTCGGAGCACTATATCATCTCAAAAACGGTATAACCTGGTACCGGAAGTCTTCCCAGTGGGTGAGCGGTAAACCCCGGAGGTGATACATTGGACAAATTGGTGATTGAAGGCGGGAAACCCCTCTCAGGATCCATACGCATCCATGGAGCAAAAAATGCCGCTTTACCAATCATGGCTGCAAGTTTGTTGGCAGACGGAGAAGTCACGCTGCACAACGTCCCACACTTGCTGGACATCGAAGTAATGCTGTATATCCTGGAACGGCTTGGATGCACGTGTCGGCATGAACAGGGAACAGTGACGATTGATACATCGTCTATCCGGTCATATGATGTGCCTGAGGATCTTATGAAACAGATGCGTTCTTCCATTTTTTTGATGGGGCCATTGCTGGCTAAGTTTGGGCAAGTATCCGTATACCAGCCAGGTGGTTGTGCCATCGGAGAACGTAAGATTGATCTTCACCTCCGGGGCCTGGAAGCGCTCGGAGCATCAATTGAAGAGCTTGATCAACAGATCGTGTGCCGTGGGCCTAAGCTGGTGGGTACGGATATTCATCTGGATTTTCCAAGTGTGGGTGCCACGGAGAATATCATGATGGCAGCCGTTACGGCTGAGGGTACAACAACGATATTCAATGCAGCGAGAGAACCTGAAATTCAGGATTTGCAGCATTTTCTCAATGCGATGGGTGCAAGTATAATTGGAGCCGGAACCGATACAATTACGATTAACGGTGTAGAGAAACTGCAGCCGTGTTCCTATGAAATCATCCCTGATCGGATCGTGGCCGGAACCGTAATGATTGCAGCCGCTGCGACAAGAGGCAATGTTACCCTGACACACTGTAACCCGGCACATCTTACTTCCCTTATACATGTGTTGAAGCGCACTGGTGTTCAAATCACGGTCTGCAATGATATAATGACGGTGAGCTGTATGAGCCGTCCCAAATCCGTGGACCGCATTGTAACATCGCCGTACCCTTCGTTTCCGACTGACCTGCAGTCTCAAATTATGGTCTTGCTCAGTCTGGCTGATGGGTTCAGTGTGATGAAGGAGACGGTATTCGAGGGACGCTTCAAGCACGTGGATGAACTTAACGTCATGGGTGCAGATATTTCGGTCGATCTGAATGCAGCCTTTATCCGAGGAGTTCCCCGTTTGTACGGAGCTACAGTTGAAGCAACCGACCTGCGTGCAGGTGCAGCTCTGGTTATTGCTGGCCTTGCTGCCCAGGGTAAAACGGTTGTCGAGCAAGTGCATCATATTGACAGAGGGTACGACCGCATCGAGAAGTTGTTCCAGAGCCTTGGAGCTTCGGTTGAGCGACAGTCCCCCGTTTCGAAACAGCTGGATTTTGCCAATTAACGTCCTTTGAGTCCCCTTCTTTGTAAGTGGTGTGGGAGGGGACCGAAGGCTTTGTGGAGCGCGACCTATGCCTAAAAGTCAAATTCCGGTTCTGAAGAAGAATCGGCCCAAAAGAAACACAAGTCGTAAAATTGTTCTTATTCTGTTACTTCTTTTTATTGTATTGCTTGCCGTGCTGTTCTTCCGCTCTTCCATGAGCCGGATTTCGAGCATAGAGATTACGGGTAATGTATACACGACAACATCCGAACTGCTGGAGAAAAGTGGCTTGAAGGAAGGCGATCAGTTTTTTGGGACAAGCTCGGCTGAGGTCATTGAGCGTTTGAAGACGTTCAAAGCGGTAGCAAATGTGACAGTGGATAAACAATTTCCTGGCATCGTTCATATTAAGGTTCAGGAGTATCCGACTGTTGCTTACGAACTTGGTTCGGATGGCACACTCCAGGCAATCCTGGCCAGCGGGACAAGCTTGAACGTTCCGGCCAATATCGGAATTGCTGTGGAGAAGCCCATTTTGACACAGTGGAAAGCAGATGATCCGCTCAAAGAACAATTGAGTGAGACGCTTGCCAAGATTCCAAATGAATTGACGACGGATATATCGGAGATTATTCCTAACCCTACGCCTTCATTCCCGGATCAGATCCGATTGTATACCAAATCACAGTTTGAAGTGATTACCACGATCTCCAAGCTGCCGGATAAGGTAGAGTATTTGAACCAGGTTATTGAGACGGAGCGGCCAGGGAAAATCACGATGCTGGAGGCAGACACATATGTGCCTTTTATCGCAGATGACCCTGAAGATGGTGAAGAACCAGGTGGAACCTCCTAATCTTCTTGCTAATCAGGTATGGCAGTTAATCAAAAGTCCAAGCAGGGTCGGGGTTTGACCCTGTTTCATCTGTGAAAGTTGTTCTTTCTGAGACGGAGAAAAAATGATACACTTGAACTTATGGCACATAAGTTGCCTCCTTCTTTTTTCTTCAAGGTTTTATGTCTCGCAACCAGATCTTGGCACCCAAAAAAATTGTAGAAAAAAGAGGGAAAGCCTAACGTGTGTTGAATATGTTTTAAGAGTGTTTAAACCCGAACGTATTTTACTATTTGGAGTCAGGAGGTGCCACAGACTTGAGCAACAATGACATCATTGTTAGTTTGGACATCGGTACATCCAAAATTCGCGCTATTATTGGGGAAATTAATAATGGAACCTTTAATATTATTGGAGTTGGATCTGCCGACTCGGAGGGAATTCGCAAAGGTGTAATCGTAGATATCGATCAGACGGTGCAGTCAATCCGCAATGCAGTGGATCATGCAGAACGTATGGTAGGTATTCAAATATCCGAAGTATATGTTGGAATCTCAGGAAATCATATCGGACTGATGAGCAGTCACGGCGTCGTGGCAGTGTCTAACGAGGATCGTGAAATCGGAGAAGAAGACATGGAACGGGTGTTGAAAGCAGCCGAGGTGATTGCGGTTCCGCCGGAACGGGAAATTATTGATGTTGTCGCCAAGCAGTACGTTGTAGACGGCTTGGAGGGCATACAGGACCCCCGTGGTATGATTGGAGTTAGACTGGAAGTTGAGGCAACAATCATAACGGGTGCAAAAACCGCGATACATAATCTTTTGCGCTGCGTGGAGAAAGCGGGTCTGAAGGTAAGCGATCTGGTGCTCATGTCACTTGGAGCAGGTCAGCTTGCTTTATCTAAGGACGAAAAAACGATGGGATCTGTTCTCGTTGATATTGGAGCAGGTGCAACTACCATCGCTGTCTTTGAAGAAGACAGTCTTGTTGCAACGTCAACCCTGCCGATCGGTGGAGAGTTTGTCACCAACGATATTGCGTATGGATTGCGTACGTTAACAGATCAAGCCGAAAAGGTGAAGCTGAAATATGGCTGCGCATGGCTTGATGATGCTGCGGCCGACGTCATGTTCAAAGTCACGCGAATCGGCAGCAATGTGGACAAGGAATTCTCACAGGAGGACCTTGCTGCAATCATCGAACCGCGTGTTCAGGAAATATTCCAGATGATTTCCCAAGAAGTGAAGCGCCTGGGTTACACAGAGCTTCCCGGAGGTTATATACTAACGGGAGGGACCGTCTCGATGCCAGGTGTTCTGCAAGTAGCTCAGCATGAGCTTGCTGCATCGGTACGAATTGCAGTTCCGGATTACATCGGTGTGCGCGACCCGGGCTACACAAGCGGAGTCGGCATTTTGCACAGCGTAATTCGCAGTTTGCGCATTCGTCCATCGGTCAGCAGCGGCGGTGGCAGCAACAATAATAACAACAACAAGAAACCGACCAACCGTGTTAAGCCGAGTGCGTCTCCGGAATCGGAGCAAAAACCGGGTTTGTTCGAACGGCTGAAAAATATGTTCAGCGAATTTATATAACAGGTTGAATCTATTTCATACTTCTAGTAGCCGTCTGAATGCGCTGGTATTACAATATACGCTTTCGTTCGTCGATATATGAAATTGATTCGGTTCAATCAAAAATTGGACGGGCCATCCATGCACATTGAGGGGGAGATGGAATAATATGTTGGAATTTGATTTCGAGATGGAGAGCTTGGCTCAAATAAAAGTCATCGGTGTAGGCGGCGGCGGAAGCAATGCAGTCAACCGTATGATTGAAAATGGTGTACAAGGTGTGGAATTTATAACGGTGAACACGGATGCTCAAGCATTGCATCTGGCGAAATCCGAACATAAATTGCAAATCGGTGATAAACTGACCCGTGGTCTTGGCGCAGGTGCCAACCCGGATGTAGGTAAAAAAGCAGCGGAAGAGTCCCGCGATCTGATCATGAACACATTGAAAGGTGCGGACATGGTATTTGTAACTGCCGGTATGGGCGGTGGTACAGGTACAGGTGCAGCTCCAGTCATCGCTGAGATTGCCAAAGAATGCGGCGCTCTTACCGTAGGTGTGGTTACACGTCCATTCACATTCGAAGGACGCAAACGTTCCAGCCATGCAGAGCAAGGTATTGAAGCTCTCAAGGAAAAAGTGGATACGCTGATTGTCATTCCGAATGACCGCTTGCTTGAAATCGTAGATAAAAAGACACCAATGCTTGAAGCGTTCCGTCAAGCGGATAACGTATTGCGTCAAGCGGTACAAGGTATCTCGGATCTGATCGCCGTACCGGGTCTGATCAACCTTGACTTTGCAGACGTAAAAACCATTATGACTGAGCGCGGATCTGCCTTGATGGGGATCGGGGAAGCAACAGGTGAAAATCGTGCGGCTGAGGCAGCTCGCAAAGCGATTATGAGCCCATTGCTGGAAACGTCCATTGAAGGTGCACGCGGGGTTATCATGAACATCACGGGTGGCATCAACCTGTCCCTTTATGAAGTGAATGAAGCAGCCGAGATCGTTACGTCGGCATCCGATCCGGAAGTGAACATGATCTTCGGTGCCATCATTGATGAAAACCTGAAGGAAGAAATCAAGGTAACGGTTATTGCTACTGGCTTTGAAGATAAGCCTGTCTCACCACCACCAGGACGCAAACCGACACCAACAAGTGAACCTGCTGAGAATCGCTCACCAAATCTGCGCCCATTCGGGAACCAGCCGAGCAGTGATCAGCTGGATATTCCGACATTTTTGCGCAATCGCTCACGCAATACCAATAACGACTAAACGGCACTTATTTTTAATTCCAAACCCGGTTCTCCTTATGGAGATACCGGGTTTTTCTATTTTTCTATCTACAGCATATCAAACAAGAATGAACAAATTCTGAACAAACGGCGCGCGGAATTACGACAAAAAAAGATGAGACGACACCCCCATGATTAGACAGACTTTGAACAGGGAGCTCCTTATACTTGTGTGTATGCTCATAGAATATCGGAACAGCGCTATACCGATATTTGGTACGAGGCAGGTGAAGAGTTGGTCGTTTATGTTGATCTTATTTTTTTGACAAACCTGTGTATTGACGGTGCACTCATCGGACTTACAGCCTGGATGCGCAAAACGAAGCTGGTCTGGTGGAGATGGTTGCTGTCTTCCATTGTAGGCGCCCTCTATGTCGTCATGATGTTTGTGCCAGAGTTTGATTTTATGTTTACCTTTTTGATCAAGTTTGGTTTGTCACTCGTGATGTTGTTTATCGCATTTGGTTTTAAGGGCCTCCAGGTTTTCATGAGGAATTTGGGTACCTTCTATGTCATTAACTTCGTCGCTGCCGGAGGCATTTTAGGTATACACTACATGCTTCAGAGTTCAGGCGAGCTGTTTAACGGGATTTGGTTTACAGCTTCGGGCGGAATGTCTTTTGATCTGAAGATCGCCTTCTGGTTTACTTTTATCGTATTCTTTGCCGTGCTGTTTTTATTCAAAGCCGTGCAAAGTTCCAAGCGAAAAACAGACCTTATGACAACCTATCTGGGACAAGTGCAGGTTTTTATCGATGATGTAAATATTTCTTGTACAGGCCTTGTCGATACCGGTAATCAACTCACGGACCCTCTTTCCCGACTTCCGGTTATGGTGATGGAGGTTTCCCTGTGGCAAGACATGCTGCCAGCTTCCTGGAAAGGCAGGTTGAAAGAAGAAGCACCGGACAACCTCATTATGGAGCTGGATCAAGAGGATTTTCGCTGGCAGGGCCGACTAAGACTGGTACCCTATCGTGGTATCAACAAAGGAACGGCATTTATGCTGGCAATCAAGCCTGATCTGGTGAGAGTGACATTGGATCAAATGAGTTACGAGACAACCAAAGTACTAATCGGGCTGGATGGCGGAGTGTTGTCGTCAGAAGGAAAGTACCGCGCGGTCATTCACCCTGAGCTTGTGCAAGACGCTGCCTCTGCGCAGTCTACGGCTCTCTCTGCGGGAGCAACAGAAAAGCCGCTGAATGTGGTATAGGAGGAACGTACATGCTTGTGAAATGGAAACTGGTGGCGCAGCTGCAGTATTACCGTCTGTTATTTCTGCTTGGTTTGAAGAGTGAGGAGATTTATTATATTGGAGGCAGTGAAGCCCTGCCGCCTCCACTGACACGCGAAGAAGAGGAATTTTTGCTGCAAAAGCTCTCTTCAGGGGATGCTGCGATTCGAGCCATGCTGATTGAACGAAACCTTCGCCTGGTGGTGTACATCGCTCGCAAGTTCGAAAACACAGGCATTAACATTGAGGACCTGGTTTCCATTGGAGCCATCGGGCTCATCAAAGCTGTCAATACGTTTGATCCGGAAAAGAAAATTAAGCTGGCCACATACGCCTCGCGGTGCATTGAAAATGAAATATTAATGTACTTGCGGCGTAACAGCAAAATTCGGACAGAAGTTTCTTTTGATGAACCACTCAACATTGATTGGGATGGAAACGAACTATTATTATCGGATGTTCTGGGTACCGAGAACGATACAATCTATCGGAATATTGAAGAACAGGTAGATCGGAAGCTCCTGCACAAGGCTTTGGAAAAATTAACCGAGCGTGAGCGAATGATTATGGAGCTTCGCTTTGGCTTGACGGACGGGGAGGAAAAGACGCAAAAAGACGTCGCAGATTTGCTGGGAATCTCCCAATCCTATATCTCTCGACTGGAAAAAAGAATCATTAAAAGACTCCGCAAGGAGTTCAATAAGATGGTCTGATCGTGTGCTTTTTATATAATGGGTATTAATGGCAAGGATGCCAGGGACGAATAAAAAAGCCTGCCCCGGAGATAATGTACATTAATGTTTCTCCTTGGGAGGTAAATCACGATGACCCGAAACAAAGTCGAGATTTGTGGCGTGGACACCGCAAAATTGCCTGTCCTCACCAACACAGAAATGCGGGAATTGTTTCATTCCCTACAGCAGCACCATGATCGCTCAGCAAGAGAGAAATTAGTGAATGGCAACCTGCGGCTTGTACTCAGTGTCATTCAGCGCTTTAACAATCGGGGGGAGTTTGTCGATGATCTGTTCCAGGTTGGATGTATCGGCCTGATGAAAGCCATTGATAATTTTGATTTATCCCAGAATGTCAAATTTTCAACGTACGCAGTACCGATGATTATCGGTGAAATCCGTCGTTATCTGCGTGACAATAACCCGATCCGGGTATCCCGGTCATTACGGGACATCGCATATAAGGCGCTTCAGGTTCGTGACAGCCTGACCAATAAAAATTCTCGTGAACCGACCATATTCGAAATCTCCGAAGCATTAAACGTGCCCAAGGAAGATGTTGTTTTCGCGCTGGATGCCATCCAAGATCCGGTATCACTCTTCGAACCCATCTATCATGATGGCGGAGATCCGATCTATGTGATGGATCAGATCAGTGATGACAAAAACAAGGATGTGTCGTGGATTGAGGAAATCGCGCTGCGTGAGGCCATGCATCGTCTCGGTCAGCGGGAAAAAATGATTCTGTCCATGCGGTTTTTTGAAGGCAAAACACAGATGGAAGTCGCCGACGAAATCGGAATTTCCCAAGCTCAGGTGTCCCGTCTGGAAAAATCAGCAATACAGCAGATGCAGAAGCACGTGAAGACGTAAACAACGGCTTAATTCACGAGGACGATCAAACGGGTGTAATCCATCCGTTGGTCGTCTTTTTTATTTAAAACAGATGTATTCGGGGATGACTGCTATTGAACGAACGGCTTTAGGCAGGAAAGGAGGGGAACGCCCTCCCTGAGGCCAGGCCTGTACTTATTTCAGGACTGCAGCGAAAAAACAGGACATTTTTCGCCCATAATACATATATTGTATAGAATCGGTGAACGGGATAAGCGGATTAGGCAGGGGGCGAGCGACAGATGAAAGTAAATGCAAGTGAGTCGGGTGTAAGAGGGATGAAGATCTCGGATTTTCAGACAAAGGATGTCATTAACATCACGGATGGCAAACGGTTGGGACAGATAAGTGATTTGGAGCTGGATTTAAAGCAGGGGCGAATCGAAGCTATTGTGGTGCCTGGTTACAGCCGATTCATGGGATTGTTCGGGGGCGGAACGGATCTGGTTATTCCCTGGAGAAACATTGTTAAGATCGGTTCGGACGTCATTTTGGTCAAACTGGATGAAGTCAGGGAAACGAGCTACGATGAGCGAGATCGCGAAGCGAGATTGTATGATGAGCAGCAAAGCAGCCGTGTGGAGCGGGTTGAACGCCTTGAACGATTGGACCGAAGCCAGCGTCGAACGATATAATCAAGACAGAACGTGGCTCATTTGGTACACTGGAAGCTGTGAGGTGATAGGATGGAACCCTTTGTTCTGAAAAAACAACTTTTCGAACGGACTGAGGATCAAGCGGGAAATGGAAGCCCAGATCCGTTATTATTATATGTTGAGCCGTGGAGAGAGCAGTTCAACCAAATTACAGCAGGATTTACCACCAGACAGGGTGGGGTTGGCAGTAATCCCTATGCCACTCTAAACTGTGCTTATCATGTTGGCGATGATCCCTCAGACGTATTGACCAATCGCCGTCTTGTTGCCGAGAAGCTGGGTTTCTCCGTGGAAGCCTGGACGTGTGGAGAACAGGTACACGGTAAACATGTGGCTGTTATACAAGCTGAGGATCGAGGTAGGGGGTTGCTGGATCGACAGTCAGCGCTGCAGGATACGGATGGCTTAGTCACTAATGTACCCGGTGTGCTGCTCACTTCCTTTTATGCGGATTGTGTCCCGCTATATTTCTACGACCCGGTGCAGCAAGCTGTGGGTCTTGCTCATGCGGGGTGGAAAGGAACCGTTGCTGGCATTGCCCAGTCGATGGTTGAAACAATGGAACGGGAATATGGAAGCCGGCGGCAGGATATCCGGACAGCCATAGGCCCTTCAATTGGGGACTGCTGTTATGAAGTGGATGAGGCAGTCATGGAGCATGTACGGGTTTGGTTTGAATCTTCTCCGGGTAATGATGAATACAATAACTCTGCGCAGGGCCGTGTTTATCATTCATCTGGAAACGGAAAGACGATGTTAAACTTGAAAGAATGCAATCGACACATTATGATGAAAGCAGGAATATTGCCGGATCATATCGAATGTACAACGTGGTGTACAAGCTGCCATCCGGAACTGTTTTTCTCGTATCGCAAGGAGAATGGAACAACCGGAAGAATGGCGAGCTGGATTGGGCTGGAAGAGAGGTGACCCTCTGTGTCATTGGAGGAGCGAATTCAACAGGTAAATCAGAAGATCGAAGCTGCATGCCAGCGCAGTGGCCGTCGGCGCGAAGACGTGAATGTGATTGCGGTTACGAAATACGTCTCCCTTGAAACGACAGGTGCTGTGCTGGAAAGTGGCCTTGAGCATATTGGAGAGAATCGCTGGCAGGATGCACAGGCCAAGTGGGAAGCATTCGGTCAGCAAGGAACATGGCATTTTATCGGTCACTTGCAGACCAACAAAGTGAAGGACGTCATCGGCAAATTCCGCTACATACATTCACTGGACCGTTTGTCTCTGGCCAAGGAGCTGGACAAAAAGGCAGCTGCTCTGGGGACACAAGTGGAAACATTTTTGCAGGTGAATATTTCGGGTGAGGAGAGCAAATATGGATTGCAGCCTGAACAAGCGAGTTCATTTTTGCGGGAGATCAGTAACTTCAGCAACCTGAAGGTCATCGGCCTGATGACTATGGCTCCCCACGAAGAAGATCCGGAGCTTACACGTCCCGTTTTTCGTGGACTTCGTGAGCTCAGAGACCATTTGAATGGACAAGCCCTGACATCGGAACCATTGACTCAGCTATCGATGGGAATGTCGAATGATTTTGAAGTGGCAATTGAAGAAGGGGCGACATGGGTACGGCTGGGATCAATTCTCGTAGGAAAAGAGGAGGGTTCACGATGGGCGTAATGAATAAATTCATGAATTTCCTTGGTCTTCAAGAAGAGGAAGAGATTGTGGAACGCGAGCGTCTGGCTGCACAAGAGGATACGGAACCGGAACAGGAAGCTGAAACCTCCAGTCTAGATAAACGTAGAAACCAAAGGGGGAATAATGTTGTGAGCATTCATTCCCAGAAAAATGTTAAAGTTGTCCTTTATGAACCGCGTTCCTATGACGAAGCTCAGGAAATCGCCGACCACCTTCGTTCACATCGTACGGTCGTAGTGAACTTGCAGCGGGTGCGCCAAGATCAGGCACTGCGTGTCATTGATTTTTTGAGTGGTACAGTCTACGCACTGGGCGGGGGCATTTCTAAAATTGGCGGCAACATTTTTCTCTGTACGCCGGATACCGTTGAAATTCAGGGAGCAATTACGGAAATACTGGCTGACAGCGAGCAAGATTACAACAGAATGAGGTGAGCCGCTTTTGTATCAACTTCAAGTCGTGGTGTTTTACCTGTTTGAGATTTACTTCTACATGATTATTGGATATGTATTGATGTCGTGGCTTCCAAACGCACGGGAGAGCGTCATTGGTGAGTGGCTTGCCAAATTGGTGGAACCCTATCTGAGTCCTTTCAGACGTTTCATCCCGCCTTTGTTCGGCATGCTGGACATCTCACCAATTGTTGCGTTAATTACTCTTCAACTGGCGAGATCAGGTTTGCTCTCGATCATCAGCTACTTCTGATAGGGTAGGGTGAACATAGATGAGTGGTGAAATTTACGAACATTTTAGCCATGATGAGCGTGACTTTGTGGATAAAGCCTCGGATTGGGTGGAACGCGCAGGCAAGCTTCATGATATGAAGCTAACTGACTTTCTTGACCCGAGACAGGCTTTCATATTGCAAACGCTTGTCAATCGTCGCAATGACGTCCAGATTCGTCTGGACGGAGGCTACGAGACAGCTGAACGCAAACGTGCGCTGATTGCACCGGATTATCGGTATCTTGATGACGAGGATATGGGTATGCAGGTGCTTAGCATCACGTCAGATGATCAGAAGATCACGGAGCTGGAGCATGGGGACTATATGGGTGCCTTGCTCGGGCTTGGACTGAAACGCGGCAAGATCGGAGATATCCAAGTGCTGGATGACGGGTGCCACACTGTGGTGGCAGCGGAAACCGGCGCTTTTTTATCGCTTCAATTGAATCAGGTTCATCGGGTTCATGTGTTTACAGAGCTGCTTCCTCTGCATCAGATGAAATGGTCGGAGAGCAAACTGGAGACGATGGATATCACGGTTGCATCCCTGCGTCTGGACGGAGTTTGTGCGGATGTGTACCGGCTGAGTCGCAGTAAGGTTCTGATTCCTATTAAGGCCGGTCGATGCCGTGTGAATTGGAAAGTGGAGGAAGATCCGTCCAAACCGTTGAAAGCCGGGGATGTGGTTTCCATTCAAGGTTTTGGCCGTTTCAAGGTGCTGGAACAGGATGGGTTGACCAAAAAGGGACGTTGTCGTCTAAAAATCGGCAAATTTGCTTAGCGACGTTGCAGGAAAACCCGTTTTCTTGTCGAAATGTTTAAGATAAAGGTGTAAAAAACATTCGCTGTTTCCGATATACATTGAAGTACAAGGTTGATGTGACCGTATTGGAATCAGAACGTTGATTCTGCAATTGCAAATCGTACAAGTTGCCAGGCGGCAACTTGTTCACGGCCCTTTGGGTGGTACCCATGTGCTGCAAACCTTCTCGGTACGGGAAGGAACTTTAACAGGAGGTGGACAGCATGCCATTAACGCCGCTGGACATACATAACAAGGAATTTTCCCGACGCTTGCGCGGGTATGACGAGGATGAAGTCAATGAGTTCCTGGATCAAGTCATCAAAGATTACGAAGGCGTCATTCGCGAGAACAAAGAGCTGAGCAATCAGTTGCTGTCCGTTCAGGAGAAACTTGATCATTTTGCCACAATTGAAGAGACGCTCAGCAAAACGATTATCATAGCGCAGGAAGCAGCCGACGATGTGAAGAACAATGCGAAGAAGGAAGCACAGCTCATTGTGAAGGAAGCAGAGAAAAATGCTGACCGGATCGTGAATGAGTCTTTGGCGAAGTCCCGCAAGATTGCTTTGGAAGTGGAAGAACTGAAAAAGCAGGCTTCCATCTACCGCGCCCGTTTCCGTACGCTTGTTGAAGCTCAGCTCGAACTGTTGTCTCAGGATGGATGGGAAGCACTGGAGAGCCGCGAACAGGAAGTCCGTGACCGTGAACGGGAAATGAAGGAAATTTATTAGTCTGCCTGCCCGGTTGACTTTTGCTTCTAAAGAGGCTATAACTATATTCATAATGAATAATGATTCCATGACGGGTTCAGTACGTTATGATCTCATCCCTCAGAGAGTTGGCGTTTTGGTGCAAGCCAATGGATGAGTTATAGCCGAATATCTCCCCGGAGAAGTGACGCTGAAGCGGCAATGAATGGCCGTGCGTAAGCGAAACCGTAAGCCGAACGTTATATCGGCACCCTGCTGTAGTGAAGCGGGGCATAAGTGCTGTTGATGACAAAGCATACCCATGTGATTGGATATGGTTTGTGATGAACAGAATTAGGGTGGTAACGCGAGCACAACCTCGTCCCTTTCCAGGGATGGGGTTTTTTTGTGTCCAAAAAAAGTAGCGATGAGAATTGTGGACGATCCACAATCCAATTATTGAAAGGAAGATCATGATGCAAAGAGTGGATGTCAAGGAAAAAGCACGTGCTAGAGAATTACGCATGTTAAACAAGTGGAAAACGGAAAATACGTTTAAAAAATCGATTGAAAACCGTGAAGGCAAACCCAACTTCGTATTTTATGAAGGACCGCCGACTGCAAACGGCAAGCCGCATATCGGTCATGTTCTGGGACGGGTAATCAAGGATTTTGTAGGACGTTACAACACGATGAAAGGTTACCGGGTGGTTCGTAAAGCTGGCTGGGATACGCATGGTTTGCCTGTTGAGCTTGGTGTACAGAAGAAGCTTGGCATTTCCCATAAGTGGGAGATCGAAGACTACGGCGTGGAGAAATTCATCAACGAATGTAAAGCGAGCGTATTTGAATACGAACAGCAATGGCGTGATCTGACAGAAGGCATTGCGTACTGGACGGATATGGATAACCCGTACATCACACTGGACAACAATTACATCGAGAGTGTATGGAACATTCTGGCCACGATTCACGAAAAAGGCCTTCTTTACCGCGGGCATCGTGTGAGTCCGTACTGTCCATCTTGCCAGACTACCCTAAGTTCCCATGAAGTTGCACAAGGGTACAAGGATGTCAAAGACCTTAGCGCCACAGCCAAATTTAAGCTGGATGACAGCGGCGAATTTGTACTTGCATGGACGACTACGCCTTGGACACTGCCTTCTCACGTTGCACTTGCAGTTAATCCCGACATGGATTACTCCCGTGTACGTCAGGGCGATGAAGTATACATCATGGCAACTAATCTCGTGGAGAAAGTCATGAAGGACTCCAAAGGCGAGTATGAAGTCATCGGGGCACTGAAAGGCTCTGATTTGGTTGGTAAAACATATGATCCTCCATTTAACTACGTACAGGCTGAAAAATCCAATGTAATTCTGGGTGCAAGCTTTGTAACAGATGCAAGTGGTACAGGGATTGTACACATGGCTCCGGCACATGGTGAGGATGACTACCGCGTATGTCGTGAAAATGGCATCAGCTTTGTTAACATGGTGGACCTTGAAGGTAAGTTTGTGGCTCAGGTTACTGATTTTGCGGGACGTTTCGTGAAGGATTGCGATATTGATATCGTGAGATACCTGTCCGAGAAAGGGCGCTTGTTCAGCAAAGAAAAATATGAGCACAGTTACCCGTTCTGCTGGCGTTGTGATACTCCACTTCTTTACTATGCAATGGACAGCTGGTTTATCCAAACTACGGCGATCAAGGATCAGCTGATTGCCAATAACAGTGAAGTGGAATGGTACCCAGGCCACGTTCGTGAGGGACGCTTTGGTAAATTCCTGGAGGATCTGGTGGATTGGAACATCAGCCGTGACCGCTACTGGGGTACACCGCTGAATATCTGGGTGTGTGAGGAGACCGGAGAACAGTTCGCTCCGCATAGCATCGCTGAGCTTCGTGCGCGTGCCGTAGGAGATGTACCAGAGAACCTGGAACTGCACAAACCATATGTAGACGAAGTCAAAGTACTCAGTTCCTGTGGCAAATATGAAATGAAACGTACTCCGGAAGTGATCGATGTCTGGTTTGACAGTGGTTCCATGCCATTTGCCCAGCAGCACTATCCGTTTGAGAATAAAGAAACGTTCGAACAGCAATACCCGGCTGACATGATCTGTGAAGGGATTGACCAGACACGCGGCTGGTTCTACAGCTTGCTGGCGGTATCTACCCTGTTGACAGGCAAAGCACCTTACAAAGCGGTTATGGCTACAGGCCACGTACTTGATGAGAATGGACAAAAGATGTCGAAATCCAAAGGCAATGTTATTGATCCCTGGGAAGTCATTGAAGAATACGGTACAGATGCGTTCCGTTGGGCATTGTTGTCTGACAGTGCACCGTGGAACAGCAAACGTTTCTCCAAAGGCATTGTAGGCGAAGCCAAATCCAAAATGGTGGATACATTGGTTAACACACATGCATTCCTGACGTTGTATGCGACCATTGATGGATTTGATCCACAGGAACATCCGTTTAAACCATCAGCGCATAAGCTGGATCGCTGGATCCTGTCAAGACTGAACAGTCTGATCCTTGTTGTGGAAAAGGCGTTGTCCGTCAATGACTACTTGAATTCTTCCAAAGCGATCGAAGCCTTTGTCGATGAGTTGAGTAACTGGTACATCCGTCGTTCCCGTGACCGTTTCTGGGGCAGTGGATTGACCGAAGATAAACTGGATGCGTATCGCACGCTTACAGAGGTGCTCGTGACTACAGCCAAGCTGGTTGCGCCGTTCACACCGATGCTTGCGGAGGATATCTATCTGAACCTGACAACAGGTGAAAGTGTTCATATGGAAGATTACCCGGCAGCGAACGAAGCGTTGATCGATCTGGATCTGGAACAAGACATGGAGACAGCTCGCCGAGTGGTCGAACTCGCTCGTAACGTGCGTAACGAAACAGGTATCAAGAATCGTCAGCCGCTGTCCGAGTTAATCGTATCGCTTGATAAAGGATTTGATCTGGCGAGCTATGAAGAGATCATCAAGGATGAGATCAATGTCAAAGGTATTCGTACCGAGCATAACGATGCCGAATTCGTTGATTTCACATTGAAACTCAATTTGAAGGTAGCGGGTAAAAAATACGGCAAGAACGTAGGCTTCCTGCAGAATTTCTTCAAGGGCATGTCAGCGGATGAGACTCGCAAAGTGGTGACGGAGGGTGTGCTTAACGTGGTTTCTCCGGACGGAGAAGAACTGCAAGTGACAAGTGAAGAGCTGCTGGTGGAGAAACAAGCCAAATCCGGTTTTGCTTCGGCATCCGGATATGGTCTAACGGTTGCACTCAACACCGAAATCACAACTGCATTGGAACAGGAAGGTTGGGTACGTGAAGTTGTACGTTCCGTACAAGACACACGGAAGAAATTGGACCTGCCGATCGAGAAGAGAGTACGTCTGACACTGGATGTCGATCCTGAGCTTCAGGCTGCAATCGAGGCTTTTGATGACGTACTCCGTGAGAATGTACTCGTTACCGAAGTCACATTTGGTACCCATGAAGGCATGGAACGCATTGAAGCTGGCGGTAAGGTAATGGGCGTTTATATCGAGGTGTAGCTCCATTTTCTTTCATTGAAGATGGAATCGATGAACTCAAGTTACAATTGGATCTTGAATAAAATAGAGTATCTCTATTCCATTTCGGAAAGGATATAGAGTATAGACAAACGAGCCTTAGACTCAGGGAACAATCCCTGTATCTTGGCTCGTTTGGTTTTTAGGCAAATGGGCAATGATTTCTATTGTGCAGTCACTCTATGGATACCAAAGGAACTGAGCGAACTCATGAATGAAGACAAGCAGCCATCGTCCGCATCACAAGCGATATCTCCACAGGGCGATAAAGACAAAATTGAGGAACTCCATACCCTGACTAACCGACTGGCTAACGAGCTTGAGCGTTCACGTATCGCACAGTATACGGAATTGCTGAATCGGCCGTGGAAACTGATTGGGCTTAACCTGTTATCAGGTGCAGCGCGAGGTGTGGGGATCGCCATCGGTTTTACATTTTTTGCGGCCACCATCATTTATGTGTTACAGGTGCTGGGAGCTCTCAATCTGCCGATCGTAGGAGATTACATTGCAGACATCGTCCGTATCGTACAGCGTCAGCTTGAATTGAACACATATTAGAGGCGGAGCATGTCTAATGTCTAGTACATGTCATATGGATCCGAATCGTTGTCAAGTTCGAGCAAGCCTTCACCTTCACGATTCTCCAAATACTGCCGGTATTGTCTGTTACGAACGATGGATACATCTTGACCGTAAATATCGGTTGCTACAAAGCTCTCATAGGCTTCAACGCAGCCTTCAACCTCATCTGTAGCTTCAATGGCCATCACATCGTAACTGTCAATATCGCGGCCTTCAGCCATGGCTGGTGTATTTGATGTGCCCCAACTTTCAACGATCTGCCACGCATCTTCACCATCGAAGCCATTCTGATCATCGCGCTCATCGAGGCTCGTGCGTCCAAAGGCCGGAGCAAGAAACTCTTCTTCAACCGGACGATTATCGGAAACGACGGTTTCAGGCTGATGCTTTTTGCAATACTTGGTGTAGGGAACGGCTTGCATCCGCTCATAAGGAATGGGCTGCTGACAAACTGCGCAAGTTCCATAATGACCTTCTTCGATGGAATGCAGGGCAGAGTCGATGCGCTCCAATTGGAATTCATCATGCTCCAAAAGGGAAATATCTTTCTCCCGATCATACATTTCGGTAGCTACATCACCGGGATGATTATCAATAGGAGATAATTCACCCGTCTGAAATCTCATTGAACCACTGAGGCCGTAATGGTCATTTTGCTCAAGCCGATGTTCAATACCACGTTTTTCAGCCAGCAATTGGGAACGTAAGGATTGGATTTGTTCTGAAGTAAGATGTGCCATCGTTTTCCCCTTTCTGTCCGTCTGGAATCCGAATTTGGTCTCTGATCTAGCATGTGCCAATCAGGCCTTGATTACAGAAGGGAATTGTTATCGATTTTGCCATTAAGAAAGGGAAAATGCCTGTCGTGGACGACTTCCAAACAGCTGTGCTACAATGAACAAGTCTGGCGTAAAGCCTGGTATGGTTTGGAAAAGACAAGAACGGAGTGACGAACAAACGTGGTGTATTATATCCTCGCTTTTATCGTATTTTTGGTGGATCAGGGAACAAAGTATTTAATTGCGACCCAAATGGAGCTTCGGGAAGAAATTCCGGTTATAGGCAATTTCTTTGTTATCACTTCACACCGCAACTCGGGCGCAGCTTTCGGTATTTTGCAGGACCAACGCTGGTTCTTTATCGTCGTTACGGTAATTGTGGTGATTGCCTTGATCTGGTACTTGCAAAAAGTAAAAAATTCCCCGCACAAATTGCTGCCTGTAGCACTTAGTCTGGTGCTTGGCGGGGCCATCGGGAATTTCCTCGATCGCGCTTTGACGGGTGAAGTTGTGGACTTTGTCCAGCTTAATTTTGGCAGTTACACGTTTCCGATCTTCAATGTTGCCGATTCAGCCATCTGTATCGGGGTTGCACTAATTATTGTGGAAACGTTTCTTGAGGGACGGCGCGAGAAGGCCGCCGCGAAGATTGAAGGGAATGAACATCATGAGTAAAATGCACAATGAAGAACAAACTACTGGGGATATGTCTGCACAAGACGATGACCTGATGAATGACAACGAACGATTGGAATGGACCGTTTCTGCTGAACATAAAAAGGAACGCATTGACAAATATATTACTGAAGCAATGGATGATGTCTCCCGCTCCCAGGTCCAACTATGGATCGGTGACGGTCTGGTTACCGTAAACGGAGCTGTCGTGAAGGCTAATGCCAAATTGGCCGAGGGTGATCTGATTGAACTTCAGATTCCTGAACCGACCGCTGTCGAAATTATTGCCGAAGATATTCCGCTGGAAGTGGTATATGAGGACAGCGATGTCATCGTCATTAACAAACCGCGTGGTCTTGTGGTGCATCCGGCACCGGGACATACATCAGGTACACTTGTTAATGCGCTCATGTATCACTGCAAAGATCTTTCGGGCATTAATGGAGAGCTGCGGCCTGGAATCGTGCATCGGATCGATAAGGATACTTCAGGCCTGCTGATGGCTGCCAAAAACGATCGTGCTCACGCCTCGCTGGCTGCCCAGCTGAAGGATCACAGTGTAAACCGGCGGTATATCGCACTTGTTCATGGTCATTTGAGTCATGATCAGGGAACAATCGATGCACCTATTGGACGCGATACCAATGATCGTAAAATGTATACCGTGACTGAACGTAACAGCAAACATGCTGTCACGCATTTTAATGTTACGGAAAGAATCAACGATTATACGTTGCTGGAACTCAAACTTGAGACAGGCCGAACGCATCAGATACGTGTTCATCTGAAGTTTATTGGTCATCCGCTTGTAGGAGATCCGATCTATGGACGCAACAAGGGCATCAAAATGAATGGGCAGGCGCTGCACGCTGCGATTCTAGGTTTTGTTCATCCAACAACAGGGGAGTACCTGGAATTCACTGCTCCGCTGCCTCAAGACATGGAAGAGGTTCTTGCTTCACTGCGCAGCCGCTGACCACTCGGGAAAGTACAAATGTTCAGATACTTTGTCCATGGCTAAACATGGGCAAATGCTTCATATTAGATTGTAGAAATTTGCGTCAAATGAGGAGATGAACATGAGTATGAGTATCGATAAATATCAAGAAACATACATTCAAACCAATTTTGCCGACCGTATTGGCGGCTCCAACTATGGTAAAGACACCAACATCTATAAATTCGAGAAAATCAAACGCGCTAAAGCCTCGGCAAAGAAAGATTTTCCCAATGTTGAACTGATCGACCTTGGCGTAGGTGAGCCGGATGAGATGGCTGATGCAGGCATCGTAGCTGCTCTCTCACAAGAAGCTTCCAAACCGGAGAACCGCGGTTATGCCGATAACGGGATTCCTGAATTCAAGGAAGCAGCAGCCGCTTACCTGAAAAATGTATTTAACGTTGAAGGCATTGATCCGGCAACGGAAATTGTGCACTCCATCGGATCCAAGCCAGCATTGGCAATGATGCCTTCGTGCTTCATTAATCCAGGTGATGTAACGATTATGACGGTTCCTGGCTATCCGGTTATGGGTACACACACCAAATATCTGGGCGGCGAAGTGTACAATATTCAGCTGACGAAGGAAAACAATTTCCTGCCTGATCTGACAACAATCCCTGAAGATATCGCAAAACGTGCAAAGTTGCTGTATCTGAACTATCCAAACAACCCGACTGGTGCTGGTGCAACGGTTGAATTCTTCACAAAAGTGATTGAGTGGGCGAAAAAGTACAGCGTTGTTGTTGTACATGACGCTCCATATGCTGCGCTGACTTATGACGGCAATAAACCATTCAGCTTCCTGTCCGTACCTGGAGCGAAGGATGTTGGCGTAGAGCTGCACTCCTTGTCTAAGTCTTACAACATGACAGGATGGAGAATTGGATTTGTTGCAGGGAATCCGCTCGTTGTTAAAGCTTTCAGTGATGTGAAGGACAACAACGATTCCGGTCAATTTATTGCGATTCAAAAGGCAGCTGCTTACGGTCTGAACCATCCGGAAATTACAGAGAAAATTGCAGAGAAATATTCCCGTCGTCATGACCTGCTGGTTGCTGCTCTGAACGAGCTTGGTTTCCAGGCTGAAAAACCGAAAGGTTCCTTCTTCCTGTACGTTGAAGCTCCAAAAGGTGTAGTGGGCGGACGTCGCTTCGAGTCCGGGGAAGACTTCTCCCAATTCCTGATTCGTGAAAAATTGATCTCTTCTGTACCTTGGGATGATGCGGGCAACTTCGTTCGTTTCTCCGTTACCTTTGAAGCCAAAGGGGAAGAGGAAGAGAAACGCGTTATTGCTGAAATTAAACGTCGTCTGAGCGACGTACAATTCGAATTCTAATGGAATTCACCAACACAAGTGAATGAAATAAAGCTAGAGACCGGAGACGGTCTCTTTTTTTATGTTCATAAATTTAAAAAAATTCCGTTTTCTCCCTTTACAAAATTAACCAAACAACTTATGATTAGATCTTTACGTTATTTTTATAGACAGAAGTAGGTTTGGAAGGGGGTTATGGAAATTGTTGTCTTCAAGAACGAATACGGTGTCCTCACATGCAGCAGGAACGGGCAATGCCATTTCAGGGCTGTTCAAGCTGCTGAGACCGAAACAGTGGACCAAAAACTTGCTGTTATTCGCTGCGTTATTATTTTCCTTTGAGGAAATACGGACCGAAACCATTCTATCGACTTTGCTTGGTTTTATTTTATTTAGCCTCGTTGCTGGCTGCGTTTATATTTTAAATGATTATGTGGATCGGGACAGGGACCGGCAGCATCCGGTGAAGCAGTTCCGACCGATTGCCTCTGGACAGGTCCAACCTGCCCATGCTCTGCTGTTTGGCGTTATCCTGTTGATTCTGTCCGTGGGAATTGCTTTTATGATGAACCCGCTTTTTGGTGGACTATGCATTGTATATTTCCTGTTGAACGTATCTTACTCTTTTGTGCTTAAACATCTCGTTATTGTGGACATGATGACTATCGCAGCAGGATTCGTCCTTCGTGCCATAGCGGGCGGCGTATTGATTCATGTCCCCTTTACACCCTGGTTCCTGATCTGCACCATGCTGCTGTCCCTATTTCTGGCGATTGGCAAGCGGAGAAACGAGCTTACCCTGCTCGAGGGTAATACCGGTTCGCATCGTAAGGTGCTGGATAACTACTCCGTCACATTGCTGGATCAATTTAATACCATCGTGACGACAGCAACGATTATTAGCTACTCTTTGTTCACCTTCACCTCTGACCGGACCATTCACCTGATGTGGACCATTCCGCTGGTGATCTACGGCATGTTCCGATATTTGTATCTCATTCATATGAAAAACCAGGGAGGTTCACCGGATCGTGTTTTGTTTGAGGACAAGCCTATATTGGTTACCGTAATTCTGTACGTAGTTAGTGTTGTCGCGATATTTGCGATTTTTGAATGAAAAACATTTCGATTAAAGGTTTGAGGGGGATCAGGGTGAGAAGCAGTAAAATTGCTATTTTTGATATTGATAAAACGATTATACGCAGAGATTCCATGTTTCAGTTCGTGCATTATGGTGTTCGCCGTTACCCTGGGCAGGTATGGAGACTTCCGCTTATTGCCTTTCATACCGCGATGTTCAAGGCAGGCCTAATGAGTGTGGAACAAGTCAAGCGTTCGTACTTTAAGAGTATTGAGCGCATGACCGAGGAAGATCTGGAGCATTTTTTTGATACTCGATTGCGTACCGCCATTTTTGCTGAAGCCAGTGTGGAAATGCAGCACCGCAAGGAAGCCGGTTATCATGTGTTGCTGGTGACTGCGTCTCCGCATGCTTATATGAAATATTTTAAAAACTTTCCTTGGGTAGACCATGTCATTGGAACCGAACTCGTGCGCCATCAGAATGGATACACCTGTACGATCGAGGGCGTTAACTGCAAAGGTGAAGAGAAGGTGCGCCGGATACAGGCTTATCTGCAGGAGAGAAACATGGTCATTGATTACGAACAGTCCTGCTCTTACTCTGATTCTCTGTCCGATCTGCCGGTGATGGAGCTTGTGGCACAGCGCTATTTTATTAACAGAAGGGTTCCGGATATGGAGGCATTATCGTGGGGGAAATAAAGGGACGTCATACGGGCAAGGGGTTAATGCTTGTCTCCGCTTTCCTCACGGCCACCGGACAGTTGTTCTGGAAATGGGGGCTGACGGAGTGGATTTATCTGGGCATCGGATTTGTGTGCTATGGGCTGGGAGCCGTCTTGATGATTAAGGCTTTTGCTCTGGAAAAGTTATCCGTTGCTTATCCGTTGATGTGTGCAAGCTATGTTTTTGCGCTCATTTACGGTCACTTTCTGCTGGGAGAAGAGCTGACGATACAGAAGCTTGCAGCCGTTGTGCTGCTCGGAATCGGGGTGACATTAACCAGTGTTGACCGATAGCTGGATGTGGTTTGTACTGATTGTAATGACATTGTGCGGGGCAATGGGTGGTGCTGGCTTGAAAGCCTACGCGACAAGTCGCAAAAAGCTGCATGTCCTCATGGGTCTTGCTTTTTATGGTATCGGTGCGCTTCTGAACATTGTGCTGCTCAAATTCCTTCCCTTAACAGTGGTCCTGCCTGCCAATGCGCTGACGTATGTCTGGACACTGTTCATTGCAAAATTTGCATTCAGGGAGAAGGTGGGTCCACTCCGCTGGCTGGGTGTCATTTGCATTATGGGAGGTTTATGTTTCTTGGTTTGGTAAGACGGATAAGAAGTGCACAGAGAATTTTGAAAATGACATATTGGATGTGAATGCATGAAATTTCTGGACTACATATTTTATGATCGCAAAACGAATTGGACTGCACTATGCCTGTTCGCGGGCTTTACTCTTTTTTATGCTCTGATGAATGCCCCTTATGTTGTGTACATTGCGGATCAGGCGCAGGTTCTTGGTGCATATACACCATTTAATACGCAACAATTTCCACTGAATTTATTTAATTTCGATCCGTCCATGTACTATGGTGCAAACAGCTCTTCGGTAATTCATCCGTTAATATCCTTTCTTGTCGTTACACTCGGAGCAGTATCACAATTGCTGGGAGGGAACTGGTTCTTTCTCATTCTGCAATCCCTGATCAATGCCGGATCCGTAGTGCTGGTTTTTATTTTTCTCAATCAAAAGGATAGACAAATCATAACACCACTGCTCTTCGCGGCGCTATTTGGATGTAGTTCATACCTGATGTTCACGGCACTGATTCCGGATTCCTATCCGTATGTGCAGTTTTTTATCCTATGGTCTGTTCTTTATATGCAATATACACGTGAACGGGATGACGTGCGCTATGTGCCGAATGCCCTGCTTGCGACTGTCAATTTTGGGCTGACGTCAACGAACATTGTACCTTTGGCTGCTGCTATGTTTTTCAATTGGCGTACCTGGCGCAAGGCTTCCACATGGAAAAAGTATATTGGAATCATGGCACTGGCGGTTGCCTTCATAATCGTATTAACAGGCATTCAGTATGTCGCTTTCGGGGGAAGAAGTTGGGTTAGCAATTGGTTGCTCGGAATCCAGAACGGAGGGACGAGCTATGCTACACCTTTCCAGTTTGCGGCTCATTGGAAGGCACTGACTCTGCTGACGATTAATCCGATGCTCTCTCCCAGAGTTCATTTGCTGGATCCGGGGCTGGTTGCTTTTGTAACGGATCTGTCACGCTCCAACCCGATTCATGTTCAGCTTGTCGGTATCTTTATATTGCTGCTGGCGCTGATCGGGTTCATCAAGGGGATCCGTGAACGGGAAGTGTGGACTCTTGCACCTTATATTTTGTTTGCATTTCTGCTGCATATCGTAGTTGGTTTCGGACTGGCTGTGTTCCAATACGATATGTACCTGTATGCTGGTCACTATCTGTTTGCCTTTTTCCTGCTGGGTGGAGGATGGGTGATTGGACTTCGTCAGGGGATCGGCAAAAAAATAATTCTCGGCCTAGTCTTCATAAGTGTACTAGTGATGGCAGCGAACAATATCTACCGTCATGTAGAGACACTGACCACGATCAAACAGTCATACGAGCAATTGGAGCAGACGCATCCTGTGAATTGATGTGAAATAATCGTTATCATAAAAGAGAGACAAGCCATGTGGAGAAACGATATCCATTCGGCTTGTCTCTTTTCCTGATCCATGTTTGGGAGTAAGCAAGAACCCTCTGCAGCTTTTTGCAGAGGGTTCTTTCATAGGAATCAGGCTATGATTTTGGTCTTCTTCGCATTCTCGGCTGAACGTTTCGTGAGGCTGCTAAGAGGACGTTTCAGCACCAAAGCCAGGATTAGGCTAAGGGCAATGAATATACAGAGCCATAAAATATCCTTGAGTGCTGTCGACCACAAAATGCCACCGACCGATTCACGAAGAAGGCTTATCGCATACGTGAAGGGCATGAACGGGTTCAAGGCCTGGAAGAAGGGAGAAGTCATGCTGATCGGAAACGTTCCGCCCGAACTTGAGAACTGAAACACCATGAAGATAATCGCAATTCCCTTTCCGATGTTTCCGAATACAGATAACAGGGTGTAAGTGATGGTGACAAACACAGCACTTACCAACATGGCAAACAGGACAAACCATAGTTTATCTGCGACATATGTCCCGAGAAACAGCATATCTCCCACAGTCACGCACACAGCCTGGAGCAACCCTATAGTCAGAAACGTACCCAAGCGTCCAAGGTACAATTGGTACCTGCGAAACTTGCCGTCCGGATTTTCTGCCTCAGCCCGAAGCAGGGAAATGAGGAGTGTGGAGCCGACCCACAGGGACAATACGCCATAAAATGGTGACATGGCTGATCCGTAATTGGGGATCGGATACAATTGATTTTCCTTGATCTGAACCGGACTGGCAAGAAAGGCACTCTCTTCCTCGATATCCCCGCGCAGCAGCTTGGCAAGTTCGGCAAACTGATTATTGCCTTCCACCTCTCTAAGTTTATCTGCCGCCTTGCGGATTGCATTTTCCAGAGCAGGCAGGTCCTCACGCACAAGTGTTGCAACGCGGTGCACGCCTTGTTCAACCTCAGGCAATTGATGTTGTACAAAGTCGGACGCCTTGCCAATCTGCTTCTCTGCCTGGGGCAGATCGTTGCGAACAAAATCCGCTGCCTCATTCAGCTTGGCTCCTACTTTGGGCAGGTCATTCTGAATGAGGGGTGCTACCGTGTTCAGTGCCTGAATAAAAGCCTCACTTTTGTTCTGGAGTGTCTGTGAGATTTCATGAATCTTGTTCTGCATTTGGGGCAGATCGCTTTGAATTTTCCTCAATTCTGTCTGTCCAAAAGTAATTCCTTCCTTAGTAGCTGACAGGATGTCCGCAATATCCGGTATCCGATCCCGGGCACCTTGTATAGTATCTGCTGATGCAGAGAGAATAGATCTTAGTTTGTCTGCTCCGGTAGTAAGGGCGGGTGCTATTTCCGTATCATATGATTCGAGGATCCGGTTCACTCCGCTGTTGATTTCCTCCGATAATGAATTAAGCTGAGCAATAATATCGGCTGGTGGAGTGGTATTGCGCCGTAATGCATCGCTGATGATACCTGCAAGCTTCATCTGGAGTTGAAGCTTGTCCGAGAGGGTGTTCAATCGCGTGATTTTATCGGCTAACGGATGGCCTGGAAGCAATTGGTCCATTTTGCCCAATAGATCAGCCATACTGTCAACTAATTTTACGGCAACTGAAAGTCTAGCAGCTATGCTGTCCAGTTCGTCTGCTGTTGGGAGTACGCTAAGGTCTGTATTCTGCAGCCGTCCAAACAGATCTGAGCCAGCATTCGCGATCTGCTGTACCAGCAATGCATTTTGCCGGATTACCGGTCCAATGGTCTGAAATGCTTCTTCACTCGCATCCACGAAACGATTCATGCCTTCTGCCAGTTCGACTCCGTTTTGCGTAATGCCTGAGACCGTGTCAAGTTCATCTTGAGCAGCGGTTACGATAGTAAGAGCCTTGTCCGTTTTGGTTAAAGCTGTATCGATGACACCCGACACTTCACCAAAATGTTCATCCACTTCTTGAATACGTTCGACTGCTTTTCGAATATCCGGAATTCGCTCCTGTATGGCCAGTACCTCGGATGAGGCATCCATAATTTGCGGCCAATATTCCTGGACCTTAAGTATATACTGTGCTGCTTCGTTAATTTCGGGCAGTCGTTTCTCGATTTCTACAATTTTTTGAGCTTCTTTTACGATTTCTGGCATGGCTTTTTCCACTTCCAGCACTTTATGTCCCGCAGACTGTATGGCAGGAAGATTCTTTTCCAGTGTAAAGATTCCATTCTCCATCTTGCGCAGGGTAGGTAGCTGAGCATCAATCTCCACACCAGCTTCTTTTAATTTGGTTAATACCGCCTCGCTGACCGCTTCGGTAAAACTTTCGTTAATTTGCGTTGTAATGGAAGAGACGCCTGAGCCCGTGATTTTGGGAGCAATGGCATTAACCTTCTCATTGACCGTGTACACAACTTCAGGACGTTCCAGTTTTCCATCGACAATACCCGTAATTTTGGATGAAAAGTCACTTGGGATAAGCAGGCTTGCATAATACTCGCCTGTCTGTACCCCTCGGCTTGCCTCAGCCTGATCTACAAATGTCCAACCCAGCTTATTATTTTGCTTCAGGCTGGACACTAATTCGTCTCCTATATTAACCGTTGTTCCGGCAACCGTTGCACCCTGATCTTCCGTTGTTACCGCGATTTTAATTCCTTGTGTGTTGCTGTATGGATCCCACACCGATTTGACGTTGACCCAGTCATACACCCCAGGCAGTAAAATAATGGCTGCAATTAAGAATATGCCTGTAGGTACTTTTAAGATGTGAAGCCAGTCTGTTTTGTAAATCTGCCATATGTTACGCATGATGTCCTCCTAATCCAAGATCGAAATTACAGATTTTATATCATTCCCATCTCAGGAAGATACAAATCTTTATGTATATCGGTTCCTATCAACGGAATGTGAACGGGTTCGCGTTATAAGTGTTTACCCTTTTCATGTGTGAATAATCGATCTTTCTGTAGGGGGCTATAAATAGAAGGGTTATATTGGATCCATTCAAGTTTCAAATACCTATGGATAAATATACAGAAATATTGTATAATTATGAGTAATGAATGAAATGTGATGTGCATGGATGTTTTTCAGCCGACCTGTTGATTCTAAGTGGAATACAGCAGGGAGTTTCGCCTGCTAAGGTGAGGTGTTGACAGGGGGTTGTCTTTCTGTCATAATTCATGAAGACGAACGGACATATTGATCAACAGCGCCCTGTGAGGCACTGCAATGTGTTCGACATGAATAGCACCTTTAAATCAGTCCCGTGAGACTGGCAAGGTAACGTGAACGATACATCGTTTTTTGCTGCGGCAATATAACGGTGCATCCCGAGAGTAAACTTTCTTCAGAGCGGTCTGAAGTTCGGAGACTCCTTGCCAATAAACACGGCAAGGAGTCTTTTTTGTTCTCCTGTCACGGGGCCATGATCTGGAGGGAAATCCTGAGGAGGCTGAACGCATGAGCACAGAAACACATGTCATTATGGATGAAACGGCGATCCGCCGCGCATTAACACGGATTGCCCATGAGATTTTGGAAAAAAACAAAGGGATCGACGGTTGTGTGCTGGTCGGTATCCGTACGCGGGGCGTTTATCTTGCAGAACGGATCGCCGCCAAGATTGAAGAAATCGAAGGCGCCAAAGTCCCCTGGGGAGAACTGGATGTAACTCCTTATCGCGATGATCGCTTGGATGAGAACAAAGCAAATCGCAAGGAACTGTTGACGATGACACCTGAATCACTTTCGATTCATGACAAAAAAGTGATTTTGTTCGATGATGTGCTCTATACCGGACGAACCATCCGTGCAGCGATGGATGCCCTGATGGACTGTGGAAGACCGCAAAACATTCAGCTGGCAGTACTCGCGGACCGCGGGCACCGGGAACTTCCAATCCGACCTGATTTTATCGGCAAAAATGTGCCGACTTCCAAATCGGAGGAGATTGAAGTAGCACTGATGGAAACGGACGGACAGGACGAAGTCAAAATCATTCAGAACCGGGGGGAGCAGGCATGATGATTACACAGACAGCATTGAAGGACCGGAGCTTGCTCGGACTGAAGGAACTTAGTCGCAGTGAGATTGAAGCGATTCTTAACAGAGCAGCCCACTGGGATGCTCAGACGGATAAGTTGGTACCTGTACTTGAATCACGCTTTGTTGCCAACATGTTCTTCGAGAACAGCACCCGTACTCGCTTCTCTTTCGAAATGGCTGAAAAACGACTGGGTGCACAAGTGCTGAACTTCACGGCAGCTGCTTCAAGTGTAGAGAAGGGCGAGTCCATCTATGATACGGTACGAACACTTGAATCCATGGGAATTGATGCCGGAGTCATCCGGCTGAAACCGGCAGGTGTTCTGCAGCAGCTGGCTCAGAAGGTGAATGTTCCACTGGTAAATGCGGGAGACGGGAATAACGAACACCCAACCCAGGCACTGTTGGATTTGTACACCATGCGAAAAGCTTTCGGTGAACTGAAAGGTTTGCGTGTATCGATCATTGGAGACATCATGCACAGCCGGGTTGCACGCTCGAACTTGTGGGCACTGCAAAAGTTCGGAGCAGATGTACGCTTCTGTGCTCCGCAAACGATGCAAGCACCGGAACTGGCAGAGCACGCTCCTTATGTAGGTCTGGATGAAGCACTGGATGCAGATGTAGTCATGATGCTGCGGGTTCAACTTGAACGCCACAAGCATGGTCTCATTACCTCGGCTGAGGATTATCGCGAACACTACGGATTGACGGAAGAACGGGCGGCACGGCTGAATCCAAACACCATTATCATGCATCCTGCTCCGGTTAACCGGAACGTTGAAATTGACGACGCGGTTGTAGAGAGTACAGCATCGCGGATTTTCCCGCAGATGGCGAACGGTGTTCCGATTCGCATGGCGGTTATGGAACGCGCTTTAAAGCTGTAACAGGGTCTGGCTATGGTTCATAGGCTGACAGGGCGGACTTCTATAGAACGGTAAAGTACACGATAAATCCAAATCATTCGGATTCTCTGGGAATCCGGGTTAGAACCGAAGCGGAGGGCAATTATGCTACAGATGATTAAGAACGCAAATGTGTTGAATGCACAAGGGGAACTCGAACGGAAAACGATCATTATAAATGAAGGCAAGATACAGAAGATCGTCAGTGTGGAAGATGAAGCCGTCCTAAAAGCAGAACCATCTGCGCATAGCGTTACGGATGCTTCAGGCAAATTGGTGATTCCCGGCTTGATCGACATGCACGTCCATCTGCGTGAACCTGGATTCGAACATAAAGAGACGATCGAGACAGGTGCCAGGTCAGCGGCCCAAGGCGGTTTTACAACAATCGCCTGCATGCCGAACACAAGACCGGTAACAGATAGTCCGGGTGTAGTAAAGCTGGTTCTGGATAAAGCGAGAGAAGCTGATTTGGTAAAAGTTCTGCCGTATGCAGCCATTACGAAAAATGAGCTTGGTCGTGAACTTACCGATTTTGCCGCTTTGAAAGAAGCAGGCGCCATCGGTTTTACGGATGACGGCGTAGGCGTGCAGAACGCACAGATGATGAAAGACGCCATGAGCCTCGCGGCAAGCATGGATATGCCAGTCATCGCTCACTGTGAAGACGACTCACTGGTTGTAGGTGGATATGTCACTGAAGGAGAATTCTCCAAGCGCCATGGGATCAAAGGCATTCCAAATGAATCCGAAGCGATTCACGTTGGCCGTGATATCCTGCTTGCCGAAGCAACAGGAGTCCACTATCATGTCTGCCACGTAAGTACGGAACAATCGGTTCGCCTGATTCGATTGGCAAAATCGATTGGCATTAAGGTTACGGCTGAGGTGTGTCCGCATCATCTGGTTCTGTCCGATGAGGACATTCCGGGCATGGATGCCAACTGGAAAATGAATCCGCCACTTCGCTCACCGCGTGATGTGCAGGCTTGCATCGAAGGCTTGCTGGACGGAACGCTGGACATGATCGTTACCGATCATGCACCGCACAGTGAAGAGGAGAAAGCCAAAGGCATGGAACTGGCTCCATTCGGAATCGTTGGATTCGAGACAGCCTTCCCACTGCTGTACACCAAATTTGTAGAAACAGGACTTTGGAGCTTGGACTTCCTGGTTAAACGCATGACTGCTGATCCGGCACGGGTATTCCGACTGGATACAGGCAAGATGGAAGAGGGAGCACCAGCGGATCTGACCATGATTGATTTGAATCAGGAACAGGCGGTCGACCCTGCAGCGTTTGCTACCAAAGGAAGAAACACACCATTTACGGGCTGGAAGCTGAAAGGCTGGCCGGTACAGACTTGGGTGGATGGCAAAAGCGTGTGGAATAATACGGTACAACAGTAAATCGGTATATAAATGAATCATTAACTCTTTACTTCAATAAATCTTACAACTAACTCGAGGCCGATCATGCCGAGAGTGTAAACATACGAAACAAGCAACGTTGATGTCATGCTTTTGAACTTGGGCGCTACAGTAGCTTACGAAGTGGACAGAAAAGACCCGAAGAAGCGAAGCGTTCGCCTTTATCCCCGGATTACATCCATTTAGAAAATGGATAAAGAGTAATCTGGGGATAACAGCGATCGAAGGGCTTTCTGTCCACGAAGTCACCGCTACCGTGACACGCATCCCATGTTCAACGAAATGCATTCAAGTTGATAAACACAGAGGAGTGAAATGGGATGCAGGCACAGGCAAGATTATTGTTGGAAGACGGCACACTGTTCACCGGAAAAGCATTCGGTGCTGAAGGTGAAACAACGGGTGAGGTCGTTTTTAATACGGGAATTACAGGCTATCAAGAGGTGCTTTCGGATCCTTCTTATTGCGGTCAAATCGTAACCATGACGTATCCGCTGATCGGTAACTACGGCATTACGCGTGACGATTTCGAGTCCATTCGTCCATTCGTGCATGGTTTCGTAGTGCGCCGTCATGAAACGGTACCAAGCAACTGGCGCGCTGAATACAGCCTGGATGATCTGCTGAAAGAGTACGGCATCGTAGGCATCAGCGAAATTGATACACGCATGTTGACTCGCCGGATCCGTCATCACGGCACAATGAAGGGAATTCTCACAACAGGATCGAAGCCTGTGGAAGAGCTGCTGGAGATGATGGGAGACACCAGCATCGCTGAGCTGCGCAACCAGGTACCTCTGACGTCCACGCAGCATGTGTACAACAGCCCGGGAACAGCTGAACGTATCGTTCTCGTAGACTATGGTGCAAAAACAGGAATTCTGCGTGAACTGAGCAAGCGCAACTGCGACGTTGTCGTGGTCCCGCATGATGTAACAGCAGACGAGATTCGCCGTCTGAACCCGGATGGCATCCAGCTGTCCAACGGTCCTGGGGATCCAAAGGACGTGCCACATGCCGTAAAAATGATCAGTGAGCTGCTTGGCGAGTATCCAATCTTCGGTATCTGCCTCGGTCATCAACTCTTTGCACTCGCAGCAGGCGCGGATACCGAGAAGCTGAAGTTTGGACACCGCGGCGGTAATCACCCGGTCAAAGAACTCGAGAGCGGACGCTGCTTCATCACATCCCAGAACCACGGTTATACAGTTAACGAAGACTCAGTGAAGAACACTGATTTGGAAGTTACACACATTAATAACAATGACAAGACCATTGAAGGTCTGAAACATAAAACATTCCCGGCGTTTTCGGTACAGTATCACCCGGAAGCAGCGCCAGGTCCTTATGATAACAGCTATCTGTTCGACCGTTTCATCGAAATGATCCGTGAGCATAAAATCACTAACCCGCAAAAGCCGCGTCAAGCCGTATTGGCAGCCGCAGTGAAAGGAGCACAATAACATGCCGATTAACAAAGATCTCAAAAAAATCCTGGTGATTGGTTCCGGTCCAATCGTCATCGGTCAAGCGGCCGAGTTCGACTATGCCGGCACACAGGCTTGCCAGGCACTGAAAGAAGAAGGCGTGGAAGTTGTGCTCATTAACAGCAACCCGGCAACCATCATGACCGATACCAACATGGCTGACAAAGTGTACATCGAGCCGATTACACTCGACTTCGTCACTCAGATCATTCGTCAGGAACGCCCAGACGGATTGCTGCCTACGCTTGGCGGTCAAACCGGATTGAACATGGCCGTGGAACTGGCTCGTGCCGGTGTCCTGGAACGTGAAAATGTGAAACTGCTCGGAACACAGCTGACGTCCATCGAAAAGGCGGAAGACCGTGACCTGTTCCGTGACCTGATGCGTGAACTGGAGCAGCCTGTACCTGAGAGTGTTATTGTAACGACACTTGAAGAATCCCTTGATTTTGCGGCTGAGATTGGCTATCCGATTATCGTCCGTCCAGCTTATACGCTTGGCGGAACAGGTGGCGGGATCTGTGCGAATGAAGAGGAGCTGCGCGAGACTGTGGCCGCAGGAATTCGTTACAGCCCGATTGGGCAATGTTTGGTCGAGAAGAGCATTGCAGGCATGAAAGAAGTCGAGTACGAAGTCATGCGTGACAAGAACGATAACTGTATCGTAGTCTGCAACATGGAAAACTTTGACCCGGTAGGCGTTCACACAGGTGATAGTATCGTTGTGGCACCAAGCCAGACGCTGTCTGATCGTGAATATCAAATGCTGCGTTCAGCATCCCTTAAAATCATTCGTGCCCTTAACATTGAAGGTGGATGTAACGTACAGTTCGCCCTAGATCCACACAGCTTCCAGTATTATGTTATCGAAGTGAATCCGCGGGTAAGCCGTTCATCGGCACTGGCTTCCAAAGCAACCGGTTATCCGATTGCGAAGATGGCTGCCAAAATCGCCATGGGTTACACGCTGGATGAGATCGTTAACCCGGTAACTGGCCAAACCTATGCCTGCTTTGAGCCGACACTGGATTATATCGTGAGCAAAATTCCTCGCTGGCCGTTCGACAAGTTCACTTCGGCGAACCGCAAGCTGGGTACACAGATGAAAGCAACAGGCGAGGTTATGGCCATCGGCCGTACATTTGAGGAGTCGATTCATAAAGCAGTTCGCTCCCTGGAGATCGGTGTGCATCGTCTCTACTTGAAGGATGCCGAAACGCTGGATGAAGCTACGCTGAACGAACGTCTGGTGAAAGCGGATGATGAGCGGATGTTCCTGATTGCCGAGGCATTCCGCAGAGGATATACATTGCAGCAGCTTCAGGATCTGACGAAGATTGACTGGTGGTTCCTGGACAAAATTGAAGGTCTGATTGGCTTCGAAGACCGCATCCGCGAGGAATCCGAGCTGTCATCCGAAACGCTGTATCAAGCGAAACGCCTTGGATTCACGGACCGTGCCATTGCTGAGCTGCGCGCTCAAGGTCAACCTGGAAGCACTTTGACAACGGAAGCAGAGGTTAGAGCTCGCCGCGAACAGGAAAACCTTCGCCCGGTATACAAAATGGTTGATACATGTGCAGCCGAGTTCGAAGCAACAACGCCATACTACTACTCGACGTACGAAACGGAGAATGAAGTTATTCCTTCGGATAAGAAAAAGGTCGTAGTGCTGGGTTCGGGACCGATCCGGATCGGTCAAGGGATCGAGTTCGACTACTCAACCGTACACGCGGTATGGGCCTTGCAAAAGGCGGGCTACGAAGCGGTTATTATTAACAACAACCCTGAAACGGTATCCACGGACTTCAATACATCGGATCGTCTGTACTTCGAGCCTCTGTTCTTCGAAGATGTCATGAACGTGATTGAGCAGGAACAGCCGGTAGGAGTTATCGTACAGTTCGGTGGTCAAACGGCGATCAACCTGGCAGCACCACTGCGTAATGCAGGTGTAACGATACTCGGAACGGATCTGGAGAGCATCGATGAGGCAGAGGATCGCAAGAAATTCGAACGTCTTCTGTCCCGTTTGGAAATTGCACAGCCAAAAGGTAAAACAGTCATATCCGTAGATGATGCGGTAGAGACAGCGCAAAGCCTGGGTTACCCAGTGCTGGTTCGTCCTTCCTACGTACTTGGCGGTCGCGCGATGGAGATTGTTTACTCTGATGCCGAATTGCTGACATATATGGAACAGGCGGTTAAAATCAATCCCGAGCATCCGGTGCTGATTGACCGTTACATGCTGGGTAAAGAGGTTGAGGTGGACGCCATCTGTGATGGTGAGACGGTACTGGTTCCAGGTATCATGGAACATATCGAACGCGCAGGGGTGCACTCCGGTGACTCCATCGCGGTTTATCCGCCGCAGCACCTGTCCGAGGATTTGAAAGAAAAAATCGTCGACATCACGATTAAGATTGCAAAAGAACTGAAAACGATTGGTCTGGTCAACATCCAATTCGTCATCCATAATGGCCAAGTGTATGTCATTGAGGTGAACCCGCGTTCATCCCGTACAGTACCTTTCCTGAGCAAAGTAACCAACATTCCGATGGCAAACCTGGCAACACAGGCAATCCTGGGTGTGAAGCTGAAAGATCTCGGTTACGTTGACGGTCTGTGGCCTGAGTCGGATCATGTATCGGTGAAAGTTCCGGTCTTCTCCTTCGCGAAGCTGCGTCGTGTGGAACCAACCCTTGGACCTGAGATGAAATCCACAGGTGAGGTTATGGGTCGTGACCCGAATTACGCCAAAGCGTTGTTCAAAGGTCTCATCGGAGCAGGAATGAAAATTCCGGCAACCGGAGCGATTGTAGTTACTGTGGCAGATAAAGATAAGGACGAAGCTGTACCACTGCTCGAAGGTTTCTACAGACTGGGCTACAAAATCATGGCTACCGGAGGAACGGCGGCTGCGCTTGAAGCAGCAAACATTCCGGTAACGACTGTGAACAAGTTGAGCGAAGGTTCGCCGAACATTCTGGACATGATTCGCAGCGGTGAAGCGAACTTTGTCTTCAACACACTGACCAAAGGCAAAACACCGCAGCGTGACGGATTCCGAATTCGTCGTGAAGCGGTAGAGAACGGCATTGTATGTATGACTTCCCTGGATACGATTCGTGCCCTGCTGATCATGCTGCAAACGATCAACTTCTCTTCGGAGGCAATGCCAGTCTTTGTAAAATAAAAAGGTACTGATGAAGGACATCAGTCAGCCTGCGGGCTGGCGGGATGTCCTTTATATCGGGCAAAAACGGAAAAAACAAGCATGTGGAAGGAGCGGACTGGATGAATCACCCTAATTTCAATGAAATGGCTGGACGTTTGATGGTCGCACTCGACTATCCTGATGCGGAGCAGGCGCAGGCGCTGGTACAGGCACTCGAAGGTATTCCGTGTTATCTGAAAGTGGGAATGCAGCTGTTCTACGCAGCGGGTCCGGACTTTATCCGGGAGCTGAAAGCGAGAGGGTACTCGGTATTCCTCGATGTCAAGATGCACGATATCCCCAATACCGTTCGCGGTGGTGCCGAAAGTATAACCCGACTTGGCGTAGAAATGTTCAACGTACATGCAGCAGGTGGTACGAGCATGATGCGTGCTGCACGTGAAGGAGCGGAAGCAGCTCTGGCTGCAGATCCTTCTCTAAGCAGGCCGGAGATCATCGCGGTCACCCAGCTTACCAGTACAAGTCAGGAAATGATGAACAACGAGATCGGCATCGAGGGAAGTGTGGAAGCGGCAGTGGTTCGTTATGCTGGATTAGCTCACGAGGCAGGTCTGGATGGGGTTGTGGCTTCTCCACTGGAGGTTCCGGCAATCCGGGCAGCCTGCGGCAGTGATTTTCACACCGTTACTCCGGGAATCCGGCCGGCAGGCAGTGGTCTTGGTGACCAGACACGTGTGCTCACGCCGGGTGAAGCCATCGCCAGAGGCAGCCATTACATTGTTGTAGGCAGACCGATTACAGGCGCGCCCAATCCACGTGAAGCAGCAGAAACCATTTTGAAGGAGATGTTGAACGCATGATCGCACTGAACGAGATTCCTAATCATATTGCATCCCAACTTCTGAAGATTAACGCCGTGGCCCTGCGCCCGCAGCAGCCTTTTACCTGGACGTCAGGGATCAAGTCACCGATTTATTGTGACAACCGTCTGACGATGTCCTATCCAGAGATCCGCAACGACATTGCCGAAGCGTTCGCAGCAATCATTCGTGAACAGTACCCGGATGCAGAAGTGATTGCAGGTACAGCAACCGCAGGGATTCCGCATGCAGCCTGGGTGGCGCAGAAGCTGGATCTGCCAATGGCCTACATTCGTGACAAAGCCAAAGGGCACGGTAAGGAAAACCTGATTGAAGGCATCATTACCGAAGGTCAAAAAGTGGTTGTTATTGAGGACTTGATCTCTACGGGAGGCAGCTCAATCAAAGCCGCAGAAGCGGTACGTGCAGCAGGGGCAATACCTCTCGCCGTGCTGGCGATTTTCAGCTATCAGCTGGATAAAGGGGTAAAGGCATTTGAAGAAGCTGGCATTCAGCTGCAAACCCTCTCCAACTATACGGCCCTAATGGACGTAGCATTGGCTCAGGGAACCATTCAGGAGAGTGATTTTGAACTGCTCAAATCCTGGCGTGAAGATCCTTCTTCATTTGGTAAATAATATCATCTGCTGTTCGACTTTTGAACTGTATCAAAATTGTAACGATTGGCGCTATAGAAGCAAATTCATTGAATTAGCAACAAGCATCCCGCACTTTGGGGTGCTTTTTTCGTTTGTTCATCAAAATATTAACTTTTTCCCGGCTACGTTGTAAAAAGCTTGTAACTTTTAGTTGGGATGGGTCGTTTATAATGCAGTGTAGTATGGAATAGATTTCTAATTTTAGTACCCTTAATGAAATGAACGGGATGTTAAGAAAGGATGAGCGTGATTGCTGGCATGAAGAAATTATTTTCCGGTATCAAATCTGCCAAAAGCCAGTCAGGCGGGGATCGTGCAAAAGGGCACACGGAACAGCAGAACACGGCCGGGCAGGAAGCCTTGGCATACATAAGTGACCCCGATAGTTCTTCCATCGACTCGCAATCGATAAGTGATGGAATTAGCCAGGATGAGGTAGCCGTTGCCACTGCCGAACCCGAAGTGAAGTCCCAGCCGAAAGCGAAAGCCAGCTTGCTGCCTCCGTATGATGGACCTGTACTGGAAGTTCGTAATGTACATCGGAGCTTTCAGACAGGCAGCCGGATTATCCATGTACTCAAGGGCATCGACATGGAAGTCAACCCGCAGCAGCTGGTTATGCTGAAAGGGCGATCTGGCTCGGGCAAAACCACACTGCTCAATATGCTTGGCGGGCTGGATCAACCTTCCAGTGGGGACATATTGTTTTCCGGACAGCCTTTGCAGGATTGGGGTGACCGGAAACGGACCGCTCTGCGTCGCAAGGAAATCGGATTTATTTTTCAGGCATATGCATTGATGCCCTTGCTGTCAGCTTGGGAAAATGTCGAGCTGTCATTGCGAATGGCGGATGTGCCTCGCTCGGAATGGAAGGACCGGGTAGGCCATTGTCTGGATCTGGTCGGATTGACCAAACGGGTGAAGCACCGGCCGTTCGAGATGTCCGGGGGGGAGCAGCAGCGGGTCGCGATAGCCAAGGCCATTGCGCATAGACCCAGATTGCTGCTTGCGGATGAACCGACAGCCGAGCTGGATTCCAAGATGGGGGCACAGGTGATGTCCGTATTTCGCAATATTATTGAAGTAGAACAAGTGACCATATGTATGACTACACACGATCCTACGATTTTGGAGGTTGCGGACCATGTTTATGAAATGGCGGACGGCAGATTTATTAAGTAAAGAGGCCGCTCCGAAAAAGGGGAAACGTGCAGCATTGATTGTACTTGGTGCAATCGTGGCTGCAACGATGTCAGGCTGCTCTCTGCTGCCTGCAGAAACAGAGGAAGAAGTACTTCCGCCGATCACGCCGCCTACGATTTCCAAAAAGCCGGAATATGAAGTCCGGACAGAAACGCTGGAAAAAAAGGTTAGCGGCAGCGGAAAAATGATGAGTCAACGGGAAGAAAAGGTGTATTTCACACTCGACGGCATGCATATCAAAGAACTGAACGTGAAACCGGGGGATAAAGTGAAGAAAGGCCAGCTCCTCGCAGAGCTCGATGTGGAGAGTGTAGAGAAGGAAATTCGGGCCAAGAAGCTGCAGATTCGCAAATCGGAAGTACAAATGAAGGAAACGCTTCGTAAACGAGATGAGATGGATCCGGTGGAGTTTGAGGAAGCCACCATTGCATTTGAAGAACTGCGCCAGGAACTGGCTGATCTGGAGGAGCAGCTGGGCAAAGCGACACTGACCGCTCCGTTCGGAGGAACGATTATTGCAGTCCAGGTAGAGAAAGGGGCAGCGGTCAAAGCCTATGATCCGATTGCAACGATCGCGGATACGTCGAATCTGGTAGTCGCAGCTACATTTGCCAAGGAAGATCTGGAGAAATTCTCTGCCGGCATGAAGGCGGATGTGGATATTAATGGAGCAGGCAAGGTATCCGGCAGAGTTAAAGTGATGCCTGTTGCCGAGGCGACTGGAAATGGAAGCGGAAACGGTGGAGGTACAGGCGAAGGTGGCACCCCACCGGTCAAAGAGACGCTCGACCAGTATGTCATCGTCTCCCTGACGAAAATGCCCAAGGGTGTAGAACGCGGAACCCCTCTAACGGTATCCATTGTAACCCAGCGTACGGAGGATGCCATTGTCATTCCTGTATCAGCACTGCGCTCCATCGGTTCAAGAACATACGTGCAGGTCGTTGAAAGTGATGGTAGCAAGCGCGAAGTGGACGTTGAAGTGGGTCAGCAGACCTCTACGGATGTTGAAATCCTGAAAGGTCTGACTGTTGGACAGAAAGTAGTGGGCCGCTAATGGGGCTGCCATTGCTCAGACTGTTGTTCCGGAAAATGTGGAACACCCGTTGGATGACATTCAGCACACTGATCGGACTGATTGTGGCGGTTGCATTCACCGTCAGTATTCCGATGTATGCCGACGGTGCACTGAAACGGGTGGTGGCACAGACCCTGCAGGATAACAGTGAGGGGCTGCCTGCAGGTTCGTTGCTTATGAGTTATCAGGCTCCGGGCGGGGTTAAGACCGACACGCGCGGGCTCGATGAGGTGGATCGTTATATCCGTGAGGATGTACCCCGCGATATCGGTTTTCCGTTTCATACGTATGTGAATTCCAGATCCATTCGGAGTACCGAGGTGAATCCGGAGGATCCCACCAAGGTGGATGCCAGTCGGGTTCGGAGCATGACGCTCGGAACGATGAGCGGGCTGGATGCACAGGTGAATTATACTGCCGGCGTGAAGCCGGGTAATCAGGTCAAGGATGACATTATTGAAGCGGTTATGCTGGAGGAAGGCATGTACCGGAACGATCTGCATGTCGGCGATATTCTGGAATATCCGGTGTACAGCGGGCTTGATATTACGTTGCGTGTCAAAATTACGGGTTCCTTCAAGGCAGACGATCTGAACAGTCCTTATTGGGTTCAGGGATTTGACGGCATGATGAATGGACTTTATGTGGATGAGTCTGTGTTCAATGATGTGCTGCTGAAGGAAAAAGGGATTCCGCTTCAGAATTCGCGCTGGTATTATGCGTTCGATCTGAAGGAAATCCAAACCAGCCAGCTGCCGGGTCTGACTTCCATGCTGGAACGTTTGGATATCGATCTGTACCAGCGGCTTAAGGATACGAAGGTGGATATCACCTTCGGCGATCTGCTGAAGCAATTCCGCAGTCAGAGTCTGCAATTGCAGACGATGCTGTTCACACTGGCAGCACCGATGATTGCGATGGTCTTTTATTTTATCGCCATGAATGCCAGGCAGTCCCTGCAGAAGCAGGAAAGTGACATAGCGGTATTGCGAAGTCGCGGAGCTTCAGCACGGCAAATTTTCTCCTTATACCTGCTGGAGGGTATCTTTCTGGGAGCAATTGCGCTGGTGATCGGTCCGATGCTTGGTTGGTTTATGGCCAAAAGCATCGGGTCAGCCAGTGGGTTCCTGTCCTTCGTGGATCGCAAATCGATCCCGATCGGTGTATCCAAAGAAGCGATCCTGCTGGGGCTTATCGCCGTGCTCGTTGCAATCATTGCTTCACTTATTCCGGCAATAACCTATGCACGAGCGACGATTGTTTCGGCCAAGCGACGTCAGGCGCGTACCGATCGTGCTCCCGTATGGCAGCGCTGGTTCCTGGATATCCTGCTGCTGGGTCTTGCAGGATACGGGTACTATCTGTTCTATGAACGTCAGATGCTGACGTTCCAGACGGGCATGACGACAGATCAGCTGCAGGTACAGCCGTTTCTATTCTTTGTACCTGCACTAGCCATCTTTGCTTTGGGGCTGTTCTTCCTGCGGTTATTCCCGTGGATTCTGAAGCTCATTCAGTGGATTGGACGCAAATTCCTGCCGGTTCCGCTGTACTTAACCCTGACGCAGCTGTCGCGGTCATCATCGTCTTACTACCCGTTGATGATCCTGCTTGTTTTGACACTCGGGCTTGGCGTGTACAACTCGGCTGCAGCTCGGACGATTGATCTGAACTCCACTGAGCGCACGTTATACCGATATGGTTCCGATGTTATTATGCAAACGGTATGGGAAGGAACACCTGAGGTAAAGCCTGGCGGTTCCGGTCAGAACGGTGGTTCAGGCGGAGGTCAGCAAGGTAGCGGAAACGGTGGCGGAGGTTCTGGTGGCGGTGGGGCTGCCGGAGGCGGCAATGGCGGTGGAGGTGCTCCAGGTGGGGGCGGTGGAAATGCACAACCATCCAAAGTCATTTACTCGGAACCTCCATTTGAAGTATTCCGCAGCCTGGACGGTGTGGAACATGCAGCGAGAGTGCTGCAGACAAAAGGGAATATCATTGTATCCGGCAAATCTGGCGGCCAGGGCATGCTGGTCGGGATTGATAATGTGGATTTTGCTCAGGTGGCGTGGTTCCGTAATGACCTGTTCCCGGCACATCCATATAAGTATCTTGACTTGTTAGGCAAGTATGAAGGGGCAGTGTTGATCTCATCCAAATTTGCGGATAAGTTCAAGCTCAAAACAGGGGATCTGATCTCTATCGGTGTTCAGGGCCAGGCGATTGAATTCGTGGTCTTTGGTATCATTCCGTACTGGCCTGCACAGTATCCAGATCAGACACCATTCTTCGTGGCCAATCTGGACTATATCTATGACCAGGTGCCGCTGATCCCTTATGAGGTCTGGCTGAAAATGGAACCTGACGCGAAGGTGGCTCCATTGATGGAGAAACTGGCAGCAGAGGGCATTGAGCTGTCCTCCGTACGCGATGTGCGTACAGAATTGGTATCCCAAGGCAAACATCCGTCCCGCGGCGGTGTGTTCGGGATCCTGAGCCTGGGCTTCCTGGTCTCGGTTATCATATCCCTGATTGGATACATTCTGTATTGGTTCTTTAACCTGTCAGGACGTGTCGTACAGTTCGGTGTATTGAGAGCCATGGGACTGTCACGTGCACAGCTAAGCGGAATGCTGCTCCTGGAGCAAGTGTTCACGGCAGGTCTTTCCATTCTGCTCGGGATCGGAATTGGTCAGGTATCCAGTCGTCTGTTCCTGCCTTTCCTTCAAACGACAGATAATGTATCTGCGCAGGTACCTCCGTTCCGGATTGTATTCGAAGAACAAGACATGCTGCAGCTGTACGGCGTGACCCTGGTCATGCTGATTGTTGGAGCAACAATGCTGCTGTGGCAGATTCGCAGATTGCGGGTTCACCAGGCGGTCAAAATGGGAGAGGAGAGGTAAACGTGATCCAGTGCGAAGGACTTGTGAAAATTTTTAAATCCAGTGATGTGGAAGTCGTTGCCCTTCAAGGTCTCAACCTGACTGTTAATCAAGGTGAAATGATGGCGATCATCGGCAACAGCGGCAGCGGTAAATCCACTTTGCTTAACATTCTTGGGGGACTCGATCGTCCAACGGCGGGTACTGCGGTTGTCGGAGACTGGGATTTGCTCAAAATGACGGATGCTCAACTGGTGGAGTACAAACGTCATACCGTAGGCTTCATCTGGCAAAATAACGGACGTAACCTGCTGCCTTATCTAACCGCACTGGAGAATGTGGAAACGCCCATGATTCTTGGGGGCAAGCGGGATCGAGCATACGCGATGCAGCTGCTGGAATGGGTTGGACTGAAGGATCGGATGCACAACAAGCTGCATCAATTATCCGGTGGGGAGCAGCAGCGGGTGGCGATTGCCATCTCGCTCTCCAATCGTCCCAAGATTCTGCTTGCCGATGAACCAACAGGCTCGGTCGATTCCGAGACTTGTGATACGATTATGAACATTTTTCGCAAAATGAATAAGGAACTGGGCGTTACGATCGTTATTGTTACGCATGATCTGACGCTTGCCGGCAAGGTGGATCGCATTGTAGCGATACGTGACGGCTTGACCAGTACCGAGTTCGTGAAACGGAATCCGAACCTGGATGATGAACATGGACTATCTGAAGCGGGAGCGCCGGATATTCATGAAGCCTTTGTCATCATTGACCGGGCGGGGCGCCTTCAGGTACCCAAGGAGTATCTGGAGGCCTTGTCCATTGACAACCGGGCAACTTTGGAGTTTGACGGTGAGCGCATTGTGATTACACCGCCAAGATAAATTTGAGGGGGAATTGGGAGATGAAGAACAGGTTTTGGGGAAAACGTGTGCTGGCCGTGCTGGCTACAGCCAGTCTGGCATTGCCGCTGATTGCGGGCTGTACAGCAAGTGAGGCCAAGGACACAGAGCAGCGTGTATTGCGTGTGGCTACATTGTGGGGAAGCCAGGATGACAGCTATTTCCGTCAGCAGTTTACGGATGCGTTTGAACTGACGCACCCGAATGTGACGATCGAAGTGGTGGCTGCAGTAGATCAGGGCAGCATGTATGGTTATGGAACTCAGGAAGAACAGCAGGAAATGCCGGATAGTCTGGAAAACCTTAAGAAAATCATGACTGGGGATAACCCTGTTGATGTTGTCGTGGCTGACACGGCTACACTCAAGTCACTCATTCAGGAAAATATGGTAAAACAGCTGGACCCGCTGATCCAGGAGGATAAATTCGATACCAGTGATATTGTTCCAAGTGTGATTGAAGGAATCAAGGATCTGGGAGATCAGAGCATCTATGCGTTGACACCGACCTTCTCCTCTTCCGCACTGTTCTATAACAAGGCAATGTTCCAAAAAGCAGGTGTAGAGCCGCCAACAGATAACATGACTTGGGATGATATTTTCAACCTGGCAACACGTCTGACCAAAGGGGAAGGAAAAGATCACGAATTTGGGTTCTCTTTCTCTACGTACCAGGGTGGTTCGCCTTACTACACCATGCAGCAATATTACAACGCTCTCCAATTGAAAATCTTCGATGACAAAGCGGAGAAAATGACGGTTGATTCACCGCAATGGGAGAAAGTATGGAGTACCATCAGCAAACTTGCTATTGATAAAGTTATCCCTAAAGGGGACGAACCACAGGATCAGGATCCGAACGGACGTTATAACCCGCTTCAAGGCGATCTGTTCCTGAGCAGTAAGGCCGCGATGGTTATTGGGGATTACAGCTACATCAACCAATTAATTGACGCGAACAAAAATGCAGATAAAATGGAAGGCTTCACCAAGGTCGACTGGGACGTGGTAACACCTCCAGTACATCCGGAAGCACCTGAAATTGGTGGTAATATCTATCTCAGCAGCCTGATGGCGATCAATAGTTCAGCTCAAAATCCCGATGACGCCTGGGAATTGATCAAATATATGAACAGTGAAGATTGGGCTAAGATCAAGGCACGCAGCAGTTACGAGATGGTATCCCGCAAAAGCTTCATTAAACCGAAGGATGGTTTGGATTACAATATCCAGGCGTTCTATACATTGAAGCCGGTGCCTCCTACCAATACCAACCTGGATAAACTGTACCAGAAAATGCCGAGCCTCTGGCAAGTCAGCGAGAAAGGCATGGAATACTTCACTCAGGTGCTTGAGAACAAGAAGACGCCAAAAGAAGCGCTTGGAGAGTGGGCAGCCAAAGGGAATGAAATGTTAGAGAAGTTAAAGAAAGATCCTAAGGCTACGTTCTAAGCATTGAAAAGTAAGTAGTTGGGTCCCATATAAGCCTAGCCCAAAATAGTCGCTGGAGTTTTCAACCTCTGGCGGCTATTTTTTTGGGAAATGGGGTATTCTACAACAAGCAGAGATGAATCATAACTCCGGAAAGGAAGAGAAGGATGCGCTGGGTATATTTCAGCAAGCTATATGCAACCAAATTTCAGGCAGGATGTCTTGCCAAACGTATGGAGCAGGATGGGTGGATTTACGGTCATAATGAACCTGCTGAGGTAGAAGTTTACCGTTCAAAAAGAGGAAGATATGGCGTTCGTTTTATTCCCTGACATTGCCCCTTGACTTATTGGGATGGGATAGTGTATATTAATTAAGTCGCTGTTTTAATATTTCTTACTGACGCGGGGTGGAGCAGCCCGGTAGCTCGTCGGGCTCATAACCCGAAGGCCGCAGGTTCAAATCCTGCCCCCGCAATTTAGTTTCACTTGGATGATTCACAGCCATCATCTGCACGTTATACATTATGTCTAGGGCCCTTAGCTCAGTTGGTTAGAGCGGTCGGCTCATAACCGATTGGTCGGGGGTTCGAGTCCCTCAGGGCCCATACTCTTGAAACCCTTGCGCAGCAAGGGTTTTTTTCTGTCCTGATTCCAATAATACGATCAAAATCATGCGATTCACATTGGAAAATTGCTGCTATTGCTAATCCACTTCCTTCAACAGTTCTTCCGAATTGTTTCTGACGTTTCCCACATCCCTGGACACCTTATATGCCCTCATTTCAGAAGACTTATACGGTTTGAGAAGCCCAAGTAGGGAAGGGACGTCTTTATGATTTCGATCCAGCCATTCTTCTTCATCCTGCGGACGTAAAATAACCGGCATCCGATTGTGTATGTCTGCCATCAATTCATTAGGTTTAGTTGTAATAATGGTGCATGTACTCAATTTGTTGCCTTCCGGGTCTTCCCAGATATCGTATAATCCAGCGAGCGAGAAGATGCGTTCGTCCTTTAGCAGAATACGGAGAGGCTGATTATGCGTCCCCTCCTTTTTCCACTCGTAAAAGCCATTCGTGGGGATAATGCAACGTCTGGAGCTAATGAGCCGTTTGAATGAGGGCTTCGTGTCTATTGTCTCTGCTCGTGCGTTGATCATCTTGTTTCCCATCTTGTCGTCTTTGGCCCACGTTGGGACCAGGCCCCAGCGAAGGGAACCCAGACGATTTCCTTGTGCACTTCCAATGATGGCTGGGATATGCTGCATGGGTGCAGCATTATAATTGGGTTGGTACTCGTAGTCATCACTTATGGAAGCCATGTACCTGTCCATTAATTCCTCTAAAGGGTCAGTTATGGTAAATCTGCCGCACATACGGATTACCTCCTAAACTGTCATTACCATATTTAATCATACTAACGAAGGATTAAACACGGTAAAAATTAGATAGGCCAAATGCTGTCTGATCTTCGCTCGGAAGGACGATGGCAGACCCTCCTCAACGGTCTCCAGAGCGGGCCGAGTCTAAATGGAAGCAATAGATTTCAGATATGCCTTTTTTTTCAAATATCTTTGTCTGTCCATGCCATCTCTATAATCTCGCATATACTATCCTATTCCAACCATAGGAGGTAGATTTCATGAGTCAATTTATTGATGCGAGAACCTCGCAGAATGCCAGCTTGGCTAACTCCATTTCTGTTCCTATTCTCGCAGCGAATACGCCGCAATTGTTTGGACAGATTGGTTTGGTAACGACTGCTGGCATAGGAGCGAATCCGCGTGTGCAAATGAAAGGTACGGTATCTGTGCAGCTTCCATTGGCACTCGTCGGGATCACCATCACTGTTGTGCGCGGAACGGCTCCAACGGATCCTATTATATATTCCGCGACGTCCACATTCAGTTTGAGTGTCCTGGCACCTCAAGTTATTACGTTCTCTGCGGATGACTTCAATCCACCGGTCCTGCCGCAACTGACGTACACGGCTTTTATCAGCTCGAACTTGCTGGGTACGGTTCGTGTAGGTCCTGAGAACTTTGATGGAGCGTTGTACTCGGATTAATTGTGAGGGTGCTTGCCCAGTGGAGAATTATAAAGAGGTTATCTCTAACCGGTTGTCATTGCCTGCCTTATTCGGCAGGCCTTTTTTATAATTGGGGAGGGCTGAATTCCTTGGGTTATGTCATGCTTATGTTATAATGAAAACCAATGAATTATAGACAGAAAGCGGGTTTTAGATGACATGATTAAAAACGAGGGACAGCTCTACCGCTTCAGTGAGGCTCCGGTATGGGAATGGCAGCGAGCCTACTATGAACAAAAAGGGCTGCAGGCCTGGACGGATAATCAGGTACCGCAATATATTACAAGCAATCCCATGATTGCGACTGCATATGCGGAAATGATCTTTGGCTTTCTCCAGGACTTGGCTGCCAAGGGGCAGACAACAGAGACAGTAACCATTCTGGAATTGGGTGCTGGCGTAGGTCGCCTGGCTTTTCAAATTCTGACTAAACTATGCGAGCTCATAGACTATGCTGCAACAACGCTGCCGCCCTTCCGTTATGTCATGACGGATCTGGTCGCTGACAATGTTACGGGGTGGAGGACTCATCCCTCTATGCAACCGTTGATCCAGCAGGGCCTGCTAGATTTTGCACAATTTGATGCCATGCAGGATACGGAATTAAATTTGACGGTAGCAGATACGATTATACGTCCGGGTGAGCTGAGTCAGCCATTACTGATTATTGCGAACTACTTCTTTGACAGCATTCCTCAAGAATTAATATATGTTGGTGAAGGGCAGATCTTCGAGTGTGATGTTATGATCTCAAATATTTACAGCTCATCCAACCTTCAGCCTGTTGAAATGTTGGAAAACATGGAGCTGAGTTATGCATACCGTCCCGCGCCGGAATATAGTGATGTGGACTTTCCGTATCGGGAGGTCATCTCGATCTACCAGGAAGAACTGGAGGACTCCCATATTCTATTTCCGGCAGCGGGACTGGCTTGTCTGGAACGGATCGAGACCTTATCCCAATCCGGGTTCGTACTAATTACAGCCGATAAAGGGGATCATCGCCTGGATAATTGGAAGTTTGCTGAGCCGCCTGAATTTGTTCTTCACGGCAGCTTTTCGTTGACGGCGAACTATCACGCAATTCAACACGTTTTCGAGCAGCGAGGGGCCCATGTTCGTTTTACATCACATCATTACAAAGATCTGAATATTGGATGTATGTTGATGGTAGAAGAGCCGATAACCTACGTAAATATGAGACTGGCATATCTGCGAGAGATTGAGCGTTTTGGACCGGATGACTTTTTCAGTATAAAAGAATGGTTCGACCATCAACTCAGCAGAATGGAGCTGAAACAGCTCTTGCCCTTTTGGCGTTTAGGCGGGTATGATGCCGAATTTTTGATACATAGTGCCCAGAGAATATCTGATCTCCTTCCTGAGGCGAGTGATGAAGAGATTTTGGATATTCAGCATGGAATTCATATCATGTGGTCCTCCTATTACACGATGGAACAGATGGGGGATATTGCATTTGTGGCAGGACAATTGTTAAATGAAATGGGAATGTACGGGGACGCCAAACATTTTTTGGAGCTGGCTCTGAAATCAGATGAAGTGAAGCGCAATTCGGCAGTATTATACGATTTGGCCGTATGCTGTTATGAGCTGGAGCTGGAGAACGAAGCGTTAAATTACACACGTAAAGTACTTGTGATGGAGCCTGATCATGAAGAAGCCCGTTCGATGCTTGAAAGTTTGGAAGGCTGAACGTTATTCTGTTCATCCAGCATCCTTGCTTCGAAAGGATCTGGATGGCATGCTTCACCGATGGCACCTTATTCAGGTATGAACCCGGCTTTTATTCATGAATGGAGGACACATGAGATGAAGATCCTGATTGGACAACCGAAACTGGAGCAAACCCTTAACCAATTGGAAAGAGAGCTAAGATCCAATCCTGATGTGGATATTGTGCTGTACCCGGAGGGGTATCTGAATCAGAATGTGGAAGAGGCATGCAGGTTGGCCTCAAAGTATGAAACGATGATTATATCCGGACACCGCAGACTGGATGAGAGACCCAAGGATCGAACCATCATGATCAATAAGGCCGGAGACATCGTGCTTGAAAAGGCTAAATACACACCTGCCGCCACGATTGAGGAGGCTGGCTGGGTAATCAGTACCTTGTTGTGTGACGAATTGGTACAGCAAGGTTTTCGCAAGGAGTTTAAAGGCCAGGTGCATCTGATCATGCATTCCATCGGTGTTGGGATGTTCAGTGAGGAGCAATATGCGGAATGGCTGGAGAAGGCGCGGCAGATTGCGATGACGGAGCGGTGTTTGATCATGGGGACAAGCCATGCTGACGGGGCTTATCAGGACTCGGATACCAGCATTCCAATAGCCTACTGCATCGCTCCGAGCGGCGATATTCTGATCGAATCGAGAAACGATACCCGGTCCCGAATCATTGACCTGAAGTCAGTGGACACAGGGCAGGACTGGAAGACAGATGGCATGAATATCAGTGTATTTTGCCTGGAATAGTTAATTTGGTTTGGGCGCAGCAGAATGGGGGTCTGCCCGGTCATTTGTACTGATTTGGCATATGTTATGGCATACCTTGAAATTCAAAGGAGGCCAATCAAATGAGTCAAGTTGGATACGGTTGTAACAATGTTGGTGGAGTTGGATACGGTATGTGTACTTCCACTGCTGCAATTCTGGTACTCTTCATTCTGCTCGTCATCATCACAAAATCGTTCTGGTGTTAATTCGTATCTGGTAATGAAACGAAGGCTATCAGGCTCTGCTGAAAACTCAGCGGGGCCTTTCCTATGTGGGTAGGAGAAGTACTGAGCAGTAGCGGTTCATGCATTTGACAATCGAAAAGAATGTGCTTAAAATCACATAAGAGACTAAATTTAGAGATTGAAGGGATCGTAATGCCGTTTATTCGCTTTAAAGGATTCACAGGTCACCAACTGGAAGAAACTGTACCCCGGATTACCGAGCAGATGGCTCTCATATGTAATATTCCACGAGAAAGATTGAAGGCAGAGCGTTATGATGTACAAGCTCTCACGCCATCTCCCGCCTCGGTAGAGATCCTGATGTTTCAGCGTGATCAGGAGGTTCACAATCGCATTGCATCTTCCATCCATGGTATTCTGGCAGACGAAGGCCTTTCTGATGCTCATATTTTCTTCAACATCCTGTCACCGACATTATATTACAAGCAAGGCAAGCCGTTAACCGATTACCCGTTAGATTAAGTAATGATACGACCAGTGCATATGGTTTACAAAAATATGGATGTTCCGCCTATGTTCGGAACATCCTGGGGACGAGCAGAGATCTGCTCGTCTTTTTTATTTAAGAATGCCTATGCTCGGATCGAGCGGCGGTGCTGGCGTGCTAGGTTCAATCCGGAGAGGCACAGAGTTGAAGTGATCAGCACGGCTCCTCCGATGAGATAGACCAGCCAGGTGCCCAACTGATCTGCAACCGATCCAAACAAGATGGCAGACAAGCCGAAGGCTGCGGTCAGCAGCAAGCCTTCCCGGAGAACATTACGTTTAGGATGTCTGGATGCCTCTTTTTCCGCAGTGTCACCCAAAAGTAAAGCAATAACGACCATAAGCGTCAAGCTCGCCCATGACATGGCTGCAGCTGCCCAGAATGTTTGTGAAGCTCCCCAGTGACTGACAACAAAACCGGCTGCCGCATATCCAACTATCGTTGCAGTCTGGCTGGAGAAGGATAGCAGGCGTCTTGTTTTTGGGAGTTCTTCGCCTTGTACGAGACGTGGTGTGATTGTGTCAAGCACAGGCCATTCCAAGCCCTCCAGAAAGGAAAGAACGGTGATAACGGCCAGTAAGACCGGGATATGTAGAGCCAGATAAGTGAGCGATACGGCGATTCCGGTGAACATGAGCGTCCTTGCCACGGGAATGCCAATAAGCAGTTTGGCCAAATCGAAACGGCTCACAAGCCATGGAGAGGTTAAGACTGCCACAAATTGTGCCGTCAGCTGAATGAAAGGAAATAGTGCGGCATAGAGTATCGATCCGGTCTCTCCATAGACCAGTAAAGTGATCACCATGATATATAATACATGAATAAAAGATAGGAGTGTCTTCGCAGCCCAGTATGGATAGAAAATGATGTTCATGCATAGATGCCCTTTCTAGGTTCATATATATTCAGTACTTGCTGAAATAACAATACTAATAGTAAAGGGATGGAGGGCAATGCACCACAAATAAAATTATCATTTTCTCAAAAAGCAGTTATCCGTCCGGATAACTGCTTCATAAGTATATGGTCTTCAGGCTGCTGCAAGTGTAAAAGCAATAATCAGCATAACCAAACTGGTCATTCGGGTGAACGTCATATAAGGCTTACTGGGTTCGGACTCTCCCCTAGAAATCCATCCATAACGGAGATACCATCCGAACTTGGGAAAACAGAAATTGATAATGCAAAGTGTCATGAAAATAAAAAAGAGGGTTCTCATGCCCGATCTTCCTTCCTTGTTTGCATGACCCGAATCGGAATTAACGACGTCTGCGTCTGGTGAAGAAGTACAATACCAGGATAACAATAATAACAATTAACAGAAACTTCATGATGTTTTCCTCCTGACGGATTGGTGTGAGTTAAGCGTATTTTAACCACAAACCACATCATTTGAATAACTGTGTTACAATTAAATATATTGATTTTGGTTGATTCAAGACCCAATCGTTATCATTTTTATTATATATGCATTTGACGAAACGGACCATAAGAAACAGGAGGGGAAGCATGAGCATCCAAAATAAGCACTCCATACCCATTCAGTGGGAGTTTTTAATCTCCAAGCTTAAATCTTCCGTAACTGTGGTCGATGCAACTTTACCAGAGCAGCCATTGATCTATGTCAATGAACAGTTCACTGCGCTAACAGGGTATACCTTTGATGAAGTGGTTGGACAGAACTGCCGATTCCTTCAGGGCAGGGACACGAATCCCGAAACCATAAGCCAAATCCGTAAGGCGCTTAATCGGCAGGAGTCTATTAAAATTGATATTTTAAACTATACCAAAAGTGGTCAACGATTCTGGAACGAATTAAATATTGATCCTATATTTGATAATGAAGGACAGTGTCTCTTCTTTGTTGGTATCCAATATGACATTTCTGAACGGAGATATGCCGAGGAGCAGCTTCGGAGAGCGGCCAAGATGACCGAGATGAACAGCAGGGGACATCTGGAGTTTATCGGGAAATTAAATCATGAACTGCGCACACCGCTCAATGGAATTATGGGGATGATCGAGTTAACGAGCATGGGCGAAATTAGTGAGGAGCAAAAAGAATATTTGGAACTTGCCCGTCAGTCAGGCGAAGCCTTGCTGAATATTGTGAATAACAGTCTCGACATGGCGAAGCTTGGCCGTGGCAAGATGCAAGTCGAACAGGTCGAATTCCAGCCCCTTAAGCTCATTCAACAGATTGTTAGAACGCATGAGCCTGCGGCTGAACAGAAGAAGGTTCAATTGTGCTGTCAGGCCGATATGCAGGTACCGGACGTTTTGGTCGGAGATCCTTTGCGTTTGCGTCAGGTACTGGACAATCTGCTGAGCAATGCGATTAAGTTCACGGAGCAAGGCGAAGTGTCATTGCAGCTTGATGTGAAGGAACTACATGGGGATTTCGTTACCTTGTTGTTCTCCGTAAGTGATACGGGAATCGGTATTCCCGAAGAGAAGATACATCAGTTATTTGAGGCTTTTACCCAGACGGATGTATCCCATGCCCGCAGATTTGGTGGGAGTGGACTGGGATTGACCATCTGCAAGGAACTGCTCGAATTGATGCAGGGGGATATTGCCGTAGAGAGTGTACAAGGGCAGGGAACACAATTCTATGTAACGCTGCCGCTGTTACGGCAGCAGGTTATTCCACACGTGGGATAACAGGCGGTGCATAAGAATAAATGGAAGAAAGACAGTTCGGGGTAGGCGCGGGCTGTTTTTTTGGTATTGTTTCACGAACGAACGTTCTGGTATAATGCAAGAGGGAACGGGGGAAACAGCATGAAGAGAAAGCACACAAGGAAGAGAAAAAACAAAGGATGGAGCAGGCTTAAAAAATCGTTTATTACGCTGGTGACCCTCGTGGTTGTGGCTTTTTTTGCCTGGTTCGAGGGAGCGTTGCCGCTGGATCTGCCATCTCCTTTTAACGGAAGCAGTCAGGGCGTGGATCACACCATTACCTTTCCATCCGAGCGGTATCCGGAGACGGCGAAGCATATTAAGGACGCCATCAAGGCAGGACATTCGGATGTATGCACGATTGATCGTAATGGTGCAGACGCGAATCGTGATTTGTCACTCAAGGGTGTACCCGTGAAGAAAGGGAAGGATCGTGATGAATGGCCAATGGCCATGTGTGCCGAAGGTGGGGCAAATGCCGATATTGAGTATATTACACCCAAGGACAATCGCGGAGCAGGTTCATGGGTTGGTAATCAGCTGAGTACATATCCGGATGGAACACGGGTAAAGTTTGTTGTGAAATAGCATGAGGATACAGACACATAGACCCAAACCAAAACCAGACCCACGTGGGTCTGGTTTTGGTTTATACCACTATGGAGCTATAGATCGGCAATACTTAAATGCATACCCTTCATATGATGGGAACGGATACTCAGCAAGCGGGTAACCTGTTCAACCTCATCAAATGGAATCCAAAGGTTTCCCTGGACCGTACGCAGGGTAAGAATGGATGAGTCAGCAGAACGCTCGGGGAATCCGGTCACCGTTTGACCGCTGGTGTTACGAACTACAATTTGTTGATTGCGGCGAATGGCAATTTCTACCTCTTTTTTCATAAGACATTGCTCCTGGTTGTGGGATGGTTGCTTAATATGTCAATAATTTCAATGGTTAATTTGGCTTCTTTATCTAGTCTATCAGAACTAGGTATGGATTTCCAGAAAAGAAAAAAATGCTTCGGGTTTAGGTGAATTGACTTATGGAATAGATTGGTTTTTATCCAAGGGGTATTAAATATATTAGGTTTACATGTGCTATTAGGGAGGGAACGGAATGACACAATTACTGGTTGGGCTGGTCCAAACGGAGAACGAAGCGATTGTAATGCTTAACAAGCTTAGGGAAGCAGGGATAGAAGCAGATGCGATGGGTGTTGTGGCGAAGGAACATCTGAATCTGGATTTGATCAGCGAAAAAGCAGGTCTGCCCAAACCTTTGAAGGGTGCAGGAACAGATGGTGCGTTTGGCGTCTTCAAGGGTGTACTGGCAGCATTGGGGAAACGCATGGATCAGACGATCTCTGCGGGCAAAGCGGTTCGCCGATTGGCTGGCAACGAAATTGGAGGAGAAACGGATGATCTCGTCCTTACCCTGGCAGAAGCGGGAATTGCCGAAGAGGATGCCCAGTACTATGAACAGTGGCTTCTTCAGGATCATTTGCTTATCGTGGTGGAATGCAGTGAGGGAGATGCTGTCCGCATCGCACCCATCGTGAAGGGAAATGATGCATAGAACATGATTGTTGCAACTTTTTAGTTTAATTTAAGCCTGATTTTAGGTTTCTTTAATGTTGGGGCGGTATTATGATCTCACACCTCCCTTAATATAGATGGTTTATAGAAAGTCCGGGACCGCAACTCGGACTTTCTAGGCACTGCCAGCTGATGCTGGCAGTGCCTTTTCATTATTTTGTGATACCTCTATCAAAATAAAAAAATCCAATAAATTATATGTTGCATAAAACTTAATCCTATGATAAGATATTTCTTGTCGCCTCAAGTGATAAAGTGAAACATACATATGCCGGGGTGGCGGAATTGGCAGACGCACAGGACTTAAAATCCTGCGGTAGGTGACTACCGTACCGGTTCGATCCCGGTCCTCGGCATCCTAATAAAGAAGATCGCATGACGCTTGTTGAACAAGCTGTCGATGCGATCTTTTTTTTTGCTCTTTTTGAACATGTTGAATTGAATTTCCAGCCCTTTTGGGTTCATAAACCGAAATTGTACATAATACATATCAGAAGACGTCTAGTTGCCTCAGCCTGTAAGTTAGGAAGACATGTAACGATGGTGTATACTATCCATAGGCATAAATTACCTTTATCTTGCGGAACTCAAGGAAGCAAAATAAATTTCTTTTGATGGAGGATCAGCATATGTTGAAACAACTTCAGCCTTACCAGGTTTTACAGGAACGCAGGATGGAGGAACTGAAATCAGATGGTTACCTGCTTGAACACAAAAAGTCAGGTGCCCGAATCGTCGTTTTATCCAACGAGGATGACAATAAAGTGTTCAGTATCGGTTTCAGAACACCTCCAAGTGACAATACGGGCGTGCCTCATATTTTAGAGCATTCCGTGCTGTGCGGGTCCAAAAAGTTTCCAGCAAAGGATTCCTTTGTGGAACTATTGAAGGGTTCACTGAATACCTTCCTGAATGCGATGACGTACCCGGACAAAACGATCTACCCGATCGCCAGCCGCAATGATCATGACTTCCACAACTTGATGGATATTTATCTGGATGCGGTACTGAACACCAATATTTATGAGAACGAGAAAATATTCCTGCAAGAGGGCTGGAACTACAATCTGGCCTCTCCCGAGGATGAATTGACATATAACGGTGTGGTGTACAACGAGATGAAGGGGGCCTTTTCCTCACCGGAGCGTGTTGTACGCAGAGCCGTTCTGAATTCACTTTTTCCGGATACAACCTATTCCTGCGAATCAGGAGGCATTCCGGATGAGATTACGGATCTGACCTACCAGGGTTTGCTCGATTTCCACACGAAATACTATCATCCTTCGAACAGCTACATATACTTGTACGGTGATATGGATATGGAAGAGAAGCTGAAATGGCTGGATGAAGCCTATTTGAACCAGTACGATCGAATCGTGACTGACTCGGAGATTGGGGTACAGAAAGCCTTCGCCGAGCGGGTTGATGTGGTTAAAACCTATTCTGCCGGAAGTACCGAGTCGGAAGTGGACAACAGCTTTTTGACGTATAATGCCGTGATTGGGACTACTCTTGATCAGGAACTGAACATTGCCTTTCAAATTTTGCAGTATGCACTTCTAAGTGCGCCGGGAGCTGTTCTGAAGCAGGCACTGCTGGATAAGGGGATCGCAAAAGAAGTCTACGGATCGTATGACGACAGCTTGTATCAGCCTGTACTGACCATCGGTTTGAAGAAGAGTAACCTGGAGAGCAAACAGATATTTTTGGATACAGTGAATGAAGTGCTTCAGCGTGTAGTTAAGGAAGGGATTGATCCCAAGGCACTGCTTGCGGGCATTAATTCCTATGAGTTCAACCATCGTGAAGCCGATTTTGGAAGAATGCCGAAAGGGCTCATCTATGGCTTCTATACCCTTCAGAGCTGGCTCTATGATGATCAGGCACCATTTGCACATTTGGAGGCCAATGATGTATTTGCAACGCTCCGAACCAAAATGAATGAAGGATACTTCGAGCAGTTGATCGAGCAGTATTTGCTGCAAAATACACATACCTCATTTGTTGCGGTGACTCCGGATAAGGGGCTGAATCAGCGGAAGGAAGAAGCGCTGCGTACCCGGTTGAAATCCTATCAGTCCAGTCTGAATGAGACCGAAATCGCACAATTGGTGCAAAAAACGAAAGAGCTCGCGGATTATCAAAATGAACCTTCGACCAAAGAACAACAGCAGGTCATTCCAACCTTGTCGATTGAAGATATAGATCCTAAAGCTTCGACCTTGTACCAAACCCTAAAGACGGTAGAAGGCACAACGATCCTGCATCACAATCTATACACCAACGGGATTGGTTATCTGAAGCTTTTATTTGATATCAAAGAGATCCCGCAGCATCTGCTGCCTTATGCCGGCCTTCTGAAAAGCGTGCTCGGTTATGTGGATACGAAGAATTTCTCATTCAATGAGTTATCTAATGAAATCCATATCCACTCAGGTGGAATCAGTGCAAGCGTAGGTGCGAGTGCGGATGCGAAACAGTATAACGCGTACCGGGCTCACTTCGAATTCGGAGCGAAAGTTCTGTACAGCAAGCTGGGATTTGCGTTTGACATGATCCAAGAGATCATTCTGACTTCCCGGTTCGACGACTCGAAGCGCTTGTACGAGATCATTTCCCAACTGAAGGGACAATTGCAGCGCAGCTTGATCAACAGTGGACATTCGGCAGCGATGGGCAGATCCTCTGCCAAACATTCAGCTGTGGCTGCCTTCCGGGAAGCTGTGAGCGGAATCGCCTTTTACCAGTGGCTAGAAGAGCTTCAGGCGAACTATGATGAGAGAAAAGAAGAACTTGCCACTCGCCTTAAAGAATTGACAGGCATGATCTTCAGACCAGAGCTGCTGCTTGTCAGCTATACCGCCGATGAGAAAGGGTACGAAGGGTTGGAGCAGCAGGTGTCTGACCTGAAATCCAAGCTGTTTACCCATGATGTGGCGAAGGAGCACGCTGAATTCCAAGAGGTTCATCATAATGAGGGCTTCAAGTCACCTTCGGAAGTGCAATATGTTGTTCAGACGGGTAACTTCCTCACCAAGGGCTTCCAGTATACAGGCTCGCTGCGGGTTCTTCAGGGGATCTTGTCACTTGATTATCTGTGGACGAATATCCGGGCCAAGGGTGGCGCGTACGGCTGCATGAGCGGTTTCAGACGGAATGGAGACAGCTATCTGGCCTCATACAGAGACCCTAACCTTGAGAAAACCTACAAAGTGTATGAAGACATTCCGCAATATTTGCAAAATTTCAAAGCGGATGCACGTGAAATGACCCGGTATATTATCGGTGCCATTCAGGATCTGGATACCCCGAGAACACCGTATTCGGAAGGGAATTTCTCGCTGGAATGCTACTTGTCTAACGTTACCGAAGCAGACCTTCAACAGGAGCGGGATGAAGTGCTGAGCACAACGGAAGCCCATATCATCGACTCGGCTGCCCTCGTATCTGCAATCCTTGAGCAAGGAAATCGCTGTGTCGTTGGCAATGAAAGCAAGATCGAAGAGCAAGGCTTCCTGTTCGACGAAACACTGGATCTGATTAAGTATTAAATGCAGAAGTAGTGTATGGAATATTGCAAAATGGATGCATTAGTACAAAGTGGGTCCCTGGTTGGCTTAGCCACCTGGGGGCTCGTTTTTTTGTTTATAGCCCCTGAAATTGGCTTAAAGAATAATCAGAGTATATCCCTCAGTACCTGAACAGACATGCCTTAATAGTACATTTCTGGCCTGCCGCCCGGAGGTATGTTAAAATGATGGATAGTCTATGAGCCCTTAATCAGGCTCAACACAAGGGCAGCCAGAGGTTTCTGGCAGCACGGGTATGTTTTCATCAGGGAAAGGAGCCCATACATATGTTTGGAAACGATTGGGACACAGTTCTTAAAGAAGAGATCGAAGCGGAGTATTTCAACGATATTCGTTATGCACTAGCAGGAGAGTACAAAACGCAAACGGTATATCCGTCCAAAGAAAATCTGTTCTCCGCACTCAAACTCACCCCGTATCATCAGGTCAAAGCGGTAATTCTGGGTCAGGATCCATATCACGGAGCTGGACAGGCCCATGGATTAAGCTTTTCGGTCATGCCAGGTGTGCGTATACCGCCTTCACTACTAAATATATATAAGGAACTTCATGCAGATCTGGGCCTGCCGATTCCCAAACACGGATACTTGGTGCATTGGGCGGAACAAGGTGTACTGCTGCTTAATAATGTACTTACGGTACGCGAGGGTGAGCCGAATTCTCACCAGGGACTGGGCTGGCAAAAATTCACCGATGCGGTGATTCGTGCGTTGAACGAACGTTCGGAACCGATGGTGTTCATGCTGTGGGGCAGTCACGCACAGAAAAAAGGTGCTTTTATTGACCGGGACAAACATCTGGTGCTGGAATCCACACACCCCAGTCCACTTGCAGCCCATCGTGGTTTTCTGGGCAGTCGGCCGTTCTCCAAAGCCAATGAGTTCCTGACCTCCAAAGGTATTCAACCGATTGATTGGACTATACCGGAAAACTAGATAAGCGGAGGTGAGGACATTGCGGCATTGGGTTGGACGAAAAGTAGCAGTATATCGGGCAACGGGGATACGAGAGCCCCTGAAGGGGACCCTGGTAGAATGGGATGAAGAAGCGGATTGTGTACGAATCGGACCGAAGCGGATCAAGGTATCGTTCGACAATATCGCAATGATCAGACCTCTGCCCGAAGAGAGTCTTCCCTTGAAGAAAGCACGTTCTGAGGTGCATAAGGTCGGGTATGTGATGAAAAAGGCTATTCAATTTGACAATGCCATTTACTTTAAATCACAGGTCATGATATGGCGGCGGGCCAAAATTGTTGCGCTGTCCACGACGATTCTTCGTCATGATGAAGATCAGGTCGAGCTTTCAGACGGCCGGTTGCTTCGCAAGGACAAGCACATGTTTGTAGTGCGTACCAGAAGGGGCATACGCTAATATGTCTTTCATATTTAATATTCATTTCATGTAAAGATCACATGGATTTAATCTTCGGCCTTTATATTAAATGTAACAACCCCTTCTAAATGATGTGTAATAACATGGGAGCCCGGCCGGCTGCAAACGGTCGGGTTTTTTTGTCACCAGATCATGCGAAGGGGTAACATAGCAATGACAATCTTGTTATATACTAATGAGATAGACAACAAGAAGGAGTGAAGCCCTTTGAAACGTATATGTGTTTTTGCAGGTTCCAATCCCGGGAATCATCCGGACTATACACATCAGGCAGTCAACTTGGGGAAGCAGATTGCAGATAACGGATTCTCGCTCGTATATGGCGGGTCGTGCATGGGATTAATGGGTGCGGTGGCCGATGCAGCCCTCGAGAATGGCGGAGAAGTCATTGGCGTTATGCCAACCGGATTGTTTCGTGGAGAAATTGTGCATGGAGGCCTTACGCAGCTGATTGAAGTAGGGACGATGCATGAACGGAAGGCAACGATGGCAGAACTGTCGGATGGATTTATCGCCCTTCCTGGTGGCATGGGCACCTTCGAGGAATTGTTCGAAGTGCTGTGCTGGGCTCAAATCGGCATTCACCGCAAACCGGTCGGTTTATTGAATGTAAACGGATATTACGAACCTTTGATGAAACTTGTGGAGCATAGTGTCCATGAAGGATTTTCGAATACTTCGCATCTCAGCCTGTGGAGTCTTGAATCGGAACCGGCCGAGCTGCTGGCGAAGATGGCGGCTTATGTTCCCGCACAGTTGACCCAGAAATGGACTCAGCTTCATGAACTGAACAAAAGTGATGCATGACATCTGACCACCACACCTGCGGAAAAATTTCCGTTCTGCCCAAGCAAGCTGAGGCCTGAGACATAGTCTATAGTATACTTTCTTAAAGAGGGGAGTGTCACTCATGAGCGAAATCAAAGGCACAGGTTACGGGTATGGATACGGAGGATTCGGCGGCGGAGCATGGACATCCACGGGCGCAATTCTGGTATTGTTCATTCTCCTGGTCATTATTTCCCGTACCTTCATTCTGTAATTCGGTCAGTCATCCTGACGGGGATGTAAGACACGGGATGAAGAACTAGCCTTTCCAAAGAAACGCCGACTGCTGCCGGCGTTTCGGGGGAACGGTTTTTTGTTTTTCCTGCGAAGAAAGGGACATCCTCGTGAACAAACAAATCCTGCTCCAAAATGATGATGAGGAGCAGGATTAACCGTCAGGCTTATAGATCTGTTCAGCAATATGCATTACTTTATACCACAACGGCGGTCTCGTCTGGTATACTCAGTGATTTCCAGGCGATATATAGTCCGATGGCGGCTGCAATCAAGGAGAGAATGGCAGCGACAACAGCCAGCTGATCCAATGTCTTGGAAGAGATGTAGTTCGTGTTCCGCTGATCTGACGCTGTTTTTTTGGTGGACTGGTTTTTGATATGCACAGAGGGACTGGAACGCCTGGAAGCCGACGGTGATTGGGAGATGCGAGAGCGCGGGGGAAGGGGTTTGTTCCTTAAGGGCTTCAATCGTCAACCTCCTTATGACGGAGTACGGAACTTCTCTCGTTCATACTATATTATGTCGATTTGCAGATTGAGTTCGCAAAAATGAGTGAATCCCCAGTCTGACTGGACATTTTCCCATACCATTTACATCAAATGTGAACTCGAACACGCATTAAACGTTCTGTTAATACGGTTATGACAAACGGGTCGTATAGTGGAAATGCTAGAGTTAACGTTTGAATTCAGGAGGTGCTGGAATTATGGCGATTGAAATTATTGCGCATAGGGGAGCTTCCGCCGTCTGTCCCGAGAATACGATGGCTGCGTTCGAACGTTGTCTGGAGCTCGGAGCCACGGGCATTGAGACGGATGTTCAGATGTCCAGTGATGGCAGGCTGGTCCTGATTCATGATGAGACATTGAACCGGACTGCAGGTGCATCTGGCTGGGTTAAGGATACAACATACGAGCAATTGCGCACACTTGACGCAGGAAGCTGGTTTCATTCCGATTTCGCCCAGGAGCGCATCCCTTCACTGGAAGAACTATTTGATCTCGTGCAGGGAAAAAAGATTCTGCTTAATCTGGAGCTGAAAAATGGAATTGTCGGCTACAAGGGCATGGAGGAAAAGATCGTGCAGGCCGTTCGGGAGTGGGATTTGGAACAGCAAGTGATCCTATCCAGTTTCAACCATGCATCCTTGGTGAGGTGTAAACGTATTGCTCCGGAGATTAGGACAGCCCTTCTGTACATGGAAAAACTATATCGTCCTTACGACTATGCTGCCAAACTGGAGGCCTCGGCACTGCACCCTTACAAGCTGGCTGTAACTAAGGAGGAAGTAACTGCTGCGCAGGCTCAAGGAATATCGACACATCCTTTTACCGTAAACGATCCTGCAGAGATGCAGGCTTTGATCCAGATGGGTGTGGAAGCCATCATCACCGATGTTCCGGATGTACTGTCCGCATTGACAGGAGTACATAGCCGTTAACATTATAGAAAAACCAAGCTGCACCTGAGCTCTTATGCTCGGTGCGGCTTTTTTTGGATCTGAAAAATGTTTAATTCAATAAACTTGTCCCATTTGTCCATTGCCAGCGAGAGATTGTTGACATACAATGATGTATGGGAATGAGAATCAATATCATTAAAAGAACGGCAATAATAGAGAGGTGATTGTTATGTACATAGGATTTGTCTACTTCACTCATAACAAGGGTGGGCGCATATGAGTTCGAAGGCTTCATCAGCAAGTCATAATACGGAATCTCCGACAGCCAAAATACATACTCGTCCCTGGGCTGCTACCTTGATCCTGACGGGTGGTCTTGTGCTGCTCGCCCTGGGTATGGCCTTGTCCATTTCTTTTGGTGCCGCAGATATTAAGCTCGGCGTAGTCTGGCAAGCCATCTTTAACTTTAATCCGGATCTTACTCCGCATCAGATTATCTGGGAAATTCGATTGCCGCGTATTCTTGGCGGGGCGATGGTCGGTGCCTGCTTCGCGGTAGCTGGTGCAATCATGCAGGGGATGACTCGCAATCCGCTCGCGGATTCGGGCTTACTTGGCCTGAATTCCGGTGCGGGATTTGCCCTTGCTGTATGTTTCGCTTTCTTCCCTGGCATGCCGTACATGTATATCATTATGTATTCCTTTATCGGGGCAGGGCTGGGCGTACTCCTTGTATACGGATTCGGAGCGGCATCCAGATCGGGTCTTACGCCGCTTAGACTTGTGTTGGCAGGAGCAGCGGTATCTGCCATGTTGTCAGCACTGAGTGAAGGGATTGCGTTATATTTCAAAATTGGACAGGATCTCGCCTTCTGGACAGCGGGCGGTGTTGCGGGTACCAAGTGGTCTCAGCTGGAGGTCATGTTCCCCTGGGTCCTGGCTGCACTCATTGCAGGTTTGATTATCTCCCGTTCCATTACGCTCCTTAGTCTCGGCGAGGAGATTGCCGTCGGACTGGGACAGCGTACTGGCCTGATCAAACTGATTGGTCTGATCGTTGTGCTTATTCTAGCGGGTACGGCTGTATCCGTGGTTGGCGCTGTAGGCTTCGTTGGCCTTATCATCCCCCATCTGACACGTAAAATCGTCGGGGTTGATTATCGCTGGATCATTCCATGTTCAGCCGTCATGGGCAGCTTGCTGCTGGTGTTTGCCGATCTAGCTGCACGGATGATCAATCCACCATACGAGACGCCAATTGGTGCTCTGGTTGCCCTGATCGGGGTACCGTTCTTCCTCTATCTGGCCCGTAAAGAAAGGAGGTCTCTGTAATTATGGGATCCTCAACTCTCGCTGGTGCTGAGCGCAAAAAGAGAACGAAAAGCACCATTGTCATGATTGTACTTGGTGCGTTGATTATTACAGCATTTATTATCAGCATGAACACGGGGTTCACGAGGCTGACCCCTTTTGAGGTGCTTCGTACGTTATTCGGTGGGGGAACACCGAAGCAGGAGCTAATCCTGTTTGAGTTCCGTTTGCCCCGGATTGTAATTTCAATCATGGTTGGTGCCGGGCTTGCCTTGTCCGGATGTATTTTGCAAGGTGTGTCCCGCAACGCACTGGCGGACCCAGGGATACTTGGGATTAACGCAGGTGCCGGGCTCGTTGTTATGCTATTTGTATCCTTTTTCCCTACAACAACGTCAGCACCGGTTTTTCTGCTCCCGATTCTTGCCTTAGTCGGATCCAGTTTTGCTGCTTTCCTCATTTATGTCCTTTCGTATAAAAAGGGAGAGGGCATCATGCCCACCCGCATGCTGCTAACAGGGATTGGTGTGGCTGCTGGGATCAGCTCAGCCATGATCGTGCTGACACTTCGGCTTAGCCCCGAAAAGTATCAGTTTGTAGCTACATGGATGGCTGGAAGTATCTGGGGTTCAAACTGGAAGTTCGTAACCGCATTGCTGCCATTTCTCGTTATTTTAGTGCCACTTGTACTGTATAAGGCGCGTGTACTGAATGTCCTGAACCTCGGGGATCAGACAGCGAGTGGTTTGGGTGCGCCGGTTGAACGTGAAAGGCTGATCCTGCTGGCAGCTGCCGTTGGTCTTGCCGGATCTTGCGTATCGGTCAGTGGCGGGATTGGTTTTGTTGGTCTGATCGGACCACATCTGGCTAGACGCCTTGTGGGTCCGAAACATCAGTTTCTTTTGCCTGCATCCGCGTTGGTCGGTTCACTTCTTGTTCTCATTGCGGATACGCTGGGCCGTGTCATTCTGCAGCCTTCCGAGATTCCGGCCGGAATTTTGGTTGCAATTCTCGGTGCGCCATACTTCCTGTATCTCTTGAGCAGATCCAGATAGGGTCATTCACATTGTAACAGAAGCCTTCGTTTGGCTCGCATAGAGCTGGACGAAGGCGTTTTTGTTTTAATAGATATGGATGTGATTAATGTACCGGAGAAGGGCGAAATATAATGGATAAGCAGGAAGCCAATTTTTCTACAACGATAAGTGGGGATTATATTCGAAGGAGGCGGACACGATGACGCAAATTCTAGGCACGTGGCTGATATTCATTTTGATTCTGGTCATCCTGTATCGAGGCATTAAGAAGCTTTCGCATTCGGATCAAAAGCCGATATTTAGACGTTGGGGCGGTTTGATGGCCGTATTATTTATCGTGGGGGCGGTGCCTTTGGGCTTTGCTTTTTATACCGAGTTAACCGATGAGCGACTGGATGCGAATATCGGGCTGGGGATCGCCATGCTGTTTGCCTGGGGCTACTGTGCTCTTCTATGTTGTGCAAGTTTGATCATCTGGGGAAGGTATGGGTATAAAAGGTCCCAAAGAAAGTGAAGGGTGGTTATTCTCTTTTTTTGCAACATTGGGTAGTGAGATGCCGTCTATTCTAGAAGAAATAGATTGCAGCACATGTTGTCATTAGAGGGGGAACTGCTGTGGCAAGTCGGGTTAGTGTTCTTATGTTGCTTGTGATCATAAGTCTTACAGGCTGTTTGGGAGAGGTTCAGAAGGAAGGGGTACAGCCACGAGCGGATGCTCCAAGAGAGAAAGGGTTTACGGGTTATGTGGTAGATCGCAAAGAGGACTCCATCCTTGTTGTGAATCCCGAATATGAGGACTTGAGCGCGAATGGAGGAGACAGTCTGTATTACCCGGCAAAATGGTTCTCCAATGTACCGGATACTCAGCTCGGTACTTATGTTGAAGTCTGGACGGATGGAAGTCCTGAAAATGAGCCTTATCCAGGTCGGGCAAGAGCAGAGTCCATTGCCGAGTATACTGCGGCAACACCTAATGGCGCGAAGATCAGTGAGGCAGATGCGATTCGTGGCGGACTCTATTTAACTGATGGTAAGGAAATAGGTTTGCCGGTCATTGAAGACGTTGAATTTCATGCCGATAAAGGAATTTGGACAGTGCGAATGCGAGATGCGAAGTCAGCACATCATGATCAGGCCCAGCTTGAACTCGAAGTTCAGGACGTGGAGCCGGTAGAACAAGTGCAAGATCAGAAAAGTAAATGAAGCATAAAACAAACTAAAGCCCTCCGATCTGCTTATTTAGCAAGATTCGAGGGCTTTGGTTGTGATGTCATGATCAGGCGTATTAATCCGCAATATTCCCTGCCATTTTCAGGCGGCGTGCAATTTCCGCGAAGTCCTCATGTGAAATGCCTGGGGCGAATTCTTCTTCCACCGCAGGGGCTTCCGGAATCGGAAAGCCTTCTGGAACACCTTGAATGACCTCGAGGGGTTGTCCATCTTCAGGATGCGTTCCTTTCCAAATTTGGCTGATAGCATTAAAGTCTTTATCGCTATAGGTGTACAGCTTTGTGTGTACGCCTTTTTCTTCGTATTTTCGGGCCTCGGTAAACGCCTTGTTGTCCAATGAAGGAATAGGAACCAGCTTGGTCACGTTCACTCCGGTTGCAATCTCCAGTGCTTTGGCGTAGGCCACGACGTGAACGCCGCCGCGAACAAGCAGGAACCCAACGACTTCCCGGGCAGCAGGATGGTCCGTCATTTCGTAAACTTTCATTTTATGTGTACGTGCTCCGCATTCGAGGAAAAAGTTATGCAGCAGGTCCTCGACCAGATTCCCACTGTTGAACACATTTGCCCCGGTCCACGGGTTGCCCATGGAGTCGAAAGGCATCGCACCTTGTGCTCCGGCAAGGAAGTGATAGGATAGACGTGCATCCTTTACGGAACCGAGAGGTGTGTCATCGGGTTCCTTGTAGGCGGTAGAACCTCTGAGACACTGGTTAATCCCGTGAGACACCAGTTCCACATGACCTAATTCTTCGGCTGTAATACTCATGACGAGGTCGTAGAAGGGTTTCAATTTTTCCTTGGAGCGAAAATTAAACGACTGATAGAGGTAATTGTTCAACGTTGACATTTCTCCAAATTTGCCGCCTAGCAGTTCCTGTATGGATGCGGCTGCATTGGGGTCGGGCTTCTCGACTTTGGGAATTTCAATCAGGATTTCATCCATTCGTTTGAACATTCGAATATAACCTCCTCGAAATGGGTGTTCAGATCATACTTCAGTCTATCAAGGCCTATTACACATAGAATGGGAGAATCAAACCATATTTATCATATTTGGGGCTAAAGATGTATATATCCGATTCAGGATCTAGTTTCCATTGGGGATGTATTAGGGTTACAATTAGAGTAATTGGGGATTTTCGCTGAGGGCAATGAAAAGGAGGACAAGTTTTGCTTAAACGTTGGCTTATCGCTGTATTTACGATAGGTATACTTTTACTTCTTCATGTGGAGCAGGTCTCAGCTTATGTTCATCATCAAGTCGAAGTGGATCAAGAAACGAGGGAAGCCTTAAAAAAAAGTATGGGCTGGATGCACCGTCCGATCCGGACCCCACCAGTAATTTATTGTCAGGCGACTGGGGAGCAAGCTTCAACTCTCTCTTGGATCGGCATCAATTGATTATTCAGATCGTTCGCTGGGTGCATCAACCTATAAGCTTAATTATTCAACTGATGGTGTAAAATAAACCTCCCAGGGGCAGGCTAACGGAAACAAGCCTCAAGGAGTGAATGATATGAGAATACTCATCGTTACATTAATGACGATTATGCTGAGTTTGACCGGACTAGCCACCACTTCTGGAGCACCCATTCCAGATTATGCGAAGTGGGGAATCATTGCGGTTAAAGAAACGCAGACCAAGTATAATGTGGACATTCTGGATTACAAGCATATTGGACGTACATCGCTGACAGCCAATCAATCCCGGGAGCAGTTTAAATTATGGGTGCGGGGCAAAGACGGCAAAGAGTTTGCTGTGTATGTCAATGTTGATTTTAATCCGTCTACGCAGCAGTTAAAAAAGGTGCAATTCAGTGAATCGGATCGACACTAAACCATAAAAAGCCAGGCATCTCTCTGATCAGGGAAGAAGTCTGGTTTTTTGTTGTATAAAAATCCTTTTTTTAGTCATTGAATAAAGAACTTATGTTCGCATATAATAGATAACACAAACAAATGTTCTTATTGGAGGGATGGTTATGCTGGGAAAATATATTGGCCAGATGGTGGAACTCGTGTACATGGATCGTGCAGGGCATATTACGCAGCGTCAGATTCGAATTAACAGTGTGCGAGAAGGGAGAATCAGAGCATCCGCAGGAACAGATGGAGCACCCCGGACATTTCTGGAGCAAGGTATTCTGGCATGGCGTCCCATACTTCATAAGGAAGGGGAAGCAGGAATATGTTAAACGATTTTGAACGGAAGATTTTACGAATTATCGTTAATTATGCCGGACAGCGGCGACGTATGCCCCGAATGGATGAGCTGGAGAACAAGACGGGGCGAAGCCGAGCTCTCATTCACGAATCATTGCTTGAACTGGAGCGCAGGCAGCATATTAACTGGGCGAATAAGTCTTCGTTGGAAGGAATACAGATCTTGCAGGCATGGGAACAGGAGCCGCAACCCGTTCGCAAGAGTCAGCCTGCCGGAGATGCCGTGAAATACTTTTTGGAATACTAGGGAAAACCCTATTGGGAAATAAAAACGCCAACCCGGGATCCCGGATTGGCGTTTGCTGCGTTAGGTTGCACAGCTTCATCTATTCAGAAAGTAGGGAGTTGATCCAGATTGTTGGTCGGGTCGCCGTCCGCGTCGCCGCGAATGTACATTTCCCCGTCCCTGCCTTTAAACACGTTTACACCAGCAATGGCTCCTGCCTGTACTTCTGCCAGCGCTTGTTGATAATCCAGTATGCGTCCAGTTGAGGTTTGAAAGCCAGTCAGATCACCGTCACCATTTTTTTGTACTGCTGTGAAGCTCTCACGTGTAGTTTGATTCATACTGTCACACTCTCCTTATCTGGCGAAATGAGAATCTGAGTTCCTCTTTAGCCTGTCCGAATCCAGGATAAGTATGCATGACATCGTAGAACATTTGTAGAACACGTGGATCCACCGAAAGATAGGTTTTTACAGAGTTTTTCTCATGCGTACATGCAGAATGTCGGCATCATAAAAAGGTTCTTCCGAAATCACTTCATATCCCAGTTTCTCATAAAATTTCTGGGCCTGACATTGTGCATCCAGTACAGCGTAAGCCAAGCCAAGTTCGCGTGCCCGTTCTTCCATGGCCAACAGGAGAACACGTCCATAACCGAATGACCGATAAGATTGAAGCACAGCGATTCGCTGCATTTTGGCTGTATCCTTACTGTAATAGATAAGTCGACCTGTAGCTACAGCCTGTCCGTCTGTACTTAATAACACATGATGTACATCAGGACTGATGACATCAAATTGGTCAATTTCAATCTCGGCAGGCACCTGCTGCTCAATGACAAAAACGTCATGACGGATGCCCAATGCTTGCTGGAGTTGTTCATCGGTCGTTACATAACTAATTTCGGCTGCCAATTCCATTCCTTCTTTCTGCTCTTGAGCGACATATCAGACTGCATTATACAAAAAAATGCTTTTCCTGTATAGTTGAGTCTGGAACATACTGGGAGAGGAGCTGAGGAGATGGGTATGGCGGGAATTATGACGATCACACTCTTGATGTCCGCCGGAATGATTGCTTTATTATATTACGTAACCAAAAAAGCCTACTCCAGGAAGTGGGATGAGGATGAGTGAGAAATGGCAGTAGGTCAGGGCAAAAGTTCACTCTTTCCTTGGGGTGAGTAGACCTCCTGATGAACGGATTTCGAATAAACATCCAGCCAAACGGGCAGATCATCCGTTTCATTCGGTTGTTGAAGTTGTTGAAATTGGACGGTATGTTCGTCCCGCTTCAGGGTACAGCCGGAAATCACGAGAATGAGTAGCATCAGGAGAAGAATGAAGCCCAATTTTTTGATATGGTTCTGCGGTTTGTGGGATTTTGCATATGGCATGGAAGTCACCTCTTTGTCGAAATGGTAATCATTCCATTAGTGTGCTCCAATCTCCACAAATATAACCAATAAAACCATTGACATTGTACGCGTTTACTTGGTATGATACTGTTACTTCATTCGAACAGAATAGGTTATCATGATCTGTTAGCTCAGCTGGGAGAGCACTATCTTGACAGGGTAGGGGTCAGTGGTTCGAGCCCACTACAGATCATAACGAAAAGTCCTTGCGTAGCAAGGGCTTTTTTCTTGTGTGTGGAAGTAATTTTTATAGTGTCCAAGGGGTTCCGTACATTTAACATTAACGTTTTCTTAATCGGTTAGGGCTCTTTATGTAGTTCAGTGATTATTGTGCTTGATCAAAGCAAATAATAAATGATACATTATGTATCATAAGACGAGTGGATAGAGAGGTGCTGGGTAATGAAGTTGAATACCAGTGTATTGGATGGTTTGAGGTTTTTACTAGCATTATGGGTTGTTTGTGGGCACTTCTACATCATTATTGGGGGCACAAATTTCTTTAATATTCCTTTTATTTCGAGTCTACTACAACAGCCCATAATAGCTGTAAATGGCTTCATGATCATAACTGGTTTCTTAATGACTTACCACTACATTCTCAGGGAAGAAAGAGAACCATTTCAACAGGCGTCCACAGGAGTAAAATTTATTTTGAGAAGATTTTTCAGACTTTACCCTATATACTTTCTTGCTATAATTGCTGCCTTTTTCCTTGTTGAAAATATGTATTTATTAAGGGAAGAAATATTGGAATTTTTTACCGGTAGTTCGATTACTGTTTTTGGTAATGAGAGCAAATTAGAAACGCCAACATTGGTCGGTATGTTCTCTCATTTACTCTTTATACATGGGCTGATACCTCACGAGGACAGTACTATACTATCTGTAGCATGGAGTTTATCACTTGAAATGCAATTTTACGTTATATTCCCGATAATTTTTGCTGTCCTGTTTAGAAAACAAGCAAGTTTGAGATTTAGTGTGATAACCGTTATTTCCGTTATAGTATCAGTTTTATCACTTAACTATTTAAAATCATATTTTGATATGCCGGCTGCCCTTTTCTTTAGAATGCCTGTGTTTATCTTGGGTATGATGGTTGCGGCGGCAGCCTTGAAAAAACTTAGATGGAGATTTGTTGCTTTTAACGGGTGCATTATTCTTGCGGTGGAGGACAAGTTAACAGTTATCTTATCTATCGGGCTCATCTTCTTAATGTTCTACGAGAACTTGAAGCTTGTTTTGCCACGAAGTATATATTCAATTATTTCATTAATTGGAGGACTCCTTTCGAATAAAGTGTCTAAATTCGGCGCTGACATTTCATATTCACTTTACTTGATGCATATGATAATAATGCCTTTCATAATAAAATTCTTCATCGATTTAAATTATTCAAAGCTCCTTACAGCAGGGCTATCTTTTGTATCATTGCTGGTTATAACAATAACTTTATCATATGTCCTTTATCTGTATATCGAAAAGCCGTTTATTTCCATGGGTAAGCGAGTGGTTGCAACATTACCAAGACCGACACGCGCGCAAGTGGAAATTTCAACTGATTTTTCGGGCTCAGAGGCAATGAAATAAGAAAACGAAGTTAAGAAGTCGCCAAAATGGTGGCTTCTTTTTTTATAATAAAATAATTGTTTACAAACGCAATTAAATTGTGTACAATCAAATTGTAAACAATTAGTAAACTAGATTATTTTATCAAATAAAATTCAATGATGAAGAGGAGAATATACAACATGAAAACATTATATGAAACGACAGTAATCAATACAGGTGGACGTCAAGGGATTGTGCAATCACCAGATAACGTGTTTATGCTGGATGTAGCTGCACCACCGGAGCTTGGTGGCAAAGTGACAACGGCTACGAATCCAGAGCAGTTGTTTGCAGCGGGATACAGTGCATGCTTTAACTCAGCTTTGGAATTTCAATTGAAGAAACACAATGTGGAGATTGAGAGAAGCACCGTATCTGCAACCGTTATGCTTGTTACGGATCCTTCGGACAACGGAGTGAAGTTGGAAGTGGAGCTGGAAGTTAAAATCGAGGGTTTGGACGAAGAGACAGCGCAGAAATTTGTCAAGCTTGCTCATGATTACTGCCCATACTCCAAAGGTATCAAAGGCAATGTAAATGTAACTCTCGAGCTGGCGTAAATTTAAATACTACAAATTTATATTATGAAATGATGCTTGATTAAGATGAAGACAGAAAACACCTTCAAATGTCGATCCCTGTACAAAAGAGGATACGCCAAAGTTGAAGGTGTTTTTTTATTTTGGCCACTAGAGGGTAAGAAATGAAGGTTGAAATATACCCGTATAGGGTATATTGTAGATATTCAGAATCATAATTTAAAGGAGTGCAGACATGAAAAAGTACGTAATGATGATGACTCTTCTAATCACCGGAAGCCTGATGGTAAGTGGTTGTGGTAGAAATGCGGAACAGAATAGCAGCAATGGAAGTGGAGGCAGCAATGATACTCATACAGCGGCTACAGGAGAAATGCATCATTCGGATTCGGGTGAGCTGCCACATGGACTTAAGGAAATGGCTGATCCTACCTATCCTGTTGGCAGCCAGGTCATGATGAGTGCCGACCATATGCCCGGTATGAAAGGGGCTCAAGCAACAATCACCGGAGCATATGAAACGACCGCTTATGCTGTTACGTATACACCGACAACGGGGGGAGAGCCTGTGAAGAATCACAAGTGGGTGATCCACGAGGAAATAAAGGAGCACAACAAAGAGCCCTATAAAGTTGGTGCAGAGGTTGTATTGGAAGCCGACCACATGATCGGTATGAAAGGGGCGATAGCCACCATTGATTCCGCTGAACAGACGACAGTGTATATGGTAGATTACATCCCGACAACTGGAGGAGATCCGGTGAAAAATCACAAGTGGGTTACAGAGGATGAGTTATCCGCTGAATAGATGACAGTATCCACGATGAGAGATTCATTAATTCTTCAACTCAATTCTGGGTTATAATGGAACTTGAAGGCGGGAAATAGCTGCTGGAAAGGGGAATGTATATGATGGATTTTAGCAAACCACCGCATGCCTCAGAGACAGAAACACACAGCCAGCGTCACCAAGAGCGTGAACAACAGCTTATATCTGGTGGAGGTAAGGGCATTTGGTGGGAAATCAGCAACTGGTTGATCCTTGGAGGGATTTTAGTTGTCCTATTCTTACTGTTTAAGTATGTTTTCTAATTAAAATAGCGGCTAGATGAAGAGTCCGTTGCTGGGACTCTTTTTTGCTTTGTTAAAATAAACGAATGACGATTGATAACAAATGACAAAAATCAATATTTGTCATTTGTTATAAACTATGATAATCTAACTTTACGATGGAGGTGACAAGTGGGAGGTTAGCCATAAAGCCATAACCATCCCAAGGATATGACCAAAGACAAAACTTCGGATTTTTTAACCAAAGAGCAGATCATTACAGCCACGCAGGAAACCATCAGGCGGTTTGGTGCTGCCAAGACCTCCGTTACAGATGTAGCCAAATTGCTTGGGGTCAGTCATGGAACCATTTATAGGCATTATGCGAGCAAGAAGGAATTGCTCGAAGGCGTAACGGCACAGTGGCTGGAAGATGAGATTATCGCTCCCCTTGCCAAGGTCGTAAGCGAGCAGCCTGATGCTGGAGAAGGAATACAACATCTAAAAAAATATATCGAAACCTTGATTCATCTTAAACGTCACTATGCAGAATCAGACACAGCGTTATTTGAAATGTATGCCAAGGTTACACAGGAATCAGCAGAACTTATTTACCAACATGTGGAGCAGTTAACACAACATCTATCCGAGATTATCCAGCGGGATCAGCAGCTTCGTTTTCCGAGACCGGAGAAGGTTGCTGCAGGGATTTTACACGCAACGGCCCGCTTTCATCATCCTGCACATGCGTATGAATGGCATAGTGAGACCATCCATGAGGAATTTGAGCAGATATGGCTGTTAATTGAGCAAGGTGTATTTCATTTGAATACAGGGAGGAAGTAATCTCATGAAAAAGTTATCCGGTAAAGTCGCCATCGTCACAGGTTCATCGCGTGGAATTGGACGGGCTATAGCGCTGCAGCTCGCCGAGCTTGGAGCAGATGTCGTCATAAACTTCGCGAGCAGTCCAGACAAGGCTGAAGAAGTGGCAGAACTTGTTCGGGAAAAGGGTGTCCGTGCCGTCACCGTCCAGGCAGATCTGGCACAGAAGAATCACGTGGAGCACTTATTTGCCGAAACCGTTAAGCAGCTGGGCAAAGTGGATATTCTGATTAACAACGCTGGCGTGATGAAAACGACACCTTTGGCGGAAGTTACCGAGGAAGAGTTTGACCAGCAATTTGCGATTAATGTGAAGGGCACATTCTTTGCCTGTCAACAAGCGCTGAAAACCATGGAGAGCGAAGGACGAATCGTGAATTTCTCCACCTCCGTGAATGGTCAGATGTTTCCGGGATATAGTGTGTACGCAGGAACCAAGGGTGCAGTGGAGCAAATTACACGACAACTCGCAAAAGAATTTGGCACCAAACAGATTACGATTAATGCGGTAGCGCCTGGTCCGGTCAATACTGAACTGTTTTCCGTTGGTAAGACGGATCAGCAGCTGGAAGGGCTGCGCAAAATGAATGCTTTCGGTCGCTTGGGCGAACCGGAAGACATTGCAAGCGTCATCTCTTTTCTTGTCAGCCCTGAATCGCAGTGGGTCACCGGACAGACCTTGCGCGTAAACGGTGGTTTTATCTAACTTTTATGCAGGAATAGTTGTACGGCTTTGACACCAAACCGGGCGAATCCCCATATGATGCACTACATCAGTAAGCACTTGCGGAAATGGGGAATCCGGGATGGCAAAGGCAAAAGGTAAAAAAGCAGCAGCGTTGAAGAGTGACAAACTTCGTGTATCCATGAAATTGGTCACTTCAGATGTATGCGAGCGTTGCAAGACACCCTGTACGCGAGGCATGGAATACGCTGCGCGCATGCGGACGGCAGGAGCGGTAGGAAAAGGCGTTCCTTGCATCCTGACTCGGCACACGACTTCCTAGTCATCATTTCAGGCTGAAGTTTCCCAGGAAGAATTCGTATAAGCTCGTTTTTACAATAGCTATACTTCAGAGGCGTTCTCGAATGAGAATGGCCTCTTTTTGCACATTCCAAGGGGTGGGAAATTTTCTGGATAAAAAATGAAAAATGATGAAAAACAGCGCAACTTTGTAGTTGAACCTGCAGTATAAATGTACAACAGCTTGCAGCAGGGGAGGGAATATTGACGGAATGAAATGGAAAAGAATATTGCTGTGTGTCACGGTATTCTCCTTGCTCGGCGGGTCTTTATTGTTTGCGGATTCCGTAAACGAAAAGATTCGGGTGCTCATTAACGGCAAGGAAGCAGCTGATGGAGGTTACCTGATTGATGGAACGACCTATGTACCTGTGAGAGAAGCAGGCGGGATTGCCAAATGGGATAACAGCAACAAGCGAGTAACGGTGATTAAGCCGAATGTACATATTTTTCTGTTTAAGGGAGACACCGCATTTGGCAACGTGAACGTTGGCAAATTGAAATTCAATGTGTTTTCCCAAGTGGACAGCTTAACAACGGACGTGGCTGCAGTGAAGGTGACGATTACCAATCCGAGTGGTCAGGTGAAGGATATTCAGTCCCAGGAGCTCAAAACCCAGAAAGATAATTTCTGGTTCCGGACCTACGATTTTACGTATGATTTCAGCCGTGCAGGCAAATACCAGGTAGGTTTTCATATTAAAGAAAATGCAAACAGCAGCTACGTTCTGGTGGCAGAGAAAATCATTACCGCACTAAACGAATGAAGCGAAAAATAACGTTGCTGAGTAAATTGACCTAGCCTTGCGAACATGTTACGATATGCAAGGTTACACAATTTCTATTTACAAAGCGAGGTATATCAATGAGCGATCACACACATGAACACGGCGATGCCTGCGGCTGCGGTCACGACCATGACCACGACCACGAGCATGAAGAAGTTCTTCTGACTCTGACAGACGAGAACGGAAATGACGTGGAGATGGTTTTGGTGGAGACGTTTGACGTGGAAAACCATGTTTATGCGCTCCTGCTGGAACGTAACAATCCTGAAGCTGACGGCATCATTCTGCGTATGGAAGAAGAAGACGAGGAAATGGTGCTCTACAATATTGAAGACGAAGCCGAGTGGAACCGCGTTGAAGCGGCATACAACGAACTCGTCGCAGGACAAGAGTAACTTTTTTTGTGCAATAGGACAACGAGGCTCCTTGATTTCAGGGGGTCTTTTGTTTGTTTTCACGCTTTTAAAAGCAACAAAAAGGACCAAGCCGGAGCTTGGTCCTTCGATATCATTACCCATGGAGTGGATCGTTAGTAGAGATCGTTAGAAAATCGCATCTGCTTCCACAATGACTTTGACATTGGTGACACTGCGGTCTTCAGGACCTTTTACCGGCAAACCAACCTCTACATGGTCGATAATGTAATCAATGTTCTCTTGAGTAATAACTTCACCCGGCAGCAAAATCGGAATTCCAGGCGGGTATACGTAGATAAATTCAGAGATAATACGTCCTGCAGATTCTTTGAACGGAATGACCTCCGTATCCCCGTAGAATGCATCACGCGGCGTGAGCATCAATTGTGGAACGTCTGGAACCTTAACCACAAGTTCATGTGCAGGGTTAACCTGATAATACGTCCGGGACAGATCCTGCAGTGCGTTCAGCAAGATGTCCACCGATTCATCCGTATCGCCAGGGGTGATCAGGCACAGAATATTATACATATCACTGAGCTCGACCTCAATATTGTAATGTTCACGCAGCCAGTTCTCGGTCTCATAACCTGTGATGCCCAGATGGCGAACATGAATGGTTACTTTGGTTGGATCATAGTTAAAGGTTGCCTCCGTGCCGAGCAGCTCTTTGCCGAAGCAGTACAGCCCGTCAATGTCGTTAATGGTACGTCTCGCGAACTGGGCCAGATCAATTGCCTTTTGAGCCATTTCGTGACCGTGCAGCGCCAGATTGCGTCTAGACGTATCAAGTGAAGCAAGCAAGATATACGAAGTTGACGTTGAAGTCAGCATACTGAGAATGGTCTGTACACGCTGCGGATTCACGAATCCGTTTTTAGTGTTCAGATTCAGCACGGAACTCTGTGTCATGGAACCGCCGAGTTTGTGCACACTTGTCGCAGCCATATCCGCTCCGGCAGCCATTGCAGATAGTGGCAGTTCCTCATGGAAATGAATGAGTACGCCATGTGCTTCATCCACAAGTACAGGCACCTGATAGCTGTGTGCGAGTTCAACAATCTCTTTTAGGTCTGTACATACACCGAAGTACGTTGGATTAATGACCAGCAATGCCTTGGCGTCCGGATGACGCTCAAGCGCACGTCGTACAGCACCTGTAGTCACGCCATGATCGATACCGAGGTTGGCATCCTGTGCGGGAGATACGAATACAGGCTTCGCTCCTGAGAAAATAATGGCAGACATGACCGATTTATGAACGTTACGGGGCACAATAATTTTGTCACCCGGTTCGCATACGGACAGAATCATGGTCATGATTGCACTGCTTGTGCCTTGCACACTAAAATAGGTATGATCGGCTCCGAATGCATCGGCTGCCAGAATCTGCGCTTCCTCAATGACACCGGTTGGCTGATGAAGGTCATCCAGCGGAGCGATGTTGATCAAATCTATGGAAAGGGCATTATCGCCGATAAATTCACGAAATTCGGTATCCGTTCCCAATCCTTTTTTATGTCCCGGGATATGAAATTGCACCGGATTGAGTGCCGCGTGGTTTTTTAAAGCGGTAAACAGCGGCGTACGGCGGTGATCCATCAGTGCTGTCACAACCTTTCCTGATAAAATGTCAAACAAAGATGAGTATAGCAAATTAGGAACCGAATGCAAGCGGTAGGCTTGACAAATTTTCAAATTGCTAAGATTTGGGCGTATCCCTGACGGTTACAGTATGGATAGGAGATGGGCCGGTGAACACCGAAAGGGGAATAAGAAATGCAGACAGACATAAAACCAGCCAAAATTTTGCGATCACCGTTTTTTATTGCAATGTGGCTGACACTTTTTTTGGTTGAAGTGATTAAAGGAGCACTGCTGGTCGCCATCCTGCCGGTGTATATGGATAATATTTTGGGCTTGTCCGCAGGGGTGATTGGGGTGGCCTTTGCCCTTCAATACCTGGGTGACAATCTGTTCAGGGCACCATCGGGATGGGCGGCAGAACGCATCGGGTTTCGGGTAACGATGGTGACAGCCCTGATCTGTACATTAATTGCGGTAATCATGATTATTTTTTTCAAAAGTGCATTTGGACTGGCTATGGCCTGTCTGATTCTTGGCGTGGGAACATCACCGCTCTGGCCCTGTGCCATGACGGGGGTGACTGCCCTGTCAGGACCTCAAAACAAAAACGGAACAGCCATGGGGGCACTGGAAATGGCCGCTTTGGGTGGAACCGGACTTGGACCGGTGGGAATGAACTGGCTGCTTGAACGTACCGATCACGATTATCGTACCGTGTTTCTAGTGCTTCTCGGATGTGCCGTTCTCGTTATTTTGGTCGCCATGATTCTTCCGGGCCGGGTGGTGGTGGAAGGACAACAGCATGCCGCAGAGGAAACGACAGGGGCAGCGGTTAAATATCCACCGAAACCCAATCTGCTTACACCGCTAATCAGGCTCAAAAATAGTGTACAGGGGACCCTGCAGCGGGTACGCAGCACGCTAAATGTGAATCCGCTGGTATATCCTGCCCTGTTTATGCAGTCCTTTGTAATAGGCCTTCTCAGCCCGGTTATTACGTTGTATACCCGAACAGACCTGCACATTTCGCCAAACCTGTACAGCCTGCTGCTGATCGCAGGCGGCGGAATAACGGTTATTGCCCTGCTTCCGGTGGGTAAAATGGTGGATCGGTTCGGGACATCGATATTTCTGCATATTGGCTTTTTACTGGCCTCTGCAAGTCTGTTTGCATTTGCGTCGATCACATCCATTCCGGTCGTTTTTGGCATTGTCATGATGGTAGGGGTGAGTTATGCCATGATTCTTCCTGCCTGGAATACATTCGTGGCTACCCTCATACCGAAGGGGGAGCGGGGAGCCATCTGGGGATTTTTCCTCACTCTTCAGGGGTCTGGCATGGTTGTGGGTCCAATCGTTTCCGGGTTGCTATGGGACCACATCAGCCACCCGGCTCCGTTCATCGGAAGTGCTGTTGTTATGGCAGGGCTTGCGGTTGTGCATTTTGTGTTATCGCGAAGACCGTATCGCACAGCTCCTGCCAAATGAACATAAAAGGAGTTCCTATACCGGGTTTGGACCCGGTGTTGGAACTCCTTTTGGTTATGCAGGCTCCAACATTCCCAGAGTGTCTCTCTCTGAAATGTGGCTGCTCGTATTTTTCTGAACCCATTAAGCAAAAGACATCTTGTATAGCGGGAGCAGCGTTTGAAACGTCGAACGTACCGTTTCCACGAACCTGTCCCCATCAGCAACAAGCGGATCATCCCGATCAATACGCAGACCGCACATCACCTCGGCCTTTTTTACCGTCTTCAATTTCGTAATGATTTGATCAAAATCCTCATCCTGCATGTCCTTTTGCAGTGTACCGTGAGGCGCCATATGATCCATGGACCAGTAATACGCTCCGGGCAGGCTGCTGCGTACTTCCTTCAGCTGGCGTTCAAGACCCTCTGCAAACGTCGTTTTGTTGGGACTTTCGTAGATGATGGCAAATATGACAAACACATGTGTATCGAACATGCCCACTTCGAAGTGAGGCAGTGCTTTATATCCCCGTTTGGAAGATGCCCAGGCTACCCACGTATCTTTTGGCGGATTGACGGTGCGGCGTGCGTGTTTGGCCACGTGCACAAACATCTCTTCTCCAATTAACTCCGTGAGAAAAGGCGTAAGCTCGGCACCGAGATCTTCCAGCTTAGGCCGGACCCGTTCAATCAGCATTTCCATACGCGGCTCCAGCCCGGGAACCTGAAACACATCAAAATCGTTGCTGTTAAACCCCGAGAAAGTCATCGGTATTCCTCCATTTCGCGACCATTATATCATGAATTTCGGGGGCTTGCCCCTGTGTATCCGCGGAAACATCGATTCCCCTAACGCATTCGATGAAAAATAGTCAAATAACCAAGTACCCTTACATAAAATGAAGTATAAAATAGGGTAAGCCGATACGGAAGAAGCAATGGAAGAAGAGGACCGGAACACATCCGGTACAGATGGAGGGGAGTGCCGTGAATAAGAGTTATGAAGTTGAATATTGCAATCTGGAGCTGCGGTTCAACCGCCGGCATATCCAAAATTTGATCAAAGACCTTATTCGTGAAGGGTATTCACTATATTGGAGCGAGGACGAATCCTTTTTTATTCTGTCTGTCCGCACCGGGCGCAAACTGGTAAAGCTCCGTTTTCAACAGACACGCAGCGGGAATTACAAGATGACAGGGGACTACATCATCAAGGACGCCAAGCTGGCGGAATGGCTTGAGAAGCTGATTGGAGATACGCGCGGGCATGCTGTCGTCAAACGTTTCAAGGATCAGCAGATGACCGTGGAGAACATCCTGTTTGGTGAGGTTATACGTCTCGTGGAAGTATCCGGATTCAAACAACGTGTCATTTTTCAAAAGGAACCCGCGCCGACGGCGGAGGAGATGGAAGAGATGTTTCTATCGCGAGAAGGTGAGGAGCGTCTCATGCTCCTGCGGATGGAAATTGATGATGAACTGGAGCGTCTGCACGCTGCCATTCAGATGAATAATGCGGAGAAAGCGGACATCTGCCGTGAAACATTAAAGCGTCTGTCCGGGCATATGCTGATGCTCGAAGGTTAAGCACGAAGGCCGTATTTATGAAAATACGATGAACACCTCAGATATTTGGGGTGTTTTCTCGTTGCGCAGCAGGGGACGGGGTTCACTTCCATGCGTAAAACCGTTAAAATGGGGGTATTGTTGAGAGTCAATTTCAATAAAATTATTGGAGCAAAGGATGGAGGACCCAGATGGCAAAACAACAGATCGGTGTCATTGGACTTGCAGTAATGGGCAAAAATTTGGCCCTTAACATTGAAAGCAGAGGCTTCACGGTGTCGGTATTCAACCGTTCCCCGGAGAAAACCAATGATCTTCTGAAAGAAGCTGAAGGCAAAAACCTCACAGGCACGTTCTCCATTGAAGAATTCGTGGCATCCCTGGAATCCCCGCGCAAAATTTTGATCATGGTACAAGCCGGTAAAGCGACCGACGCGACCATCGAATCATTGCTGCCTCACCTGGATGAGGGCGACATCATTATTGACGGAGGGAACGCCTACTTCCCTGACACCCAACGCCGCAGCAAAGAGCTGGAGGAAAAAGGCATTCGCTTTATCGGTACTGGCGTATCCGGCGGTGAAGAAGGTGCGTTGAAAGGCCCTTCCATTATGCCGGGTGGACAGGAAAGTGCGTACAAGCTGGTTGAACCGATTCTGACAGCCATCTCCGCCAAAGTTGGCGATGATCCTTGTTGTACATATATCGGACCGGATGGTGCCGGACATTACGTCAAAATGGTGCACAACGGTATCGAATACGGAGATATGCAGTTGATTGGTGAAGCTTACCACCTGCTCAAATCCGTTCTGAATGTTTCCGTAGAGGAATTACACGAGATCTTCACGGAGTGGAACCAAGGCGAACTGGACAGCTATCTGATCGAAATTACGGCAGATATCTTCTCCAAATACGATCCGGAAACCGGCAAACCCATGGTTGACGTTATTCTGGATGCGGCCGGACAAAAAGGAACAGGCAAATGGACAAGCCAAAGTGCGCTGGATCTCGGCGTGCCACTGTCCATGATTACGGAATCCGTATTCTCCCGTTTCCTGTCCGCGATGAAGGACGAGCGTGTAGCTGCGAGCAAAATCCTGAACGGACCGAAGACTGAAGCGTTCTCCGGAGATAAAAAAGCGTTCATCGAGAGCGTACGTAAAGCTTTGTTCGCAAGTAAAATCGTATCCTACGCACAAGGCTTCGCCCAAATGCGTGCGGCTTCCGACGAATATGGATGGGATTTGAAATACGGCAACATCGCGATGATCTTCCGCGGCGGCTGCATTATCCGTTCACAGTTCCTGCAAAACATCAAAGAAGCCTATGACAAAGATGCAGAACTCAAAAACCTGCTTCTGGATCCATACTTCCAAAACATCGTTGAATCCTACCAGGATGCTTGGCGTGAAGTCGTAGCCGCTGCTGTAAAACAAGGTATTCCGGTACCTGGCTTCTCCAGCGCCCTGTCCTACTATGACAGCTACCGTACAGAGCGTTTGCCTGCAAACCTGCTGCAAGCGCAACGTGACTACTTCGGTGCTCACACGTTCAAACGTGTGGACAAAGAAGGCAGCTTCCACCACAACTGGATGGAATAGTTTATTCATATTCTAAGCTTTAGAGCTTTAATATTAGGTTGGTGTGCTCCCGATACTGCTTCGGGACATCCTTTCTTGAAGAATGGCCTGGAGTTCCGGTATGCCGGACGCTTCCGGGTCATTTTTCATTGCAGAGCCTAATTCCCCATTAGACCTGTCTCCCCAAAGGCTATGGCCTTCCCCAGTCAGCAGGGCTGTGTTATGATAGGACAAAAGTGCTCATGAAATGCTTGAGATAAAGGAGTGTACACCCTTGAGCAAATCTAACAATATTATTCTCATAGGCATGATGGGAACCGGCAAATCAACGGTGGCAGACATGCTTGCACGCGAGCTGGGTTACAAGCTGATCGATGTGGATGCCGCGGTGGAGAAAGAGGAAGGCTGTACAATTCCGGAGTTGTTCACAAGCAAAGGAGAGTCATATTTCCGCGATGCCGAGAGCCGCATGTTATGTTCGGTTCTGGAGAAGAAGTCACAGGTGATTGCAACCGGAGGCGGAGTGGTGCTGCGTCCTGATAACTGTGATGTAATGTCGAAGAACGGTTGGGTTGTTGCGCTGACTGCGGACCCCGCGGTGATCGTACAACGCGTAAGCGGCTGTGATAATCGTCCACTTCTGGCTGGTAATGCTGAGGAACGAATCCAGACCATTATGGAGGAACGGAAGGACGCCTATCGGTTTGCACATTACACGGTGGATACAACCGAGTTATCCGCAGCTGAAGTGTCTCGTCTTATTTTAGCGCATTACCGCGTCTAAGCTTGTGTTCACTGCATTTTGGTGTCTGACATACGGTAAGGGGGAATTGTGGGGATATAACAAAACGGGCCAGATGGCCCGTTTAAAACTGACTGTAGTGGAGCGGAATCCAATGGCTTATAGGATGAGTTGCCTGGTTACAGTTCCTGACATCTCTTCGATATGGTTCTGCTCCGGATAGCTTAGTCTTCCTGCTCCCATTGCAGCATGCCGCCAACCATGTTGGTACAGCCCTCATAACCGAGCTGCTGCAGATACTCACCTGCACGTTCGCTGCGGTAACCGCTGCGGCAGATCAGAATGATTTCGCCGGACTTTTTAATTTCGGACAATCTGTCCGGAATTTGTCCAAGCGGGATGTGCTTGGCTCCTTCAATCATGCCTTGCGCGACTTCCTCGTCCTCACGGACGTCTATCATCTGAAGCTTCTCTCCCGCCTGCAGGCGGCGACGCAGCTCGGATGTTTCAATTTCAGCTATTTGAGTCATATTCAGGTCCTCTTTTCTGTATGGACTTAACGCCTATAATGATACCCAAGCATTGTGGGGGATGTCAATTTGGCGAATGACTTATTGCTATGTGTAACAGATATATGAAGCAGCTTAATCTGATCAATGAAGGAGAATTCATCCATGGACGTAATTGTTAAACCAACCCCTACCCTGAACGGGGAAATTGGAGCTCTGTCTTCCAAAAACTATACAACCCGCTACCTGCTCGCAGCAGCACTGGCAGAAGGTACAAGCACAATTCATTATCCGGCTCACAGCGAAGACAGTGATGCGATGCGCAGATGTATCCGTGATCTTGGAGCCGTACTTGAAGAAGATGACAGCAAGATCGTCATTCAAGGCTTCGGCAGCCATCCTCGTGATGTGCGCGAGTTGAATGTAGGCAACGCAGGAGCAGTGCTTCGCTTCCTGATGGGGGTAACCGCGCTCTGTCCTGAAGTTACCTTTGTGAATACCTATCCGGATTCGCTTGGTAAACGTCCGCATGACGACCTGATTGATGCTCTTGGTCAGCTCGGAGTAGAAGTACAGCATGAACAAGGACGACTGCCGATCACGATCAAAGGCGGTAATGCCAAGGGTGGACATATCCGTGTGTCCGGATCGGTCAGTTCCCAATATTTGAGCGCATTGCTTTTTGTCACTCCACTTCTTGCCGAAGACAGCACGATTGAAGTACTGAATGATCTCAAGTCCAAAGTGGTGATTGGCCAGACGCTCGAAGTGCTTGAACAGGCAGGGATCGTCATTCATGCAAGCGATGATTATATGTCTTTCCGCGTACCTGGTGGTCAGGCTTATCAACCACAAACGTATACGGTTCAGGGAGACTATCCTGGCTCGGCTGCGGTCTTGGCGGCAGCGGCTGTTACACAATCCGATGTGAAGATTCTGCGTCTGATGGAGCAGAGCAAACAGGGAGAACGTGCTATCGTTGACGTTCTGCGCATGATGGAAGTGCCACTGACACATGAAAACAATGTGGTACATGTTCAAGGTAACGGGAAGTTGAAAGCCGTAGAATTTGACGGGGATGCAGCGACAGATGCAGTTTTGGCGATGGTGGCCGCGGCAGTATTTGCGGAAGGGACCTCACGGTTCTATAATGTAGAGAACCTGCGCTACAAGGAATGTGACCGAATTACGGATTATCTGAACGAGCTGCGTAAGGCTGGAGCTAACGTGGAAGAGCGTCAGGCCGAGATTATCGTTCACGGACGCCCGGAGGGCGTTGAAGGCGGCGTAGAGATTAATGCTCACTTCGATCATCGCGTCATCATGGCATTGACCGTAGTTGGCCTTCGTTCCAAGGAGCCGCTTCGTATTCGGGATGCACACCACGTAGCCAAGTCATATCCACAATATTTCGATCATTTGCAGGCGCTTGGCGCTTCAGTTCAATGGGTAAAAGAGTAAAATAACACGTTAAGCAGAAAAGGATGGTGCTTGAACATGGAATTTAACAACCCAACTCGCGAAGAAATTGGGCAACTTTTACGCAAGGCAGGCAACATCGCAGTCGTCGGCTTATCGGACAAATCGGATCGGACATCCTATATGGTAGCGGAAGCCATGCAGAGCAGAGGATATCGGATCATTCCGGTTAATCCACAAGCACAGGGAGAGATCCTTGGTGAGAAAGTATATGCAACCCTCGCGGATATTCCCGAGCCCGTGGATATTGTGAATGTGTTTCGTCGCAGTGAATATACCCCGGAAGTAGCTCGTGAAGCCGCAGCCATCCAAGCAAACGTATTGTGGCTCCAGCTGGGTATTCACAATGATGAGGCTGTACAGATTGCGGCTGAGAACGGAATGACGGCGGTAACGAATCGCTGCATCAAGGTGGAGGACTCCATCGTTCTGCGCGGTGCCGGACGCGGTTAAGCGAATTGAATAGACCCGAGTCCCGTTAACTTCAAGTTAACGGGATTTTTTCTGTTCTACAGGGCTGCAGATGATCCTTCAGTTTGAACTGGATTTTTGCCATCAGAACGTATGCTGAGTTGGTCATTTCGTCGTGCGTTTGAAGAGTTTACGGCAAATTTCCAGCAGCTTACCGTTTTGCTTTGACAAAACGTTTCGTAAAGCTTACCATCTAGGATAGAAAGGAGAGGTCGCCATGAATTGGCTCGGATCCTTGCAGCAGCTCGGACGAGCGGTAATGCTGCCTACAATGGTCCTGCCCGCAGCCGCAATTTTGCTGAGTGTTGGCAGTTTGCCCTGGGACGCCTGGGGATTGAAAGTTGTTGGTGAAGTGTCTACCGTGGCCGGACACGGTATTTTTTATTTTTTGCCGTATTTGTTTGCTGTCGGTGTAGCATTGGGACTCTCCAACCAGGCCGGACAAGCGGGACTTGCCGCTTTAGCCGGTATCGTTATATATGATCAGGTGACTCGCCATTTCGGGGATGGAACCGTTCAGCCAGCTTCATTAATCGGAATTATTCTCGGCGCTTTGGCCGGGGTGACACATAATCGGTTCAAAAGCATCAAGCTGCCGGAGATATTGCAATTTTTTGGCGGCTCCAGGTTTGTTTTGCTTATCGTTGGGCTGTGCTCGGCGCTGTTTTCCTGTTTCATGCTGTGGCTTGCCCCCATATTGCAGCATGGACTGAATGCAATCGCCGCGTGGGAATACAGTCTCGGCGGTTTTGGTTTGTTCATTTACGGAGTTCTTTACAGAGTACTGGTGGCTTTTGGACTGCACCACTTGCTTAACAATGTGTTTTGGTTTCAGCTCGGGACGTATGAAACGCCGGATGGTTACATTGTGCAGGGAGATCTGCCACGCTTTTTTGCAGGCGATCCAACCGCGGGTTACTTTATGGCAGGCTTGTTTCCCATCATGATGTTTGCCATACCTGCGATTGCCTTTGCGATTATTCAGGAGGCAAGGGAAGATCTGAAACCGAAGATCAAAAAGACGTTTCTCACTTCTGCGCTGGTTTGTTTTCTGACGGGGGTTTCCGAGCAGATTGAATTTGCCTTTTTATTTGCAGCACCTTATCTGTTTATTGTACATGCCGTTATGTCGGGACTTGCGATGTGGATTGGTTACTGGCTCGATATCAGGCACGGATTCTCCTATTCCGCCGGCATTATCGATTACATACTCAATTTCCATCTATCAGAGAATGCTTGGAAGCTCATACCGATTGGCATACTATATGGGTTGGTTTATTATTTCCTGTTCCGCTGGGCCATTCGTACGTTCAAGATCCCAACGCCAGGACGTGAAGAAGGCTCCATGCTGGAGGATTGGGTGGGGAATATTCCTTATCAGGCACCGCTGATCCTGGAAGCATTGGGTGGCAAGGAAAACATCGTACAAGTTGAGGCATGCATCACACGGCTTCGTCTGACGGTGCACAATGACCGTCTTATCGATACGGGAGCCATGAAGAGTATGGGGTCTGCCGGGCTGATCAAGCTCGGTGGCGGTAACGTCCAGGTTGTGTTTGGCACGTATTCGGAGTTGATCCGGGAAGAGATTGCGAAGCTGCTTGAGAGGGATTTGCCGCAGGTCCTGTTCTGTGCACCGGTACAAGGCAAAATGCTGCCGATTGAAGAGGTGCCTGACCAGATCTTTGCGGCGAAGCTTGTTGGAGATGGCGTGGCCTTTGTTCCGGAAAAAGGAGAGCTGGTATCGCCTGTTTATGGAACGATCATGCATTTGTATCCAACGATGCATGCTTTGGGCATTTCAACCCGGGAAGGACTTGAGGTCCTGCTTCATATCGGCATCGATACTTCACAGCTGAAGGGGCATTTCGAAGCCTTCGTTCAGGAAGGCGATACCGTGGAGCCAGGACAGCTGTTAATCAAGTTTGATCTGGCTGTATTGCGGGCCGAGGCAGCATCGCTAACTACACCGATGGTTATTACGAATCCGGATCGTGTCAAATCATGGAGTTTTGCTCCATTTAAGCATGTCAAGAAAGGTCAGGCATCCGTCATGTCCGTGGTGCTCTATGACAGGAACGTTGGAGGGGTAGAATGAAGATACAAGGCATCAACGGAGCTGCAGGCGTAGCCATCGGCAAAGCATTTGTCCTGCCCAGTTGGGAATGGGATCTGCCGGACCAGAAGATGGATTCGGTGGATCTCGCCCAGGAGTTCGAACGGCTGTATGAGGGAATACGGACATCGAAGGATGAGATCGAATTTATCAAGAATGAGTTCAAAGAAGTCGTAGGTCCGGAAGAGTCCAGCATTTTTGATGCACATCTGGCCATTCTGGAAGATCCGGTATTCATGAACGAGATTCGCGGCATTATTGAACGGCAGTACAAAGCGGCAGAAGTGGCGGTAAAAGAAGCCATTGACCATTTTGTCACCATGTTTGATTTGCTGGATGATGAATATATGAAGGAACGGGCGATCGACATCAAGGATGTTGGTAACCGATTGTTGAAGCATCTGCTGGGAGCCCCGGAGATTACGCTCCCTTCGGATACTCAGCCCTATATACTTGTAGCCAAGGAACTGTCTCCATCACAGCTGGCACATCTGAATCCCAGTCACGTACTGGGCATTGTGACCCTGATCGGTGGCAAAACGTCACACTCGGCGATTATGGCCCGTGCGCTTGGCATCCCCCTCGTTTCCGGTTTGGAAGCGAGTGTTGGCATGCCGGTGGAGACAGGGGATATGTTAGTGGTGGATGGTGATAACGGCTTGGTATTTACGGAACCGGATCGCAAGACGATTGAACGGTACACCATGATTCGCAGCAAACAGCTGAAGAAAAAGGAGCAGCTCCAGGTACTCGCTACAGTGGATGCAGTCACGAAAGACGGTGCAGTGCTGCATCTGGCTTCGAACATCAGCTCCGTGAAGGAGCTGGATCTGGCTCTCAAACACGGGGCTAAGGGGGTAGGCCTGTTCCGCACGGAATTTTTGTACATGGACCGCGCCACCTTTCCGGGTGAGCAGGAACAGTATGAGGTATACCGTCTGGTGGCAGAGAAAACGGCAGGTCAATCCGTGGTCATTCGTACATTGGATATCGGCGGTGACAAACAACTCGATTATTTTGAACTGCCTGAAGAGGATAATCCATTTTTGGGTTATCGGGCCATCCGGATCAGCCTGGATCGCAAGGATCTGTTTAAGACACAGCTCACAGCGATTCTACGGGCCAGTGCTGCAGGAAACGTCAAAATTATGTATCCCATGATCTCCTCCGTGGAAGAACTCAGACAGGCCAATGAGATTCTGCGGGAAGCCATGTCCGATCTGGATGAACGTCAAATCGCTTATGATCCTCACATTAAAGTGGGAATCATGATTGAAGTGCCTGCAGCCGTCATGATTGCGGACCTGCTTGCCGAGGAAGCGGACTTCTTCAGCATCGGGACAAATGATCTTGTACAGTACGTACTGGCTGTAGATCGTATGAACGAACAGATTGCTCATATGTATCATCCGTATCATCCGGCTGTCCTGCGCATGCTGCGTGCAACGGTGGACGCTGCTCGCACAGCTGGAATTGAGGTTAGTGTGTGCGGGGAGATGGCAGGAGACGAACGTTCCGTTCCGCTTTGGCTGGAGCTGGGCATTCGTAATCTGAGCATGTCACCGCAATCTCTGCTGCGGGTGAAGCACAGGGTGCTGAACACATCAGCTGCGGACGCCAAAGAAGCGGCACGTGACTGCTTTGCGCTGAGAACAAGCGCAGACATCGAGCAGCGTTTGCAGGTTTATAATGATTCGACAGGAAACCCTGATGAACAAAGTGGATCCAATGCTTCTTGAATCAGTTGATTGCATGAAATACCTTTAAATTAAATATATTCAATTTTATTCCATTTAAGCGAATATAAAACAAAACAAGCCCTCGCCATGAGCGAAGGGCTTGTTTTGTTTTATGGTTTTACTTTTCAGCAAGTGCATCACAAAATGCTTTGCCATAGGGTGGGAGATCAGGCGGACGACGAGCCGAGATGATATGTCCATCGACAACAACGGCTTCATCCTTCCAAATTGCTCCGGCATTCTCCATGTCATCTCGAATGCCTGGTGTGGACGTAACGGTGACCCCATCCAAAATTTTGGCGGAAATCAGCACCCAGCCAGCGTGACAGATCTGTCCGATCGGCTTGCGATCTGCATGCATGTCCTTCACCAGTTCAAGCACTTTCGGATAACGGCGAAGCTTGTCAGGTGCCCAGCCGCCTGGCACGAGAATGCCATCATATTGTGAACTGTCCAGTTCATCGAAGCTGTACTCCGCTTCAGCGGGAACTCCGTACTTTCCAATGTAAACTTTTCCTTTTTTCTCTCCGGCTAGATGTACTTCAGCGCCTTCTTCGCGGACACGATGTACCGGGTACCACAACTCCAGATCCTCAAATTCTTCATCGACCAGTGCGATGACTTTTTTTCCTGTTAATCTCACAACCATCTCTCCTTTTGCGGTGATTAGGATGTCGCAACTTATATTGTAACAGATTCTGTATGGCACTTCATGATTGTGCATATTCCTTGTTCAGATAACGGTTACATATAATGAAAGCCTATATTCGACAACCTGCATCTGGGGGGAGTGGTAATTTGTACAACCTTTGGTTTGCGGCAGGATTTAAGCGGAAAAAGGTCGAATGGTAACGTATACGAGTATAGAACGAATGAGGTGATGAATGTGCGCAAAACGTGCAAATGCGGACATGTAATGGAATTGGAATTGAGAACTGTAGTTTATGCAAAGAAAGTGGAGATCCGTAATGTGCCTGTTTTTGCATGCACGGATTGTGATTCCTACGAAGTACTTCAGCCGGTCAAGCCGGATTTGAAGGAATGCATCAGCAAGCTGGGTGAACAACCCGAGAAACAGGATGTATCCTTTGGCAAGCAAAATGAACTTGCAGATCTCTTTCATGAACAACTGCTGGCCTGGCCAGATGCAACCGACCGCGAGATGGAATATCACATGCAGCAAGCTGTGAACGAACGCATTAACCTGCTGCTTGATATCATGGGATATGCCCAGAAGTCGGGCGACGAAGAATGGATGGAAATCACGGAACGCAGGTTGAGTCAATTATCCGGATTTGTGTGGCAGGCACATTTCTCGAATGCTGTCTGATTTTGACGTGTAAAATGCTTGTTTTCATGAAAATTGGCTTTTTCATGCGCTTTTTGTTAAGATATCCTAGAGTGTAAACGCTCAACTTAGCGGTATTCCTGAAAAAGGGGGATGTATATCAAATGGCTGACATGACTAAAATGACAAGTATTGAACAGCTAAACTCCGCAGTGGAGGCTACCGAAGACCAACCCTTGCTTCTGTTTAAGCACAGTACACGCTGCCCGATCAGCTCCAATGCTTATCAGGAGATGAACAATTATTTGCAAAATAATCCTAATGAAAATGTAAACTATGGCATCATTTACGTAGTGGAAGATCGGCCTGTGTCCAATGAAGCAGCCGACAAGCTGGGAGTTAAGCACGAATCTCCGCAGGCGATTCTGATCAAAAAAGGAATTCCTGTATGGCATACTTCCCATTCGGATATTACTTCATCCACACTCACGAATGCACTAAGTGAGTCCTAAAGCCTATTTTAATTGATTAATGCATAAATTTGTCGTAATATAAATCTTAATGAAAATGGTATGAAAATTTACTGGTAATGGAGAGAAGTACTGTGACGGTAACCATTTATGATGTGGCACGTGAAGCTGGTGTGTCCATGGCAACGGTATCGCGGGTGGTTAATAACAACCCGAATGTCAAGCCACAAACGCGCAAAAAAGTATATGAAGCCATCGAGCGGTTGGGATATCGTCCGAATGCGGTAGCCAGAGGTTTGGCGAGCAAGAAGACAACCACGGTCGGGGTCGTTATTCCGGATATTTCAAACTCGACTTTCGCAGAGATTGCCCGCGGGATCGAGGATATTGCGAATATGTATCACTACAACATTATTTTGTGTAATGCGGACAAGAAGAAGGAAAAAGAAATTCGTGTCATCAATACCCTGCTGGAGAAACAGGTAGACGGCCTGCTCTTCATGGGTGGAACGGTGACGGATGAGCATATTCAGGCGTTCCAGTCTGCGGCTGTGCCGATCGTGCTCTGTGCAACGAGTGACGAGAAGGGAACATATCCTTCCGTGGATATCGATCACGAAGCTGCAGCATTTGATGCGGTGAACACATTGATTCGTCATGGGCATAAGGAAATTGCGATGATCAGTGGTACACTGCAAGATCCTGCGAACGGTTATGCCCGTTTCCAAGGCTACAAAAAAGCACTTGAAGCGGCGGGAATGGAATATCAGGAGGATCTGGTACGGATCGGTAACTATCGTTACGAGTCCGGTGTGGAAGCAATGAAATACTTCCTCGGACTGAAAAAGAGACCATCCGCCATCTTTGCTGCTACGGACGAAATGGCCATTGGAGCCATTCACTCCATTCAGGATGAAGGTTTGAAGGTACCTGACGACTTCTCCATCATTAGTGTGGATAACATCCGTATGGCTTCCATGGTTCGTCCTCAATTGACAACTGTGGCACAGCCGATGTATGACCTTGGCGCAGTAGCCATGCGTCTGCTCACCAAGTTGATGAAGAAGGAAAATGTGGAGAACCCACGGGTTATTTTGCCGCATGAAACGATTCTTCGCCTGTCTGTAAGTCACGCTGGCTAAGCCAAAGCAAGAAGGAAAGGGAGAAGGAATTCTCTCTACATAATGGATATACGGAAGCTCCGGAGACGGAGCTTTTGTGCTTTATGAGGATGAATCAGGCGAACCGGATAGGGTCGGAAAGTAAATAGGAGGTAGCGAGGATGAAGGAAACGATTGGGATCATTGGAGCTATGGATGAAGAAGTAGAACTTCTGCTGGCTGGCATGAAGCAGCTGGAGACGGTGAAGCAAACGGGCATTACTTATGTGGCAGGCGAATGGCTCGGTAAGCAGATCGTGGTCTGCAAATCGGGTGTCGGCAAAGTGAACGCGGCGGTAACCACGCAAATTTTAATCGATCGTTTTCAAGTGGATCGGATTATATTTACGGGTGTTGCAGGCGCAGTTAACCCAGAACTGAACATTGGAGATATCGTAATCTCCTCCGTATGTGTTCAGCATGACATGGACGTGACTCCACTCGGATTCGAACGGGGTGTGATCCCGTATCAGGAAACCTCTGCATTCCCGGCGGAACCTGCTTTGATCGCATTGGCGGAGGAAGCATGTAAAGCACAGGGAGCCAAGTATCTGATTGGTAAAGTATTGTCCGGAGATCAGTTTATTGCGAGCAAGGAGATCGTGAACATGCTGTATACCGAAATGGATGGAGCATGTGCGGAGATGGAGGGAGCTGCCGTCGCACAGGTTAGTTTCATGAATCGTGTTCCTTATGTTGTGCTGCGTGGGATGTCCGATAAAGCGGATGGATCGGCTCATGTGAACTTTGCTGAATTTACCGTGCAATCTTCTCAGCGTTCTCATCGGATTGTCGAACACATGCTTGAGAATATGTAATTTGGAGACACCTTCAGAAGCTGCAGGAAAAGTATAAGTCAACCAAACGAAACCGCCTTTCGTGGGCAGTTCCATTTTGCAATCTGGAGCTGCGCAGAGAAGCGGTTTTTAGATACATGAATGTATTAATACATGAAGCGATGGCGAAACCGTACACGGTCGAATTGTTCCTCGGAGGACATGGGTACTTCACTGCCGATGCGCACCATGAGACAGTTTGCCGGATGGGAGCAAATCTCGGGATCGTCCGTGGCATACCACGTCATGTCCACGGTCTGCATCAGTCTTTCCATCATTTTGCGATAATCCCAGACCGACAGGCCGCTGCCTTTCAGATCCCAATGCCAGTAATATTCCGTGGTGAAAATAATATATCTTTCCATCTGCCCATCTTCAAATGCGGTGAGCAGCATCTCGCGTCCGACTCCCAGTGAACGGTATTCGTCGGCCACTTCAATAGCTCCAAGCTCAATGAGATCCATCATGTTACCTTCAGACCAGCGCTCACAATCATCAGCATAGTGGAAAGTAACATAGCCAATAATCGTCTCATTTTCACGTGCGATGATGATTCTTCCTTCAGGTAATGCCGCAATCTCGGCCAGTGCCTCCTGTTGCTCAGGAGGACGACGAAAGGCATCCAGATCGGGATGGAAAGCAAGCGTAGTGATTGCCTCGGGAGGCACGGGGCCTTCTATCGTGACTCGGTGGCCGGACTTGAAGATGGAACGCATATGATACTCCTTGATATGCTCCATGGTTCATGCTCCTCTCTCCCCCTACTTATAGCAAAAAACCAAAAAATTGAAAAGCCATAGACGATGATTGTGAAGATTTGCTATAATTGCTTAGACAAAAAACGTTCACAATTCAAGCAGATTTGAGTTCATTGGTTTGGCCAGGCAGGTACATGATGAGAATTTCTCTCTATTAATGTAAGCGCTAACTGGAAGTTCAGTCAACACAAAGGCAATGAGAAGTAACCCAAAATGGGAAATCGAAATGTCGAGTTGAAGGAGGCTGGCAAGCATGAGTCAAGCACATGGTGAGATGCTGCAAACGGTTGTGTCTGAATCTAACCTGGGCGATTACACAGAGGCCCGAAGCCGGTTTGATTGGGAATCGGTGGAGAGGCACTTTACGTGGCACGCCAGCGGAAAAGTCAACATGGCGCATGAAGCGATTGATCGTCATGTACTGGAAGGAAGAGGCGGAAGAACGGCACTGTTATACAGTGATGCCTCACGTGAAGAAGCGTATACTTTTGCTGATTTGAGTGAGCAATCGAACCGTTTTGGGAATGTCCTGCGCAAATATGGCATTGTCCGGGGAGACCGGGTGTTTATTTTTATGCCAAGAAGTCCTGAGTTGTATTTCAGCCTGCTGGGAGTGTTAAAAGCCGGAGCCATAGCCGGCCCCCTGTTTGAGGCATTTATGGAGACAGCGGTAAAGGATCGGCTGGAAGATAGCGGAGCCGTAGCACTCGTAACAACTCCAGAACTGCTGGGACGTATTAAACGAGCGGAACTGCCGGAACTGAAGCATATCTTTGTTGTGGGTGGAGGCACCCAAACCGAGGAGGGGCTAATCGACTTTGATGCAGAGATGTCTGCAGCCTCGGATGACATGGAAGTGGAATGGCTGAATCGTGAGGATGGTTTGCTCATTCACTATACCTCCGGCTCTACGGGCAAGCCTAAGGGTGTTTACCACGTCCAGAATGCAATGATTCAGCATTACTATACAGGCAAGGTAGTGCTTGATTTACGGGAAAATGACGTGTACTGGTGCACGGCAGACCCAGGGTGGGTTACCGGTACATCTTACGGGATCTTCGCTCCGTGGCTGAATGGAGTGACCAATGTAATCCGTGGTGGCCGGTTCAGTCCGCAGGATTGGTACAGTACAATCGAAAAAAACAAAGTCAGTGTCTGGTACAGTGCACCGACCGCTTTCCGCATGCTGATGGGTGCAGGAGACGAAACCATTGCACAACATGATCTTAGCAGCCTGCGGCATGTGATGTCGGTTGGAGAGCCGCTCAATCCGGAAGTGGTGCGGTGGGGATGGAAAGCCTATGGTCAGCGGATTCATGACACCTGGTGGATGACAGAGACAGGTGCGCAGCTCATTTGCAACTATCCGGAGATGCCGATTAAGCCAGGCTCGATGGGCCGGCCGCTGCCTGGAATTGAAGCCGCCATTATCGATGACCGGGGACAGGAACTCCCGCCATATAGCATGGGCAACCTCGCCATACGTACGCCTTGGCCATCCATGATGGCGAAGATCTGGAACAATCCGGCCAAATATGATGAATACTTCAGGCTGTCTGGCTGGTATGTATCCGGGGATTCGGCGTATATGGATGAAGAAGGATATTTCTGGTTCCAGGGCCGGATTGATGATGTAATCAATTCTTCCGGAGAACGTATTGGCCCGTTTGAAGTGGAGAGCAAGCTGGTAGAGCATCCTGCCGTTGCAGAGGCGGGAGTCATCGGCAAGCCGGATGTAACACGCGGGGAGATTATTAAGGCGTTTGTGGCGCTGCGTGAGGGCTATGAAGCGACTCCTGAGTTGAAGGAAGAGATCTATCGATTTGTAAAAGAGGGCTTGTCTGCTCATGCAGCTCCGCGAGAGATCGAGTTTAAGGATAAATTGCCCAAGACCCGTTCGGGTAAAATCATGCGGCGTGTGCTGAAGGCTTGGGAGCTCGATTTGCCGACAGGTGATCTGTCCACAATTGAAGATTAATAACCGAATACGTGGTTTTTGTATATTAAAGAACAAGCCTGATCTGTGTTAGATGCAGATCAGGCTTTTTGCCATACGAAGAAAAGCCCCCATCCTCTTAAGAAAGAGGGTGGGGGCTTGAAAGTGAGCGTTAAGACAATCCCTTACGGTTGATAAGGAACTGCAACGGAAGGCTCGGATTCTCCTGCACTATTGCTGGCGGATACTTTGAACCATCCAATTGTAGAGGCAGGGACGCCGTAATCCATTGAGGTACCTGAGGTCGTTCCGATCTTAGTGTAAGGAGCAGAGCCCGTTTCACTGTAATAGACGGAATAGCTCTGTACACCATCGCTCTCCGGATTGGACACCCATTGAATGCGCAATCCTTGGGAAAGAGCTGTTACACTAACCTGGCCAGGTGTACCTGGAACCGTGACTGCGGCGTTATCATTTTGATTCTCTTCCGGATCCACTATGGTTCCGGGAACATTGATGGGTTCTTTTACTTCCTCGTCCGGAAGTGGATCTGCCATTCCTGCACTGCTAACTGTAGCACTAGGAGCAGATTCTTTGCCGGCTACATCAACAGCAGTGACATAGAAGGAGAAGTTACCACCCTGTGCATATGCTGTAAATGATCTGGATTCACCTGTCAGGACAACTTGGCCCTGGTTCTGGAAGCCGGCACCATTTACGGAGCGATACAACCGATATCCGACAACGTCATTTTCAGGTGTTGCGTTAAATGTAATTACAGCTTTGCCATTGGCAACGGATATCCTTACATTCCCTGGTGCATCTGGCGCTTTACCATTATCTGATCTCGGATCGACTTGTGTTGGCATGTCTGCATCCGCATCTTCTGGCAGGTAATAGGCAAGGGATTCGTGGCGGCTCATCCGTGAGAATGCATTTTGCAATTCCTTAATGAGATCGGAGATCGGTTTCTTCCGTTTAATAACCGTCTTCTCCTTCAACATGTCGCTAGGTGTTTCATCACGAGGGATGTAGTTTACACCATTGAAGGTAATGTATTTTGCTTTGGCGACGCCATCATCACTATCTTTGGGGATAAATTTGCTGTTGAAAATATCCGTTACAAATTTATCAGTCAGAGATGTCGGCAATTTGCCGCTATAAGCAGATACTGTGCGTGTTTCAATGCCCGATGGCTTCTTGAATGAATCCGTTACGAACAGTTCCTTATCCGTTGCAACGACTTCATTCATAATTTGAGACCAAAGCTGCTGAGCACGTTTCCGCTGAGATTTGGTTTCAAGCGTGTTAACAGGCTGTTTGTATCCAACCCATACACCCAGCGTAACATCAGGCGTATAGCCTTCAAACCAGACGTCCGCATAGTTTTGCGTTGAACCGGTTTTTCCTACAACAGGTGCACTCTTGGTGTATTTGTAAGTTTCGCGAACCTTATCAGCGGTACCTTCGGTAATCACGGTTCTTAACATATCCGTCATGAGGTACGCCGTCTGTTCGGAGAATGCCTGCACAGGTTCGGCTTCATGTTTGTAAACGATATTTCCTTTGGAATCCACAATTTTGCTAATCATGTAAGAGTCGTTATATACCCCATTGTTCGCAATAGCTCCATAAGCATTCGTAAGTTCTTCTACGGTTACACCGTATTGAAGACCCCCAAGAACACCAGTCTGGGCCTGATAGTCTTGTTGCTGAATGGTCGTTATGCCAAGCTTCTTGGAAAATGCCCAGGCTTTTTCGATCCCGACGTCTTCATTAAAAAGTTTCAGTGCAGGAACGTTCAGGGAGTAATTCAGTGCTCTACGGGCGGTTACAAGTCCCTGGTAACGATTGTTGGCATTCTTCGGAATATGGAACCCGTTTGAACCTCCATCCTTAAGAATGATCGGTGAATCATCAATAATGGATGCTGGTTGAACCAGTCCTTCTTCCAGAGCAGGCAGATAGGCGGCAATAGGTTTCATCGTTGAACCTGGCTGACGCACCATCTGGGTTGCATAGTTCATCTGTTCATCCTGGAAGCTGCGGCCTTCAATCATGCCCAGGATAGCTCCGGTTTTGTGATCAATCATGATGGCTGCGGTTTGTTCTTTTCCTTTTTTGGGATCGTCCGCAGCAAAATTGCTGTCATTCTCAGCGATGGTACGCATGGTTTTGTACACACTTTTGTTAATCGTTGTGTATATGCGGTATCCACCCGTACGCAATTGCTGCTGAGCTTCTTCCAATAGAGCACTGCTTTCCTTTTGGGTCCCATCCTCAGTAGAATCTGAACCCTCGGAGGTTTCTTCAGCTGCAGTGTCTGAATTCATTTGTTTCATCAAAATTTGTGCAGCCTGGCGTTCGGTTTCCATCATAAGATATGGATAAGTGTTGTAAGCCTTGACGGTCTTCGGTGCCAGTGAACTCTTAATATCAAAAGCAAGAGCCTCGTCGTACTCGGTTTGATTAATTTTGCCAAGTTCAAGCATGCGGCGTAATACCAGATGCTGGCGGTTGATTGCACGCTCAAAATTATCCTCTACAAAGTCGCCTTTTCCGTTAAAGGCAGAGTAAGAGGATGGGAGCTGAGGCAATCCGGCAAGATAGGCTGCCTGAGCCGTGTTTATTTTCTCCAGATCATTAATGTTGAACAATCCTTTGGCAGCTGCCTTGATCCCATATACATTGTATCCACTTGAACCATTACCAAAAGGAACCTTGTTCAGATACGCGGTCATGATCTCGTTTTTGGTCAGGAATCGTTCAAGCCGCAAGGACAGTAATATTTCCTTCACTTTGCGGTCTTCGGTACGATCCAGGTTCAAGAACACGCGCCGTGCCAATTGCTGAGTTAACGTACTTCCGCCTGTTTGCACAGACTCTTTCAGCACTTTCTGTTTCACGGCTCGGAGCGTTCCGCTCATATCTACACCTTTATGTTCGTAAAAATGATTGTCTTCAATCGATATGACAGCATCAATAACTTTCTGTGGTATCTGGTCGAAGGTGACCGGACGCCTGTCTTCTTCCGTACGTAATTGACCGATCGGGCTACCGTCGGCAAAGTAAGCAAAGCCTGTGATGGAGTTTTCGCTGACTTTTTGCTCAATCAGGGCCCTGGATCGAACGGGCTCGTCTTTTACAATGGAACTGACGTATCCCATCAGAGCGCCGCCTACAAATAGCGCCCCCATGAATCCAAGGACAACCATCCATTTGACGACACTGCCCAGTCTGCGGGCGAAGCTTCGCTTGCGGGCAGGCTGTTCATCGGGCTTTTTCTTATTAACATCAACCATTCAGTGTCTTCCTCCTTTTAACAGCACTTATTATAGCATAAAAAGGCGGGTTTGCATGCCTGAGAAATACAAGCAATGGTCGAAAATTGCCATTATTTTATGGAATATGAAATTTTTTATGCCTACTAAATCCTGTATGCAGAATTGCAGACAGCAAAAAAGCGATCCGAGATAATCTCGAATCGCTTTTTGTGGTGATGTTTTAATGAAATTTCAACGATTAACGGTTGTAGAACTCGACGATTTGTTTTTCGTCGATGTCTTGGGACAACTCCGAACGCTCAGGCAGACGGATGTATTTACCTTCTACAGCAGTGTCGTTGAATTCAAGGTATGCTGGAAGATGCGAACGGTTTTCCATAGCTTCCTTAATGGAAGAAAGACCGCGGCTTCTTTCACGCAAGCCGATTACATCGCCAGGGCTTACTTGGTAAGAAGCGATATCGACTTTTTTGCCGTTTACTGTTACGTGACCGTGGGATACCAACTGACGTGCTCCTGCACGGGAGTTAGCAAATCCAAGACGGTAAACGAGGTTGTCAAGGCGGCACTCAAGCAAGAACATGAAGTTTTCACCCGCGATACCTTGCATTTTTTGCGCTCTAGCGAACAGAGTGCGGAATTGTTTTTCGCCCAAACCATACATGTGGCGAAGTTTTTGTTTTTCTTGCAACTGCATACCGTAGTTGCTCATTTTTCTGCGTTGGTTAGCTCCGTGCTGACCTGGAGGGAAAGGACGTTTCAATTCTTTGCCTGTTCCGCTCAGGGAAATGCCGAGGCGACGGCTCAATTTAAATTTAGGACCAGTGTAACGTGCCATGTTTATAGTAGCTCCTTTTTAGTTAAAGTTCATATAGGGCTCTGTTTGCGCTCCAATTTGTTGATGCGGGCAAGGCCGCGCATACATCAATCAGGAAAGTTCAGCCGCTGTCCTGAAAGCAACAAAAAGAATGAGGGTGACACAACCGGTAATGCCCAAATTTAAAGACCCATTAGTAGTCTTCATCAACAATTTATATTACAGTTTAAGAGAAGCAAAGTCAAGAGTGGGACGAAGGTAAAAAAACGTCTAAATTTGTCGATAGGTCATTAGGCCCAAAAAAATGGGACGATTTTCTGAAATATGGATGCAAAAAAGCTTTAAAGAGAGTAAAATAGAATGTATCTTAACTTTAAATGATCATGTACATTAAGGTTATCGTAAGGTTTTTGCAGGTTTGCGATAACGTCTGCAGATTAATGCATCTCTTCAAGGGATGCAAAAACGGTGCAAAGGAGCGCCTGACATGTTAGAACATCTAGGAAGTTTACCGGCCAGCTTGCATTCGCCAAGTTCGGGCGATCCCGCATTTTCTGCAGCTCAGCATAAAGAGCATGCGTTCTGGATGCAGCAAATGGATATCACACCTTTTGATTTTTCATATTTGGAAAACCTGCTGCAGCAAGCCTTCACGGATTGGCTGGCTCAGCATGATTCGGACTTGAACAGATCATCTACGATTTACAGCGTTTGGAATACAGAAGGTATTTGTGTAGCGACGACCGCTAATGAGCCTATGGACGGGCCTATAGCAGGTCATACGGTAATGGAGTGTCTTGAAACTGGAAGGGCGCAATCCATCCGGGGTTCAGATGAGCACGGAGATTTCCTATACATTGCCGAGCCTCTATTTTCAAGAATCAACAAGGATATGTTCGCTGTGTTTACAGCCTTCATCTACGAGCCTTACCGATATGAAACGTTTGAAGAGATCGTTCGATCTGAGGCAGCACATTATCGTACTTGCTTTTACCGGAGATTTGAATACATATTTATGGCGGATCTGCTAAAAGCTCATGAGCAAACGGCGCGTGAAGAGCATCGGAGGTCCATTCTTTTTCAGATCGTCCAGCGGATGCATGACAAAATGGACGTGGATGCCATATTGGACGAGGTATTCGACAGTATCGATTATTTGTATCCGACCACTCACATGAATCTGTACATGTCCCAAGATCGCAACAGTTTCAATCCAAGAATCAAACCATTGCTCGTCCACGAACATGGGGAAGATATTTGTCTTCGTTCGTTTAAAGACGGACAAACAATAGTCATTCGGTCCGATCAAGGTGAGAACCGCATTGTGGAGGTTGGGCTTCCGCTCAAGGGCAAGCAGGGCATCTATGGTGTCTTTCACATCGAGATGAATGAAGAGCTCATGGAGGAGCCCGACTTGCAGCTGATCACCATGATGGCTGATACGGCAGGAACCGCTTTTGAGAATGCCAAATTGCATGAGCAATCGAATATGTTGATTCAGGAACTTCGTCTAATCAATGATTTGACACAACGCCTGAATAAAAGTCTGCAGCTAAAAGAGATTTATCAGATTGCCGAGTTGGAATTAAAGGACATCTTTCAAGCAGAATCTTGTTGTATTCTTCAATTGAATGAAACGACGAATCGTTTCGAAGTGATGTCATCCAATGTTGGAGAACTGTCTCATAAATCCTTTCCGCTGGATTACGGTATCACTGGTCTGCTGTATCAGACAGAAGAACCGCTCATTCTATCCAATTATGAACAGTATACCAAAGTGTCTTCGCTATTCATGGAGGTTACAAGCTCCATGTCACTGATGGCTTCACCGATTCGTGTGAACGGTCAAGTGAAGGGGACCATCTTACTGGGACATCCCAAACAACAATATTTTTCATACGATAATTATCGTCTGCTGCAGATGCTGTCCATTCACGTAGGACTGGCTCTATCCAATGCGACGCTGCATGCGGAGGTTCGCCGTTTGGCTAACCTTGATATGCTGACAGGATTGTATGTTCGACATTATCTCGATAGTGTCATTCATGAAAAGCAGGCGCATGAATTTTGCGGTTCATTAATTGTGGTTGATATCGATCAGTTCAAACAGGTGAATGATACATTTGGACACCAAACCGGGGACCAGGTGTTGAAGCAGGTAAGTGATATTGTTACATCCTCTGTTCGTTCCGAGGACATCTGCGCCAGGTGGGGTGGCGAGGAGCTGGCCATTTACATGCCGCAGCTGGGAATCCATCAGGCCATGGAGTATGCTGAGGTTATCCGTAGTCGAGTGGCAGAGGAGACCAGGCCGCCTGTGACTGTATCCAGCGGTATTGCCGAGTGGAACTGGATGGATGACAAGGTTAGTGTGGAATCATTATTTTACCGGGCGGATATGGCGCTCTACGAGGCCAAACATAACGGTCGCAACCGGATTGTGCTGGAAGAACAGGAAGTTACCCGATAAGAGAGAACAATTCCATGATTGGAGTCGTTCTCTCTTCTTCTTTTGCGGCAAAGTTTGCGTTTGTGTGAAGTATAAGGGCATACAGGAGGGGCAGGCTATGGAGTACCTTGGACGGAAGGATGGGATTTTACATGATTACAAGACAGGGGATGCGTACATTAATGCTGCTTTTGAGTGTTGTTATCATTTCCGCACCGGGCTGCGGACTGATACAACGTGAACGGACTCCTGAAGAAGTATTCTCCATGGCCTTATCCGGAATTGCGGGCAAGGAGAAGCTGGGTTTTGTGGGTGAAGCCGGGTTAAGACGCGAGAGCAGCGGACTTTTTGAAAATCAGTTCAAATTCGAAGGAAAGCTGGAAAACCATGATCAGCTAACGCTGCAGACACGACTTCCAGGAGCCGTTACTACAGCGGGTTCGGGCAGGACAGGTGGAATGGAGGCGACCACTTCTGCTAATCTGGTTGACCAACCAAGCGGATTCAGCGCTTCTTTTCAGCGAAAAAAGGGGCAGTGGGAAGCATTGACCTCAGAGCATGAACCTCTCCGTGGGTCTCTGTCCCGCTACAACCCTATTGCACAACTGGAGAATATTGATCGGATGAACAAAACGATAAAATCTGAATATGGATCCGGTCGAAGAACAAGGATCCTGCGGATTGAACTGGCACCTGAAGACGCCAAGGCATGGGCAGCGACCCAGCTGAACGACGAGATGAATGCGATTAAGGCAGAATATATGCATAAGGCGAGTAACTTCAAAGGGATGAGTAAGGCGAAGCTTGAGAAGGAATTGACCCAAATATGGCAGCAGGGTGAAGCCAGTATGACACAGATGATGAAACAGGCCAAAGTGCAAACCGTGTATCATCTTACTGTGGACCGCAAGACCGGTTTGCCGCTGCGGCTCTCTTCGGAAAGCCAGGTAACGTATCAAGATGCGAGTAACAAAAGCAATAAAGAAGCTCTGGTGATGGATGTGAATTTTAAAACATATGATTAGAGGATAGGGTCTGCCTGCTGACGGGATTGCTGTAGCGTGCTACAATAGTATCGTAATTTACCGTTGTTCAATTTTTGAATGGCAGATGACAGGAGGATTTACGAGATGAAGGACCCACGAATTCAGAAACTTGCAGCTAACCTGGTTGGCTACTCTGTAGATGTACAGCCTGGCGAGAACGTGCTGGTTGAGATGATTGGATCGGAACGTGATCTGATCAACGCAATTATTGAAGAAGTAGGCAAAAAAGGCGGCAATGTTTTTGTACAGCTGACCGATAAGACGGTACAACGTGCCATGTTGAAAAGTGCTACAGAAGAAATGATGAAAACCTGGGCAGAGATTGACCTGAACCGAATGAAACAAATGGATTGTTACATTGGCATTCGTGCAGGCGAAAATGTAAACGACCTGTCCGACGTGCCGGAAGAAAAAATGAAAATGTATAACTCCCTGTATTCCCATCCGGTACATAGCGAGCAGCGGGTTAAACATACGAAATGGGTTGTGCTTCGTTACCCGAATGCCAGCATGGCTCAGCTTGCGAATACCAGCACGGAAGCATTCGAAGATTTCTATTTCGATGTGTGCAACCTGGATTATGCCAAAATGGATAAAGCACAGGATTCCCTGGCTAACCTGATGAACCGGACGGATAAAGTTCGTATTACAGGACCAGGAACGGATCTGAGCTTCTCCATTAAAGATATCGGTGCAGTGAAATGCTCCGGTCAAAAAAATATTCCTGATGGCGAAGTATACAGTGCGCCTGTGCGTGATTCTGTAAACGGAACAATCAGTTATAATGCAGCAACCCTGTATAACGGGGTAACGTTTGAAAACATCAAGTTCACTTTCAAGGATGGCAAGATTGTTGAAGCGACAAGCAACGATACGGAACGCCTGAATGAAATTCTGAATTCCGATGACGGTGCTCGTCATATTGGTGAATTCGCGATTGGCTTCAATCCGCATATTCTGCATCCAATGAAGGATATTCTGTTTGATGAGAAAATTGCAGGCAGTCTGCACTTTACTCCAGGGCAGGCATACGAAGAAACGGATAATGGGAACCGTTCCTCCATTCACTGGGATCTGGTGTTGATTCAGCGTCCAGACTACGGCGGCGGCGAAATTTATTTTGACGATGTGCTGATTCGCAAAGACGGCATCTTTGTGATTCCAGAGCTGGAATGCCTGAATCCGGACCAATTGAAGTAATAGCGGGATTTTGCTGTTGCTAGGAAAGCGGATTCACGGTATCATGTAGTGGTAATTAATAGATGATACCAAATGTGAAAAGACGGAGGGATTCCTATGTCGAGTAATAACGCGGCTGTAGTGGAAATTGCTCAAACAGCAGGCAAGTTTACTTCTTCAATCGTGCTTCATTCGGAGAACAAGTATATTGATGTGAAAAGTATTCTCGGGTTGTTTACCACGCTGATCAGCACACACAGCTATGAACTTCACGTTCATGGACCAGATGCAGACGAAGCAAAAGTAGCCATGTCAGAAGTGTTTGCCAAACACGGCCTGAACGTAAGCATCGCATCCGAGTAATCATTCCAGGAAGCATCTCCGCCGATCTTGGCGGGGGTGCTTTTTCGTGTACAAAAATGTACAGGTTCTGTGATCCGTTGCTGAGGAGTTAAAATACGTGCTGGTCAAGCCTCCACTTTAAGTGGTTATTTTGGTCAGGTTCTTGTATTAGCTCCTGATTTCGTCTAATATTAGAGGTAGAACGTCTTTACGCGATTTTTGGGACATAGGGGGGAAAAATGCATGACTTCATCTGATCTGCAGGACCAGCTGAACATGAAAGCGATCAGTCTTCTTCAAGAAGATGCAGATAAAATACAGAAGCTTATTGAAGTACAGATGGAGAATCTGGCTACCCGCTACTGCCCTCTCTATGAGGAAGTATTGGATACACAGATGTATGGGTTCTCCAAGGAAGTCGATTTTGCTGTTCGTGCAGGGCTTCTTCCGGAAGGTGCTGGGAAGCAGCTGGTAAGCGCGCTTGAGCGGAATCTGGCAATTCTATATGAAGCTTTGAACAAAAAGAATGAGCAATAGCCTGCTGTAGTGCGGGTCAGAATAGAAGGCATGCAGGAGTTTTGCATGCTTTTTTTGTGTGTTTTAACGTGTGAAAATGATAGAGGGTCCGGTGTGTAAGGGGATCATTAAAAAAGCAGTCCGGAAACGAGTTTCCGGGCTGCTATTGTTATTCATTATTCATGAAGGCATCTATTCAGCTTATGAATTTACACCAGGAAGAAGGAGACTCCCAGAATGATGTAAACAACCAGCAGGAGCAATCCCTCATACCAGTTCGTTGAACCATCCTGGGTAATGGACTTCGCGATAAATACGGATACTCCAATGGCAACAAGCTCAATCGTTGTGAAGACAATATCCATGGTTCTGCCCGTAAAGTAACTCACAAAAATCAGCACTGGTGCCACAAAAAGTGCGATTTGCAAGCTGCTGCCGACCGCGATCTCTACCGCGGCCCCGATCTTGTTTTTCATGGCAAGCATAATGGCTGCGCTGTGTTCGGCAGCATTACCGATAATCGCAACCAAAAATGCACCGACGAACAGTTCGCTTAGACCAAACTCTTCGGTAAACACCTCGAGAGTACCCACGAGCCATTCACTGACAAATGCTACCATGACCGTGGCGATCACGAGGTATAGAATCGATTTTTTCTTAGACCACGCCGGCGCATGTTCATGCGGTAATTCTTCGTCTTCATCGACAGTGACATCCGCGAGATAGTTCTTGTGTGTTACCATCGAGAATAAGAGCCAAGCGATGTAGGCAATGATCAACAGCCCTGCTACAATCAGGCTGAGCGTGTCTGTGTCCTTTTGGGTGATGGAATGGGTATTGAGAAAAACAGCCGGAATGAACAGGGCAATAATGGCCACGATCATCAGGGAGCCGTTTAATCCCGCAAGGGAGACGTTGTAATTTTGGATTTTGAACTTGAGTCCTCCGGCAAAGATACTTAGCCCGAGCACCAGCAGCAGGTTCCCGATAATGGAACCGGTTAGGCTGGCTTTTACCATGTCGAATAATCCCTCTTTGACGAGGAAAATGGCAATGATCAATTCGGCTGCGTTACCGAACGTTGCATTTAAGAATCCGCCAAGCCGCTGTCCGGCATAGTGCGCAACATTTTCCGTGGCTTTCCCTAAAAAACCGGCCACAAAAATAACCGAAATGGCTGAAATCACAAACTGCAGGATCGGATTCCAATGCAGATAGTGGGCGATGGCGCTGAGGGCAAAGGTGACAATCAGCAAAATGGATGAAATCCGGTTTCTCACAATAAACACCTCGGTTAATAATTATTTTGTTTTAAATGACAATGAAATCCTTATGAGATTATTTTCATATTTCAATATAACCAAATGGTGGTAGGTTGTAAACGCATGTTTTCGAGTTTAATTTGCTTTTTGGGGTGGAAAGGATTTAAAATACGAGTAACGAAGTGAAGGAGGATGTGGCATGGCAGAACAACTTCAACTAGAAGGCGGTAACATCCGGATTGCCGATGACGTGGTGGCGAAAATTGCCGGAATGGCTGCGATGGAGACACCCGGGATTGCCGCAATGTCTGGAGGATTGTCAGAGGGCTGGGCCAAACGTCTCAGCGGTAAAAACGTACAGAAAGGCGTAGGCGTTGAGGTCGGCCAACTGGAAGCAGCCATTGATCTGCGCATCATCGTCCTGTACGAGACACCGATTCATGAAGTATCCCGTATGCTTCAGCAGAATGTGAGAGAAGCGGTAGAGACCATGACCGGATTGCGCGTTGTCGAAGTGAACGTGAAGGTAGAAGGCGTATCCTTCAAAGGCGACGACCTGTAAGGGGGTAACCTCCGATGTAACTGGAGAGCAGATGACAGATGATATTCTCTTTGGCTCCAGTTAACCAAAAAAGACTTCGCATCCTAGGATGCGAAGTCTTTTTTATTCCGGTACACCTGTTAACGAATGCGCCGAATAGATTTGGAATCCCGTGAACGAAGAGCCGGAGAAGTCCGTGTCTGCGTTTGTACCGTTACGGATTTGGTTCTCTCTTCCTTAATGACGTCCTGATTGTTCGTACGTGAGATACTGAGCAGAATACCCATAGCCACCATCATCACAAACAGTGAAGTACCCCCATAACTGATAAAGGGAAGGGTAACCCCCGTCACCGGAATGGTCTGGGTCACGCCTCCGATGTTAATGAACGCCTGAATCGCGATCAATCCCATGATTCCGATACCCACCAGCGTTCCGAACGGATCGGGACAGCGCAGAGAGACGATAATGCCTCGCCAGATAAAGTACAGATATACCAAAAGGAATAGGGTACTCCCCAGGAAACCAAGCTCTTCACCGATTACGGAGAAAATGAAGTCATTATACGCATTCGGCAGATAGTGAAGCTTCATCGTACCTTGTCCAATACCCGAACCGGTCATGCCGCCATCACCGATGGCCACAAGGGAGCGGAAAAGGTTAAGACTTCCTCCGGTAGGGTCGGATAACGGATCAAGGAATGCCTGAATACGACCGATCTTGTAGTTTTGCTCGGCAGTGGCCGTAGTAGTGCTAACAGCAGTGTCTGAAGGAGACACGGAGGAGAAAAGGGCATTCGCACCGAGTGCAAGTGCCCCTCCCAGTACAACAAGCAGGATCGAACCCATAATATGCTTCATGCTTGCTCCGCCTGCATAGATGACGAGACCACAGGTGGAAACGAGAATGAAGCAGGTACCGAAGTCCGGCTGAAGCATGATTAATCCTGCAATGAATCCAACAATAACGAGAACCGGGATATAACCTGTCTTGAGGTCCCTGAAGCGTTCCCCTTTTTTGGTGATCAGTGCAGAAAGGTACAGGATAATGGCAATTTTGGCGAACTCCGCAGGCTGAACACTAAAGCCAAAGATGTGAATCCAGCTTCGTGCCCCGTTTAACACCTTACCTGTAATTAAAACCAGAAGGAGCAATACCGTGGTGAACAGGAAAAAGGGTGCATAGAGCTTCTTGTATTTGTTAAAACGAATGTTCATGGCAAAGAACATACCAACTAAACCGATAACCGCCCACATAAGTTGTTTTTTCGTGAAGTATAGGGGATCATTGTTAAAATTACTGTTTGCAATTGCAATGCTGGAACTGGAGCTGAATACCATCAGCAGTCCAAAGCCCACTAACAATAAAGTGAGGATTAGCAGTTGGAAATCCGGCGTGCCTCTCTTCGTTTTCGTTTGGGCCGTTTGTTGTTTCATGGTTTGGCCCAGCCTATGCTTCCAGCAGTTCTTTGAGCTGCTGCAATTTTTGGGCTGCCAGCTTCACGACTGGCTGTGGAACGGTGGAGTCATAGTCGAGACCATGCGGAAAGGTTGCTTTGCCAAGGTAAACAGCCTCGACAGAGAGCACCGTATCCGGTTTTTCAAGTTTGCCATCTACCACACGGGTATTAATTCGTACAAAGTATTCTGAGTTGGTGTTGTCATCTTCAATTTTGTAGTCATATGTAGCACGGTAATACTCCCATTGCCACCGGACAAATCCGACTTTCTCGGCGCTCTCATCCAGGTATGCCAAGTCGCTTTTCAAGCCATCCAAGCCTGTATTCTCAAAAATCATAAGCGTCTGATCCTCCTCATAGCTTCCGAGTATAATTCTCGTGCATTTCTCTAGTTCATGATAGTATGTTTCCCCTTCCCGTGCAAGCTTTCCAAAGGCGTTTCGTATCGGTTTTCTTCCAATTCTGCTACAATATACAGCAATAGGTTTGAAGAGGATGGTTCGGACTTGATGAAAGTTCCGTTCAAGATCGAAAGGATGGGGAGAAAATGACAAATAATATATGGTGGGACGATCTGCAAATCCATATGGTGGAATGGCGGCGTCATCTTCATCGCAATCCCGAGGTTTCCTTTCATGAGGAAAAGACATCTTCTTTTGTAGCGGATATGCTGGAGAGCTTTGGAGTCGACGTGAAACGTCATGTAGGCGGTCATGGTGTGATTGGTACGATTCGCGGGGACAAGCCTGGCCCTGTCGTCATGCTTCGGGCTGATATGGATGCACTGCCGATCCAGGATGAGAAAGACGTTGAATATGCTTCACAAAAGGCAGGAGCAATGCATGCCTGTGGTCATGACGGTCATGTTTCCATTTTACTCGGAACGGCCTTGTACTTTAGCAAGCACAAGGCTGATATCCAAGGCGAAATTCGCTTTTTGTTCCAGCCTGCCGAAGAACTGCTTCCTGGTGGCGCTGTGAAAGTCATTGCGGATGGTGCGCTTGAAGGCGTGGATGTGATCTATGGCATCCATCTGTGGACACCTCTTCCGGTGGGAGTGGCAGCGAGCAAGGAAGGACCTCTAATGGCGGCCGCAGACGACTTTTACATTGAGATCAAAGGGAAAGGCGGACATGGCGGCATGCCGCAGTCGACCGTAGACAGTCTGGTTGCAGGCTCTGCACTTGTTATGCAGCTGCAGACGGTAGTCAGCCGTTCGGTGGATCCGTTGCGACCTGCGGTACTGACGATTGGCACAATGCAGGCAGGATCTGCCCAGAATGTCATTGCGGAGTCCTGCAAAATGAGTGGAACAGTCCGAACGTTTGATGAAGAAACCAGAGCGGAAATGAAGGAACGTGTACATACCATCGTTTCCCAAACGGGTGGTGCTTACGGGGCGCAAACTGAAGTGAACTATATCATGGGTTACCCGCCTGTAGTAAATGATAAGCAAGAAACGGACCGCTTCTTCCGCAATGCCGTTCAAGTGTTCGGGCATGAACAGGTGCAGACATCTCCCATGCTGATGCCAGCAGAAGATTTCGCTTATTATTTGCAGCAGGTTCCAGGCTGCTTCATGTTTGTCGGGGCAGGAAATCCGGACAAAAACGCCATTTATCCACATCATCATCCGAAGTTCGATTTTGATGAAGATGCCATGCAGCATGCAGTTAAGCTCTTTATTGCTATGGCTACCGATTATATGGGTAATTAGGAGAATGTTATAGGTATAGTTGGGCATCCTACTCTTAGAAGTAGGGTGCTCTTTTTTTTCGAATTTACCGGTAGGGTGACGGCTGTGAAGGTTCATTTCTGGGTGTGCCGGAACTGAACTTTTTGGTATGCGCATCTCTCCCTGGAGCACAACGTAATCGTTAACGGATCGGAGGAGCAGACATGGAGAAAACGGATGCATGTATTGTTCAGCGGGATTTTACGATCCTGCTGGAGGTGGGTCATCCCGGATTCGAGCAGGCCCGGACACGACTAGGCATATTCGCCGAACTCGTAAAGACGCCGGAGGGGTTCCATACCTATCGCATGACATCATTATCCCTATGGAATGCTGCAGCACTTGGGTGGAGTGCGGATCAAATCATTAGCAGTCTTGAGTCCGTCTCTCGCTGGAATGTACCAACGGCACTCATACAGGATATTCGGAGAATTGTTGATCAATATGGAAAACTGAAGCTGCATTGGGAGGAGGATCATCAGCGCCTGCGCCTGGTTGGCGACAGTGAGCAACTGCTTGATGAATTAAGCGGATTCAAGACCATTGCAGCCTTTCGGATGGAACGTGTAGCCCGGGATGAGCTTGTCGTTCGCGGAGAACAGCGAGGGTTGCTCAAGCAAGAATTGACGCGTCTGGGGTACCCTGTACTTGATTATGCAGGTTATCGCCCTGGGACACGTCTTCCATTTGATTGGAAAAATGAAAAGAGTAAACATAATGAATCCGATTTGGATCAAAAAGCATTTAGGCTGCGTTCTTATCAGAAAGAAGCTGTTGACGCTTTTGAGGGAAGTGAGGGCATGGGGGGAAGCGGGCTGCTCGTGCTGCCATGCGGAGCAGGAAAAACGGTAATTGGCATGGCTGTTCTTGAACGTCTCCAATGTGAATGCCTCATCCTAACTTCCAATACGACCTCTGTACGGCAGTGGATTCAGGAATTACAGGATAAGACTACGCTTACTCAGGATCAAATTGGGGAATACTCCGGTCAGAAAAAACAGGTTCGGCCTGTCACGGTAGCCACTTATCAGATTCTTACACACAGAAAATCCAAAAATTCCGATTTTACTCACATTAAATTGCTGAGTGAACGGGAATGGGGACTCATCATTTATGATGAGGTGCATCTGTTGCCAGCACCTGTCTTTCGGGCAACAGCAGATATTCAAGCTACGCGAAGGCTGGGATTGACTGCAACCTTAGTTAGGGAAGATGGATGTGAACAGGATGTATTCTCCCTCATCGGTCCTAAACTGTATGATATGCCATGGAAAGACCTCGAGCGGCAAGGCTGGATCGCTAATGTACAGTGTCAGGAAATACGCATTCCTTTTTCAAAGGATCTGAAAACGACTTATCTGGAGGCGGAAGGGAAACATCAGTTTCGTCTTGCGGCTGAAAATCCGGCAAAGTTAGAAGTGATCAGACGATTATTACGTCGACATGATGGTCTGCCCGCACTCGTGATAGGACAGTATCTGGACCAGCTCGAAACCATTGCCCGGGAAATTGACGCTCCGCTGATCTCGGGTACGATGTCACAACATGAACGGGTAAAGTGGTTCGAATCCTTTCGCCGGGGCGAAATTAAAACGATTGTGGTTTCCAAGGTGGCAAACTTTGCTGTAGATCTTCCTGACGCTGCTGTGGCGCTTGAAATATCGGGAAGTTATGGATCCAGGCAGGAGGAAGCTCAGCGACTGGGCAGAATTTTGAGGCCCAAGCCCGGTGACAATAGAGCATATTTCTATGCCCTGGTATCAGAGGATAGCAAGGAACAGGAGTTCGCTTTGCGCCGTCAGATGTTTTTGGTCGAGCAAGGGTACGAATACTCCATAGTACATGAACATACTTAAAATCACCCTTAGGCGTTAGTGTGGGAAGAGAAAGGCGGGAGCATAACAATGTATGAACATGAAGCAGCTGAACTTGACGAAATAATGGAGCTGTTACCTACAGAACATTCAGTACTTGGTGCTCTTTTTCACAAGCATGCGGGTCAACCCTTTTCGGCGATGATGACCACCGCTGAGTCTGCGGAAGAAGGATTGAGCGGGGCAGAAGCCAGGTTAGGTTTTATACGCCTGAGACAAAAAGGATGGATTAAAGCGGTTCGCAAAACTTGGGGAGAGAATCTGTACTACATTCCACTGCGCTATATCCCCGCATTAACGGTAGCCTACGCACGTAGAGTCGGAGAACATCCATTGTTAAGTCAGGAAAATGAACAGAAGGAATCGGGGACTCAGAGGATCACGAGTGATCAGATTCACGTTATTCGAGAAGCCAGGGCTGATATCGCTGCCGAAATCATTCATATATTGGCCTGGATCGCAAGAGAAGGCCTTACATTGACGAATAAAGGAACGATTCACAAAAGGATGCTGCAGCGGCTGAGCACTCTGACTCATTTATGTCCTGATGATTTTGCCGCATTAATTCTAAACTACGAACATCCAGAACTATACCCTGCCCATGTCGCCATTATGCTGGATATGCTGCTTGCTCTGGGGCTCCTTCATAAGGATCAGGGAAAAATACAGGTACATGCCGAGACTCTTGGTCTTTGGTTAGAGCAGTCGTGGTCTTCCATGCATCGCGAGATATTTAAAGTATGCCTGGAACGATATGGGGTAACCCATCCTGCAGAACAACATTTTCGCTATCGCTTAGTCTTGCTCGGTAAAGGACAGGAGACTTGGTTCAATATCGCAGATCTGATTCCGCAGTATATCAAGGGCGAGGCAAACAGCGATGCCGGGCTTCCTGAATATGTCCAGAACTGGCTAAATGCACTGGCTGGATGGGGGTACGGAGAGATCGGTGAAAATACTGCGGGTGATCTGTTTTTCCGCTGGCTGGTTGAACCTGATGCATTGTTACATATGGAGGCACAGCAGGAATTGGACAGCGCTAAGAATGTCTTCTTTGTGCAGCCTGACTTCGAAATTATGGTCCCGCCAGAGGTAGTCCCGCAGGTCCGCTGGAAAATAGAAAACTGCGCCGAACTGCTGAGCTGTGATCGCATGAGCATTTATCGTATTTCCAAAGAACAAATTTTAAATGCGTCACACCGCGGGTTTACGTCTGACAAGGTGGTGGAGTTTCTTACCCAGTATGCTGCCACAGGAGTCCCGGAGCATGTGTACCTCGCGATTCAGCAGTGGGGAAACGAATGGGAACGATCAAAGGCACAGAGTGAGGAAAATACATTGGAAATTCATCGTGTAATGCCGATTGATTTCATATGCAGCGAGGCATCAGGGGAGAATAGGAGTAGCGAAATTCACGGATATAAGCCAAGGGTTGGGCTTGACGATTTACGAGAAAGCTTTTATGTACATGGCCGTGAGGGGCTAATTAAAAATGAACCGGATACGGCGTCTTGGTATAAACAGGAGCATCCGGTAGCCGAGCAGTCGGATGGTTTACCCGCATACAGCTCCATTCCCGACATGTGGCATAACGATTGGCGGAGATATCACATGTCCACGACACGTCAGATTACGGCTAAAGCGATAGAATGGCAGACCAAGCTTGGACTGAAGAACGAGCAGTCCGAGGTATACATTATACCGGATCAAATTCATGGCCAGGATGATTGGACGCTGACAGGCTGGATTGTACCGGAATCAGACGAGAGGACAATAGAGCGGTGCAACATTTCTCTCATGGATTGGGATAAGATCAGAATTATCGTTCCAGAGCACATCTGAAGCATGAAGAGCTTATCTTCCCTATTTTCTATTTGCAGGAAAAACTCTTCTTAACTATCGGGGGATATGCTATGATAAAGTAGTCTACCTTACGTAGAACTTTATATATAGATAGGATGAATTTCATGAGCGTAGCGGAATTGAACACGGTCGATATGGCCCAAGTGTTGACGGGCGCATATGAACTGGGCGACATGATTAACCAATCTGCCGAAGTATCGGATTATTTATATTGGAAGCAGCAAGTTGAGAGCAATCCGGAGGTTCAAGCGGGAATACGCAAACTGGATGCCAAAAAGGAACTGTTTGAAGAAACGCAGCGTTTTGGACACTTCCACCCGGATTATCATGCAGCAAAAGACCAGGTCAAGGCTCTGGAACAGGAATTGGAATCAATTGAGGCGGTAGCCCGCTTCAAGCAGGCGGAGAGAGCGCTCGATGAAATGCTGCATCAGATGTCCGAGACCATTGCTTATGCAGTCTCTACCACCATCAAGGTTCCGAGTAATGACCCAAACCCCAAAGGTGGCGGCTGTGGAAGCGGCGGTAAGTGCAGCTGCGGTTAAGTGAATTCCGAATGAATCAAAATCCATTTAGACCGGACCTTCTACGCGAATCGTCCGGTCTCCATTATAAGAAAGGCGGGGAAAATGATGTTTGCGGAAAGGACAGGATTTATTATTTGGGTTAGTGATTTAAAAGCAGCCCGCAATCTCGAAAAGTATGGTACCGTTCATTACATTTCCCGCCGTATGCATTATGTTGTCATGTATGTTAATGCAGAGCGGGCTGAAGATACGATGAAAAATGTGAAGCGTCTGTCCTATGTGCGCAAGATTGAAAGGTCTTATCGCAATGAAATCAAGACAGAGTATGCCAGCAAAACGATGGACAAAACAAGTTTTTACGGAATTTAACATATACGTTTTATAACGATTGAGTGACTTGGTGGAACTGGACATAAAGCGTGGAATAATAAAAACATAAATGATCATAAGTCGCCTTCATGGCGACTTTTTCTTTTGGGGACCATGCTCCGATCCAGCCGAGCACGAGCGTGGTACACATGCGGGATAGGAGAATATCGAAAGTGTAAAAATGATATTACAAACAAACGGCATAGTTTGTTATTGATGCGTTAGGAAAAGTTACATAAAAAGGTTTGATTCGCTGAGAAAAAGTAAAAGTATTGTAAAATAAATCGCGTACGCACGAAATTTTCAATTGGTAATTTTCCACTTTTACATTTGTAATCGCTTTCTTTTTGATAAAAACAACACATTTTTGAATGGTTAAAATGGATCCGAAATGATGGAAAACCTTGGTGTATCCATGTTTGTGCAGCCTGACAAAATGACATATTTACGAAAAAATGCGTGATCGCCTATTGTTAAACTACAGCTGCGCCAACAAAACTAACATGCAACACAAATGCTACAACATTTTCCTGCGGTGTATGACCCAAACATGAGAAGCGACAGAAGGAGGCGATCCTGTGTGCAGGAAGTAAAAACGGCCAATCGGCAGCAGACATTATACAAGCCGAATATCAGTAGAAAGCGATGGCAAAAGGTCTGGAGAAACTGGGAACTGTATGTGTTCATCGCACCCGCATTTCTGTATTTTCTCATCTTTCACTATGGACCCATGTACGGCATCCAGATTGCGTTCAAGAATTACAATCCGGTACGTGGAGTATTCGGGAGCCCTTGGGTAGGTTTTGATCATTTTGTAAGGTTCTTTGAATCCTATTATTTTTGGGATTTGATGTGGAACACGCTGGCCATCAGTTTGTATGAGCTGGCTGTTGGGTTTCCGATTCCGATTATTTTGGCACTCGCATTTAATGAACTGAAGCACAAACGTTTCAAAAAGCTGGTCCAGACCGTCACTTACGCGCCTCATTTTATCTCGGTTGTCGTTATGGTTGGTATGGTGATTGCCTTCCTGTCTCCATCGACCGGAATCCTGATCCGTTTCGTGGAATGGATGGGTATAGATGCACCCTCATTTCTGACAAGCCCTGCATGGTTCAAGACGGTATATGTACTTTCCGGCGTATGGCAAAGTGCGGGCTGGGGAACGATCATTTACCTTGCTGCGCTGTCGGGAGTCGATCCTGGGTTGCATGAAGCAGCAATTATAGACGGGGCAAACAGACTGCAGCGTATTCGGCACATTAACATACCTGTGCTGGTACCGACCATGACGATCCTGCTCATTCTGAACATGGGGAGTCTGCTGGGGGTCGGGTTTGAGAAAATTCTCCTGATGCAGAACCCGCTAAACATGGAATCTTCCGATGTCATATCCACTTTCGTCTATCGTTCAGGTCTTGAAAATGCCCAGTACAGCTTCTCTACTGCTGTCGGCTTGTTTAACTCTGTAATTAATGCGTTTTTGCTCGTTACCGTCAACCAAATTGTACGCAAGACAAGTGAGAACAGTCTTTGGTAAAGGAGGAGGCTATATGTTAACCGGTATTCGGGAAACGAGGCAAGATAAAATTTTTCTAACCTTGAATTATATCTACGTTACGATTGCTTTCCTTCTGGTGGCTTACCCGCTGGTATATATGATTAGCGCGTCCATCAGCAATCCGAAGGAAGTTGCTTCAGGGGCAATGTGGCTATTTCCCAAAGATATCACGTTTGAAGGCTATGAGCGCGTGCTTCAGGATCAACGGATCTGGTCAGGTTACGCGAACACTATTCTGTATACGGTTGTCGGTACTGCCGTGAACCTGGCGTTCACGATTCCAGCGGCCTATGCTCTCAGCAGAAGAGATCTGGTCGGCAGAGGGTTCTTTATGGGCACCTTTATGTTCACGATGTTCTTCGGTGGTGGGCTGGTACCAAGTTATCTGCTGATTAAGGAGCTGGGCATGATTAACAGCATGTGGGCACTGATTTTGCCTTCCGCAGCTTCGGTATGGAACATCATCGTCTCCCGCACCTTCTTCCAGGGAACGATCCCGAGCGAGCTTCAGGAAGCCGCACAGATCGACGGTTGTTCTAATTTCAAGCTGTTTTTCAAAATCGTACTGCCGCTGTCTATGCCGATCATTGCCGTTATGGCTCTCTTCTATGGTGTAGGACACTGGAACAGTTATTTCTCAGCAATGATTTATTTGAATGATTCGGCTAAATATCCGCTTCAGCTCGTGTTAAGACAGATCCTCGTTTTGCAGGAAATGTCAGCCCAAGGCTCCGGCATGATGGACGGATCAGCCGCATCGGCGCTGAATAACAAAGCCGAAGTGGCGGCACTCGTCCGTTATGCCGTCATTATTGTATCTACACTTCCGATCATTATCATATATCCGTTTTTGCAGCGATATTTCGTACAGGGTGTCATGATCGGTTCCGTTAAGGGCTGATCTATACCAAATAAATCATCATAAAGGGAGTTGTTGTCATGAAGAGAGCTCACAAGAAATCAACGGTTCTTTTAAGTCTGATCCTTGCTGCGAGTATGCTTGCAGCATGCGGAGCATCTCCTGATGGCGGTTCAACCGCTGAGCCGGGCACACCGGAAGAGACAGGGGTGAAGCAAGAGGGCTTTCCTATTGTGGAGGAACCCATCACATTGACCATGATGTCTCAGGATGTAGGTGTGGCAGACTGGAATACCATGCCGGTTATTCAGGAAGCAGAGAAGCTTACGAACATCAAGTTTGAATTCCAGCTCACTCCGATTGACAGCTTTGCAACCAAGAAAAACCTGGTCTTTGCAAGTGGTGATTTGCCTGATGTACTGTACGGAGCCGATCTTACGCCAGCAGAGCAGGTGACCTATGGCACCCAAGGCTCACTTATCCCGCTTGAACCCTACATTGATGGGGGATATGCTCCAAACCTTAAAAAATTGTTCGATGAAAATCCGGACATTCGCAAATCGTTCACAACGCCTGAAGGACACATTTACGCTCTTCCATTCATCGACAGTGCTGCCGTCTGGTATCGCAGCCCGATGTGGTATAACGGCAGTATGCTGGAAGCACTTGGTGTAAAGGAACTGCCGAAGACAACAGAGGAATTGTACGCATTACTGAAGCGGGTGAAGACGGAAGATCCGAATGGCAACGGCAAGGCGGATGAAATTCCGCTGACTTCCGTGAAGCTGGACGATCTGCGGATGTATTTTCTGGGCTTCTGGGGCATGTATGATCCCGTCGTTTACGTGGATAAGCAGGATAAAGTGTTTTACAGCCCGATGCAGGAAGGATACAAAGGGTATTTGGAATTTATGAATCGCTTGTGGAAGGAGGATCTGCTGGATCACGAGACCTTCTCCCAAACGCCTGAGCAGAAAAAAGCCAAAGGAGAAAACAATCAAATTGCCCTCTTTAATGACTATTTCTCCTACTTTACACTGGGTGGCGATCCGGAGGAGGCAATGAAAAACCCGCTTATGACACCGGTAGCGAGCGACATTGCAGGAACTCCCGTTTACGGTATGCATCCAGGCCTCTCTGCTAACGGAACATTTGCCATCACAAGTGTGAACGAGCATCCCGAAGCAACCATGCGCTGGATCGACTATTTGTATTCCACCGAGGGACAAACGCTCTTCAATCAAGGTCCTGAAGGCACGTTGTGGCAGTATACCAACAAAGATACGTTTGAAAAAGAATGGCTGCCTGTTCCGGGCGGCGGCGATCGTGAAGAGTACAGAGGCACCATTACTCCAAACTTCGGCATGCTGACTCCGGGTCATAACTCACCGGAGCTGACGAATGGTCTCACGACAGAATTTGACGAGTGGATTGCGAAGGAGAACGAAGAGAAGCTGATACCAATCGGTAAAGCGCCGTTCCCGAATGCATATTTGACCAACGAACAGCAGGATGAAGCGTCTGCATTATTGTCTGACCTTAATACGTACGTGAAGCAGATGGAAGCGAAGTTTGTAACCGGGGAAGAGCCTTTGTCCAACTGGGACAGCTATGTCGAACAGATAAAGAAAATGGGCGGAGACCGGATTCAGGAAATCTATCAGGAAGTGTACGATACGTGGAATGCCTCGGGCGAGTAATCGTAATAGATTCTTCGTTTGCAATAAGTTGAAGTAACAGAAAAAAGCCAACATCGACGGAATTCTGATCGTTCGTCTGTTGGCTTTCCTGTTATTAGCTGGCAGATTCAGTCCCCTCATCACTACCCGGGGTGCGATGAAGCTTGCGATATTGCCCGGGAGTAAGCCCAGTCTCTTTCTTGAATTTACGGATAAAATTCGGCGTATCCAGATACCCAACTTCCAGAATGAGATCTTTTAGGGGAGTATCCGTCGTTTTCAGTTGTTGAAACACCCTGTCGAGTCGTTTTTGCCAAATGTACTGAAGGAAGTTGATTCCGGTCTTCTCCTTAAAGGAACGGCTGACATGGGACGGTGAAACTTCAAATTCATAGGCAAGCGTATCCAGGCTAAGATTGTGATCTGTAAAATGGGCATCAATGTATTCAATAATACGGTCTATTAATGTCTGCTCTTCCTGCTGCGTATCCTTTTTTACCTCGTTACATAACTGGGAGGCAAGCGAGAGCAGGATGGATTCCAGCTCTTCCAGTGAACTGCTAAACACCATGTTGGGAGCAATCTGGTGCAGCATTTGATGTTCTCCAAGTTCCGAAGCTGTCTTAAGGATCGTGTTCAGTAGATCAAAGCTGATGCAGCGCACAAGCAGTGCAGGCAGCATGGAAGACTGCAAACTGGTTACGGATGAACGAATCAACTGGGAAGCGATATCGGTGTTTCCCTGTTTCAGACTTTGAACCAGCTTCAGCTGCATATGGTTTGGGATCCAGTAGGAATGGCTCGGTGTCTTGGATATTTCTTCAAATAAAGCCGATGACCCATACTCACCTGGTACGAGCAAATCAAAGGCAGAACAGGCTTCAACATAAGACTGGGTAAGCTCGTGAAGCTGCCGATATGCACTTCCTGCACCAATCAACGGCGTAATGGACAATGTGTCCAGAAGTAAGCCTCGTATCTGTTCCATAATTTGTTTTATACGGGATATCCGATCTATCCCTTCTACGGAATCAAAACTCATGATTAAACCGAATCGGTCCAGCTGGGGCAGCTCAACGCCATAACCGGTTGCCTGCAGATCAAGCAATTCAATATGGGCGAGACTGCCTGCAATACGGCGGCGGAGTTCCATATCGGCATGTTTGGAATCATTCCAGCCGATGACCATGACAAACAAATACTCCTTGTCCAGTTTCAGGTCGAATAACTGCACCAGTTCAGAAGACAATGGATCCGGATCTCCGGACTTAATTAAGGTCGACAAGTACTGATTCCGGGCAAACGGTTCCTGCAAATCGATGCGGGAGCTGTAATTCTGTAAGGCGGAACGAATCCGTTCCAGCTCATTGGCATTTCCAGACTCGCCATCATTCTTCTTTTCCGGGAAGCGGGAAGAAGCAAATTCGACCAGGGTTGAGATGGGCTTATACTGCATTTTGGCCAGAACGAGAGCGATCGCGACTCCGACCAGGAGGACGATACCTAAGATCATCATCATGAAACTGCGGACATCCAGTACACTGCTGAAGAACTGGGAGCTTGGCATTATCGTCATGTAGGTCCAGCCGTTAGTTTCCGATTGAACAGATACGATGGAATGATCTTTGCCGTCCAGCGTGCGTTCCTGGATCCCTGGAGTAAGGGTATTAAACAGGGTAGCTGATGCATCTGTGCTTAGGGTATCTCCTTGATGGTTGGCCGTCAGCACCTGTCCTTCTGCATCGAGGACATAGGTCAGACCTTGATAGTTTCCAAGTATGGAATCAATCAGATCTGTAATCTGCGACTCCTTGATAAATACCATGACCGTGGCATGAGGGTTCAGACTGTTTGGAGTAATGGGAATAAGGTAAGCAAGCTTGCGGTCCTGTACTCCACCGGTTTTGGTCACCACGTCGGCAGGTCTTACGGTAGGATGCTTGGTTTCATTGAGATCGTTATACAGGGATTGCTTGTTCCAGTTCTTGAAGCTGAGATTGTCGGCAAATACCTCGAAGTCGGTCAGGCCTTTGCTGGAATAAATGCGTTTGTCATCGTGGAAATAAAGATAGATTTCATCAATCATGGAACTGGTGGCTTTGTACTGATCCAATGCGCGAATGGCTTCCGGGCTGGTCTGGGTATTGGTGACCCGATAGGAAGAGAGCCGGTTATCGTAAGAAATCCGGGAAGCAATCTCGCTAAGCTCTTTCATTCGGCTGTCAATGGTCACTTTCGTTTGTGATAACTGGGCCAGACGCGAGCTTTCAATTTCAGTACGGAGGGTGGTTACTGCATTTTCATAGATAAATACGGTCATGAACACGAGTGGAATTAGCAGAATGAACAGGTAGGACCAAATGTATTTCAGGAACAGTTTGGATTTGAAATAGTCCATTCGCAAGTGAAATGCTGCCTCCTTTCCATATGGAGAAGTGCCATTTCTTTTCTTATTAAATGATAGCAATAAACAAACGGTTTGGACATAGCTTTTTCGAACGTGTGCACAGGGTTTCCAAATATCGCAGAGAAAAAGGTGTAGATGATCATGCAGAAATGGTTTGAGGATGCGAAGCTGGGAATTTTTATTCACTACGGAATTTATGCAGTGGACGGCGTTGCGGAGTCCTGGTCATTCTACAATGGCCGTATGACTTATGACGAATATATGGAGCAAATGGAGCGATTCACCGCCTCCAGATTCAATGCCGCGGCATGGGCGAATCTGATTGAGAGATCGGGTGCCAAGTATGCTGTGCTGACAACCAAGCATCATGACGGAGTCGCTCTGTGGGATACACAGTACAGTGACTTGAATACGGTGAAGAAAACACAGGCTGCACGGGATATTGTCAAAGAATATGCAGATGCGATCTTGGCAAAGGGACTTCGACTCGGACTCTACTACTCGTTGATCGACTGGTCCCATCCGGATTACCCGAGTGTATATGAAGGCGGCAAGGTGCCGGATGACCCTGGTTCTTCCAATCCGTTCTCCTATCCCCTGGATGGGATTCAGGATGAAACCAAATGGCAGAAGTTTCTGGAGTTTAACAACCATCAACTGAAAGAATTGCTTACCGGGTTTGGCAAAGTTGATCTGCTATGGTTTGACGGAGATTGGGAACGAAGCGAGAAGCAGTGGAACCTGCCTGAATTCAAACGGTATCTAACATCAATGCAGCCAGAACTCATAATTAATTCACGCCTGCAAGGACACGGGGATTACAAAACGCCTGAACAAGGCCTGCCGATTACGAGACCAGACGGGCCGTGGGAGTTTTGTACAACGATCAATTCCTCTTGGGGGTATGTCCCTACGGATCAGCATTACAAATCACTGCATCAGATCGTGCGCATGTTTTGCGACTGCATCTCCATGGGCGGCAACATGCTGCTTGATATTGGCCCAAGGGAGGACGGAACAATTGATGAGAGACAGGAGGCAATTCTTTTAGGTCTTGGCGATTGGATCAGAGCGCATGAAGAAGCCGTATACGGGACAAGAGACGGGATTATGAGCCGGTATTATGGCGACGGAAGCACTCTCTCGGCAGATGAGAAAACACTCTATCTCTTTGTGCATGGAAATCCGAAGGAAAGTATTTGTGTGAAAGGGTTGTGCAACAAAATCAAGAAAGTATCCGTGCTGCATTCAGGCAAAGAACTGACGTATGACATTCACGGCGGGGTTCCGTGGTTTCAAATTCCCGGTACAACATGGATTCACCTGACCGGTGAAGATACCCATGAACTGACAACAGTGGTGAAGCTGGAATTTGATGAGAAGGTTGATATGTACGGCGGCTCCGGGGCAGTCGTTACTCATAACTGAATGGAGGGATCAACATGATGCTAAGTGGCGTGCCCATACCACGTATGGATACCTATCAGCCGAAACACTATATGTGCCGCCGTGCAGTAGGTGAGCTGGTGCTTGACGGAAGGCTGGACAAGCCTTTCTGGGATCAGGCGGAATGGACGGACAAGTTTGTGGATATTGAAGGGGATCTTCGTCCTGCTCCCGCGAAGGATACAAGGGTGAAAATGCTGTGGGACGATGAACACTTTTATTTCGGTGCCGAGCTTTGGGAGGATCAGATCTGGGCAACGTTGACTGAGCGCGATTCCGTCATTTTTTATGACAACGACTTTGAGATTTTCATTGATCCAGACGGGGACAGCCACGGTTACTACGAATTCGAAATCAATGCGCTAAATACGGTATGGGACCTGCTCCTGATCAAGCCTTACAGGGACGGGGGACCACCGCTGGACAGTTGGGATTTGAAAGGATTGAAAACAGCCGTGTATATTGACGGCGAGCTGAATCGTCCCGAAGCGAATAACCGGAAATGGTCTGTCGAGGTTGCGATCCCGTGGACCAGTCTGAAAGAGTGCGCCAAGGAAAAGCGGGCTCCGCTGCCGGGTGAATTTTGGAGAGTCAATTTTTCGCGGGTAGAGTGGCAGGCTGAGGTGGTGAATGGAAATTACCGCAAAGTAATGGATCCCGATACCGGTAAGCCCTATCCGGAGGATAACTGGGTCTGGTCGCCGATGGGACTGGTGAATATGCATTATCCCGAACTGTGGGGCTATGTTGTGTTTGCCGATGAGGATGATGGTAATGACGATTTTGCGCTGCCGCAGGATGAACGGATTAAATGGGAGCTAAGAAAGCTATATTATCTGCAGCGTAATTACAGGGAAAAGAATGGGACGTTTACGCAAGACCTGTCATTGCTCGGCTGGACTTCTGATGTGGAAGTTCATCCTGAGGTTTATGCTGCCAAACGCCTATTTCAAATTTCAGCTGCGACTGCGGACGGGACCGGAAGATGGCTCATTCGCGAAGACGGGAACCTATGGGAAGAGAGGGATATGAAATGAGTGTGCAGATGTCGGCGTTTTCGCTTACTCCCGAAGATATGAAATCTATTGAAGATAAGCTTCATATCAAAAAGGAGCTTGTCCAGGCACAGGCTGACGAGATCTTTGCCGTATTCAAGGAGCCGCTGTCCGTGGAAGAAGAGTGGGCGCTCAAGTTTGTGTATGCATACAGTCCGCTTCAGGATCTGGCAGATGTACCGGGTGCGCTGTTTTTAAGTCACGTAAGATCAACTCTGCGAATGCGGCGGGAGGTTCCGTGGGGGCAACGGGTACCGGATAATTTGTTCCTTCATTTTGTGCTTCCCTGCAGGGTTAATACGGAGAATATCGAGGATTGCCGAGCGATCTTCTACGCAGAACTGGTGGGTCGCATCATGCCGCTCACGATGTCAGACGCGATTCTGGAAGCCAACTACTGGTGCCATGAAAAGGCAGTCTATACCGGCAGCGATCTTAGGACGGTTTCACCGCTCACCATGATTCGGAGTGCAAGGGGGCGCTGCGGGGAAGAATCAACGCTGGCCGTGACTGCACTGCGAAGTATTGGGATTCCTGCCCGTCAGGTATATACTCCTCGCTGGGCACATTGTGATGACAATCATGCCTGGGTGGAAGCGTGGGCTGACGGAACATGGTATTATATCGGCGCTTGTGAACCGGAGGCCAGGCTGAACCAGGGATGGTTTACGCCACCTGCCCGCCGGTCGATGTTGATGAATACAAGAGTGCTTGGCAGCTATCGTGGTCCGGAGGATGTAACACTGGCAACAGAATGGTATACCGAGCTGAATCTTTTGGAGAACTACGCTCCAACAAAGGAGCTGACTGTATCGGTCAAGGATCTGGCCGGAGTTCCAGTGAAGGGGACTTCTGTGCGATTTGAACTGTATAACATGGCCGAATTCTATCCGATTGCAGAGTTATTGACGGATGAGAACGGAGAAGTGGTCTTCAAGACGGGATATGGTGCTCTGCTTATCCGGGCGGTATTTCAGGGACGGTGGCGGGAGCATAAGGTCACGGTTGACACAACAGACCGATTGGAACTTGTGCTGGATCTGCAAAGTCAACCTGTGCAAGAGAGCGGAGTAGTTGATTTCGACATGGTTCCTCCGCCTGAGACGCAGGGTGAGGAGCTCCCTGCATTGACAGAGGAAGCTGAGTCGCTGCATCAGCAGCGTTTGTCGGAGGGGACGGAAGTCCGTACTGCGTTTGAAGCCACGTTTATAACTCATAAGGAGAGCACGGATCTATCTCGGCAGCTAGGCCTTCCGGAGGCTAGGGTATGGGACGTCATGCAGAAATCGCGCGGAAATGGCCACGAAATCGCCGCGTTTCTCAGGGAAAGCTCTCCAGAGCACGGGGAGTGGCCGTTACTGCTGCTGGAGTCGCTGAATAGTAAGGATTTGATTGACACGTTCCGTCCCGTACTACAGGAGCATTTAACTTATTCGCTTCCTCTGCGCGGTATGATCCCGGATACCTTGTTTATTCCCTATGTGTTATGTCCTCGCGTTGCATTTGAGATGCTTGGGCCGTACAGGGAACAATTCCAGGCAGCCTTTGCTTCAGATGAGAGGGATGCCATGGTGAAAGAGCCTTCACTTCTTGTTACAGCAATCAAGGAGAAGTTTATTCATTCGGAGGATCTGCCCAATCTGAAAGGAAAGGGTACAGCGGCAGGGACTTATCGGTTAATGGCCGGGGATGAGGAATCGCTGGCAATCCTATTTGTTTCCATCTGTCGCAGTATTGGCGTTCCTTCCCGTCTGCATCCAAGTGAACGCAAGCCGCAGTATTGGCAGAATGGGTCCTGGATCTTCGCGGATCTTGGCAATGAGGAAAAGGTGAAGCTCCGAATGGGAACCATTCGTCTTGTGCAAAACGAGGCAGGAGCAAACGTGCCGGAGGCTTCCTACTATGAGAACATTTCCATTGCCCGGCTTGTTCAGGGGAAATACGTGACTTTGCATTTCCCTTATAAAGAGACGAAGCTGTTTGCCGAGCCTCTGCCAGCTGAGGAAGGGTCCTATCGAATGACGACAGGCATACGATTGAAAAATGGCACGGTAAAAGCTCGTTTTACCTATTTTAAGTTGAATGAAGGGGAAGAGGCTTGTGTTGACGTAACCTTCCGCAGCGCCGATGAGGAAATTCCTGTCCTTGGAACGGTGGATAAGCACGTGGAACTGCGATGGAACGACGGAAGCATAGCTACACTAGAGAATAGCGTTGGAACGGCAGCGGGCATGCTTCTTTCCTGGATTGAACCGGAGCGAGAACCGACCATACATTTGCTGAAAGAACTTGCTGACCTGAGGAAAGAATTGGTGGAGCGGAATGTACCGATTGTATTGCTTACTGGCTCTGCTGGTACAGGAAAATCATTGCAGAGCAAACAGCTGGAGATGCTGCCGTCACAAGTCCGGTTAGGCGAGGACGAGGCTGCCTCATTGCCTGAAGTGTTCCGCAGCTCTGGAGCGACAGAGTCAGGTTATCCCCATCTTGTCGTCCTGGATGAAGCTTATCGGATCCGTTATATTTCATCAGGATACCGGATTGGTGCCGTGAAGGAAGCCATTCAGGTAAGTTCGCTGCTGACCGGACAGCGCAGTGATGCAATCGGGCATGAAGGAGGCAGCCTATGAACCCAAAATGGATTGTTGGATATGTTGGACATCGTGACTTGAACGATGTGCCGGAGGTAGACTTGAGCAGGATGACGCATATCAATATCGCATTTGCTCATATTCAGGAAGATGTCATTCAGACCAGCCATCTGCAACATATGGATCGGATTCCGGTGATCAAAAAGGCTTTCCCGGATCTGAAAATGATTTTGTCTGTCGGAGGCTGGAGTGCAGGCGGATTCTCGGAGGCGGCAGCGACCGAGCAAGGGAGGCAGAAGCTGGCAGGATCAGCTGTCCTGGCCGTGACTACCTACGGACTGGATGGCATTGACTTGGATTGGGAATACCCGTGTTATGGAGAGGCGGGTATCGCTGCCTCTGCGGAGGACAAAGTTAACTTTACGCTACTGTTAAAAACGATAAGGGCAGCTCTGACGAAGCAAGGTGAACTAGATGACAGGCATTATATGCTGACCATTGCGGCCGGTGCTGATCAGTACTACATTGACGGTACGGAAATGGATCAGGTACAGCAGTACCTTGATTATGTACAGCTGATGACGTACGACATGCGTGGAGGTTTCCAGGTACTGACTGGACACCATACCAATCTCTATACTGCGACAGGTGATTTATACCGGATTAGCACGGATGCCTCGGTACGTATGTTTCATAATGCAGGTGTACCGCGAGATAAAATTGTCATTGGTGCGGCATTTTACTCCAGGATGTGGAAAGGTGTACCGGACCGTAACAACGGATTGCATCAGATGGCCGAGACGACCGGAGGTTACGGACCCGAATATACGGAGTTAAGCGAAAAGTATATTGGCCTTAACGGATATGTCCGATATTGGGATAATGAGGCCAAGGCCCCTTATTTGTTTAATGGCAACACACTCATCTCTTACGATGATCCGGATTCGATCAGAGCAAAATGCCAGTATATCATTGAGCAGGATCTTGCCGGGGTGATGTTCTGGGAATACAAATGTGATGCGTCACATGAGCTGCTGAAAACGATGGATGACGAGCTCCGCGCAGGACGGCATGCGTAGTAGATGTGATAAAACTGAATATCTTCAGTGGAATCCGGCATATCGCGGGTTCCTTTTCTTTTCAAAAGAGATTAAAATAAAGAGAAGGTTATTGGTTGTCATAGGTCTTCGTTTACGTTTTTAATGAATTAGGCACAAAACGGATTTTATGAAAAAATCTGAACTTACGCCTTGAGCTTACGGGACTTATGTTGTAATATATTTGGTAATAAATAGATAGAAAGTCCTATCTGGTGGAGAGTGATTCCCATGCGTGATAAGGTGATGCAACGTTGGAGCACCTACGAGCCGTTTTTCGTAGCTCTTGGAGACAAAAAAGTGGCCGACATCGTCATTACCCATCATGCCAAAATGCGGTATGCAGACCGCATTGAGCCCACACGTAATGATGATGACCATATTGCGGCTTGGTTATGGGAGTGTCTGAAGCAGGACCGTATTACGCCATACTACCGTAATGAACAGGACGTCTACCTCATCGACGAAGATGTGGTAGTGGTTGCGGAATTTTCCGAGCTTGAAGGAGAATATGATATCGCCGGCAATCCTCTTCACAAGATGATTGTAGTTACCTTTTTGGGGCGAATGTCAGAGACAATTGAGCTTCGTGACCTGAAATCATATTATTCCTGGTTGAGGCATTCCAGACGAATGACTCTGGTTAAGAACAGTCGTAAGCACAGGTAATTCACAGGAAACATTCAAGACATTAGCAATGATATATTCAAGCTACATCGCATGCAGACAAGCTGCATGCTTTTTTTGTTGGAATTCGGAAAATCGGCTACAATGAGGTAAGCGTACAGAAGAGGGGCGAAGATATGAATTTTCATCAGTTGCATATTTTTTACACCGTGGCAGAAAAGGGGAGTTTTTCAGCAGCTGCGCAAGCCTTACATATGACCCAACCAGCGGTGACGATGCAGATTCAATCACTGGAAGACTATTTCGGCACAAAGTTACTGCACCGTTCAACCAAAAAAATAGAATTATCCGAAGCTGGGCGAACCCTGCTGCCGCATGCCAAGCGGAGCGTGGAACTGGTCAGACAGACCGATGAAGCGATGTCGGCATTTACACAGATGCTTCAGGGAAGATTACAGCTCGGTGCCAGTTTGACCATTGGAGAATATGTTTTACCGAGGATGCTTGGTCCCTTTGCACGTCAATACCCCGATATCTCAATCGTAATGAAAGTGATGAATACAACGCAAATTATGGACGATATTTTGAAGCACCAGTTGAATTTTGGCCTCATCGAAGCTCCGATTCATCATCCCGACATGATTGTGGAACCGGTGATGCAGGACGAATTGAAGCTGGTTGTTCCGGCAGGTCACGCACTCGCGGAACGCGGGAAAGTGGAGCTGGAGGAGGTTATGGCTTATCCATTTGTACTGCGGGAGAAGGGGTCCGGTACAAGACAGGTTATGGAAGACCAGCTGCAAAAGAAAAACATTGATCCGCAGGACATGAACGTAGTAATGGAGCTCGGAAGTACAGGAGCAGTAAAATCGGCGGTTGAAGCCGGCGTGGGCATAACTATGTTATCTCCTTCATCCGTTCAACATGAATTGGCACTTGGTCTCGTTCATATTGTTGATATCCGCGGACTTGCATTCAAACGACAGTTCTACGCCATTCATCTGAAATCTTCCCTGCTTCCTCTATCCGCAGTAGCTTTCTTGAACTACTTGAGACAGCAGGAGCACACAGGAGCGGAAGGAGTCAAGGAAAAAGAAAGCGAGTAATCGTGAACACAACCATTTAGCAAGGAGATGTTGTTAATGGATCAACCTAGCGGACGCTGTGATCTGCATACTCACAGTCAGGCTTCGGACGGCATGCAGTCACCTTCCGAAAATGTAAGGCTTGCCAAACAAAAGGGACTGTCAGCCGTAGCAATCACGGATCATGATACGGTAGCAGGTGTGGCAGAAGCGCAGCAGACAGGCCAGGAATGTGGTATCGATGTTGTGGCCGGCGTTGAGATCAGTACCCGCGCAGGAGGCAAGGACATCCATGTGCTGGGTTATTATGTGAATATAAAGGATGAACTCTTTCTGGAGCGGCTGCATGGACTTCGTGACGCACGGGAGGAACGAAATCATCGCATTATTGCCAAACTGCAGGAGCTTGGCCTAGCCATCAGTTGGGAGGAGGTCATTGAGGGGCTAGGACGCCCTCTGGAGCCAGATGAAAGCATTGGCAGACCTCACATGGCTGATGTCCTGGTCAGCAAAGGGTATGCTGTTGACATGCGGGATGCCTTCGATCGTTATCTGGCCGAAGGTAAACCTGGCTTCGTATCGGTTCCGCGTGTAGCTCCTGAAGATGCCTGTCAGTGGATTAGAGAGGCGGGAGGAGCTGCGGTTATAGCACATCCGGGTCTTTATGGGGATGATGAACTGGTTCGCCGGATCATTCAGCAGTCACGACCTGACGGAATTGAAGTATTTCATTCAGACCACGGCCCCGAAGAGGAACACAGGTATGCCCAATTGGCACGGGAGTTTGAATTAGTTGTGACAGGCGGATCAGATTACCACGGTGTAAGACAGGGTGTTGTCTTTCACGGGGATCTGGGGAGCAAGACGGTAGCAGTCGATGTGCTTGAACAACTGCGTGCAGCGGCTAAACGTTAATTTACAGGTGGATCGAAAAGCCCCAGAACACGAAATTCTCTGTTCTGGGGCTTTTTTGGCGGCGTGGCTTCGTTTATGGAAGCACTGCTTTATCCGTTTTTGATGGTGGATGGCAAGCTTTTGACCAACTCTTCATTAGGCGTCACAAACAGTGTTTTTTGATGATCGTAGATGACAAAACCGGGCTTGGAACCGCTTGGTTTCCGTACGTGACGAATAAAGGTATAGTCCACTGGAACACTGCTTGATTCCTTGGCCTGACTGAAATAGGCTGCGAGCTGTGCCGCTTCTTCCAGCGTAGCTTCCCCAAAGTCCGTACTGCGAATGACGACGTGTGAACCCGGAATGTCTTTGGTGTGCAGCCAGGTATCATTGGCGGAGGCCAGACGGTTCGTGACATACTCGTTTTGCAAGTTGTTTTTGCCCACCAAAATATCAATACCCTCTGTCGAGGTAAACTGATGTACGGTTGGACGGTCGTTTTTCTTTTTCTTCTTGCCTTTTTTGTTGCGATCACGAAGGTAGCCCTGCTGTACCAGCTCTTCGCGGATCTCCTCAATATCGTTCATGGAGGCGATGGACAGCTGCTGCAGCAGGTTGTCCAGATAGTCGATCTCGTCCTTGGTTTTGCCCAGCTGTTCATGAATGACAGCTAGACTGTTCTTATATTTGTTGTACCGTTTGAAGTAACGCTGTGCGTTGTCCGATGGTGTAAGCAGGGGATCGAGTGTGATGGTTAGGGTTGCCTGATCTTCATCGTAGAAGTTCACAAGTTCCACGCTTTTGTCTCCCTTGCTAATCTGGTGAAGAGAAGCAAATAACAATTCACCCCATAATCTGTATTTTTCCGCGTCATCGGCTTCCAGTAGATCCTTGTTCAGATTGTCGAGTTTTTTGACATTTTTGCTTCGTTCATTTTGCAGGAAACGCAGCAAATCGCTTACCTTTTGCTTTACCGTATCCCGCTCGGCCTTATCCCCGTAATAATCCTCCATGCATTTACTCATCGTGTCGTAGGTCTTCTCCGCATCCTGAATCCCCTGAAGCCGGACAGCAGAGAAGATCATTTTACCTTTGGCATTCAGTCCTGTTACAGGCGTGTAATTATTCTCTCTCACAGGTCCCATCACAGATTCAAAGGCATTCCAGAGGGCATCCGCCTCGACGGATGTATCTCCGTTGTCCGTATCGGAGGCGCGAGCAGTAATCTCTCCTGCGATCAGCGGGCTCATGCCACTGAATGAATTCACAAGCCAGCGGGCAGCTTCTTCTTCCGTTTCAGTGTAACCCTTGAGGAATTCAGCGCTGTTCACTTCCAATGGGTTGGCTTTGTGCTGCTCTGGCGGAGCTGTGTACGAAAAACCAGGCATGATAACCCGATAGCTGCTGATGGAAGGCGTTACGTGATGGATGCCGTCCAAAATCGTCCCCGTGACCGGGTCGAGCAATACGATATTGCTGTGACGCCCCATTAGCTCAATGATGATTCGTTTTACGGATACGTCACCGAGTTCGTCGCGTTGACGAACATCGATGTGAATGATCCGCTCCATGCCGATCTGACGAATCTCCTCTATAATGGCTCCCTCACAGTGCTTGCGCAGCAGCATGCAGAACATCGGTGCTTCTGTAGGGTTTAAAAATGTCTTCTCCGTAAAGTGCACACGGGGATACGTCGGACTGGCCGATATCAGCAATTTACTGTTCCCGCGTTGTGCACGAAGGGTCAGAACGACATCATGGCCGTTAGGCTGATGGATTTTGCTAATGCGGCCGCCTTTGCAGCCCTGCAGTTCGTGTACGATGGCTCGTGTAACAATACCGTCCAATGCCATATTGTTCAACTTCCTCTCTATCTATAACTGAAACACACAACTGGAATATGTAAAATAATAGAACCGGTTGCAGTTCGTTGTCACTCGCTTCTTGCATAAGATAACTCGGCTTCCACTGCGTTATGACCGCAGACTTTTATTTTAGCCTATTCTGTCCATCAGGGAAAGGATTCACCATTCGGGTGCTAATTGGGGTCCTGTCCGAATACATATAGAGCAGGTAGTTTGTCCGGCGTGACATACAGCTGCCGTTAGCAGTCACGAGTAGATGTATGAACGTCTTTTACAGGAAATATAGACTGGGAGGGGAACCTTGAAGCATGGAACAGACCAAGTGGCATCAACTAAGCGTAGAAGAGCTTCGCAGCACGCTTGACGTCAGTCTGGAGGAAGGATTGACGGATGAAGCTGTTGCGCAAAAGAGGAAGGTCAGCGGTTCAAATGAGCTGAGTGAAGGGAAACGCATATCTCCAATTACACTGCTGCTTAACCAATTTAAGGACTTTATGGTGCTCGTCTTGATGGGGGCGACACTGGTGTCCGGATTGCTCGGAGAATATTTGGATGCCGTGACGATTGTTGCAATCATTGTGCTGAATGCAATTTTGGGATTCGTACAGGAATTTAGGGCTGAGCGTTCCCTCCGCGCATTGAAGCAGCTGTCCGCACCTCTTGCCAAAGTTCTTCGCGCCGGTCAGGAAGTGCAGCTTGCTGCCAAACAGCTGGTGCCTGGGGATATCATATTTGTCGAGAGCGGGGATCGCATCCCGGCGGATGTCCGGTGGCTGGAGACGAGCAGTCTGGATGTGGAAGAATCGGCACTCACTGGAGAATCGGTCCCGGTAAGCAAGCATTGCAACCCGATTGCAGACGATGCCGTACCGCTCGGTGATCAAAAAAATATTGGATTTATGGGCACCATGGTTACCCGCGGAACAGCCAAAGGCGTTGTCATTCGAACAGGCATGGATACCGAGATGGGCAAAATTGCCGATCTTATCCAAAATACCGAGGAACAGGAGACGCCGCTCCAGCACCGTTTGGAGCAACTGGGCAAAATACTTATTTTTGTTGCGCTGGGCCTTACCGTTATGGTCGTTGTGGCTGGTATTCTGCATGGACAACCGGCGGTTGGAATGTTCCTTGCTGGCGTCAGTCTGGCGGTAGCTGCCATACCTGAAGGTTTGCCGGCGATCGTCACGATTGCACTTGCGCTGGGCGTACAGCGAATGATTAAGCGTAAAGCCATTGTACGAAAATTGCCTTCTGTTGAGACACTCGGTTGTGCCTCCGTAATTTGCTCGGACAAGACGGGGACATTAACCCAGAACAAGATGACCGTGACCGATGTATGGCTGGAAGGGCGCAGCATAAAAGTCACCGGGGACGGGTACGCACCGGAAGGACAGATGCTGGAAGACGGCCGCACGGTCGAGCTGAAGAGTGACCAGACGCTTCGAAGACTGCTTCAGATCAGTGCGTTATGTAATAATGCGAGTATTGTGGAAAATTTTTCGGAAGAACGCAACAAGAAAAAGGGTAAGGATGGCAAGAAGGAGGCAATCAAGGAGGATGGCGTCGTATGGGAGCTGAAAGGTGATCCAACCGAAGGAGCGCTCGTCACCCTGGCTTCCAAAATGGGCCTTACCCCTGCCGGCCTCAAGGAGTTATATGCACGTCAACAGGAGTTCCCGTTCGACTCGGACCGTAAACGGATGTCTGTCCTCATCCAGCATCAGGGAGGCCGCATGATCTATACCAAAGGTGCCCCGGATGTGTTGATCGGACAATGCAGCTATATCTTATGGGAAGGCAAAGTTGTACCCTTCACCGGAACGTTGAGACAGAAAGTAATGGCTGCAAACGAAAAAATGGCCGGGGCAGCCCTGCGTGTCTTGGGAATGGCTTATCGTGAAGTACGCCCTGAGGAAAAAGTTGACAACGAACATGCTGCCGAGAATCAGCTCGTGTTCGTTGGACTTGCAGGCATGATCGACCCACCTCGGAGAGAAGTCAGAGATGCGATTGCTACTTGTCGCAGAGCCGGGATCCGGACGGTCATGATTACGGGTGACCACGGAACTACTGCAGAGGCGATAGCCCAGCAGCTGGGAATTCTTCCGCGGGGCGGAGGCTCATTAAGCGGACAGCAACTGGCAGGGCTAACGGACGATGAGCTGGACAAACAGGTAGAAGGCATCTATGTTTTCTCCCGGGTATCGCCTGAGCACAAGCTTCGGATTGTAAAATCACTGCAGCGCAAAGGCCATGTTGTAGCGATGACAGGGGATGGTGTCAACGACGCACCAGCGATCAAAGCGGCGGACATCGGCATCGCGATGGGAATTACGGGGACGGATGTGACGAAAGAGGCGTCGGCCTTAATTCTCAGTGATGATAATTTCTCTACTATAGTAGCAGCGATTGAAGAAGGACGTAATATTTATGAAAACATTCGCAAGTTTATTCGGTATTTGCTTGCTTCAAACGTAGGCGAGATATTAACAATGTTCTTCGCAATGATGATGGGACTGCCACTGCCGCTTGTGCCGATCCAGATTCTATGGGTGAACCTCGTGACAGATGGCTTGCCAGCCATGGCGCTGGGTGTGGATCAGCCGGAGAAAGACCTGATGGAGCACAAGCCACGCGGCTCCAAGGAAAACATTTTTGCCCGGAGACTGGGCTGGAAAATCATCAGCCGCGGTGTATTGATTGGATTGTGTACTTTAGGTGCGTTCTGGCTTACCCTTCAGGCAGCTCCGGATCAACCGGGACAGCTTATCAAAGCACAGTCCGTAGCTTTTGCGACACTCGTTTTAGCTCAGCTTATTCATGTATTTGACTGCCGGAGCTCGCGCTCCATCTTCCACCGGAATCCGCTCCAGAACAAATATCTGGTTCTTGCGGTAATCTCGTCCGTGGTGCTGATGCTGGTTGTGATGTACGTGGAGCCGCTGCAGCCAATCTTCAAAACCGTACCACTCGGCATGCGTGAATGGGCCATTTCGATTGTTGCTGCAGGTATCCCAACGTTCCTAATGGGCGCAGGCAGTGTCTGGGGTGGCCGTCGTAACCGTCGGCGGATGGGTCCTGGAAGCTTCGTACCGAAAAGTACAAAGTTTTCAGCATAAAATCAATAGCTTTTCCTTATCGTTTTCGTTATGCTATCCTCAAAATGATTCAGGGCGAGAGCCTTGGACATGTTGCAGGATAGCTTTTTTCTGTAAATAGGCAAGAATAACGCTTTGGCAGCAGACTGCCAAAAGGAGTGGGCAAGGATATGGAATTTACGAAAATGCATGGACTTGGCAACGATTTTATCGTTGTATTTGGAGAAAAACAGCTTCCGGCTGATGCAGCAGAGCTGGCTGTGAAATGGTGCAACCGTTTCTTCGGCATCGGTGCGGATGGACTCGTTTATATACTGCCTTCGGAAAAGGCGGATTTTCAGATGCGCATTATGAACTCCGATGGTTCGGAAGCGGAACAATGCGGGAATGCGATTCGCTGTGTAGCCAAGTATGTTTATGACCATGGTCATGTGACATCAGAGCACATTACGATCGAAACCATCGGCGCAGGTGTGCAGCCGGTAACCCTCAATGTAGTTGACGGCAAGGTGGCAACCGTTCGTGTGGATATGGGCGAGCCCATTTTGGACGGGCTTCAAGTTCCGACAACGGTGGATGCTAACCCTGTGGTTGATCATTCCATTGAGGCGAACGGGCAGGAGTTCAAATTCACGGCAGTTTCGATGGGAAATCCCCACGCAGTGATTTATGTGGATGATGCGGTGAACTTTGATCTCTCGACTTGGGGACCGGTGCTGGAAGTTCATCCGATGTTCCCGAAAAAGATCAACGTTGAGTTCGCCACTGTGCGCGATCGCGGATTCGTCGATATGCGTGTATGGGAACGAGGGGCTGGTCCAACATTGGCTTGTGGAACCGGAGCTTGCGCAACGCTCGTATCCTCAGTACTAAATGGACACACGGATCGTACAGCAATTATTAGCCTCAAAGGCGGAGACCTGCATATTGAGTGGAACGAAGCTGACAATCATGTGTATATGACTGGTCCGGCAGAGATTGTTTTCAAGGGAGTCACTTCATAAGATGACAGTTTAAGCCAAGAGGCCTTCGGGCCTCTTTTTTTGACCGAATTTCATGGAAAACCTGTGTTTTTCTACGTTATTGATCGGCTTTTGTGTTACATTAGTATGAAATGATCAGCTAGGCGGGGGGAAAAGGGATGAAGGCGGATTTGCGGAGTGTCTTGCAGGAACGAGTTCTCATTGGAGATGGGGCGATGGGAACATATCTGTACCAAATGGGTTTCCCGGTAGGAATTTCATACGAGGAATTAAATTTGGTTTCACCTGAAGTAGTAGCAGACGTGCATCGTCGTTATTTGGAAGCGGGTACTGAAATATTTGAGACAAATACGTACTCTGCCAACTATGACAAATTGTCCAAGTTCGGACTGGAATCGAAGGTGGCGGAAGTCAATCGTGCAGGTGTGCGCATTGCCAAGGATGTCGCCGGTTCAGACGGTTACGTTCTCGGGGCTGTGGGCTCCATTCGTGGAGGCAAGCGGACCAACGTATCGACAAGTGAACTGAAGCGTTTCTACGAACAACAGATTTTTGCCCTGCTTGATGAAGGGGTTGACGGGATTCTGCTTGAAACCTTCTATGATATCGAAGAGATGGATATCGCCCTGGTGCAGGCTCGTAAGCTGAGTGATCTGCCGGTGATTGGGCAGTTTGCGGTTGAGGATATAGGACATACACTGGATGGATACACGATGCCGGAAGCGTTTCGGATCATGCGCGAGCAGGGTGCTGACGTGATCGGATTCAACTGCCGTTCCGGTCCAAATGGAATCATGCGTGCCATGGAAACTGTATCCGGAAGAATCGGAATTCCGATGTCCGTTTACCCTAACGCGGGGGCAGCAGACTATGTTGATGGCCAGTTCCGTTACGGTGCAACACCGGAATATTTCGGTCAGACGGCAGTGCAATTCGCTGATCTGGGTGCCCGCATTATCGGTGGATGCTGCGGTACAACACCTGATCATATTTCAGCAATCGCCCGGGCCCTTACCGAATACGCCCCAGCACCTATTGCCCAGCCTGATCCTGCAGAAGCCAAACCGCGTATCGTGTTGCACGAAAATGTAGATGAACGTTCCGGACGTGGCGGTCAGCCGACGATTGTGGATCTGGTCAAACAGCGCCACACGGTTATCGTTGAACTCGACCCGCCTCGTGACCTGGATATTGCCAAATTCATGAAAGGCGCCGAAACGCTGAAAGCGGCTGGTGCGGATGCGCTGACACTGGCTGACAACTCTTTGGCGGTTACCCGCATGAGTAATATGGCTCTGGGACATCTCGTTCAGGATCGTACTGGCTTACGACCGCTTGTACATATTGCCTGCCGTGACCGAAATCTGATTGGGACCCAGTCACACATGATGGGTTTTGATGCTCTCGGTATCAACCATGTGCTTGCCGTTACAGGTGATCCAGCGCGTTTCGGTGATCTGCCCGGATCCAGTTCCGTATACGATCTGACTTCATTTGAAATTATACGTATGATCAAGCAATTGAACGACGGTGTAGCTTTCTCTGGAAAACCGCTTAAACAGAAGGCTGGTTTTGTCATCGGGGCAGCGTTTAATCCTAATGTGAAACATCTGGATAAGGCTGTTCAGAGACTGGAGAAAAAGATTGCCTCTGGTGCCGATTACATTATGACGCAGCCTGTCTACGACCCGAAATTGATCGTAGCGATGCATGAAGCGACCAAACATTTGGAAGTGCCTATTTTCGTCGGCGTAATGCCGCTGGCTAGTGGAAGGAATGCTGAATACCTGCACAACGAAGTTCCAGGAATTCAGCTGTCGGAAGAAGTCCGTTCCCGCATGGCTGGTCTCGAAGGAGAAGAGGGACGGGCCATGGGAGTGAAAATTGCCAAAGAGCTGCTGGATGTGGCAACAGCCCATTTCAAGGGGATCTACTTGATGACCCCGTTTATGTTCTACGGCATGACTGCCGAACTGACCCAATATGTATGGGAGAAGTCCGAGCACCAATGTCCTACTTGTTTCAACCCTAATAATCAATTACAATAGTGTAACGGATGTGATGCCGATGTCATTCAGTATGACCGGATACGGTCAATCTGCCTTTCATTTTGGAGGCTATAAGGTACAATTGGAGATCAAGTCCGTCAATCATCGTTACTGTGAAGTGATGATGCGCATGCCCAAAGAGTGGACATGTTATGAAGATGGATTGAGGAAAAGAGTGCAGAGCCGGCTGAAGCGCGGGCGGATTGATGTTTATGTAATGAAAGAAAAAGATGAAGACCAGGCTCTTCCTGCCGTGCTTAATGAGCAGGCAGTCAGGGCCTATCTGCAGGCGGCAGAACAGCTGGAATCCCGCTTTGGGATGCAGGGCAAACCGAGCATTATGGACATGCTTGCGTTGCCGGATGTCATGGTTCATTCCGATGGAACGAGTTCAATTCCCGAGGAACAGAAGGACGAATGGGAGCGTGTGCTGCAACAGAGCCTGGAAGAGGCCTTGTCCAGTCTGGAGCAAATGCGCGCGCGCGAGGGTCTTCATCTGGCCAGTGATCTGGAACGACGGATTAGTCGTCTGGAGTCGCTGCATACCGAGATGCTTGCTCTTGCACCTACTGTGGTAACGGATTACCGCAACAAGTTAAGACAAAGGCTTACGGAATTGCAGGAGGAAGGCTCTTTCCCTTTTGACGAGCATAAATTGGGTATGGAAATTGCTGTGTTTGCCGATCGTTCTAACATAGAGGAGGAGCTTACGCGTCTACTCAGCCACTTCGGACAGAGCAGGGAACTGCTGAAGAGTGAAGAGCCGGTAGGCCGCAAGTTGGACTTTCTTATTCAAGAGATGAATCGGGAAGTCAATACGATTGGATCAAAAGCCAACCATTTGGCTCTGGTGAACCGTGTTGTCGAGATGAAGGCGGAGCTGGAGAAAATTCGCGAGCAGGCGGCGAATATCGAATGAACGGCCATATTTCGGCAAGAGAGTCGCATGTATAGGGGGAAGAACCTGGTTATGGCAATCAAACTCATTAACATTGGATTCGGTAACATCGTATCGGCGAACCGGATTATATCCATCGTAAGTCCGGAATCGGCGCCGATCAAGAGAATTATACAAGAGGCAAGAGATCGTCATATGCTGATAGACGCAACGTACGGAAGACGTACTCGTGCCGTGATTATTACGGATAGCGATCATGTCATTCTGTCGGCGGTTCAGCCTGAGACGGTCGCCCATCGTCTT